>CAVYBU010000007.1:0-456793 GCA_963766735.1 uncultured Chloroflexia bacterium
GGGGCGCCAGAAATACGCATGGGACCATCGTCTCGTTTCACCTCCAAGGTTGGCCATAGCCATCGATGGGCCGTTCCGACCAGAATCGCCACACCGTGTGGGGGGACCAACTCCCGATCCCAAGCTCCGGCCGCATATCTAGGTTCGTGCCCACCAGCGCGACCGACCCGTACAGGCGTCCCAGGAAGGGAACATGTCTTGAGGCGCCTGCTTGCTCTTCTCATGGGAACTGCTCTGGTGGTGGCGACGGGCGTCATCCCCGCATCGGCTGCGCGGCCGCCGGCCGCCGCATGCGTCGGCCTCGTCACCAGTACCCTCTCAGTGAACGGCTACCAGCCCGGCTCGCTCGCCAGGTCGACCGAGACCTCGGCCGACTGGATCAGCCGAGCGATCCAGAACGCGTGCCGCGCCGGCACGCCAGCCCCACTGGTCGCAGCCCAGGTCCTCGCCGACCAGCAGGTCGCCGTCAATGACATCGCGACCTTCCTCAGCGTCGGCTTCCAGGAGCCTCCGTTCGGAACGGCTTCCGTTCTCCAGGCGGTCGGGTTCGACGGCAGTGACATCGCGACGGCGCTCCGCGCCGTCTTCGCGTCGACCGACGGTGCAACGGCCGCCATCCTCGCCGACCTCGGGTTCGACGCGACATCCGTCGCCGGTGCCCTGCTCGACGCCTTCGACTCGGATGCCCCGACGACCGTCGGGCTCCTCGCGCAGCAAGGATTCGCCGTGCCGCAGGTGGCCGCCGCGCTGCGTGACGCACGACAGGCCTCCGCGGCGGAGAGCGGGTTCTGGCTTCTCACCGCCTTCCGCTTCAGCGACATCCCCGAGGCGCTGGAGGACGCGTACGCGGTCTCCGAGGAGTGGGCGATCGGTGCCTGGGAATCGACCCGGGAGTGGGGCATCGAGTTCGGGACGAAGTTCGCCGACGAGGTGATGTCGGTGAAGGACGACATCTGCGACGAACTGGTGTTCGAGGAGAAGTCGATGTGCGAGTCCGAGTTCTGGACCCTCAGGAACGTCTGGGACTGGCAGTGGTTCAATACCAAGGAGTACTACCGCACCTGCTGGGACCCGGAGTATCCCTGGGACATCGACGATGAAGACCCCTTGTGCGTCGCCGCATCCTATGCGGGGTCGTTCTATCGAGGCATCGGCGTCCCTGCCTACGAGTGGGCCGTTAGGTCATACGACTGGCTCCAGGACCCCGAACTCGATACGCCGCTGTGGCTGACGAATGCGCTGCACGAGATCGGCTACGGTGCGTCCGAGACCGCCGAGGCCCTCAAGGACGTCTACGAGGTGAGCGCCGACTGGGTCGTGGGCGCCTACCACACCGTCGGCTACGGTGCGTCCGAGACCGCCGAGGCCCTCAGGGACGCCTACGGGGTGAGCGCCGACTGGGTCGTGGGCGCCTACCACACCGTCGGCTACGGTGCGTCCGAGACCGCCGAGGCCCTCAGGGACGTCTACGAGGTGAGCGCGACCTGGGTCGCCCAGGCCTTGAAGGACGTCGGCTACGCGGCGAACGAGGCCGGTGAGGCCCTCAAGGACGCCTACAACTGGACCGAGGCGCAGGTGAACGCATTCATTGACGATCTCTACGACATCGGCGACGACATCGGCGACTGGTTCTGCGGCTGGTGGGGCTGCTGATCCCCGCCCGACGCTCGACCATCCACGTCTCGGCACCGTCCCACAACGCCGTCGAGCCACGCTGACGCCCCTCGCTGGTGGCCTGCGTCTCCCCGCCCCGCGCCTGACCGATCGGCGGGGCCAGCGGGCGACCGGGGGTGCAACAATCCGCCGTCTGGCGCGTCACTGGTCTGTAGCGGGAGGCCGAGACACGCGGTCCATCACTGCCGGCCGCCGGGTCCGTGACGAGCCACTGGCCAGACCGACCCGCGCTGCCGTTGGGAGGAAGCCATGCGCAACCTTGCGACCCTGAACCTCGAGGGTGCTCGGCGGCTTCCGCGTGTTGCTGCCGGCCTGGCGGTAATCGTGCTGCTGGCCGGTTGTGGCGGGAGCGGCCACGTCATCCACGTGAACCTCGCCGTGCCGCTCGCCTCGACCGCGGAGTTCGGTTCAACCTGCGACGCAGCCGCCCTGGGCGCGACGGGGCCGATAGCCGCGACGATCCCCGGGTCGTCCCTGCAGCTCTTCGACTTCGACCGGTGGGACGTGCCCCCCCCTGATCCAGGCGAGACGAGGAGGCCGCTCACGGTCGTGGGCGAGCAGACCGTCCCAGCTACCGGCACCGTCGTGCAGGCCATCAGCGACGACCCGGGGTTCCCAGCGGCCTGTCGTTTCACGTTCGACGTGCCGACGACCGCCGACGTCAAGACCGCATACGCGGTTTCCGTCGGTACGGTCTACCTGCCGATCCCGCTGATGCAGCGCGACGATCTGGAGGCCGCGGGCTGGGTCGCCAACATCGGCGTCAATCCCCAGTAGGCGTCCGCACTGCGCCTGACCGATCGGCAGGACCAGCGGGCGACCGGGGGCGCATCATGTCCGGCATGAGCGACGACCCCGCCGCCCTGCGCAACCGCGACCTCCCGCTCGCCGCCTGGCATTCCTGGCCGGCGCGGAGGAGGACGCGCGGGAGACGCGCGACCGGGGACTGACCCTCGAGGAGGTGCGCGCGGCGATGGGTCACCGAGATGATGCGGGAATGTCTAGGCGGAGCCGCCTTGTGGTGCTCCTGCTGCTATTTGCAGCGATCGTCGCCTTCACCGTGTTCGCAAGCTGGTGGATCGGGACGCCGTAGGCCGGGCGGCGGGCATGGCCGCGATGTGACGGCTCCGGGATCGTCGAGTAGTCCGGACCACGCCCCCTGCCCACCGCGCCTGACCGATCGGCAGGGCCAGCGGGCGACCGGGGGCGTAACAATCCGCCGTCCTCGGCGTTACTGGTCTGCAGCGGGAGGCTGAGACACGCGGTCCATCACCCACGGCCGCCGGGACCGCGCCGAGCCACTGGCGAGACCGACCCGCAGGGGGCGTCCCTGGGAGGCACGTCATATGCGCAAGAGCTTCAGTGCTCTCGTCGCTGCCATAGCCGGGATGGCGCTGCTGGCCGGCTGTGCCGGTGGCACGCCGGCGTCCGACCCGGCAACAGCGTCATCGGCCAACATTCCTTCCGCCACCGCGTCGCCCACATCGACGCCATCGGCGCCGAGTCCGCCGGCAGGCATGGGGTCCGCCTCGATGACCCTACCGGCAAACTGGACCGAGATCGAGATGACCGAGGCCGCGCTGAGGAACTACCTCGAGGCCGCTGGCGACGCCAACCCGGAGTTCGTTGCCGTGCTCGAAGGCCTGATCGCCAGCGCCGGTTACGACCAGTACGCGTTCTGGGCGATGGGCTACAGGGACGGCGTCTATATCGGCAATCTGAACATCACCCAGTCCCCATCGGAGGGCCTGTCGCTCGACGGGGCTGAGCCGATGCTCCTGGCACAGATGAACCAGATTCCCGGCTACTCGGATGTCAACTCGAGCCGAGCGGACCTGCCAATCGGCGAAGCCCTGCTGATCACGGCCGTGGTGACAACGAGCAGCGGCCAGGCCGACAGCGATATCGTGCAAGCCCAGCGCGGCTACTTTCTCATCCAGAACGACGTGTTCTACGGCGTGGTGTTCTCGTGCGCCCAAGGCAATGACACGTGTCTCACTGATGCCGAGGCGATGGTCAAGACTCTCGTCATCGCGCCGTAGCCTCGACGCACCAGTCTCTGCTCCGCGCCTGACCGATCGGCAGGGCCAGCGGCCTGACCTACTCCGGCACCCCGCCCTCGCGGATCAGCCGGAGGCAGCGCGCCAGCTCGCGGATGACCTCCAGCTCGGTCGGCGCGAGGGCCGCGGAATCGAACAGGGAGTGAGCCCGAGCGTCCCTGCTGGTGCACCGCACCGAGGTACCTGAGATGAGCTCCCTGTTCTCGCGCTTCGCAGCAGCGATCACGGTCGGCCTCCTGGCCGCGGCCTGCTCGGCCGCCGCGACCCCGAGCCCCACGTCGACTCCTGTCGCATCCCCGCCAGCTCCCGCCACGATCCTGGTGGATCCGACGCCCGTGGCGACCGAGGTGCCCCCTGGGACGACCTCGCCGCTGGAGCGCCCGGGCGCGAGCGGTGCGGCGAAGCTCAGCGGCGCGATCTTCGGGCTGTTCTCGATCCGGGGTGACGAGTGCCCGACCCCGGAGCATCCCGACGGATTGCTGTCGGGGATGGGGGAGAACGGCGAGACGGCGCTCGAGGTGACCATTCGGCCCGACGCGACCGCGCGCTTCGTGTTCTACCCGACACCCGGCGACGAGAGCGACTCCATTGCGGCTACCGTCCCGGCATCGCCCCAGGTCGCCGGCGACGGGTGGGCAGTCGCCCTCCAGGCATCTCCCGCGGGGATCGGGCCGGTCACCCTCGACGTCGAGTGGACCTGCGATGCCGCCACGGCCACGGCGTCACCCGGATCCCTCGGGAGCGGCCACGTCATCCACGTGAACCTCGCCGTGCCGCTCGCCTCGGCTGCGGCTCTCGGTTCAACCTGCGACGCAACAGCCCTGCGGGCGACGGGGCCAGTGGCGGCGACGATCCCCGGGTCGCGACTGTCGTTCTTCGACTTCGACCAGCCGCTCGACATGTTCGACCCGGCGGACGAGCCGAACGAAACGCCGCCAGAAGGCAGCAGCCCTCGGGCAACCGTGGTGCCGGAGGAGCCCAACGAGACAAAGGTGCCGTTCATTCCCCTCGGCGAGCAGACGGTGCCGGAAACCGGCACGCTCGTGAAGCCCATCAGCGACGATCCGGGCTTCCCAGCGGCGTGTCTGTTCAGCTTCGACGTGTCGACGACCGCCGACGTCAAGAAGGCGTACGTGTTCTCGGTCGGGTCCGTCTACTTCCCGGTCCCGCTCATCCTGCGTTCCGATCTGGAGGCCGCGGGCTGGGTTGCCAACATCGGCGTCAATCCCTAGCAGCCCAAGCCTGCCCTTCGCGACGTCCTTGGCGTCACCGGCGATGCGCCCGGCCGATCGAGTTGAGCCGGAGAGGTGTTGGGTCTAGCGGCCTGACCTACTCCGGCACCAGCCCCTCGCGGATCAGCCGGAGGCAGCGCGCCAGCTCGCGGATGACCTCTAGCTCGGTCGGAGCAACTGCGGTCCACTCCCGCGAACGGACACCGGCCCGAGCCCGCTCGCGGGGGTCAAAGGCGTACTGCTCCCACACCTTGCGCCCCTGGTCGTAGGACGGCCGCCCGACGAACCAGCGGGAGGCGTGGCGTCGTCGAGGTCGCTCCAAGCGTCCTCGAGGTCGGCGGGCATGGCCGCGATGGTACGGCTCCGCGGTCGCCGCCGAGCGCGGTCGCCGGCCAGGTCGCGCGGCAGGGACGGGGGCTACTTCAGATCGGCGACGGCCTGACCCTACTTCGTCGCGTCTGCCTCGGGGAGATCGCCGTTGATCTGCACAAGGACGAGCACCGGGATCGCGCAACAAGTCCGACATTCGCGCCGAACCAGACGGCCTTCTCGAGCATCTCTTGTAGGTAGCGGGAGGCTTTGACGCGCGGCCCATCACCCACGGTCGCCGGGACCGCGCCGAGCCACTGGCGAGACCGCCCCGCGACGAGATCGGTGGCACGTGAGCGGCCGCCGATATAGGAGGCGGGCCGATGAACCGGCGGTTTGTCGCAGTGGCACTTGGGAGCGTCCTGGCGCTCGGACTCGTCGCGCCGGTCGCCGCGAAGCCGACGATGATCCCGATCTCGGGTGACGACACGGGTGCAGTCGTGCTTGAAGAGGGCAGGACGTGGGTCTCCGGCCCGCTGACGCATGTCCGCGGCTGGTCGGCGGAGTACACCACCACCGGCGGGGAGCTTGTGAACGGGACGAGCATCATCGTCGCTAATTGGAACATCGACGCAACGGGCGACGGGACCATGTGGGGCACCACGGAGCTGACGCTCACGTCCGGGACCGGCGGATGGCACGAGACCTGGGTCGCGAAGTTCGAGGGCGGGTCCTGGGCAGGCTGGGGCGTCGGCCGCGGGTGGGGCGATCTGGACGGCATGAGGATCCGGCTAGACGTGTTCGCAACGGGTCCATTCTCGGATCACTTCGAGGGGTACGTCTTCTAGGTCACGAGCAGACGGAATTTCGACGATCCGGGCGGGCGGGGGAGCGGGGGCATCCCTGGAGGCTCTACGCGGGGTCCGTGCTCCGGGACCGTGCGGAGCCACTGGCGAAACCGAGCTAGCCCGAGGCGTCCTCAACGTCCATGCGGTCGGCGGCATCGCGGGCGGCATCGCTCGGCGTGCCGATGGAGCCCGGGTCGGCGAGCTCGTCGCGACGGATGCTGCTGCCGTACGGCTCGGCCAGCGCGGCCATTGCCGCCATGCTCCCGGCGACATTCGACACGGGGCCAACACCTGACGGGACCGGCAATGGGATGTGGAGCGGCCGGTCCGCGTAGGCCTGCTGACCCGGATCCACGATCGTGACGCCGGCGATGGCGACGCCATCGATCGATTCGCGCTGGGCAAGAGAGCCACCGCAGGCGGGACAGTGCGACGTTGCGGACGACACGGGCGTCGAGCACCACGGACATGCGCGCTTCTCGCCTGTCACATTTGCGTTGGTCACTGGTGGCTTGCCTCCGGCTGGTGCGAAAGGACAGTAGCAGCCGGGTCCAGCCCCGCCGTCGGCTGCAGCACCTGTTGGGGGGCCGCGGTCTCGCTCGAACCGTGATCGCGAGGGACGTGGCCCCCGAATCGCGGTCCGATCGGCGCCTGACCGACCGGCACGGCCGTCGGGCGACCGCGGGCCGTTTGGGCCCTATGCCCCTTGGGATTGAGCGCGGCTGCGCCAGACTGTGCGACATACGCGGGAGGCTCTGACACGCGGCCCACCACCCACGGCCGCCGGGACCACGCCGAGCCACTGGCGAGACCGACCGCTCGTGGGGCTTCCGCCCTATCCGATGAGAGGAGAGAGCGATGAGCGAGCACTTCGACAGGTTCATGGAAGGCTGGGACAAGGGCAACGTGGAGCTGCTCCTGAGTGCCTGTGCCGAGGACTTCGTGTTCGACGACGCCATTGACGGGCGCTTCACGAAAGCCAAGTTCCCGGCCTACTTCGAGTCTCTGGCGAAGGTAGGACGCGACGGCGTCCACTCGCAGAGGGTGACCTACTACGCACGTGAGCCTCATATCGCTTCAAGGTGACCAGAGCGGAGACGTCTGCCAGGAGTGGGCGACCGAGGCCGATCGAGCCCTGTTCGGGTAGCCCTTGCATCGCCCCCGGCTCGGCGCGGAGCGCCCGACCCCGAGGCAGAATGCCCGAATGAAGCGACTCCTGGCGATCGCCCTCCTCGTTTCGGCCTGTGGCGGCACAGTCGAGCCGACGGCGACGGTGATGCCTGCCGCAACCCTGGCCCCGATCGTCGCGCCGGTCCCGACGTCGGCCGGTCCCTCGGTGATGCCCGGTATCGTCGGGGACGGGTCGCTCCACGATGCGGTCGGCGACCTCGTGCACGGCCCCGGCAACCCGGTCAAGACACCTGCATACCTCGACATCCGCGATCTCGAGGTGGTCGCAGACGGCACGACCCTCCGGCTGACCCTGACCCTCCTGGACGAGCTGCCTCCGCCGGCGCTGGCCGCCGAACGCCTGAACTACAACATCTCGCTGCTCACGGACGCCGATGTCGACCCCGGGCTCGACGGTCATGGCGGCGGCCACAGTTACACGGTCAGCCTCTCCAGGCTGACCCCGTCGGGAAGCTACCAGCCGACGTTGTGGGACCTACCGGCAGATGCCGACACGAGGGCGATCGCCTACAAGGGACACGAGTTCCCCGGGACGGCAGTCGTGGCGGGCGACACGATTGTGTGGACGGTCAGCTTGGCCGCGCTCGGGAACCCCCACCTGATCCAGCTCAGCGTCACCTCTGTCGCAACCGTAACCTCTGGTTCGGCCGACGTGGTCGGCAGCACCTCCGATCATCTCCCGGAAAACGGCCTCGGCGACTGGCTAACCCTCGGCGACCGGCTCGACCTCGGGCACTGATCGGACCCCCGGCCCGTGTTGGCGGACGCGTTCGATCCCGGCTCCGCGCGGAGCGTCCGACCCGCCAGGTCAGCGCCCGGCGACCGGAGGCGTAACAACGGGCCGCCGTCGGCGTCAAGTGTCAGAGCGGGAGGCTGTGACGCGCGGTCCGTACCCACGGCCACCGGGATCGCGCCGAGCCACCGGTGAGACCGACCCGCTGGAAGTGGAGATCACGCCATGCGACGCATTCTGGTGGTTGCTGCACTTGTGGGGAGCCTGGCACTCCCGGCGGGTGCGTTGGCGCAGGAGCCAGATTCGATGTGGGTCGAGCTCGGCTCCGCCAGTCTCGTTGGGAAGTCCGTTGTGACCCTCGACATCACATTTGCCTGCCAGCCCGCCGACGACCTCGGCGAGAATTGGCAGGTGTATTGGTGGGACGAAGAAGGGATGCAGGGCACCCAGATTGACGTTCAGGTTCGGCAGGCTGTCGGTGGCCACCTCCAGGCCTCCGCTGATGCGACGTGGTACTTCGTGGACCAGGCGGACGAGCTCTGCAACGGTCAACCGCAGACCGTCCAGATGACCATGGCGTCTGAAGGCCCGCCCTTCAAGCACGGCTGGGCAGCGATCAACATCAACGCGGCAGCGCCTTGGTATGCCCGGAACACGGTGACCTGGGAGACCTACCCAGGTTCCGACCAAGCGGCATCGACGGGCTGGATGGCGGTCAAGATCGGCAAGTAGCAGGGATCATCGCCCCCGGCTACGCGCGGAGCGCCCGACCCGCCAGGTCAGCGCCCGGCGACCGGGGGCGACGTGTGTCCAGCTTGACAAGGGCGCAAGGGTGACCGGAGATCCCGATCCCCGGTCTGCAGGAGAATGCGGCGCCGCCGGTGGGGGAGAACTCCAGCGGCGCCGCGGGGAAGTGCTTGCGAAACGGGATGTCGTCTCTCCTGAGCACGTCCGCTTGCCAGAGGTTTCAGCCGCAACGCATTTCGAGGCCCCTGGGGCTCCACCGCGACCTCTCGTGCCGACGCCCCGGCAGCGCGGCGCGCGCGGCGACGAGCTCTCCCGTCTGGGCGCCGACCTTGACGACGTGGTGGACGCCCTGATGGCGGGTGGCCGGCGGCCGCGCCTACGGCTCGAGGTTCAGCTCGCCGGCGGCGAGGTATCCGGTGACCCACGCGGCGGCCCGCGTCATCTGCTCGAGCAGGACGGGATCGACGCCGTCGAGGGTGTCGCAGGCGAGGTGGTAGCAGGGGTCGTGGCGGGCCACGGACCCGATCCCGCCGACGGGGATGCCCAGCTCGTCGAACCGGTAGTGGTCGCTGGCGCCGGCATAGTCGGCCTTCTCCCAGTCCAGCCCCTGATCGTCGAAGGCCTGGCCGAACAGCTGCTCGAGGGTCGACGCTGAGGCGCTGTTGAGCGTGGCGGAGTCGTACACCTGGCGGGGCCCGTCCGGTGTGGCGATCATGTCGAAGTTCAGGTAGGCGGCGATGGCGCGCCGCTCCGCCTCGCCCAGCGAGTCGGCGTACTGGACCGAACCCCATAGCCCCAGCTCCTCGCCGGTCCAGAACGCGACGCGCACCTTCCAGCCCGGCTGCCCCCCGGACAGAGCCGCGAGTCGCCGGGCGATCTCGAGGACGGCCGCGGTACCGGAGCCGTTGTCGTTGATGCCGGGGCCGTCGACAGCCGAGTCGAGGTGCGCTCCGAGCATCAGGACATGGTCCGGATCACCACCCGGGGTTTCGGCAAGGACGTTGCTGCTCTGGCGCATCTCCGTGGTGGTGGGGATGTGGATTCGCACGTCGTGGCCCGCCGCCGCGGCGTCGGCCAGCGCGAGGCCGGCGTCTCGGGTCACGGCGATCACCGGGATGGTGAGGCCCGCAGGATCGAGCAGCGTCGGGCGGCGGACCTGGTCCGGGCCCCACATCGGGTACGAGGAGATCAGCGCGACCGCACCCGCGGCCTGGGCGTTGACGACGGTCTGGCGGGCTCGGCACGATCCGGGCTGGACAAGAACGATTGCGCCTGCCGGTACGCCACCCCAGGCGTTCGCATCACAGCCGATGCCGTTGCGGTCCTCAGGCTTGGCGTCGGGGTCGAAACCGAGGGCGAACAACGGCGCCGTCACGTCACCCGACGGGGACAGCAGCATCGCCTTGAAGTCGCGTGGACCCTCGAGGGCAGGCGCGCCCGGGGCCAGGATCTCAAGCTCCCCGGGCCCGGTCTGCGCGAACATCGGCACGAAGACCGGGTCAAGGGTGACTTCGTAGCCGGCAGCGCGCAGCTCGTCGGCCACCCACTCGGCGGCGGCCGCGTAGCCGTCACTGCCCGCTGTTCGCGCGCCGCCGTTCTTGAGGGTGAGGGACTCGAGCGCGGCCAGATCGGCCAGCATGGCGTCGGCGTCGACGGCGTCGCGGAGTGCCTCCGCGAGTGACGGGACGCCCGGGATCGCCGACGAATCGCCCGTCGCTCCGGGCAGTGAGGGGCTCGCGATGGCAGGCGAGGTGGGGCTGGGTGCCGGCGTGCCGCAGCCCGAAACGGAGCCCGCCAGGAGGAGCGCGACGAGCGCGAGCGCGAACCAGGCACGGCTGCTCGAGGAAGCCGGCGAGGGCCTTCGCGGACCGAGGCGGAGACCGTCCATCACCACAGGCTCCACGAACGGAGCACCTTGTGGCAAGAGCCCGAGGTCCCGGCCGCTCCGGGCCCGAGCGCATGAGCCCGCGCAGGGATAGGCTTCGACCATGGTCCATCCTCTGGTCCGGGTCGGAAGCGTGGACGTCGTGCCGCTGTGCGACGGATGGGCGCCGCTGCCGCTCTCGGGCGAGGTCCCCGGTCACGAGGTCGACTGGTCCGTGGAGCGCGAGGCGTATCCGTGGGCATTCGACGGCGCCCACGACGGGAGGTGGGCATGGCACGTCCATGCCTTCCTGCTCGGGGCAGCGAAGGATCGGTGCTGGTCGACAGCGGAATCGGGCACCTGGGGCGCCCACCCTACGAGGTGGCGGGACGGATCGACGAGGAGCTGCAGGAGGTGGGCGTCACCCCGACAGACGTTCGGCACGTGATCCACACGCACCTTCACGCCGATCATGCCGGGGGCGCGTGCAGGCCGGACGGAGAACCACGGTTCCCGAACGCCGTCCACCACGTCCACCCGGCCGACTGGGACTTCTTCGCGGGAGCGGACGACCCCGACGACTTCCAGGGGCGGAGCGCGATGCGCCGCCTCCAGGAGCTCGGGATGCTGGACCTGGACCCCCGGGACCGTGAGGTTGCCCCGGGTGTGCGCGTCCTCCACAGTCCCGGCCACACGCCGGGACACCGCAGCGTGCTCCTGACCGACAACGCGTCCTCGATGCTCTTCACCGGTGACCTGCTCCATCTGCCCATCCAGGTATCCAACCCGGAGTGGGCGTCCAGTCACGACGAGGAAGCCGATCTCGGGGCCGCATCGCGGGTCGGCCTGCTCACGCGGGCGCGGGACGAGCGCTGGGGCGTGGCCGTGAGCCACTTCGGACGACCGTTCGGCGGCGTGCGCGGGCAGGACGGCGGCCAGCGGTGGCAATCAGCCTGATCCCCGCAGGAGGCTGCCGGGCCCTACCATCGGGCACATGCAACCGGTGATCGTTGATGCCGAGGCCGCGAGTCGGTACGAGGCGCGCGTCGACGGCGACCTCGCGGGTTTCATCGACTACGTCACGAAGCCAGGCCGGATCGCGCTGATCCACACCGAGGTCCTGCCCGGCCGCGAGGGGCAGGGAATTGCCGGGACGCTCGCGCGGTTCGCCCTCGACGATGCTCGCCGGCGGGGGCTGCGCGTGATCGCGTCCTGTCCGTATGTCCGCGCGTACGTCGAACGCCACCCGGACACCCATGACATCGTCGTGGGTATGACGCCTGCCTGAGGCCGAGGGGCGGCTATCGACGCCAGCTGCTGGGGTCGAACAGGTAGAACGTCGTGATGGACCACTGCTCGCGGGCGTCCAGCAACCGCTCCCGGACGACTTCCGCAAGGGGCCGGGACCGGGCCGAGGCTTCGGCCGTGGGGACATCGCCGATCTCCCCCCGGTCTCGGCGGTCCGTGGGCGTGCCTGCGTCCTCCAGCAGGCGCACCCGCCCGCCGTCGATCCGCTCAAACACGATGTATCCGGCCACGTTCCACGCATCGTAACGACCGGCTGTCGCGGAGGGAACCCACAGCGATGCCGCCGTGCGAGCGGGGCGCCCCATATCGTGGGTCGCGGATCAAGCGACACCCTCGCGAGCGTTCGCCGGCGATCCCGAAGGCGGCCAGCCTGCGCCGGCGATCGCACATCGTCCCGTCCTGTGGAGCCGCCCGGCGGGCGCACCTGCGCCGGGTCTAGGATCGTCCGCGGTACCGCCGACGCCCGACAGCCACCAGCCCGCAGACACGAGGACGACCGATGGACACGCCGCAGCAGGTTCACGCCAAGGGCAGCATCCCGGACCAGGCCCGCGTGGTCATCATCGGTGGCGGCATCATCGGCACCAGCATCGCCTACCACTTCGGCAAGCTCGGCTGGAAGGACACGGTCCTGCTCGAGCGTCGCCAGCTCACGGCCGGCACCACGTGGCACGCGGCCGGCCTCATGACCTCGGCGGGCATGACGTCCGAGACCCAGCTGTGGATGTCCCGGTACACGCGGGATCTGTGCGTCTCGCTCGAGGCTGAGACGGGGCAGGCGACGGGGTTCCGTCCGATCGGGCACCTTCACCTCGCGACCACGCCTCAGAGGCTGGAGGGTCAGCGCCGCGAGGCAGCGTTCGCACGGGGCTTCGGCATCCCGAACGAGGAGATCTCGGGCGCCGAGTTCGGCCGCATGTGGCCGGCGGCACGGATCGACGATGTCCTGGCGGCGTTCTACGTGCCCGACGAGGGCCGCGTGAACCCGGCCGACCTGGCCCAGGCCTACGCGAAGGGCGCACGCATGAACGGCGTCCGGATCGTGGAGGGCGTCACGGTCACCGGCATCACGCAGGCGAACGGGTTCGTCACCGGCGTCGAGACGGACCAGGGGCCGATCCGCGCCGAGTACGTGGTCAACGCGGCCGGCATGTGGGGCCGCGAGGTCGGCGCGATGGCCGGCGTGGCGGTCCCGCTCCAGGCGGCCGAGCACTACTACCTCGTCACGGACACGGTTTCCTGGGCTCACCCGGACCTGCCGATCGTCGAGGAGCCCGACCGCTATGGCTACTACCGCGAGGAGGGTGGGGGGATCCTCGTGGGTCTGTTCGAGCCCAAGGCTGCGGCGTGGTCCCTCGACGGTGTCCCGAGTGACGTCGCATTCGCCAGCCTGCCACCCGACTGGGACCGCATCGGAACGTACCTGGACACGGCGCTGGACCGGTTCCCGTCCCTCCGCGAGGCCGGCGTCCGGACAATGTTCTGCGGACCGGAGAGCTTCACCGCGGACGTCTTGCCGCAGCTCGGCGAATCACCGGAGGTCCGCAACCTGTTCGTTGCCGCGGGGCTCAACAGCCTGGGGATCATCTTCTCCGGTGGAGTCGGCAGCATCACGGCGCAATGGATCGCGGACGGAGTGCCGCCCGTCGACGTCACCGGCATGACGGTGGACCGGGCCCAGACCTTCGAGACCAGCCGGCGGTTCCGGAAGGACCGCACCGTCGAGCAGCTGGGGATGCTGTTCGGGGATGCCGCGTTCCCGTCCTGGCACGCGTGGTCAGCGCGCTATGTGCGCCGCTCGGTCATCCACGACCGGCTCGCCGCCGACGGGGCGCACTTCACGCCGTCGTCCGGCTGGGAGTACCCCGACTGGTTCGACATTGACGGGACGAACCCGGCCGAGCCGCAGGGCTGGGGACGCAACGGGACCTTCGCCTACGTGGCTGAGGAGCACCGGGCCGTCCGCGAGGCCGTCGGCATGCTCGACATGTCGGGCATGGCCAAGTTCCTGGTCCAGGGTCGTGACGCGGAGCGCGTGCTCAACCGTGTGTGTGCCAACGACGTGTCGGTCCCCGTCGGCCGCATCGTCTACACACAGTGGCTGAACGAGGTCGGCGGGATCATCGCCGACCTGACCGTCACCCGGATCGCGGAGCAGGAGTTCATGCTCGTGGTCACGGACACGATCCACCGGCGGATGGCGCCCTGGATCAAGCGCCACACCCGCGATGACGAGTTCGTGACCGTGACCGACGTCACGGCCGGCATCACCCTGATGACGGTCCAGGGTCCACGGTCGAGGGAGCTCCTGTCCTCGCTCACGAGCGCGGACCTGTCCAACGAGGCATTCCCGTACCTCACGGCGCAGGAGATCGACCTCCACTACGCCCGGGTGATGGCCATGCGCGTCACCTACGTCGGGGAGCTGGGCTGGGAGCTGCACGTGCCCGCGGACCAGGCCCTGACCGTGTACGACGCGCTTCGCGAGGCCGGCTCCGGCCTCGGCTACCGGAACGTGGGCATGGGCGCTCTGAACAGCCTGCGCCTCGAGAAGGCGTACCGGGACTTCGGCCTGGATATCGACAACAGCGACACGCCGCTCGACGTGGGCCTCGGGTTCGCGGTGGCCTGGGACAAGCCCGGTGGGTTCATCGGCCGGGACGCGCTGCTCGCAGTCCGTCGGCCGGGGCCGCCGAAGCGCCGCCTGGTCCAGGTCTTCCTGGAGGACCCCGACCCGATCCTCTACCACGCAGAGCCCGTGCTGCGCGACGGGAAGTGGTTCGGCCACGTCCGCTGGGGCGGCTACGGGCACACCCTGGGCGGCGCGATCGGCATGGCAATGGTCGAGGACGAGGCGGGTATCCCCGCGGATGCCATCGACAACGGGCGGTTCGAGATCGACATTGCCGGCGTCCGCTTCCCGGCCCGCGCATCCGTCCGCCCGATGTACGACCCGGATCGCCTCCGGATCAAGGCCTGACGCAGCGGGTCTGACCGGGGCGCCCGCCGCACGGTCCGACAAGGGCGCCCACCGGTAGACTGGCCGGGTGACCCCCGACCACCAGGACCTGGATCAGGAACAGCTCACCGGCCGCAACGACATGGACCCGGAGGCGTTCCGCTCCGCCGGGCACGCCGTGGTGGACCGCCTCGCGGACTACCTCGCGGACCTCGAGCGGTACCCCGTGTTCCCGCCGATCGAGCCCGGGACGATCGGTCCGCAGCTCCCCGCCCACGCGCCCGAGGGGCCGGAGCCGATGGACGCCATCCTGGCGGACGTCGACCGCCTGGTGTTCCCGAACGCCACGCACTGGCAGCACCCGGGCTTCTTCGCCTACTTCGCAACCAGCGCGTCAGGGCCTGGGATCCTGGGCGAGATGATCACCGCCGCTCTGGGCCAGAACCCGATGCTGTGGCGGACGTCGCCGATCGGCACGGAGCTCGAGGGCGTGGTGGTCCGCTGGCTCCGGGAGGGACTGGGCCTGCCGGATGCCTTCGACGGCCTGCTGACCGACACCGCCTCGACGTCCACCCTGATCGCCCTTGCCGCTGCGCGAGAGGCATCGGGCCTCGACGCGGCGGCGCTGGGCCTGGCGGCGCGGGAGGACGTGGCGCGCCCGCGTGTCTACGCCTCCACAGAGGCACACAGCTCGATCGAGAAGGCGTGCATGACGCTTGGCCTCGGGCGCTCGGCCCTCGTCAAGATCCGGACCAACGACCAGTACGAGATGGACGCGGTGGACCTGGGGGCGGCGATCTCCGCGGACCGGGCAGCAGGCCTGCGTCCGATCGCGATCGTGGCGACAGTCGGCACGACGTCGTCCACCTCGGCGGACCCGGTGTCCGCCGTGGCCGACATCGCCGAGCGCGAGGGACTGTGGCTGCACGTGGATGCGGCGTACGCCGGGGTGGTTGCCCTGGTCCCCGAGCGACGAGGACCGTTCGAGGGCTGGGAGCGAGCGGACTCGATCGTCGTCAACCCGCACAAGTGGCTGTTCACGCCCCTCGACGCCTCGTTGCTGCTCAGCCGGCGCATGGACCAGCTCCGGGCCGCCTTCAGCCTCGTGCCGGAGTACCTGCGCACGCTCGACCGGGTGAACCCCGTCGTGGACTACAACGAGTACCAGCCCCAGCTTGGGCGGCGGATGCGAGCGCTCAAGCTCTGGATGCAGCTCCGCTGGTTCGGGATGGAGGGACTCCGGCGCCGGATCAGGTACCACCTGGAACTCGGGGCGGACTTCGCCGCATGGGTGGACTCGGACCCGGACTGGGAGCGCCTCGCGCCGGCGCCGTTCTCGACCGTCTGCTTCCGGTATCGCCCCTCTCGGCTCGTCGGACGCGAGGACGCACCGGAGATCCGCTCGCAGCTCGATGACCTCAACACACGCCTGATGGCTGGCGTCAACGGCACCGGCGAGGTCTTCCTCTCGCACACGCGCCTCCGGGACCGGTTCACGATCCGGATGGCGATCGGCAACCTGCACACCGAGCCCCGACACGTGGACCGGGCGTGGGCGCTGCTGCGGTCCGAGGCCGCGCGTCTGGACGCCTGACTGATCCGCCAGTTCCGCGGGCCCACCCAACAAGGAGCGCGACCGATGTCCAAGCCGATCGAGGTCCTCTACTTCTATCGCACGAAGTGGGGCCACCACGACGAGTTCCTGGAGCTGTTCAGGCGCAACCATTGGCCGATCCTGCGCGAGGGTCAGGCCGCCGGCCGGTACACGGACGTCCAGCTCTGGGCGCCGCGGTTCCACGGGGTGGGGGAGGCCGAATGGGACGTGCTCGTCTCCATCACGTACCGGGACTGGGCTGCGATCCAGGAGCACGCCGACGAGGACCTCGTTGCGCGGCTGTATCCGGACCAGGCGACGTTCAGGAGCGAGGAGCGGCGGCGCTTCGAGATCCTCGATGCGCACTGGGACGTGGTGCTCGAGGACCAGTCGCTCCCGCGCTGATCAGGATCGAGCCGGCGGGCGCAAGGCGCCCTCGGACCCGCATAATGGGCGCCCTGATCCGCCGTCCATCGGAGGCCCTCACAGCCCGTGCCGCCCATCACCGAGCTCTCCCGCATCGAGCCCGTGCACCTCGCGCGGCTCGAGAAGCAGGGCATCTTCACCACCGGGATCCTGCTCGAGGTCTCGGAGACGCCCACCCGTCGCCAGTCACTCGCGGACCACGTCAAGGCCACGACCAACGACGTGGCGACCTGGCGCGACGAAGCCCTGATGCTGAACCTCGCCGGCTTCGGACCGCGGGAGCACCAGCTGTTCGTCCAGGCCGGCATCGGCGGGCTGCGGAACCTCCTGGACGTGGAGCTGGCTCCGTTCAAGGTCCGCCTGGCCCGCGCGGCGACGGAGCTCAACTGGGAGGTGCCACCGGACCTGATGGTTGAGACGTGGTGGGAACAGGCGCGGACCCTCGAGGAGGCGTGAGCCCCGGCCGGGGACGGCGCGGAGGGTGACCCTGCCCGCACCCGGTACCATCGGTTCCTGATGGCAATCCTGCGCGACGTACTCGCGGCCCTCGTCACCGGCATCGCGACGGCCCTCGTGATCGTGGCCTTGGCGATCCTCCCGTTCCTCAATCCCGTGTGGGTGGGTTTCGAGCAGGACCGCGCCGAGGCCTCAGCCTGGACGGGCTTCAGCCCGGCAGCCCTCGCCGTCGTCACGGGGGAGATCCTGGCGGATCTCGTGATCGGGCCGCCGGCGTTCGACGTGGAGCTGGACGGGCAGCCCGTGCTCCTGGAACGGGAGCGCGAGCACATGCGGGACGTCCGGAGCGTGTTCGCCGCGTTCTACGCCGCCGCACTGGTCGGCGCCCTGGTGCTGGTGGGCGCCTATCTCGCCGCCCGTTGGCGCGGCGTCCGCTCCAGGATCGCCTTCTGGCGGCGCCTGGCCGGGAGCGGCAAGGTCGTTGCCATCGTCACCGTCGTCGGCGGCATCACCGGCGTCTTCTTCTTCGACACCGCCTTCGAGGTGTTCCACCGGCTCTTCTTCCCGGCGGGCACGTACCTCTTCGATCCGAGCACGGACCGCCTCGTCCAGCTCTTCCCTGAACAGTTCTGGGTGGAGACGACGATCGGGGTGGGGGTCGTGGTCATTGCGCTCTCGGTTGGTCTGGGCCTCCTGGCTGGTCGCCGCGCCGCAGGGCTGGAGCGGTGAACCCGGGCGGCGTGCCGATCGCGCGCCTGTTCGGGATCGAGATCCGCGTCTCGCTCGCCTGGGCAGTTCTGGCCGCAATCGTGACGCTCCTCGGTGCCGAGCAGGCCTCGGTCATGGCGCCCGGCATCGCCGCCCCGCTGCAGTGGTTGATTGGCGGCGCGGTGGCGCTCGGGTTCCTCATCTCCGTGGTTGCCCACGAGCTTGCCCACGCCCTCGTCGGGCGCCGCAGGGGCGTGCCGGCGAGCACGATCACCCTGGCGTTCATCGGGGGCATGGCGCCGCTCTCGATCCAGGCCTCCAGGCCCGTCGATGAACTGGTCATCGCCGTTGCCGGTCCTCTGCTCTCGTTCATCGTCGGGGCACTGCTCCTGCTCGCGGGCGCCGTGACCGGCATGGCAGGCCCGGCGCTCGGGGCCGTCGCTGGCGGTCTCGTCCTCATCGGCGGGCTCAACCTGATCCTCGGTCTCCTCAGCCTGCTGCCCGGGATGCCGCTGGACGGCGGCCGCGTCGTCCGTGCGCTGGCCTGGGCGCGGACCGGCAATCCGGACCGCGCCGGGCGCATCACCGCACGCGTCGGCAGGATGATCGGCTGGGCGACGGTGGGGGTGGGGGCGGTCGTCGCGCTCGCGGATCAGGTGACGGTGGGGCTCCTGCTCCTTACCCTCGGCTGGCTGGTCGCCACAGGCGGGAGGACACTGGACCGGCGCCTGGACCTGGAGATCCTGCTGCGTGGCGCGACGGTCGGCGAGACGATGCAGACCGAAGGCCCGGTGGTTCCGCCCAACCTCACCGTGGATACGTTCGCGGATCGCTTCCAGGGTCCCGATGCCGTCACAGCGGTCCCGGTCGTGGAGGACGGGTTCGCCCTGGGTGTCATCGGAGCGAAGCGCCTCAAGCGGTTGGGCCGCCGGAAGCTTGGGACCGTGCGGGCGGGGGACGCGATGGCGTCGCCACCGCAGGCACCATTCTTCGCAGCGGGCGACGATCTCTGGGGTGCCGTGGAGACGCTGAACCTGGGTGGCCTGGAAGGCTTCGTGGTTGTCGACGGTGGCCGGTTCGTCGGGATCGTCACGCGGGAGGCGATCGGAGACCTGATCCGGGGTCGCCTGCAGGCTCGGGAGGCCGCCGCTGCCGGAGACCGGACGCGGTGAGCGACGCGCTGCTGAGCGTCGAGGCGGCCCAGACGACGGTGCTCGCGGGTGTCGAGGCCCTGGCGGAGACCGAGATGATGGCACCTGACGATGCGCTTGGCCGCGTGGTGGCAGGAGCCCTGGTGGCCACCACGTCGATCCCGCCGTGGGACTGCTCGGCCATGGACGGCTATGCGATCCGCGCTTCAGACCTGCGGTCGGCGACGAACGCGAGGCCGGTCCGGCTCACGGTGGTGGGCGAGGTCCGTGCCGGTCGGGACCCGGACGTTCGCGTGCTGTCCGATACCGCGGTCCGGATCGCGACGGGCGCCCGCATTCCGTCGGGTGCGAACGCCGTCGTGCCGGTGGAGTCGACGACCCCGATGGGGGAGTCGGGCAGCCCGGGACCCCGTGGCCGGGAGGCGACGGGTCCCCTGCCGGTCGCGTGCCTTGTCCACGAGAGGGTGCCGATCGGGTGGGCGATCCGGCGTGCCGGGTCCAGCGTCGCAGCAGGCACGGAGGTGGTGCGGGTCGGCGAGACGGTCACGCCGGCGGCGGTGGCGCTTGCGGCCGGCATCGGTGCCGGATCGATCGTCGTGCGACGGCGCCCGGTGGTCGCGGTGCTGGCCGTGGGCGACGAGATCCGTGGGGTCGGCACCGAAACGGGATCGGCGGGCATCCCCGATGCGAACGGGCCCGGGCTCCGCGCGCTGGCGCGGGACGCCGGCGCGGTGGCCATGGACATCGGGATCGCCGAGGACCGTCTGGAGGATGTGGTGGAGAGGCTGCGGCGGGGGATCGCGGAGGCGGATCTCGTCGTGGTCTCGGGTGGCGCGTCCGAGGGCCCGTACGACGTGGTTCGCAATGCCTTCGATGCCGTCGGCCACATGAACCTCTGGCGGGTTTCCATCCAGCCCGGCAAGCCCTTCGCCTTCGGGCGTGCTGACGCGGAGGGTCGGGAGTCGCCGGTGCTGCTGTTCGGCCTGCCCGGCAACCCCGTGGCCTCGTGGGTCACGTTCGAGCTGTTCGTGCGCCCGGCCATCCGGCGTCTCGCCGGCCACTCCTCCCTCCACCGTGCGGTGGATCGGGGCGTCCTGGAGGAGCCGGTCACCAAGATCCCGGGTCGGCGCGGCTACCAGCTGGTCGTCGCCCTTCGAGACGACTCGGGGACACCGCTCCGCGACACCTCTGGCCGGGTCCGGGTCCGCCTTGCGGGAGGACGGGGAAGCCGCGGGCTCACCGCCCTCACCGCGACGGATGCGCTGGCCGTCATCCCGGAGGCGAGCGCGCTCGCGGAGGCGGGCACGGAGGTCGAGTTGCGCTGGTTGGGTCGCTGACGGGTCACCGGGCGTTCGCGGACCCGGTAGGATCGACGGCGAGCAGGAGGTTCCATGGATCGCCCCGACGCCCCGCGTGCTGAACGCCGACGCCTGACCCACGTGGATCGGCGCGGTCGGCCGCGGATGGTGGACGTGGGCGCCAAGCCCCCCACGGCCCGGCGTGCCGTCGCGGAGGCCGAGGTGGTGGTCTCGCCCGAGACCATGAGCCTGGTCATCGACGGGGGCAACCAGAAGGGCGACGTCCTGACCGTGGCCGAGCTGGCGGGCGTGATGGGCGGCAAGCGCACCGCGGAGCTGATACCGCTTTGCCATCCGCTCGCGCTGACAGACCTGTTCGTGTCGATCACCCCCGACCGCGCCGCCGGGGTGCTCCGTGTGCGCGCGGAGGCCGCGACGGTCGGTCCCACGGGCGTCGAGATGGAGGCGCTCACGGCGGCGTCGGTGGCCGCCCTCACCGTGTACGACATGGTCAAGGGCGTGGAGCGCGGCGTTGAGATCCGCTCGCTGCGCCTGCTCAGCAAGACCGGTGGCAAGAGTGGGGACTGGCACCGTCCAACCCCCCTGGACGAGGGCGTCGTGGTGCAGCGCCGCCGCCCCGGCGACCGGATCGCGGGCCGCGTCGGGAAGCGCAAGCCACTTTGACGGCTCCATCCGATCCCATGCCGGCCAGTCGTTCCGCGCCCCGCTCCGCGCTCGTCCTGACGGTGAGCGATCGCAGCGCGTCCGGTGAGCGGGCGGACACCTCCGGCGGGTTGTTGGAGGCGAGGCTGACGGCACTGGGTTTCGTCGTCGAGCGACGCGTTGTGCCAGACGACCAGGAAGCGATTGCCGCGGCGATCATCACGGGATCACGGGGGCATCGCCTGGTGATCACCACCGGCGGCACGGGCCTGACGCCGCGCGACGTGACCCCGCAGGCGACGGCCACCGTCCTGGACTACCAGGTCCCCGGCATCGCGGAGGCGATGCGGGCCGAGGGGCGGCGCTCCACGCCGTTCGCCGCGCTGTCGCGCGGCCTCGCGGGCGTCCGCGGCGGCTCGCTCATCGTCAACGTGCCCGGATCGCCGAAGGGGTCGATGGAGTCGTTCGAGGTGCTCGTCCCGCTCCTCGACCATGCTCTGGAGACCCTCAGCGGACCGTTCGATCACGCCGCCGCCCGGGCCGCCGGGCGAGATGACCTGCCACCCGATCTGCCGGAGAGAGCCTGAGCCATGTTCGAGCAATTCGCCGAGGTTCCCTACTACCCGCTGGTGTTCCCGATCTTCTGGGGAGCCTTCGCGATCTTCGGGCTGATGGTGGTCCGGCGCCTGCGGGTCTTCACCGCGGCGCACGCGGACGGCCCCGCCGGCTCGACGGAGATCGGGCGGCGTCTCTGGGGCCTGGTGCGGTTCACGGTCCTCCAGACGCGGATGTTCCGCCATCCCCGGGCGGGCATCGTGCACTACGCGATCTTCCTGGGCTCGACGACCCTGCTCATCGGCAACATCAACATCGTCACCGGCGGCCTGCTCGCGGCGGTCATCGGCTGGCCCATCGACGGCCTGTTCTGGGCCCTCCTGACCGGCCTGCAGAACATCACCGCCGTCGCCGTCTTTGTCGCCCTCGGCTTCGCGTTCTGGCGGCGGATCGTGGATCGCCCGACTCGGATGACCCTGAGCCGGGGCAACATGATGGTCCTGGTCCTCATCCTGCTGGTCGTCGCGACTGAGTTCCTCGCGCTGGTGTTCGAGGCGGCGAGGTACGGTGACGTGCCGGGGTCGTTCGTGACCAACGCCATGGCGGTCCCGCTCGGTGGTCTCGACGATCAGGTGACCGAGACGCTGTTCGCGGTGCTGTGGTGGGGACACATCGCGGTGCTCGCCGTCTTCCTCGTCTTCATCCCCACCAACAAGCACTTCCACGTCTACACGAGCTTCTTCAACGTCTACCTGCGGAAGCTGAGCCCCCGCGGCCAGCTGCCGGCGATGGACCTGGAGGCGGAGGACGCGACGTTCGGGGTCCGGTCGCTCGCAGACCTCCGCTGGAAGGACATCCTTGACGGGTACACCTGTACCGAGTGCGGTCGCTGCCAGGAGGCGTGCCCCGCCTTTGCCACGGGCAAGCCGCTCAATCCCAAGCTGCTCATCATGGGCATCCGCGAGATGGCCAAGAGCGCCGAGACGGGCATCGACCTCATCCCGGACGGTCGCGCCGTGCGCGACACCTATGGTCGGCCGGACCCGCAGGCGGACCCGACAGCCATGGCGGCCTCAATCGTCGATACCGCCATCCCGTATGACGCGGTCTGGGACTGCCTGACCTGCGGTGCGTGTGTGGAGGCCTGCCCGGTCACCATCGAGCACGTGGACAAGATCGTCGGGCTGCGGCGCAACATGGTCCTCGAGGACAGCAGGTTCCCGCAGGAGCTCACGGCGGCGTTCCGCGGCATGGAGAGCGTCGCCAACCCGTGGGGCCAGCCGCCCTCGGCACGGATGGACTGGACGAAGGGACTCTCGTTCAAGGTCCGGACGGTCGCCGAGGTCAAGGCGGCCGGCCAGCTCGACGGTCTCGAGGTCCTCTACTGGGTCGGCTGCGCGGCCGCCTTCGACGACCGCAACAAGCGCGTCGCGCGGGCCGTCGCCACCTGCCTCGACGCCTCGGGCATCTCCTACGCAGTCCTTGGCCAGGAGGAGGCCTGCACGGGCGACCCGGCCCGCCGGATGGGCAACGAGTATGTGTTCCAGATCCTTGCCGGCCAGAACATCGACACGCTCAAGAAGTACGGCATCGAGGAGCGCACGATCGTCACGGCCTGTCCGCACTGCTTCAACAGCATCGGCAACGAGTACGTCCAGCTGGGCGGCAAATTCAAGATCCGCCACCACAGCGAGTTCCTGGCCGACCTCGTCAAGAGTGGTCGCCTGGTGCTCGGTGAGGACGGGCTGCCGGGCCGGTCGATCACGTACCACGACTCCTGCTACCTGGCGCGCTACAACGGCGTCATCGCACCCCCGCGCGACGTCATCAAGGCGATCCCCGGCCTTGAGCTGCGCGAGATGGACAACAGCGGGCGCCAGTCGTTCTGCTGCGGCGCGGGCGGCGGCCGGATGTGGATGGAGGAGACCCGGGGCACGCGTGTCAACGAGGCGCGAACGCTGCAGGTCCTCGACACGGGCGCAACGATGGTCGCCACGGCTTGCCCGTTCTGCATGGTGATGCTGCGCGACGGCCTGGCCGACGCCGGCAGGGGAGGGGACGCCGAGAACGCGGTGTCGGCCCAGGACATCAGCGAGCTGCTCGCGGCCGCGCTGGCGCCTGCCCAGGCGCTGGCCGGCAGGGACGTGCCGGAGGGTCGAGCGCTGCCCGTGGTCTGATCCCAGGGCGGCGACGACCTCGTCAGCAGCCTGTGTGGCCCTGCGCCCCGTCGGCGCCCCGAGCGGCGGTGCGCCCCGTCAGCTCGTGAGCGGCGCCCGCCCGCCGGCCCCAAGCGGCGCGTGCGCCGGTCAGCCCTTGAGCGGCGCCCGGCAGGAGATGCAGGTGCGGTCCGTCCAGAGGTTGCCCATGCCGCACTTCGGGCAGATCTTCTCGCCCTCCGTGGAGACGGCGAACGGGGAGTCGGAACCCTCGGGTGTGGACGGCCTCCGGGGCCTCACCAGCATGTACCCGAGCGAGGCGAGCGCGACGGCGACGGCGACGATGAAGACGATGACGTACGTCTGGTCCACGGCGGAACCTCCCGCGGCCCCGATCACCCGAGACCCCCGCGGTCGAGCGGGTCGGTGCCGCCCAATAAGGGTAGACCCGTCGTCGGGCGATGTCACCCCGGACGTTCGGCGTGCCGCGGCGCTGCTACGATGCCTTCCATGAGCACGAGCGTGCCCGCCCCCGGTTCGGTCCGCCTGACCGATGAGCAGATCCTCCTCCGCGATGCCGTGCGCATCCTCGCCGACGAGCAGGTCGCCCCTCGCGCGGCGGCGATCGATCGCGACGAGGCGTGGCCCGAGGACATGCGCCGCCTCCTGGGTGAGCATGACGTGTTCGCGATCCCGTTTGCGGAGCAGCACGGCGGCCTGGGCGCAGACCTGCTGACGCTGTGTCTGGCGATCGAGCAGCTGTCGCGCCACTGTGCCACGACGGGCCTCATCCTCGCTGTCCAGTCCCTGGGTGCCACCCCGATCCAGGTTGCGGGCACGCCGGAGCAGCAGGATCGCTGGCTCCCCGGCCTCGCGTCGGGCGAGAAGCTCATCGCCTTTGCGCTGACCGAGGCCGAGGCCGGTTCCGATCCGTCCGGCATCCGCACGAAGGCGGTCCTCGATGGCGACGACTACGTCATCACCGGTTCCAAGCGGTTCATCAGCCACGCAAGCGTGGCGGATTACGTCGTCGTATTCGCGGTCACCAACCCGGACGCCGAGAAGTCCAGCCGGCGTCTGTCCGCCCTCCTGGTTGAAACCGACCGGCCGGGCTTCAAGGTGACGCGGATCGAGCACAAGATGGGGATCCGGGGCTCACCCACGGCGGAGCTCGCCTTCGACGGCGTCCGCGTTCCCGTGAGCAACCGCCTGGGGGCCGAGGGCCAGGGGTTCGCGATCGCGATGCAGACGTTCGAGCGGTCGCGGCCGGGCATCGCGGCCCAGGCCGTGGGCATCGCCCAGGGCGCGCTCGAGGCCGCCGCGACGTACGCCACCCAGCGCCGCCAGTTCGGCAAGTCGATCGGCGAGCTCCAGATGGTCGCGGCGATGCTTGCCGACATGGACGCCGCCACCGAGGCGGCGAGGCACCTCCTGTACACCGCCTGCGAGGAGATCGAGGCGGGAACGCCCGACGCCGCCCGATGGGCCGCGATCGCGAAGCTGGTGGCAGGCGACACCGCGATGCGGGTCACGACGGACGCCGTCCAGGTGCTGGGGGGCTACGGCTACATCGACGAGTACCCAGTGGAGCGCATGATGCGCGACGCGAAGATCACCCAGCTGTACGAGGGGACCCAGCAGATCCAGCGGCTCATCGTTGCCCGGTCGCTGCTTGCGAAGAGCAGCTGACACGGGGGCGGCGTCCACCCACCCAGGAGCGTTGCGCGCGTGCGAATCCTCGTCCTGACCAGGCCCGCACCGGTTCCGGCGTCGAACGCCGGACGGCTCGGCATTGACCACCGGCTCGATCGCTGGGCGCCGCCCGCGGTTGTCCACGGCGGCGGCTGAGCGGGCGGGCGGGGGCGGGTCGGACGGTGACGGGAGGCGCGATCCTGTGGCTTGCGCTCATCGGCGTCCTTGCGGGGCTGTTGCTGCTGTTCCTCGTCACCACGCGCCGCATGTCGGTGCTGATCGCCCGGACCCGGGATCTTGAGCGGGTTCAGCGCTCCGTCGAGAGCATCGATCTCAGGCTCGCGGGAGTGATCGATCCCCTCGTGGCGCGGCTGGATGAGATCCGGCGGCGGGGCGGGGATCCGCAGGCACTGGCCCGGGACCTCGGACCGGCCCAGGCAACACTTGGGGACCTTGCCGATGAGGCGCGGGCGCTGCGCCTGCCGGCGATCCTCGCGGATCAGGCATCGGTCATGATCCACGAGACCGAGCGCGCGGCCCGGGCCGCGGAGCTCGTCGAGCACGGCCTCGGCGCCATTCTCGCCGCCCGGGGGAACCGGGAGCTGGAGGGGCAGACGTCGCTCAAGCGAGGAGCCCTCAATCTTCGCCACGCCCGGGAGGCCTTTGGCCGCGCCGCTGCGGACGTCGCCGCGATGCGCCCCGCGGACGTCGCGGCGCGTCCGGGTCACGGGTCCGGGGCCTACTCAACGACGCCCCGTCCTGCCCCGACCCACGAGGGTGACCAGGACGTCGACGGGTCCTTCGAACCCCGCATGTAGTGGTATTCTCGGCCGACACCACAAGGGATAGTGGTGGAGGAGGACGGAGGGTCCATGCGCTGTCCACAGTGCGGCACCCGAGACTCGCGCGTCGTGGACTCTCGTGACCTGGATGAGTCCGCGATGGTCCGACGCCGCCGGGAGTGTCCCGCCTGTGCGGCCCGCTTCACCACCTACGAGCGCGTCGAGGCCGCCCGGCTGGTCGTCGTCAAGCGCGACGGCGTCCGCCAGGAGTTCGACCGCGACAAGCTGGCACGGGGGCTGGCCAAGGCCCTGACCCGGCGCCCGGTCCCGGACGACGCGGCCGAGCGTGCCGCCGACGAGATCGAGGGGGAGCTTCGGTCATCGGGTCTCTCCGAGATCCCGAGCTCGCGGGTAGGGACGATGGCCATGGACAAGCTGCGGGCCCTGGACCACATCGCCTATATCCGGTTTGCCTCCGTGTACCAGAGCTTCGAGGACCTGGCGGATCTCAAGCGGGAGGTGGACCAGCTGTTCGCCGAAGGCACGCCCAAGAAGGGGAAGGGGAAGCGGGAGGCATGAGCGTCCTGTCCGATCGCGACATCCGCGCCCAGCTGGAGTCCGGCCGCGTCCGGATCCACCCGTACGACCCCGCGGACCTGCAGCCCTCTTCCGTGGACCTCCACCTCGACCGCAGCTTCCGGGTGTTCCGCAACAACCGGTACGCGTACATCGACCCGCGCCAGCCCCAGCCCGATCTCACGGAGCTGCTGTCCATCACGGACGACGAGCCGTTCGTCCTCCACCCGGGAGAGTTCGTGCTGGGCCAGACCCTGGAGTGGGTGGAGCTGCCGGACGACCTGGTCGCCAGGCTCGAGGGCAAGAGCTCGCTGGGCCGCCTGGGCCTCCTCATCCACTCGACCGCCGGCTACGTGGACCCGGGCTGGAAGGGCACGCTCACCCTCGAGCTGTCCAACGTGGCCAACCTGCCGATCGCCCTCTATGCCGGGATGAGGATCGGCCAGATCAGCTTCTTCCGGATGAGCTCCCCGGTGGAGCGGCCGTACGGCAGCAAGGACCTCGGGTCGAAGTACCAGGGCCAGTCAGAGCCCACGGCGTCCGCCTACCACGCGGACTTCGAGCGTGGCCGGAAGATCACGGAAGGGACCTGACCACGAGCATCAACGACGCCGTCCACTGGCGGTCGGACCTCGGCGGTGGGACCACGGTCGCCCTGGTCCAGGCCGGCACGTTCCGCACCGACGCCGGCGCGATCTTCGGACCCGTGCCATGGATCCTGTGGCGGGCCTGGGCCGAGGGCGAGCTGGACGAGAATCGGCGGATCCTCCAGGCGCTCAACTGCTTGCTGGTGGAGACGCCGGCCGGGCGCGTCCTGATCGAGACCGGGATCGGGGAGCGGCTGGACGAGAAGAACACCGCGATGCGCGGCTACCTGGGCCTGCCAATCGTCCCGGCGTTGCGAGAGGCGGGCTTCGACCCCGGCACCGTGGACCTGGTGGCGATGAGCCACCTGCACTTCGATCACGCCGGAGGGTTGCTCCTGGCGGATGGAACCCGGGCGTTCCCGCGGGCGCGGATCGTGGCCCAGCGGTCCGAGTGGGAGATCGCGCTGGACGGCAACAGCCGTCTCGTGGCGTCCTACGACCAGCCGGAGCTGCGCCTGGTCGCGGACTGGGGGGCCGAAGGATGGACGGAGGGTGACCGTGAGCTCCTGCCCGGCGTGTCTGTCGTCCGGACGGGAGGGCACTCCGCGGGTCACCAGGCGATCGTGGTGAAGGGGTCCGGGCCAGGCGCGCGGACGCTCGCGTTCTTCGGGGACCTGTGCATGCGCCCGTGGGCGGCAAACCCGCGCTGGGTGACAGCGTTCGACGACTTCCCGCTGGACAGCGTCGCGGTCAAGGGCGAGCTGTTCCGGCGCGCGGTCGAGGACGACTGGATCGTGGCGATGTCGCACGAGGCGCGATCACCGGTCGGGAAGCTCATCCCGGATCGGGACCGCTTCCGGTTCGAGGCGCTGTAGGCGGCCGGGGGCTCAGCTGGGCCCGGGGTTGGGGGTGTTCAGCCATTCCCGCAGCAGGGACTCGGCTCCCTCGTACGTCATCGGCCCGTTCACGACGCGCAGGACACGGCCCTCCCGGTCGATGAGGACCTGGGTCGGCAAGGCGAACACGCGGTACTTCTTGAAGATGTCCGCCGTCGCGTCGAACGCGATCGTGTAGGGCAGGCCGTACCGGTCGGCGTAGGCCTGGACGTCGGCCGGGGTGGTCTCCTGGACAGCGATGCCGATGACCGCCAGGCCGTCCCCGCTGTTGACCGCGATATCACGAAGGACGGGCGTCTCGGCCTGGCAGGGTGGACACCAGGTCGCCCAGAAGTTCAGCCAGACGAGCTTGCCTCGGAGGTCGGCGAGGCGGACGGGGTTCCCCTTGAGGTCGAGCAGCTCCTGCGTGGTCCCGTCGTCGGCTGTCCACGAGAGCTCCGGGGCCATGTCGCCGACCGCCAGGCCCTCGTTGGCAGTACCGACGACGTACGCGGTGGACTCCGGGAGCGCCGTGGCACCGGCAGGGACAGCGCCGATGGGCCGGGTGACGAGGGTCAGCGCGAGGGCGGCGGCCCCGATGACGGAGACGACGGTCAGGATCTGACGCCACGAGAAGGGGCCGATCCCGCCGCTCCGCGCCGGAGGGTCCGGAGAGCGTCGCAGGCGGGTGGGGGTCCGGGGGAGCGCCCGTCACAGGGGAGCGTCCGTCAAAGGAGAGCGCCCGTCACAGCGCCGGCGAGAACTGGAAGTACTTCGGCAGGAGCACGAGGACGTCGAAGATCATCGCCAGGCCGATCGCTACAACCAGCAAGCCGCCGATCAGCGACACAACCTGTCCGTGTCGGACGAGGAACCGGACGAGCCTCCGGGAACGGTCGTAGAACGCGGCGATGATCACGAACGGCACCCCCAGGCCGATCGTGTAGCCCACCAGCAGCAGGGCTCCGCTCAACTTGCCCTCGGACGTGGCGGCCATCGTCAGGATCCCGCCCAGGATTGCCCCGATGCACGGCGTCCACCCGATGGCGAACACGGCCCCCAGCACGAACGCCGCACCGAACCCCGTGCGGCCTGCCACCAGCCGGCTGCCGACGCGCCCGCCCATGCCGCCGCCATCCGTTGGGGCGAGCGACATGCCGCCGGTGGTCGTGGCCAGGCTGGCCGAGGCCCCGGCGTCGAGCGGACGCCATGTTCGCTCCAGCAGCGGGATCTTCAGGATGCCCGCGAGGCTGAGCCCCATCACGACCAGCACGACACCCCCGATGGTGCGCAGGGGCTTGATGTAGTCGGCGATGGCGCCGCCGGCGAATGCCGCCGTCACGCCGAGGAGGGTGAACACCGTCCCGAACCCGGCGACGAACAGCAGCGAGTGGCGCACCGCCGCCCAACGAGAGGGCCTCGCGCCGGAAGCTTCACCCTGGGCCGCGACGGCAACCGACGTGAGCTGGCCGAGATAGGCGGGGACCAGCGGCAGGACGCAGGGCGAGAGGAAGGAGATCAGGCCCGCGGCCATGGCCACGAAGAAGGTGAAATCGCCGTTCATCGCAGTGCGGTCCCGTCCAGCGTATCGGCCAGGAACCGGCTCACCTTGTCGGTGCTCGTCGCCAGCTCCAGCTCAGAGCCGCCGATCGCAAGCACCGGGATCGTGGTCAGGTAGCGCCGGTGCCAGCTCACGTCATCCTCGATGTTGCGATCGACGAGCACGGGGACTGACAGCCCGGTCTCGGCGCGGCGCGCCAACAGCGCCCCGACGATCGCATGGGCGTCCTCGCACAGGTGGCAGCCCGGTCGGCCGTAGAGGATGAGATCGGGGGGCGGAGCGGTCACGTCATGAATTGTAGGGGCGTCGGGCGGATCGCCCCACAGGCGCGCCCGGGCCGTGTGTGGTGCCGGGCGGCTCCCTAGAATCCAGCCATGCCCCAGGCGACGCTCTACGACCAGATCGGCGGCATGCCGTTCTTCGAGCGGTTGGTCTACCGGTTCTACCAGGGCGTCCGGTCGGATCCGGTGCTGCGGCCGATGTACGCGGAGCAGGAGGACTTCTCCGGCCCCCGACGACGGCTTACCCTGTTCCTCGTCCAGTATTGGGGTGGGCCGACCACGTACCTCGAGGAGCGCGGCCACCCGCGCCTGAGAGCCCGCCACTCCCCGTTCTCCATCGGGGACCTGGAGCGCGACCGCTGGCTCCACCACATGCAGGTCGCCATCGACGGGTCCGACGCGCCGCCGGACCTGCGCGAGCAGCTCGAGAGATACATGGTCAAGGCGGCCGACGCGATGCGCAATCGGGACGAGGACCTGGCCCCGGGCTGAGTGGACACCGCCGTCGGGTACGATGCAGGTCCGCGCCCCCGTAGCTCAGTGGATAGAGCGCAGCCGTCCTAAGGCTGGCGTCGGCGGTTCGAATCCGTCCGGGGGCGCCACTCCATGTTCAAACCTGCGATCTTGGCGAAGAACGGCCAGGCATCCAGACGCGGCGCTGAATGCGGTTACGGCGACGATGAGCTGCGGCACATGCAGCCAGGGGGCGATGTCGGCGACCACCAGATCGAAATCGGCCACCGCGACCGGACCCGGCAAGCGGGCTCGAGGCCGCAGGCGCTATGGTCCTCGTGTAGAGCGACCCAGCTCGCCCGCATATGCCGAGGAATAACGTGTGATGCAGGCGCTCGACCGTCGGCTCGTCGCGGTGGTCTTCACGGACATGGTTGGCTACACCGCATTGATGCACGCCGACGAGCAGCAGGCCGTCGAACGGCGCAACCGGTACTGGCGGGCGGTCGACCGTCATCACCAGGCTTTCGGTGGGACGATCGTCCAGCGGCTCGGCGATGGCAGCATGAGCATGTTCCCGAGCTCACTCGCGGCCGTCCGGGCCACAGTCGAGATCCAGCGCGAGCTCGCCGTTGGCGAAATCCCTGTCCGCGTCGGCATCCACGTCGGTGAGGTGACGCTCGATCGAGAGCGGCTCACTGGTGAGGCGGTGAACATCGCCTCCAGGATCGAGTCCTTCGCCGTGCCCGGCGGGGTGATGCTGTCGGACTCGGCGTACGACCATCTCAGGAACCGGACGGATGTGGCCGTCGTCAGCCTGGGGCGGTTCAAGCTCAAGAACGTCGGTCGTCCGCTGGAGCTCTTCGCCGTGTCCGCTGACGGCATCGTCGTGCCGGATCCGCGGGCACTTGAAGGCAAGGGCGAGCGGTTTGCGAGTCTGCCCAGCAACCTCCCGGAGCCGGTCGGACCATTGCTCGGTCGGGCCACCGAGCTCGACTTGCTCGTCGCGTCGGTCCGAGACCATCGGGTGGTCACGATCACCGGCCCGGGTGGGGTCGGGAAGACGCGCTTCATGGTCGAGCTCGGCCGCGTGCTCGCCTCGGACTACCTGGACGGCGTCGCGTTCATCCCGCTGGCCGACCTCGTCGAGGCCGATGCCTTCATACCCGCTCTTGCCGCTGCATTGGACGTCAAGGAGGCCGAAGGACGGACGCTCGGCGACGGTGTCACGTCGCTGATCGGTGACAAGAAGGCGCTCCTGCTCCTGGACAACCTCGAGCAGATCGTGTCGGCTGCTCCGGAGATCGCCCGGCTGGTGGCAGCCTGTCCAGAGCTTCGGATCGTGATCACCAGCCGGACCCTGCTGCGGATCGCTGCGGAACGGGAGTTTCCGCTTGCCCCCCTCGCGGTCCCTGCCTCGTCCGACGCGGGCTCGACTGAGGCGCTCCTCGAATACCCGGCCGTCGCGCTGTTCGTCGAGCGAGCCCGCGCCTCGAAGGGCAGCTTCGCGCTGACGCCGCAGAACGCGGCTGCCGTCACCGAGGTATGCCGCCGCCTGGACGGTCTTCCACTGGCGCTTGAGCTCGCTGCCGCGCGGCTGCGGATCCTGTCACCGGAGGCGCTCCTGGAGCGGCTGGACCACGCCTTGAACGTGCTCACCACCGGTCCACGCGACACCGCCGAACGGCACCAGACCTTGCGCGCCACGATCGACTGGAGCCACGCGCTGCTGGGGGAGTCGGAGCAGCGTCTCTTCCGGCGGATGGCCGTGTTCGTCGGCGGTTGCACCCTCGCTGACGTCGACGCTGTCTGTGCAGAGCCGGGCGAGACGAGCCTCGAAGCGCTGGAGTCGCTCGTCGACAAGGCGCTCGTGCAGGCAGACGGTCAAGGGGACCGGCTCCGAATGCTCCAGACGATCGGCGAGTACGCCCGGGAGCAGCTCGAGGGGTCGGGAGAGACCGAGGACGTCACTCGACGATTCGTCACGCGATACGCCGCGATCGCCCAGGACATCCGCGACGGCATCGAAGGTGTCGACCAGGTGGGGTCGCTCCAGCGCGCCGTCGAGGAGGACGCCAACATCCTGTCCGCGCTCGAGACTCTGCTTGCCATGGCAGTGGCGGGGGACGAGGTCGCGGCGCAGGAAGGTCTGCAGATGTGCGGGGACCTCTACATGTGCTGGCACATCCGTGGCAAGAACGTCACGGCGAGCGAGTACGGCACAGCCTTCCTCGAGGCGGACAGATCGGGCCGGCCCACGGTGGCACGGTCGGGCGCGCTCATCACGGCAGGGCTGGGATCGTTCGCCCTGGGCCATCTCGGCCAGGCGGATGAGCAGTGGGCCGAGGCGTATCGAGTCGCGGAGCAGGTCGGGGCGGGCCGCGAGATGTGTGTCGCGGCGTTCAGCCGGGCCTTCGTGCTTATCGCGATGGGCGACGGGGCGGCAGGACGGTGGGCGAAGGACGCCCTCGAGCGGAGCCGGGCGCTCGGCTCCGCCTGGGTGCTGGGGTTCTCGCTGACGGTCCACGGTCTCGCCCGTGCGGGCATCGGCGACACGGAGACGGCGGAGGCTGAGTACCGGGAAGCCCTGCAGGTCCAGGAGGATCTCGGCGACCTCGAGGGGGCCGGGCTGACGCTGGGCTTCTTCGCTGCGCTCTGCGCCTCGCGCGGCGAGCGGCCGCGAGCTCTGGAGATGTACCAGCGGGCGTTGACGGGGTACGAGACGATCGGTGATCGTGCCGAGGAGGCCCGCATGCACGACGAGATGGCGTGGACCCACCTGCTCAATGATGACATCGCCGAGGCGCGTCACCACTTCCTCGCGTCCGTACGGGCCTACGCCGACGTGGCAAGCGTCCGTGGCGTCGGGCTCGCGATGATCGGCCTGGCCGCCGCTGAGGGTGTCGAGAATCGGCCGGAGCGGGCCGTGCAGCTTGCCGCGGCGGCGGAGGTCTTCGCCCGTCAGGAGGGCATCGTCAACGTCTACTCCGACGCGAACCCGGGTCTCAACTTCGTCGAGCAGGCACGCGCATCACTGTCGGAGGCGGACATCGCCCGAGCCACGGACATCGGCCGCCGATTGACGATCAAGCAGGCGCTCGACCTCGCCAGGAACGCCGACGCAGCTCCGGCCCAGGCCTAGACGTCGGTGGGGCTTTGCGGAGCCCCGGCGCCATGACGTGGCGGGAGCCCAAGCGTCAGTCCGTATGCTGGCCGGCCTGCCCTTCGAGACGCTGCTACCGGGGCATGGGGACCCCATCATCGGCGGCGCGTGGAACGAATTGGCCGCGTACCTCGCCGGCGGGTGAAGTACGCGATCGAACAGGACCGCTACCGGCTCTCATGTCAGGCGTAGGCTGCGAGACGGGCAGTTGGCGCCCGGCGCCCGTCCGGGGGCGCCACGACCACACGCTGCCCTGCCCGAAGAACGGCATCGCCTCGGGTCGAAGGCGGATCGAAGCCGCCCCACGGCCGACGGTCGTCACCTCTTCCACGAGATTCGCGACGGGCTGCTTCGTTTGGTCGGGTGTTGCGCGTTCGAGCGCCGCGGGAACGGCCAGCGACCGCGTGGGAGGGCGCCCAGGCCCGGTGGGCTCCCGGAACATCTGGGAGCTCCATGCGGGTCTCCGCTGATCGTCTACACCTGCAGGAAGGAGCCCACGGCCATCCCCGCGAGCGCGAGCAGGATCAGCGCGAGCACGGCCGGGCCGCCCCAGCGTCCGAGCGACCACGCGGGATCGCGCACCGGACCCGTGCGCCGGGCGGCCAGGTACATGGGCACCACGATCAGCGCGACGACCAGGGCCGTCGCCCCGGCCGCGAGCCGCAGGAACTCGAGGAACTCCGCGGTCAGGAGCCACACGAGGAGCAGGGACGGGATCGTGGCGGCGACCCAGGCGAGCCGGTGCGACACGGCCGTCCGCTCCCGCAGGATGTCCGCCAGGGCGAGCGATACCGACCAGTAGCTTGTCACCAGCGCCGCGACGATGAACGCCGACCCGACCGTGCCAGCCCAGGGTCCGATCCGGTCGGCGATGCCGATGATGGCGACCTTCGTCACCTCGGTGGAGACGCCGAGCGCCACGACGGCCACGACCGCCGTCAGCACGCCGTTGAGCGCCAGACCCAGCAGGAGCGCGCGGACGGCGCCCCGGCGATCGTCCCCCAGCCCGGCCACGACCTGGGGGACGCTGTAGAAGGTCCAGTAGGCGTACATCACCATCGCGTACAGCGCGAGCCACTCCGCCGGCGTCCCGGTCGGCCCGGGCGGAAGGTCGAACGGGACGCCCACCGCACCGGCGGCGATCACGACCACGAGGCCGAACAGGGCAAGCGCCCCGAACCGCTCGGCAACGCCGACCGCCTTGAGGCCGAAGAAGACCACTCCCGCTGAGACGACGTAGACCGCGAGCTCGGCGGCGAACCGGTCGATCCTCAGCAGACCGGCGACGATCTCGCCGGCGCCGGACACATAGGCGGCAAGGTTGGCGAGGAACGCGAGGCTGAGCAGCAGGAACACGGCCCACAGCACCGGCCGGCCCAGGCGACCGTGGAACACGTACAAGCGCATCAGCTCAACGATCTGCAGGTCCCGGCCGGTCCGGAACAGGACCTCGGCGAGCATCAGGTGGACCATCGAGCTCGCCGCCCAGGCGATGGGCAGGATGATGGCCAGCCCCAGCGCGCCAGTGCGGTCCGCGAGATAGGGGACCGCCATGATCCCGGCGCCGACGCCGGCCCCGACCATCAGCGAGGTCGCCTCCCAAGTGCTCAGTCGCTGGGTCGTCACGATCCTCTCCGGAGAGTCGGCCCGGGGCCCTGGTCGGTGCTCATAGGGTCGCCATCTCGACGTACGGCACCCGGGTGTCCAGCCCGGCCGCCGGGTCAGCGTCCCACGCCATGACGAACAGGTCGCTGCGGTACGTCACGTGCAGCCACCGACGGGCGACCCGGAGGAGGGGATCCTCGTCCGCGAGCCCGAGCATCAGGAACGCCTTGCCCCGCGCCTGCGCCCGTGCCGCAACCGCGGACAGGAGGAGCTCCATCACGTCGGGGTCGTCGTCGGAGACGCACGTGCACGCCGCGAAGGAGAGCGGGATGGCCGTCCCGGGTGGCGTCAGCGGCCGCGCGCCGATCAGCCGCGCCAGGAGGTCATACCCGGGGCTCAGGCGCCGGAGCCGCGGTCCATACGCGTGGACGATGTCCTGCTTGAAGGAGGCCTGGTCCCAGCCGGCCATGACACCGGCGATTGCCCCCTCACGCAGCACCACGGCCACGTCGTCCGGCGCCAGGCCCCGCATCGTCCTTCCCCCGGCGAAGTCCTCGACGGTGTAGGCCGGGTAGAGCTGACGCCGCGGGCCGTGGGCACGCAGGAATGCCACCGTCGGCTCGAGGCCGATCTCCGCGGCGCTCACGACCTCGAACCCGGCGCGCCTGACCGGCCGACGGGGCCGCAGCAGGATCGCGCAGACCGTTAGTCCGGCGAGCCGGGCCGAGCGGAGCCCGCCGGGGGGGCGCGCGCCAAGCAGCACCCCACGAGCACGGGGGTTCTCACGGGCGATGACCCCCATGTACAGCAGCCCCGGTGGGCTGGCGGCCCGAAACACCGGCATCGAGCGGTGCAGCAGCCACCGCCCACGATAGCCATCGGCCACACGGATCTGGCCGACGTAGCCCACACGGGTCTCGGCGCCGTTGAGGAAGGCGGAATGCTCGGCGCGGCACAGGATCCCGGCAAGGCTGCCATCCGGGGCACGACCGACAAACACGTCGCAGGGGTCGCCCATGATGGACGTGCCCAGGAAGTAGTCGGGCTCGCGAGCGAACCGCACGCTGACAGCACCCGGCATCGGGGTAGCGGCCACGAGGCGGCGGATATCGGGCTCGTCGTCCGGCGTGGCGAGACGGACCTCGATGTCGGCCGGGGCGCTCATCGGAGGCCGAGCCGGATGCCCTGGCGCTTCCATGCCTCCTGCCTGTACAGCGGGTTGTAGGCGCAGTACAGCGCGAACCGGAGCGGGGACGACATGTTCGTGCGCCGGTCGAACGCCCGACGCAGGATCGAGGACGCGCTGCTCCACCGACGTCGGCTCGCCCAGGCCGCCTCCGTGAGCTGCTCGGGCGTCATCCGGGCCGGCCGGAACGCGGCCTCGTTGAAGCGGTAGTCGGGATGGAGCCACCAGCGGCCGTCGTAGAGGAGGCGGCCCTCGGCCTGCAGCCGGGCATACAGCGGCGTCCCCGGGTACGGCATGAGCACGTTGAAGGCCGCGAACGTGAACCGGTTGTCGATCGCCCACTCGCACGCTGCAAATATGGAATCGGGAGTATCCCGGTCGTAGCCCACGGTGAACGCGGCCCACGTCTGGAGCCCGTGCTCGCGGATCGTCCCGATTGCGCCGGCGTAGCGGTCGAATCCGACGAGGTTGGTGCCCTTGCGCATCTGGCGGAGGTTCTCGGGGTCGAGGCTCTCGAACCCGATCACGTTGCCCAGGCAGCCGCTGTCCACGAACAGGCGCATCAGCTCCGGATCACGAACCTGGTCCACGCTCGCCTGCGACACCCAGCGGATCCGCAAGGGGATCAGCGCTCTCAGGAGCGCCTTCGCCGCTGCAGGATCGGCGATGAGGTTGTCATCGACGAAGAACAGGTTGCGTCCCTGCTGGGCGCGAATCTCGGCAACGACCTCGGCGGGCGCTCGCGCGTACTGGTGGTGGTGGAAGTACTCGGCGACGGCGCAGAACTCGCAGCCGAACCGGCAACCACGTCCGAACTGCAGGAGGGTCAGGGGGAGGTAGCCCTTGCTGGCGAACAAGTCTCGTCGAGGGATGAGGGCCCCGGGCTGCGGAGGCCCGACCGGGGCGTCGTACCTGGGTCGCAGCCGCCCTTCGTGCGCGTCGGCCACGACCTGCGGCCAGAGCGTCTCGGCGTCGCCGGTGAACACGGCATCGGCGTGCGCGGCAACCTCGTCCGGGATCAGGGTCGGATGCATGCCGCCCATCACCACCGGGACGCGGCGTGCCCGGTACTCGGCCGCGATCTCGTAGGCACGGCGCGCGGTGAACGTCTCGACGGTGATCGCGACGAGGTCCGTGGGCTCGTCGTAGTCGATGATGTCGATGCGGTCGTCGAGGAGCTGGACGTCGACGCCGGCCGGGGTCAGGGCGGCCAGCACCGCCAGCTGGAGCGGTTCCATCCGTGCCGCATCGAGGAACGGCGCGCCGTCGCCGAGGCGCCCGAGGGTGGGCTTGATGAACGTGACGAGCATCGCCGCATCTCCCGGCAGGACCTCAGCGACGATGGCCTGTCGCGCCCGGGGCGGCAAGTGCCGATCGTCGCGCCGTCAGGCTCCTCGGGCCTCGCCTGCCAAGCGAGCGGACCGATGGGGGTGTCCGTGCCCCCATGGTTGTCCGGGACGCCACCACATTCGCCTCCCGATCGAGTGGCGTTCTGGAAGGCGTGCTAGCGTCGCTTCATGAATGGCACCTCGGCATCCCGCCCGTCTTCGCTTCCACGGCTCGTCGCACGGGTGGTTCTCGGGCTGTTCCTGCTGTTCACCGGCCTCGGTCACCTCACGTTCAGCCGCGCGGAGTTCAGCGCGCAGGTTCCGGACTGGCTGCCCGTGGGAGACGACGTCGTGGTCGTCGGGTCGGGCGTCGCGGAGCTGGCCCTGGGCGCGGCCCTCATCGCCCTCCCGCGCCACAGGGTCGCCGTGGGGTGGATCGTTGCAGCGTTCTTCGTGGCGATCTTCCCTGGCAACATCTCCCAGTATCTGAACCGGGTTGACGCTTTCGGACTCACCAGCGACGAGGCGCGAGCCGCCCGCCTGGCCTTCCAGCCGGTCCTCGTCCTGTGGGCTCTCTGGTCCACGGGCGCATGGCGTGACCGGGGAACGCTCCGGGGCGTGGTCAGGCGCCGGCGGTAGTCAGGGTCCAGCCTCGGGGGTCCTGTCGGCGATGGTGACCGAGGGAGCCTTCGCCGTCAGCTGACAGCCAGTTTCGGATCACGGGCAGAATCATCTCCCGCAGCCGCTCGGCAAGGGCACATGGGGTCATCGACACCGGTCCAGAGTAGGCAGATTCTCCGGTCGGGCACAAGATGAACGAGCTCGAGAACGCCGGACGTCGCTCCGGGCGTGACCTCAGCCGAGCGCGGCGCGCAGCGACACGTCGAGGTCGGCCCAGAGGTCCTCCACGTTCTCGATGCCGACCGACAGGCGACACAGGGTGGGACCCACGATCGACGCATCGCCGGCGTAGCGCGCCCGGCGCTCGATCAACGACTCGACGCCTCCGAGGCTGGTGGCGTGGGCGAGCAGGCGCAGCCGCGCCAGGAACGCCTCGGTCTGGTCGACGGTTCCGGCGACCTCGAAGGACAGCATCGACCCCGACCCGTGGGGGAGCACGCGCGAGGCGCGCTCGTGCTGCTGATCGCCGGGGAGGCCGGGGTAGAACACGTTCGACACGTGCGGGTGTGACGCCAGGCGACGGGCGAGCTCCGCGGCCGACGCCTCGGCCCGGTCGAGCCGGACGGCGAGCGTGCGCAGGCCGCGCAGCGCCAGGAAGGCGTCGAAGGCGCCGGGGATCGACCCATGGTCGTGGCGGTACGTCGCCAGGAAGTCCGCGTGTGTCGTGTCCCTGCACACTGCCGCTCCGAGGAGGACGTCGGAGTGGCCCGCGATCAGCTTGGTCGCGGAGTGGAGGACGATGTCCGCTCCGAGGTCGAGAGGCCGCTGGCGGAGCGGCGTCGCGAACGTCGCGTCGACCACGGTGATCGCACCGCGCTCCCTCGCCCCGGCGGCGATCGCGGGGACGTCGGCGACCACGATGAGCGGGTTGGCGATCGACTCCACCCACACCATGTCGGCGCCGTCGGCCGCCGCCAGGAAGGCGTTGGTGTCGCCCGCTGGGGCCAGATGGACGTGCAGGCGGCCGGACGCCTGCATCCGCTCGAAGATGTTCCTGACGCCGTAGTACGTGACCGAGGACAGCACAACCGTCCCACCGGGCGGCACGAGGTCGGCGATTGCGGCCGCTGCTGCGAGACCCGAGGCGAACGTCACGGCCCGGCCGCCGTCCAGCGCACCCAGCGCCTCCTCGAGCGCGCCCCAGGCGGTGTTGCCGTCGCGGCCGTACTCGAGGCTCGCGTCGTGGACGTAGGTGGAGCTCAGGGTGATCGGCGCGTTCATTGGGGCACCGGGCGAACGCGCGGGCCGGCCGGCCTGGACGGCGACCGTGTCGGCCGACCACGCCTGGTCGAGGGCGAGGGGAGCGGGGTACAGCGGCTCGGTCATGGTCAGGGCTCCGTCGATCGGGGGTGGGATGCGGTCAGCAGGCGGCTCGCCGTGGCGACGGCCGGGTCGAGGGCGTTGGGGCGGTCCTCCACGGCGACGACCTTCTCCCAGACGGAGACGTGGGACCGGCTCGTGTTCGTGAAGGGCGTCCTGGCCCAATCCTCCCATCGCTCGCGGACCTCCATGCCCGCGATTCTTGCCATCAGGTCCAGCTCGGCCGGCCACGCGTAGCGGAACGGGGTCGACGAGCGTGTGACCGTGCCGTCGTGCGTCGTCACGTGGTGCGAGACGAGCGACTGGCTCACGACGTCATATTCGTCGACGCCAATGTGGGACTCGGTCACAGCGAACGGAACGAACCGCCCACCTGGTGGGAGCCGCCGCAGGGCTGGAACGAAGGTCTCGACCACGAACCTGCCACCGGGCCGGAGGTGTGCGGCCGCGTTGACGAAGCAGTCGACCTGGGCGTTCTGCGTCGTGAGGTTCGTGATCGTGTTGAAGACGAGGTAGACGAGCGAGAAGCCCCCGGCATCGGGGAGGCGCACCGTGGAGATGTCCCCGATGGTGACCGGGATCGATGCCTCGTCGCCCCCGGGCTTGGTCCGCAGGCGCGCCACCATGGCTGACGACAGGTCGATCCCGGACACTCGGATCCCCCGGGCGGCGAGCGGCAACGCCACGCGACCTGTGCCGATCGCGAACTCCAGCGCCATACCGCCCTCCGCGTGCTCCGCAAGGAATGTCACGGCAGGCTCGAGCGCCCTTGGTTCGAACATCGTCGCTTCGTCGGCGTCGTAGGTCGACGCCGTTTCCTCGTCGAACCAGTTGTCGGCAGGCATGGCGCAAGCGTAGCCGACGGCCCCCGGACGGTCGGACAGCCACCGTGTACGAAGCCGGCCGCTTCGACGCTCTCATGGCGGGAGGTGTGCCGGTCTCGTCCTCAGTCCAGATGGCATGGCCGCCTCGAGAAGGCCCCAACGGCCCTCGACCCACCGCTCACAGCCGTGCACAGTCGTGTGCGCGCCCGATCGGGCTGACACCGGCTGGGACAGTCCGTGGGGCACGTGACATCTCACAGGTATGAGCAGCCTCGCGCCGGACCTCGCGACCGCAGCAACGGTGGAGCGTGCCGTTGCCGGTGACGAGATTGCCTTCGCCCGGATCGTCGCGACGCACCGAGCCGAGATGGTGCGCGTCGCGTACGTCGTGTCCGGGGACTGGGACCTCGCCCAGGATGCCGCTCAGGCCGCCCTCTGGAACGCCTGGCGCAAGCTCCCCTCGCTGCGCGACCCGGCATCGCTCCGTCCGTGGCTCATGTCGGTGGCTGCGAATGAGGCCCGGGCGATCGTACGCCGCGAACACAGACACCCGGTCGTCGAGCTGGCGGTCGCTGGCGAACAGGCAGGCAGCGACGGGCCGGCCGACGGGATCGACCAGATCGACCTGGGCAACGCCCTCCGTCGACTGAGTGGTGATGACCGGACGCTGGTCGCGCTTCGCTATGTCGCCGATCTCGATTCGGGCGAGATCGGGGACCTGACCGGACGCTCCGCTTCAGGTGTGCGTACCCGACTATCCCGTGTCCTACATCGCCTGCAGAAGGACCTCGACCATGACTGAGCACGAGGTCTTTGAGACCCGCCTGCGCACCGCACTTGCCCGGCACGTGGCCAACCCTCCCACCGACTTCGACGCACTCGCATTCGCCCGGACCGTCGCCGCCGCCGAGCCGCGCCGGCGCGGCCGAGCCGGCGCGATCGCCGCCGCCCTGGGCGCGCGGCGCGCGGACCGCCGGCCGTGGTGGGCGGTCCTCGCCCCATCCGCCGGCCGGAGCCCGGCGTACCGGATGGCCTGGATCCTCGTCCTCACCGGGCTGCTTCTGGCGGCCAGTGTCTCGGCGGTCTTCGTCGGGAGCCAGCTGCTGCACCGCACGAACGAGCTGGCTGTCGTGCCGCCAATGTTGACGCACACGTTGGCGCACCCCGGCGAAGTGACGGGGGTTGCGTGGAGCCCTGACGGCACCCACCTGGCCACCCGCGGCAGCACCACCGAGAGCAATCGCGACGCCGAATGGACGCTGGACGCCGTTGGGGTCTGGGATGCGGCCACGGGCGAGGAGGTGCTGTTGCTCGAGCAGGTTGACGCGGGGGGTGGTCCTCTTGCATACAGCCCCGATGGCACCCGCCTCGCCATCAGAGGGTTCGAACCGACGGTCTACGACGCGGTGACCGGCGAGGAGGTCGGGCCGACGATCGTTGAGTTCCTTTCCTACAGCCCTGACGGCACCCGCATCGCCGCTGGCGGTGCCTGGGGCGCGGCAGGAATCCTCGACGCCACCACCGGCGACGAACAGCTCGAATTCCGCGGGGCCGGCGGCTTCACGAACGATGCGGCGTGGAGCCCCGACGGCACCCGGATCGCCGCCGCCTATGGGACGAGCATCTGGGTCTGGGACGCGACCACCGGGGACCAGCTGCTGGTTCTCGAGGGCTACGTCGACGGCGACACCTACGACCGGTTGAGGGACATCGAGTGGAGCCCGGACGGCACCCGGATCGCCGCCGCCTTCAGTCTCGGGATCAAGATCTGGGACGCGGCCAGCGGCGACCGTTTGCTGACGCTGGAGGGCCACACCGAGGTCGCCTGGAGCCCTGACGGAACCCGCATCGTCACGGCCAGCTCCGACGGGACCGCCAGGATCTGGGATGCCACCACCGGCGACGCGCTGACGACCCTCACCGGCCACACCAACCGCGTGACCGACGTGGCATGGAGCCCCGACGGCACCCGGATCGCGACCGCCAGCCTCGACGGGACCGCCAAGATCTGGAAGGTCCTGTCGCCGCCGGCCGTCGTGCCGGCCCCCAGCGTCTCCCCAGCGCCGGCGACGCCCGCGACCCTGTCGCCGCTGGCGCTCGACACGGTCGGCGAGCCGACCGTCTCGGAATCGGTGCTTGGCAGGATCACGTGGCGGACCTACGAGATCCCGCCGGGACATATGCTCGGGGAGCTGACCGGCACGCGGTACGGGCCCGTCGCGCTCGACGACAAGGACCTTCGCTGGCTAGGCCCGAATGGCACATGGGAGGGAGCGACCCTTCCGTGGGATGCGTCACCGCTGTCATTCGTCAGCGATGGGCGTGTCGTCAGCGGGCTGACGCCGGCTCACTGGATTGTGTGGGACGGAAACCGGTGGGGCGTTGGGGATGCCCTCAAACTGCCGATCGGGGACGCCGACTTCGCGGCCGGGCCGCGCGGTGTGATCGTGGTCGGCCCCGCCGTCGCGGCCATCGCCCGCGACGGGCAGCACTTCGTGACCGTCTCCCGGCCGGGGGGCAGGTACGACTCGATCGGCCCGATCCTCGCGACGGCCGACGGGTTCGTCGCCCTCGTGCGGGCCGGGGAACCAAATCCCGTGGGGGGCGGCGACCTGGGCGAGCAGATCCCGTGGTTCTCGGCCGATGGCAGCTCCTGGGAGCCGGCATCGACCGCATCACCATTCGGCGGAGGGACCTCGATCGAGGACGTGGCCGGCCGGGACGGTCGATTCGTGGCCGTGGGACAAGTCGGGCTCGCCGGGAGCGACCTCGTTTCATGGGTGGCCTGGGTCTCTGATGACGGGCTCGCCTGGGAGCGCCTCACCGACCTCCGATTGCCGTTGAGCGAGGGGGGTGTCAGGGTGACGGCGGGGGAAGCCGGCTGGGTCATCTACTCGAAGGTCGGGTCCGCCTGGGCCTCTGCGGACGGGCTGGCCTGGGAGTCGCTCGGCGACTGGCCAAGGGTTCGCGGCATGGGCTGGATCCCGCCCGAGGTCGTGCTCGCCGGCGACACGATCGTCGGCGTCGGCTATCTCGCGGGCCACGGCGACGTCGTCGTCGTCGTCGGCACGATCGAGCGTCCCTGGAGGTGATCAACCGTGACACGTCTAGTGTTGGCGCTGGTGGCGGTGGGGCTCTCGGCCTCCCTGGCGGCCTGCGGCGGTAGCAACCCAACAGGCGCTCCGACAGCGGCGGTCGCTCCGACAGCCACGACCGCTCCGACAGCGATGGCCGCTCCGATGCCGACGGCCGCTCCGACAGCGGCGCCTGAGGCACAGCCCCAAGCCGTCATCGAGAGAGATCTTGCGTTCGCCACCTACAACGGCGTGACGCTGACGCTCGACTTGTACATTCCCGCCGACCCCGACGGTGCACCGATCGTGATCGAGCCGTGGGAGAACTTCGCCGAACGAATCGCACAAGAGGGGGCGATCGCAGTCATCGGCAAGACAGGAGTCAAGGTTCCCGATGCCGGGGACGACGCCGAGGCCCGCCTGAGCGACCACGGTGCCGTCATCCGGGCTCAGGCCGAGCAGACCGCCTGTGCGATCCTTTTCGCCCGGGCGCGAGCGACCGAGCTGGGAAGTGACGATCCGGTCGTGGTGGTCGGCGGGTGGAGCCAATACGGCGGGGTTGCGGCACATGTCGCACTGTTCGGAGCCACGCTCGAGGAACGTTGGGACGAGTTCGCCGCCACGGTTGGTGGTCCGCCGCGTCAGGTCGAATGCGCGGTCGCCGACGGCTCGACACACGTGGATGCCCTGGTGGGTCTGGCCGGCGCCTACGACTTGTACGTACCGGCCTTCGACGGGCGGTATGGGCGAAGCTACCAGCAGGAGATGTACCCAGAACAGCAGAAGTTCCTGGCCGGCGCGATCGGAGTTCATCCGGAGCTCACGGTTCGCCTGATCCACGGCACTGGTGACGTCATGATCCCCATGGAGGATTCGGTCGCGTTCGAAACAGCGCTGGCCGACGCCGGCTACGACGTGCAGCTGGCCACCTTCGTTGGCGGGCACCAGAACCCGCCGACCGAGCTCAGCCTCGAGATCTTCAAGGAAGTCCTCGGCTTGTAGGTCTGTCATCGACCTGGCACCGATCGCCCCGCCGACTGCCCGTCTGGTACCGGTGATCCGGATCGGCGCTCCCCAGTCGTCGCGCGGTGGCGGCATGGGCCAGGACCGCACCGACCCGCCGTCGGGTGGCCGCGACGCCGTGATCTCGCCACGGCCTCGATGAGCGCCGGCGTCTCGGCGATCTCCGCATGACGAGTACGTCACTCGTGGACCCGACCGCGACCGCGATCAGGAACGCGAGGACGGTCGCGATGGCGTCGCCGATGTAGGGATGAAGCCCAGGAAGAACGTGAGGACGCCGACCGGCAGGGCGAGCGGCAGCCCGAGCAGAACCATCATCAGCCACGCCGTCCGACCCAGGTCCGGCGTCCGGTCGCCATTGCGACGAAGACGGAAACGAGGACTCAGTCTCCTGGGGTCAGAGGCCCGGGCACGGCAGCGGCCCTTGGTGGAACCTTCGCAACTGGCGGTCTGGCACGTGACTCGGTGCGCCCCGCCTCGTACGATTCCGCGACGGATCGCCGTCGTCGGCGACTTCGTCTACCGCGAGATGGAGGTGGCCATGACCATCATCGACTGCCGTGGACGAGCGGCCACGGTCCTCGGGCTCGCTGCCGTCGTGGCGCTCGCGGCCTGCGGTGGAGCGGCCGCCCCCACGCCCGAGTCCACACTCTCGCCGACCACCGCGGCTTCGCCCGCGGCAACCCCGGTTCCCGCGCTGCCGGAGCGCACGCCGGAGATCAGCGCGGCGCCCACAGACGCGCCCGTGACCCCCGACCCGGACGCGAACGGGGGTTTCGCGTACCCCGCCTCTGAGGTGTTGGCGTACTACGCCGGCCTCGGGTTCGAGTGCCTGGCTCCAGAGGCAAGCACCAAGGCTTCCGGTTACACCGTGCAGCGCTGTACCAGAGCGGCTCCGGCCGCTGATCAGGTGCACGTAGTCGCGGTCGTGACCGACCCGCGCGGCGTGCCCGGGGACGCATTCGCGGCCGTCATCGCGAACGACGGCGCGACGATGCCGACACCCGCGCAGAGCCTCGCCCACCTGTCCCGGTTCGTAGGGGTCATGCTTGGCGGCGAGATGGGCATGGACCCCAGCGTGTGGCTGGTGAAGAACCTCGGCGCGGAGTCAGAGCAGACGACGGCCGGCGACCTCACGGTCACGACATACAGCTTGAACGACGACAGTGGAGTCGGCCTCTTCCTGGAGATGGCCAACCAGGGGTTCCTGGACGCCGCCGCGCCGTGATCCGGAGCTGCCGGCAAGCGTCCCGGCCACCGTCCACGGCGTAGGCCGAGTCGCGCCAGGCTGGAAGCCCCCGGAGTGAGGCCGCTGGGCAACGCGCCTCGTGCCTGGGGTGCTGGGCTACAGCGCCGGGCCTGACCCGCCGGCGCAGCCCCCTCGCCGCGATCGTGATGATCGTCGTCCTTGGGGCGGTCATCACCCTGGTGGTGGATCTCGACGGGCCGCGCGACGGGTTCCTCACGGTGAGCCAGCAGCCGCTGATCGACCTCCAGGAGCAGATCGGCCCGCCTTCGCCCTGACCGTCCCGCCCACGCTCGGCCGGACGGCGCCAACTGCGGGCACGAAGAAGCCCCCGTGCCGGACGGCTGTCCGGCACGGGGGCACTTGTTCCCGACGGGGATCAGGCTACGGCAGCTCGTTCACCCGGTCGGTGCTCGGCGGAGCAACCGGGCTGTAGGCCGCGAAGAAGTTGACAAAGGCCTGGAGGTCGTTGCCACCATCGAGGCGCGGCGCGGTGATGGTGCCGAACGTGATGAAGTTGTCCCCACCGTCGGCGAGGAAGTTGTTGACCGTCACGTTGTAGGTGGCTCCCGGGTCGAACGCCACGCCGTTGAGCATCACGTTGCTCACCGTGACCGACGTGCAGTTGCCGGCGACGATTGTCGTGGCAAGGTCGTAGGTGAGGCCCTCGGACACGCCGAGGTGCAGGAACGGGTCGGCTCGAGCCGATCGGCTGGCACTGCTCCTCGAGCACCGAGATGATCTGGGCTCCGGTCATCGGGAAGGTGACCAGGGTGTTGCCGAACGGCTGGAACGTGAACGCCTCACCGTAGGTGACGACGCCATCGCCCTCGGCGGCGGCTGCGACTGCGGCGTACGTGAGATCAGACCGGAGCCCACCGGGGTTCATGAGAGCGAGCTGGGCCCCGCTGGCCGAGGTCGACCACAGCTGGGCATCGGCGACCAGGTTGCCGATCGCGCGACTCGACGCCACGGTCCGAGTCCGTCGGGTTCCGCCGCGAATGATCGTCGCGGTGACGTTGCCGATCGGGGTGCTTCCGGCCTGCGTCGTACAGCGGCTGCCACTTGGCGATGATCGCGGTGAGCGCCGGGTCCGGCGTCAGGGCTGTCTGGTCGACGACGTGGTTGGCCGCCTTGCTGAGGTCGCGGCGCACATCGTGCGTCCGCTTGTCCAGCACGAGGTTGACCTCGGACACGACTCGGCCGTAGGAGTAGGCGCTGGTGACGATGCGCGGCTTGCCTGCCGAATTGTCAAGCTTGCAGTTGTAGGGCAGGTGGGTGTGACCGGTCAGGATGGCGTCGATCTCGGGATCGAGCGCGTCGTTGATCGCGACGATCGGACCGGAGATGCCGACACAGGCGTCAACGTCGCCCGGAGGCGGCGTCTGTGAGCCGCCCTCGTGCAGCAGCACGACGATCGCCTCGACGCCCTGCTTCTTGAGGATCGGGACGAGCTTGTTCGCAGTCTCGGCCTCGTCGAGGAAGTCCCAGCCCTGGATGCCGGCGGCGGCGACGAGGGTGTCGGTGGCCTCGAGCGTCATGCCGATGAAGCCGACCTTGACGTTGTTGAACTGCTTGATCCAGTAGGGCGGCAGGGGCGTCTTGCCGGTCGTCTCGTTGACGACGTTGGCGGCCAGCCACTGGAACTCGGCACCGGCGTACGGGGCATCGGGGAAGTAGCAGCCGTCCACGGGGTGGCAGCCGCCGTTCTGCATCCGCAGGAGCTCCGTGACGCCTTCGTCGAACTCGTGGTTGCCCACGCCGGAGACATCGAGGTGCATCGCGTTGAGCGACTCGACGGACGGCTCATCGTGGAACAGCCCGGAGAACGCAGGCGAGCCACCGATCAGGTCTCCCGCGGCAACGGTCAGGCTGAACTTGTGGCCGCTGCGCAGCTTGGCGAGCTCCGCCGCAAGGTACTCGGACCCACCGGCGGGAGTCCCTTCGATTGTCCCGGGCGTGCTCGCCTCGAGGTGGCCGTGGTAGTCGTTGAAGGCCAGGAGCTGGACAGGGATGAGCTGGCCGGGCGGGTCCGGCTGCTTGCCAACCGCGCTGGCGGCGGTGGTCGCCACCAGCATCATCGCGGCAAGGACTGCCAGCAATCGTCGGGATCCGGGGGTGATGGGCACGATCTCCTCCGCTTGCGTGCGGGGTGGTTAGGGAGGTCCCGCAGTAGATTTGTATGGTAACCGGAGGTCGCGCCAATGGGGTGAACCGGCCATCGATCCGGTGACAGATGTCAACAGAGATCGTCCCGGGGAAGCGACCGCGGGTGCGGGGGGTCAGCCCACGTACGCGGCCAGGTGCTGGCCGGTGAGGGTGCTGCGAGCGGCGATCAGGTCCGCGGGCAGGCCGGCGAAGACGACCCGCCCGCCATCGTGCCCGGCGCCGGGCCCGAGGTCGATGATCCAGTCGGCGTGCGCCATCACCGCGAGGTGGTGCTCGATCACGATCACCGACTTGCCGGCGTCCACCAGCCGGTCCAGTAGCCCGAGCAGATGCTCGACGTCCGCGAGATGCAGACCCGAGGTGGGCTCATCGAGCACGTAGATGCCCCCGTCCGTGGCCATCTGGATGGCCAGCTTGAGCCGCTGCCGCTCGCCGCCGGATAGCGTGGTGAGCGGCTGGCCGAGGCGGAGGTACCCGAGGCCCACGTCGGCCATCCGGGCCAGCACCGCGTGAGCCGCCGGCGTCCTCGCTGCACCGCTGCCGAAGAACGCCAGAGCCTCGGTGACCGACATCGCGAGCACCTCGCTGATATCCCTCCCGGCGAGCTTGTACCCGAGCACGCTCGCGTCGAACCGCTTGCCCTCGCACTCCTCGCAGACGGTGGCGACCTCGGCCATCACGCCCAGGGACGTGTAGATGACGCCGGCGCCGTTGCAGCCCTGGCAGGCGCCCTCGGAGTTCGCGCTGAACAGCGAAGCCTTGACGCCGTTCGCCTTGGCGAACGCAGCCCGGATCGGGTCCAGCAGGCCGGTGTACGTCGCCGGGTTGCTGCGCGACGAGCCCTTGATGGGCGCCTGGTCGATCGCGACGACGCCCGCGCCAGCCGGCATCGAGCCGTGGATCAGCGAGCTCTTGCCTGATCCCGCGACGCCGGTCACCACGCACAGCACGCCGAGGGGGACGTCCACGCTCACGTCCCGCAGGTTGTTCCGGGTGGCATGGCGGATCTCCAGGGCGCCCACGGGCGTGCGGGTGGCCGGCTTGAGCCCCGCCCTGTATCCCAGGTGGCGGCCGGTGAGCGTGTCGCTCGCCCGCAGATCCTCGACCGTTCCCTCGAAGCACACCGTGCCTCCGTCGGGGCCGGCGCCGGGACCGAGGTCAACCACGTGGTCGGCGATCGCGATGACGTCCGGCTCGTGCTCCACCACGAGCACGGTGTTGCCCTTGTCGCGCAACTGCAACAGGAGCTGGTTCATCCGGCCGACATCGTGCGGATGCAGGCCAACCGTCGGCTCGTCGAAGATGTACGAGACGTCGGTGAGGCCCGATCCCAGGTGTCTGATCATCCTGGTGCGCTGTGCCTCGCCGCCCGACAGCGTGGCCGACGGCCGGTCGAGCGAGAGGTAGCCCAGGCCGATTTCCACGAACGAGTCGAGTGTCTGCCCGAGCGCCTCGAGCAGCGGTGCCAGCGACGGCTCGTCCAGGCTTCGAACCCAGTCCGCCAGATCGGTGACCTGCATCGCGCACGCGTCGGCGATGTTGATCCCCTTGATCCGCGCTGACCTGGCCCCGTCGTTGAGCCGGGAGCCTCCGCACTCGGGGCAGGCGGTGAACGTCACCGCCCGCTCCACGAACGCCCTGATGTGGGGCTGCATCGACTCCACGTCTTTGGCCAGGTACGACCCCTGGATCCTCGGCACCAACCCCTCGTAGGTCATGTTGATGCCTTCGATCTTCATCCTGACCGGGTCGCGGTAGAGGAAGTCCCTGCGCTCCTGCTCGGTGTAGTCCCGGATCGGCTTGGTCGGGTCAACGAACCCCGAGGACGCGTAGAGGCGGTAGTTCCAGCCGCCCGCGCTGTATCCCGGGATGGTCATCGCGCCGTCGGCGAGGGACCTGCTCTCGTCGTAGAGCTGGGCGAGGTCGATGTCGGAGACGCTGCCTATCCCCTCGCAGCGCGGGCACATGCCGCCGATGACGGTGAAGCTCTTGCGCTCGACCTTCCTGCTGCCTCGCTCGACGGTGACCGCACCTGCCCCGCGGACGGATGGCACGTTGAAGGAGAAGGCCTTGGGAGTGCCGATGTGCGGCTGGCCGAGCCTGCTGAAGACGATGCGCAGCAGGGTGTTGGCGTCGGTGGCGGTGCCGACGGTCGAGCGGACGTTGGCGCCCATCCTCTCCTGGTCCACGATGATCGCGGTGGTCAGGCCCTCGAGCCGGTCCACGTCGGGGCGGGACTGGCTGGGCATGAGGCCCTGCAGGAAGGCGCTGTAGGTCTCGTTGATGAGGCGCTGCGACTCGGCGGCGATGGTGGCGAAGACCAGGGAGCTCTTCCCGGAGCCCGAGATGCCGGTGAAGACCGTCAGCCGCCGCTTCGGGATCTCGACGCTCACGTTCTTCAGGTTGTTCTCGCGGGCTCCATGGACCCGGATCAGGCCGTGGCTGTCGGCGGCGTGCATCGGGCCACGGTAGCAGCGCAGCCGGCGAGTCGTGGATATTAGTTGCGCAGATACGCAAGTAGATGGTAGCCTTCAGATGTCGCCGGTGCCCATCCTGGGATCGCCATCCCGCGCCGGCCGCAAGAGGGTTCACTTCGTGGAGATGATCATCGACTTCCCGGGCGGCTCGCGCGTCGACGCGCATTTCGGCGGGTTCTCCGTGCCGACGGACCAGCCGCCGTCGGGTGGGGGTGAGGGTTCGGCCCCGACGCCATTCGCGACCTTCCTGTCGACGATCGGGACATGTGCCGGCATCTACGTGCTGGGCTTCTGCCGCCAGCGTGGCATCTCGACGGACGGCATCCGCCTCGTCCAGCGGATGCAGACCGATCCGACGACCCGCCTGGTGAGCCAGGTGCAGGTCACGATCGAGCTGCCCGAGGGGTTCCCGGCGAAGTACGCGGAGGCGGTCGTGCGCGCCGCGGAGCAGTGCGCGGTCAAGAAGCACTTCGAGAACCCTCCCGTGATCCACGTGGGAAGCACCCTCGCGGGCTGACTTCTCGTGGCTCAAGGTGCATTGACTCCCGTATACAGGGCGCCCTGCACCGTGTAGGGTTGCGCAATGGCGTCCCTTCCCACGCGCATCGACACCGCCGTGATCGGTGCCGGCCAGGCCGGGCTCACGATGAGCTGGCACCTGCAGCAGGCCGGTCGTGACCACCTCCTGCTGGATGCACGCGCCACCCTTGGTGGCGGCTGGCAGGACCGGTGGGACCAGTTCAGGCTCGTCGGGCCGAACTGGACGGCATCGTTCCCTGGCGCGCCATATGACGGGAGCGACCCGGATGGGTTCATGGCGCGCGACGAGATCATCGGTCGCGTTGCGCGGTACGCAGAGACGATCGGCGCGCCGGTGGTCCTCGATACGCGCGTGCACGGGCTTCGAGGCGCGCAGGACGGATTTGCGCTCGAGACCTCCCAGGGTCCGGTCCGCGCCCGCGAGGTCGTGGTCGCCACTGGCGGCTTCCACGCACCAAGCGTCCCCGCCCTCGCAAGCGGGCTCTCGCCGCGGGTCCTGAGCCTGCATGCGCACGACTATCGACGAGCCGCCGACCTTCCTCCCGGCGCGGTGCTCGTCGTCGGCTCGGGGCAGACGGGGACGCAGCTGGTCGAGGAGCTGCGGTCGGCAGGCCGGGAGGTCTACCTGTGCGTTGGTGGAACTGGTCGTGTTCCGCGCCGGTACCGCGGCAGGGACATCTTCTTCTGGTTGTCGCAGCTGGCCGAGCGCGGGAGGGACGTGGGGGTCACCCTCCCGTCGGTTGACACCCTGCAGGACCCACGGCGACGGCTGGCCGGCAACCCTCAGTTGTCGGGCCACGGTGGGGGCCACGAGGTCGATCTCCACCAGCTCGGTCGGGATGGGACCACGCTGCTGGGCAGGCTCCAGGCGGTAGATGGCGAGCGCATCAGCCTTGGCGCGGGTCTGGCAGCAAGCCTCGCCTCCGCTGACCGGTTCTTCGGCGAGCGGTTCCAGGGTCCGATCGATGCCTTCATTGCGGCAGCCGGCATGGATTGCCCGCCGGCCGATCCGCCCGTCATCACGGACTCCGTGGCACCGGCCATCGCCGAGCTCGCCCTCGATGAGGCGGGCATCTCGACGGTCCTGTGGGCGACCGGGTATCGCCAGGACTACAGCTGGATCGAGCCTCCGGTCACGGACGAGCTGGGCTTCCCGCGGCAGAGCCTCGGAGCCTCCGACGTGCCTGGGCTCTACTTCATCGGGTCGCTCTGGCAGCACGACCAGGTGTCCGCCACCCTGGTCGGGCTCCCGCGTGATGCGCGCACGCTGGCGAGCCGGATGGGGCTCGGCTAGACCCGACATGGTGCCGCAAGGCACGAGCGATTGGCAGCCCGGCGCTCGGAGCGGCACCGTGGTCGCGTATCCTGCTCATCTGACCATCGTTGCTCCCTTCATGCGGCGTGGCCATCGTCCACCTGCGCCAAGGTCGGAACGCACCTCGAGGAGGAACCTGGGATGACATCAGCGCTCGAGCAGCCAGGCCCGGGTGCCGCGGCGAAGGCCGCTGCGGCCTCTCCGGTGTGGCACGCGCTCAGCCCCGACGAGGCTCTTGCCGCGCAGGGCGTCTCCGTCGATGCCGGCCTCACGTCGGCCGAGGCCGACTCCCGGCGCGCGACGTACGGCAGGAACACGTTCGCCGAAGCGAAGAAGGCGTCGACGTGGCAGCGGTTCACCCGCCAGTACGCGGACCCGATGCAGATCGTGCTCGTGGTCGCGGGCGTCATCTGCCTGTTCCTGCCCGGCCAGTTCTACACCGGCGTCTTTCTGATCCTGCTCACCCTGTTCAACGCATGGATGGCGATGAACCAGGAGGGCAAGGCAGAGGCGAGCGCCTCGGCCCTTCAGGGGATGATGGTCGTCAAGGCCAAGGTGCGGCGCAACGGCGATCTAGTCGAGATCCCGATGGAGGAGCTCGTCCCGGGCGACATCGTCAACATCGAGGCAGGCGACCTCGTCCCCGCCGACGCGCGCATCCTCACCGCGGCGACCCTCGAGATCGACGAGTCCGCGCTCACCGGCGAGAGCGTCCCCACCCCCAAGCAGGTCGACTCGGTCGCTGCCGACGCGGCTCTTGGGGACCGCGTGGACCTGGCCTTCATGAACACCCAGGTCACCCGTGGGGCCGGCACCATCCTGATCATCACCACCGGGATGGCGACCGAGGTGGGCCACATCAGCGGCATGCTCCAGTCAACTACGGTCGAGAAGACACCGCTGACCAAGCAGCTGGACGTGCTCACGAACCAGATCCTCGTCATCGCCGGCGTCGCGCTTGCGGTCTCGGTCATCCTGGGCCTGTACCGCAAGGTCGAGCTCGATGAGCTGTTCCTCAGCGCGGTGGCGTTCGCGGTCGCGGCCATCCCGACGGCGCTGCCCGCCGTCGTCACCGCCATCCTGGCGAAGGGCTCGCAGATGCTCGCCGACGCGGGCGCCATCATGAAGCGCCTGCGCTCCGTGGAGACCCTGGGCTCGACGTCCGCCATCAACTCGGACAAGACCGGGACCCTCACCCTCAACCAGATGACCGCCACCCAGATGGCGATCGTCGGCCGGCGCTACGCGATCAGCGGCGAGGGCTACTCGACGACCGGGCAGATCGCCCACACCGGCGGCCAGCCCGACGTGCCGCTCGAGCAGTACCTCCTGCCGATGGTCCTGTGCGCAGACGCTGAGGTCAGGGATGGGGGACTGGTGGGTGACCCGACCGAGGGAGCCCTGGTCGTCCTTGCCGCCAAGGGCGGCGTGGATCCCGCGCTGACGCGAGAGCAGTACCCGCGCGTCGCAACCCTGCCGTTCGACGCTGCGTACAAGATGATGGCCACGTTCCACCGCATGACGGACGCGAGCGGACGAGACGTCATCCGCTGCTACATCAAGGGAGCCCCGGACCAGCTACTCGCACGCGCGACGAGCGCGCACGGCCCGGACGGCACCGAAGTGCCCGTTGACCAGCTGCGCGACGCCTACCTGGCCGAGAACGATCGCCTGGGCACGATGGGCCTGCGCGTCATGGCGACGGGCCAGAAGGACTTCGACCCGGCAACGTTCGACCCGGACGCAGACCTGCTGCCGGCGCTTGACGGCCTCACGCTGCTGGCGATCGTCGGCATCGTCGACCCGCCGCGTCCGGCTGCGAAGGACGCCATCACCCAGGCGAAGGCGGCCGGGATCCAGGTCCGCATGATCACCGGCGACCACGCGGTCACCGCCGAGGCCATCGCCCGCCAGCTGGGCATCGAGGGCCGCGCGATCACCGGTGCCGAATTCGGGGCGATGAGCGACGAGGAGGCGATCCGCCAGATCGACGGCATCGGCGTTATCGCCCGCGTCTCGCCTGAGCACAAGGTCCACCTCGTCGACATCCTGCGCAAGAAGGGTCACGTCGTCGCTATGACCGGCGACGGCGTGAACGATGCCCCAGCGCTCAAGAGGGCCGACATCGGCATCGCGATGGGGATCACAGGGACGGAAGTCTCCAAGCAGGCCGCCGTCATGATCCTCACGGACGACAACTTCGGGACGATTGTCAAGGCCGTCGGGCTCGGCCGCTCCGTGTACGACAACCTGATGCGGTTCATTCGCTTCCAGATGGCGGGCCTGTTCGGGTTCATCGCCACGTTCCTCGGCGCGTCGCTGTTCAACATCCTGGGCGGGATCCCATTCCTGCCGCTCCAGACGCTCTGGATCAACTTCACCGTCACGACCATCCAGGCGATCGGCCTCGGCTACGGAAAGCCTCGGGAAGGCCTCATGAAGGAGCCGCCCAGGCCCAAGGAGCAGCAGATCATGCCGCGCCGCCTGACGACCTGGCTCGTGTTCGTCGGACTGGTGATGGGTGTCGGCACCCTCGGGGTGCTGTGGTGGGCCAACGACGCCTACGGCGAGGTCGTCGCGCGGACGATGGGTCTCACCGCCTTCTGCCTCTACCGCCTGTTCTCCTCGCTGGAGAGCGCGGATGAGAGCGAGTCCCTGTTCGGTGGGTCGATCCTCTCGAACCGGCCGCTTCTCATGGGAACGGGCATTTCCGTCCTGGCGATCATCCTCGCGACCGAGTTCGGCTTCTTCCAGCGTCTGCTGGGCACGACTTCCATGACCGTTGAGCAGTGGGCCGTGTGCATCGTCGTCCCGCTGTCGCTTATCGTGGTCGAGGAGGTGCGCAAGCTCCTCAAGGTGCGGACCGTTGAGCAACCGGCCACCACACAGGCAGCTTCGGCCGCCGCCGCGGCATAGTCCGCACCCGCGAAAGGACGCATTCCGTGGCTAAGAAGAAGAACAAGAAGGACAACATGACCAAGCCCGAGGAGGCGAGCCATGACGTGGGGGGTGTTGAGGCTCCGACCACTCCTGCCGATCCCCCGGCGAAGATGAAGACCAAGGACTACGAGCTCGAGATGGCCCGTCTCCACGGCGAGCTCGTCGCGATGCAGGAGTGGGTCAAGGCGACCGGCGCCAAGGTCTTGATCGTGTTCGAAGGCCGGGATACCGCGGGCAAGGGGGGCGTGATCAAGCGGATCACCGAGCGAGTCAGCCCCCGCGTGTTCAAGGTGGTGGCCCTGTCCGCTCCGACGGACCGCGAGAAGTCGCAGATGTACATCCAGCGGTACCTGCCGCACTTCCCGGCCGCGGGCGAGGTCGTGATCTTCGATCGGAGCTGGTACAACCGTGCCGGCGTCGAGCGGGTCATGGGCTTCTGCACCCCGGAGCAGACCGAGGGCTTCCTCGAGCAGACCCCGGCTGTCGAGAAGGCCATGGTGGAATCGGGCATCATCCTGATCAAGTACTGGCTGGAGGTCAGCGCGGACGAGCAGACGCGCCGTCTGGAGGGCCGTATCCACGACCCGCGGAAGGTGTGGAAGCTGACCGACATGGACCTCAAGTCCTACAGCCGCTGGACGGACTACTCGCGGGCGCGGGATGCCATGTTCGCGGCGACGGACACGCCCTGGGCACCCTGGTACATCGCACGCACGGACGACAAGAAGAAGGGCCGGCTCAACATCATCACCCACCTGCTGAGCCAGGTGCCCTATGAGCCGCTCGAAACCAAGGACATCACGTTGCCGAAGCGCAGGGTGAGCGCCAGGTCCGCCGAGTCGAAGCTGCCCCTCAAGTACATCCCGACGCCGTTCTGACGGGAGCGGTCTGGGTCCCGTTGGCGTGACCGACGGTCCCTCAGATCAGCTTTTGCTTTCGGGGAGTTCCGGGGTCAGACGCCCCAAGCCAAGGGCATCGATGATCTCGATCCCCGTCTCGGGCGGATAGGAAGCGATGCCGCGTCCAGGAGCTTCGTGGTGGCGCGGCCGTCGGCACGGCGGCTGGCCCGTCGGGCTACCAGTGCCGGGCGCGCTGGAGGGCGTAGAGGCCCAGGTACACCGCGATGCCGATTCCCGCTCCCACCAGCACGATCACGCCATGGAGCTCCGCGGGAACCGTGGCCGAGAAGGCCATGAGCGCGATCTCGAGGATCACCACCGCGGCGACGACAACGACCCAATGACGACCATTCCGGACTGTCATCGACCACCTCCGTCGTCGCCAAGTCTGGCGCGAAACAGGATGACCGCAAGTGTCGATGGTCACCGGCGCAGGCTCCGGCCCCGGGGGCGGGCGGTCGCCCGGCGCATAATGGCGCTCGCCCATCACTCGGCCGACGAGGCACACGAGCCCCCACGGCAGGCCGACCGGACTCGACAGCAGGGATCGCCGAATGACCCAACGGACGAACGTGGCTCTCGTGGTGAACGGCACCCCCCGTAGCCTCGACGTCCCCCCGGGGTGGCGGCTCCTGGACCTGCTCCGTGATGGTCTCGGCCTGGTCGGGAGCAAGGAAGGATGCGACGACGGCACGTGCGGGACGTGCGTCGTCATGGTCGACGGGAAGGCGCTGCGTGCCTGCCGGACGTCTGCGACGAAGGCGGCGGGAAGCCAGGTCCTGACCATCGAGGGGCTCGGGAGCGTCGAACGTCCGCACGCACTGCAAGAGGCGTTCGTGGCGGCCGATGCGGTCCAGTGCGGGTTCTGCACCCCCGGCATGATCATGGCTGCCGCGGCGCTGCTCGAGCGCAATCCCCATCCCAGCCGGGGCGAGATCGGCCAGTGGCTCGGCAGCAACCTCTGTCGCTGCACCGGGTACGAGAGCATCGTGGACGCGATCGAGTGGGCAGCCAACGGGCAACAGGGCTCGCCGCGCGCCTGGCCTGCGCAGGCGGATGGCGCGACGCAGCCGCCGGAGGGGGCCGGTCATCGGCGCGTGGATGCGCTGGACAAGGCCACCGGCCGCGCGCTCTACGCGGCGGATCTGGCGGTCGATGGGATGCTGCATGCCCGGGCTCTGCGCAGCCCGCACGCGCACGCGGAGATCATCCGTATCGATACGGAGCGCGCGCGACAGCTGTCTGGCGTCTTGGCGATCCTGACCGCTTCGGACGTCCCCGAGAACAGCTACGGACGCAAGGTGAAGGACGAGCCGGTCCTTGCGGATGCCAGGGTCCGGAAGGCGGGCGACCCGGTCGCTTTGGTCGTGGCGACCTCGCCCGAGGTGGCGGCCTCGGCGCTCGCGGTGATCGAGGTGGAATACCGACAGCTCCCCGCCGTGTTCACGCCTGATGAGGCACTCGCGGACGGCGCACCGGCGATCCATCCAGGGGGCAACCTGCTGGCGGAGAACTGGCTGCGGTCGGGCAACATCGAGGACGGATTCGGGCGCTCCGATGTCGTGGTGGAGAGCACCTACACGACCCCCTGGAATGAGCACGCCTACCTCGAGCCGGAAGCGGCGCTCGCCTACTGGGAGGAAGACACGCTCGTCGTCCGGACGGCGACGCAGTACTCGCACTACCAGCGGGCCGAGATCGCGAGGACGCTTGGCCTGCCAGTCGAGCGGGTCCGTGTGCTTCCCACCGTCGTCGGGGGCGCATTCGGAGGCAAGACCGAGATCTCGTGCCAGTGCCTTGCTGCGCTGGCCACGTACCGCACAGGCCGGCCGGTCAGGATCGTCTACAGCCGGGCAGAGTCGTTTGCGACGACGACGAAGCGGCATCCGTACCGGATCCGATGCCGGAGCGGCGCTACCCGGGACGGAAGCCTCACGGCCCTCCAGGTGGACATGGTCGCCGACACCGGCGCGTACGCCTCGTTCGGCCCCGGGCTGATGGTCAAGACGTTCGCCTCGGCGGCGGGTCCGTACCGCTGGCCGCACATCGAGCTTCACGGACGGGTGGCGTTCACCAACAACCCGACGGCCGGTTGCATGCGCGGCCCAGGCACAACGCAGGTCGCCTTCGCCGTTGAATCGCAGATGGACCAGCTCGCCGAGAAGCTGGGCATGGATCCCCTCGCGTTCCGGGAGAAGAACGGGCTGCGGCACGGCGACAGGCTCCTGTCCGGACAGGTACTCGAGCGCGACCCGGCCTACGGCTCAACGCTCGAGGCGGTCCGGCCGCACTGGCTGGAGGCGAGGGCGAGGTGCGCCGAGCCGGGGGCCGGCGATGGCCCGGTGCGGCGAGGGGTCGGGGTGGCCTCGGTCTGGTACGGCATCGGTGGTGGTGGCGGCGGCCCCGTTCCCGGCCAGGACCCCGCGCTCACGGTGGGGCGCGGGCCAGGGCGAGCAGCGATCGACCTTGGCGCTGATGGTTCGATCACGCTGAGGACCGGCGCGCTCGACCTCGGACAGGGGTCCTCCACCGCCCTGGGCATCATTGCCGCGGAGGAGATCGGCGTCCCGTTCGATCAGGTGGACGTCCTGACCGGCGACACGGCCACGTGCCCGGACGCCGGCCCCGCGGTGGGCAGCCGGGTGACGTTCTTTGTCGGCAACGCGGTGCGGAATGCGGCAGCCGACTTCCGGGAGGCGATCCTGGGCACCGCAAGCGGGCTGCTTGATCGTCCGTTCGGGGAGCTCGAGGTCCACGGTGCGCAGGTCAGGAGCCGCGGAGGTCCCGAGGTTGCGATACCGCTGTCCGGTATCGCCCGGGCGAGGGCGGAGGTGGGACGCACCAACACGTTCGAGGGCTACTTCGACGCCGACGTCCCCGCCTACGACCCCAGCCTTGGGCAGGGCGAGCCCTACGCGATGTACGTCAGCGGGACGCAGATGGCGGAGGTCGAGGTCGACACGAGGACGGGCGCGGTGCGGGTCCTGCGCGTGGTCGCCGCCCACGACGTGGGGAGGGCGGTCTTTCCCGAGGGCGTCGTCGGCCAGATCGAAGGCGGGATCGCCATGGGCCTGGGGTTCGCCCTCACCGAGGAGTTCATTCCCGGGGCGACCACCGGCTTCAAGCAGTACCGGGTGCCTCGCACGAGGGACATGCCCGAGATGGTCACGCTGCTCGTCGGTGGGGCCGGGGGGCCGCCCGAGCTGGAGGCCAAGGGCGTGGCCGAGTGCTCGAACATGGTCGTCGCTCCGGCCATCACGGGGGCGATCGCCCACGCGACGGGAGTCCGGGTCGTGGATCTGCCGGTGAGGCTCGCGCGCCGCGACTGACGCGACGAGGCGCAGACCCGCGGTCCGCCACGGAGCGTTCGTATCGCGAGTTCCACGCAGTCGGTACCCTTGACCGGTCATGCCTGCTGAATTCATCTACACGTCGTACAAGCTCGCCCGTCACTACCCGCCGGATCGGACGGTGCTCGAGGACATCTCGATCTCGTTCTATCCGGGCGCCAAGATCGGCGTCATCGGCCCCAACGGCGCCGGCAAGTCAAGCCTGCTCAAGATCATGGCCGGGCTGGACGACGGGTTCACCGGCGATGCCCGCCTCACGCCCGGCTTCACGGTGGGCTACCTCAGCCAGGAGCCTCAGCTCGACCCGGCCAAGGACGTGAAGGGCAACGTGCTGGACGGGGTCCACGAGGTGCAGGGCCTGATCGACCAGTACAACGCCGTCATGGCCAAGTGGTCCGAGCCGGATGCCGATTACGACGCTATCGGTGCCGAGCAGAGTGTTCTCGAGGACCGGATCAACGCCGCCGACGCCTGGAACCTGGAACGCAACGTGGACATCGCGATGGACGCCCTGCGCTGTCCGCCGGACGACGCGGACGTCACCATCCTGTCCGGCGGCGAGAAGCGCCGCGTCGCGCTCTGCCGGCTGCTGCTCCGGCACCCGGACCTGCTCCTGCTCGACGAGCCGACGAACCACCTCGACGCCGAATCGGTCGAGTGGCTGGAGCGGTTCCTGGGCGAGTACGCGGGCACCGTCGTCGCGATCACGCACGACAGGTACTTCCTCGACAACGTCGCGAAATGGATCCTGGAGCTTGACCGCGGTCGGGGGATCCCGTTCTCGGGCAACTACTCGAGCTGGCTCGAGCAGAAGCTCGCGCGCCTGGCCAATGAGTCGAAGGCGGTCGATGCACGACAGCGCACCCTGGCACGCGAGCTCGCGTGGGTGCGCCTGTCGCCGAGGGCACGCCAGGCCAAGGGCAAGGCCCGTCTGGGCGCCTACGAGCAGCTGCTCGCCGAGGCACAGGACGACAAGGGAAGCGCCCGGGAGCTGGAGATCGCGATCCCCCCGGGTCCGCGCCTGGGCGACACGGTCATCGAGGTCAAGGACCTGCGCAAGGGGTACGGCGACCGGCTCCTCATCGAGGACCTGACGTTCTCGCTGCCGAGGGCCGGGATCGTCGGCATCATCGGGGCGAACGGGGCGGGCAAGACCACGCTGTTCCGAATGCTCGTGGGTCAGGAGGCGCCAGACGGCGGCACCGTCCAGGTCGGGGACACGGTTCAGCTCAGCTACGTGGACCAGGAGCGGGACGACCTTGCAGCGGACAGCACCGTGTTCGCGGAGATCACCCAGGGCGTTGAATTCGTCAAGGTGGGCTCGCGCGAGATCCCAGCGCGGGCGTACGTGTCCAGCTTCAACTTCAGGGGCACGGACCAGCAGAAGCTCGTCGGCACCCTGTCGGGCGGGGAGCGGAACCGGGTGCACCTGGCCAAGCTGCTCCAGTCCGGCGGCAACGTGCTCCTCCTCGACGAGCCCACCAACGACCTCGACGTGGACACCCTGCGCGCGCTGGAGGCCGGCCTGGAGTCGTTCCCCGGCTGCGTCGTGGTGATCAGCCACGACCGCTGGTTCCTGGACCGCATCGCGACCCACATCCTGGCCTTCGAGGGCGACAGCCAGGTGCGCTGGTTCGAGGGCAACGTCAGCGACTACGAGGCCTTCCGCCACAAGGAGCTTGGCTCCGCGGCCGACCAGCCGCACCGCATCCGGTACAAGCGGCTCGCGGGCTGACGGCCACCCGGCTCCGACCGGCGTATCGGGCCGTTTGTCACTGTCCGGTGCGGCGGTCCTTCGGCACCCTCAGCAGATGCGCAGGCTCATTCTCGGCGCGGGCGCGATCATCGTCATCGCCTTCGTTGCCATCCAGGTCGTGCCCTACGGCCGCGACCACGGCAACCCTCCCGTCACCGGCGAGCCGCCGTGGGACTCCGCAGCGACACGCGAGCTTGCCGTGAGGGCCTGCTTCGACTGCCACAGCAACGAGACCAATTGGCCGTGGTACTCGAACATCGCGCCAATCTCATGGCGCCTCCAGAAGCACGTCGACGAGGGACGCGAGAAGCTCAACTTCTCGGAGTGGGGGAGCGGGGAGCAGGAGACGGAGAAGATCGTCAAGGTCGTCCAGGAAGGCGAGATGCCGCCCTGGGACTACCTCATCCCCCACGCGGAGGCCAGGTTGTCGGACGCGGAGACGCAGTCGCTCCTCGATGGGCTCGGCAGGACGTTCGGTGCCGGCTCGGTCGGAGAGGGCAGCGAAGGCGACGAGGACTAGCGACTTCGCCCCGGGGGCCGTCGCTCAGGCGGCGGTGACGTCCTCACCGGCCGGCGTCCGTTCCGGCATCGGCAGGGGTGCGGCGCTCCCGTCCTTGCCGAAGCGCTGGTCGAGGTGCCTCTCCGCCCAGCGACGGATCTGGCGGTAGACGGCCGGAGCCCCGACCAGCTCCTCGTCGAGCTCCCAGTCCGCCGGGTGCATGATGACCGGCAGGGTCTGCGGGCCGCCCAGGCCGCCGTGGGAGCCGATGAGCTCCTCGAATGCTGCGACCTCCTCGAACTCGGGGTCGTACAGGCTGATCACGGAGAGGTCGGGCACGTAGTCCATCCCGTCGAGACGCAGGAGTGCCTCGCGCGACCGGCCGCCGTACTGGGCGACCGGGTCCACGCCCTCGACGCGGTTCTCCTCCAGGTAGTTGATGCCCTCCCGACCGATCACGATGGAGCCGTGCTCCTCGGACTTGATGAGCATCGCCCCGATGCCCTGGTGCCGGGCCAGCGTGTCGACGAGACCCGGGTGCGCCTCGGCGAGCTGCTCCAGCGTCACCCGTCCGGGCATCTGCGGGAAGTAGACGAGGCCCAGGTTGCCCGACGCGATGGCGATCAGGTCTGGGCGCTCCGCGGGTGCCTCACCGGCCACCGCCGGCGCCTCACGCTTCTCCTCTCCGGAGGGCCTGAGCTCCACGACACCATCCGAGGTCTGTGAGCGCAGGGCCGTCCGGGCAACCCTCCCGGAGACCCCCTTCGTGCTCGTCAGGTCGGACAGGAAGGCGTTCGTCGGCCCCCACTCCTCGACGCGGGCGGTTTCCTCCTCCATCTTCGTATCGCCACGCATCAGCCCCTTGACCACGTCGCCGAGCGTCTTGCCGTAGCGCTGGAGGAACGTCGCGCCGAGGGTCTGGCCGTGGTCGGACACGATGATGAAACGGTACGGGCGAGGCGCGGACGCCGCGGCCTTCTCCAGCGTCGCGATCGCCCGATCCACGCCGTCGAGGGCGTCGAGCGTTTCGGCCCGCTCGGGCCCGCTGTGGTGCGCGATCTCGTCGTAGTCGGTGTAGTCGACGTAGATGACCGGCGCGCCGCGGTACATCTCCTCGATGACCAGGGATGTCGACAGGTCGCGGAGGCCCACGTTGGTGGCGGCCCGCGCGATGGGGTAGGGCCGGCCGCGGTGCATCCGGGGGACGATGCCGGCCCGGACCTGGCGGCGCGCCTGGATGTTCTCCTTGATGATCTCGGCCACGAAGCGGACGATCGTGCCGAGGTAGTTGTACGGGCTGGCGAAGAACGTCATGAAGGTCTGGCTCTGGCCCAGGCCCTGTCCCTTGTCCTTGATCGTGGCCATGGTGATGTACGAGCGGACCGCATCGCCGGAGAAGAGGTTGCCGACGCTGGCCCCGTCGTTCGAGCACAGCCCCTCGCCATTCGAGATCCGGGTCGCAACCTCCATTGCGTCAGCCGGATGGTTGGCGACCATGACCCGGCCGAGCTCCTTCTCGTACCAGCGGAAAGCCGGGATACCGTCGTTGTTGCCGTGAAGGATCCCGGCCTGGCTGGCCGGGGTGGTGGGCGGCAGGAGCGCCTCCCAGCTCGAGAGGCTGTACCGGCCGGAGCGAACCCAGTTGGACAGGTGCGGGACGCGGCCGGCCCGGATCTGGCGGACCAGGATCGGGTGGGCGAGACCGTCGATCTGGATGACGACGAGGCCTGGCTTGTCAGTCCGGACCACGCCCTCCCGGCGGGCGGCTACCTGCTGCATGAGGACCGCGAAGTACGAGTCGTCGCTGGAGATCGAGAAGACCGCGACGAGGATGGTGTTCACCGTCGCGTAGACGAACGACGCGATCAGCGCGGCCAGGATGCCGTTCACCTGCAGATCGCTCACGAAGACCGGCAGGAGCAGGAAGGATGCGACCTGGAAGATGAGCGTCGCGATGACGACGGCAATGACCGAGATCCCGGCGAACAGGGCCAGGAACAGCGGCCGGACCAGGAGGTTCAGCAGCCCGAGCACGATCGCCGCGAGCGTCAGGGTGCCGATGATCGGGGCGCCGGAGACCAGATTGACGCCCGGCATGATCACGACCACGCCGGCCAGTGACACGACGCTGATCACGAGCGTGACGAGCAGGCGGCGAATGCGAGCGCCGCGGGTCGGCTGCCAGGTCCGCATGACCTGGATCTGGAGCCTGTAGAAGTCGATCACCCCGCGCATCTCGCCTCCCTCGTCCTCTGTATACCCACGCTGGTTCGGCTCAGGAGCCGGCAGGCGTCGAGACCCGACCCGCGTCGATGGCCTCTCGGTAGGCGGCATAGTCCTTCGCGTTGATGTCTGCGTACGTCTCGGCGAAGTCCGCGATCGCACCATCGAACGTGTCGCCCGTGCCGATGTAGGCGGCGATCGCAGCCGCATCGCCCGTGCTGGCGTGTGCACGAGCCAGCGACCAGCCGCAGATGCCGCCATAGAAGCTCATGCCCGGGGGCTGCAGGACCGTGGTGTCGACGGATCCCTTCATGTCCCACAGCTGGCGGAGGTAGAAGTCACGTCCGCCCGGGCCCGTCGTCCAGCCGAGGAAGATGTCCGACGTGGCCTGCATGAGCTGCTGCCCCACGACGACCCTCTGGCCGTGGTGGTCGTGCAGGCTCGTTTCGAGGTATGGCTCCATGACCGAGGCCGTGGCCTCCTTGGCCTGGAGGATGAGCGGGTCGTTCTCGTCACGACCCTCGAGGACCAGGATGAAGCAGCGGGTCCCGACGCTGCCCACGCCCACGACCTTGAGGGCAAGGTCCACGAAACGGTACCGCTCGAGGAAGGCGCGCCGGTTCTCGGGCATCGTGGCCCGGTAGTCGGTGAAGACCTTCTCGAGGGCTCCCGAGTCACCCTCCACGTGCATGACGAAGGGCGGGTCCTCGAGGATGACGCGGCGTCCGTCGGTCACCGCGGTGAGCGACTCGAAGGCCCGCATGCCGTCACGACGGCGCGCCTTGGAGAAGATGGCCTCAAGCCGTGCGCGGCGCGCGGCTCCGGTCCGTCCCTGCAGCAGGCCGGACGCCTCACCCGCCTCCCGGATATCGCGGTCGGTGATCTGCGTGTACCAGACGTCGAGCAGGCGCATGCCCGCGTAGCGAGCCATCCACTGGCGGTAGGCGCGGACGGTGGCCATCGTGGCCGCCCGGTTCTGCGCGGCGTAGAACCCGTTGGCACGGCCGGCGATCACGATGCTCGCGGCCAGGCGCTTGAGGTCCCACTCCCAGGGACCGGGCAACGTCTCGTCGAAGTCGTTGGTGTCGAAGACCAGCGTCCGCTCGGGCGAGGCGAAGAGCCCGAAGTTGGAGAGATGGGCGTCGCCGCTCGCCTGCACGATGATGTTCGAACGCGGTGTTCCCGAGAGGTCGAACGCCATCACCGCGGGTGTGCCCCGGTAGTAGGCAAAGGCAGACGCGGCCATGCGCTCGTGGCGCAGCGGCACGAGGTCCTGGAGCCTGTCCAGCTCCTGGGCCTCAAGGATCGCGATGGGGTCACGCCCGGGTGCCGGCTCGAACGCCGCGTGGCTGGGCCGGGGAACCTCCTTCCGGCGTGCCTTGCCGGCGGCGGCGCGCTGCGCGGGATCGACCCACGGCCTTGCCGTCCAGGAGGGACCCTGAACCGGAAGGTCGGCCTGCCAGGCGGCGTCGTACTCCGCCGCCATCGCCTTGTCCGGGACGGTCTTCCGCGCCCGTCGCACCGACCTGGTCGGCTCGGTCATCGTGCTGCTCCCTGTGCATCCGGAATGCCCCCCGATCAGGCCGAATCTTGGGCGGCGCGGGGTGCGGTCACGAAGTCTAGCCGACGAACGCACGCGGGGCCGTCCGGGCGCCATTGCACGTGGACATCGCCGGCGTCGGTCGAGGTTCACGGTGCACCGACGGCCGGCGCGGGATCGGCGGTCCGCGCTACCGTTGGCGCCTGGAGAAGCACACGGGAGACGCGCATTGGATGGGTCCGCGGCAGTCGTCATCACGCTGGCACTGGTGTTCTACTCGATCGGCGTCTGGAGCGAGCGGATCCAGGGACGGCTCCGACCGTGGCACCTGGCGTTCTTCTGGGCCGGGCTGGTGTGCGACACGATCGGCACCGGGATGATGCTGGACTTTGCCGGCGGGCTCACCGCGGACATCCACGGCATCTCCGGCGTCCTCGCCATCGTTCTCATGGCGATCCATGCGATCTGGGCGACGATCGTTCTGGCGCGGCGGGACGAGCGGCTGATCCTCACCTTCCACCGGTTCAGCCTGGTCGTCTGGGCAATCTGGCTGATCCCGTACTTCAGCCCGATGTTCTTCGCGCTGGGCGGTTGAGCGTGGGCCGCGAGGCTGATCCTGCCGAACGCCTCTGGTCCGGAGGGACGCGACGTCGCACCGTTGCGACCGGCAGGCTGGGATCCGCTGCTCTGTCGATCGCAAACCCGGGAGATGTGTGATGGTCGTGTCGAAGGAGCTGCCCCGCGATGCCGCGAGGTACCTCCAGCAGGCGATCGACGCGGGCAGGGAGGGCATGCGAGCCCGCGCCGGCGGTCCGTTCGGCGCAATCGTGGTCGGACCCGACGGGGCCGTGGTCGGGGTGGGCTGCAACCGGGTCACATCGGCCAATGACCCCACGGCTCATGCCGAGGTCACGGCCATCCGCGCCGCCTGTGCTGGGTTGGGGACGTTCCTCCTGGAGGGCTGCACGCTGTACGCCAGCTGTGAGCCGTGCCCGATGTGTCTGGCGGCGGCGTACTGGGCCCGCGTGAAGGCGATCGTCTACGGCGCCACACGTGCGGATGCGGCTGCGGCCGGGTTCGACGACGCGTTCATCTACGAGGAGATCGGGCTGCCCGTGGATGCCCGGCGGATACCCATGCGGCTTCTTCCCGGCGAGTCCGCGTCGGGGTTGTTCGAGGAGTGGCGCGCGATGGAAGACCGCACGCCGTACTGATCGCCCAGGGTCAGCCCCGGATCAGCGCTGGGTGAGCCCCGGGTCAGCCCGCCTCCAGCAGTTCCGCTGCTATCGACGCCGCCCAGTCGTCGATTGCGGTCCAGTCACGGAAATCGCCGACGGGGTGCGTGGCGAGGATCTGGGGGTCCACCCCGGGCGCATCGGGATCCAGGCGCCCGCCAAACGTCCGGTGCCCCCGAGGCTCCAGCATCGCGGTGACCTCCGCCGCCTGCGGCGCGATCGGCAGGTCTGCGTCGGCGAGCCGACGGTCCAGGGGGCCGCTGCTGAATAGCCAGACAGGGCGACCCTTGAGGGCCTCGCCATGACGGGTGGCGAACCGGTTGGCGTCGCGCTGCCAGTGCGCAGCGTAGAGGGCGCTACCGAGTACCACCGCGTCAAATGCCGTGACGTCCGAGACATCGCGGGCGGACTCGGCGGACGCCTCCAGGCCGGCAGACGTGAGCGTCGCCGCGATCCTCTCGGCAATCTCGGCGGTGGAGCCCATCTTGGACGCATACGCGACGAGCACTCGAGTGGTCATGGCATCCTCGTTCGAGCGCCGCCTGGGACGCCGCCGGCGACCCGCACATCTTGCCTCAACGGACGTCGATGTTCACGGTTCTGGTGTTGGGGCCGCGCCCGGGCCGGCGGATACCCGCCGACCCGGGCGGAAGGCCGTGCGGACCCGGTCAGGCGGTCGCGGGGACCGGCTTGCCGGACATCAGCCACCTCCGGAGCGCCGGACTGACCCGCTCGGCCAGGACGCCGTCGAGGCCGTAGTACCGCCCTGCGCCGAGTCCGACCAGCGTCGCGCAGATGAGCGCGTAGGCCAGGTGCTGGTTGACCACGCCGTAGGCGAAGTCCCAGGCCGCGACGAAGAAGAACAGCATCATCAGCGAACCCATCGCGGCGGCGAAGCGGGTGAACAGCCCGAGGACCAGGCAGATACCGATGGCGAGCTGCCCGAACGGTACGAGGACGTTGATGACGCTCATGGCCGAGGAGTTGCCCGCCAGGGCGACCCAGAAGGCCTGCGTCGGGTTGAACACGGTGCCTTCGGCAATCTCGCCGACCACGAAGGGCCAGCCCAGGGTGCCGGCCGTCGCGAACTTGAGGAAGCCACTGGCATCGAATGCCTCCGGGGCCAGAAGCTTCTCCAGCCCGGCCCACAGGAAGATGATCCCCACGGCGATGCGCAGGAGGGCCACCCCTCGCTGGTGGATCTTGCCCTTGATCTCCACGTGAAACCTCCGACCCCTCGCTCCGGCGACGATCGCCGGCGGCCACCGGCCGCGGGGTGATACCGACCCTGTGACCTGCCAGGGACGCAGGGGGTTCGACAGCACAGGCCATCTGGCCCCCTGTGGACGGGCCATCAGGAGGACAACGATATCGGAAGGAGCTGGCGCCTGAGAAGGTAGGCTGCCTTCGATGGAGGGCGTGGAGACCCGATCGGCGATGAACCTGTTGCGGCGCGGGACGCGGTGGCTGGAGGCTGCGCCGGCGTACCCGGCCAACGCGGCGGACCTCAGGACGGTCAACGTCCTGGGGCTTCGGCTTCCCGTGCGCGCGACGGTCGCGGTGGTCGCGGTGGCGCTGCTCCTTCTTCTCGACTACCACGGGCGGATCAACGGCCTGGTCGAGGCGGTCCTTGGTCCGTTCGGCCATGACGCTGCTTCCGCCAAGCGCTTGAGCTCGATCGGGCGCCTCCTGCTGGAGGGCGGAATTCCCCTTCTCGTCGTGCTCTTCGTGTTCCGCGATCGGCCGGGACGGTACGGCCTGGCGATCGGAGACTGGCGAGCCGGCCTGGCGATCGCGATCGGCGGCTGCCTGGGCATGATGCCCATCGTCCTCGGCGCCGTGCACCTCGCAGACTTCGCTGCCTACTACGCCCCACAGGGGACGTCCGTCGCGAACGTGTTCCTGACGACGGCGCTGGAAGTCATCCCCGCCGAGTTCTTCTTCCGGGGGTTCCTGCTGTTCGCGCTGCTGCGCGTCATCGGACCGCTTGCGGTCGTCATCGCCACCCTGCCGTTCGCGTTCATCCACCTGGGCAAGCCGGAGATCGAGACGCTCAGCACCCTGGCAGGCGGGTTGCTGTACGGGTGGCTGGACTGGAGAACCGGGTCCGTGGTGTGGAGCGGGCTTGCCCACACCTGGATCCTGTCGGTCACGATCCTCGCCGCGGCGGCAGCAGGTGTCGCGCCCGGAGGCTGAAGACCGTCGTCGCCCGGACGGCGCAGCGGCTGTCCAGCGGCCGTATCCTCGCCCCATGGCCCAGGGTTCCGCCCCCGACGACATCGTCCAGCTCGCCAACGCGCGTGCCGCCGCCCGGCGCGCGCGGGACTGGATCACCGCGGACGATCTGCGCGCCCGCATCGAGGCCGCGGGCTGGAAGGTGATCGACGTCGGCACCCTGTACGACCTGGAGCGCGCAGCGCCCGAGGACACCCGGGATGGGGGGACGATCCGGTACGGCGCCAGCTCATCCGTTCCATCCCGTCTGGGCGAGACCCCAACCCGGTCGGCGTCCGTCGTCCTGCTGGCCACGGACTGGCCCGAGGATGTCGAGCGGACTGTCCGGGCCCTGGCGGCGACGTCACCGGCCGGAACCCAGGTCATCGTGGTCGCAAACGGGGAGTCGGAGGCGCAGGCGACGTCCCTGGCCGCGCTCGAGGAGGGCGGACCCCCCGGCGAGGGTGTGACGCTGGAGGTGATCCGCACCAGCTCGCGGCTCGGGTTCGCGACTGCGCTCAACGCGGGGATTCGAAGAGCCGAGGCTCCGGTTGTGGTGGTGGTGGACACCTCGGTTGAACCGCAGGGGAACCTCATCACGCCGCTGGTTGCCGCCCTCGGGGATCCCGGGGTCGCAGTCGCGGGGCCGTACGGGGTTGTGTCGGAGGACCTCCGCCGGTTCGCGGAGCCGGCGGCCGGCATCGTGGACGTGGATGCGATCGAGGGGTACGCGATGGCGTTCCGCCGGGAGGACTACGCCGCACGCGGGCCGCTGGACGAGCACTTCGTGTTCTTCCGGCACCTCGACCTGTGGTGGAGCCTCGTGCTCCGGGACCAGGGAGAGGACGATCCCGACGAAGCCGCCCCCCGGCGTGCCGTGCGGGTGGCCGGGATCGCGATCCAGCGCCATCCACACCGGGAGTGGGCCCGCGTCGCGGACCAGGAGCGCGACCGGCTCTCGAAGAAGAACTTCTACCGTGTGCTCAAGAGGTTCGCATCTCGCCGCGACCTGCTGGTGGGGCAGGGGGTGGGCGACCGGGGGACACAGGACAGAGGGCATCGATAGCGCGAGCCGGGAGACGATCCAGCCGGAGCCCTAACGAACCCAGCGGCGTCTCGTTCCCTTGGCAGAGGCCTCGCGGACAGCATCGTTCCCCCGGCGGTGTGGCACAGCGAGGCCTCATTTTCTTGTTGACCCTTGCCGGGACGGCGATGGGCGCCTGAGGGGGCGTTCCCGCCCTCGCCCGTATACTCCGCCCGTGTGTCGCTGGATCCGCGGCGACTCGACCCTGGATTGCCGGAGGGGGCGTGGCAGAGGCTGACCTGATCGACGAGGGCCCGCTGACTCCGCCGTCGCGCGGGCGTCGGTTGGCCGTCGCCGCGCTCGCGGTCGCGCTCGTGGGCGCGATGGTCGTCGGCCTATGGCCGGCCGCGCCCGTCACGGTCACGCCCTTCGTGGTCGCGGCCGAGCCCGCCGACACCGACGTCGTCACGATCCTGGCCGGCTCGCCCGCCTCGATCGACCCGGCGTACCACGGGGACCTGGGCAGCGCGTCCTTCATCAGCCAGCTGTTCGAGACCCTCACGGCCGTCGACCCCGGTCTGGAGGTCCGGCCTGCGCTCGCAGAATCGTGGACCGTGGAAGACGAGGGCAGGCGCGTGACGTTCACGCTCCGTCCCGGCTTGCAGTTCAGCGACGGGACGCCGCTCACCGCGACTGACGTCGTGCACAGCTGGCGCCGCCTGTTCAACCAGGGCAATCCTTCGCCTCTTGCCTCGCTGGTCGCGGACATCGTCGGGGCGCGGGCACTTCTGACGGGCCAGGCGACCGACATCTCGACGCTGGGGATCCGGGCGGAGGGCGACCGCACGGTGGTGGTGGATCTCGAGCGGGGAGGGGGAGACCTGCCCGCAATCGTCTCAGGCGCGCCGTTCGCGGTGGTGCCGCCGTCGACCACCGCAGACGAGATCGTGCCGGTGCCCGGCAGTTTCGTGGGCAGCGGCGGCTACGTCCTGGAGAGCGTCGGCCCGGATGCCTTCGTCCTGACCGCCAACCCTCGGTACTGGGCCGGCGAGCCTGCGATCCGCACTGTCCGAATGCTGGCGACCCTCAACGGGGGCAGCCCGCTCGATGCGTTTGTCGAGGGCACCGTGGACGTCACCCCGGTCAGCTACCTCGACGCGGGCTGGATCGCCTACGACCGGGAGCTCGGCTCGTCGCTCAGAAGCGACGCGGACCTGTCGGTGACCTACTACGGGTTCGACACCGTGCAAGCGCCTTTCGACGACGTCGGTGTGCGCCAGGCGTTTGCGCAGGCCGTGGACTGGCGCCGCCTCGCCCTCCTGGACAACCCCGGCTCGTCGGTCCCGGCCAGCGGCATGGTTCCTGCCGGCATGCCGGGTGCGCCGGAGGGGGACTTCATGCCGCCGTACGATCCCGGTGCCGCCCGCCGCCTGCTCGCCGATTCCGGCTACCCCGGCGGTCAGGGTCTTGGTCCGATCTCCTTCATCGGCAGCGGCGGCGGCTACGACCAGGCCGTCGTGACGATGCTTGAGGAGAACCTGGGCGTCACCATCGACTACGCGACGATGGACTTCGCCGCATACCAGCTTCGGCTGGCAACGGATCCCCCCCAGCTGTGGAGCCTGTCGTGGATCGCGGACTACCCGGGTCCGAACGACTTCCTGGGGGTCCTCCTGGGCACGGGATCGACATCCAACCAGGGGGGCTGGTCATCGGCTCCGTTCGACACCGCGATCACAGACGCCACCTCGGCCGCGGATCCCGCTGATGCAACCGCGGCGTACGCGCGCGCGATGATGATCGTCAAGGAGGACGTTCCGGTCGTGCCCGTTTCGTACGGCACTTCCTATTCGCTCGTCCGGGAGGGCCTCACGGGGGCCAGCCAGACGGGGACCGGCATCCTCCGGCTCGCGGGCCTCGCGTGGGGAGACGTGCCGTGAAGCGGGGCAGAGCGCGCATTGGCGTGATGGAGGGCCTGGCGACCCTGGCGACCGCCGCCGCCCTGCTGCTGCCGACCGGGGTGGTGCATGCCGCCGACGTCGCCTTCGGCACCCCGGACGCGACCGCGACCTTCGGCGAGAGCATCGAGTTCACGGTACCGATCACCGCTGGCGCTGCGCCTGAGCGGATCGAGCTGAGGCTCGGGTTCCCGGCCGCGCTCGGTCCCTACGTCATCGACATCCCGGCGCCCGGACCCGGTTCGCAGACGCTGCGCTACGTCCTGGATCTGACCGGCTCGGGCCACCTGGCGCCCAACACGCCGGTCGTCGCCACCTGGGCGGCCTTCACGTCCCTGGACGCGGCGCCGGTCCTGAGCTCGCCGGTCACCGTCCGCTATGAGGACACCGCTCATGAGTGGCGCGAGGTGAAGGGGGACCTCGTCACCGTCCACTGGTACGAGGGCAGCGAGTCCTTTGCCAAGAGGGCGCTGCGGATCGGGGAGGACGCGGTCCGCGAGACTGCCGCGCTCCTCGGGGTGACGGAATCCGAGCCGATCGACTTCTACATCTATGGTGACGATGCGTCGTTCCGCGCGGCCCTCGGCCCCGGTTCGCGCGAGAACATCGGCGGCACGTCGCACTCCGACATCCGCACCTTGTTCGCGCTGATCACGCCCGGGCAGATCGACGACACGTGGGTCGGCATCGTCGTGCCCCACGAGCTGGTCCACCTTGTCTTCGCAACCGCCGTCGACAACCCGTATCGCCAGCCGCCGCTCTGGTTCAACGAAGGATTGGCCGTGTACCTGTCGGAGGGCTACGGGCCGGCTGACCGGAAGCGGGTTGAGGATGCCGTGGCCACGCGGGACCTCTTCCCGCTCACCGCGCTCGACCAGTTCCCCAGGTATGGCGATCTCGTCAACCTCGCCTATGCGGAGTCGGTGTCCGCCATCGACCACATCGTCCGCACCGACGGAGATGACGCCCTCCTGGCGGTGGTGGATGCCTACGGCAATGGCATGACCGACGACGAGGCGTTCACGGCGGCGCTGGGGAGGGATTTCGAGGCCTTCGAGGCTGGCTGGCTGGCGGAGCTGGGGGCCGAGAAGCCCGAGAGGTATGGCCCGAAGCCCGCGCCGGCTGGCCCGTTGCCCCCGGGCTGGAGCGGTCCCAACGCCTCGCCGGGTCCCGGCGCTACGCCCGGTGCCCTCAATCCATCCGCTCCCGCGACGGCTGCACCAACCGACGGCGGGGAATCGCGGAGCGGTCTCGAGACCGGGGCCGTCCTTGCGGCCATCCTCGCAGTCGTGGCGGTGGTGGTGATCGCACTCGTCGTGGCCCGGCGGCGCGCAGGTCCGGCGTGACATCGTGAACGCGATCAAGGAGCACCTGCGGGCGATCCCCAGCTGGCAGATCACCCTGGGTGCCGCACTGCTCTTCCTGGGGTTCCTCGTCGCCGCCCAGCTCGCGTCCGAGGGACCCAGGGTCCGGATCACCAGCCTTGAGCGAACGCCGCTCGTGGAGACCGCGCTTGACCTTCAGGCGCAGCAGGAGGGGCTCAAGCAGCAGATCCTCGACCTCCGCTCGGCGATCCAGGACCTGGAGGAGACCGGGCAGGGCGGTGCGGCCATCACGAAGGAGCTCAACGACCGGCTGGAGAACGCGAGGATCGCCGCTGGTCTCGTCCCGATGTCGGGACCCGGCATCGTGATCCAGCTGAGCGATGCGACCACGGCCGTGCCACCGGACGGGAACGTCCGTGACTACCTCGCGTCGGGGCGTGACGTCCTGACGGTGGTCGAGGAGCTGTGGCTGGCCGGCGCGGAGGCCGTCGCGGTCAACGGCGAGCGGGTGACCGTGGCCACGGCGATCGTGGACATCGGCGGCTCGGTCCTCGTCAACTCGGCCTACGTGACCGCGCCCTACCAGGTGGCAGCGATCGGCCCGGCGGACATGTTCGAGCGCTTGACAGCAGCCGTTGGGTTCGTGGACTTCGTGCGGAGCCGGGCCGAGACATTCGGGATCGGGGTGGCATACGCGAGCCCGGAGTCGGTTGACCTGCCAGCCTACGCCGGCTCGATCAACCTCCGGTACGGGCGGGTGGAGCCCAGCGCCGCGCCGTCGGGGACACCCTGATGCAGCGCGGGTCTGGGCGGATTGCCATGACCGCCCTCCTCCTTCTCCTGGGCTTCCTCGTCGTGGTCCAGCTGCGCTCCCAGACCACGGATCAGGGCCTCGCGGAATTGTCCGTCCAGGAGCTCACCGAGCTGGTGGCCAACGTCACGACGCGCAACAACCAGCTCCGGCAGGAGATTGGGACCCTCGAACGACAGCACTCGAGTGTCGCCGCGGCCGTGGATCGCGGCGACACGTCGGCCGTCCAGATGCGCTCGGACCTTGACCGGGTCCTCGGCTGGTCGGGGGTGCTCGGGGTCTCCGGCCCAGGCGTCCGTGTCGTGGTGGAGGGACCGGTACCGGGCGACGCCGTGGAGCTGTTGCTCAACGAGCTTCGCAACGCCGGGGCGGAGGCGATCGCGATCGGCGACGTTCGCGTCGTTCCCGGCGTGGTCGTGTTCGGACCCGCTGACGCTCTCGTCGCCGCCGGGATCCCGCTTGCTGGGCCGCTCGAGATCCTGGCGACCGGCCAGCCGGAATCCCTGGCAGGCTCGCTCGCTCGTACCGGCGGGCCCATCGCGCAACTTGCCGCGCGGTATCCGGACGTCAGGATCACGGTCAACGATGCCGATCTCGTGGAGATCCCCCCGACGGATCGCGATCTGAACCCTGCGCTCGGCCAACCACGGCTCTGATCGCCGGACGCCCTCTGCTACCCTCGCCCCAATGACCGGCCACCCCGTGCTCGAGCTCTTCCTGGGCGATGTCGTCCGCCTCCGGAAACGCCACCCATGCGGCGGCGAGACCTGGCTGGTGGACCGCCTCGGCGCCGACATCGGCCTGCGCTGTGAGACCTGCGGCCGCCGCGTCCTGGTGACGCGGCCGGCCCTCGAGCGGCGCATCGCGGGCTTCAACCGGCGCGGCGATCCCGCCCTCAGCGCGGCTGTGGGTCCGGTGCGCGCGTGACGCAGGAGCCGGCCGGCGTGCTGACGGAGGTCGACGGCCTCGACGAGCCGCTGGAGTCGGCGGGCGCCCTCGACGTCTTCCGGAACCGGCCGTTCCTGCTGCTCTGGCTCAGCCAGCTGTTCACGCAGATCGGCGGCAACATGGTCCTCTACGGCCTGACCGTCATCGTCCTCGTGACCACGGGCTCCAATACTGTCGTGAGCCTGCTGATCCTCACGTTCCTGGTCCCGGCCGTGCTGTTCTCGGCCGTCGCCGGCGTCTACGTCGACCGCCTGGACAAGCGCCACGTGCTGGTGGGGACCAACGTGCTGCGCGCGGCGTTGTTCGGGATGCTGTGGTTGGCAGGTGACTTCCTGCCCGTCCTCCTGCTGCTCAACGCGCTGATCTCGACGGTGACGGTCTTCTTCGCACCGGCCGAGGCATCGATGATCCCGCAGCTCGTGCCCCGCCGCCAGCTGGTCGCCGCGAACGGCATCTTCACCCTCACCCTGAACGCGGCCTTTGCCGTCGGCTACGCGCTGATGGGTTCGCTGGTGGTGACCCTGGTCGGCGCCCAGGGTCTCATCGTCGTGGTCGCGGTGTTCTACCTGGTGGCCGCCCTGTTCTGCTGGTGGCTGCCGCCGTCCCCGCCCGTGCGCTATGCCGGCGCGGAAGAGGACCAGGGTGTGATCGACCCGGACGCCGAGGAGGCGATGGGCTCGGTGGTCGGTCAGCTCCGCGAGGGCGTCGGCTTCATTCGCGAGAACCGGGCGATCAGCTGGTCTCTGCTGTACCTCGGGATCGCCGCCTCGCTCGTCGGGGTGCTGGGCGTCCTGGGACCGAAGTTCGCGACAGACTCGCTCGGCCTCGAGTACAAGGACTTCGTCGTCGTCGTCCTGCCGCTCGGGTTCGGCATCGTGACCGGGATCCTGCTGCTCAACTCCTTCGGCCACCTGTTTCCACGCCGCCGGATCATCGAAGGCGGGCTGATCGCCCTGGGCATCTTCGTGCTGCTGATCGTGGCGGCCGGACCCATCTCGAGGGTCCTGCAGAACGCGGAGCGCGCGACCGGGCTCGCCACGGCACTCGCCGATTTCACGTCGCTCCTGTCAGTCGTCGTCTTCATCGCGCTGCTTGCCGGCATGGCCTACGCATGTGTCGCCATTCCTTCCCAGACCCAGTTGCAGGAGGACATCCCGGAGGACGCTCGAGGACGCGTGTTCGGCGTGTTGAACATGCTGGTCTCCGTGGCGAGCTTCCTTCCGATCATCATCCTCGGATCGATGTCCGACGTGGTCGGGACGCCGAACGTCCTCATCGTCGTGGCGATCGCCATTACGACCGCCGGGATCGTCTCGATCGTCCGGCGTGGACCGCTCAGCGCGGCGGAGGCTCGCGCGACGGCACATGGCCCCGCATCACCTGCCGGCCTGGACCCGGTGGCCGTCGCGACCGCGTCGGAGCTGCTGGACGCCGACGAGAGAAGGGACGCCGACGAGAGAAGGGCAGCCGATGCCCGGGCCCGCGCGGAGGTCGCCGAGGCCGCTGAGGCTGCGGACCCTGCTGGGCCTGCGGACCCGACCGAGCAAGATGAGCCTGGTGCCGGGGGCCGCGAGGAGCGCGAAGCTGCGGCAGGCGGTCCCGCGGAAGGCGAATGAACGTGGCGAGGGCCGATCTGCTCGTCACGGGGCGGATCGCGACCTTTGCGGGTGACGAGGGGCCTGGTTGGGCCGGGGCCGTGGCGATCGCCGGTGGACGGGTTGTCGCCGCGGGGTCCGGGGCTGACGTCGAAGGGCTGGTGGGCTCCCACACGCGGCGACTGGTGTTGGGGCCGGACGACGTGGCGGTTCCCGGGCTGACCGACGCACACATCCACCTGGCGGAGGCGGCCCTGGCGCGGCTCCGCGTCAACCTGGACGACACCCGATCAATCGGCACGATCCTCGAGCGCGTTCACGAGGCCTCGGTCGGTTCGCCGGACCCGGCTGCCTGGATCGAGGGCGCGGGCTGGGATGCGGACCTGCTGGAGCGTTGGCCGACGGCAGCCGACCTCGAGCGTGCGGCTCCGGGGCGACTCGTCGTCCTCTGGGCCCACGACCACCACGCGCTGCTGGTCAGCGAGAGGGCTCTGACGGAGGCTGGGATCGACGGCGATCGTGGCGACCCCGACGGTGGCGTGATCAGGCGTGACGGCGACGGACATGCGACCGGGGTGCTGCACGAGACCGCGGCGAGGCTCGTCGCCGGACGGGTTCCCGCGCCATCGGGCGCCCGTGTCTCGGCGGCGCTGGTCCCGCTGATCCGGGAGCTCGTCGGGCTGGGCGTCGTGGCCGCACACGATCCTGGTGGGCTCGCCGAGCGGGACGATCTCCGGGGTCCCTTCGAGGCGTATCGAGGGCTGGCTGCGCTGGGCGAGCTCGGCATGCGCGTTCACCCGTGCCTGCGCCCGGAGCAACTGGACGCGGCCGAGGCCGAAGGCCTGCGGAGCGGACAACCGCTTGGCCCGGACCCCCTGGACCGCCTGCGGCTGGGATGGCTCAAGACCTTCGCAGACGGATCGCTCGGGTCACGGACGGCCGCGCTGCTGGAACCGTTGGAGCACCTGCCCGGGGAGCCGGAGCCCCCCAACGGTGGCTACGGTGTCTGGCTGGTCCCACCTGACGAGCTCCGGGTCCAGGCGGCGCGTGCCGCGGCGCTCGGGATCACCACCCAGATCCATGGGATCGGCGACGCGGCGGTCCGGGCCGCGCTGGACGCGCTTGCGCCGACGGTGGGCCGTACGGCCCTGGTGCCTCGGGTGGAGCACACGCAGCTGGTCGGCGACGCGGACATCCCGCGGTTCGTCGCCCTGGGAATCGCCGCGTCGATGCAGCCGGTCCACGTCCGGTCCGACGCGGAGAAGGCACGGCGTCTGTGGGGACCCCGCGCGGATGCCCGGGGATATGCCCTCAGGGCGCTCGCGGCCACTGGCGCGCTGATCCCGTTCGGAACCGATGCGCCCGTGGAGCCGGTTGACCCGTGGCCGGGGATCGCATGCGCGGTGACTCGATCCGCGCCGTCCTGGCCGGTGGGCACACTCCCCTTCGGCCCGGAGAACCGGCTGGACCTGTGGCGAGCCCTTCGTGCCGCATGCCTGGACCCGGCCCTCAGCGCGGGCGAGCGGGATCGCGGCCGGCTGGTGGCGGGGCATCGCGCGGACCTGGTGGTGCTGCCGGCGGCGGCGATTCGCGAGCCGGTCGAGGTGGATGGGGCGCTCTGGAACGCGAGGCCGCGGCTGGTGCTGATGGATGGCGAGGTCGTCTCCGGCGCCTGACGGACGACGCTGTCGATCCCTGTCAGCCGGCGGCGGCAGCCGCACCGCGTTGGCGGCGTGCCTCGTAGAGCAGGACCGCGGCGGTGATCGACACGTTCAGGCTGTCGGCCACGCCCAGCATCGGGAGGTTGACCGGGATGACCGAGGGGCCGGTCCACACCGTGCTGAGGCCATCCGCCTCGCTGCCCAGGACCAGCGCGAGCGGTCCCCGCAGGTCCACGTCGGTGTAGGGCGCGTCCGCGTCAACCCGGGCGACCACCAGGTGGATGCCACGCGCGGCGAGGTGGTCGTGGACGGCGTTGCTCGATCCGGAGGCCATCGGGACCGCGAAGATCGTCCCGAGCGATGCGCGGATGGCGTTCGGGTTGAAGAGGTCGGTGCGAGGGTCCGCGGCGATGACGGCATCGGCACCCGCGGCATCGGCCGTCCGCAGCACCGCGCCCAGGTTTCCGGGCTTCTCGATGCCCTCGACGACCACGACCAGCGGTTCCGCCGGGAGGCCGAGGCCCGAGAGAAGCAGGTCCGGGACGCGGACGACGGCAACGAGTCCCTCGGCGCGATCGCCATAGGCCAGGCGGTCCAGCACGGTGTCGGAGACCGGCGTCACGATCGCACCACCGCGCCGCGCCTCGTCGACGGCAGACGCACCCTCGTACCCCAGCCGGTCTTCATTCACGAAGATCTCGGCCACGTCCGCGCCGCCCGCGAGAGCCCGGGCGAGCTCGCGAACCCCGTCCAGCAGCGTCAGGCCCGCCTGGTCACGCGCACGACGGTCGCGCAGGGCCGCGGCGGCCCGGATGCGAGGGTTCCTCGTGCTGGTGATCGCGGCGTCGGTCATCGCGGGATCCTCGCAGGCGTGGCCGCGTCAGCGGACCGGGCTGTGGGCCCAGGCCCCGAGCGGCAGGCGCGACCCGGCTCGGCTGTCGAGGGTCAGGGCCTCGCCGGTCGCCGGCACGCCGAAGTGCTCGCGGACGAGCGCCCCGAGTCGGTCCGCGTCGTAGCCTGGGGTGTGGGCGCTGAGCAGCACGAGCGAGGGGCGTGGCCCGACCAGGGCGGCCAGATCAGTCAGGAGCGGGCCCAGGTGGTCCTCGATCTGCCAGACACCCTCGCCGTGACCGTACGTGGGCGGATCCAGGACCACGCCGTCATACCGCCGGCCGCGGCGTCGTTCGCGCTTGACAAAGACCCGGGCATCGTCGATGAGCCAGCGGACCGGCTTGTCCGTCAGCCCGGACAGCTCCGCGTTGTGGCGGGCCCACGCGACGGCGGGTCGCGACGAGTCCACGTGCGCGACGCGGGCACCCGCCCGGGCGCACGCCAGCGTGGCTCCACCCGTGTAGCCGAAGAGCGAGAGAACCTCCGGCGGGCGGCCGAGGCTCGCCAGCGCTGAACCCACGACCCGCTCAAGCCAGGTCCATGTGCCGGCATGCTCGGGGAAGACGCCCAGCTGGCCACCCGCCGCGGGACGGCACTCGAGGGTCAGCCCGCCGACCTGGACCGTCCATGGATCGAGGGCGGCACCGCGGACCCAGGCGCCCTTGCCCCACTTGAAGCTCGAGCGCTTCCACTCATCGGCAGGCAGCCGCTGGATCCAGTCTGCCGTCGGTGCGGGTCGGTCGACGATGGCCGCGCCGAATCGCTCCAGGCGCCGGCCGCCGCCACAGTCGAGAAGCTCGAGATCCGCCACGGCCCCATGGTCGCACGCATCGGCGATGGTTGGCACGAATTGCGGGTGCAACGGTGTCCACGACCGGGAGGTGGTGGCCGACACAGCGATCACCACCCGGGTCTCCCTCTCCGCGGTTCGTGGTATCTTCCCGGCCGAGGGCGATTGGCGCAGTTGGTTAGCGCGCATGCTTGACATGCATGAGGTCACTGGTTCGAATCCAGTATCGCCCACCATCCCCGGCCCTTGGGTCGAGGCATAGCGCGTCGAGCGGGACGCGCCCCACCGGGACGTCGCCAGAGAGCGGGTGCCATCGGCTGCAAGCCCCGCAGACTCGACCGGTGGCGGCACCACCCGCGAGCGGCCGGTGAACCGGCCCGGGATCCGCCCGTTAGCGCGGCACGAGCGCACGTCGCCTGGCACCGGTGGCGTGAAGGCGGGTGGAACCGCGGGAGGTCGAACCTCTCGTCCTGTCAGGACGAGAGGTTCTGTGTTTCTCGGGAGCGTTGACGATGGCTGAGGACAAGGCAGGAGCGGCGGTTGCCGCCGACGAGGATGAGATCGCGTTCGATGCCCCGGAGCGGGGCTCGGCGGACGAGCTGCTCGACGCGGGCGCCCACGCGCCCATCGACGCCATGCGGCACAGCACGGCGCACGTGATGGCCGAGGCCGTCCTGACGCTGTTCCCGGGCGCAAAGCTCGGGATCGGGCCGGCGATCGACAACGGCTTCTACTACGACTTCGAGCTGCCGCGCCCGCTCACGCCGGATGACCTCGCCGCCATCGAAGCCGGGATGCAGGGGAGCGTCGCCGCGGACCACGCCTTCGTGCGGCGCGAGGTCGCGTTCGACGAGGGCCGCGCCATCGAGGAGTCGGATGGCCAGGGCTTCAAGGTTGAGATCCTGGACGACCTCGCGAGCAAGGCGGCCGACGCGGCCGAGCCCCTGCCGCCGGTCACGTTCTACGAGCACGGCCCATTCCGCGACCTGTGCAAGGGCCCACACGTGGGGTCGACCGGCCACATCGGCCCGTTCAAGCTCCTGGCGGTCGCGGGTGCCTACTGGCGCGGGGACGAGAAGCGGCCGATGCTCCAGCGGATCTACGGCACCGTCTGGGAGACGCAGGACGAGCTGGACCTGTACCTGACCCGCCGCGAGGAGGCGAAGAAGCGCGACCACCGCAAGCTCGGCGCGCAGCTCGACCTGTACAGCTTCCACGACGTGTCGCCCGGGTCCGCGTTCTGGCATCCAAAGGGCCAGCGGATCTGGCGAACGCTGGAGACCGCGATGCGCGACCTGCAGGAACGCCGCGGATACGAGGAAGTGTCCACGCCGATCCTCGTCTCCGAGACGGCTGTGGCGCCAGTCCGGGCACTGGGACCACTACGCGGACAACATGTTCATCGTCGAATCGGAGGGGCAGAAGTTCAGCCTCAAGCCGATGAACTGCCCTGAGTCCACGTATATCTACCGGAGCCACCTGCGCTCCTACCGCGACCTGCCGCTGCGTTTCAACGAGTACGGCCGGCTCCACCGCAACGAGCGCTCCGGCGCGCTCTCCGGCCTGACACGGGTGCGCCAGTTCATCCAGGACGACGCCCACGTCTACGTGCGTCCGGACCAGCTGAGCGAGGAGATCGAGGCCCTGGTCGGTGAGGTCCGCGAGGCATTCGGATGGTTCGGGCTCAACCCGCGATTCGCGTTCGCCACGCGGCCCGACAAGGCGATCGGCGATCCTGCCCTGTGGGAGATGGCCGAGCGCCTGATCAAGGAGGCCCTCGACCGAACCGGCGGCGACTACGTCGTGAAGCCCAAGGACGGCACGTTCTACGCACCCAAGATCGACATCTACATCGACGACGCGCTCGGTCGGGAATGGCAGATGGCCACGATCCAGGTTGACCTCACGATGCTGCCGGAGCGGTTCGACCTGACGTACATCGACGAGGACGGGCAGCCGAAGCGCCCGATGGCCATCCACCGGGCGATCTACGGCTCGCTGGAGCGGTTCATCGGGATCCTGGTGGAGCACTTCGCCGGGGCGTTCCCGCTCTGGATCGCGCCCGTGCAGGCGGTGGTCATCCCGATCGCCGATCGCCACGTGGACGCCGCGCGGGAGCTCGCCTCCGAGCTGCGCGCCGCGGGCGTGCGGTTCGTGGAGGTGGACGCATCCGACAACCGGATGCAGAACAAGATCCGTCTGGCCCAGGGTCAGAAGGTCCCGTACATGCTTATCCTCGGCGACCGCGAAGTGGAGGCCAGGACAGCGTCCATTCGCAGCCGCGACGGATCGCAGGAGCAGGGCGTTTCCTGGACGGACCTGGCCGTGCGCCTCGGTGACGAGATCCGGGAGCGGAGCCTGGGGTAGGGGAGGATGATCGCCGGAGCAGGCGTATCGGGGGGCTGACGGGCCCGACCGGGCGCCGGACGGGGAGGCCCCGTACCCCTCCCGTTCGTTGCGGGCGTTCGAACCCCTGTGCTATCCTCCCGCGGCGATTGCGCACGATATTTTGGTGTGCGCCGCAGTGCCCAAGTCATTCGAGCAGAGGGACCACGCCATCAGTCGAGACCTGCGCATCAACCAGATGATCCGTGTCCCCCAGGTCCGGGTCCTCGACGAAGATGGCTCACAGCTCGGTGTCATGGCGACGCCGCAGGCCATGGAAATGGCACAGGAGCGGGGTCTCGATCTCGTCGAGGTCGCTCCCACGGCAGCCCCACCGGTTGTCAAGTTCCTCGACTATGGCCAGTACAAGTACGAGCTGACCAAGCGCGAGAAAGAGGCGAAGCGCAAGCAGCGCTCGGTGGAGTTCAAGGAAGTCCGCCTCTCGCCCAAGATCGGTATCGGCGATTTCGAGACCAAGGTTCATCGCGCAATCGAGTTCCTCGAGGATGGCGACCGGATCAAGGTCACCGTCCGCTTCCGCGGCCGGGAGCTCACACATCCCGAAATCGGGAGGGCACTCCTTGCCAAGTTCGGCGAGGAGGTCAAGGAGCACGGGACCGTAGACCGGACGCCGGCACTCGAAGGCAAGTCCATGTTCATGACCCTGCTCTCGGTCCACAAGCCGAAGGTCCACGAGCACCGCAACCCGGCGACGACAGCCAAGGCGCCGACAGCCGAGGCGCGACAGCCGAGGCGCGACAGCGGACGCACCAACACCCGACGCACCAACACCCGACGCACCAACACCGAAGGCCAACAAGCCGACGGTCAAGGCAGACACCGCACCTGATAGCCCGGCCGCCGTTCCGGCCGAAGCCCCGTCCAACCCGACGCCCACCGCCCCGCCGGCGGCCGAGGCGGCGCCAGCAGGAGAGTGAGGCCAGCGTGCCGAAGATGAAGACCCACAAGGGGACCCAGAAGCGAGTCGGGGTCACCGGCAGTGGGAAGTTCGTTCGCGTGAAGTCCTGGCGTGGACATCATCTCGAGCTCAAGTCGTCGCGCCGCACGCGTCGCTACGCGGGCAAGGCGGTCGTCGGCCCCGAGCACCAGGAGCAGCTGCGCCGCCTGCTGCCGTACCTTTAGGAGCAAGCGATGGCACGCGTCAAGCGGGGCGTCACGTCCCACAAGCGCCACAAGCGCCTGCTCAATGCCTCTGAAGGCCGGACCGGCACGAACCGCAAGCTGGTCAAGAGGGCGCACGAGGCCCAGCTGCATGCGCTCGCGTACGCAACCCGGGACCGCAAGCAGCGCAAGCGCGACATGCGCCGGCTGTGGATCATCCGGATCAACGCAGCTGCACGCATGAACGGCATCACCTACGGGCATTTCATCAACGGCCTCAGGAAGGCCCACGTCGAGATCGATCGGAAGATCCTGGCCGACCTCGCCGTGCGTGACGCCGCGACCTTCGGCAAGATCGCCGAGGTCGCCCGCGGCGCCTGACCTTCTCGGTCGCCCCGCCCGGACCCTCGACGTCCTCGACGCTCGGGGGTTCGTGATTCACGGGGCCTGGGCAGCCCACTGGAACCCGCATCGGACCCGGAACCCTGCTGATGGACCTCACCCAGCTCACCTCGGACCTCGACCTGCTCCGTGACCGAGCCGTCGGCGCGGCCGCGGCCGCCCCGGACACAGGCGCGCTCGACGCCCTCGAGGTCGAGGTGCTCGGCAAGAAGGGCGAACTGACCGCGGTTCTCCGCGGGATCGGCGGCCTGCCGGCGGAGGATCGTCCGAAGGTGGGTGCGGTAGCCAACCAGGTGCGGATGGGGATCGAGGCTGCTCTTGCGGAGGCCCGCAACCGGCTGGGTGGAGCCGAGCTGGCGGCCCGTCTCCGTGCGGAGGCGGTGGACGTCACGACACCGGGTCGTCCGGTCCGGAGGGGCAGCCTGCACCCGATCATGGAGACCACCCGCGAGATCGCGGAGGTCTTCGCCCAGTTTGGTTTCGTCGTCTACGAAGGCCCCGAGGTCGAGGATGACGTCACGAACTTCCAGATGCTCAACATCCCGCCGGACCATCCGGCGCGCGATCTGTGGGACACGCTCTACCTGGACGTCGGGGGTCGCCTGCTGCGCACGCACACCAGCCCCGGGCAGATCAGGGTGATGCACCAGGAGCGGCCGCCGATCCGCGCCCTGTTGCCGGGACGGTGCTTCCGGTACGAGGCCGTGGACGCCAGCCACGCCTCGGAGTTCTTCCAGGTCGAGGGCCTGATGATCGACGAGGGCACATCGATGGCGGACCTCAAGGGCCTGCTCGACCAGTTCGCCCACGCGATGTTCGGCGCCGACCGCGCCACGCGCTTCCGGCCGGGCTACTACCCGTTCACCGAACCATCCGTCGCGTTCGACATCCTGTGTGTCATCTGTGATGGGGAGAAGTGCCCCGCATGCTCGCGCACCGGCTGGATGACCATTCTCGGAGCCGGCATGGTTCACCCGGTGGTTCTCCGGTACGGCGGCATCGATCCGGAGCGGTACCAGGGCTTCGCGTTCGGCATGGGCGTCGAACGGATCGCAAACCTGCGCCACGCCGTGGCGGACCTCCGTCTCTACATGGAGGACGACCTGCGCTTCCTGGGAGCGTTCCGATGAGGGTGCCCATCTCCTGGCTGCGCGAATTCGTGGATGTGCAGCTCACCCCGGAGCAGCTGGCCGAGCGGCTGACCCTCCTCGGCATGGAGGTCAAGACGATCGAGCGCTGGGGCGCCGACTGGCAGCACGTCGTCACGGGCGAGTTGCTCACGGTGGAGCGGCATCCCCGGGCGGACCGGCTCTCGCTCACCACGGTCACCCTCGGCGATGGTGGCGAGCCGATGTCCATCGTGTGCGGTGCGACGAACATCGCTCCCGGCCAGCGCGTCCCCGTGGCCGTCCCCGGGGCGGTGCTGCCCGGCGACCGCCGGATCGAGCGCGCCGAGAAGATGGGCGTGGTCTCCAACGGCATGCTCTGCTCGGGCGAGGAGCTTCGACTCACGGGCGACGGCGACGGCATTCTGATCCTGCCCGCCGACACGCCGCTCGGCGTCCCGCTGGCCGACCTCTACGGTGACGTGATCCTGGACGTGGACGTCAAGCCCAATCGCGGCGACGCGCTGTCCATCCTGGGTCTCGCCCGTGAGGTTGCGGCGGCCACGCGCCAGCAGGTCCGCCTGCCGGAGGTCGTCGTGGTGGAGGGCGGCGGCGCACACCTCTCGGAGCGTCTTGTCGTCGACGTCCGGGACCCGGATCTCTGCCCGCGGTTCGTCGGGCGGTGGGTCAGTGGCGTCACGGTGGGACCGTCACCGGACCACGTCCAGATGCGCCTGCTCGCGGCCGGCCAGCGGCCGATCTCGAACGTCGTGGACGCATCCAACTACGTCCTGCTCGAGATCGGCAAGCCTATCCACACCTTCGACGGAGCGGCCGTCACGGCCGGTCCAGACGGACGCGCCGCGATCGTCGTCCGGCGTGCAACGGCCGGGGAGCACCTCGAGACGCTGGATCATGTCGATCGCGAGTTGAGCCCGGACACCCTGCTCATCGCTGATGCCGCAGGGCCGCTCGCCATCGCCGGCGTCATGGGCGGGGCGGCGTCGGAGGTCTCCGAGGCCACGTCCGAGGTCATGGTCGAGTCCGCCATCTTCGATGCTGTCAGCATCCGCCGGACCGCGCAGCGCCTCGCGCTCCGTTCCGAGGCGTCGTCGCGCTTCGAGAAGGGCCAGGAGTTCCGCCTCGCTCGCACGGGGGCCGACCGCGCCGCGCAGCTCGTCCAAGCCTGGGCGGGAGGCGAGATCCTGCCCGGCATGGTGGACACGGCCCCGGTGGAGCCGGCGCCCACGAGGGTTGCCTTCAGGCCCGCCCGCGTGAACCGACTGCTCGGAACGGACCTCACTGCCGATGAGCAGCAAGACCTCCTGGGACGCATAGGCGTCGTCACCGAGCCGGTTGCCGCAGGGGAGGCCGTCGTGGTCGCGCTGCTGCCGGATCCGCTGTTCGTGACTCCCGGTGCGGGCGAGGCCCTGGCCGCTGTCGTCCCCACCTGGCGCCGGGACATCGCGATCGAAGCCGACGTTGCCGAGGAGATCGCCCGCGTCCGCGGTTACGAGCTCGTCCCATCCGTGACCCCGGATACGCTGATGCCCGGGTTCCGTCCCTCTCCCCTGGAGGTCCGGGAGCTGGTCCGTGAGACGCTCGCCGGCGCCGGCCTGACCGAGGTGGTCACCACCGCGCTTGTCTCGCCTCGTCACATCGAGACCTTCGCCCTGGCCCGCGAGGTGCCGTCGGTCGGCGATGAGGACCAGCCCGGTGGTGAGACGATCGGCGTCGGCAATCCACTCTCGCGGGACCACTCGCTGCTCCGGAGGAACCTGTTCGGCAGCCTCCTGGACGTGGTGGGAGTCAATCTCCGACACGGAACCGAGGACGTCGCGGTCTTCGAGATCGGCAAGGGCTACGCGCGAACCGGCGAGGCACCGCGCGAGTGGTGGCGCCTGGGCTTCGCGCTCGTCGGTGCCGCCGAGCCCCGGGCCTGGAGTCGCGTCCACCGCGAATACGACCTCGATGACGCCAAGGGGATCCTGGAGCTGCTGGCGCACCGACTTGGCCTTGGGCCGATCACCTACACCCCAGAGCCAGGCGAGGCGGTCTTCCACCCGGGTCGCACCGCGCGCGCGAACGTCGGTGACACGCTGCACGCGGTCGTCGGCGAGTTGCACCCGGACGCCGTCGATGCCTGGGAGCTTCGGACGACGAACCGCGTCCTCGTCGCGGAGGTGGCGGTCGCCGGGCTTGCCGCCGGTCGCCTGGCCCCGGAACGGGCGCCCACCGTGGGTCGCTATCCAGAGGTCGATCGTGACCTCGCCATCGTGATCCCAGCTGCCACAGCAGCCGCCGACGTCGAGGCGCTCGTGCTCGCCCATGCCGGTGAGCTGCTCCGTGACGTCCGGCTGTTCGACATCTACCGCGGCGTTCCCCTGGCCGGCGACGAGAAGAGCCTCGCGTTCCGCCTGCGGTTCGCGGCTGCCGGACGCACCCTGACCGAGGGTGAGGTCGAGGCGGCCGTCGCCGCGGTCCTCGAGGCGCTCCCGGCCATCGGAGGCCGCCTCCGGGCCTGACGCCCCGTTTCGGTGTCGCTCGGGGGCACCACGCCCGTTGCGGTCGGCTTCCAGGCGCTGCTACCCTTCGGCGGGGCTTTCGCCCAGTTCCCGGGGTCGCCGGCGTCGCGAAGATGGGTGCGTGAACATGACGGAGTTCCTGAACACGATCAGCTTGGTCGACATCCTGATCCTCCTCGGCCTGTTCGCGTTCTTCATCCTGGGCTGGGCCCAAGGCACGATTCGCCGGCTGATCGGCATCGCGTCGATGACGTTCTCGTTCTTCCTGGCCGCCGTGCTCCATGTCCCCCTGGGCAGGTTCCTCACGGAGAACTGGACCCAGTTCCCGCCGGAGTACAGCGTGATGATCGGGTTCCTCACGCTGTTCGTCGCGGGGGTCGTCGCGACCACGCTGGTGATCCAGGGCACCTACAGCAAGACCGAGATCTTCGCGGAGCACCCGATCGTCGACGAGGTCCTCGGTGGCGTGCTGGGCGTGGTGCAGGGGTTCCTGCTCCTGATGTTCGTGACGATCATCCTGGACCAGTTCTTCCTCTACACGAACATCCCACCCGATGCGGACGAGCTGCCGTTCCTGCGCGACATCTGGACGCAGATCGACGCCTCGGCCATCGGGCAGGCGCTGCACGAGTCGATCATCCCGGTGTTCCTCGGCATCTTCTCGTTCATCCTGCCGGAGAGCGTCACGGTCCTCTACGAGATCGGGTGACCGACGACGCTCCAGACGCTCGATCGGAGCCGGGAACCCAGATCGTCCGGCGTCCTTTCCCGCGCGAGGTCCTGGCCGCGGATACCTTCATGGCCGCGCGTGCCCTGTTGGGTGCCCGACTGGTCCGTGATGCACTCCCCGGGCTGGCAGGGCGCCGGGTCGGGCGCATCGTTGAGGTGGAGGCGTACGTCGGCCTCGACGATCGAGCCTCCCATGCACGCATGGGCCCCACCAACCGGAACCGGGTCATGTTCGGGCCTCCCGGCATCGCCTACGTGTACCTTGTCTACGGCATGCACCACTGCCTCAACGTCGTCACCGACGCCTCCGGATCGCCAGCGGCACTGCTCGTCCGTGCCGTGGAGCCCGTTGAGGGAATCGACGCCATGCGCGCCGCGCGCCATGCCGCCGCGGACCGGCCGCGATCCAGGAGCGTGCGCGAGCGTTCCCCCATGAGCATCCCGGACGTGCGTCTCGCGGCGGGTCCGGGCCTGGTGGCCGCCGCGTTCGGGATCGATCGCAGCCACACCGGGCTCGACCTGTGCGACCCGGAATCGCCGCTCCGCCTTGAGCTTCGCCAGGCCGATGAGCCGGCGCCCGACGTCGTGACGACACCCCGGATCGGGATCGCGTCTGCGGGCGAGCCGTGGCGGAGCGCCCCGTGGCGGTTCGTCGTGCCGGGCAGCCCGTCCCTCAGCCGGCGCTCCTGAGGTGGATCAGCGCTCGATAGCCCTGCTCGAGTTCCCCGTGGTCCGGGCGCGCCTCGCGGAGCACACCTCGTTCGATCCGTCTCGCAGGATGGCCGAGGATCTCCTGCCCTCAGCCGACCCCGTGATCGTGGCCCGCGGCCTGGACGAGACGGACCAGACGCGTGCGCTGCTGCAGGATCGGCCCGGCGTGGGTATCGGGTCTGCCCATGACATCGACCCGTGGGTGGGCCGAGCCATGCGTGGAGGCCGGCTGGACCCACACCAGTTCCTGGAGATCGTGGAGACCCTGGACGCCGCGTCGCGACTCGCCACATCACTTGCGGAGGAACGGCGACCGCTGCTGCGCGACCTGGGTCGTCGGCTGCACCCGCTGCCGGCCCTTCGCAGCACCCTCGCCCGGAGCTTCGACCCCGTCGGCGAGCTGCTGGACACGGCCTCCCCGCGTCTCGGCGGGCTGCGGGGTGCCGTCCGCATCGCGTACGACCGGCTGCGCCGTCGCCTGGACAGCCTCGTGGGCTCCGAGCTCGGCGGGGCACTCCAGGAGCCCATCATCACGCTCCGCAACGGCCGGTACGTGGTCCCGATCCGCGCCGAGGCCCGCGCCAGGGTCAAGGGCATCGTCCACGATGCGTCTGGAAGCGGCCAGACGCTGTTCATCGAGCCGCTGGTGGTCGTCGAGCTGGGGAACGCCTGGCGCGAGGCCCAGGCCGCCGTGGACGAGGAGATCGGCCGCATCCTCGACGAGCTCTCCGCGCTGGTCGCTGCCAACGGGATTCTCCTCCGGGAGACGCTGGACGCTCTGGCCCAGTTCGACTTCTGGGCTGCCAAGGCGCAGCTCGCGGCGGAGATGGACGGCGTGCGCCCTGCCCTCGCGGACCGCACGGAGGTCGTTCTCCTCTCGGCGCGCCACCCGGGGCTCACAGGTCGCGTGGTGCCGATCGACCTGCACCTGGGCGACGGCTACACGGCCCTTGTGATCACCGGGCCCAACACCGGCGGCAAGACCGTCGCGCTTCGGACGCTCGGGTTGCTGTCCCTGATGAACCAGGCGGGCCTCCACATCCCCGCGGAGTCGGGGTCCCGGCTGCCGGTGTTCCGTGACGTGTTCGCGGACATTGGCGACGAGCAGTCCATCGCCCAGTCCCTGTCCACGTTCTCGGGCCACCTGCGGTCGATCATCCGGATCGTCGCCCACGCGGGGCCGGAGACGCTCGTCCTGCTGGATGAGCTAGGAGCCGGCACCGACCCCACCGAGGGGTCGGCCCTGGCCCAGGCGCTCCTGGACCACTTCATCCGCTCCGGGGCGCTGATCGCGGCCACCACCCACTACGCGGAGATCAAGGTCTACGCCCACGAGACACCGACCGCACGCAACGCATCCGTGGAGTTCGACCTCGAAACCCTGTCGCCAACCTTCCGCCTCACGATCGGCCTCCCTGGCGGGAGCCAGGCATTTGCGATTGCCGAGCGCCTCGGCCTGCCGGAGGGGATCGTTGCAGACGCGCGTGGACGCCTGTCCGAGAACGAGCGCGCGTTCGAGTCGACCCTCGCCTCGATCCGCCGCCAGGAGGTCGAGATCGCGGACGCGGTGGAGCGGGCACGTGTCGCCGAGAGCAGGGCCGCCGATGCGCTGAGGACCGCCGACGAAGAGCGCCGCCGCGCCCGCCGTGAGCGCGATGAGGTCGTGCGGGCCTCCCGGGTGGAGGCGGAGCGCCTTGTTGAAGGTCTCCGTGACGATGTGGCAGGTGTGCGTCGGCAGCTGGACCGCGAGACCGTGACCGCTCCTGCGATTGACGCGGCTCTCGCACGGGCCGAGCGCACGCTGGATCGCCTGCCGGACCCCGGTCGGGAGCCGGAGAAGCCCGCCGAGCCCGTCGTCCCGCACGCGTGGCGCCTCGGTGAACGGGCGAAGAGTCGCAGCGGCAGTTGGGAGGGCCGCATCGCCGCGATCGAGAAGGGCGGTACCCGGGCGACGCTGGAGGCGGGCGGGATGAGGGTGTCGGTTTCCGTGGACGACCTCGATCCTGTCGTATCCCCGCCCGCCGGCGATACCGGCGCAGGAAAGGGTACCGATGGCGGGTGGGCGCCGGGCACCGGGCCCACGACCGCGGCGCGTGGCGATGACGCTCCCGGGATCTCGACGCTCCGGCTGTCCCGGGCGCGGACGGTGGCCTCGTCGCTGGACCTGCGCGGCGCGCGGGTGGACGAGGCGCTGGATGCCCTGGGACGCTACCTGGACGATGCCTCGCTGGCGGGGCTGGAGCAGGTACTGATCATCCACGGGCTCGGCACTGGGGCGCTCCGGGACGCCGTCCGGTCCCACGCCGGCGGTCACCCCCTGGTGAAGAGCTTCCGGGCGGGGGAGCGGGGCGAGGGCGGCGACGGAGCCACGATCGTCAGGCTCTGATCGCGAACCTGTGTCAGGGTTGCTTCGTCGGCTTCGGCTTCCCGTTCCCCGGGTTCACCACGACGGGCGGGGGCGCCGGCTCGATTGACGGGCACGGCAGGAGCGGGTCCAGCGAGATGCAGATCGACGGCGGCGGCGGCGCCAGCGGGCACGTCTTGGTGGGAGCGAAGTTGCCGCCCCAGGATCGGCCAAACGGGTAGAAGCCGCCGCCGTAGAAGTAGGCGGTCCGGGTCCTCTTCGGCCCGCCGGCCCTGCCGGAGCCCTTGGCGGCCCGGGCCTGCCACCCCTGGTTTGCCTTCTGCCAGACCGGGTATCCAGCCTCATTGTTCCGCAGGTCGATGAAGTTCTCGGTCACCATCGGCCCCACGCACCCCTCCTGCCAGAGCAGGCCGCTGGCCTCATCGATGTCCACGGCCACCGCTATGTCGGCCGCCTGTGTCGGGGCGGTGCCGGGCAGGAAGAGCTCCTTCACGGTCTTGGTGGTGGTTGGCCCCGGCAGCATGCCCGTGAAGGCGTCCACCGTGGCCGTCACGAGGCCCTTCGGCCTGACGCGGGAGAAGCCCTCGATCTTCATGCCCTTGGAGACCTCGGACAGGATCGCGCTCCAGAGCGGCGCCGACGTGTCCAGCGACAGCTTTCCGTCGTTGGGCGAGTTGTCCGAGTTGCCCAGCCAGGCGCCGGCGACGAGGCCCGGCAGCGTCTTGTCGGACGGCGGCGCCAGGTAGCCGTATGCCAGCACGTCGCGGTTGTCGCTGGTGGTGCCGGTCTTGTAGGCGGCGGGGCGGACCTTGGAGCCGCTGATGCCGTCGGTCACGCGCCACTTGGCCCAGAACGGGTTGACCGACCTGATGGTGTTGCCCGCGAGGATGTCGGTGATGATGTAGGCGGCCTGGCGCGAGACGACCCGCTCGCCCTTCAGCTCGGCATCGGCCTGCGGCCACACCTGCTGGCCATCCGCGTCGAGCACCCGCAGGATCGTGTGGCGGGGCATCAGCACGCCGCCGTTGGCGATCATGCCGTACGCGCCGATCTCGTCGATCGGGTGGACCTCGAGCGTGCCGATGCTCTCGGACGCGACGGGGGTGGCGGTGTTCGGATAGGTGAGCCCGAAGTCCTTGGTCCGCTCGAACTGGTGCTCGAGCCCGTTGAGGAAGCCCGCCTTGATGGCCGGGATGTTGAGCGAGAACTGGAGGGCGTTGCGGAGCCGCACGGGACCGCGCTCGAGGTTGTCGGCCTGGGTGGGGTACCAGGCCTTGGCGCCGGACGACGCGAAGTTGGTCACGACGTCCATGAACATCGTGGATGCGGTCAGCGTCTTGTCCTCGATCCCGACCAGGTACACGAGCGGCTTGATCGAGGATCCCGGCTGGCGCCAGCCGTCGGCGAGGACGTCGAACTGGGGCTGGAGCTTCTTGCTGCCCTTGGCCGTGTACGAGGCGGAGCCCATGTAGCCCAGGACCTCGCCGGTCCGGTAGTCCATGACCCCGGCAGCGGCGTTGTGGACGTTGTGACCGCGCAGGGTCTTGATCCAGGACCACTCGGACTTGGGCACGCCGAGGGCCTTGAGCAGGGAGTCGGGCTTCTTGGAGTTGGGGACGATGGCGGCGGCGTAGACCCACTTCTCCACGATGCGCTGCATCTCGTAGTCGAGGGTCGTGATGACCCGGTAGCCGCCGCTGTCGATCTTCTCGCAGTCGTCCGCGCTGGTCCCGCACAGGATCTGGCCCAGCTCGTCCCGGACCTGCCACACGAAGTGCGGCGCGCGCCACTGGTCGGACGCCTGCGAGGCGAGGATCACCGGCTCGGTCTTGGCCGCCTCGAAGTCCGCGTCCGTGTAGCGATCGGCCGTGAGCGGCGCGCGCGTCTTCATCAGGTCCAGGATCAGATTCCGGCGGATCGACCACGGCGGAGTCGCGCGGGACCACAAGGCGGGTCTGCTCCTCGCCCTTGTCGTCCGTGTAGGTCTCTTCGACCGCGTTCTTCACCAGGTCGAAGCTGGTGGGCGACTTGGGGATGCCCGCCAGGATCGCGTACTGGGCCAGCGTCAGGTCCTTGAGATCCTTGCGCCAGTAGGTCTGCGCGGCGGCAGCCACGCCATAGCTGCGGTTGCCGTAGTAGTTGTCGTTGAGGTAGGCCGCCATGATGGCCTCTTTCCCGCCGCGCCCCGGGTAGGCCTCGGTCAGGCGGATCGACTGGATGATCTCGCGCGCCTTCTTCCAGTAGCGATCGACCCCGGCCTCGGTGTCGGCGGCAGGCAGCAACCGGTTCCGGACGAGCTGCTGGGTGATGGTCGAACCGCCGCGGTCATTGCCCTGGAGGGTGTCGACGGCGGCAGATGCGAAGCCAAGCGGATCGAAGCCGGCGTTGTCCCAGAAGGTCTTGTCCTCGATCGCCGTCGTCGCGTCGATGAGGGTCGGAGGGATCGCCGCGTAGTCCACGACCACCCTGCGGTCGGTCCCCAGCTTGGCCAGCAGGACCCCACCGGTGCGGTCGTAGACTGTCGTCTGCTGTGCAAACTCGATGGTTTCGAGGGTCTGCTGTGGCTCGGGAAGATCCTTCGAGACGAACGAGTAGGCTGCCACCGACGCCGTGGCGCCGACAGCCCCGAGCAGGAGCAGGGTGGTGATCAGGAGGAGGGGAAGCGCAATGACGGCCGCGCGAGCGGCGCCGCTTCCCCGCGGGCGACGTCGCTCAGCCGATCGGCGGCGACGCTGCCTCCGTGCGAGGCTGGTTGGCATGACGGGCGGAACGATACCATGCGGGTAATGGACACCCGAATTCCCCAATCGGGCCGGGATAGTGACGCTCCCGGCTCCGCGCTTGTGACGGTCGCGTGAGCGCCGTCCCTGCCCACGACCACGCCCCCGCGCTCCGCGGGTTCCTCGAGGAGCTCGACTGGCGGGGCATCCTCCACGCCACCACGCCCGGCCTGCCCGAGCGGCTGGCCACCGGCCGGCGGATCTCCGCCTACATCGGGTTCGACCCGACGGCGGATTCCCTGCACGTCGGGCACCTGGTCCCGATCTTCGGGCTGCTCAGGCTCCAGGCGCACGGCGGCAGGCCGGTGGCGCTGGTCGGGGGCGGCACGGGGATGATCGGGGACCCGTCCGGGAGGTCGTCGGAACGGAACCTCCTCGACGTCCCGACGCTCGAGCACAACGTGGCCGCGATTGGCGCCCAGCTGGAGCGGTTCCTCGACTTCTCGCCGGGACCGTCCCAGGCCGTCATGGCGAACAACCTTGACTGGCTGGGGAAGCTGTCGCTGATCGAGTACCTGCGGGATACGGGCAAGCACTTCACGGTGCCCTACATGCTGGCCAAGGATTCCGTCCAGCAGCGCCTGGAGCGGGGACTCTCGTTCACCGAGTTCAGCTACATGACCCTCCAGGCGTTCGACTTCGCAACCCTGTACCGGGAGCACGGCGTCGAGATGCAGATGGGCGGCGCAGACCAGTGGGGCAACATCACCGCCGGCCTCGAGCTGATCCGTCGGACCGGTGGCGGTGCCGACGAGCAGGTTGCACACGGCATCGCCTACAAGTTGCTGCTATCGCCGTCCGGGGCCAAGTTCGGCAAGAGCGAAGGCGGCGAATCCGTGTGGCTCGATCCGGCCCGCACCACGCCGTACGCCTTCTACCAGTACTGGGTCCAGGCCGACGATCGCGACGTGCCCACCTACATCCGATGGTTCACGCTCTGGGGACGCGAGGAGACCGAGGCGCTGGACGTCGAGATTGCCGGGCGCCCGGAGGCCCGGGAGGCCCAGAAGCGCCTCGCGTTCGACGTGACGACGCGCGTGCACGGGAAGGCGGCCGCAACCGACGCGGTGGCTGTCTCGGCCGCCCTGTTCCAGCGGGAGGCGATCTCGGACCCTGCGCTTCTCGAGAGCGTGCACGCCGCCACGCGGGGTCCGTCGGTCGGAGCGGACGTGATCGGCGAAGGCGTGATTGCCGTGCTGGCGGAAACGGGCCTGACGCCGTCCCGCGGGGAGGCCCGGCGCCTGATCCAGGGCGGGGCGATCACGGTCAACGGGGATCGTGTCACGGATCCCGCGGCGGCGATGCCGGAGCCGATTGCCGGAGAGTGGTACGAGGTCCGCGTCGGCAAGCGCAACCGGTCCGTGGTGAGGGTGACCCGGAGCTGACGACGACCAGCGGCCGCGGGGCGACACAGCTCAGGCGGAGCCGGAACGACCATGGCGGGCGCGGAGGACGTCCAGAACCGCCCGGGGCTCCAGGTCCCGCTCGGCCAGGAGCACGAGCGCGTGGTAGAGGAGATCGCCGGCCTCTCCGGCGAGCTGGTCCCGGGTCACGATGCGACCGTGACCCGCCGCCTCCGCCGCCTGGTCGTTCTTCGCGGCCAGCAGGACCTCCGTCGCCTCCTCGGCGACCTTGCGCCCGGCGAGGTCCACGCCACCCTCGATCAGCTTCACCGTGTATGAGCCCGGGGTCCTGTGGGCCGATCGATCCGCGATCGTTGCCCAGAGGGACTCGAGCCAGGCAAAGCCCTGGGTGACATCGGGTTCCCGAGGCGTGGCACCGGCTTCCCGCGGGGTGGCTCCGCCTGCCCGTGACCCGTCAGCGTCGAAGCAGCTCCGCGTCTCCCGGTGACAGGTGGGGCCCGCGGGCTCCACGCCCAGCAGCAAGGCATCGCCGTCACAGTCGATCGCGAGGGACCTGAGCGCAAGCGTGTTGCCGGAGCTTTCGCCCTTGCGCCAGAGGCGGGCCCGGGAGCGGGAGTGGAAGTGCACCTCACCGGTCCCGAGCGTCGCGGCGAGGGCCTCCGTGTCGAGCCAGCCGACCATCAGCACCCGCCCGTCGGCGACATCCTGCACGACGCCTGCCACCAGGCCTGCCGGATCCCAGGCGACGCTGGCCGGATCAAGACCCTCGCGGATCTCCACGGGTCCGGCCACGGACGCCTCACCCTTCGACCTGGTCATGCCGCAACCTCCGAATCGATCGCGCGGACGCGATACCCCGCGGCCGCCATCGCCGTCTTGGCCGCCGCGATCGTGACCTCGCGCCGGTGGAAGATGCCGGCCGCCAGAACGGCGTCCGCGCCACCATCACGGATCGCCGCCACGAAGTCGTCGGGCCCGGCGGCACCCCCGGAGGCGATGACCGGGACCTGCACCCGTGACGAGATCGCTCGCAGCAGCTCCGTGTCGAATCCCGACTTCGTGCCGTCCCGATCGATGCTGGTGACCAGGAGCTCGCCGGCCCCCAGCTCCACCGCCCGAACTGCCCATGCGACCGCGTCCAGGGTCACGGGCTGGCGCCCACCCTGGACGACCACCTGGAATCCGGACGGAAGGACCTCGGTGCCCGATGCCACGCGGCGCGCATCGATGGCCACCACCACGGCCTGACTGCCGAACCGCGCCGCGCAGCGGGTGACGAGATCGGGGTCGGCCACCGCGCGTGTATTGAGGCCGACCTTGTCCGCCCCCGCCCGGAGCACGTCCCGCATGTCCTCCACGCTGCGGACGCCCCCTCCGACGGTGAGCGGGATGAACGCGCGTCGGGCAGTCCGCTCCACGATGTCCAGGAGCGTGCCGCGGCCCTCTGGGGCGGCCGAGATATCCAGGAAGACGAGCTCGTCCGCACCCTCGCGGGCATAACGCTCCGCGAGCTCCGGCGGATCGCCCTCGTCGCGGAGGTCCACGAACCGGGTGCCCTTGACGACACGTCCATCGGCGACGTCGAGGCACGGGATCACACGGCGGCACAGCATCAGGCTGCACGCGCCGAGTCGACGACGTTGGCGATCAGGCGCAGGCCGTTGTCGCCGGATCGCTCGGGGTGAAACTGGACGCCCAGCAGCCGCCCCAGCGAGATCGCCGACACGAAGGACCGGCCGTGCTCGGTCTCGGCGAGGATCGCCGCATCGCCGGTCTCGCCCGATGGGGCACCCACGTAGGTGTGGACGAAGTAGAACTCCGCGCCGGGGGCGATGCCGGCGAAGGCAGGGTGGTCCCGTCGCCGGTCCACCTGGTTCCAGCCGATGTGCGGCAGGGTCGGGGCATCCGCGAGCCGCACCGTCCGCCCCGGCAGAACCCCGAGAGTCTCGGCACCGTCCTCGTCGCTGCCGTCGAAGAGCAGCTGGAGGCCAAGACAGATCCCCAGGAAGGGGCGGTCCGCCGCGATCCACGCCTTGATCGGCTCGAGGAACCGGCCCTCCCGGAGCCGCTCCATCGCGGGCGCGGCCGCGCCCACACCCGGCACCACGAGCAGGTCTGCCGAGCCGATCTCGTCTGATGTGACCGCCCGGCGGACGTGTGCGCCGGCGGCGGTGAGCGCCTGTTCGATCGACACGAGATTGCCCGCGCCGTAGTCCACGACCACGACGTGGGTGCCGGCCGTGGTCACCCGAGCGAACCCTTGGTGGACGCGACACCCTCGCGCCGGGGATCTGGCTCGCAGGCGACGCGCAGGGCCCTGCCGAGCGCCTTGAAGGCGGCTTCGGCCAGGTGATGGTCGTTGCGCCCCGAGCCACTCACGTGGAGCGTGCCACCCGCGGTCCGGGCGAAGGACTCGAGGGCGTGGTCCACGAGCTGGAGGGGCAGCGCGCCGGCGCGCTCGCCACGGAACGGGAGGTCGATGACCGCGTATGGCCGCCCTCCGATGTCGATGACGGCGGTCGCGACCGATTCGTCCATGGGGACCGTGCTGTCCCCGAAGCGGCGGATGCCGGCGCGGTCGCCGAGCGCCTCGGAGAAGGCCGCACCAAGGACAAGGGCCACGTCCTCCACCGTGTGGTGCTCGTCAACGTCGAGGTCGCCCTTCGCCCGGACCTCCAGGTCGAACAGCCCGTGGTGGGCGAGGGACCCCAGCAGGTGATCGTAGAAGCCGATGCCCGTACCGATGTCGACGAGACCTGTGCCATCAAGGCCGAGCTCGATCGTGATGTCCGTCTCGCGCGTGGACCGGGTCACCCGGACGTGTCGTGCGCCGATGGCGGTGACGGCGAGGGAGCCGAGCGGCGTGGTCATGCGGGTACCTCCACGGCCAGCTCGCGCGCAGCGGCGAGCAGCCGGTCGTTCTCGTGGGCGTCACGGACGGTGATCCGGAGACAGTGGGCGAGGGGATGGCCGACACCGAACGTACGCGGGACGAGGCCGCGGCGCATCAGGCCCTCTGCGGTGGCTGCTGCCCGTTCTGCGGTCCCGAGCTCCGCCAGGAGGAAGTTCGTCAACGACGGGTGCACCAGCCAGCCGGCGGACCCCAGGCCATCAGCCAGACGGGCGCGCTCCCGCTCCACCCGGGCGACGTTCTCGCGCATCTCCTCACCATCCCGGAGAGCGTGGGTGACCAGCGTCACCGAGATCGTGCCGATGGACCCCGGAGGCCGGTAGAGCGCGATCCGCTCAGCCGTCGCCGGGGCAGCGATCGCGAACCCCACCCGGAGCCCGGCGAGGGCGTAGGCCTTGGACGCCGTCCGGACGACCACCAGGTTCGGGTAGCGCGCCCGCAGTGGGATGGCGCTGTAGCCCGAGAACTCGGCGTAGGCCTCGTCGACGATGACGGTGGCCGGCCGACGACCCGCTCTCCGGGCGTCCTGCTCGATGCCGTCGAGAAGGGCCTCGATCGCGCCCTCGGGTTCGAGCAGGCCCGTTGGGTTGTTGGGGTTGCACAGCCAGACCATCCCGGCGGCACGGGCAGCGGCCCGAACCGCGGGGAGGTCCATGGTGAACCCGTGGTCGGGCCCGAGGCGCGCGACCGGGATCACCCTGCCGTCCCGCTGCTCGGTGACGACCCGGTACATCGCGTAGCTGGGGACGGGCACCACCGCTGCCTCTCCGGCCGCGAGGAAGGCCTTGACGCACATCTCCAGCACCTCATCGGCGCCGGCGCCCGGCACGACCTCATCGGTCCCGACCCCATACCGTGTGGCTGCTGCCTGGACCAGCCTCCTGTAGTCGCCGGGCGGGTACTCCGAGAGCGACGTCTCGAACACGCCCGCGGCGAGCAGCTCTGTCGCGAGGCGCGGGGGCGTCGGCGAGGTGTTGAGGTCGAAGCGAACCACCTGGTCTATGGGCACGCCAAACCGCTCAGCGACGGCCTCGTCGGTTGCCTCCCAGCTGTAGGAGGCCGGCTGGGTCGGCGATGAAGACGTCACGGGGCTGGGGCTCATCGGTCCTCCTCCACGACGCCAAGGCCTTCGAAACGCACCTCGACCGCATCACGGTGGGCCAGCAGGCCCTCTGCCTCGGCCAGGGTCCGGATCGCCGGCCGCAACGCTGCCAGGCCTTCGCGGGTGATCCGCTGGACCTGGTTGAACTTGCCGAATGTCTCCACGGCCAGGGGACCGCAGCTCCGGGCGAGGCCTCCGGTCGGCAGGACGTGGTTCGCACCCGAGGCGTAGTCTCCGGCGCTCTCCGGGGACCAGCGACCGACGAAGATGGAACCCGCGTTTCGGATCGCCGCGACGGCGGCCTCGAGGTCCTCCACCTCGACCGACAGGTGCTCCGGCCCGTAGCCGTTGACGAACTCGATGCCGGCCGCCGTGTCCGGGACCAGGACGATCCGGCCGTGCTCGGCGAGTGCCCGACCGAGGATCTCCCGGCGGGCGGCGACCGCGAGACGACGTCGCACCTCGGCCTCCACGGCATCGGCGAGCGCCTCGTCCGCGGTCACGAGCAGGGCAGGGGAGTCAACGCCGTGCTCTGCCTGCGTGATGAGGTCGGCGGCGATCGTCACGACGTCGGCCGTTCCGTCGGCGAGGACGAGACCCTCCGACGGCCCAGCCGGCAGGTCGATCCCCACCTCGCCCGCGACCTCGATCTTGGCCGCCGTGACCCAGGCATTCCCGGGGCCGACGATGCGGTCCACTGGTTCCAGCCCCTCGTCCGCGAGCCCGTACGCGAGAGCCCCCACCGCCTGGGCTCCGCCGGCGACCAGCAGGGCATCGACGCCCAGCAGGCCGGCTGCACCCATGAGGACCGGGTGGACCTCCCCGCCGCGGTCGGCCGGCGAGGCGACGACGACGACGCCGACCCCAGCGACACGGGCGGGCGCGACCGTCATGACGAGGGACGAGGGGTACGGGGCAGAGCCTCCCGGCACATAGGCACCCACGCGGGATACGGGCAGCCAGCGGCGTTCCAGCTCGACGCCCGGGATGATGGTCGTCCGCGTCGACGCGGGGCGCTGGGTCTCCGCGAAGCGCCGGACGTTGGTGATGGCCGTCTCGAGCGCGTCCCGCTCCGCGGCAGGGAGGGCATCGGCGGCCACCAGGAGCTCCTCGCGCCCCAGGATCAGCCGGCCGTCGGGCCGTCCACCACCGAATCGGGCGGATGCCTCGCGCACCGCGGTCGCGCCGCGGGCACGCACGTCGGCGAGGATCGTGCGTGCGGCCTCGCGTACTGCATGGTCGGGCACGGCGCCCCGGCGGAACAGCGCGTCCCGATCCGCCAGGGCAGCGGCATCCGGGTTCCTCAGGTCAAGACGTCGGAGGGTCAGCATGTCCTTCACGGGAGGATCTTCTCAATCGGGAGGACCAGGATCCCGGAGGCCCCGGCCGCCTTGAGGCGAGGCAGCAGGCCCCAGACTTCATCGGCGCCAACGACGGAGTGGATCGCGATCATCCCTGCGTGTGCCAGGGGGATCACGGACGGCGACTCCAGCCCCGGCAGGAGCGCCTCGAGCTCTTCGAGCTTCGCCGCGGGCGCGTTCATCATCAGGTACTTCCGGCCGCGGGCGGCGATAACCGAGCCCAGCATCGTGACGATGCCCTCGATCTCCCCGGAGCGCTGGCGGATGGCTGCGGGGCTGCCCACGAGGACCGCCTCCGACGCGAGGATGTCGCCGATCGCACGGAGGCCGTTCATCGCCAGGGTCGAGCCGGTCGAGACGAGGTCCACGATCGCGTCCGCGAGGCCGAGGCGCGGCGCGACCTCCACGGCACCCGAGAGGGAGATGACGTCCACCGCGATCCCCTGGTCGGCGAAGAAGCTGCGCGTGATGTTGGGATGCGAGGTGGCGATCCGGACGCCGCCGAGGTCGGTGATCGCCTCGTAGGGGGAGTCGGCCGACACCGCAGCAGCGAGCCGACAGCGCCCGTAGCCCAGGTTTCGCAGGACCTGCAGGTCGACACCGGACTCCGCGAGGATGTCGCCGCCGGTGATGCCGGCGTCGGCCACGCCGTCGTTCACGAATTCGATGACGTCCCCGGTTCGGACGAACAGGATATCCAGCGGGTGGTTCTGGACACGGGCAACGAGGCTTCGGTCATGCTCCTCGAACATCAGGCCGGAGGCGTGGAGCAGGCTCATGGTGGGCTCGACGAGTCGGCCCTTGTTCGGGACTGCGAGACGCAGGCGCTCTCTCACCGCTCGGCTCCCGTGGGGTAGGGGGTGGTGCCGTCCGAGACTTCAAGGCGGTCCAGCATGCGGCGGTAGCCGCCCTCGCCGTGGTTGAGCCATGACGCGATGCGGGTGATGGTCGCGGTGCTCGCGCCCGTGCGCCGGGAGATCTCGGCGTAGTGCATGCCGGAGTTGAGGAGTCGAACCACGGCCCATCGCTGGGCCAGGTCGTGAAGCTCACCGAGGGTGCAGAGGTCACGCAGGAACCGGGTGGCATCGTCACGATCGTCGAGGCGCAGGATGGCATCGACGAGCGCTTCGGTCTCCGGGGTCCGCCAGTCGTCGGCCATGGGTCGGCTGTCCTTCCTGAAGCTGCGAGCCGCGCGTCATGTGCTCGCTTGCCGCCATGCTATCGTATTAGCGTGCTACTACGCTAGTCGAGGAGAGGCTGTGACCTCGTTCGAGCTCCTGCCGGCCATCGACCTCCGTGAGGGCCGCGTCGTCCGTCTCAGTCAGGGTGACTTCACTCGTGAGACAGCCTATGCGGACGACGCCGTCCTGGTGGCGCGCTCCTTCGTGGACGCCGGGGCGACATGGCTCCACGTCGTGGATCTCGATGGCGCGAGGCTGGGTGAGCCGGCACAGCTGGACCTCGTTGCCACCATTGTCGCGGAGGTCGGGGAACGGGCGCAGGTCGAGGTTGGTGGCGGGCTCCGCACGCCCGAGGCCGTCGCCGAGGCGCTGGAGGCCGGCTGCACCCGGGTTGCGGTCGGGACCGCGGCACTCCGCGACCCGGCGTTCGCCTCATCGATCGTCGCCCGCCACGGCGCCTCACGGATCGTCGCCTCGATCGATGTGCGTGACGGTCTTGCCCTCGGCGAGGGCTGGAGGGAGGGCTCCGGGGGCGTTGTCGCAGCGGACGCCGTCGCGATGCTCTCGGCGGCCGGCATCAGGACCTTCGAGGTCACCGCGATCGACCGGGATGGACTCCTCGGCGGGCCGGACCTCGCCTTGCTGCGCTCGCTCGTGGCCCTCGGTCAGGGTCGGATCATCGCGTCCGGTGGCGTGTCCTCGCTCGACGACGTCCTCGCCGCCCGGGCCGCTGGTTGCGCGGGCGCGATCGTCGGCCGGGCCATCTACGAAGGGCTCGTCGACCTCGCCGAGCTCATGCGCACGCTGGGGGACACGCCTGGCAGTGAGTGAGCGAGGTCACCGCCCCTGGGGACGGTGGAACCGCCCGGGGTCAGTGGCCCTCAGCCTGCACCTTCTTGTGGGTCTCGATGATCTTCTCCGCGAGGTGGGCCGGCACGTCCTCGTAGTGGTCCAGCTCCGCGCTGAAGGTTCCCCGGCCCGCGGTGAGCGACCGGAGCTCCGTGGCATACGAGAACAGCTCGGCCTGCGGAACGTGCGCGGAGATGACCTGCATGCCGTCGGCGGTGTCCATCCCCATGACCCGACCGCGTCGGCCGTTGAGGTCACGGTTGACCTCTCCCATGTACTGCTCCGGGATGTTCACGTGGACGGTCATGATCGGCTCGAGGAGGACCGGCCGCGCCTGGAGAACCCCCTCCTTGAGGGCCATCGAAGCGGCGATCTTGAACGAGAGCTCGTTGCTGTCCACCGGGTGGAACGAGCCGTCGTAGAGCGTCGCCGTGAAGTCGATCAGCGGGAAGCCCGCCAGCACGCCTTCGGCGGCCGTCTCGCGGACTCCCTTCTCGATACCGGTGAAGAAGCCCCTGGGTACTGAGCCGCCCACCACCTTCTCGGCGAACTCGACGCCCGCCGCCGGGTTCGGCGCAAGCTCGATCCAGACATCGCCGAACATGCCGTGACCGCCGGTCTGCTTCTTGTAGCGGCCGTGGGCCTTGGTCGTGCCGCGGATCGTCTCGCGGTAGGGGACCGTGGGCGTCCTGGTGACGATCGCGGCGCCGAACTTGCGCTTCAGCCGCTCACAGATGACCGAGACGTGGGCCTCGCCGATCGCCCGCAGGATCTGCTCGCCGGTCTCGCTGCGTTCCACGCGCGCGGTCGGCTCCTCCTCGAGCATCCGCTGGAGAGCAGGGCCCATCTTGTCCAGGTCGCCCTTGGACAGGGGATCGATGGCGACCTGGAGCATCGGGTTCGGGAAGGCGATCTCGGGCAGCCGCAGGGCGTGGTCACGAGACCCCAGCGTGTCGCCCGTCGCCGTGACGCTGAGCTTGGCAACCGCGCCGATCTCGCCAGCCCGGAGCTCCGCCGAGGGCTCCTGCTCCTTGCCGTGGAGGAAGAGGAGCTGGCCGATGCGCTCGTCCTCGCCCTTGCTGACGTTGAACACGCCACCCTGGCTCTTGAGCGTGCCCGACAGGACCCGCAGGTAGGTCAGGCGCCCGACGTACGGGTCCGCGGCCGTCTTGAACACGCGAACCAGGAGCGGACCTTCGGCTGACGCTTCGATCGCGACGTCCTTGCCGGCCTTGTCCTGGGCGCCGTACGGGCCCTCCTCCTCGGGCGACGGGAGGTAGCGGACGATGGCGTCCAGCAGGGCGGCGAGGCCGATCCCTTTCGATGCAGATGCGACGAGAACCGGCGCCAGCACCGACTCCCGGACGCCTTTGTGGAGGCACGCGTCCAGCTCGGCGTCGGAGATCTCCTCCTCGCCCAGGTACTTCTCGAAGACCGCGTCGTCCGCCTCTGCCGCTGCCTCGAGCAGCTGGTCCCGGCGCATGGCCACCTCGGCGGCCATCTCGTCGGGGACGGGGATCTCGACCTCGGTGCCGCCCTCGAACCGCCACGCCTTTCGATGGACGAGGTCCACGTAGCCGGAGAAGGTGTCCGCCGCCCCGATGGCGAGGTGCAGCGGGGCCACCTTGTTGCCAAACTCGCGGCGGAGCTCGTCGAGGACGCGCCCGGGATCGGCATTCTCGCGGTCGCACTTGTTGATCACGAAGCAGGCGGCCGTGTTCGTGGCTCGCCCGACCTTGACCGACTCCTCGAGGCCGGAGTCCACGCCGCCGGACGCGTCCACCACGTAGAGCGCCGCGTCGGCCGCGTGGAAGCCCTGGATCATCTCCGCCACGAAGTCCGGGTAGCCGGGGGTGTCCACGACCGTGATCTCGTGCTCGCCATGCTCGAACGTCCCGACCGCCAGGCTGAGCGAGCGGTGCTGCTTCTGCTCCTCGGGCTCGAAGTCGAGGTGTGCAGTCCCGTCATCGACCCTCCCCATCCGCGGGATCGCCCCGGCGCGGAAGAGCACCTGCTCGGCCAGCGTCGTCTTCCCGCTCCCGGCATGGCCGGCGAGCACGACGCTTCGGATGTGGGTGAGATCGTGACTCTTCAACGTCATCGCGCGCGGTTCCTCTCGGTATGCGGCCGCCCGGCCGGGTCCCCGGCTGCGGGCGGAACGGTGGCGCAGGGTGGGCGGCTGGCGATGCGGACACCACCCGCGGGACGGCGGGAGGGCCTGGACGCCAGGGGACGGATCCGTTGTCCCGATGATAGTCGGTATACTCCCGACCGATGTCAGGACATTCCAAATGGTCCACGATCAAGCGCCAGAAGGGCGTCAACGACTCGAAGCGCAGCGCCATGTTCACGAAGGTCGCGCGCGAGATCGCGGTCGCCGCGCGCGTCGGGGGCGGTGATCCCGACGCCAACTACCGCCTCCGCCTTGCGATGGACAAGGCCCGCTCGATCAACATGCCGGCCGACAACATCAAGCGGGCGATCGAGAAGGCAACGGGCGGCGGGGACGAGGTCGAGTACGAGGAGATCATCTACGAGGGCTACGGCCCGGGTGGCGTGGCGGTCCTCGTCGAGGCGGCGACCGACAATCGGAACCGCACCGCAGCCGAGGTCCGGTCCATCTTCGCGAAGACCGGCGGCCAGCTCGCCGGCAGCGGCGCCGTCGCCTGGCAGTTCGAGCCGCGGGGCCTCATCACCGTCGCGCGCGAGGGCGCGGACCCGGACGAAGTGGCCCTGGCTGCCATCGATGCAGGGGCCGCGGACGTGGACGCGGATGTGGACCCGATCGAGATCTACACCGAGCCCGGCGATCTCGAGGCGGTGCGCAAGGCGCTGGATGCCGCCGGCGTGAGCGTGGAGTCCGCAGAGCAGGCGATGCTCGCCAAGCAGACCGTGAGCCTGGACGCCGATCACGTGCGCAAGGCGATGCGGCTGGTGGAGCTGCTCGAGGACCTGGACGACGTGCAGCGCGTGACGGCGAACGTGGACATCCCCGAGGAGCTCCTGGCCGAGATGGCCGGATGATCGTCCTGGGGATAGACCCGGGAACGGCAGCCCTCGGCTACGGGATCCTCGAACGGACCGGTGGGGTCCTGCGGGCGATCGACTACGGGTGCCTGACCACCACCGCGGACTGGTCGCTCCCGGATCGTCTGAATGCCATCCACGCTCATGTCTCGGAGCTGATCGAGACCCACGCGCCCGACCTGGTGGCGGTGGAGCGGCTGTTCTTCAGCAAGAATGCCCAGACCGCGTTCGCGGTGGGCCAGGCCCGCGGCGTGGTCCTGCTCGCCGCTGCCCAGGCGGGCGTTCCCGTGCGCGAGGCCACGCCCAACGAGGTCAAGATGGCCGTCACGGGCTACGGCGCTGCCGACAAGGCGCAGGTGGGCCGGATGGTCGCCGTGATCCTCCAGCTGGCCGAGGTTCCGACACCGGACGACACGTCGGACGCGCTCGCGATCGCGGTGTGCATCGCCAACGCGGAACGCACAGCCGACAGGCTCAACGGCGGCACGGGCGCCGGCAAGGCGTCGCTCCTGGACCGGTCGTCCGTCAACCCGATCGTGCGCGGCGAAACGCCGTACGAGCGTTCCGTACGCGAGGCGCTCGCCCGCGAGTCGGCGACCGCCGGCGCGTCCGCCGGCTCGTCCGCCACGCGCCGGAAGTCATGACGCGGGGCGGCCGAGGGTGATCGCCTCCGTCGAGGGCACGGTCGGTGCCATCACTGCAGACTCGCTCGTCCTCGAGGTCGGCGGGATCGGCTACCAGGTGTATGCGGCCCCTGCGGTCCTGGCCACCGCCACCGCCGGCGGCAGGCTCAAGCTCCACACGTACCATCTCGTCCGCGAGGACCAGCAATCGCTGTTCGGGTTCCGGAACGCAGAGGAGCTCGGGTTCTTCAACCTGCTGCTGACGGTGACCGGCGTCGGGCCGAAGGTGGCCCTGGCCATCGTCGGCTCCCGGCCCACCGCGGACCTCCAGCTTGCGATCCTCCAGCAGGACCAGGCGGTGCTGGTCTCGATCCCCGGGATCGGCAGGAAGCTCGCCGAGCGGATCATCTTCGAGCTCAAGGAGAAGGTCTCCGCCGCGGGCGTGGCGGCCGGCTCCTCGGCGGCGTTCTCCTCGGCCTCCGAGGGTGAGGTCGTAGCCGCGCTGCAGGCCCTGGGCTACTCGCTGGGCGAGGCACGCGAGGCATCCCGGCTGGCCGTCAACGACCCGGCCGTGGGCGCGGGTCTCGAGGACCGCGTGAAGGCGGCGCTCCGGACGCTGCTCCGGGACTGAGCCGGGCAAAACGGGTCCACATGCCGCCTGCGCATCCTCATGGCGTCCCGATCCCAGGGTCGCTAGAGTCGGCCAATGCGGATCGTCCCTGCGATCAATCCCGGGCGCGGGGGCGGCCGAGGAAGAACACCCTGATCAGACAGAACATCCGTACCATTTGCGCACGAAACCTGCTAGACTGCCGCCGATGACGGACGATCCCATGAGCCTGCTCGCGGCCGGCGCCGCTGACCCCGAGGACCTGGTGGTCGAGGGGTCGCTGCGCCCACGAACCCTGGACGAGTACATCGGCCAGCGAGAGGTCAAGGCCAGCCTGTCGGTCCTTCTGCAGGCGGCGAAGGGACGCGGCGAGGCGGCGGACCACGTGCTGCTCTATGGCCCTCCCGGCCTGGGCAAGACCACGCTCGCCACGATCATTGCCCGTGAGCTGGGGGTCAACGTCCGCTACACGAGCGGGCCGGCAGTGGAACGGGCGGGGGACCTGGCAGCGATCCTGACGTCGCTGGACGAGAGGGACGTCCTGTTCATCGACGAGATCCATCGCCTCAATCGCGCGGTGGAGGAGATCCTCTACCCGGCGATGGAGGATTTCGCGCTCGACGTGATGATCGGCAAGGGTCCCAGCGCACGCAGCCTGCGGCTGAGCCTCAAGCCGTTCACGGTCGTCGGCGCCACCACGCGCGCCGGGCGCATCAGCGGGCCGTTGCGGGACCGGTTCGGCATGACCTACCGCCTCGATTTCTACGGCGAGGACGACCTGACGGCGATCGTGCGCAGATCCGCCGGGATCCTGGGCGTGGAGGTGGACGCGGACGCCGCGCGCCTCATCGCGATGCGCGGGCGGGGCACCCCGCGGATCGTCAACCGGTTGCTGCGTCGCGTCCGTGATCACGCGGAGGTCTTCGGGGACGGGACGGTCCACGTCGGGCAGGTTGCCGAGGCGATGACGATCCTGGACATCGACGACCTCGGGCTGGACACGACGGATCGGAAGCTGCTGGCGGCGATCGTCCAGAAGTTCCAGTCCGGTCCCGTGGGCGTCCAGGCGCTGGCCGCCGTCCTGGCGGAGGAGCCGGAGACCATCGAGGACGTCTACGAGCCGTTCCTCCTGCGCCTCGGCTTCCTTGACCGCACCCCGCAGGGACGGATCGCCACCGAGGCCGCCCGCTCCCATCTCGCGTCCCTGGGTTTCGATGTCCCCGTGCCTCGGCGCGCGGAACCGGACATGCCGGCCCTGTGGGACGACCTGACGCCGCGCTGAGCGGGGGACCCACCATGCCCGGCGCCGCCAGCTTCGAGGTGCTCGTCCCGCCGCCCGGGGACGGCTCCACCCGCGCCCGCCTCGGCCGGTTGACGCTGCCCCACGGTGTCGTGGAGACGCCGCAGTTCATGCCCGTCGGTACCAACGCCACGGTGAAGGCGCTCCATCCGGACGAGGTGGAGGCCGCGGGCGCGAGCATCCTCCTCGCCAATACCTACCACCTGTACCTGCGGCCCGGCCATGAGCGCATCGAGCGCCTGGGCGGACTCCATCGGTTCATGGGCTGGGACAAGCCCATCCTCACGGACTCGGGCGGCTACCAGGTGGTCTCGCTCGGCGAGCTGCGATCGATCGACGATGGCGGGGCCACCTTCAAGAGCCACCTCGACGGGTCGACGCACCGGTTCACGCCGGAGCACTCGATCGCGGTCCAGCAGGCGCTCGGGACCGGACGTCGCCGTGGTCCTGGACCAGCCCGTGTTTCCCAGCGAGCCGCGGGCCGTCGTGGAGGACGCGATGCACCGCACCCATCGCTGGGCCGTTCGATCGCTCGACGCGCATACCCGGACGGACCAGGCGCTGTTCGGCATCGTCCAGGGTGGGCTGGACCCGGAGCTGCGGGAGGAGTCGGCCAAGTTCGTCAGAGCGCTCCCGTTCGACGGCATCAACATCGGTGGTCTTGCCGGCGACGAGACGCCCGACCAGCGCAACGAGGCGCTGGACGCCACGGTCCGGCACCTGGATGGTGATCCGAGGCCGCGGTACCTGATGGGCCTCGGGTCCCCGCTGGACCTGCTCGAAGCGGTTCACCGCGGCATGGACCTGTTCGACTCGGTGCTGCCGGCGCGCGTCGCGCGCAACGGCCAGCTGTGGATCCCTGGCGGACGCCTGAACCTGCGCAACGAGCAGTTCCGGGACGATCCGGAACCCGTCCAGGACGGATGCCCGTGTCCGCTCTGCACCCGGTTCTCCAGGGCGTATCTCGCCCACCTGTTCCGGGCCAAGGAGATGCTGGCGTACCGGCTCGCGACTTGTCACAACCTCACCTTCACCCTAGACTTCATGGACAGGATCCGGTGCGCGCTGCGTGCCGGAACCTTCCCCGTCGAACTGCCGGAGTTGCGCCGTCGCGCGGTCCGGATGAGTGGCGGTGAAGCCGCCGCAAAGCCGGCGTGAAGTCCGTGGCAGTAGCGTCTGTGCACGTGGAGGCGAGCGATGGGTTCACGAGACCGCCCCTCGAAGGAAGTCAAGAAGAAGCCCAAGGACAAGTCGACCCAGGCGAAGCTGGCGCCGCTTTCCGAGGCTCCGCAGCAGGCGGAGCTCATCCGGAAGGAACGCAAGCCTCGGCGGGAGACATCGTCCGACGAGAGCTGACACCGCCGATCCGGGACCGGGTCCCGCTCCGTCGGGTTGGCTGAAGCCGGCAGGAGCGAGGACACGATGGCCAACAACGGCAGGGACGCTGTCCCGCAGGTGACAGAGAAGGCGCTGGCCGAGCGTGGGCGCGCGGTCGATGCCGCGATCCTGACGATCGAGAAGCAGTTCGGTCGCGGATCGATCATGAAGCTCGGTTCGCGCGAACGGCAGGCCGTGGACTCGATCCCCACGGGATCCATCGCGCTGGACCTCGCGCTGGGCGTCGGGGGCATTCCGCGCGGTCGCATCACAGAGATCTTCGGACCGGAGTCGTCGGGCAAGACGACCGTCTGCCAGCACGTCATCGCGGAGGCGCAGCGCAGGGGCGGGATCGCCGCGTTCATCGACGTCGAGCACGCGCTGGACCCTGCCTACGCACGCGCCTGCGGCGTCAACGTGGATGAGCTCCTCGTCTCGCAGCCGGACACCGGGGAGCAGGCGCTCGAGATCACCGAGACCCTCATCCGCTCCGGCGGCGTGGATATCGTCGTCGTGGACTCCGTTGCGGCGCTCGTGCCGCGGGCGGAGATCGAGGGCGAGATGGGCGACAGCTTCGTGGGCATCCAGGCGCGGCTGATGAGCCAGGCTCTGCGGAAGCTGACGGGCGCGGTCAGCCGCTCCAACACCTCGCTGGTCTTCACCAACCAGCTGCGCGAGAAGATCGGCGTCATGTTCGGCAATCCTGAGACGACGCCCGGCGGCCGGGCACTGAAGTTCTACGCCTCGGTCCGCCTGGACATCCGCCGCATCGAGACCATCAAGACCGGCACCGATTCCGTTGGCAACCGGGTCCGCGTCAAGGTCGTCAAGAACAAGGTCTCGCCGCCGTTCCGCGTTGCCGAGTTCGACGTGATGTATGGCGAGGGCATCTCCAAGGAGGGTGGGCTTCTGGACGTCGGCGTGGCGATGGACGTCGTCACGAAGACGGGCGCCTGGTTCACGTTCGGCGATACGCGCCTGGGCCAGGGCCGTGAGGCCTCCAAGGAGTTCCTCAAGGGGAATGCGGACCTCTCTGCCGAGATCGACCGGCGCATCCGGGCCAAGATGGCCGACGTGGATCTCCCGGTCGAGGGCATCGAAGAGGCCGAGTAGGTCGTCGGTGGAGGCGGACCAGCCCGCGCGGAGGCGCAAGGCGACGTTCGCGGAACGTCGTGATCGTCGCGCCGCCGTCGAAGACGTCGGCGAGGTGCTGGACGCGGCTGCGCGGTATCTCGAGGCCCGACCGCGGTCCGTCGCCGAGGTCCGCCGGAGACTGACCACGGCCGGGTACCGCCCTGACCTGGTCGAGGCGGCCGTCGAGCGGCTGGTCGACCTGCAGTACCTCGATGACGACGCTTTCGCGCGCGCGTGGGTCGAATCCCGCGATCGGGCACGGCCACGCGGCGAGCATGCGCTGCGGCGAGAGCTGCAGTTGAAGGGCGTGGAGCGCTCGCTGATTGACACGGTTCTCGAGGAGCGCCGCGACCTGGGGCTCGTTGATCGGGCGGTGGCGGGTGACGGCTTCGCTGATCGAACGACCGAGGGCGTCGACGACGCGGCAGCTGCGAGGCTCCTCCGCCGCCGGGGCCCTTCGCTGTTGCGCGAAGCGGACCCGCGTCGGCGTCGGGCGAAGGCGTACGCGCTCCTGGCACGAAACGGGTTCACCCCGGACGTGTGTGCCGCCGCGGCGACGGCCTGGCTCGCCGGCGACGATCCCGGCGAAGGGTCCTAGCCCGATCCCAGGTGCGGATCCGAGGTCCGGATGGGCATCGTCGGTCCCGGCATCATTGAAGGGTTCCGCGTCCACGGAGACCCAATAGGAGTGAGCGTCCCGCAGATGAAGCCGGCGCACGTCGCCGGAGGAGGTCGAGATGCGGACGTTCATCACGCTCGTGGCGGCTGCGGCCGTCCTCACCCTGGCGCTCGCGCCAGTTGCAGCGGCCAAGACGACTCGGGTGCAAGTCGAGGGCTATGAGACGCTGTCCGAGGTCGTGTCCGAGGGCTCGATGTCCATGGCCGGCAGCGTGGTCTCGGTCCGCGGCATTGTCTGGATCTACACGCAGACCGGACACCAGATGCTCTCCGGAACGGACAGGGTCGTGATCAACTACGACCTCGACCTCGCCACGGGATCCGGCGAGCTGTGGGGCAAGAACCGCATCGACCCCACCGCATACCCGGGCGGCCACTTCGATTGCTCGTGGCACGGGACGTTCGTCGACTACGCGTGGACGGGCAAGGTCGTCTGCCACGGGGACGGGTCGCTGAGGGGCTGGCAGCTGCGCCTGGCTCTCCTGCCGGAACCCGGCGGCGAAGCCGATACCACCGTTGGCTTCGCATTCCTGCCGGGCCACTGATCACTCGTCCCTGGCCAACCGCACGCAGACGGTCCCGGTCGGTCCGGGGCCGTCTTCGTGACGCCAGGTTCCGATTGTGAGCTCCGGAATTGAAGGGATCAGGCCCCGCTGTGACCCGTCAAGGGTGGGCGTCCCGCAAAGCGAGCTGGCGCGCGATCGCCGAGGGAGGTTGAGATGCAGAGGCGCATCACACTGGCTGCGGCGCTTGCCGCACTCGTGGCGGCGCTGGCCGGGTGTGCCGGAGCCGCTGTCCCGACCACGGTCCTGACTCCGGCGCCGAGCCTCGAGGCAACACCAGTCCCCACCGTGCCTGCGGTCGTGGAGGTGACCGGCAGCACCGGCACGTGTGGCCAGGACGGCGACTACACCGTCTGTGACAACGTGACATCCTCCGACGAGCGGCTGGTCGGGACGTCCAGGTACGTCACCGACTGTCCGGAGACGGTGGACGGGGACACCACGGTCGCGGTCTGCTCGTTCCCCATCACCCTCACCAACGGGGACGGCACGTGGGAAGGGACGGTGGAGGGCACGTCCACGTGGAGCGTCGCCTCGCCTGCCCACGTCCACGTGATGGACGCCACGTACCTGGGCACCGGAGCGTACGAAGGCCTCCGCTTCGTCCAGCACATCGAAGGCCTGGATTACCCCATGTCGTACACCGGACGCATCGAACCGGCGGGCTGAGCACCTGGTGCGTTCCGGGCGCGTCAACGGGCGCGCCGGTCGCTTCCAACGGCACTGGACGCCGTGAGATTCGGCGTTTGAATAGAACGCGAGGGTCCGGGTCCCATGAGGAGTGAGCACCCGAGGGGGCGCTCGCACGGAGCAGGCAGGGTGGAGCACGACCTCGTCGAGCGAGCCAAGGGTGGCGACATGGAGGCATTCCAGGCCCTGGTGTACGAGTGCTCGGACCGGCTCTACGCGATCGCCCACCGGATCCTTCGCGACCCGGACCTCGCACAGGATGCCCTGCAGCAGGCGCTCATCCGGCTGTGGGAGGATCTACCGAGCCTTCGAGATCCGTCCCGGTTCGACGCCTGGTCCTACCGGCTCGTCGTGCACGCAACCTACCGGGAGGCCAAGCGCGAGCGGCGTTGGACGTCGCGGATCCGGGAGATCCGGGTCGAGCCACCGGCGGTCGACCGCGTCATGGACGTGGTCGACCGCGATGAGATCGAGCGACTCTTCAGGCGGCTGACACCCGAGCACCGGGCCGTTCTCGTGCTGCACTTCTTCGTCGGGCAGCCGATCTCGGAGGTCGCCGAGACGCTGGGTATCCCGGTGGGCACGGCCGGATCCCGGCTGCACTACGCGACGCGAAGTCTCCGTGCAGCATTCGAGGCCGACGTCCGGGCGGCCGTCGCCTGGAGGACCACGGCGTGACGCGCGAGGAGCGGTTCGAGCAGCGGCTTGCCGACTGGCTGGAGGACGGGCCGTACGACACGCCGAAGGCCGTCATCGACGCTGTGTTCGAACACGCACGCACGCATCCCCGTCGCCGCATCGGCCCCAGCCGCCTCTGGAAGGCCGTCAAAGCGCCGCGTGCACCCGGCCGAACGCGGTGCCGGGCGAACCGCACCCAGGCCTGATCTGGACGTTCGCGGCCGTCGGGATCACGGCTGTCCTCGCCGTTGCGACCCTCGGCGGCGTCGCCGCCCTGCTCAGCGGCAACCCGAGCGGGCTGCCGGTCGCCGGGACCGGCGCGACGCCAGGCCCGACCCCACTGTCGACGCCGACACCCGCACCGCTCGCCACGCCGCCGGTCTGGGTGACCGCGAGCACAACCTGCCCGGAGTCCGCTCCCGGCAGCGAATGGCGCGTCGGAGACGTCACCCACCTCCGTGGGATCCTGATCACCTGCACGAACACTTCCTCAGACGCCCGCCTGGATGGGGTGGCGACCGTCGACCTCAACCTTGATCTTCGGGAGGACGAGAGCGCCGACATGTGGGGATCCGCCACCATCGAGACCGACGGCGGCACCTGGCGGGGGTACTGGCTCGGGACCGTGGACGAGGGCTACACCACGCACCACATGGAGGGTGTCTACCTGGGCTCTGGAGGATACGAGGGCCTCCGCCTCCGGACCAGCCAGACGAGCGACGGGTCGGACGGTGTCATCACCGGCACGATCGAGGCCGTCGCCGCCCTGCCGACGGCGGGACCCACCGTCATCACCGGAGCGGGCTGCTCGACCGCGGACCCGGGGACGACGACCCAGGTCGGCGAGATGACCCGCTATCGCGGCGTCGTCCTGGAGTGCGGACCGAGCGTGCCGTCCGACCCACGTGTCGCCTCTGAGCTGGAGCGGATCGTGTTCGACATGGACGAGCAGGCCGACGGCAGCGCAACGATGACCGGGACCGGGACGCTCGCCAACGAGGGCGGGACCTGGTCGGGGTCGTGGACGGGGACGATCGCGGTTGGGTCCAGGACTCACCGGATGGAGGGCGTCTACACGGGTACCGGCGACTATGCCGGCCTCCAGTTCCGGTGGTCCCAGATCGGCGAAGGCCCCTACATCAGGTCCGGCGCCATCGTTCCGGCAGAGTAGACGCCATCGGGGCTCGACACCGCGCCGCAATCTCGTCAGCCTGTTCCGGTCGAACGATGTAGGCTAGGCCGTCAACCGGACGCGGACCCAAGGCCGCTTCCGGGCGAGCCGCGGCTATCGGCCGGAATCAAGCGGAGCCCTCGTGGGCCCGCGCGACTCCAAGCCCAAGCGAACGTCGGTACCGCGTAGCCCGATCCTGTTTCTTGACAACGCCACCGGCCCATTCACCCGGCCGGTGGGGAGGAATCGAAGATGGACGTAGTCGCTGTAGGCGCGGCTCTGATTGCCGTTGTCGTCGGCGTGGTCGCGGGATTCTTCGGCCGCGGCATGTGGGCGAGCCAGACCGTGAAGTCCGCCCAGGACAAGGCGGCGCGCATCGTGGCCGAGGCCCGCGCGCAGCAGAAGGACATGATCCTCGAGGCGAAGGACGAGAAGCTGCGCGGGCAGCGCGAGGCCGAGGAAGAGGCTCGCCAGAAGCGAGCGGAGATCGGGAACCTCGAGCGGCGCCTCCTCGCGCGGGACGAGCAGCTCGACCAGCGGGCTGATCTGCTCGAGGAGAAGAGCCGCAAGATCAACGACCGCGAGCGTGAGATCGAGCACCAGCGCGAGGATCTCGGGCGGCTTGGCCAGGAGCGGATCGCGGCCCTGGAGCAGGTGTCGGGCATGTCGGTTGAGGACGCCAAGGGCAGCCTGCTCGAAGCCATCCGCGAAGAGGCCGAGCACGACGCGGTCAAGCTTGCCCGGTCCATCGAACGTCAGGCCCGCGACGAGGCCCAGGACAAGGCACGCGAGATCATCGTCACCGCGATGCAGCGGGTGGCCGCGGACCACACGGCCGAGCACACGGTCTCGTCGGTGCACCTGCCGAGCGACGAGATGAAGGGCCGAATCATCGGCCGCGAGGGGCGCAACATTCGCGCCCTGGAGCAGGCCACGGGCGTGGACCTGATCATCGACGACACCCCCGAGACCGTGATCGTCTCCGGTTTCGATCCCGTGCGCAGGGAGGTCGCCCGCCTCGCCCTCACCAAGCTCATCGCCGACGGCCGGATCCACCCCGGGCGCATCGAGGAGGTCGTCGCCAAGGCTCGAGCCGAGGTGGACGTCGTGATCCGCGAGACGGGCGAGCAGGCCGCCTACGATGCGGGCGTTCCAGGGCTCCCGGCGGAGCTCACCAAGCTCCTCGGCCGTCTCAAGTACCGCACCTCCTACGGCCAGAGCGTGCTCGTTCACAGCGTTGAGACCAGCCGCGTCGCGGCGATCATCGCAGCGGAGCTGGGGGCAGACGTCCAGGCGGCCAAGATCGGAGGCCTGCTGCACGATATCGGGAAGGCCGTGGATCACGAGGTCGAAGGCCCGCACGCGGCCATCGGCGCCGCCATCGCCCAGAAGAACGGCCTGCCGTTCAAGGTCGTCAACGGCATCGCCGCGCATCACCAGGAGGTCGAGTACGCCTGCCTGGAGGCACCGATCGTCCAGGTCGCTGACGCGATATCCGCCTCCCGCCCCGGCGCTCGCGGGGAGACCATGCAGACGTACGTCAAGCGCCTCGAGGAGCTCCAGGAGGTGGCCGAGAGCTTCCCCGGCGTCGAGCGCTCATTCGCGGTCCAGGCCGGCCGAGAGGTCCGGATCCTCGTCCGTCCGGAGGAGATCGACGACCTGACCGCGAGCAGACTGGCGCGTGACATCGTCAAGAAGATCGAGGACAACCTCACGTATCCGGGCCAGATCAAGGTGACGGTCATCCGCGAGACGCGGGCCGTCGAGTACGCGAAGTAGGGGAGCGATCGCAGTGATCGGCCGAAGCCTCCAGGCCGGCCTCGGCAACCCCCCGAACGGCAACGCGCCACGTCCCGCCGGGAGCCTGCCGGATCCTGATGATCGGCGACATCATCGGCAAGCCCGGCCGCGTCACCATCGAGCAGGTGCTGCCCGGCCTGCGCGACGAACGCGGGATCGACTTCGTCACCGCGAACGGCGAGAACGTTGCCGGCGGGATGGGCCTCACGCCCTCCACGGCCGAGGCGCTCCTCGCCGCCGGCGTCGACGTGATCACGAGCGGCAACCACATCTGGGACAAGCGCGAGATCTACCCGTTCCTCGAGACGAGCGATCGCGTGCTGCGCCCGCTCAACTACGGCACCCACGGCGTGCCCGGGCGAGGCTGGGGCACGTACCACGCACTTGACGGCAGCGAGATCGCGGTGATCAACCTCCAGGGCCGCACCCACATGCAGCCGATCGACAACCCGTTCACGGACGCGGATCGCCTGATGGACGAGGCCTCCGAACCGCTGCCGCCCATCCGCCTCGTCGACTTCCACTGCGAGATCACGTCCGAGAAGACCGCGATGGGCCTCTATCTCGACGGACGCGTCTCGGCCGTGGTCGGGACCCACACGCACGTCGTCACCGGCGACGAGCGGATCCTCCCGAAGGGGACGGCCTTCCTGACGGATCTCGGGATGACCGGGCCGCTCTGGAGCGTGATCGGTTTCGACCCGGCAACCGTGCTCCCGCGGTTCATCAACGCCCTGCCAACGCGGTTCGAGGTGGGCGACGGACCCGTCGTCCTCAACGCCTGCCAGGTGGACGTGGATCCCGCCACGGGTCGCGCCCTGCAGATCGAGCGTATCCAGCGCCTCGTCGAGATCTAGGCATGAGCTCTCGCCATGCGACTGGATCCGAGAAGCCGCGCGTTCCGGGCACGGCCACCGCCGACGTCCACGCGCACACCCGGCGATCGGACGGCGTCCTGGAGCCCGCGGACCTCGTCCGTCAGGCGTATGCGGCCGGCATCCGGCTGTTCGCCATCGCCGACCACGACAACCTCGCCGCATACCGCGAGCTGACCGGCTCCGACGCCGAGCCGCTGCCGGCCGGGATGGAGCTTCTCCCCGCCGTCGAGATCAACGCGATCGCACGCGGGTTCCGGATGGACCTGCCAGAAGGCGAATTGCACGTCCTGGGCATCGGCGTGGATCCGGACGACGACGCCTTCGAGGCCGCCCTCGCGGCACAGCGCGACGCCCGCCGGTCGAGGTTCGCGGCCATCGTCGAGCGTCTCCGTGAGCTCGGGCTGCCGGTCGAGTCGCACCTCGACGAGGCGATCCTCTCAAGCGACGGTGCACTCGGTCGCCCGACGCTCGCTCGGGCCCTCGTCGCAGCGGGGTTCGCGAAGAGCGTGGAGGATGCCTTCCAGAACATCCTGGCCCACGGGCAGCCCGCCTATATGCCCCTGACCGGCATGGGCCCGATCGAGGCGATCCGGGCGATCCGGGCTGCCGGGGGCCTCGCGTCGCTGGCGCACTTCCCGACGGCCCCTGAGCGCGTGCCCCTGATGCGGGAGCTGATGACGGAGGGTCTGGACGGCCTTGAGACCCACCACCGGTCATTCGATGCCGAGACCCGAGCCGCGATGTCGGCGACGGCCGTCCACCTGGGCCTCCTCGAGACCGGAGGCTCCGACTACCACGGAGACCTGGGACCGTACGCCGAGACGCACGCGCTCCTGGTGATGCCCGACTCGCTGATCTCGGACCTTCGCGAAGCCCTCAGGACTCGTCGGGCGCCGGCTCGTCCTTGACGAATGTCGGGTGCAGGTCGACCGCGGCTCCCCTGCGACGCCTGCGGGCGGTCAGGTTGAGCATCTCGACGAACACCGAGAAGCCCATCGCCACGTAGATGTAGCCCTTGGGGATGTGGAACCCGATACCGTCCCCGATCAGCGTGATGCCGATCAGCAGGAGGAACGAGAGCGCGAGCATCTTGACCGTGGGATGCTCGTGGACGAAGCGTGAGATCGGCCCCGACGCGAACAGCATGACTCCGACCGCGATCACCACCGCGACGATCATGATGACCACGTCGTCGGCCATGCCCACTGCGGTGAGCACCGAGTCGAGCGAGAAGACGATATCCAGCAGCACGATAGTGACCAGGACCGAGCGCATCGAGGCGGCGGGTCCGGCGACCGCGTGACCCTCGTCCCCCTCGAGTGCCTCGTGAATCTCCGTCGTGGCCTTCCAGATAAGGAACAGGCCGCCGCCGATGAGGATCAGGTCGCGGACGGACACGGGATGATCACCGATGGTGACCACCGGCTGCGTCAGCCCGATGATCCAGGTGATCGAGAGCAGGAGCAGGATCCGCATCCCCATCGCCAGACCAAGCCCGATCCTGCGGCCGCGATCCCTCTGGGACTCCGGCAGGCGCTGAACGAGCACGGAGATGAAGACGACGTTGTCGATACCCAGGACGATCTCCATGACCGTCAGGGTGAGCAGGGCGATCCAGCCTTCAGGACTCGTTATCCATTCCATGGCTCAGATCGTACGGTGTGGGGCCGGTTGCCGCTGGCGATCCCGCCGAAGGCACTACCATCTCCCCGAGATGCCGCCCCGATCACTCCCCGTCCTGGACCTGGTCCCGCCTGCCCTCCCTGCCGCCGGGCCCCGGGTTCCCGTCACGCCCGATGACGAGCGCCTGACCGAGTTCCGGCCCGAGACGAGGGCCATGCCGTCATTCCTCGTCTGGACGCTGGGCTGCCAGATGAACAAGAGCGATTCGGAGGAGATGGCCGGCCGGCTCCTGGCCGCAGGCTGTCCCGAGGCGGCATCGATGGACACGGCCGACCTGGTGATCATCAACACCTGCGCCATTCGCGAGGCCGCGGAGGCGAAGGTCATCGGCCGCCAGGGTCACCTGCGCACCCTGAAGATGGCCAATCCGGGGATGCGCGTGGTGATGACCGGGTGCTCTGTCCGGGAGACGAACCGGTCCGGCCTCAAGCGGCGCTACCCTGCCGTGGACCTGTTTCTGCGGCCCGACGAGGAGCCCGAGCTTGTCGATCGGCTGGGGCTGGCGTCCGCCCAGGCGCCGGTTGGCGCGCTGGCTCAGGTTGGAGCGTTTCCGGCAACCGCAGCGACAACCCTGGTCAAGGGCTCGCCCGTCTCGGACGCGACACACCTGGTCCGGGCACGGGCCGATGCGGTGGCCGGAGGTGCCGTGAGCAGGGTCTCGGCGATCAGCGCCTGGCTGCCGATCATCTACGGCTGCGACAAGACCTGCACCTACTGCATCGTGCCGTTCAGCCGGGGTCCCGAGCGGAGCCGGCCGTTCGACGAGATCGTGGACGAGGCGCGCGCGCTGGCCGCGGCGGGCTACCGGGAGGTCACGCTCCTGGGCCAGAACGTCAACAGCTACGGCCACGACCTGCCGGCGGAGGAGCGGTTCGGGCACGTCAACAGCACGCGGACCGTGGGCCGGCCCCAGGACCGAGCGGCGAGACCCGACCTCGCGGAGCTGATCCGCGCCGTGGATGCCCTGCGCACGGCCGATGACGGGGACGACGTGCCGGCCATCCCGCGACTGCGCTTCGTGACCTCACATCCGTGGGACCTGTCGGACCGGCTCATCGAGGTCATGCAGGACTCCCGATCCGTCTGCGAGTCCCTGCACCTGCCCGTCCAGTCGGGCAGCGACTCCATGCTCCGTCGCATGGGCCGCCAGTACACCATCGAGCACTACCGGGAGCGGCTGACGCGGATCCGCGAGGCCGTCCCCGGGATCGCGCTGTCCACCGACGTGATCGTCGGGTTCTGCGGCGAGACGGAGGCCGAGTACGAGGACACGCTGCGCCTGCTCGAGGACATCCGGTATGACCAGGTCTTCGCGGCGGCGTACAGCGAGCGGCCCGGAACACCGGCCACCAGGCTGGCCGATGACGTGCCCGTTGCCGAGAAGCGCCGGCGCCTCGTCGGACTTCTGGACGTACAAGAGGGGATCGGGCTCGAGCGGAACCGGGCCTGGCTCGGTCGCACCGCGGACGTCCTGGTTGACTCGGTGGTCCCGCCACGCACGCACGACCACGGTGACGATGACGATGCCGGAGCCTCCGTGTCCCAGGACGCCTTTGCGCTGTTGCCCGAAGGCGTGGCCCACCTCCTCGGGCGCTCGCGCGAGAGCAAGCTCGTCCACGTGGCCGGCTCGCCTGACCTGCTGGGGCGCGAGGTCCGCGTGGTGATCGATCACGCGGGACCGTACGCGCTCCGGGGGACGCTGGCCTGAGCGACCCAGCCGCGGCTGGCGGCCGGGATGGACCGCTGGCGCCCCTCGTCGTCATCGGCGGGCCCACCGCCACGGGCAAGACCGGGCTGGCCATCGCACTTGCCGAGAGGCTCCTGGCGCGAGGAATCCCGGCGGAGGTGGTCTCGGCGGACTCGCGCCAGGTGTACCGGGGCCTGGACATCGGCACGGCCAAGGCAACGGCCGAGGAGCGGGCGCTGGTCGTCCACCACGGGATCGACCTCGTGGAGCCCGATCAGCCCTTCTCGGTGGCCGAGTTCAGGGCGCATGCCCTGAGTGCGCTCGAGGCGCTGGGGTCGCGCGGCGGGATCGGGATCCTGGCCGGCGGGACGGGGTTCTGGCTGCGGACGGTGTTCGCGGGCATCGACACCGATGCGCTGCCCTCCGACGGGGAAGTTCGCGGCCGGCTGGAGGCCGAGCTGACGCGTGACGGGGTGGCGTCGCTGGCCGATCGGCTGACGGCGCTGGCGCCAACCCTGGCGTCGCGCACGGACCTGCACAACCCGCGCCGCGTGGTGCGAGCGCTGGAGATCGCCTCGCTCCAGGGCGATGCGCCGCTACCCGAGCCCGTGGGCTACCCAGGGCCGGTCCTGGGCCTGCAGCTGGTGGTGGATGCTCCCGAGCACCTCCGTCGCATCAGCGAGCGAGCGCGTGCCCAGTTCGACGCCGGCCTGGTGGGCGAGGCCCAAGCCTTGCGCGAGCGATTCGACCCGGCGTTGCCGGCCTTCTCCGCCATCGGCTACCGCGAGAGCTGGTCGTACCTCGACGGCGAGCTCACGCTCGAGCAGGCCATCGAGCTGGACGCGCGCCGCAACGTCCTCTTCGCCAAGCGCCAGCGCACCTGGTTCCGGTCGGAACGGACGCTCGCGATCCTCGATGCCACCGAGGACCCCGCCCAGTCGGTGGCGCCGCGGTTCGATGCCTTCGTCGACTCGACGCTGACCTAGGCGGCTGCCGGAACGACGGTGGGCACCGGGAGCGAGGTGGGCTGCCGATCGACACGCAGGTTGGGCCCATGCCTGAAGAGGAACAGGGTCAATTGCGCGCGCTCTGAATGCTGACCGGGCAGGAACTCGAGGCCGTGCTGGTATCCACCGCCCTGCTCGTGATGAACCGAGCGAACAATCGCCCTGAGCATGATCGACACCCCGTCGGGATCGACGGTGAGGTTGATCAACGAGCCTGCCGCGCTCTCGATCGCGGCGACCACCTTCGCCCCGGCCACGGACACGTCGCGTGTTTCGGCCACCAGGCTGTCGAGGAGAGCCGGGTGCTCGACGTCAAACCTGACGCTTGCTCGACGCTCCGGCGCGTAACGCAGGGAACGGATGCGATCGATGGCCAGCCAGGTGAGGACGACGTTGAACAGCATCCACCCGAACGCGGCGACCACCGCGCCCTGTTCCGCGTAGGTGACGGGTGTCCGACCGAGGAGGGTCAGCGCGAACCACGCCCCGGCAAGGACGGATCCGACCAGTAGCCCTGAGAGGATCGCCGGCACCCGGACGCGCCGCCGCTCTTCGCCCTGTCGCCCCTTCGGGGTCACGACGAACGTCGGTCGCCTGCGGGTGACCAGGGTCAGGGTCGCTCGCAGGTTCGAGGTCATGCGCACCAGCTCGAACACGATGGACAGGACGGTGCGATGGCAACCCCGGCTCAGGGCCTTGAGAGCCACCTGCTGCAAGAGGAACGTCACCAGGAACGCCGCCGCGAACGTGAGGAGGTCAGCCCGGATCGGAACCACGCCGGTGATCACGACCGCGATCGGCAACAGCGCGAACCCCAGGGTTCGCCAGGCGTCGAACCAGCCCAGGAGCGTTGAGGCGTAGGCCAGGCGCTGCGGGATCGTCAGTCCCCCGACCCAGAGTGGGTCTTCGCCGCGGAGCACCTGCATTGCGCCCGTGCCCCAGCGAAGACGCTGGAGCTGGTAGGTGTCGGCGTCCCCGGCCGCGAGCCCGCGCGCGAGAACCTCGTTGTGGTACACGGTGCGCCAACCCCGGCGGTGGAGCCGAATCGTCGTGTGAATGTCCTCGGTGATCGTGTCCGTTGCCACGCCGCCCACGTCGCGCAGGGCGGCGACGCGGACAACGGCCCCGGTCCCGCACCAGAACGCGCCGCCCCAGCGGTTCTTGCCCGGCTGCAGCATGCGGTAGAACAGGGTCTGTTCGTGGAACCGCTCGCCGTCGCCGGTGACCGCTTCGTGCTCGAAGGAGTCGTGGTTGTAGAACTCCTGCGGCGTCTGGACCAGGGCGAGCCCCGGGTCGTCGAAGTAGCCAACGGTGCGGACGAGGAAGTCGGCATCGGCCACATGGTCGGCGTCGAGGACGGCAATGAGGTCTGCCTCCACGACCGTCAGGGCGTTGTTGAGGTTGCCGGCCTTTGCATGCAGGTGCTCGGTCCGAGCCAGGTAGCGCACGCCGAGGTCCCGGGCAAGCTGTTCGACCTCGGGACGTGCCCCGTCGTCCAGAACCCACGTTTCATGAGTGAGCCGCATGGCTGCCGCCGCCGCGACCGTGGGCAGCAGGATCTCGATGCTCTCGTTGTAGGTGGGCACCAGGACCGCGATCCGCCATCCGGACTCGTGAACGTCGCGATGCGGAGGCCGGGAGTCGATGTTCCACAGGGAGAACGTGAACAGGGCCAGGCCGATCGTGGCGTGGATCTCAAGCACAACCAGCGGGATCGATGCCCACAGCGCGTCGGGGTTCAGCGTTGAGCTGATGCGCCAGGTCAGGTACGCGACGCTGACGAAGAGCGCTGTAACGGCTGTGACCCGGATCGAAACGCGCCGGACCAGCGACTCCGGCTCCGGCAGCGATGGGGCAGGAACAGGGGCACGCATCCAGCCGAAGGCTTCAGCGAAGAGCCGGGTGGTAGACATGACACGACTCTCCGGTGCGGTGCGTCCGCGCGCCACGAACCGGAAGGACTACTGGCAGCCGCCGAATGGCGGATGGGCGCCAGGCCCGGCGGGTGCCCGGTGCCGTGTCAGGCGGCCGTGATCAGGTCAGCCGGTATGCTGGCCCAACCATGAGTCCCCGCAACAGCGAACCGATCGATCTCGCGCCGCCGGTCGAGAAGGCCTTCCTGGTCGCCGTCGACACCGGTGACGATCCCGGCTGGGGTGCGGAGGACAGCCTTGCAGAGCTTGCGGCGCTCGCCGCCACTGCCGGTGCGGACGTCGTGGGAGCCGAGTGGCAGAACCGCCGGCACGCGGACCCGAACTGGTACCTGGGCAAGGGCAAGGCGGAGGAGCTCCTCCAGGCCAAGTCCGAGACCGGCTTCGACCTCCTCATCACCGACGACGAGCTCAGCCCGGGGCAGCAGAAGAGCCTGGAGAGCCTGCTCAACGTCAAGGTCATCGACCGCAGCCGCCTGATCCTCGACATCTTCGCCCTCCACGCACAGACCCACGAGGGCCGCCTCCAGGTGGAGCTTGCCCAGCTCGAGTACCAGCTGCCACGCCTGACCCGCCTGTGGACGCACCTCTCGCGCACGGGCGGCGGGATCGGCACGCGGGGTCCGGGCGAGTCCCAGCTCGAGACGGACCGACGCCTCATCCGCGAGCGGATCAAGAAGATGAAGGTCCGGGTCGAGAGCGTCCGCCAGCAGCGGCAGACGACCGCACGAGGCCGTGACCGGCGCCTGTATCCCACGGTCGCGATCGTCGGCTACACCAACGCGGGCAAGTCCACGCTCCTCAACGCGCTCGTCGGCAGCGAGGTGGCCAAGGCCGAGGACAAGCTGTTCGCGACGCTGGATCCCACGTCACGCCAGGTGAAGCTGGGCGACGGCCAGACCGCGATCATCACCGACACCGTGGGCTTCATCCACAAGCTGCCGCACCAGCTGGTCGATGCGTTCCGAGCCACGCTGGAGGAGGTTACGCGAGCCGACGTCCTGATCGAGGTGGTGGACGCCTCGGACGGCCATGGCGCCGAGCACCGCGCGACGGTGCAGACCGTGCTGGAGGAGCTGGGTGCGGGAGACAAACCGCGGCTGGCTGCGTTCAACAAGGCAGACCTCCTCTACCCAGGTGCAGACGGCGACCGGCCGGCTCCCGCCGTGTCGGGTTCCGTCCTGGTATCGGCCGTGACTGGTTTCGGCCTCGACACCCTGCGGGCGGAGGTCGCCGCGCTGCTGGCGTCGATGTGGGAGGACGTGGACGTCGCCGTTCCGTATGCCGCGGGCGAGCTCCTGGCTCGTGTGCGCGAGCGTGGGACGGTCGAGCTGGAGTACGGGAATCGGGACGTGCGCGTCATCGGGCGCATGGCCCCGGCGATGGCGGGCGAGCTGCGAGCAGCCTCAGAGCGCTGGCAGGCCGCGCTCGCGGACGGAGGCACCGCATCATGACGTCGCGTTCCTCCCAGGCGGGTCCGTTCGTGCGCCGGGCCGGAACGGGCCGTCTCCCCGATGGGCGTCGCGTGACGTGGACGGTGGCCGATGGGCGTCGCGGGCGTCGCTGGCGGGCAATCACCACCTCCGGGGACCGGCTGCTGCACGCCGTGCTCGTGGAGGTCTCGCCCGACGGGACCCTGGCCAGGGTCGAGGTGGCGGCGCCCGGCGGGCTGCTGACGCTTCATCCGGAGGCAGACGCGTCGATGCTGCACGGGAACGTGGTCCGCGCGGAGGGGATCGAGCACGTCGCGCTCCCGTGGACGCCTGGCCACGTTCTGATGGTCGGTGCATCGCCGGTGACCGCCGCGGTCGCCGCGGTGCAGCTCGCGGCACGGGTCGGGGTGGGGGAGGGGGTATCCGTCCCGGCGGTCGAGGTGAATGACGCATTGACGATCCGGCAGGCGACCTGGCGCGCGGCGAGGACCGGGGCACATCGATGGCGATTGCTTGCGGCGGACGGGGGACCGTCTGTCCTGCTGGTGCTGGGCGAGGACGGCATGCCCGCAGGCCTTGAGCAGGGCGGAGACTGGCCGCTGGAGCTCACGCCGGACCAGTAGGGGAGCCCGTCGTGGACGGAGTGTGGACAAGCGCGCCACAAATGCCGTCACGCAGGAATCCTCGTGGATAACGCCGTTGTAGCGGCCGTCGGTCGCAACGTAGTATTCGTCTTGCCCGAAGGGGCGGACGAACTGGCGACGGACCCGCGAGTGCTTGCACAAGTGGGGACGAACGGAGCCGCAGATGCTTGCATCAGCGGTACCGGCGCCGGGGAGGAAGTTCCTTCGGGCATTTCGTTGTCCCCAACTCGACCTTTTCCGTCGAGGAGCTGGACCTCGCGTTACAGCCGCAGCTGGTCGAACGCGAGGGACTGCCATACGCAGCCGCGCTTCTGGCAGGTCGAGCTTTCCTCGAGTACAGGAGGAGGGGCGGAACCCGGACGACCCCGATGCCCGACTTCTTCATCGGCGGCCACGCGTCCGTGGCCGGGTACCGGCTGCTCACGCGCGACGCATCGCGCTATCGCAGGTACTTCCCGACGCTCGAGCTGATCGCGCCTGAGTAGAGGGGCCGGCTCAGAAGGTGCTGCACAGCTGCCTGACGGACCCGCCAGACCCGCTCACCCCCACTCCCGGGCGTGGATTGGCACTACCGATAATGTGAGTTATGTCCGCCTAGAGGCGCGCACCTGGTACGAAGTCGCCCGCGAGCCACCGAACGAAGAGCATTGCGTGGCGGTGGTAGGTCTCGACGGTAGCGTCGCTCAGACCCGCTGATGCGATCGTCTTTCGATACATTGAGGTCTGGGCAACGAGGTCCGGGACCGTCACGGGGCGGATCGGCACGGGGCGTCCGACTGCGATCATGGCGCGAGGCCGATATGCGCCCTCACGCCACCCGAGCATGCCGGCTGCGATGGCCGCCGGTGCCCGGCCGATGGGCGCCGGCGTGACCTACCACGACACGGAGTACCGCGAGTCGGACTGCGACGTCGAGATCTGGCTCGAGGTCGCCACGCCCGTTGCCGTGCCGGAGCCCCTCACGTGCCGTGGGGTCCCCGAACAGGAGGTGGCGCTGACGACGCTCCGCGGCGACTACGCGGGCTTCTCGGAGGCAGCCATGTCGCTCGCGGAGGCGATGGTGGCGGAGCGCCTGACGGAGGCCGGCCCGATGTCCAGCCTCTACCTGGTTGGTCCGGCCCAGGTGGCGAACCCGGCAGACTACGTGACCGAGATCTGCATCCCGATCTGAGTCACCCTTGATCCGTCACGACCCGGTAGTGTGCTGTCAGAGCGCGCCTCGTAGACCACCCGGGCAAACGGCCAGTCGCGGTCGAGCCAGTCCGAGACCACGCGGTAGAGGGTCGCGTCGAGATCGGCGTCCGCCGCGCGCACCCAGGACCGAACCGCGGCGCCGGGGCCGTCTTTCGCGGGGTAGATGTAGAGGCAGCCGATCACCTCGTCGACGTCCGGGGCAAGCACCGTGAAGGTGAAGCCGACGCGGGCGACGAAGTCGGCGGCGTGGCGTTCGAGGTCGCCCAGGTTCGCCTCGAGCGTCATCGCCATCGGCCAGTCCCTCCCCTCCCAGCCCGGCGTCGCGTGGATGTGCTCGATGCTCGACGACCAGGCAGCGAAATCGGACACGTTGTGCTCCGGGCCGAGCGGACGGAGCCGGAACTCGGGCGCGTCGAGTCCGGTAGGCGGGACGAACGACGGAACGACGAAGAGCTCGGCACTCACCTCGGCACCGCGTGGCCCCGGGCGAACCAGTCGAGGACGCGCATCGCGCGGAGCGTGTTCCAGCGGCTCGGCTTGCCCACGCCGACCTCCATCTCGAAGTGGACCTCGCCCTCGCAGGACGTTCTGGAGCGGCCACCGGCCGTCGGCATCCCGGGCCGCTGCGACGATCCCGATCGCCTCGGCGACGCGCTCGTCCGGCCTGACGCCGGCGTCGCGGAGGTAGTCGAGGGCGCGCAGGACGTCGTAGTGGTACCAGTGCGGGAACGAGAACTGGAGCCAGGTGGGGTCGATCACCTCGCCGGTCGACTTCCGGCGGAACAACCGGCGCTCGAGCAGGTAGGCCTCGCCGCGGCGGCGGGCCTCCCCTACCCTGGCCGAGCCGCCGATCGCCCGCTCGTACTGGAGCAGGCCCTCGAGGACGTTGATCGTCGTCTCCAACGACGACACCGTCGCGCCGCGCTCGACCTCGCAGTTCCAGCCGCCGTCGGGAGCTGCTCGCCGAGGAGCCGGTCCACGAGCGGCGTCATGTCCACGCCGAAGTACGAGCCGGTCGAGACGACGTTGCCGTTGATGCACGGCTCGACCTCGCCCTCGAAGAGCCTGTTGTCGGCCCAGGGGGCGTCCGCCCAAGGGGAGCCGTCCCGCCAGATCACGTGCTCGAGGACGAGGCCGACGGCCCGCCGGGCCTGCTCGCTCTCGGGAGGCAGTCCCAGCAGCCGCAGCAGCTCCAGGACGTGGAATGTGTCGGTCAAGTCGTGCGACCAGGCCTTGCCACCCCACAAGCCGTCCGGCGCCTGGAGCGCGAGCAGCCGGGCGCCCCAGCCCTCGGTCGCGACCCGCGACCGCTCGGCGGCGATGACGTCCGCGGGCTCGTGCGGAAGGTCCCGCATCACCTGCCAGCGGATGGAGGGATCGGATTCGAGCAGCCAGTCGATGACGGTCATGTCCTACCTCGCTCCAGCTCCCCCGATTGGCCCCGGTTTCGAGGCCGACAGGCTAGCTGAGCGCCGCCCGGATGTCTGTTGGCGGGCGCGGCCCCCGTGAGTAGGCTGTCTCGTACACCTACGAACCTGGTGATGCGACTCCCCGAAGCATCCCCGCATGGAGGCGCGCCGTGGCCGAGGTCCTTCTGTTCCACCACGCTCAGGGGCTGACCCCCGGCGTCCGCGCGTTTGCCGACGAGCTGCGGGCCGCCGGGCACACGGTGCACGCGCCCGACCTGTTCGACGGACGCACCTTTCCGTCGATCGACGAGGGCATGACCTTCATCGAAGCGGCCGGGTTCGACGACCTCCGGGCGCGCGGCATCCGCATGGCCGACGACCTGCCCGAGGATCTCGTGTATGCCGGGTTCTCCTTCGGCGTGACGATCGCCCAGCAGCTGGCCCAGACGCGACCCGGAGCCCGCGGAGCGCTGCTCTTCTACTCCTGCGTCCCGATCAGCGGTGAGTGGGCCTTCGGACCCTGGCCCGACGGAGTCGCGGTCCAGATCCACGGCATGGACAACGACCCATTCTTCGTCGGCGAGGGCGACATCGACGCAGCGCGGGAGATCGTCGAGAAGGCCGAGGACGCGGAGCTCTTCCTCTACCCCGGCGACCAGCACTATTTCGCCGACAGCTCGCTCCCGTCGTACGACGCTGGGGCCACCGCGCTGCTCACCCGCCGGGTGCTGGAGTTCCTGGACCGAGTCTGATCCGACCGACCGCCGTCGATCGCGTGTACCCTCGGTGTCCAGGCGGGGAGCCGCGCATGCGACGATCAGCACCGTGAACCGTCTCCTCGTCGTCGACTTCGCCAACATCGCCCACCGCGCCTACTTCGCGGGACGCGGCAATCCTCTGTTCGCGCCGGACGGGCGGCCGGTGTTCCTGGTCAGCACGTTCCTGCGCTTCGTGCTCGCGCGGATCCGCGAGGAGAAGGTCACCCACGTCGCGCTGGCGTTCGAGAGCACGACCGGCTCGAGACGCCGCGAGCTGCATCCCGACTACAAGCCGCGCAAGGCGCCGGAGCCCGATGACCTCGTGGTGCAGCTGCGTGACGCCAACATCACCGCGGGCCGCATGGGCTGGGCCCGGTATCGCGCGGAGGGTTGGGAGGCAGACGACGCGATGGCCGGGATCGCGGACGCTGCCCTCGCGGCGGGCTTCGACGAGGTCCTGCTCCACACCGGCGACCACGATCTGCTGGGCATGGTCAGCGCCCGGGTGGCGGTGCTGATGCCGCGTACCGGTGGAGGCGTCGACCGGTACGGGCCCGCCGAAGTCGAGGAGCGGAGCCCCTACCGCGTGCCGCCGGCACTCGTTGCGGACGTGAAGGCCCTGATGGGCGACGCGACCGACGGCTACGGCGGGGTTCGGGGCATCGGGCCGTCGGTGGGGCCGGAGCTGGTGCGACGTTTCGGGTCGCTGGCGGCCCTGTACGACCGGATCGAGGAGGTCGAGGCCGTGGGCGTGCGCAACCGTCTGCTCGCCGGGCGCGCAGACGCCTTCCGCTGCCTCGATCTCGCCACGCTGCGTCGCGGCGCTCCCCTCTCCCCTGCCTACGATCCCGAAGCGGGGCGTGTCGGTACGCACGATCCGGATCGTGCCTCCGCATGGCTCACCCGCATGGGCCTGGAACATCTGATCCGCGCCCTGGGCCCGTAGGCCGGCGAGGTCGCCAAGGAGGCGAGCTTCAACGGCCTGAGGCGCCCTCCCCTACCCTGCCTGGGCGCTGACGACACCGTCAGCGCGAAGCCGGCCGTGCCTGATCCCGGTGGATCGGACGGTATCCTCCGGGGATGTGGGAGGACATCGCGATCGAACGAGGTCCCGAGGGCACCATCTCGGACGCCGCGCGGGCGGATCTCGTCGCGCGCAGCGCCGCGGAGGTCGCCGCGGCCATCGCGTGGGTCGAGGCCCACGAGGACCGCGTGGCTTCGCTTGCCAGCGACCAGAGCCGGGACGACGAGGCCCGGGCGAGCTTCCGGGAGGCCCAGCGCGTCCGTGAGCTGCTCCGGGTCAGGGCCTACTCGATCGAGGCCGCCAGGACATGGGCGGAGCTCACCGCAGCCGAGCAGGGAGCTCTGCTCGCTCGCGCCGAGCGCGCGGGGCTCGACACCTCCGAGAAGACCGCGACCGCGGCCATCGGGATCATCCTCAACCAGCTCGTCGTCGCTCGACTGGTCGCGCTCGCGACGGCTACCAAGAACGGCGAGGCGTCCGTCGGCGAGGCGATGATCGCGCTTCCGATCCGCTTCCAGCTGGAGGTCATCGCCGAGACGGGCGGCGATCTCCGCGTGCCGGGTGAGGTCCTCCGGATCATCGACGCCTCAGCCGGCTGACGTCGAGGAACTGCGCCGTACGGAAACCGGGATCCCGGTCAATCGGCCGGGTGCTCCTCCACCCAATGCCGCAGGCTGCCGCGCCAAAGCGCCCGCCCGTGGAACGAGACGTCCGGGCCGATCGCCCGCAGCCCGCCGTACCACTGGAGCGTCTTGAGCAGCGGGGTCACCTGGGAGCCATAGGCCTCCATGCAGGCCTTGGGCTGGACGCCAGGCCACGAGTAGCACGAGACCACCGTGCGCCGCTCAGCGGTGGGTATCCCGGGAGGCAGGCGGTCCCAGGCCGGGTCCTCCGGTCCGAACTCCCACTGGTCCAGGTTGCCCTGCGGGATGCCCTCGATCCCGCGCACCACCGGCGGATCGTCATCGAGGAGATACGGATCGACCGCAAGGTCACAGACGATCGCATGAGCGGGCAGCAGGCCGAGCCAGGCATTGGGGAACAGGGGCCGCGAAGTATCGCGGCGAGCCGTCGCGTCGACGAGGATGTCCGTCAGTGGCAGGCGGTGCCGGAAGTAGGCCTCGTTGCCGGCCAGGCTCTGCTCGGCGACCACCACCTCAACCCCGGGCAGGCCCTCGCGGATGAACCGCTCGCTGCGCGTCTCGTCACCGCACCTGGCGGCCCATTCGATTGCGTGCTTGCCAACCCCGCCCGCACCCAGGATCGTGACGCTGATTGCCGGGCGCGACCGCGAAAGCAGCGGCGGCCACCGCCGCTCGAGGGCGTCGAACGCGGCCGCCAGGCCGTTGCGGGCAACGTCGCGCAGATTCTGGACCAGGCGCCGCCCGTCGTCACCGGTGACCATGTCCAGGGCGATGGCCTCGATGCGCAGGTCGCGCAGCAGATCGACGCGTTCGGGCCGAGTGGCGAAGTGGAGCATCGAGAGCAGGATCGCGCCGGGCCGGATCAGCTCGTAGCGGCCTTCAGGGGCCCGGAGCACCACCACGATGTCCTGGCGGTATGCCGTGGCCTCGTCGACGATGTGAACGCGTGGTGAGCCGGCGACATAGTCGTCATCGGAGATGCCCATGCCCTCCCCGCTCCCGGCCTCGACGTACACATCGATTCCCAGGTTCGCGAGCAGGCCTGTCAGCGGTGGCAGAAACGCGCGGCGCTCTCCGGGCTCGTTGTACATCCGCGGGAAGCCAATCGTGAGTCGGCGGTCGTTCGCCATCCCCTGCATCTGTCGTCCTTCCTCTGGGGGACGCCTCTCCCTCGCCTACGCTCGCGCTCCCGACGTGCCCGGAGCCGGGCCTGCCGCGGCGGCCCTGGATCGGACCCGGGCGCTCAGGATGCCAAACAGGAGGCCGAGGGCAAGGCGTCGGAGCATCTCGGACCTGCGGACCTGCCAGCCCTCCGCCAGCGCCGATTCGACCCCGGGGTCGAGGAGGAGCCGTGCCCCGGCGACCGTCGCTGCACCCGCGGTCGCGGCCTCAAGCCGGACGAGGCGGCGGATGGTCCCAGTGCTGCTGTTCGTCGCCAGGTTCGCGAGGTCGGCCACGAGGATCCCGGCGGTCACAGCGGTCACGACGGCCGCACCAGGCCACCGGAGACGCTTGATCGCAAGCTGCGAGATCGGCAGGCCTGCGCCGACGACAATGGTGACTGCCAGATCGATCTGACGGCGCATGGGGACCTCCGACGTGACAGGACAGCGGGGCTGCCCGGTGCCAGGATCTGTTCGGGCGAGGCCAGTGCGAGCACCCGTTGGCGATCATCCTACCCGCCCCCGACGTATCGCTGGTCGCCTCCGTCGTGGTGCCCAGCCGCACCACTCCCGGGGCGGTGATGTCCGGGCGAACGCCCCAACGACGCTACCCCGTCCAGCAACGCTACTGCTGCTCACGCGACGAGTTGCCCCCGTCCTCCTCGCTCCCCTGCCGGCCCCGGTATGCGGCCAGGTCCTGCTTCGCCTTGCGGTCGATGAACGGCACCAGGAACGGGAGCATGAACAGACCGGCGACCAGGAGTGGCACGAATAGCATCACGATCCCAAGCGCCATGTCGGGCAGCACCGCGGACACCACCTGCACCCCCACCCAGTAGCCAACCATCCCGGCCGGCAGGGAGAGGATGAGCAGGATGTTGGGCATGAAGCGCATCGACCGATCGTACCCCTCATCGCCGAGGACTTCGTGCAACCATGGGGATGCACGAGTCCAGGCAAGGATGAGGGCTGAGGTCATGGCGTCAGAGAAGCATCGGGTTGTCGTGCCTGGCGAGGCCACGCCCCTGGGCGGTCAGGCGATCGCCGACGTCGAGGCGCATGCGGCGCACAACTACCATCCGCTGCCGGTCGTGCTCGCCTGGGGCGAGGGCGCCTGGGTCCACGATGTCGATGGACGCCGGTACCTCGACATGCTCGCCGGCTACAGCGCCCTCAACTTCGGGCACCGCAATCCACGTCTCGTCGCGGCGGCCGAACGCCAGCTCGGGCGGCTCACGCTCACGGGCCGGGCGTTCCACAACGATCTGCTGGGGACCTTCGCGTCGGAGCTGGCGGCACTGTGCGGGATGGACATGATCCTGCCCATGAACACGGGTGCCGAGGCCGTGGAGACGGCGCTCAAGATGGCTCGCAAGTGGGGCTACCAGGCGAAGGGAGTGCCCGAGGGCAGGGCCAGGATCATCGTCTTCGGTGGCAACTTCCACGGACGGACGACAACGATCATCAGCTTCTCCGACGACCCGGCCGCTCGTGCCGGCTTTGGGCCCTACACGCCCGGCTTCACCGAGGTTCCGTTCGGAGATGCTGAGGCACTTGGCCGGGCCATCGACGCGGACACGGTGGCGGTCCTGCTCGAGCCCATCCAGGGCGAAGCGGGGGTCATCATTCCGCCCGCAGGCTTCCTGCGCGACGTGCGCCGGCTATGTACCGATAACGGCGTATTGATGCTCGCGGACGAGATCCAGGCGGGGCTGGGCCGAACGGGCGAGACCTTCGCGTGCGACCACGAGGGCGTCGTGCCCGACGCGTACATCCTGGGCAAGGCTCTCGGCGGCGGGATCATGCCGGTCTCGGCAGTCGTGGCGTCGGCGGAGGTGATGGGAGTCTTCCGGCCAGGCGAGCACGGCAGCACCTTCGGTGGCAACCCGCTCGCATGCGCGATCGGCATCGAGGTGGTGCGGATGCTCGAGACCGACGAGCTCCAGGCCCGGACCCGCGAGCTCGGAGCCGTCCTGCAGGACCTCCTCGAAACCCTGCCGCCCGACCGCGTCTCCGCCGTTCGGACACGCGGGCTGTGGGCCGGGATCGACATCGTGGGCCGGACCGGGCGCGACGTATGTGAAGGCCTCATGCGGCGGGGCGTGCTCGCGAAGGACACCCACGGCTCCACGATCCGCCTCGCACCGCCGCTGGTGATCGAGCGCGCCGATCTCGAATGGGCGGTGGATCAGCTCCGCGAGGAGCTCGCGTCCTAGACCGCTGGGACCGCAGCTCGCGCACCCGGGCAACCGGCATTGACCGGGCGCTACCGCCTGTCGTTGCGACGCGCCTCCACCTCTCCCTTGGGCATGACGATGATGCGGCCCCCGCATCGACAGCGGCGGCTCAGCGCCTCTGCCTTCTGGAACGCAGTCCGCAGGCAGGTCCCGCAGACGGAAACCTCGCCGACCTTCACGCGATGCCGACCCACGCTCCTGCCGAGGGACCCGGCTCAGGCCACCGCAACTGGTCGCTCGATGGCAGCATCGGGCATGAAACGGCGATCGACGAGGACCCGGACGACGTAGGTGATCTCCAGGTCGGCGCCGTCGAACGACGGGGCCATGCCGGGCGGCAGCGCCAGCGCGACCTCCGCGTTCCCGGACCGCAAGGCGTCCGAACCCATCGTCGCGACCGCGACAATGTCCTCTGTGCCGTTCGGCGCGTTCGTGCGGCGGTGAAGCTCGATGCGGGCGGGTCCGCCAGGAGCACCGGGCCACGCGGCACGGACTCCAAGGGTGGAGCCGGGAGCAGCGGGTAGCCGGCTCGTGACTTCGATGGTCGCCCCGTTCACGGTCACGATCTCGAGCATCGCCATGCCACCCTGCTTGCCGACTCCGGCCCGGATGAGGTCCGGGTGCTGGGCGACCGGAACGAGAATCGCCACGAACGCGTCGTCGCCCATGGCCACGTCCCAGCGAGCCTCCAGGGCCCAGGCCACGATCGCCTCGCCGAGGTGGGCGCTCGGCGGCCCGAGGCGCGGGGCCGGAACCGAGAAGCGTGTCTCGAACACTTGACCGTCGGCGAGGCTTGAGGGGATCGCGGGGGTCAGGAAGGCATCCTCCACGAACAGGCGCCCGTTGGCCTCGACCCAGTTCTCGGTGTGGCTGGTGTTCTTGCCGGTGTCGTGGGTCTCGCTCCTCCGCTCCTCCACGAGGCGGAGCCCCACCAGTCGCAGGACGGCCTTGCGGGCCGAGATCGGCTCCCGGGCCACCAGGCGCAAAGAACCCTCGATCCCCTCCCCCACCCTCACCGGGCCATCCAGGACGAACGACCCCTCCACGGGACCGTGCGACGGCCGCAGGAGCGCGTCGGCCGAGATGCCGTGCAGCGGGTGCGAGCCCTCGTACCCGGCGAGCCGGCTGCCGTTCGCGGCATCGAATGGTTCGGGGCAGCGCCCCTGGTGCGTCGTGTAGCCGTAGCCGCTGCCGCCGAACGAGATCGAGACCACGTCGCTCTCCAGTCGCCTCTGCACAGTGGGCGCCACTTCCATGACCCTGGGCCATGAGAGCGTACGCGTCTACGGCCAGTTGATGTGTCGCCGGGGTTCCCCTGGGTCCTCCTGGCTGACCGCGACGGGGCCTGTCGGCCGCGTCACTCACCCGCCGGCGCGCTAGGCTTGCGTGACGTAGTGGAGGTGGTCCGGATGACCCAGGGTTCCAGTCGCCCATCCTTCGGGTTCCCACGGATGCACAAGGAGGCAGGTGAGAACCGTGACTTCCTGCCCCCGCTGATCGGCCTTCTCGCCGGCCAGGGCGCAGATGTGTTCGTGGAGTCCGGGATCGGGTCCGGGATGGGCTACTCGGACATGGACTACACCTCCGTCTCGTCCAACGTGCACGCCACGGACGAGGAGGGCGCCTACCGCCAGGACATCGTGGTGGTCCTCCGCGCGCCCGAGGGCCGCTACCAGATGCTGCGCCGCGGAGCCGTCTTGATCTCGATGCTGCACTTCCCAACCCGGCCGGCACGCGTCGAGATGCTCTCGGAGCTGGGGATCGACGCCATCAGCCTCGACACGATCGTCGATGACGAGGGCAAGCGACTGATCGAGAACCTGCGAAGCGTTGCCTGGAACGGTGTTGGATCGGCGTTCCAGGCCCTGGAGCGCCAATGGCCGGCCCTGACGGTCCCCGGACGACCGCCGGTGAGGGTGACCATCATGGGCGCCGGGACAGTTGGCAAGCACGCAGTCGAGTTCGCCACGAAGTACGGCGACGACGCCCGCAACGAGGCATTCATGCGCCTTGGGTTGGCCGGCGTCGAGGTGGTGACCACCGGACGCAACCTCACCCGCGACCCGGAGTACCTCCGCGCGAGGCTCACGATGACCGACATCCTGGTGGACGCGACGCAGCGCCACGACCCATCGATGCCTCTCATCCCGAACGAATGGCTGGGCCTCATGCCCGATCATGCCGTCGTCTGCGACCTCGTCGTGGACCCCTACCTGCTGGACAGCGATCCGGTGGTCGTGCGCGGCATCGAGGGCATCCCGCAGGGCGATCTCAACCAGTGGGAGTTCAGGCCGGACGATCCGGCCTGGGACGCGGTCCCGCCGAGCATTCCCACGGATCAGCGCCGGACGACGGTGTCCTGCTACTCCTGGCCCGGCGTCCGTCCGGAGCCCTGCATGTACGTCTACGGATCGCAGGTCGCGCCGATCCTCGAGACCCTGAGCCGCGCCGGTGGGCTGGACGGCGTTCGCCCCAGTGGCTCCTACCATGAGCGGGCGACCTGGCGCGCGAGCCTCCGGGCGTGGCGGATCGGCGAAGGAGCATCCATCGGGACACCGCCGCCCATCACCGGCTGACGCGGCACCGCGCGGCCTGCCGGCCTCCTCAGCGGCGGCGAACGGCCAGGACGCGCTTGATGTTCCGGATCGTCTGGTCGAGCATCAGGTCGACCTCGGCAGGGCCGGCATCGTCGCGCAGGTGAAGGCGGAGCGTCACCCCGCAGGTGCTTGACGTGCCCTCACTGACCTCGATCGAACCGTGGTAGTCGCCACCCGGCGTGCCCCACTCCACGCGGCGCGCGCCACGATCCGCGATGAACCTGGCCTCACGGACATCGGGGCGGCCTTTGACCTCGGGCTCGGCCTCCGGATCGCCATCCACCGCGATGGTCTCCTCGAGCCTGATCGCCGGGACGTACTCCGGCAGTCGCTCCGGGTCGGCGAACAGGGCGAAGGCGGCGTCTGCGCCGACGCCGACCGTCGCGCTCCGCTCGAAATCGGCCATGCCTCCATGTTGGCACACGACGCCGGAACTCGCGCCGCGCCCGCGGCGCCGATGGAACCATCCGCAAATGCCGCCCATCGGAGATGCCGTTCGGCGATTGGATCGCTATCCTGCCAAGTCATGAGCAGCGCGCGCCACCTCCCCGCCGCCGACGATCGAGAGACCGGTGGAACCGACCCTGGCTGAGCCCCTGACATCGGGGATCCGGCGGCCTCGCCGTCGCGCGAGGTTCATCGTTGCCTTCCTCGTTGGACTCGCCGCGGTGGCGGCGGCCTCCGGGATCGGCGTGGCAGCCTGGGATGCGGGGTACGAGGCCAGGATCCTGCCCGGCGTCCACGTCGGCAGCGTGGACCTGTCGGGCCTGGACCGTGCGGCCGCCAGCCGGGCAGTGTCGGCCGCCTACCCGTTCGAACAGGGCCAGATCATCCTCCGGACCCCCGATGGTGACGTCGCCATCACGTACTCCGCCGTCGGGCGGCAGGCAGACGCCGACGCGCTGGTCGATGAGGCGCTTCGGGCCGGACGGACGGGAACGGCGATCGAGCGGGCCGTGGGTGAGGTGCGGCAGGCACTGGGCGGCACGTATCTGGAGCCCCGGCTCCTCCTGGACGAGTCCGCCCTGGAGGCAGCGGTCACCACCGCCGTGGCGGATCTCGAGGTGAGGCCGGTGGATGCCACCATCCGGATGGGCCCGGACGGACCGGTGACCACGCCCTCCTCCACCGGCCGGACGGCGAACCCAGCGCCCATCGTCGCGACGGCTCTCGCTGCTGCGAGATCGCTGGCCGCGCCGGCCGAGGTCGTCATCCCGGTGGATGTCACCGTCGTGGAACCGGCTCGGGACGACGAAACCGTCCAGGTGGCGAAGGTCCTGGCTCAGCGGCTGGTCAACGACGTCGTCATCGTCTCCGGCAAGAAGTCCTGGACCATCAAGGCCGACACGGTCCGGAGCTGGGCGTCCTTCCGGGGCTTCGTCGACGGCTCGGTGCGACCGGTCATCGCCACCGACCCGATCAAGGACTCCCTGAACGCCGTGCGCAAGGGAGTCCTCAAGAAGGCCAAGTCTGCGGCGTTCCTGAAGGCACGGAGCGGCACGGTTGTCGGGGTCGTGGCCTCGAAGGACGGTCGCCAGCTGGACGTGGAAGCCACCGTCGCCCGGATCGCGGCCGAGCTGGAAGGCCGGGCCACGGGAGACCTCGCCGCCCCGGTACCTGCCGCCGTCGGCCCGTACCAGCCGAAGCTGACCACCGAGGATGCGACCAGGAAGGCGCCACTCATGGTGAAGCTCGGCTCCTGGAAGACGTATTTCCCGATCAGCGACCGCAACTACTTCGGGGCCAATATCTGGCTGCCGGCCAAGATCATCAACCAGACCGTGCTCAAGCCAGGACAGAGGTTCGAGTGGTGGAGCGCAGTCGGCCCGGTCACCCCTGCTCGTGGGTTCGGTCCCGGCGGCGTCATCAGGTCCGATCACACGGACCCCACGGGCGCGCTGGGTGGCGGCATGTGCTCCAGCTCCACCACCCTGTTCAACGCGGCGTTGCGGGCCGGCCTCAAGATCAACGCCCGGTCCAACCACAAGTACTACATCAACCGCTATCCGCTCGGTCTCGACGCAACGGTCTCGAAGGTAGGCAACAGCGTGCAGACGATGTCGTTCACCAATGACACGAAGCATGCGATCTACATCCGCGGGATCAGGACGCGCTCGGGCGGTCGCGGGTACGTGACCTACGAAATCTGGGGCGTTCCGGATGGGCGCAAGGTCTCGATTTCGCGGCCATCCGTCTCGGTCCTGCGCAAGGCGATCACCGAGGAGGTCGTCGTTGACACGCTCCCCCACGGCAGGCGGGAGCAGACGGAATACCCCTCGAACGCGATGAACGTGGCGGTCACCAGGGTGGTCAAGAACGCGTCGGGCAAGGTCGTCCACCGCGACACGTTCTACACGCACTACGTGCTCTGGAACGGGCGGATCGAGGTGGGCCGCTAGGCCCTCGGAACACCTTCGCCCGCGGGCTCGAGCGACACCGCTCGCATCCTCCCGTCGTAACGGACCAGGGGGACGGTCTGCGTCAGGTCCTCCCCGGCGCAGAAGGCGATGTCCTCCGGCGCTCCGATGCGTCGCAGCGTGGCCCCGCCATCGGACGCCTCCATTGCGGCCCGGAGGGTCGGCCAGCTCCGGCGCAGGCGGATGGCGGCCTCCGCCCCATCCGAGAGGCGCGCGGCAAGACCCCTTGGCGCGGCAAGCTCGACCAGCCGCTCCGCGATGACGCCCGCCGCAACAGCATCATCCAGGACGAAGATCCCCTCACGCCCGGCGCACACGATCCCGACGATCCCCGAATTGCCCGCCATCGCCAGGGCTGCGGTCGCGACCGCGGTTGCGTTGCGGATACAGCCGACCAGGACCGGCTCCTCGCGGCGGAGCCGCGCGATGACGGCCGTCCCGTTCGTAGTCGAGAGGACGATGCTCCGGCCCCGGAGGTCAACCCGGTCCAGCTGCGACGGAGAGTTGTCGAAGTCGAAGTCGGGTGGCTTGACCGCGTGCAGCTCACCCGCCAGGAGGCTGCCGGTCTCACGGGCCACGGCACGGGCTTCATCCGGGTCGCCGGCAAGGTAGACGTCCCGGCAACCGGCATCGATGAGGGTCGTGATGGTCGTGCTGGCGCGAATCTGGTCGATGACGATCAGGACCCCGGGTGCGGCGGGGTCCGCGACCTGCGGCAGGAGCGCGACGTCGACCAGCATCAGCTGCGCTATGCGTCCGCTTCGAGGTACGTCAGCACGGCGAGCACGCGCCGGTGGTCGCCCCTGGAATCAGGGAGATCCAGCTTGCCCATGATGCTGGTGATGTGCTTCTCCGCAGCCCCCTCGGAGATGGTCAGCGCCTCCGCGATACCGGCGTTCGTGCGGCCCTCGGCCATCGCCGCGAGCACCTCGACCTCGCGTGGGGTGAGCGCCGCCAGGCGGTCATCGCGTCGGCGGCGGACCATCAGCTGGGCGACGACCTCGGGGTCCAGCGCCGTCCCGCCCGCGGCCACGCGCCGCAGGGCATCCATGAAGTCCCGAACGTCCGCGACCCGGTCCTTGAGCAGGTATCCGACCCCGCCCGCGCGGTCAGCCAGGAGCTCCGTGGCGTACTGGCGCTCCACGTACTGGCTCAGCACCAGAACCGGCGTCCCGGGCACGCGGCGGCGGGCCTCGATGGCGGCGCGGAGTCCCTCGTCACGCTGGGTCGGTGGCATCCGGACGTCCACCACGGACACGTCGGGTCGATGCTCGACCACCGCCTCCACGAGGGCCGGCCCATCACCGACGCGCGCGACCACCTCACCGCCCGACTCCTCGATGAGGCGCGCGAGACCTTCTCGGAGCAGGACGGAGTCATCGGCGATGACCACGCGCAGCGGCGGCTGGTTCATGTTCCGATCATGCCCCATACGGCGCGACTCGGCCCGACCGATCCGACGTCCCTGGTAGGGCTACCCCCACCCCCAAGATGCCCGCTGCCCGGCTGGGCGGGGACGCCACCGGGGCCCAGGATCTGGTTCACAACGCGCACTCACGGCAGGATCACGAATGGTAGGGTCGCTCAGATGACGTCAGGCAACCACCCCGAGGCCCCCGTTGTGGGGCACGGCGCACTGGACGCGATGCGCTCGTTCGCGTGGTCGCCGTTCGCAATCAAGACGTGGCGAGCCGTCCTGGCCGTCGGGTTGGGTCTGTTCGTCTCGATCGCCTCGGTCAGCGTCCTCAGCACGCTGTTCTCGATCGGCGGCTCGCTCCTGTTCCTGATCGTCGGGATCCCATTCATCGGGCTCGGCATCGAGGCGGCGCGCGTCTTCGCCCGTGTCGAGCGGTGGCGGATGTCGATGGTGGACGGGAAACCCCTGATGCCACACCCGTACCGAGGGTTCGAGCCGAATCCCAGCGCTCCGTGGGGCCCCTGGGTCCGACAATGGGCAGAGGCGGAGTTCCTGGACGCGAACCGGTGGCTGGACGTCCTGTACGTCCTTGTTGCCCTGCCGCTCACGATCATCGAGTTCACCGTCTCGGTGATCCTGTGGTCAACCTCCATCGTCCTCATGCTGGCGCCGCTCTTCTGGATGGCCGCACGATCCTCCAGCCCCGGTGGCTTCGTGTGGCTGACGGAAGCGGTCGATCCCGTCGCGCTCGTGGCCGTCCTGTTCGTGATGGGGCTCCTGCTGCTGCCGGTCGCCGCCTCCGTCACCCGCGGGCTCATCGTCCTCCATCGCGCGGTGGTCCAGGGGATGCTGTGCGTCGATCCGAGCGCCGCCCTCCGCCGGGACGTGGAGCGTCTCCGCGACACGCGGTCCGCCGCGCTCGAGGTGGAGGCCAGCGAGCTCAGGAGGATCGAGCGGGATCTGCACGATGGGGCTCAGCAGCGGCTGGTCATGCTGGCGATCGACCTCGGCCTGGCCGAGGAGCGGATCGACACGGATCCAGCCGCCGCCAGGCGCCTGGTCGTCGATGCTCGCGAGCAGGCCCGCCAGGCGCTGGCGGAGCTCCGCGAGGTGGTCCGGGGCGTGGCGCCGTCCATCCTCGTGGACCGGGGACTCGTGGCTGCCCTGGGCGCCCTGGCCGGCCGATGCCCTGTGCCCACGTACGTGGACAGCTCGCTCGCCATCGGCCAACGGCTCCCGCACGCGGTGGAGCGAGCCTCGTACTACGTGGTGGCCGAGGCGCTGGCGAACGTTGCCAAACACAGCGGTGCCACGCGCTGCAGCGTCTTCCTGCGCGCCTCAAGCGACTGGTTGTTTGTCGAGGTGCGCGACGACGGGACCGGCGGCGCGGCGATCAGTCCCGGAGGTGGACTGGCAGGCCTGAGGGACCGCGTCCAGGCTCTGGACGGCGCCCTGGAGGTCGTGAGTCCCGACGGCGGACCAACCAGCCTCCGGGTTTCGATACCGGTCGCCTGGACGGCCGGTCCGCCCCAGCCGGAGCGCGGTGCCGGGACAGCCGCGGGCTGAGTCTCGAGCATCTCAGGCAGGCACGGCCTCGGCGAACTGCAGCCGGTAGAGGCGGGCATAGAGGCCGTCCCGGGCCAGGAGCTCCTCGTGGGTGCCCAGCTCCACCAGCCAGCCGTCGTCCAGGACGGCGATTCGGTGGGCTGCCCTGATCGTTGACAGGCGATGCGCGACGATGATCGTGGTCCGCCCCACCTTGAGGCGATCGAGGGCCTCCTGGACGAGCCGCTCCGACTCGTTGTCGAGCGAGCTTGTCGCCTCGTCGAGGAGCAGGATCGGCGGGTCCTTCAGGATGGCGCGTGCGATCGAGACCCGCTGGCGCTGACCGCCGGACAGGCGGGAGCCGCGGTCTCCCACGAGGGTCTCGTAGCCGTCCGGGAGCGCGGTGATGAACTCGTGGGCGTTGGCGGATCTGGCGGCGGCGACGATCTCCTCGTGCGTGGCCTCCAGGCGCCCGTACCGGATGTTGTCGCGTACGGTCCCTCCGAACAGGGTTGCCTCCTGGGGAACCAGGCCAATCCGCTCGCGGAGGCTCGAGGTGGTCACGCCCCGGACATCCCGGCCGTCGATGCGGATCGCCCCCGACGTCGCGTCCCACAGCCGTGGCAGCAGGCCGACGAGCGTCGTCTTGCCCGCCCCGGACGGGCCGACGAGGGCGAGGACCTCGCCCGCGGCAATCGTGAGGGTCACGTCCCGGAGGACCGGGTTGACGCCGTCGTAGGCGAAGCTGACGTCGTCCAGCTCGATCACGCCGTCCACCCGGCCGATCTCGACCGCGTCCGGGGCATCCACGATGGTCGGCTGCATGTCGATGATCTCGAACACGCGAGTCACCGCACCCGTGCCCTCACGGAACTGACCGTAGAGGCTGGCGATGGTGGCGAGGCTGCCGCCGATCGTGATCCCGTAGAGCAGGAACCCGGTCAGGGTCCCGATGCCCAGGCTCCCCTCGATCACCTGGTGCCCCGTGTACCAGAGCAGCACGGCCACGGCGCTGAAACCGAGGAACCCCATGATGGCCCCGAACCCGGCCCGCCACAGCGCGAGGCGAGTCCCCGAGCCCACCACGCCGGCCAGGTCACCGCCGTAGCGGGCCACCTCGAACGCCTCGCGGACGTAGCTCTTGACGACACGGATCCCGGACAGCGCCTCTTCCGCGGTGACCGTGCTGTGGGCGATGGAGTCCTGGACCTCGGTGCTCACCCGCTGGAGCGGGCGGCCGAAGACGATAGCCACGGCGATGAGCGCGGGCGCCAGGATCAGGACGACGGCCAGGAGCGTCGGGCTGAGCATGAACAGGATGACGACCGATCCCACGAGGCCGATCACGGACGACAACAGAGTGGTCGTTGTCTGGGTGAGCATCGTGCGGATCAGGGTGACGTCGCTCGAGAGCCGCGACACCAGCTCCCCCACCCGGCTTCGGCCGTGGAAGTCGAGCGAGAGGGTCACCAGGCGCTCGAACAGCTCGCCGCGGAGCTGGGCCACCATCCGCTCCCCCACCACGCCCAGGAAGTAGCCCTGGACGAACCCGCCCAGCGACTGGACGAGGAACAGGACGACGAGTCCCGCGATCAGCCGATCGAGGCCGGCGGCGTCCCCTCCTGCCACGACGGACGTGACCAGCCCCGCGACGACCAGCGGCACGAGCAGGGCGAGACCCGAGCCCAGCACCAGGCCGACGAGGGCGATGGTGAACGGCCGCCAGTGCGGACGTAGGTAGCCGAAGAGGCGGCGCCACGGGACACCGCCCAGATCGCGGACCCTGGTTGCCATGCCCCTCGCGCCGATCGGCCCCGCGGGTGCGGCGTCCCCAGGGGGTGCGTCCCTGGACTCCTGCGGCTCCATCCGATGATCATGGCATGGCTCGCAGCACCAGGCCGCCGTTGCCCTCGAGCAGCAGCGTGTCCGCCTCGATGCCATAGACCACCTCGCCCGACAGCACGGCCAGAATGGCGTTCTCAACCGACATCGCCGGCTCCGGGCAGGCCATCCTCGTCATGCGGATCGGGCCGAAGGTGACGGTCGTGTCGGACACCTGGGTGCTGCCGCCGCCGCGATTGCAGCCGGCCTCGACGTCAACCGTGCCGTCCGAGAACGTCAGGGCTGCGGTCACCCCGGCCGGGACGCTGGATACAGCTCCGGCAGAGACCAGGCCCTCCACCGCCCAGCGCGTGCCGAGCAGCGGCCGATCCGGCTCCGCGACGACGCGATCGGTGAGCGTCAGGGTCGTGCCGTCGTTGGCCAGCGTCAGCGTGTCGCTGTCAAGCACGAGCTGGGCGCCGGGAAGGAAGGCCGCCAGCCACTGGTCCTGGGCCATCAGCGGTTCCTCGCACCCCATCTCGGTCGTGGCCATCGGGCCGGTCCTGAGGCGGCCGTCCTCCACCTCGTAGGCGCCACTCATCGTGTTGCAGCCCGCGTTTGCCGAGAGGGATCCACCCTGGAACGTCATCCCGACCCGGGACCCGGCAACCAGGGTGTGGCCGGTGATGTCGGTCGACAGGAAGGTCCGCCCATCCAGGTCTGACCCCGGATCGCCGGTGGGCTCCTGCGACGGCGAGGGTGTCGCGGCCCCACCGCGGCACGCGGCGAGGGCAAGGATCAGGGCGAGCGAAGCGGTCAGGATGGGGAGCGGACGCATGCAGGTCACCTATGGAGCGGGGAATGGCTCGGGCCAGGGAGCCTGGCGAGTGCGCGTGAGGTCAGGGCCCCGGGCGTCACCACTGGGACGGCAATCGGGAGCCGCCGGTTCCGATGGCTTCCCGGGTCAGCCGCCGGCCTCCCCCTGTCCGACTTCCCCGGCGACGAACCGGTCCATCAGCGCGGTGAAGCCCGTCAGGCCGCGCTCATACCCGATGGCCCAGAACCCGACGCCGGCGAACCCGTTGGCGTTGGCCAATGCCATCTTGGGCACCAGCGTCTCCGGAGAGTCAACGTAGACGGCCGTCCACGTCCGGTCCTCCGCCGGGGCCGCGGCGCCCGGCGATGGCGGGCCCAGCGAGCCGTCCGAACCGAGGAGGTAGACATCAACCATCTCCTGCTCGTCGCGCACCGGAGCGGCAGCCGGGTTCAACAGGAGGTCCAAGTGGCGGCGCGGGATCCACGCCTCGCCGCGTCCCGTCTCGGGCGCCCCGACCGCCGGCCCCGCCACGGGCCAGGTCATGCCGTACAACGGCAGTCCCAGCAGCGTCTGCCCGGGCGGCACACCGGCTGCCTCATACATCGCGATGGACCAGGCGAGGTCGCGTACCCCGTCCCGGCGGTCGAGGGGCGACGTGGCGCCGGGCGCTGACCCCGCAACCCGGTAGTCGTACCCCATGAGGAAGGTCCGGTCCGCGCCCGCGGCTATCGCGGCCGCTGCCATCGCGGAGCCGAGGACGTTCGCCTGGGTGGCCACGCTGACGCGATCGCCCGGGTCGGCCGCCACCACCGCCGTGCGCAGGCGTCCCACGAACGAGCCGTACTCACCGACGGACTGTGGGTCCAGGCCTTCGATGTCCACGTTGATTCCGTCCAGCCCAAGGTCGCCGGCAAGCGAGACCAGCGAAGCGATCGCGGCATCCTGGCGCGCCTCGTCCGCGAAGAAGTCGCGGTTCCGGTCCCGTCCGAAGCTGGTGAAGACCAGCTCCACCCGGGCGCCCTGTCCATGAGCCGCAGCGATGATCCGGGACCCCAGGTCCCCGGTGATGCGCTTGTACCCCGTCTGACGTGTGTTGAGGGCGCCCTTGGCGGTGTCGGTCACGCTGAACAGCGCGAGGGTCGTGAGGGGCGTCACGGCAAGGTGATCGACGATCGTGGTGTCCATCTCCCAGTACGGGAGGTAGCCGTAGAGCTCGTGGCCCGGTGCCGGACGAAGCGTCCCCGAGGGTGGCGCCGACGTCACCGGAACCGAGGGCGTGAGGGACGCTCCCTCGATCGGCCTCGTTGGGCTGCACGACGCCAGCAGGGAGGCAGCCACGGTCAGGGCGAAAACGGACCGCGCAGCTGCTCCGCGACGCATCATCGGTATCACAACCCCAGCGTGCGGGTGCGTGGCCGATCGGTCAAACGGGGCCGTCATCCGCTGGAGCGCTCTCGTTCGTGCGCCGCTCGCGGACTGGAGCTGCCGTCAGCTGCGGGACAGCGACCGAAGACCGGACGCCATCACTGCCACGAACACGACCCCGGCGCCGGCGACGATCGCCACCGCGATACCCGACGGAATGTCGATCGTGCTCGCCTGATCGGCGCCCCAGCGCGTGATCGCCATCGCCAACGCCGCGATCGTGGCAAGGGTGGCCGCCAGGGTCGCGAGCTTGTCCACGGTCCGGAGCTCAACGCGCCGGTACGACGTCCGCGCCCCGGCGCCGAGGCCCCGCGCCTCCAGGCCCATGACCAGCGTGGTGAGCCGGTCGAACGAGCCCGCGACGACGGGTACCAGCGTGGGCAGGAGGGCCGCGATGCCACTCGCCTTCAGGCCCCGCGAGCGCTGCGCCTGAAGCACGGTCCGGAGCTCCTGGTGAAGCTGAGGGATGAGCTGCAGCGAGAGCATCGCCATCAGGGACACCTCGTACGGCAGGCGCAGGCGGCGCAGCGCCGCGAACAGGTCGGACGGGTGCGTGGTCGCCAGCATCGCGACCGCAACCGTCTCCATTGCCAGCAGCCGGGCGACGAGCGCAAGCGCATGCGACAGGCCCTCCTGGTAGAGCGTCAGCGGACCAAGCGTCGCGGCCGGCGTGCAGCCCGCACGACAGGCGACTGGGGCCAGCGTCTGCAGGACCAGCACTGACGCGGCGATGGGGGCGAGCGCGATGACGGTCCGGACCGCCGTGCGACCCACACCGGCCGACCCCGCAAGGAGGAGGCCAACCATCGCGATCATGGCCAGAACCAGGGGCTCGTAGGTGGCGAGGACCACCACCACCGTCCCGGCGAGCCAGGCGAGCTTCGGCAGCGGGCTGGCCCGGTGGAGCCACGAGCGCCCCGGCACGTACGCGAGAAGGGTGGGTGCGTCCATCGTCGTCAGCCCGCCTCCGGGCCAGGTCCTCGGACCGCCCCGAGATCCCCTACCAGCTCCTGCACACTGAGCACGGGCGGCAGCCCGCGGCGCCGCGGTAGCGCCATGCCCAGCCTGGTGACCTGGGGAGCGCGGAGGCCCGCCGCCTCGAGCATGTCGGAACCCGCGAACACGGCCCGTGGCGACCCGTCCCCCACGATCCGGCCAGCAGCCATGACCACGATCCGGTCGGCAACCGATGCCAGCAGCCGCATGTCGTGGGAGATGCAGACGACCGCGGATCCCTCGGCACTCACGTCGCGCACGATGTCCATGACGACCGAAGCCATACGATCGTCCTGCCCGGTCGTGGGCTCATCGAGGACAAGCACTCGGGGTTCCATGGCGAGGACCGACGCGATCGCCACTTGCCGGCGGCGCGGCGCCGGCAGCTCGAAAGGCGACGTCCCGAGGACGTCGTCCAGTCCAAGGCGAGCGGTCACTCGAGCGACGCGGGCCTGAACCTCCGCCGCAGCCAGCCCCAGGTTCCGCGGCCCGAATTCGAGCTCCTCCCTCACTGTCCTGGCGAAGAGCTGGGAACGCGGGTGCTGGAAGACGAGGCCGATAGTCCGCGCGAGCACGCGCACCTCGTGTCGACGCGTGTCGAGACCATCGACCGTGACCGACCCCTCTGCCGGTCGCAGGAGTCCGTTGAGAAGCCGCGCCAACGTGGACTTCCCCGCCCCGTTGTCGCCCGCGATCCCGACCACCTCACCAGCGGCGATCTCGAGTGAGACGCGATCAACTGCGACCACGCCCCCCGGATACCGGAAGCTCGCCTCCCTCACGACGACGACCGGCTGGGCGCCTGTCACGAGTGCGCCGTCAGCCAGCGGATCCCGTCCGCGAGCGAGACGGGCAACTGCATGCCGGTGGTGCCGCCGAGTGCCGCGGCAACCGCCGTCACGTCCGGCACCCGGACCCCGGCGTCACGCATCGCCGGAATGCCGCCGAGCACCGCCGCAGGGGGTCCATTCGCCACCAGCCTGCCCTCGTGGAGCACGAGGAGCCGATCGGCACGCTCGGCCAGGAGTTCCACGTCGTGCTCGGCCACGATGATCGCGGTTCCGTCTCGAGCCGCCACCTCCGCGAGCAGGTCGAAGACCGCTTCGCGCGAGCGCGGGGCGAGTCCTGACATCGGGCCATCAAGGACCAGCACCCGAGGACGGACCACCAGCACGCAGGCCAGCAGGAGTCGCTGCTGCTCGCCGCCCGACAGGCTCAAGGGCGGCCTGTCCTGCATGCCCTCGAGACCGACGCGGGCGAGAACGTCATCGACGCGGACGACCATCTCCGCGTGCGGGACGGCCAGCGACTCCAGGCCCAGGGCAACCTCCTCGCCGACCGTCCCCTGACTGAGCTGGGCGGCGGGCTCATCGAGCACGATGCCGACCTGCGAGAGCATCCGGCGGACCGGCGTGCGCACGGCATCCATGCCGCAGACGGTCACGGACCCGGAGACCTCGGCATGCACCAGCTGCGGGACGATTCCGTTCAGGCACCGGCACAGCGTCGACTTGCCGGCTCCGTCCATGCCGAGCAGGCCGACGAGCTCACCTCGGCCGAGGTCGAAGCTCACATCCTCGAGGGCATCCGCCGCGGCCATCGGGTACCGCACGCGGAGACCGCGCACGGAGAGGACGGGCGGGTCCGGACCCTCGCTGCGGGTCGGCCCGGTATCCCGATCGGTGATCACGGCCTCCCTCAGGCAGGTGGCTGGATGAGAACCACCGCGATCGCCAGCCCCACGCCAACCAGGATCCCCACCAGGGCCGCCGCCAGGCGACGGTTGCCGAGCTGCTCCGGGAGAACTGCCCGCGCGGCCACCGCCGCCGGCAGGGCCGCCGTCATGGCCAGGCCGACATACGCGGAGATGACCTTGTCGGGGATCGAGGTCATGACGCTGGACACCATCGTCGCCCGCTCCAGCCCGAAGCTCGAGAGGGCCGCGGTGATGAGGTCAGACGGGTGACCGGTGGCTCCCCCGTACACGAACAGCACGATCGGCGTTGCCAGCACCCCCGTCACGACGCCGACGAACGCGGCCAGCAGGAAGAAGCTGATGCTGTTGCGACCGAGACCCAACGACCGGATGCCATAGCCCCAGATGAGCGCAGCCGCGACGTTGACCGGGGCGAACAGCAGGTTCGATGGTCCATTGACCGTGACGCCGACCGCGTTCGTGAGCACGCCTGCCAGGGCACCCCACCAGGGGCCGAGCAGGACGGCCGCGAGGAACGTGCCGATCGTGTCGAGGTAGATCGGCACGCGAAGCACTCCCGCCACCCAGCTCGCCGCGAAGTTGATCGCAACGGCGAGCGGCACCAGGGCGATGATCAGCGAGGTAGCCGGGGCGCGTCGTCCCGCAGCATCAGCCCTCACCACCATCTCGCGCACCCACCTCCGTGTCCGACGGCCGTCGACCGTACCCGAGACACTCTACGGGACGGCCGACACAGCCGCGCGACGGCAGACCTGCGCGGCCCCAGGTTGTGGTCCGGTGCACCGTGCGCCGCCGTTGGCTACGCTACGTGACCGGAAGCCGACCCCCGCGACCTCTCGGGAGATTCGTCATGAACAAGCGCTGCGTCCTCCTCGTCGGTACCCCCAAGGGAGCCTTCCTGCTCGAGGCTGACGCCACCCGTCGTGACTGGCGCCTCCGGGGGCCCTTGTGCGAGGGCTGGCCGATCCACGACATCTCCGTGGAGCCGGACACCAACGCGCTCCTTGCGGGTGGCGGCAGCCCGTGGTGGGGCGCCGCCGTCTGGCGCAGCGAGGACCTGGGCGCAACCTGGACCCACTCCAGCGAGGGCATCACCTACGGGGACGATGGGCCCAAGGTCACCACGGTCTGGAACGTCACCGCGGCCCACGACGTGGTCTACGCGGGAGTCGAGCCGGCAGGACTGTTCCGGAGCGCCGACAAGGGGCGGACCTGGTCCCACGTCGAGGGGCTCACCGCCCACCCGTCACGGGCGGAGTGGCAGGCCGGCGCGGGAGGCCTGATCCTCCACACGATCGTCCCGCACCCGACCGACCCCCAGCGGATGTGGGTGGGGATCTCGGCCGCGGGCGTGTTCGAGACGCAGGACGGCGGCACAACCTGGCAGACGCGCAACCGGGGTGTGCGCGCCGACTTCCACCCTGAGAAGTACCCGGAGTTCGGCCAGTGCGTGCACAAGCTGGTTCTCGCCTCGGGCGGGTCCGAGAGCCTGTACCAGCAGAACCATTGCGGCGTCTACCGCACCGGTGATGGAGGCCGCTCATGGGTCGAGATCACCGAAGGACTGCCCTCACAGTTCGGGTTCGCCATGGCCGCCCACCCGCGCGACCCACAGACCGCCTGGACGATCCCGCTGACCGAGCCCGAGGCAGGCCGGCTGATGCCCGGCGGCAGCGCCGCGGTCTGGAGGACTCACGACGCGGGTGCAACCTGGATCCGTGCGGGAGACGGCCTGCCGCAGGCGGACGCCCACGTTGGGGTGCTGCGCGAGGCGATGGCTGTGGACCGGCTCGACCCGGTGGGAGTCTACTTCGGCACCAGCACCGGACAGGTCTACGCCAGCGCCGACGAGGGCCGATCGTGGTCCAGGATTGCCGACAACCTGCCTGCGATCTGGTCAGTTGAGGCCCTGGTTCTTGGCTGACCAGGGCAACCGGCTGACCGTCGTTCACCTGCCTCGATCCCTGGTCGCCCTGTTCCCGGACTGCCCGCGGCAGATCCAGGCCACGGGGGCGACGCTCGAGGATGTGATCCGCGATATCGACCGGCAGGTTCCCGGGCTCGCAAACCGCATCCTCGATGCCGGGCCAAGCCTCCGCCGCCACCTGAACGTCTACGTGGCGGGCGAACGGGCCTCGCTCCAGACGCCCGTGCCCGCGGGCGCGGGCATCCATGTCATCCCCGCGGTGTCGGGCGGCTGATCGGGCACCGCCCGCTCGGCAGGTGCCTGGCGGGTCCGCCCGGCAATGGCGGCGTCAGCGGGATCCCCGTCCGCGGTCACCTGAGAGCAGGCCGGCAGCCGCGTCCACCGACGCACGCTGGGCGTCGGTCTGGAGATGGCCGCGGTCGTGGCTCGAGGCGTGGGCGTAGCCCTCCAGGAGGTCGCGGAGATCGCGGATCCGTTCCAGCTGGCGCGTCTCGATGTCGCCCCATTCGCCCGTGACCGGGCGGCACGCGAGCAGGCCCAGGAGGTGTTCGAGGCAGAACGGGGCGCCCGAGACCGCAGCCGCCCAGTCCGGGTCCGCCACCAGCCGTGCAAGGCCGTCCAGAAGGCCGGCCCTGAACTTCGCCAGCCGGACGCAGGCGGGACAGGCCGGGGGCCTGATCGCCTCCGCCAGGCGCTTCGTCCGATTCCAGCCACGGGCGACATGGACTGCGTCGAGGTCACGCAACCTCGTCAACAGGGTCGCCCTCAGCAGGATCGCCGCCCCCAGGCTTCCCGACAGGCGCCGGTCGGCATCCAGCACGGCCTGCGAGTGCCGGCCGCAGAAGCCCCGTGCCGCGTCCAGGTTCCCACGGAACCCGACGTCGTTCACGCTTTCCGAGAGGATCGAATCCAGGTAGGCGGCCTCTGTCCGGTCCAGCTCCCGGCAGACCGGACAGCCCGGGGCCTCGAAGGCGTCGGCGAGGTGGATGTCGGCGGTGGAGCGCGCGTGGGGTCGGGCCATACCTCCATGGTCGCCGGTTCCGCGATCGGCTGCCGGACGACCGCGACCTGGCGGGTGGAGCGGAACAGGAATCCCGCGCCGGAGGGGCGTGCGGAAGTGGCTGCGGCAGGGGTTGCGGCGGGGTTCATAATGGAGCCCTCTCGTCCTTCCCCCGCGGAGGGCGTCCCGGAAGGTAGCCGGTGTTGGCGATGCGAACGGCCAGTAGGCTCGGCTTGCGACGACGCGAAGGGTCGCGTCGGCTTACCGCGAGCGAAGACGCATCGCGCGGTGCCTCGAACCCGGTGACACGTCCCCGTGCGGGCAACCTCTCGGATGAAACTCGCGCCGGCAGTTCCGGGCGGTCGGGGGCATGAGCCCGACCGCCGCGAACCGAGGCCGGTCGTTCGCCCGGCCTCGTCAGGAATGACAGCCGGGCCGTCGTCCGAGGGGGCGACGGCCCTCGCACACCCGCGGCAACACCGGGGTCAGGAGATCCCCGGAGACCAGCGGACCAGGCGCTAGACTCGGTCTGGCCATGACCGTTGAACCCGGATCCAACGATACGCATGACGTGCGCCCGGCCACACCCGCCGAGGCAGCCGACGTGCGGGGTATGCACGAGGCGAACCGGACGGCCTGGAACGAGGCCGCGGAACGGTATGAGGGCTGGTTCGATGAGTCGGTCGCGCAGATCCGCAGCGGCGGCTCGAACCTCTTTCCGGTTGAGCACGCGCTGATCGGCGACCTGCGCGGGCAATGCCAGCGGGCCATCCACCTCCAGTGTGCCGGGGGCCGCGACACGCTCTCACTGTGGAACCTTGGCGCGGACGAGGTGGTAGGCGTTGACTTCAGCCCCCGGATGCTGGACCTCGCCCGCCGGCTAGCCGAGGCGACCGGCGCGCCCGCCCACTGGGTCGAGGCGGACGTGCTCGACGTCCCGCACGAGCTGGACGGGACCGCGGACCTGCTGTACACCGGTCGCGGATCGCTGATCTGGCTCCAGGACCTCGACGCATGGGCCGGGGTGCTGCGCCGGCTCCTGGCCCCCCACGGCCGCCTCGTGATCTTCGAGGGCCATCCAGCCGAGTGGCTGTTCGACGCCGACGAGAACGGCAGCTGGATGCTCACCGACTACGACTACTTCGGCGGGCCGGAGGCCTCGCGCGGCTGGGCTCCCGCGTACATCGACAGGCTCTCGATCCCCGACGAGGCGCAGCACTGGAAGTTCGCCCGGGCGTGGACGCTGGGCGAGGTCGTCACGGCGCTCCTGCGTTCGGGTCTCCAGATCAGCGAGGTGGCAGAGCACCCGGTCGACTGGTGGGCCGGCCACCGCGACGTGCGCCCCGAGCTGCGGGGGCGGGTCCCGCTCTCCTTCTCCGTGACGGCGACGCGCGGCGCCTGACCCAGCGCGGCGTCCCTCAGCCAGCGCTCGCCCCACGCCTGGATGCGATGGCGCCCGAGGCAGGGCGTTGACGCCGGCCGCCGCACGCGCGAGGATCAGCCCGTGGACGAGACCGGCCCGCCCGAAGACGACGACCCGCTGGAGTTTCTCGACGCGCGCGAGGCCGCTCGGGACCGTCGGCGCGACCACGACCTGCACGCAGAGGGGCGCGACCTGATGCGCCCGGGTACGAGCAAGGTGTTCAAGCAGATCCTGGACCACCAGGCCCGAGAGGCCAACGAGCCTCGTCACAGGGGACGTCGCCCGCGGAGTTGACGACGTGCACTGCGCCGGATCCCGAGCGTCGGAACACGGATCAGGCAGGGACGCGTCGCCCCAGCCCTGTTCAGCGGGATCCGATGCCGAGGAACCCCCCGCCTTCGTCGCGCAGCATCCGCCGCACCGCCAGGACGGAACCCGGGTCGATCGGGCCGTAGACGTGCGGATACCGCCGACCCGGATCGTCGAACCGCCACGGGCTGCCCGTTCGCTCGAGATCCAGGGTCAGCAGCAGGAACGAACGCGGGTCGTCACGGTAGAACCGGTTGGCGACCGCGATCATCTCGTCGTCGCCGTCCGTGCAGTGGACGAATCCATCCTCCCGGTAGGCGGCAGGGAGGTACCCCAACATCGGGTCGTGCTCCTCCCAGACCGCCTCCGGTACGAGGTGCAGGGTTGGCCTGGTCACGCGGGTTCGACCGTCGGCGGCTGGTCCAGGCCCACCCACCGTCGGTCAAGCGCCAACTGGATGACCGTGGGACCGGACGCCGCCATGGCCGTCCGCAGCGCGGGTTCGAACGCAGCGTCCGTCTCCACGCGGACGCCTCGTGCGCCGCAGGCACGGGCGGCGGCGGCAAAGTCCACGGGACCGAGATCCGTCCCGGGCGCCGTGGGGCTGCCGGCCAGGTCCTGGTGGGTGCGGATCTCCCCGTAGCGCTCGTTGTCGAAGACGATCGCCACGACGTGGGCGCTTTCGCGGACCGCGGTTTCGACCTCCGCCAGGGTCATGCCCATGCCGCCATCGCCCATGAGCGCCACCACCCGACGCTCGCGATGCACGAGCGCCGCCGCCAGCGCGGCGGGGAACGCGTATCCCATGGCGCCCGAGGTTGGCCCCAGGAACGTGCCGGGCCTCCGGAACCGGAACCCCCTGGCCGCCCAGGCGGCGAACGCACCGGCGTCGGTGGTCAGGATCGCGTCCTCGGGAAGGAGTCGCTGGAGGTCGGCGATGATCTGCCCTGGATGGACGCCGGGTCCCGACCACGGGTCTGCATCCACGACGGTGGACGCCTCCCAGGCCTCGCGATCCTCGGCGTTGTTGCGGTCTCTCGCGGCCAGCGGCTCTGCGGCAAGGACGCCGTCCTTGAGCCGGGCCACGGCGGCACGGAGGAACGAGCGGGCATCTGCCCGGATCGCCAGGACGGGATCGGATGTCACTCCCAGGGCCCCGGCCCGGGGCTCCAGGTCCACATGCATCCACGGCTGGCCCGCCGTCGGAATGGCGTACTCGTAGCTCGTCGGTTCGCTGAGTCGCGCGCCGAGCACGAGGATGGCGTCCGCGGCCTCCAGGCGGGTGCGAACCGTGTCAGGGCTGCCGTAGCCGGTCATGCCCAGGTACAGGGAATGGTCGTTGGGAATCACGTCCCCTCGCCGCCAGCTCGCGACGACCGGCACGTGGAGGAGCTCGGCGAAGCGGACGAGATCGTTGGAGCAGCGCGCCCGAAGAACGCCTGCCCCGGCGATGATGACCGGCCGCTCGGCCGCCGCCAGGAAGTGAAGGACCGCGCGGATGTCGGACGCGGACGGTGCCTCGGGGTGGGAGCGGATGATCGGGACGCGCGTTCCCTCCGGGATCGGCAGCGACAGGACGTCCTCGGGCAGGGCGAGGAGGGCGGGCCCGGGGCGCCCCTCCAGCACGGCTCGCACAGCGTCCTCGAGGACTGTCGCAGCGGACTCCGGATCGTCGATCTCACCGGCCCACTTCGCGAGGCTGCCGATGGTGTTGACGAGATCCGCCTCCTGGAATGCCTCCCGACCACGAAGCCGGCCCTCCACCTGGCCCACCAGGGCGAACATGGGCGAGGAATCCGCCATGGCGGTATGGATGCCGATCGCGAGGTTGGCAGCCCCGACGATGCGCGTTCCCAGACAGGCTGCCGGCCGACCGGTCAGCTGGCCGTAGGCCTCCGCGGCAAAGGCCGCAGCCCCCTCGTGGCGGGTCGCGACGATCCGGATGCCGGCGGCCTCGAGGGCATCGAGCACCGGAAGGAAGCTCTCGCCGGGAACGGTGAACGCGAGGCGCACGCCGGCCCCGCGCAGCGTGGCTGCGATCAGTTCTGCGACGGTGCGTGGCGCAGCTGGCTCCGGCTCCGGGCTGGGCTCGGGCTCAGGCTCGACCACCTGCGCGACGGCCTCGGGCTCGGCCTCCGCTGGTTTGGGCTCGACCGGCTCGGGCTCGACAGCCTCCTGCGGCTCGACCTGCTGGGACTCAGGCTCCGTGGCTTCGTTCGGCTCGACAGCCTCCTGCGGCTCGACCTGCTGGGACTCAGGCTCCGTGGCTTCGTTCGGCTCGGTCAGCTGCGCGTCCGGCCGTGGCTCGGTGGCGGGCAGTTCGGGTTCGGCCGCTGGCAGCTCGGGTTCGGCGGCGGGCAGCTCGGGTTCGGCGGCGGGCACGACGGCTTCCTGCAGCTCGACGGCCTCCTCGGGCTTGCCCTGCTCAGGCTCGGCCGCGGCAGCCTCGGCCGCTTCGATGGGCTGCTGCCCTGCATCCGCAGCGTCGGGGACGTCCTGAGCAACGGGCTCCTGGTCCGGGTGGGGGTGCATCGCGGCCTCCTGTGGCCGGCTCGGGCGGCGGTCCGCCCGGGGCCGGGGCGTGCGGGACTGGTGGACCTCGGGGTGTGCGACCTGACTCAGCCGGGGGTGACCGCGCCTGGCGAACCGACCATCGCGGCCAGCAGGCCGGCGACGACGAAGAAGGCGACGATGATCATCAGCAGGCGGGCGCTTCGAGCACCGGGCATGGGTAACCTCCTACCGGTAGTTGTCGAACTGGAGCGGAACGGCCTCATCGAGCTCGCGCAGTCGAACGATCACCTTCTGCAGCTCGTCCCTGCTCTTGCCGGCCACCCGGATGGCGTCGCCCTGGATGCGGGGCTGCACCTTCGGGAACTCGTCCCGGATCAGCTTGACCAACTTCCTCGCGAGATCATCCGGCAAGCCGCGCCTCAGGGTGATCTCCTGGCGGACCTTGTTGCCACCAGCCGGTTGCACCTCGCCCCAGTCGAAGATCTTGAGGGACAGGTTCCGGCGGACGGCCTTCGACTCGATGAGGTCGCGGATCGCCCGCGCCCGCATCTCGCTGTCCGTGACCAGGACGATCCGCTCCTTCTCCTGGGTCAGGTCAACGTGAGCGCCCTTGAAGTCGTACCTCTGCTGGACCTCCCGGCGAACCTGGTCCAGGGCGTTCCGGAGCTCCTGCTCATCGAAGTCCGAGACGACGTCGAACGAGATCTCGCCCGCCATCGGCGCTCCTTTCAGCCCGCGAGGTGCTCGCGGGTCACCGTCCACAACTTCAGGCGCACGATGCGCCCGTCCCCTCCAACCTCGGCGGAGAGGAACCCAGCCTGCCGGACCTTGGCCTCGATGGCGGTCCGGTTCCAGCTCGCATGCCACGCGGCCAGCACGGTATCTCCTGCGACCCAGTGGCGCTCTATGGCCAGATCGTAGTAGCGTTCCGCGCTCGCCGCCTCCAGCAAGTATGCCCGGAGGGCGTTGTGCCCGGCGAGCGCCGGCGTGAAGGGGTCCACCATCAGCTGAGCGTCTTCGGCGAACAGGTCCGTGAAGGCGTCCCCGTCATACCCGCTTCGCGCGAGGACGAGTGACGCCAGCAGGTCGTGGCCCTGGGCATAGCTGAGCGTCATCGGGATCCCAGGTGCTCCAGGAGCAGCTCGCCGATCCGGTACGAGCGCCCGCCACCCATCACCAGCACGACGTCTCCGGCCCGGACCTCGTCGGCCAGCCAGCGAGCCGTTGCCTCCACGGATCCCGGCGCGCCAACCGGGATCCCGGGAGCACGGGCCGCGACGGCGCGAGCAAGTCCTTCGGCGGAGGCGATGGTCGTATCCGGATCACGACCGGCCCAGATGTCGGCGATCGCGACCGCATCGGCGCCTGCGAGGGCCTCGGCAAACGCATCGAGCAGAGCCGCAGTGCGATGGAAGGTGAGCGGTTCATACACGGCCCAGGCCCGGCGCCCGGGCTCCCGCTGGCGTACGGCGGCAAGGGTCTCGCGAATGGCCGTGGGGTGATGGCCGTAGTCGTCGTAGACAACCACGCCGGCTGCTTCGCCCTTGCGCTCAAGCCGGCGACCCACACCCGGGAACGTCGCGAGGCCCTGCGCGATGGCCGCAGCCGACAACCCCACGGCGGCCGCGGCGCCGGCAACCCCCAGCGCGTTCGCCGCGTTGTGACGCCCCGCCGTGGGGAGACGGACCGTCCGCGGGCCCGCATCGGCGTCAACGCCGACGACCTCCAGCACCGTCATGTCGCGCTCGGCGGCCGTGATCCGGCCGAGGAGCGGGGAAGCCGGCCCGCAGGCAGACCCGAACTGATCGGAGATGTTGCGGACGTACCCATCGAGCTGCCGCGGGACGATGTCCACGACCGCCGTGGCCACGATTCGTCCAGGCCAGTCAGAGAGCCGGCCCACCAGCTCGGCCACGCCATCGTCCGCGACATTGGCGACCAGGACCGGGATCCGGGCACTGGCTCCATCGGCCCCGCCTGCCCCCATGCGCCGGATCCAGGACTCGAATGTGGCGAGCACGGCGGCCCGGTCGGCAAAGACGTCGGGGTGATCCCACTCCGCCGATGTGATGATTGCGATCTCGGGACGATACGGATCGAAGTTGCCGGCGTACTCATCCGCCTCCACGACAAAGGGCGCTCCCCTGCCCCGCCGAGCCGTCGCCGGGAGGTCGATCCCGGTGAGAGACGCCGGCAGCAACGCGCCGACAAACGCGCCGGGATCCGCCCCGCTGGCTGCCAGGACATGTACGAGCCAGCCCGAAGAGGTGCTCTTGCCGTGCGTACCAGCGACCGCCACGAGCCTCCGTCCGGCAGCCGCATCGGCCACGACCTGTTGCCACGACTCCAAGGGGATGCCGATCTCCCGGGCCGCGACGAGCTCCGGGTTCTCCGGGTCAATAGCCGTCAGGGCCTTGGTCACCGCCAGGCGCTCGGGTGGAGGCGTTCGGCGGACATGGGACGCGTCGTGTGCCGGCCAGACCGGGACCTCCGCGGCTTCGAGAGCCGGCGTGTACTGGCCACTGCCACCGGGATCGCAGCCATCCACGGCCGCACCGGACCAGGCCGCGAGCAGCGCAGCCGCGGACGCGCCCGCTCCCGCTGCGCCCACCACGTGGATGCGCTCTCCCACTGCTATCGCGCGGGCCGCGCGCGCCGGCGCGAGACCGGCCCCGATCTCCGCGGCCCCCCGCGTGCTCAAGCCTCCGCCTCTCCGCCTGAGGCCCGCTCCAGGAGCATCTCGAGGGCGACCTCCGCCGAAGCGCGCTTGTTCTCCGTCCTGTTCCCCGGCCACTGGAAGCGGCGGACGTCCGGTGTGCCCAGGCCGGTCACGGCCACATAGGCCAGCCCGACCGGCTTCGCCTCGCTACCGCCGCCGGGGCCCGCTATGCCTGTGATCGCCACGCCCAGGTCCGTGCCGAAACGCAGCCGCACACCATCTGCCATCGCGATCGCCGTCTGGGCGGAAACCGCTCCGTGGGCGGCCAGCACCTCGCCGGGGACACCCAACTGGGATCGCTTGACATCGTCCGCGTACGCCACCACCCCGCCGCGCAGATATGCCGACGAACCGGGGACCTCGGTGATCAGGTGGGCGACGAGCCCGCCGGTGCACGATTCCGCCGTTGCCACGGTCAGGTCGCGAGCCGCGCACATCGCCCGGAGGCGGGCGGCCAGATCGACGAGCGGGTCCGCCACGTCAGTTCCGGCTGGTCTTGACCGGATCGTCTGGGGGTGCGAACAACCAGGTCTCGGGGTTGCTCTTCGTGGACATCCGGCCCAGGTCTTTGCCGTTCAGGGTGAAGTAGGTCGCGCTGGATTTGCCGGTCCGGACCTCGACCGAGTCCTTGGCCGTGAACGTCACGACCTTGCCCGGGCCGTAGGTCTTGCCCCCGGCGCCGGTGGCGCTGGACACCTTGCCGTCAACCCAGACCTTCAGCCAAGCCGGTGCGCCCTTGATCGAGACAACGAGGGTGACGCCCTTGTACTGGACCGACACGTTCCGGGTCAGCGTCACGGCCTTGCCCTCGGCGGAGGTCGCCATGACGACGATCTGCCAGTTCCCGGCCGAGAGGTCCAGCGGAGTCTCGAAGGAGCCGTCCGCCACGACGTCCACGACCACGGGACCGACGTCGGGCTTCGCGATCGGTGTGGGGTCTCCGGAGGGACCGGGCGCTGGAGCCCCGGATGGGGGAACTTCCGACGGCGGCGGCTCCGACGGCGGCTCCGACGGCGGTGCTGTGGACGTGGGTGCGGCCCCCGCAGGAGCCGTGAGGATCGCGGACACCGCGACCGTCGTGGCGTTCGTCGTCACGCCCTTGACCGGAATGGCCCCGTTCTCGAACTGCGAGCCATCGGCGGGGGAGATCAGGATCAGCGTTGGCGCCTCGATCACGAGATACGGGACCGTGATGAACACGCGCGCGGCCGTCTCCGCGGTCTTGCCGGTCTCGGGGTCCACGGCGTTGATGTCGAACTGGTTTCGCCCACGGCGCAACTCGACGTCCGCGGTCCAGCGACCCGCGGTGTCCGCTGAGACGCGGTACGGCTGATCTCGACCGGCCGCGGCGATCGTGATCGTCGCTCCCGGGATGGACGTGCCGCGGAGCGTATAGGCGGTCGAGTCCTCGGCGACGTCGATCACGAGCTGAGACGGGCTGGTGACCTCAAGCGTGGGAGGCTTCGCGAAGCGCACGAGCTGGATGCCCATGTAGACCGCGAAGACGCCGATCAGGACCGTGAGCAGTGCGGCAACAACGATGACCGGCGAGAAGGTCAGGCCCTGCCTGGGGGCGATGATGGGCTTCGGGACGGCCAGCACCGGCTCGGCCCCGATCGCCGCGTCGCCTCTCTCGCGCTTCCACTGCCGGAGGACATCCTCCGGGTCGAGCGCCAGGTACAGCGCGTAGTTCCGCAGGAAACCCTTCGTGTAGACGGCGCCCGGGAGCTCCCGGTACTCGCCTTGTTCGAGTGCCTGCAGGTAGCGGGCACGGATCTTGGTATCGCGCTCGGCCCGATAGAGATCAACGCCCTTGCGCTCGCGTGCGGCAACGAGCCGTTCGGGCAGGGACGGTCCGGACTCGGACGCGTACGCGCGGTCGCCGTCGCGCGCATCCGCGCGACGGCGCCGTGCATCATCCCGCGTCGTCATGCCTCGTCCTCGTCTCCGCCAGCGGCCAGACCGTCATCCCGACGGAGGACCGCCCGGGCATTCGAGCCGTCGAATGCCCCAACGTACCCGCGCGCCTCGAGCTGGTCGATGATCCTGGCTGCGCGCGCGTACCCGATCCGCAGTCGCCGCTGGAGCAGCGATGCGGAAGCACGATCGTACTCCCGGATGACCGAGACGGCATCCATGAGCAGCCGGTCCGCATCGTCTTCGGCCAGCTCCTCGACGTTGCCGCTCGACTCCTCGTCCGAGGTGATGATCGAGAGGTCGTAGCGCGGGTCGTCGATCTGGTCGCGCCAGTATTCCGTGACGCGCCCGATCTCGGGGTCCGAGACGAACACGCCCTGGAGCCGCATCGGCCGCGGCAGGTCGCTGGGCTGGTAGAGCATGTCGCCGCGGCCGATCAGGTCCTCCGCCCCGGGCGAATCGAGGATCGTGCGGCTGTCGATCTGGCTGGCCATCGCGAACGCGATCCGGCTGGGGAAGTTGGCCTTGATGAGCCCGGTGACAACGTTGACCGACGGGCGCTGGGTGGCGAGGACCATGTGGATGCCGGTGGCGCGGGCCTTCTGGGCCAGGCGGACGATCGGGTCCTCCACGTTCTTGCCCTCGCGCATCATCAGGTCGGCGAGCTCGTCGATGATGATCACGATGTAGGGCAGCCGGTCCGCGGGGTCCTCCCGGGTCTCGTTGAAGGCCTTGATGTTGCGCGAGGTGGCGCCCGCGAACTTGCGGTACCGGTTCTCCATCTCGGCCACCGCCCACTTGAGCGCGGACTTGGCCCGCTCGGGCTCGGTGATGACCGGGACCAGCAGGTGCGGCAGGCCGTTGTAGCCCGCGAGCTCCACGCGCTTGAGGTCCATCAGGATCATCCGGGTGTCGTCCGGGGTGGCGTTGCACAGCAGGCTCGTGATGAGCGCGTTGACCATGACGCTCTTGCCCGAGCCCGTGGCCCCCGCGATCAGCAGGTGCGGCATCTTGGACAGGTCCACGGCCTGTGCCCGGCCGGCCACGTCCCGCCCCAGCGCGAAGGTCAGCGTCGAGCCCGACGCCGAGAAGTCCACCTCCTCCAGGATCCGCCGCAGCGCGACGATGTTGAACTCCTTGTTGGGGATCTCGATCCCCACCGCGCTCTTGCCCGGGATCGGCGCCTCGATCCGGATGCTCCGCGCGGCGAGCGCCATCGACAGGTCGTCCTGGAGCGCCTCGATCCGGCTGAGCTTGATGTGCGGCGCCGGCTGGACCTCGTACTGGGTCACGACCGGGCCCGCGTTGCGGCCGATGATCCGCGCCTCGATGTCGAAGCTCGCCAGCTTCCGGACGATGATCTCCTCGTTCCGGACGTGGACGGCGTCCGCGATGCCGGTGGTGGCAGCGGTGGGGACCTCTCCGGGATCGAGCAGCTCGTGGGGCGGCAGGCGCCACTCGATCGCTTCGCGGGTGGGCGGCGAGTCGGAGGCGTCGGTCACGTCATCGTGATCGCGATCCACCGGCAGCACCGTCGCAGCGCGAGCGGCACCCGCGACAGCCCCCGTGGCCCGCGCCGGCGCGAAGGTTGAGGACGTCGGCGCGGTGGATGGCGCCGCGCCCGGGATGCCGGGCTCGGGAGACTCCGAACCCCACACGCCCGTCTGGCCGGGCGCCTCCACCGCCGGGATGCGCACGCCTCGACCACGGTGTCCACCCTCCGCGGGAGCGCTGGGCACCGCACTGGCCGCGGCCGCGGCCGCTCCAGCCGCCCCTGCCCTGGCCGGAGCGGGCGTGCCGGGCTTGGTGCTCCGATCCTGCAGCGTGGAGCCTGCCGCACGTGCCGCGCGCGTCGCGGGTGACAGGAGCGCCCGGAGGGGGCGGTCGAAGGCGATGAGGAGCCCGGCGAACAGCAGCACCATGAGGATCACGAACGCACCGGGGGTCGTCAGCAGCGGCTGCAGCGCGCCCACGAGGAACCGCCCGATACGGCCGCCCGTTGAGTTGTTGACCTCAACCAGCTGCATCAGCCCGAGCAGGCCGACGTAGGCCATCCCGATGCCCAGCAGCGTCCGTCCCCAGGGCGCGCCGGGCTCTCGACCGGGACCCCACTCCACGTACCAGCCCGCGATCAGGAGCACCGCCGGCAGCAGCCACCGGCCCGTCCCGAAGAACGGGACGGACGTGTCGCGCCACCAGTCGGTGAGGCTGCCTTCGCCCGGCAGCAGCAGCGCGATCAGCGTGACCGCGCCGAGCCCGAGGAGGAAGATCCCCACCAGCGACCGCACGACGGCCGGCGACAGGCCGATCGAGACCCTCGGCAGCGGCAGGCCGGCGCCGCGCGTGCGGCTGCGCGACGCGGGGGACCGCGTCGTCCGACGGGTGGTGGGACGCGGCGCGCGCTGGCGCGGCTTCGCCACTCCGCTAGACCTCGACCACGACCGGGAACACCATCGGGCGGCGCTTGGTCTGCTCATACAGGAACCGGGACAGGCTGTCCTTGATCTGGGACTTGAGCAGTGCCACCTCGGAGATCCGGTCTCCCGGGGCGTCCACGGCCGCACGAATGCGCCGGATCGCCTCCTCGATGATCGGATCCTCCTCGTTGCCGTGGACAAACCCGCGGGTGATGATCTCGGGCCGGCCCACGACGCGACCCGTCTGCTTGTCCACCTGGACGACGACCATGAACATGCCGTCGTTGGCGAGCGCGCGACGGTCGCGCAGGACGACGTCCCCGACCTCGCCAACCGACAGGCCGTCCACGTACACGTAACCCGCGGTGACCGGCTGGCCGCGCCGGGCGCTGCCGTCCTCGAAGATCTCGATCGGCGTGCCGTTCTCGATGATGTACACGTTCTCGGGGTCGACGCCGGTCTCGATGGCCAGGCGGCCGTGCTGGACCAGCATCCGGAATTCGCCGTGCATCGGGATGAAGTGGGTCGGCTTAGTGAGCCCGAGCATCAGCTTGAGCTCCTCCTGGCTCGCATGGCCGGACACGTGGGCTCGCTTGATCGTGTGGTAGTAGACGTTGGCGCCGGCCTTGAACAGGTTGTCGATCGTGCGCGCGACGTACTCCTCGTTGCCGGGGATCGGGCTGGCCGACACGATCACGGTGTCGCCCGGCTGGATCTCGACGAAACGGTGGTCCCGGTTGGCCATGCGTGCGAGGCCGGCCATGGGCTCGCCCTGGGCGCCGGTCGTCGCGATCACCAGCTTCGACGGCGGCACGTCCTTGATCTTGTCCTTGGCCACGACCATCGACGGCTCGTACTTGAGGTAGCCGAGGTCGGTCGCGATGCGGAAGTTCTGCTCCATCGACCGGCCGATCACCGTGGTCTTGCGGCCCAGGTCGGCGGCGGCGTCCAGGACCTGCTGGACGCGGGCGATGTTGCTTGCGAAGGTGGCGATGATCACCCGGCCGTCGAGCGGCTCCATGATCTCGCGGAACGCCTCGCCGACGATCCGCTCGGACGGCGTGTAGCCGGGGTTCTCCGCGCGGGTGGAGTCGGACAGCAGGCAGACGACGCCCTCCTCGCCCAGCCGGGCGAGGATGTGGAAGTCGGACAGCCGCCCGTCCACGGGCGTGTGGTCGAACTTGAAGTCACCGGTGTGGACGACCGTGCCGACCGGGGTCCGGAGCGCGATCCCCATCGCGTCCGGGATCGAGTGCCCGACCCGGAACGGGATCGCGGTGAACGGCCCCACCTCCAGCTCGTCGCCCGGCTCCATCGCGATCAGCGGGTTGTTGTGGAGCTTGTGCTCCTTGATCTTGTTGCCCAGGAGGCCTCTCGCCAGCTTGCTCGCGTAGACGGGCACGCCCGGGAACTCCGGCAGCACGTACGGCAGGCCGCCGACGTGATCCTCGTGGGCGTGGGTGATGAGGAACGCCCGGACCTTGGAGCGGTTCTCCTTGAGGTATGTGATGTCGGGGATGACGAGGTCGATGCCGAACATCTCCTCGTCCGGGAACATCAGGCCGCAATCGATCACGACGATGTCGTCGCCGTACTCGAACAGGTACATGTTCTTGCCGATCTCCCCCACCCCGCCGAGCGGGATGATGCGGAGGGGCGTGTTGGAGTCTGCCATGGTGGTCTCGATCGTCCTCGAAGGGGTCAGAACAGGGTCAGCTGGGAGGCATCGTCTGGCGCGGAGTCAGCGGCGTCGATGGCCTGGACGGGGTCGGATGGCGAGTTTGCACGGTCCGACGCGGCAACGGGCGCCGGGTTTGCACCCGCGTCGGAAGCGGATGCCGGCGTCGTGGTCACCGTTGGGTTGGCGGTCCCACCGGCGGTGCGACGCTCCCGGGCACCGACCAGGACAGACGGGACGCGGGCGATGTCCTCGAAGCTCTCGCGCTCGATGGACGCGGTCCGGAGCGCCGCCGCAGGATGGTACATCGCGAACACGAGCGCGTCGCGCGCGCCGGTCTCCGGGTCGGCAGGCTGGCTCGTGCCGTGGACCTGCCCGATCCGGGAACCGGGCATGAAGGTTCCCATCGAGTGGCGGCCGAGCGTGACGACCACGGCGGGGTCGAGCACGGCGAGCTGCCGGCGCAGGTACGGCGCACAGGCGGCGATCTCGTCGGGCTGCGGGTCCCGGTTGTCGGGCGGGCGGCACTTCACGATGTTCGTGATGAACACGTCCTCGCGCTGCCAACCGATGCTGCCCAGGAGCCGGATGAGCAGGCCGCCGGCGCGGCCCACGAACGGCCGCCCCTCACGATCCTCGTTCATGCCCGGACCCTCGCCGACGAAGACGACCTCCGTGTCAGGATCGCCCTCGCCCGGAACCGCTCGCGTCCGCGCCTCATGCAGCCGGCAGCGGGTACAGGCCCGGACCTCGTCTCCGATCTGGTCGAGCGCCTCGAGGCGCTCGCGACGCGTCACCCGGAGCGTCCCCCGGACGCAGCCGCGGGTCGGCGGTTCCGCGCCCGGCGGACCCAGCCGCGCTCGACGAGGACCTCCGCGATCTCCACCGCGTTGGACGCAGCGCCCTTGCGCAGGTTGTCCGAGACCACCCAGAAGGCGAGGCCCCTGTTGTCCGGGACGGAGGGGTCCTGCCGCACCCGGCCGACGTACACCTCGTCAGAGCCCTCAGCCTCGGTCGCGAGTGGGTAGAGGTTGGCTGACGGGTCATCCTGGACGACCACGCCCTTGATGGCCGCGAACAACTCGCGGGCTCGATCCGGCGTGATCGGGTCACGCGTCTCGACGTGGACCGCCTCCGAGTGGCTGACGAACACCGGCACCCGCACGGCCGTGCAGGAGACGCGGAGCTCCGGCAGGTGCAGGATCTTGCGGCTCTCGGTGACGACCTTCCACTCCTCCTTCGTGTAGCCGTTGTCCAGGAACACGTCGATGTGCGGAAGGGCATTGAAGCCGATCAGGTGGGGGTAGACGGTCGCAGTCTTGGGGCGTCCCTCGGCGTGTGCCCGGACCTGCTCCTCGAGCTCCACGATCGCCTTCTGGCCGGTGCCGGCCACGGCCTGGTACGTGTCGACGACCATGCGCTCGATGCCCACCGCGTCCCGCAGCGCCATCAGCGGCGGCATCAGCTGCATGGTGGAGCAGTTCGGGTTGGCGATGATCCCCTCGTGCCACTCGAGGTCGTCCGGGTTCACCTGCGAGACGACCAGCGGAACGGCCGGGTCCATGCGCCACGCGCTGGAGTTGTCGATGACCGTCGTGCCCCGCTTCGCGGCCTCGGGCGCGAGCTCCTTCGAGGTGCCCCCACCGGCGCTGAACAGCGCGATATCGACGCCCTCGAACGCGTCGGGGGTGGCCAGCTCCACGGGGATCTCGCGACCGGCCACGGTCATCGTGGAGCCCGCGGATCGGGACGAGGCGAAGAGGCGGAGGTCGGTGTACGGAAGCCGCTTCTCGAGAAGGACCCGGATCATCGTCCGACCGACTGCGCCGGTCGCTCCAACGACGGCCACGGTGAGCGGTTCGGGTGAGGTTCCAGGCACGGTCCGACCTGCTAGCGGGTGATTGTCGGGCACCGGCGGAGTATATCAGCGGGCCCCGGGCCAGCCGCCCTCGCCGGTATCGAACGGCAGCGCCCACGCAGGGTCCGGGCGGCGGCGCCCAGACGAGATCCGAACGCAGAAGCGCCCCCGTGGCCGGAGCCTCGGGGGCGCTTGCTGAGCGCTTGTTGCTGCGACGACTACTTGGCGAGGTGCCGCTGCATCGCCGCCTTGCGGGACAGGTTGACCCTTCCCTGGCGGTCGATCTCGGTGACCACAACCATGACCTCGTCGCCAACCGACACGACGTCCTCGACGGACGGCACGTGGTAGTCGGCGAGCTCGCCGATCCGGATGAGGCCTTCCCTGCCCGGCAGGATCTCGACGAAGCACCCGAAGGTCATCAGGCGGGTGACCTTGCCCAGGTACAGGGCGCCGATCTCGACGTCGCGGGTCAGGCTCTCGATCCAGGTGATCGCCTTGCGCGAGTTCTCGCCGGAGACGGCCGCGATCTCCACGGTGCCGTCGTCCTCGACGTTGATGTTGGTGCCGGTCTCCTCCTGGATCTTGCGGATCATGGACCCACCCTTGCCGATGATCTCGCGGATCTTCTCGGGGTTGATCTTGATCGTGATGATCCGGGGGGCGAACTCGGACATCTCCTCGCGCGCCGAGGGCAGGACCGAGGTCATCTTGTCGAGGATGAACAGACGGGCGGCGAGCGCCTGCTTGAGGCCCTCACGGATGACCCGCTCGTCGATGCCCTTGACCTTGATGTCCATCTGGAGGGCGGTGATGCCCTCCGTGGTCCCGGTGACCTTGAAGTCCATGTCGCCGATCGAATCCTCCTTGCCGAGGATGTCGGTCAGGACGACGAAGTTGCCCGTGTCGCCATCGAGGACGAGGCCCATCGCCGCACCGGCCACCGGCGCGGTGATCGGCACGCCCGCGTCCATCAGGGCGAGGGTCGAGCCGCAGGTTGAGGCCATCGATGTCGAGCCGTTGCCGGCCACGACCTCGGACACGAGGCGGATGACGTACGGGAACTCTTCCTGCGTCGGGAGCACCGGCAGGAGAGCCCGGGCGGCGAGGTTGCCGTGCCCGATGTCACGTCGCGACGGCCCGCGCATCGGCTTGTTCTCGCCGGTGCTGTAGGGCGGGAAGTTGTAGTGGTGGAGGTAGCGCTTGGACAGCTCGGGGCTGATCGTGTCGATCCGCTGGACGTCCGAGGACGGCCCTAGCGTGGCGACGGTCAGCGCCTGGGTCTGGCCACGCGTGAACAGGCCGGAGCCATGCGCACGCGGCAGGAGGCCAACCTCGACCGAGATCGGGCGGATCTCGTCGGTGGCGCGGCCGTCCATCCGGACGCCCTCGCGGAGGACGAGCTCGCGGACGGTCTTCTTCTGGACGAGACCGAACAGATTCTTGCTGAACCGCGCGTTGCGGCGGGCCGCCTCGAGCAGGCGAGCGGACTCGTCCTTGTCGGTGCGGGTGGCGCGAACGGCGGTGGCGATGCCGTCCTTGAGGGTCTCAATGCGGCCGGGAAGGTCGTTGCCGAACCAGATCAGCAGGTTGGCGGTCGCCTCGGCATCCGGCAGCGCGCGGTGGTTCTCGCTGAGCTCGACGCCGAAGAACTTGGCCAGGGTACCCAGCTTGTAGTTCTCGAGATCCGGGTAGCCCTCACGGGCGATGACCAGCGTGTCGAGGTAGCTGCCGGCGGGCATCCGGGTTCCGTCGCCGAGGGCCTCCTCCAGGAAGGCGATGTCGAAGCCGACGGAGTGGCCCACGACCATCGCGCCGCCCACGAACTCGAGCGCCTTGCGCGCGGCCTCGGCCGGGCTCGGGGCTCCCTTGACGTCCTTGTCGGTGATGCCGTGCATCTGGTTGCCGACGATCGGCCGGCCGGGGTTCACCAGCGTGGACCAGCGGTCGGTGATCTTGCCGCCCTTGACGCGGACCGCGGCCACCTCGATGAGGTCGGCCATCTTGGGATCCGTGCCGGTCGTCTCGACGTCCACGACAACGAACTCGCCGCCCGCCTTCGCCATGTCGGCGAACGTGAGCACGGAGTGTGTCAGGGGCTCGAGGTACGGGACGAGCTTGGGCTTGCCCACGAGCTCCCGGAGCTTCTCCTGGATCTCCACGAGCGGCAGCAGGGACCGCTGGGCGAACAGGATCGCCTCGGCCATCACGTCCTCGGGGAGGATCTTGACGCCCGCCTCGACCATCATGATCGCGTCACGGGTGCCGGACACGACAAGGTCGAGCTCGGACTCCTGGAGCTCTGTATAGGTCGGGTTGAGGACGAACTCGCCGCCGATCCGGCCGACGCGCACGGTGCCGACGGGACCCTGGAACGGGATCTCGCTGATCGACAGCGCGGCCGACGCCGCGATCGTGCCGAGGATGTCCGGGTCGTTCTCCTGGTCCGTCGAGAGGACGGTGATCACGACCTGGACGTCGTCCTTGTAGCCCTCGGGGAACAGGGGGCGGATCGGGCGGTCCGTGAGCCGTGCGGCGAGCGTCGCGGCCTCCGACATCCGGCCTTCGCGCTTGATGAAGCCGCCGGGGATCTTGCCGGCCGCGTACATCCGCTCTTCGAACTCGACGGTGAGCGGGAAGAAGTCGAGACCGGGCCGCGGCTGGCTGCGGTTGGCCGTCCCGAGGACGAGTGTGTCGCCGTAGCGCAGGGTGACTGCGCCTCCGGCGAGGCCGGCGAGCTTGCCGGTTTCGAGCGTGAGAGTTCGACCGCCGAACTCGATCTCGAGCGTGGTGGGAGTGGGCACGTGTGAACGACCTCCTTGGTCGTGAAGGCAGGTATCGACCTGGGGCGGGTGGATCGGGTGCGCCTGCAGCAGGGCCGGATGCTAACGACCCCGGGATGTTCCCGGGGTCGCGATGCGGCAGGTGCTAGCGGCGCAGACCGAGCGAGCCGATGACGGCCCGGTAGCGGGTGGCATCCTTCTTCACCAGGTAGGCGAGAAGGCGCCGACGCTGACCCACGAGCTTGAGGAGACCGCGGCGCGAATGGTTGTCCTTCGGGAAGCGGCGGAGGTGCTCCGTCAGGTCCCGGACCCGCTCCGTCAGGAGCGCGATCTGGACCTCGGGCGAGCCGGTGTCGCCGTCCTGGACGGCGTAGGCGGCAATGACCTCTTGCTTCTTCTCCCGCGCGAGCGGCACTCGATCCTCCGACACGAACGATGGCGTGACTGATTCTTCCTGTCTTTGACCGGCGGAGGATATCAGGCGCGCCGCGAACGTACAAACGCGCCGAGCCCGCCCGGCGTGGTCCGGCCCTTCGCCGTCACTGACCGCCCTCGGTCGGGTCCCAGGATTGCGCGGCCCCGGCTCCCCACTCGAGCGTCACGAACTGGTTTGCATCGACGCCGATCCATGGCCCGACCTCGCCGTCCGGCCAGGCAACGCGGACCTCGGCGCTCGAGGCCGGCCCCAGCCCGAAATGCACCCAGCCAAGCTGCCCGCCGATGTGGCCACCGCCGACCGTCAGCTCGCGGCGCAGCGTCAGGTCCCCGAGGCGAACCTCCAGCAGGGACCCGATCGCATCACGGTTGGGCCCCGGCTGGCTGATGCGGATGCCCAGCCAGCCTCCGATCGCGCCCGGAGCGGATGCCGTGCCATCGCCGACGCTCCGCCACAGGCGCACAGGCGCGTCGAGTCCGACCTCGACGAGGCCGAGCAGGCCATCGACGTTGAAGTCGGCGAGCGCCGCGCCGCGCCGGCGGTCGAGCCGATCCGAGTCAGGCCCTTCCGGGAAATGCCACCCTGACCCACGGCGCGGGCGTCGTGCCAACCAGTCGCACGGAGCCGTTCTCGATGATCGCCACGTCAGGCGAGCCTGCATGCACAGGTCCAACCTCGACCGGGTACGTGCCACTCGGCGGCAACGCGACCGGCAGCGGGAACCGCAGCAGCGCACCGGGTCCGGATGCCGGGTCGACGGCCTGGCCGACCACGCAGTGAGCTCGACCAAGGAGATGCGCCGCCAGCGCGACGTCGCCCGCGGCGATCGCCGTCCGGACCTCGCTGCTGCGCACCGGGTGTCCGTCGAGCTCGAACGGCGGAACCACGACCACCTCGAACCCCAGCTCTGCTCCGAGCGGCGCAAGCGCCTCCGGAGTGCCTTCGCGCCTGTACCCGAATGCGGCGTCGGGCGTCATGAGGAACCCGGCGACAGGCGCCCGGTCGGCGATCAGCGCGACAAACGCGTCGTACGTGGTTTGCCTCAGGAGCTGGTCAAAGTGGACGACGACGGTGGTGTCGACGACGGCGGCGGCGAGACGCTCCAGCCGTTCGTCCGGGTCGCACAGGAGAGGCGGAGCAGTACCGGTGATGATCTCGTCGGGGTGGTGGTCGAAGGTGATGACGACGGGGCGCGCATTGCGACGCGCCGCCTCGGCGACAAGGTGCTCCAGGAGGTATGCGTGTCCCAGGTGCAGTCCGTCGAACACCCCCACCACGACGAAGATCGGCTCCGTCGATCGCGGCATGTGCTCCAGGCCCCGGGCAACGTGCATCGTCACTCGGTCTCGGGCTTGCTCAGCGGAGGATCGCCGGCTACCCCCTGCGGTTCCGGTGTCCGGCGGACCGGGCGGCCACCCTCGGCCGGCCGCTCGGCCAGCACCTTGTGCGGGTGGAGCGCTCCCGCAACTGCCCGGCAGACAGCGACCACGCGCCCGTCCGGGCCGACTGCCAGTGCGAGTGGTGCGTCGCGGAGCACGAGGGGCGTCTTCGGGGCGGTGATCAGGCCTTCTCCGAGACGCCGGATCTCGTCGTCGGTGACCGGCGCGTGCGGGAGGTCCTCGAGGCCCGCGTCGATCGGGAGCAGGGCCCGGGTGATCCCGGCCGGACCATCGGCCGCGTGCTCACGCAGCGTGTCGAACGAGACGGCGTCCTCGAGGCGGAACCCCCCGGAGGACGTGCGCACGAGCGCGCCCAGGTAGGCGCCGGTCTCCAGGCGCGCGCCCAGGTCCCGGGCGAGCGCCCTGACGTAGGTCCCGGCAGAGCATGAGACGTCGACGATCGCCATCGGGCGCGCGGGATCCGCCTCGTCCCATTCGAGGAGCGTCAGCGCATGGATGGTCACGTCCCTGGGCGCCAGCTCGACCGCCTCCCCTGCCCGGGCCATCTGGTACGCGCGGCGACCCTGGATCTGCACCGCGCTGTAGACCGGCGGCACCTGGCGGAGAGGTCCGGTCATTCCGGCCAGCCCGGCCTCCACCTCGGCGCGGGTCACGGGCGGACCCGCGATGGGCGTCCGTTCGCCATCGAGATCGTCGGTCGTCGAGGTCTCACCGAAGCAGATCGTCGCGCGGTAGCCCTTGGACGCCCCCAGGTGATACTCGACCAGCCGCGTCGCTCGACCGAGAAACACGGGCAGCACGCCCGCGGCAAATGGGTCCAGGGTTCCGCCGTGGCCCACGCGGCGCGTGGAGGACAGGCGCCGGACGAGCGCCACGACGTCGTGCGAGGTGGGGCCGGAGGGCTTGGCGACGACGAGGACGCCATCGAGCCCACCACTCCTGTCGCGCGGGCTCATCGTCTGACCTCGCCGGCCAGCCGGTCCGCGACCTCGCCAACCCGGACGATGGCCGCCTGGAGCGGCAGCCCGACCGTCGCGCCTGCAGCCCTCGCGTGTCCTCCGCCGCCAAACGTGCCCGTCAGCACCGTAGCGTCCACACCGCCCGGTTTCGTACGGACCGAGAGGCGGGTCGTCCCGTCACCTTCCTCCTTGAACAACATCGCGACCTCGGCGGTCTCGGCCTGCGCCAGCAGGTCGATGATCCCCTCCGAGTGAGCGGGGATCGCATCGGTCGCCTCGAGGTCCCCGAGCCGGAGCGTGGACCAGATGACCAGCCCGTCCGGGGAGGTCTCCAGGCGGTCCAGGACGCGCCCGAAGAGCCGGAGCTGCGTGTCCGGCTTCGTCCGGTAGAGCAGGCGCGAGATGTCCGAGAGCGGCGCGCCCGCCTCGACCAGCGCCGCGGAGACCGCGAGGGTGCGCGGCGTTGCATTCGGATGCGCGAACGTGGCGGTGTCCATGACCACACCGGCCATGAGGCCCGCGGCCAGGGCCCCGTCCCCCAGGTCCAGGGGCAGGCCGAGACGGACAGCCAGCAGCGCCACCATCTCGCAGGTGGCGGCGGCCTCCGGGTCGATCCAGTCGGACGGGCCCACTCCCCCATTCGACGCGTGGTGGTCCACGCTCAGCCGGGGGACGCCAGAGAAGATCGCGGGGTGCCGGGCTGCGACCGCACCGACGCGCTCCGCGCTCGCGCAGTCGGCCAGGACCAGCAGGTCGTACGCCTCGTCCGGGTCAGGATCGGTGCGGAACCGGTCGATGCCCGGCAGGAACGCGTATAGCGGCGGAACGGGATCCGTGCTGATCGCCGTCGCCCGGCCACCGAGCGCCTCCACGAGCAGGCAGATACCCAGAACGCCGCCCAGGGTGTCTGCGTCGGGGTTCTCATGGCTGACCGCAAGAACGTGACGCGCCCCGCGCAGGCGCAGCACGAGCTCGTCGGGGACGGCCGCGAGGGCAAGCCCGGCCAGATCCACCGTGGCCGTCATCCGCGACGGGTCCCGGGGCGTCGTCCGGTGCCGCGAGGCGCCCCGCCTCCGGGTGTCCGGTCCACGCCCTGGCCGCGACCCTTCGGTCGCCGCTGCGATCGGACCTTCGCGGCCGGCATCGCCGGGATCACCAGATCGGCGGCGCCATCCACGGCCTCGGCTTGCGGCGGATCCTCGGCATCTCCTTCGTGCGGGAGACGCTTGACCGGCGTCGGGAGGGACTCGTTGAACGGCGTGACCTCCAGGGGGTCAACGCCGGCCTCGAGCTCCCCGAGCAGGTGGAGCAGCCGGGTTCCGCGCTCCGCGGAGTCGTCGAGATGGATGTGAAGTGCAGGGATCCGCTTGATCCGGAGGCTCTTGCCCAGCTCGTGGCGGACGAAGCCCATCGATGCCTGGAGGGCACGAACGGTCTCGATGCGATCGGACTTGCCGCCGATCACGCTGACCCAGACCTTCGCGTGGCGAAGATCCGGCGAGGTCTCGACGTCGGTGATCGTGGTGAACCCGATCCGCGGGTCGGCGAGCTCCTTGGCGAGGAGCGCGCCGATCTCCTGGCGGAGCAGCTCGTCGACCCGGTCGGTGCGCTGGCTCATGACATCCGTCGAACGGGGAGCGTCAGCCCCCCGCCCGGCTCCGCGCCTGGTTCGTGAAGCACTCGAGGATGTCGCCCTCGGCGAGGTCGTTGTACCCGGCGAGCCCGATGCCGCACTCGAAGTTCGCGGCAACTTCGCGGACGTCGTCCCGGAAGCGGCGCAGCGAGTCCATCTTGTCCGTCGCGACGACCTTGCCGCCTCGCCAGACGCGGATGCCCCCGGCCCGGACGATGCGGCCGTCGGTGACGTAGCAGCCGGCGATGACCGTGCTCTTGCCCACCTTGAAGATCTGGCGGACCTCGGCACGACCCTCGATCACCTCGACGATCTCGGGCTCCAGCATGCCCTTGAGAGCGGCGTCGATATCGTCGGTGAGCTTGTAGATGATGTCGTAGATCCGGACGTCCACTCCCTGGGATTCCGCCTCGCGACGGGCCGTCTCGGTGACGCCGGTGTTGAACCCGACCACGATCGCATTCGATGCCGTCGCCAGCATGATGTCGTTGTCGGTGATGTCGCCGGCCGCTTCGAGCAGGACGTTGATCTTGACCTCGTCAGTGCTCAGCTGCTGGAGCGAGTGCGAGATGGCGCCCAGCGAGCCCGACACGTCAGCCTTGAGGATCATCCGCAGTTCCTTGGCCTGGCCGGCCTGGATCTGGCGGTACAGGTCCTCGAGGGTGGCGCGGCTCGACCCGACGCCCGCGGCGTTGACCTGCTCGATCTTGCGGGCCTCCACCCGGGCACGCGCGGTCTTCTCGTCGGCCACCACGCGCAGCACGTCGCCGGCCTCGGGGACGTCGGACAGGCCGAGGATGACGACGGCGGACGCGGGGCCTGCCTTGGTCACGCGCTTGCCCAAGGCGTTCTCGAGCGCCTTGACCTTGCCGAACGTGTTGCCGGCCACGACGATGTCGCCGACGCGGAGGGTCCCGGTCTGAACGATGAGCGTGGCCACCGGGCCACGACCCTTGTCGAGGCGGGCCTCGATGATGGTGCCGATCGCGGCGCGCTTCGGGTTCGCCCTGAGCTCCTGGAGGTCGGCAACCAGCAGGATGATCTCCAGCAGCTCCTCGAGGCCCACCCGGGTCTTCGCCGACACGGGGACCATCGGGGTGTCGCCGCCGTAGTCCTCGATGAGGACGCCGGCCTCGGCGAGCTCGTTCTTCACGCGATCCGGGTTGCTGTCGGGCTTGTCGATCTTGTTCATCGCGATGACCAGCGGGACCTTCGCCGCCTTCGCGTGGCTGATCGCCTCGAGGGTCTGGGGCATGACGCCGTCGTCCGCCGCCACGACGATCACCGCGATGTCGGTGACGCGGGCGCCGCGGGCGCGCATGGACGTGAACGCCTCGTGGCCCGGGGTGTCCAGGAAGACGAGACGCTTGCCGTCCTTCGTGGTGACCTCGGACGCGCCGATGTGCTGGGTGATGCCGCCCCGCTCCCCCGCCGCGACGGTGGTCGAACGCAGGGCATCGAGCAGGCTCGTCTTGCCGTGGTCGACGTGGCCCATGACGGTCACGATCGGCGCACGCGGGATGAGGTTCTCGTCATCCGCCTCCTCGAACAGGACCTCCTTGGCCGCCTCGGCCGGCACACCGCCCTCGTCCTCATCCGAATCCGCTTCGGCGTTGGCTTCCGCAACCTGGAACCCAAGCTCCTCGGCAACGAGCGACGCTGTGTCGCGGTCGATCAGCTGGTTGATGGTCGCGAAGATGCCGCTCTTGATGAGCTCCCGGATGATGTCCGCGGGGCTGACGGCGAGGACCTCGGCAAGGTCCTTGACGGTGATCGTTGCGGGCAGCTCGATCGCGCCGCGCTCCGCGGGATCGACGACGGCAACGCCGCCCGGAACAAACGGGCCGCCCGCACGACGCGGGGGCTTGCGCGGACCGCGACGGCCGCGCGTGCCGCTCCTACTCCTGGCCATGGGCTTCTCCTCGGGGCATCGTGTCGGGGTTGGGGGAGGGTCGCGGGCTGTCGGCCCGCGCGGGGGATGTGGTGGTGGCGGGGGCGTCGGGCCCGGCCGCGAGGATGGCAGCAACGCCCGGCGGCACTGCCGTCTTGAGGGCATGTTCGATGGCTCGCTTGCGGCCCGCGACGTCCCAGCACGTCGCGTCCCGGCAGAGGTAGGCGCCTCGTCCGGGGGCACGCCCCGAGTGATCCAGTGTCACGGAGCCGTCGGGGGCTCGGACGACCCGAACCAGGTCCCGCTTGGGGCGCGTGGCACGGCAGGCAACACAACTCCGCTCCGGGAGCCGACGAGGCGGAGCAGGCCGCGTTCCAGCAGCCACGACCGGGCCTACGACGACACCTCCCCGGATGCCTTCTTGCGCGAACGCTTGGCAGGAACGGTCGCGGTGTCGGCCGCGGGCGGGGCCTGTTCGGCCGGGGCCTCGGCCGGGGTCGCGGGTGCCGCGTCCAGGGCGGCCATGGCCTCGGGTGCGGCCACGGCGGCAGTCGGCTCGGCGGCGGCAGTCGGCTCGGCGGCGGCAGTCGGCTCGGCGGCGGCAGTCGGCTCGGCGGCGGCAGTCGGCTCGGCCGAACCTGACACCGGTCCATCAACCTCAAGCGGTGCGGCGTCGGCCTCGACCACCACCGCGTCACTCCGGATGTCGATGCGCCAGCCGGTCAGCCTGGCCGCAAGGCGCGCGTTCTGGCCCTCACGGCCGATCGCCAGCGACAGCATTCGCTCGGGCACGATGACCGTCGCGATCCGGTTCTCCTCGTCGATCGTCACCCCGAGAACCTGAGCCGGCGACAACGCATTGGCGACGAACACGGACTGGTCGTCGTTCCAGGGAATGACGTCGATCTTCTCGCCCGCCAGCTCCGCCACGACCGCCTGCACCCGCGCGCCGCGCTGGCCCACGGTTGCGCCGACCGGGTCGAGCCCCTCCTGGCGCGACGAGACGGCCATCTTCGACCGGCTCCCCGCCTCGCGGGCGATCGCCTTGATCTCCACCGTCCCGGCGTGGATCTCGGGAACCTCCATCTCGAACAGCCGCCGGAGGAAGCCCTTGTGTGTCCGCGACACCATGATCTGCGGCCCGCGGGCGGATCTGCGCACCTCGAGGACGAACGCCTTGATGGGCTGGCCGATCCGGTAGTGCTCGAGCGGGCTCTGCTCGGTGGTCGCCAGCACCGCCTCGACGCCCTTGCCCACGTCCAGGATGATGGCCCGCGGCTCCACCCGGCTCACGGACCCGGTGATCAGCTCGCCTTCACGGCTCGCGAACTGGTCGAACACCTGATCGCGCTCGACCTCCCGCATCCGCTGAAGGATGATCTGCTTCGCGGTCTGGGCTCCGATGCGGCCGAAGTGGTCCGCGTCAAGCTGCTCCAGCTCGAGGACCTCGCCAGCACGCGCGTCAGGGCGCGTTTCCCGGGCTTCGTCCACCGTCACCTGGACGGAGGGATCCTCGACCTCGTCCACGACGTAGCGCCCGCGGACCACGCGGATCTCACCGCTTGCGGGTTCGATGTGGACGAAGATGTCCTCCTCACCGGCGACGCGCCGGTAGGCGGCCTGGATCCCCTCCTCGACGGCGCGGATCAGCGCCTCCTGGGGAACCTGCTTCTCGGCGTTGAGCTGAAGGAGCGCACCGACGAAGTCGCGACTCATCATGCGCCTCCCTGCTGTATGGCCGATCTTGCGACACGCCCCCGACACAAAGAAACGTGGGTTGGTCACCCACGCTCGGAGGCGGCCTCTCGCAATTGGGCGCGAGTATACACCCGGCCCCGTGGACCGCCACCAAAGTGGCCCGTCCGGCGACCCTATGCGCGCTCGGCCCTGGCCCCGTACCGCCGGTCCACGTAACCCTCGAGGAGGTCGATGAACTCGGCCACGATGTGATCGCCGCGGAGGGTCCGGTCGAGCTTCCCATCCACGAACACGGGGGCGACCGGAGCCTCGAACGTGCCCGGGAGGCTGATCCCGATGTCCGCGTGCTTGCTCTCGCCGGGCCCGTTGACCACGCAGCCCATCACCGCGACGCTCATGTCCTCGACGCCTGCGTGGGTCTCGCTCCACTCGGGCATCCGGGCCTTGATGTGGTTGGTGATGTCCTGGGCCATCTCCTGGAAGAAGGTGGACGTCGTGCGGCCGCAACCAGGACAGGCTGACACCTGGGGCAGGAAGGAGCGCAGGCCCATCGACTGGAGCACCTGCTGCGCGACCTCCACCTCAAGCTCGCGACCGGCGCCGGGCTCCGGCGTCAGAGAGACGCGGATCGTGTCCCCGATCCCCTCGTTGAGCAGGATCGCGAGGCCGGCGGTGCTCGCCACGATGCCCTTCATGCCCATCCCGGCCTCGGTGAGACCCAGGTGGAGGGGGTAGTCGGAGCGCGGCGCGAGGCGCCGGTACGTGTCGACGAGGTCCCGGACTCCGGAGACCTTGGCCGACAGGATGATCCGATCGTGCCGCAGGCCGGTCTCCTCGGCGAGCTCGGCGGAGCGCATCGCCGACTCGATCATCGCGTCGATCATCACGTCGCGGGCGTCCCGGGGGGAGGCCGCGCCGGCATTGGCCTCCATCAGGTCGGTGAGCAGCTGCTGGTCCAGCGAGCCCCAGTTCACCCCGATGCGGACCGGCTTGTCATGCTCGACCGCCGCCCGGACGATCGTCTGGAAGTTCTCGTCGTGACGCTTCGTCCCGACGTTGCCAGGATTGATCCGGTACTTCGCGAGCGCGGCCGCCATCGCCGGGTAGTGCGCCAGCAGCAGGTGTCCGTTGTAGTGGAAGTCCCCGATGACGGGGACGTCCACCCCGAGGTTGTCGCGGACCATGCGGATCATGTCCGGGACGGCTGCCGCAGCCTCCTCGGTATTGACCGTCACGCGCACCATCTGGGAGCCCGCGTGGGCGAGCCGGGCCACCTGGATGGCCGTGCCGTCCGGGTCCGCCGTGTCCGTGTTGGTCATGGACTGGACGACCACCGGGTGGGCGGACCCGACCAGGACACCGCCGACGTCCACCGACACGGTCGGCCTCCGGACGGGCCGCAGCGCGTCCGGAGAGGTCATGGGGTGCCGCCTCCGACCTGCCGGATCACATCGAACACCGTGATCCAGATCAGGAATGCGAACAGGAACACGAACCCCACCGCGTACGTCAGCTGCTCCGCCCGGAGCGAGATCCGGTTGCCGCCGGGCAGCGCTTTGAGCACCAGCATCAGCATCCGGCCCCCGTCGAGCGGCGGGAACGGCAGAGCGTTCACCAGGGCGAGGTTCGCGGACAGGATCCCGATCAAGTAGAAGAGGTACAGCGGACCGAGGTCCGCGAGGACGCTCGAGAGCTGGCCCGCGATGCCCACCGGGCCGGATGCCGGGGGGGCCGAGGTCGGGTCCGTGACGATCGATCTGCCGATCTTGCCCAGCCCGTCCAGGATCATGCCGAAGGCTTGGGCTGTCCGCTCCGCGCCAACGGCGACCGCGTCGCCGAGCCCGTACCTGATGTCCTCCAGCTGTGTGCCCGCCAGCCCGCCGACGCCGAGCGCACCCTCGTCGGGTGACGCCGGGATCCGGAGAGTGACGGTGACCTCCTCGGACGACCCATCCGCGTGGAGGATCCCCAGCACGACCGTCTGGCCGGCAAGGGCCCGCAGATCGTCGGTCGGGAACTGCTGATCGAAGACCGAGTACCGCACTCCGTTGATGCTGGTGAGGGTGTCGCCCGCCTGGAGCCCGGCGCCCTCGGCCGGCGAGCCGACCACGATCTCCGAGAAGGTCACGCCCAGGGCGGGCTCGCCGACCAGCGCGATCCCCGTGAAGATCACGAACGAGACCAGGAGGTTCATCGCCACGCCGGCGACGAGGATCACCAGCTTCGTCGAGAGCCTCGCCCGCCCGAAGGATCGGGGGTCGCCACTGTCGCCGCCGTTCTCGTCCTCGAGCTTGACGAAGCCGCCGATCGGCAGCCAGTTGAGGGTGTACAGCGTGCCGGGGGGGTCCTCCGGCGATTCGAGGATCGCCTCGAGCCGCTCCGGATCGCCCTGTGCCTGCCCGATGGCGTCGGCTCGCCGCAACCGGTACGACTCCGTGTCCTCCGCCGAGACCCCGCCCCGGCCGAGGGACTTCGCGCGCGGGGGAAACCCGATCCCGAACTCCAGGACCCTCACCCTGGCGAGTCTCGCGGTGACGAAGTGGCCGAGCTCGTGGACGAGGACGAGACCACCCAGGACGAGGATGAACAGCACGACGCTGACGGCAACGTCGAACAGGGCGCTCATCCCCTCACCGGGCCGGTCGCGAAGGCGGCGCGCACCTCGTGGTCGAGCGCGACGAGTGCCGTCACGTCCGGCACCTGGTCGGGGCCCTCGCCGTAGCGGCGCACGGCCGCCTCCAGCAGCAGTGGGATGCCGGGAAAGTCGAGCGTTCCGTCCAGGAAGCGGGACACGGCCACTTCGTCGGCGGCGATCAGCGCGGCCGAAGCACGGCTGCCAACCCGGCCGGCGTCACGGGCGATCCGCAGCGCCGGAAAGCGGGTCTCGTCGGGAGCGCGGAAGTCGAGCCTGCCCACCGCGACGAGGTCCGGGGCAGGCGTCGGGGACGCGAGACGTTCCGGGTGGGTCAGGGCGTACTGAATCGGGAGACGCATGTCGGGGGTACCCAGCTGTGCCTTCAGCGAGCCGTCGATGAACTGGACGGCGGAGTGCACCACGCTCTGCGGGTGCACGACGACGTCGATGGCGTCGTAGTCGACATCGTACAGCCAGTGCGCTTCGATGACCTCCAGGCCCTTGTTGGCGAGGGTCGCGGAGTCGATGGTGATCTTGGCGCCCATGGTCCAGGTCGGGTGCCTCAGGGCCTGGGCGGCGGTGACGTCCGCCAGCTGGTCCGACGGGCTGTCGAGAAACGGCCCGCCGGAGGCAGTGAGCACCAGGCGCGCGATCCCTGCTCGCGGTTCACCGACCAGGCACTGCCAGATTGCCGAATGCTCGGAGTCGATGGGTCGGAGCCAGGCGAGAGGCGTCGCCAGGGGATCCCGGGGATCCAGGGCGGCGCGCTCCGCCGCCAGGCGCGAGGCCTCGGCCATCACCAGGTGGCCGCCGGCGACCAGCGTCTCCTTGTTCGCGGTCGCGACGACCTTGCCGGCTCGCAGGGCCGCCAGCACCGGCCGCAACGACACGATGCCGCCCGACCCGATCACGACGATGTCCACGTCGTCCCGCGTCGCGAGGACCTCCAGGGCGTCGTCGCCGCGCTCGCGCAACGTGCCGGACGGGAGGTCGAGCCCGGTCTGCTCGTCGGCCAACGCGACAGCAGCCGGTCGCAGCCGGGCCGCCTGCACCTCGAGCTCCGCGGCATTCCGTCCCGTCGCCAATGCGACGACACGGAACCGATCCGCGTGCTGCTCCAGCACCTCCACCGACTGCCGCCCGATGCTCCCCGTCGAACCGAGCAGCGCGACGCCGATGCGTTCCCCGTCAGCCAACGAGCACCAGGACGTACAGCGCGACCACGGGTCCGGCGAACAGGAAGGAGTCGATGCGGTCCAGGATGCCGCCGTGGCCCGGGATCAGCGTCCCCGAGTCCTTGGCCCCGGCTGCCCGCTTGATCATCGACTCCGCGAGATCACCCATCTGGGCTGCCAGGCCCAGGAGCGGCCCCAGGATGAGACCGCCAAACCACGCCTGCCCGAGGGCGGCCAGCATCAGGCAGGTCACGATCGTGGTGGCCACCAGCCCACCCACCAGGCCCTCCACGGACTTGGCGGGCGAGATGTGGGTCATGAACTTGTGGCGCCCGATCTGGCTCCCGACGAGGTACGCACCGGTGTCGTAGCTCCAGACACCAAGCACGAGCAGCACGATCCAGCCTTGGGCGGAACTGAGAGCGGCGAACGGTGCGCCGGCCGGGATCGCGGGGCCCATGTTGGCCACGTGGAGCACGAACGCGATGAGCCCGACGTAGATGGCGCCGAATACAGTGGCGAACCAGGCGACCAGCCCGTCACGCGGGTCCTCCCGGCCCATCGCCCCGATGCCGGCGAGCACGACACCCACACCGACCAGCAGGATGCCCTTCTCGCCGAGCGGGTGGAAGGCGGCCTCAAGGACGATGGCCATCGCGAGCGCCGTGCCGTACAGGGCCAGCGACGGGTAGCCCGCGGCCTTGAGCAGCCGGAACGCCTCCAGCCCGCCGAGCAGCGCCACGAGGACGAGGAGGGCGGCGATCGCAGGCAGGCCGATGATCAGCGGCACGACGAGGACCGGCACCATGATGATCGCCGAGAGAGCTCGGGTTCTGAGCACCGGGCAGCCCTAGCGCCCGAACCGGCGCGTGCGCCGGGCGAACTCGAGGAGCGCGGCATCGAACGCGTCGGGTCCAAAGTCCGGCCACAGGCGCTCGCTGAACACCAGCTCCGCGTAGGCCGACTGCCAGATGAGGAAGTTGCTGATCCGCTGCTCGTCACCCGTCCGGATCACCATGTCCGGATCGGGAAGGCCGCTCGTGTAGAGGGCGTCGGAGATGGCGCGCTCGTCAACCTCCTCCGGCGGTACCCCGGCGGCCATGATCCGGCGGAAGGCATCCACCAGCTCCGTCCGGCCGGCGTAGTTCCAGGCAATGTTGAGGTTGAGTCGCGTTCCCTCGGCCGTCCTGTCGAGCGCACCCTCGATCAGGGAACGGGTCTCGTCGGGGAGCTCGCCCAGGCGGCCGAGCAGGCGCACCCGCACGCCCTGTGAGCGGAGCTCGTCGGTCTCGTCCGCAATCGCCCTGCCCAGGAGGTCGAACAGGCCCGTGACCTCGTCGTCGGAGCGAGCCCAGTTCTCGCGGCTGAACGCATACAGCGTCAGCATCGGGACGCCCCGGCGCACCGCATGCTGGAGGATCCCGCGGATCGCCTCCACGCCGGCGGCATGGCCCTCGAAGTCGGTGAGGCCCTTCGCCCGGGCCCAGCGCCGGTTGCCATCCATGATGATCGCGACGTGCCGGGGCAGGTCCTCCGGCGGCAGGAGCGGCGCCTCCGCGGCAGGCGCGTCGAGGTCCGGCACCCCGATCTCACCCACGGGTTCGTGCGCGAGGGGTGGGGCGTCGGTCGGTCGAGCGAACGGACGATCGAGCGGCGCCTGAGCCACTAGACCTCGAGGACCTCCTGCTCCTTGACGGCGCCGAGCCGGTCGACGTCCGCGATGATGCGGTCGGTGATCTTCTGGAGCTGATCGAGCGCACGGTGCGCGTCGTCGGCACCGACGGTGCCGTCACGCTCCTCCTTCTTGAGGTGGTCGGCGGCATCGCGTCGGAGATTGCGGATCTCGACCCTCGCCTCCTCCATCCGCTTGTGGACGCTCTTGACGATGTCCTTGCGACGCTCCTCGGTGAGCGGCGGGATGTTGAGGCGGACGACGGTGCCGTCCACGTTGGGCATCAGCCCGATGTCGCTCTTGAGGATCGTCTTCTCGATGGCCCCGAGGACCGATCGATCCCATGGCTGGATGACGATCTGGTGTGCCTCCGGGACACTGATGGAGGCGACCTGGTTGAGCGGCGTCTGGGTGCCGTAGTAATCAACGGTCAGGCGCTCCACCAGCGCCGTCGAGGCGCGCCCTGTGCGGATGCCATGGAAGTCACGTTCCATGACCTCCACGGCCCGGAGCATCTTCCGTTCTGCTCCGGCAAGGATCTCGCTGGTCATGCCGTGACACCTCCGGTCTGGGCGGAGATAAGGGTGCCGACACGGTCCCCGCGGGCCACCCTCGTGATGTTATCCGGGGCATTGAGATCGAAAACGACGATCGGCAGGTCGTTCTCGAGACACAGCGACACCGCGGCTGCGTCCAGCACCTTGAGCTGGTCGCGCAGGAGGTCCTGGTAGCCCAGGCGCTCGTAGCGGGTCGCCGACGGGTCCTTCATCGGATCCGCATCATAGACACCATCCACCCTCGTCGCCTTGAGCAGCACCTCGGCGCCGATCTCGACTGCCCGCAGGGCGGCGGCCGTATCGGTGGTGAAGTACGGGTTGCCGGTCCCGGCGACGAAGATCGTCACCCGGCCCTTCTCGAGGTGGCGGACCGCCCGCCGTCGAATGTACGGCTCCGCGATCTCGTTCATCGCGATGGCGCTCATGACGCGGACGGGCATGCCCGCACGTTCGATCGCGTCCTGCAGGGCGAGGCCGTTCATCACGGTCGCCAGCATGCCGATGTAGTCGCCCGTGGCCCGGTCCATGCCCTTGGCAGACGCTGCGAGCCCTCGGAAGATGTTGCCGCCCCCCACGACGATCCCGATCTCCACGCCCTGGGCGTGCACCTCGGCAATCTGGTGGGCGATAAACGCGCAGAACCCGGGGTCCACGCCGTACTGGCGCTCCCCGAGCAGCGCTTCGCCGGACAGCTTGAGCAGGATCCGGCGGTAGCGGAGCCGGCCGTCGGCGGGGACCGCAACCGGCCCCTCGCCCTCAACCGTCCCGCGGCCGGGCACCGTCACAGCTCCTCCCCGAGCGCGAAGCGCACGAACCGGCGAACACGGATGTTCTCGCCGATCGTGGCGATCTTCTCCGTCACGAGAGCCCGGACGGTCCGATCCTCGTCGCGGAACGGCTGCTCCAGCAGGCAGACCTCGCGGTACCACTTCTGCATCTGTCCATCGACGATCTTCTCGCGGATGGCCTCCGGCTTTGCCTGCACGCCCTCGTCGGCAAGCAGGGCAGCCTTCCTTGCCTCGACGGCATCGGCCGGGATCCCGTCGATGTCGACGTAGATGGGCGCGAGCCCGGCAACCTGCATCGCGAGGTCTCGGACGAGCTTCTGGAACTCGTCCGTGCGCGCGACGAAGTCCGTCTCGCAGTTGACCTCGATCAGGACACCGACGCGACCGCCTGTGTGGATGTAGCTGCTGACGAGGCCCTCGCGAGCGTCACGCCCCGCCTTCTTGGCGGCTGCGGCGAGGCCTGCCTCGCGCAACCGCGCGACTGCCTCGTCCATGTTGCCACCGGTCTCCTCGAGCGCTCGCTTGCAGTCCATGAAGCCGGCGCCGGTTCGCTCGCGCAGCTCCTTGACGGCCTCGGCCGTGATCGCCATCGACGTGATGCTCCTGTGATCCTTGGGCGCGGGCTCAGGGCGCGCGCGGGATGATGCGAGGGGCCGGCGCCGCCCCGTGCGGCCGCCGCCCGATGGAGCCCGGTTCCGCAGCGTCGCCGCGATCCCGAGCGGGTCTCATTCGGCTGCCGGGGTTTTCGGTTCCTCGGCGGCGGGGATCTCGGCTGCCGGGGTTTTCGGTGCCGGGGTCTTGGCTGCCGCGGCGGCGGTGTCTCGGCGGGGGTCTCGACTGCCGGGGTCTTGGCTGCCGGGGTTTTCGGTTCCTCGGCGGCGGGGATCTCGGCTGCCGGGGTTTTCGGTGCCGGGGTCTTGGTGCCGCGGCGGCGGTGTCTCGGCGGGGGTCTCGACTGCCGGGGTCTTCGGTTCCTCGGCGGCGGGGATCTCGGCTGCCGGGGTCTCGACTGCCTCGGCCGCCGTTGGCGCGCCGGGGAGGAGGTCGTCGTCCATGTCCGGGTTGAACGAGAGCGTGCCTCCGGCCGCAAGCTGGGCAACCAGGTCGGCTGCTGCGGCTTCGTCGAACGCCGGCTCGTCGGCCATCTGCGGCTCGGGGGCCTCCTGCTCGGACGAGGCGTGCGCCGCCCGCTGGCGCGCACCCTCGATGGCAGCGTCCGCCACGAGCTGGCAGAGCAGACGGATCGAGCGGATCGCGTCGTCGTTGGCCGGGATGATGTAGGCGAGCTCGTCCGGGTCCACGTTGGTGTCGCCGGTGCCGACGACCGGGATCTCGAGCTTGTTCGCCTCCGTGACAGCGATGCGCTCGCGGTGCGGGTCAACGATGAAGATGGCGCCTGGCTGGCGCTTCATCTTGCGGATCCCGCCGAGCGTGGCCTCCAGCTTGTTCAGGGTCTCCGTCAGGCCAGCGGCCTCCTTCTTCGGGAGGCGGTCGAAGTCGCCGGCGAGCTGGCGGGCCTCGAGCTGGTCGAGCAGGCCGATGCGCTTCCGGATGGTGATGAAGTTGGTCATCATGCCACCGAGCCAGCGCTTCGTGACGTACGGCTGGCCGGCGCGGATCGCCTCCTGCATGACCGGCTCCTGCGCCTGCTTCTTGGTGCCGACGAACAGGACGGTCTCGCCGCGGGCGACGGTCTCGGTGACGAACTCGAGCGCCAGGTCAAGGCGCTTGACAGTCTGCGCCAGGTCGATGATGTGGATACCGTTGCGCTCCGCGAAGATGAACGGCTTCATCTTGGGGTTCCAGCGGCGAGTCTGGTGTCCGAAGTGGACGCCGGCCTCAAGCAACTGGCGCATCGATGCGGTGGGCACGCGTGACCTCCTGCGGTTCTTTGCCTCCGCGGATCCCCGTCGGGGGCCGCCGGCGTGGCCACCTGGCGCTGCCGGTACGGCACCGTCCCGATCGGGCACGGATCCGCGTGTGTGCTCCGTGCCGGCGGTGCCGGACGGGCGTTGACGAACGCCGCGACCCGGGTCACGGCGGGCGGGAGTGTAGCACAGGGGCTGCATGGCCCCGACGGGAGCGACCCCGATCTAGAGGCGGATCGCCCGGTGGTGGCGGAGGCTGAGCCGCCCGTCCTCCCTGCGGTCGACCGCCACCAGGTCCACCCGGATGGGGCTCGACGGCAGCGGGCGGCCATCGGGCAACGTGCCGGAGGCGAGCAGGGCACCGACGCCCCGTCGCAGGGCCGTGCGCTTCCGGTAGTCCAGCGTCTCCTCGGCCAGCCCGAAGTCGCGGCGTCCGCGCCGGCGGACCTCCAGCACGACGAGCGCCGGCGGCGGACCGGGATCGATCGCGACGAGATCCAGCTCGTCCCGGCCCAGGCGCACGTTCCTGGCGAGGATCGTCCAGCCGGACGCCTCTAGTCGGGCGGCGACCAGCCGCTCGCCCGCGTCGCCACTCCGCTGCGCGTCCGTGGATGCCTTCCGATGCATCAGCGCAGGATGCGCGCAGGCGATCATCGGCCGCTTATCTCTCCCGGAGACCTGCTGCCGGATGCCCAGTTCCCCTGTGGGCGGGCGCCCGGTTCCCTTCTGGCTGAGCGACGGCTCGATGCCAGGAAACGACATGCCCGGGTCATCCGGGGGCTGCGAACGCCTCCTCGGCCAACGCGTCGACATCGCCTGCGACAACCTCGACGTCGGCCTCGCGGCCTGCGCCCTCGAACATGGAGAGCTGGTCGCCGGCGACCAGGACCCGGAGGGCCTGGAAGCTCCGCCGATGATGCGGAGTCAGGCCGTGTGCACGGATTGCATCGCGGTGCTCCTGGGTCGCGTACCCGGAGTTCCGTTCCCAGCCATATTCCGGGTAACGCTGCGCCAGGCGGGTCATCATCCGGTCCCGCACCGTCTTCGCCACGACGGACGCGCACGCGATCGAGTACACGAGGGCATCACCGTTGACGATCGCGGTGTACGGACCGACCTCGCGCTCGAAGCCGGCGATGCGCAGGCCGTCAACGAGGACATGATCGTGGTCGCCCAGGCGCTCGATCGCCCGGCGCATCGCCAGGTGGGTGGCGTGGTAGATGTTCAGCCGGTCGATATCGGCGACCGACGCTGCCCCCACGCCCACGGCGATGGCGCGACGACGGATCACGGGCGACAGACGCTCCCGCTGCGCCGCCGAGAGGGTCTTGGAGTCACGGACGCCGGGGATGCGGCGGCAGTTGGGCGGCATGATCACGGCGGCCGCGACAACGGCACCGCACGTCGGCGCCACTCCCACCTCGTCCACGCCCACGACCCGCATGGCGCCGTCGCGCCACAACGGGCGCTCCCAGCGAAGGCTCGGGACGATGATGGTCATCGCCGGACAGCGTACCGCGCCGCGCGCCATTCACGGTCGGGTCCGAACCGGCATGGGCCGCGCTCTGCGTCGTCCGGCCCACCTGGCGTCCGACCGACCGGACCCGCGGCCGCCCAGGGCCCCAAATCGGGGACGTGGAGCGGCAGCGGGCGCTGTTCACCACCGAGGCGATGACGCCCGAGGTGGCGGAGCACCTCGCTGCCATGAATGACCGCGGGGAGGGGCAGCGCCGCAGCTCCGTGATGTGGCTCCCGATGGGAGCGCGGCCAGACGGCTGCTGTCCGGATGTGGCTCCGGACGACCGCGGGCTGTCACCCGACGACAACGAGTCGCTCGTGTGATCCTGTTCCCTGGGTGCCTGAGGCGCTCGTCACGACGGGAGATGCGATGCCCATCAGGGTGAGGCCTGCGACGGACGCGGATGTCCGGGAGTTCGCGGCATGGAGCTACGACCCGCCGTACGACGTGTACGACACCAGGATGGATCCGGACGACGCGGTGGACTACTTCCTGGGATCCGATATCCACTGCCACGTGCTCGTCGACGGGGACGACGTCGTCGGGTATTGCACGTTCGGTCGGGACGCCCAGGTTCCCGGCGGCGACTACGAGGGCGAAGGCCTTGACATGGGACTCGGCGTGAAGCCGTCCCGAACTGGATCCGGCGACGGTCACCAATTCATCGCGGCAGTTGTCGCCTACGCCACGGAGACCTTCGAACCTCGCCAGCTTCGGGTAACGATCGCCGCAGGCAACCGGCGTGCCCTCCGTGCCTGGTCGGGCGCCGGTTTCACCGAAGTCTCACGGTTTGGCAGTGCGCCCGAGGTGATGGGGTCGACGGAGTTCGTGGTCCTCGTGTGCGAGGCAAACCGGAGAGTGCAGGGAGGGCGGGTCTGAGGCCGCGAACCGCGCGACCCGCGGTGGCTCCGGACATGAAGCGACCCCCGTGCGCGACGGGGGTCGTTCGGGTCGCGCGGCCGATGGCCTCGGCCGGGAGCTAGCGTCGTTCGCGGAGCGTGGTCGCTGCCTTGCCGACGCGGTTGCGCAGGAAGTACAGCTTGGCGCGACGAACCTGACCGTGGCGTACGACCTCGATCCGCTCGATCCGCGGGCTGTTCAGCTTGAAGGTGCGCTCCACGCCGACCCCGGAGGCGATGCGGCGAACGGTGATCGTGGACGCGATCCCGCTGTTGCGCATCCGCATCACGAGGCCTTCGAAGACCTGCACGCGCTCGCGGGTGCCCTCGACGACCTTGGCGGCCACCTTCACGGTGTCACCGGGCGTGATCACCGGGAGGTCGGTGCGGATCTGGTCCTGGACGATCTCGTTCAGCACGTTCACGGGTGTTGGGTCCTTGTCGGTTCGTCAGCAGCGTCGGCCGCGGGGTCTCGGGATCCGGGACGGCGGCCGGGGAAAGGCACGCGCGACGGCGGAGGATAGCACGGCACCGGCCCGCGTGTCAGATCCGCGTCCCTGCGGGCCAGATTCGGGACGCTGACGACTCAGGCTGGATCGCCCTCCGCTCCGTCGGCGGCGGGTTCGCGGAGCGCGTCGAGCACCTGCTGCTCCTCCTTGCTCAAGGGCCGATCCTCCAGCAGGTCCGGCCGCCGCTCCAGCGTCCTGCGCAGGGACTCGCGCAGGCGCCACTTCCGGACCTCCTCGTGATGGCCGGACACGAGGACAGGAGGCACGGACACGCCCTCGAAGGTTGCCGGACGTGTGTACTGCGGGTACTCCAGCAGGCCGTCGGCGAATGACTCCTCGGAGGTCGAGGCCGCGTCGATGGCGCCCGGGAGCAGCCGCAGGACGGCATCCACGATCACGAGCGCCGCCAGCTCGCCGCCCGTCAGCACGTAGTCCCCGATCGAGATCTCGCGATCCACCATCGACCGGATCCGCTCGTCGATGCCCTCGTAGCGCGGGCACAGGAAGACGAGGTGCGTGGCCGCGGCGAGGTCCTGGGCTACGGCCTGGCGGAACGGCTCCCCCGCCGGGTCCACGAGGATCACCAATGAGTCCGGCCGGCGAAGCTCCGTGAGCGCCTCCGCGACGGGCTCCGGTCGCAGGACCATCCCGGCCCCGCCACCATACGTGTAGTCGTCCACGGCGCGGTGGCGGCCCATGCCCCACTGGCGCAGGTCGCGGACGCGGACCTGGGCAAGGCCGCGCTCCAGGATGCGGCCCGGGATGCTCTCCCGCAGGGGCCCCTCGACCATCGGCGGGAAGAGGGTGAGGACGTCGATCTCGAGCGGCATCAGCCCGTCGGGCTGGCGTCGTCCGATCCCGCCGGGGCGGGTGGGCGGGCCTTCGGCCGGGGCACCCCGTCCGTTCCGGGAGCGGCGGCCACCGGGCGCGGCTTCGGGGGTTTCGGCTTCTTCTTCGGCTTGCGGTCGCGCGGCCGGACGTAGTCGTCGTCCTCGACCGGTCGGGCATCGAGCGCCAGCGCGTCGAGGTCCACGATCATCTCGCCGCGGTCGGGCGCCAGCTCGGTCACGATCCCGCGCACTCCGGGCACGTCCAGCTCACCACGTGGACCGCGGACCACGAACACCTCGGCACCGCCGGCTCGGTAGATCTCCACGATCGTGCCAAGCTCCTCGCCGGACGCGGCGCGGACGTTCAGGCCCTCCAGCTCGTGGAAGAACCAGAGGCCCGGCTCGCGCGGCTCGTCTGGGGCGTCGATCTCGAGGTAGACGTCCCGCAGCCGCTCCGCGGCGTTCCGGTCCGGGATCTCGCGGAACGTCAGCCACCAGCCGCGACCGTCCGGTACGGGCGAGGCCTCCGAGATGGTCAGCTTCTCCTGCGTGCCCTCCAGGTAGAGGGCGACGCCCGGGACCAGGCGGTCTTCCGGGCGGTCCGTGAGCAGCTCCACGCGGACGTGCCCGCGCAGCCCGCGGAACCCGCGGACGAGCGCGACGACGAGGCGTGTGGGCTCGCCGCCACCCGACGCGGGGCCTCCGGCGTGAGACGTGTTCGAGGGAGCCAGGATGGCCCCCTCAGACGATCTCGAGGCTGACCGGCTCGCCCGTGCGGGCGGACGTCACCTTGAGCAGCGTCCGCAGCGCCTTGGCGACGCTGCCGTTGCGCCCGATGACCTTGCCCATGTCGGACTCGGCCACGTGCAGCTCGATGATGGTTCCCTCCTCGCCGCGCACGACCTCGACCTTCACGGAATCGGGGTCATCCACGAGGGACTTGGCCACGTACTCGACAAGCTCTGCGGCTGCCATCGCGGCCTACTTCCCGCCCGGCAGCACGCCGGCCTGCTTGAAGAGCCGCTTGACGGTATCGGACGGCTGGGCTCCCTTGGCGAGCCAGTCCTTGGCCTTGGCCTCGTCGACCACGAGCTCGATCGGATCGGTGCGGGGGTTGTAGTGCCCGATCGTGTCGATGGCGCGGCCATCCCGGGCGGAACGGCTGTCGGCGACCACGAGCCGGTACGTCGGCTGCTTCGTCGCCCCGACGCGGGTCAGGCGGATTCGGACGGACATATGGTGCGGTGCTCCTCCATGGGCGGGTCCAAGGGCCGGACCCGCGTTCTCTGGGCTGGGATGGACGTGGTTGGTGGCCGGTCAGTCCCCGGTCATGCTGATGACGATGGTTCCGTTGTCGATCGTCTCACCGGGCGCCATCGTACCGATGATGCTGTCGAACGCCTCGAGGTACGGCTTCGCATTGGCGTCGTAGTCGGCGCGGTCGCCGGCGGGGACCATCCCCTCGACGAAGCCCCGAACGCCCGCAACGTCGATCCAGGCGAGCGCCGCGCTGCTCGCGTCGGCCTTGGCCAGTGCCGTGGAGAACCGCTCGGTCTTGGCGAGCGAGTCGCCGGCGCGCGCGTCCAGGACCCCCTTGACGAAATCGCTTCCGTACCCGAGCACGACCACTTCGTCCGTGACGGCGTAGGCGATGCTGAGGTCCTCCGGCGCCTCGACGGCGCCCTCGGTGGCGGCCCCCAGGAGGCCTCCGATCCCACCGAGATTGACGATGGTGATCGTCGCCCCGGCGTATTCCTCATCGGTGACGGTGATGCCCGCCGCGGATCCGCCCAGCTGCAGGAAGCCCTTGAGCTGGTCCAGCAACTGGCTGGCCGCGGCCGCGTCGGTGGGAACGACGACGAGACCACCGCTCACCTGGTCTCCATCGCGAGTGAGGGCCACGCCCGCTTCGCCCATCCAGCCTGCGACGGCGTCGAAGCCGCCGACAAGTGCCAGCACCTCATCGATCTGCTTGACCGCATCCGCAAGCTGCGGGTCCGACGCGAGCTGCTGCTTGAGCTCCGAGATCGTCTTTCCCACGTCCTGGCCTTCGAAGAGGACCACTGTGGTCGGCGGCACGAGGCCCGGGATCTTCGATTCCACGTTCTGCGGCGGTCCCGCCGTCTTGGAGTGCGGCGACCGGGTGTCGACGATGAAGGCGCCGTCCTGGGCGCGGATGGCTGCAACGGTCCAGGGCGGCACGGCGTCCTGGAGCATCGCGGGCAGTTCGGGAAGATCCGCCGCAGCATCACCGGCGAGGCTCATGGCTCCCCCGGCGATCGCGGCCGTGTCCAGGTACACGAAGCCCAGGCGGTCCCCGGTGACCGAGGCCGCGGCCTCCTGGAACTGCGGGTCCGTGGACAGACCCGACGTGCCGCCGGTGTCGATAGCGGCCTTGACGGACGCCAGATCTCCCAGGGCCAGGACCGGACCGACGACGGCATAGGCCGCCTTCATGTCCTTTGTCTCACCGCCTGAGCCTGCCGGCGGAGTCACGGTGGTGATGGTGGTTCCACCGTAGGTCTCGGTGGCCGAGGCGCCACCCTCGGTCTTGACCAGGTCGTCAGCCCAGGCCGTTGCCTTGGCGCCGTCCTTGACGCTCAGGAGCACGAGGGCACGCGCGCCGGCCGGGTCCGCCGTCTGCGGCAGCGGGCCGACGCTCGCCCCAACCTGGCCGCCGAACCACGGCTCGATATCGTTCTTGTAGCCCTGCATGCCATCGGTTGCCTGCCCGACCAGCTGGTCGAGGGCCTCCGAGAGCTTGACCGGAAACGCGGCCTGGTCCTGGAAGCCCGGGAAGGCCTTCATGACCTCGGCCAGTTCGGCACTCTGGGTGCCGGGCAGATCCAGCCTCAGCTCCGCATACGCGACGCTGTCGGAAGGCGTCCAGGCGAGGACATCCGGGTCGCCCGAGTCACCGGTGAGCAGGAGCCCCGCGCCCGCCACCGTGCCGACGACCAGCAGCGTGACGAGGGCCGCGACAAGCCACTTCAGGCGGCTGCGACCGGGGCGAGCGGTGGTGGTCTGCTCGACGGCCGTGGGCGCCACCGGCTCGATCGCCGGCACCGGCGGCGGGGGCGCGGCGGGTGCCTCTCCGGCCGACGGTGCTCCGGCGCCGGCGAGGTCCGCACCGGCCGGGGTGTCCTGGGCCGGCGGCTCGTACCGCTGGGTCGGATCCTGATCGGTCATCGCACAATCCCCACTTAGCGGCGTCCCATCATGCCCATCGCTGCCCGGCGGCCCCCGGGCCCCGAGAGCTGCTTCATCAGTTTCTGCATCTCGCCGAACTGTTTCACGAGCCGATTGACCTCAGGTAGCGAGGTTCCGGACCCATTCGCGATCCGGCGGCGGCGCGACGCGTTGAGCACGCCGGGCTCCCGGCGCTCGCGAGGGGTCATCGACAGGATGATCGCCTCGGTGCGCTTCAGCTCCCCGCGATCCACCGCGGCCTGGGCCTCCTTGGCCATGCCGCCCATGCCCGGGATCATCGACATGATCTGGCCCATCGGCCCCATCTTCTCCATCTGGCGCATGGAGTCCAGCATGTCCTCGAGGGTGAACGACGCCTTGCGGACCTTCTCCTCGAGCTTGGCGGCCTGCTTCTCGTCGAAGGCATCCTGGGCCCGCTCCACGAGGCTGAGGATGTCGCCCATCCCCAGGATGCGGCCGGCCAGGCGGTCCGGATGGAACACTTCGAGGGCGTCTGTCTTCTCGCCGGTGCCCAGGAACTTGACCCCGATCCCGGTGACGGCACCGATCGAGAGCGCCGCTCCGCCCCGGGCGTCGCCGTCGATCTTGGTCAGCACCAGCCCCGTCACGGGCACGGCAGCCGCGAACCCCTGGGCGACGGTCACGGCCTCCTGGCCGGTCATCGCGTCCACGACGAGGAGCGTCTCCACCGGTTTGGTGGCCGCGGCGACCGCGCGGATCTCGTCCATGAGGGCGTCGTCGATGGTGAGACGACCTGCGGTGTCGATGATCACGACATCTCGCCCAGTCCGCCTGGCGACCTCGATCCCACCCAGCGCGATGTCCACGGTTGGCGTGCCCGCAGGCGCCCGGTGGACGGGGATGCCGAGGCTCTTGCCCAGCGTTTCGAGCTGGTCTGCGGCGGCGGGCCGGTAGGGGTCCGCGGCGACCAGGAGCGGCTGGCGCCCCAGCTTGACCACGTGCTTCGCCAGCTTTGCCGCCGACGTCGTCTTGCCCGAGCCCTGGAGGCCCACGAGCGCCACCACGGCGGGATTGCCCACGAGCTTGAAGTTGCGGTCACCGGTGGAGAGCAGTGCGGTCAGCTCGTCGTTGACGATCTTCACCACCTGCTGGCCCGCGGTCAGGCTCTCCAGGACCTCCGCACCGATGGCGCGCGCGCGCACGCGGGCGACGAAGTCCTTGACCACCTTGAAGTTGACATCAGCCTCGAGAAGGGCGAGTCGAACCTCTCGCATCGCCGCATCGACATCTGCCTCGGAGACGCGGCCGCGCCCGGTCAGGCCCGCGAGGGTTGTGCGGAGGCGGTCACTGAGGCTGTCGAACATGGAACTGCGGCGACCCTGGGTAATGGCTGAGGTCAGGCCGACGGGCAGAAGCCGGTCGGATGGTGCGCGGGTTCTGGCGACACCGAGGCGGAGCGAGTGTACGACATGGCCCCGGGGGGTGCCTGAGGACCGACGGTACGAGTACCCTCGCCCGGTGATCTCGGACCCGCTCCTCGACCCGGTCCCGCCGACCCACGACATCACCCCGACGCCCAGCCTGTGGCGCAACGGCACGTTCCTGCGTGTCTGGGGCGCGGCCACGATCTCCGTGTTCGGCAGCTACGTGACCCGCATCGCGCTGCCGTTCGTGGCGATCCTGACGCTGCGGGCCGGCCCGATCGAGGTCGCGATCCTGCGCAGCCTGGAGCTGGTCGCGGCACTGATCGTCGGGCTGGTGGCCGGTGCCTGGGTTGACCGGCTCCGGCGACGCCCTGTTCTCATCTGGGCGGACATCGGTCGCGCGGCACTCCTGGGCAGCATCCCGCTGGCAGCGATCGGGGGCTGGCTGACCCTCCCGCAGGTGTTCTTCGTGGCGGCGGCTGCCGCGATCCTCACGACCTTCTTCGACGTGGCGGACCAGGCCTACCTGCCGACGATCGTGCCGCGATCTGACCTGGTGCGCGCGAACGGTGCCCTCGCCGCGACGTTCTCCGCGGTCGAGTTCGTCGCGTTCGGCGTCGCAGGCTTCCTGGTCAACCTGCTGACCGCACCGTTGGCGATCCTCATCGACGCGATCTCGTTCGTCGTCTCGGCCGGCTTCCTGGGATCGATCCGAAGTCCCGAGCCGCCGCCGCCGCCCGCGGCAGAACGGGAACCCGTCCTGGACGAGATCCGGGAGGGTCTTCGGCTCGTCCGCCACGACCCGATCCTCCGCGGGCTCGTCGGAGGAACCATGGGCCTGGCCGCGATGTGGGGCATCTTCGGGGCTGTCTGGCTGCTGTTCGTGGTCGATGAGCTTGGGCTGGACCCGGCATTGATCGGGGTGATCGCGGCGCTGGGCGGGTTCGGATCGCTCCTGGGGGCACTCCTGGCGTCGCGCGCGGCCGCCCGATTCGGGATCGGCAACGTCATCATCGCCTCGACGCTGTTCGCGGCCTTCGGCAACCTCCTGATCCCGCTCGCGCCTGCCGGGCTGCCCCTCGTGGCAATCGCATGCCTGCTGGGGCAGCAGCTGATCGGCGACACGGCGGTCACCGCGTTCGACGTGACCGAGATATCGGTCCGCCAATCTCGCGTGGGCGACCGGCAGCTGGGGCGGGTGAACGCGACCGTACGGGTCGCGATGGTGCTGGCCCAGCTCGCTGCAACGCTTCTCGGGGGCCTGCTGGCGGAGCTGATCGGGTTGCGCGCCGCCGCGTTCCTGGCGCCAATCGGAGCCCTCCTCGGCGCGTGGGCGCTGTACGCGTCGCCGGTGCGACACCTCCGCCAGATCGAGGCGCCGCGCGCCGGGGTCCAGCCCTAGTCGAAGAGGGCCGCCACGAAGGCCTCGGGGTCGAACGGGAGCAGGTCCTCCGCCTTCTCCCCCACCCCGACGAACCTGACCGGGACGCCCATCTCCCTCTCGATGGCAAACACGATGCCGCCCTTCGCGGTGGAGTCCAGCTTGGTCAGGACCACGCCGGTGAGACCCACGGACTCGTGGAACGCCTTGGCCTGGGCAAGGCCGTTCTGGCCGGTCGTCGCGTCGAGGACGAAGAAGGTCTCCACCTGCGCCCCGGGCAGGCGCCTGTCGATGACGCGCCGGATCTTGGCCAGCTCCTCCATGAGGTTGGACTTGGTGTGGAGGCGACCTGCCGTGTCGGCGATGACGATGTCGGCGTGCCGGGCAACTGCTGCGTCAAGGGCATCGAACACGACCGCCGCCGGGTCGGCGTTGGGGGCATGGGCGACGATCTCCGAGTCGGTGCGCTGGGCCCAGATCCGGAGCTGGTCGATGGCCGCGGCGCGGAACGTGTCGGCCGCGGCCAGCACGACGCGGCGGCCGTTTGCGCGCTCGCGCGCCGCGAGCTTGCCGATGGTCGTGGTCTTGCCGGTCCCGTTGACGCCGACGACGAGCACGACGGCCGGAGCTCCATCGAGCGCGGGGACAGGCTCCCAGTGGGCAGCATCGCGAGGGGCGAGCAGGGCCGCCAGCTCCGCTCGGACGGCCTCCTCGGCCGTGACGTCCCGGCGAGTGCGAGCTCGCTCGACGATCTCCATCGACAGCGCGGCCCCCACGTCGCCCGTGATGAGCGTCTCCTCGATCTCGTCCCAGTCGGCGCCGCCGCCCACGCCGAAGGCCGTCCGGAGGCGGGCTCCGAAACCGACGCGGGACTTCTCCAGGCCCTGCTCCAGCTGCTCACGCTCGCGCTCGAGGCGGGCGGCGTCGGCCTTCTCCGCGCTCCAGTCCGCGCCCCAGGCCCACACCGGTTCCGGAGCGGGTTCGAGGGCGGTCGGTTCCAGAGCGGGTTCGGGGGCGGGAGCGGGTTCGGAGGCGGCCGTTGGCTCGCGTGCCGGATCAGGTTCGGGACCGAACGGCTCGACGGCGTCCTCGGCCGGCTCCTCGACGGCGTCCTCGGCCGGCTCCTCGGCCGGCTCCTGATCCTCCTGCTGGTCGGGCTGCAGCTCGTCCGAGCCGCGACGGAAGAAGCGCACGGGTCCTCCGGTCAGCCGTCCGAGCCGCCGGCCAGGACGGCACGGGCCTCGGTGCGACGATGGTCGGCGATCGCCTGGGCCTGGTCGAGCCGGAGGCTGATCACGCGGCTTACCGAGTCGTCACCGACGGTGACGCCGTAGAGAGCGTCGGCGGCCTCGATGGTCCCGCGGTTGTGGGTGATGACGATGAACTGGGTCTTCTCGGCGAGGTCACGCAGGGCCTCGGTGAACCGGCCGACGTTCGCCTCGTCCAGCGCGGCGTCCACCTCGTCCAGCACGCAGAAGGGCGCCGGCCGGACCTCGAGCATGGCGAACAGCAGCGCGACCGCGGTGAGCGCCCTCTCGCCGCCCGACAGCATCGACAGGGCCTGGGGCTTCTTGCCGGGTGGCCGGGCGGTGATCTCGACACCGGTCGTGGACAGGTCAGACGGGTCGGTCAGGGAGAGCTTGGCGAAGCCACCCCCGAACAGCTGGCGGAAGCGCGTGTCGAAGGCGACCTCGAGCGCGGCAAAGGTCGTACGGAACTGGGTGGCGATGAGCACATCCAGGTCCGCGATCAGCGTGCGCGTCTTGGCGATCGCGTCACGCAGGTCACGGTCCTGGGTGTCGAGCGCCTGGAGCCGGTCCCGCACCGATCGGAATTCGTCCACGGCGAACGGGTTGGCCGCACCCAGCTCGTGGAAGCGGCGGCGCAGCGCGGCCAGGCGACCCGGGGATGGCGGCTCGCCTCCGGATCCCTCCGCCGACCAGCGCGGGGCGAGGATCTCGAGCGCCGCCTCGAGGGCCGCCGTCTCCGCGCCCGGTGCGCCCGCCACCAGGTCCTGGTCGCCGGCACCGTCGTCGACCTCGGCCGCCTCCGCGGCGGCCCCTTCCCGGGCAGCGATACGCTGGAAGTCCTCCGGGTCCACGCCGGCTGCATCGGCCAGGTGCCGAAGCCCGACCTCTCCCAGGCCCGCCAGCTCCACGAGCAGCTGCTCACGCAGCGATTCCAGGCCCAGCCTCGCCTCAAGGGCAGCCACGTCGGACGCGCGCGCTCGATCGTCGGCCGTGCGCAGCCGTTCCCGGGCAGCGATGGCCGCGCGCTCGGCCTCGGCCAGACTTGCCCGCTCGGATCGGTCGTCGGCAAGGAGAGCCTCGAGCGCCTCCCGCGCCCGCGCCTCGCGGGACATCGCCGCGGCCAGCTCCCCGGTCACCACATCGCGCTCGTCGCCGGCAGTCCGCTCCCGGTCCGCGAGGGCCGCCAGGTCCCGCTCGGTGGCGGCAATCCGCCCTTCGGCGAGCGTCAGCGAGGCCTCCGCGCGCGCCCGGCGCCCCTCGGCATCGCGCCGCGACCTCTCGTGCGACGCCACGTCGGCCGCCAGGCGGTCACGGCGCGTGCGGAGCTCGGCAACCCGGCCATCCCACGCCGCGAGCGCCTCCGCCTCCCCACCGCCCGTCGCACTGCCGTCGGCGGCTGCCACCCGTGGCCGCGTCTCCAGGACACGGAGGGCCGCGGTCGCCCGCTCAGCCTCGCCCTCAAGGCGCTCGGCCTGCGAGGCGTGCCACGCGGCCTCGCGCGCCGCCGCCTCCACATCCCGCCCGACCGCCCGTTCGACATCCTCTGCTCGCCGCCGGAGAGCGACGGCCGAGGATTCCGCAACACGAGCCGCCTCCAGCGTCGCCCGCGCCGCGGTCGCCGTGGTCGCGGCGGTCCGCGTCTCCCGCTCCGCCATGTCGGCCTCGGCCTGGAGCGCCTCGACGTCCCTCTCCAGCCGGTCCGCCTCGGCCCGTCGCTCCAGGGGCGAATCCCCACGCCCCACCCGAACCGTCAGCGCGTCAACGACTGCCGATCCGTCTCGCGTGACCGCCGACCAGCCCAGCGGCAGCACGGCCTGCAGCTCAAGCGCCGCCGCGAGGTCCGGCGCCCACACGGTCTTCCCGAGAAGCGCCCGAACGGCTCCGTTCGGGTCACGCCTGATCGCATCGACCAGGCGCCCGCCGCCGGCGCTCGCCAGCGCGTCCTCGAGTCGACGCAGCTCTCCTGGAGTGCCGCCGCCGGGAATCCTGTCCGCCCCCGCCAGACGTTCCCCGATGATGACGTGGCCGCGCTCCCCGCCGAGCGCCACGGCGCCGGCGCGCTCCACGACGTAGGCGCGGGCCAGCTCGCCCAGGGCCGCCTCGACCGCGGGGCGCAGGCCCGGGTCCACACCCAGGTCCTGATCCACGCGGCGCCCGCCTACCTTGCGCGCTGCGCGCGCGATCCCGCGCTCCTCCTCCTCGGCCAGGCGACGGTGCAGCTGCTCGAGACGGCCGCGGGCCCCGGCCAGCATCGCGCCGGCACGGGCGGTCCGCTCCGCCACGGCACGGCGCGTGCCTTCGGCGGCGTCGGTGCGCTCCCTGGCCGCCTCGCGGGCTGCCACCTCCGCGGTCTCAGTGGCGGTGGCAGCGGCCAGGGCGGCCCGGGCGTCCAACAGGTCGGTCTCCAGGCGAACCCGGCGGCCGTCGGACTCCACGGCCTTCGCTCGCTCGTCGGCGGCGCGGCGGGCGGCCTCGGCGCTGCGGCGCCTCGCTGTCTCGGCCTCGGTCGCCCGGGCTCCCTCGGCGCGGCGGAGCGCCGCGAGCTCGTCACCTCGGGCCCGGCTGGCAGCCCGCAGGGACCCCAGCTCGGCCAGGGCCTCCGAGAGGGACCTGTCCGCCTCGCCCAGCGCGGACTCCAGCTCCAGGTCCAGCTCGGGCACCGGCTCGGCCAGGATCCGCCGCTGCGCGGCCAGGTCCGCCTCCGAAGCGGTTCGCTCGTCGGCGATCCGGCGCCGGTCCCGAGCTGCGGCTTCGATCTCGCCGGCCGCGCGAGCCTGGCGCAGGCCCAGCGCGGTCACCTCGCCGCGAGCGGTCTCGTGGGTTGCCCGGTGCTCGCGCTCGAGCTCGGCGCGCGCGGTCATCGACGCCGCGATCTCGCCGACCGCCGACTCCGCGATCTCCAGCGCCTCCAGGGCCCGGCCCGTTTCGACCCGCAGCGCCTCCCGTCGCGCCTCCGCCCCGGCCGCACGCCCCGACGCCTCGTGCCAGCGAGCGTGCGCCGCCGCGATGAGCGCGGCGGCCAGCTCCTCGCCGGCCGTGAGCCTGGTCGCCTGCTGCTCGGCCAGCTGACCGAGGCGTCGCGCCTGCGGCCGCAGCTCGGCCAGGACGTCCTCGACGCGGGCGAGGTTGGACTCGGCCTCCGCCAGCTGGGTCTCGGCCTTCCGCCTGCGCCGCTCGTGACGTCGGACGCCCGCGACCTCCTCGAACAGCGGCCGTCGCTCCTCGGGGCGGAGCGCAAGGGCCTGGTCGACCATGCCCTGCCCGATGAACAGGAAGGCGTTCTCCGCGAGGCTGGCCGAATCCAGCAGGTCCTGCAGGTCCCGGAGCCTCACCCGCTGCTTGTTGAGCAGGTAGTCATTCTCGCCGGATCGGTAGAGGCGCCGCCCAAGCTCCACGATCGCGAACTCGACCGGAAGCAGCCCGTCCCCGTTGTCCATGACGAGCGTGACGTCGGCCATGCCCTGAGCGCCGCGCCTGTCGGAACCTGCCCAGATCACATCCTCGCTGCGCCGGATGCGCAGCGACCGCCCTTGCTCGCCCATCGCCCAGCGCAGCGCGTCCGCCAGGTTGGACTTGCCGGAGCCATTGGGGCCGACGATCGCGCTGATCCCGGGTCCGAACTCGACCAGCGTTCGCTCGGCAAAGGACTTGAACCCGTGGACGCGGAGACCCAGCAGGCGGGCCGGTGCGGTCACGAGGCGCCGCCGGCGGGAGCCGGGGGCTCGGCGCTGCCGTCGTCCGTGACGAGCACGACGTCGCCGGACGAGGACGGTGCGTCACCCGTGTCGGGGGAAGGCTGTGGGGGCGGCTCGGGCACGGTCGATCTGGACGCACGGGCCGCGAGCCGCTCGCGCCGGATCGTCTCCATGGCCTCAGCGGCGGCGGTGGTCTCGGCGACGCGTCGCGAGGGACCCTCGCCCACGCCCAGCGTCCGGCCGTCCACGACAACCTCGATACGGAACTGCTTCTGGTGGTCGGGCCCCACGGCCTCCAGCAGCCGATAGCTCGGACGCTCCCCGGTCGTGCGCTGGGTGTGCTCCTGGAGGCGGCTCTTCGGTGACTTGAGCGTCGTCAGCGCCTCGTCCGCGGAGAGCTCCTCGGCCGCGAGGGCGAGGATCCAGTCGCGGACGATCTCCCAGCCCAGGTCAACGTAGATGGCGCCCACGAGCGCCTCGAAGGCAGCGGCGAGCAGAGACGACCTGACACGGCCACCGCGCTGGGCTTCGCCCTCCCCGAGGAGCAGGAACGTCCCCAGGTCGATACGGATTGCCAGCCGGGAGAGGCCGGCCGCACTGACGATCGCCGCGCGGCGCGCAGACAGAACGCCCTCATCGTCGGTGGGGTGACGCCGGTACAGGTCCTCGGAAACGGCGAGGCTGACTACGGCGTCCCCGAGGAACTCGAGCCGCTCGTTATGGCCCCGCGCCGCATCAGGGTGCTCGTGCAGCCAACTGCTGTGGACGAGCGCCTGCGCGAACTCCTCGCGGTCCCGGATCGGAAGGCCGAGGCTCTCCGCCAGGGCGTCGGCCGGGTGCATCACGCCCCGGTCGACAGGGCTAGGACGAGTGCTCGTCGATGTAGTCGGCTGCGTCCTGCACGGTCCGAATCTTCTCGGCGTCCTCGTCCGAGATCTCCGTCCCGAACTCCTCCTCGAGGCTCATGATCAGCTCGACGAGGTCGAGAGAGTCGGCGTTGAGGTCGTCGACGAACGACGCCTCAGGCGTGACCTCGGACTCGTCCACCCCCAGCTGCTCGATGACGATCTTCTGCAGCCGCTCGTAGGTGCTCGCCACTGACTCCCTCCTGATCCCGGGGTGTCCCGCTATCGGGATGCGTCTTGTTCCCGAGCGACACGCCCGAGAACGCCGTTCATGAGCCGCCGCATCGGTTCGCCCGAGTAGGTGCGAGCAAGCTCCACCCACTCGGCAATCGCCACCCGGGCCGGCGTCGCCGGGGAGTGTAACACCTCGCACAGGCCGCAACGCAGCAGCGCGCGGTCCATCCGCGCGAGCTGGACGACCGGGTACTGGGGCGCGGCTTGGGTGATCTGCGCGTCCAGCGTGTCCCGGTGCTCGACCACGTTGCCGACGATCTCCCTCGCCAGCGCAGACGCTTCGGCATCCTGTTCCAAAGCGAGGTGGCGCTCCACCACGGCGTCTGCGGTGCGCTGCCCGAACTCGGCCTCGAAGACGGCGGCCAGGGCAAGGCGCCGACCGGCCCTGCGACCCCGGATGCGATCCTCGCTCAGGCGGTCTCGCCCGGACCGCGGTGCGTCAGGCGCCGACACCGTCCACCAGGACGGTGACGCTGCCGAGCTCGAGACCGAGCAGGCGGACGACCGCCGCTCCCACCGCGTCCCGGACCTGCTCTGTGAGGGGTACGAGCTGCTGGCGAGGCCGGGCTACGAGCCAGAGCGTGACGTGCACCCGCCCGTCGCGCACGCGGATCCGCACCGGCGAGCCGGCGATGGCACTCCGCCAGCGCGGGCCGCCTCGGCCCACCCGGACGACGCCGGGAACCTCGAGAGCGGCGAGGCGTACGGTCTCGCCGATCACGCTGGGGCCAACCGAAAGCGTGGACATCAGGCGCCTGCCTCCAACTTCCCGGCCTCGTCGACCGTGTCGGGCTCATCCTCACGCACCGCGGCTCCCAGTGCTTCGGCAATCCGCTCCGCGACGCGCTCTCGGGCTGTCGTGGCGCCCACGCGGACGGCATGCTCGATCATCCGCCTTTTCGCGCGGCCATGCGTGATGATGACCGCCCCGCGGACGCCCAGCAACGGCGATCCACCCACCACCTCGTAATCGAACGTGGTGCGGATCCGCCGAATGCCCGGCCGCATCAGCAGGTAGGCGAGACGCCCGCGCAGAGAGCCCCGGAACTCGGCCCGCAGGAGGTCGAAGATGTACCCCGACAGGCCCTCGAAGAACTTGATGACGACGTTGCCCAGGACCGCGTCGCAGACGACGACGTCGGCGGAGAACTGGGTCAGGTCCTTGCCCTCGACGTTGCCGATGAAGTTGAGGTCCGTCTCGTCCAGCAACTCGGTTGCCCGCATGATCCGGGCGTCACCCTTGCCCTTCTCCTCACCGATGGACAACAGCGCGACTCGCGGTCTCACCACCCCCAGCACCCGCTCGGAGAAGATCGCACCCATCTGCGCGTACTGAGCGAGGTTGTCGGCAGTGGAGTCGGGGTTGGCGCCGATGTCGAGCAGCACGAACGGGTTCTCCGTGCCCACCATCTGGATCGCGAGCGCGGGACGGTCCACGCCCCGCAGCCTCCCGAGGCGCAGGACCGCGGCTGCCATGCCGGCCCCGGTATGGCCCGCCGTGACGACGGCGTCAGCCTGACCCTTCCGGACGAGGTCCGTGGCCACGAGGATCGAGGAATCCTTCTTCTCGCGTAGCGCCATCGCCGGATGCTCGTGCATCTCCACGACCTGCGAGGCGTGGACGGTGGAGACGTTGGCCGGACGGTCCACCAGGAACCCTGCCAGGACGGCCTCGTCCCCGACCAGGATGATGGTGTCCTCAGGGTGGCTGCGCGCATAGGCGAGGGCGCCCGGTACCACCTCGGCAGTGCCGTGATCCCCGCCCATGGCATCCACCGCGACGCGGACGCCGGTGCCGGGCTCGGCGCCGGCCAATGGGGGACGAATCTCGCGCGGGGCGGGATCCTCGCTCGGGTTCACGACCCGGCTACTTGGAGTCCTCGCCTGCCGCAGACCCACCGGCCGGCTTCAGCGCCACGGCCTCGCGGCCGTTGTACCACCCGCAGGCCGGGCAGACCCGGTGCTGCAGCTTCGGCTCGTGGCAATGCGGGCATTCGATGAGCGTCGGCAGGGTGAGGGCGAGGTGGCTCCGGCGCTCCATCTGCCGCGCGTGAGCGACCTTTCGCTTCGGCACACCCATGTCGGTCTCTTGCTCCTCTCGGGGGCTGGTCAATTCGCGGGTGGTCCCCGCGCAGCGGTCTGGTAATGGTCACGGCACCCGTCGACTCGGGCGCGCAAACGCGCGACCACGGGTCCTGGGGGCCGAAGCCGGAGTCTACCCCGTCTCGTCGTCGGCGTCGACCCGGAACGCCAGGAGCGCCTCCAGCCGCGGATCGATGGCAGTGTCGTGGGCCGGGTGGTCGACCTCGAGCCGCTCGCCGCACTCGGGGCAGAGGCCCGGGCAGTCCGGATCGCACACGGGCGCGATCGGCTCCTGGAGGCTGATCGCCTCGAGCACGAGGGGGCGAAGCTCCAGCTCGTGGTGATCGGTGAGCCGCGGCGCCTCGGGGTCGGCCCCCTCTTCCAGGGGCACGGGCGCGCCGCTGGCAAGATCGATGGTTGGCAGGACCTCCTCATCGATCTGGAGCCGGATCGGGGTCACGAGCGGGCGGGTGCAGCGCGCGCACTCCCCCGCGAGCCCCGTCTGGAGCCTGGCCTCCACGACCAGGCCCCGGTTGGTGCGCAACAGGCGGAGCGTCCCGCTCACGGGCTCGGTGACGACCGGCCCGTCCTCCGGAACCACCTCGGCGGCGTCCAGTGCGTACTCACGCACCGTGCCGGGAAGCTCTGCGAGCAGGCCGGACACGGCGAACGTCAGCGGATCCCCGTGCGGATCAACCGGGTGCGGGTGATGGGATCCCCGGTCCGTCATCGCCGACCGGCCGGCGGAACCCCCTGCTCCTCGGCGCCGATCTCACCCTCGGCCATGTCGTCGTAGGAGTCTGCCTCCTGCGCGAGCAGCGCCTGCGGGTCCGCGTAGGCTGCTCGGCGCTCCTCGAGCATGGCAGCGCCTCGCTCGATCCCGTGCAGCGTCCGCGCGACCTCGGACTCGAGTGCGGCCAGGACGCCAGCCGCATAGTCGTCCGCACCGTGGCGGACCTGGTCGGCCTCGTCCTCGGCCTCGGCGATGATGCGGCTGCTCTCGGCATCGGCGGCCTCGGTCAGCCCGCGCTCCCCGATGAGGAAGGCAGCCTGCTCCTGGGCGCGCGCAACGATGCGCTCCGCCTCCTCCTGGGCCTTCTCGATGATCCGCTCACCCTCGGAGTTGATCCGCTTGGCGGCGCGGACCTCCTCGGGCACGGCGACGCGCAGCTCGTCGATGAGGTTGAGGGCTGCGTCCCGGTCCACGATTGCGTTCCGCGTCAGGGGCAGCGACTTGCCGTTCGCGATCAGCGATTCGAGACGTTCGACGAGAAAGATGATGTCCAGCGGACGGCCTCCCGTGCGCTTCGCAGCCCCGGCGGGGCGCCGGTCGCGATTATGGCACGCGCTCGGTCCGAGGACCTTGACCTGCCGACAATGCCGCGCGCAGAGAGATCGCGGCCTCTGCCGGAAGCATCCGCGAGACGTCCCCGCCGAACAGGGCGATCTCCTTCACCAGGCTCGAGCTCACGTACGAGTGCTCGAGCGAGGTCATGAAGAACACGGTGTCCACGTCCGGGGCCAGCTGGTGGTTGTTGTGGGCAAGCTGGAGCTCGGTCTCGAAGTCCGCGATGGCCCGCAGGCCGCGGACCAGGAACCCGGCCCCCACGGTGTGGCAGAAGTCCACGGTCAGCCCGTCAAAGGTGCGCACCTCAACGCGGCCGGCCAGTGCCGGCTCCAGCGCAATCGCGCGTCCGATGACGTCCACGCGCGTCGTCGTGTCCATCAGCGGGCTCTTGCGCGGGTTGGCGAGGACGGCCACCACCACGCGATCGAACACGCGGGCGGCCCGGCGCACGACGTCCAGGTGGCCGTTGGTGATGGGATCGAACGAGCCCGGGTAGACCGCGACCTTCACGTCTCGCTCGCCTCCTCGTCGCCGGACGATGCGCCCGGACCATCCGGCGACCGCCGCCGGTAGAACGTGAGCGACGTCTCTCCGAAGCGTCGCTCCCTCACCGATGCTAACAGCCCCATCGTGGACGGCGGAGCATCCCTCCAGAAGTGTTTCGCGACGACGACGCCGTCCTGGCTCGTATGCGTCCCGACCAGCTCCAGGGCCCGCTCGAGCGCTGCGCTGTCCGCGTACGGCGGATCCAGGAGGACCAGATCGAATGGGCCGTCGACGGCGGCTCCGGCCGGGTCCATGAGCCAGGCGACCGCGTCGCGCCGCACGACGCGGCCCGAACCGTCGAGGCGGGTCCGTCGGAGGTTCCCCGCCAGGACCCGCGCGGCGCCGGCGTCCTTCTCCACGAAGACTGCCCGGGCGGCGCCGCGCGAGAGCGCCTCGATGCCACCGGCCCCGCTGCCAGCGAACAGGTCGAGGACGACGGCGCCCGGGATGTCCGGCTGGAGCACGGCGAACAGAGTCTGCTTCACGCGATCGGCCAGCGGGCGAGTCCCAGGCCCCGGCGCGGCCAGGCGGACGCCCTTGGCGGTGCCCGCGATGACGCGTCCCGCGTCCGACATGATCAGGCCGCGCTCGCCGGGTCGCCGGCATGGACGCGCTGCAGCCAGCCGGTCTCGAGCTCCGCGCGCAGCTCCGGCGCGTTGTCCGGCACTTCGCCGCCCTCGCCCACGAGATCCTCCGCATAGGAGCGGGCTCGCGTCGCAAGGTCCCGGTGTTCCGGGTTGGCAAGGGTCGCCACCCGGAGCCTGGGCAGACCGCTCTGCGCGAGCCCCAGGACATCACCCTCGCGGCGTAGCTCGAAATCGCGCTCGGCCAGCTCGAACCCGTCGGTCGTGGCCACGACCGCCCGGAGGCGCTCATGCTCGGTCGTGCCCTCGGCCACATCGCTGACGAGGACGCAGTACGAGGCCGAGGTCCCCCGCCCCACCCGGCCCCGGAGCTGGTGGAGCTGCGCCAGACCAAAGCGCTCCGCGCCCTCGATGATCATGACCGTTGCCTCGGCAACGTCCACGCCCACCTCGACGACGGTCGTCCCGACGAGCACGTCGAGGTCGCCATCACGGAAGCGGCCCATCTCGGCGTCCCGATCCGCGGCCTTGAGACGGCCGTGGACCAGGCCCACGCGGAGCGGAGCCAGGAGCCCCGTCAGCCGCTCGAACTCCGCCTCGGCCGCTGCGGCCCAGACCGTCTCCGCGTCCTCGTCCGGCAGCTCGTCGTCGCCGGCGAAGCCGTCTTCCTCGTCCGTCTCGGCGCCCGTCTTCGCCGCCGGTCCGATCCGGGGCACCACGACGAACGTCCTGTGGCCCGCGTCCTTCTCGTTCCGCACCAGCTCCCATGTCTTCCCCAGCTGGTCCGGACGGCGGATCCCGGTCCCGATGGCGATGCGACCCTCCGGGGACATCCGCAGGGTCGAGACCTCGAGGTCCGCGTAGAGGACCTGTCCGAGGGTGCGTGGGATCGGCGTCGCCGTCATCAGGAGCACGTGGGGGGCGCCCCGCACCGCCTTTGCCTCCAGCGCACCGCGCTGCTCGACACCGAACCGGTGCTGCTCGTCCACGACGGCCAGCGCGAGATCAGCGAAGGACACTGCTTCCTGGAACAGCGCGTGCGTCCCCACCACGATGGGCGCCTGACCGGACGCGATCGCCTGTCCGGCCTTGCGCCGGCCCTCTCCGCTGAGCGACCCCGTGAGGAGCGTGACCGGGAGCGCCAGGTCCTCGAGGAGGTCTGCCAGCGTCGCCGCGTGCTGCCGCGCGAGGAGGTCGGTGGGCGCCAGCAGCGCGGCCTGACGCCCCGCGAGCGCCGCCGCCGCCAGCGCCCAGGCGGCCACGGCCGTCTTGCCGGACCCGACGTCGCCCTGGACCAGCCGCAGCATCGGGACTGGACGGGCCAGGTCCATGCGGATCTCGTCGATGGCGATCACCTGGTCGGTGGTGAGGGCGACCTCCCGACCGAGCTTGCGCGAGAGCGACGCGGTGAGCGCGTCCCGGATCCGCCGATCGGGCGCCTGGTCAACCGGGAGCGGCACGGTTGTCGCCCGGCCACGGGCGCGGCGTCGCGCCACCATGCCGACCTGCAGTGCAAGCAGCTCGTCGAAGGCCAGCCGGCGAAGAGCGCGATCCCGGACGTCGAAGTCCGTCGGGTAGTGCGCGGCCTCGAGCGCCTCGGCGATCCCCGGCAGCCCCTCACCGGCCCGGATCGCTTCGGGCAGGTACTCCGGGTACGCGTGGCCGGCGCGGTCGAGCGCCTCCCGCATTGCCTGGCGGAGACGGGTGGCCGTCAGGCCGCGGGTCAGCCGGTAGACCGGCACGATCCGGCCGGCATGGAGCAGGGTCGCGGCATCGGCCGGCTGGAATTCCGGGCCCTCGAAGATGAGCCCGAAGCCGCGGTGCTTGACCTTCCCCGACAGCAGCAGCTCGTCCCCGGGGTGGACGCGTCGCTCGATGAAGCGCCGCCCGAACCACGTCGCCTCCGCAGTACCGGTCTCGTCCGCCAGCTGGGCCGTCGTGATCTGCACGTTCCGGCGCCACGTCTTCTGGACCCTGATCGCCGTCACCGTGGCCCGTGCCGACACCACGGTGCCGTCCGGGACGCCGTACAGATCGCCCAGCATCCGCAGCTCGCGGAGATCGTCGTACCGCCGGGGCAGGTGGAACAGGAGGTCCCGCACCGTCTCCAGGCCCAGGTGGCGACCCGTCCGGCGGAGGACGGCCGCCGCCCCCAGCCCCGACTGCCCCAGGCCGAGGTCGAGCCTGGCGACGGGGTCCACCGGGATCGCAGCCCCGGCTTTCGGCCGGAGCGAGCGGCCGCCGCGCGCGGATACGGGCCGCCTGCGCTCGCTCACTCGGCCGAGATCAGGTACCGGTAGTGAGGCTGGCCGCCGTGGACCACCTCAACGTCCACGCCGGGTGTCGCCTCTCGGACCCTGAGCGCGATCGTCTCCGCGTCATCAAGCGTGGCGTCCTCGCCGTAGTAGATCGTCACCAGCCCGTAGCCGGGATCCAGCCTGCTGAGCCCGGCCATGACGGCCCGCTGGGTATCACCGTCCACAGCGAGGAGGCCATCGTCCGGGTCCAGAACGATCGTCTGCCCGTGCTTGACCTTGCGCCCGGACACCGTGGCGTCGCGCACGGCCTCGGTGACCTGCATGGTCTGGATCTCGCGACTCGCCCGCGCCATGGCAGCGGCATTCGCGTCCGCGCCTTGCACGGGATCCAGCTCGAACAGCGCGGCGACCCCCTCGGCGCAGTTGCGCGTGGGCACGACGAGGACGGGTCGGTCGGTCATGCCCGCGACCTGGCGCGCGGCGAGGATCACGTTGGGGTTGTTGGGCAGGATGATCAACGCGTCGGCCTGGGTGGACGTGATGGCCTCCAGTAGCTCGCCCGTGGACGGGTTGGCGCTCTGGCCGCCGCGCACGACCCGGAACGCGCCGTATTCGCGGAAGGGCGCGGCGGTGTCGGCGAGAACCGCCGCGAGGCCGTCCGAGGGCGCGACCGCCACCACGCCCAGCGCCAGCCGGGTGGCCGGCGCCCCCGGCTCGCCCTTGTCGCCAAGTGCCACGGCGCCCGGACCCACGCCGACCAGGGGCTCGCCGCCCCGCGCTCCGACGAACGCGGCTGCCTTCGCCTCCCGCACGTCGTGGGCCTGGCCGTCCAGGTTCTCGATCGTGATCCGGGACAGATGGCCAACACCGATGCCGTAGGCGATCACGGCGTCGGGCCGGTCGTTGTGGACATGGATCTTGACCATGTGCGCATCACCGGCGACGAGGACCGACTCCCCGATCGTCTCGAGGTGTGCCTGTATCGCCGGGACGTCCAGCGGATGGCCCGACCTCGCCCTCAGCAGGTACACCGTCTCGTAGCCAAACGCGGTCTCCTCGACCGCGGGCGCGCCGCCGTGATCCGGCCTGATCCGAGCCCCGGTCCCGACCGGTCGCGCGCCATCGGCGAACGGGCGCCCACGGGCAGCCTCCAGCGCGCCCTGGAACAGTCGGAACAGGCCCTGCCCGCCGGCGTCCACGACGTTGGACTCGCGCAGGATCGGCAGCAGCGACGGCGTCTTCGCCACGGATCGCTCGGCCGCTTCGACGATGGCGGCGAGCACGCTCTCGACGTTGTTGTCCCGCTCGGCGGCGACGACCGCGGCTGCGCTCGACTCCCGGATGACCGTGAGGATGGTGCCCTCGACGGGCTTGGCAACCGCCTTGTAGGCCTGCTTGGTGCCCAGGTCGAGCGCGTGAGCCAGGTCCAGGCCGTTGAACCGGCGTTTGCCCGCGAGCCCATGCGCCATCCCCTGGAGGATCTGGCTGGTGATGACACCCGAGTTACCGCGGGCGCCCATCAGCGCGCCGAAGCTGGCTGCCTGGGCGACGCGCTCGGCGTCCGCACCCGGCCCGGCCTTCTCGGCCTCCTCGAGCGCCGCCCGGACAGTGGCGACCATGTTGGTGCCCGTGTCCCCGTCCGGAACCGGAAACACGTTGAGCGCGTTGATCTCCTCGACATCGGCCTCGATGCTGGCAACGGCGCTCCGGAACGCGGCGAGGAAGCCGGCGCCGTCGCAGGAGCGGCGGGCCATCAGGCCACGTCCGTCCCGCTGTCTGCCAGGTCACCCGGACGCGGCTCGCCATCGTGTGCAGGCTCGGGTGCGGGGGCGAGGCCGTGCTCGTGGCGGAGCTTCCCGATGCGGATGGAGACGCGGTCCGGCTCCCGCTGCAGGGCGTGGCGAAGGGTGTATCGGACCGATGCCTCAACCTGCCGCGCGACCTCGGCGATCGGCAGGCCATGGGCAACGGTGAGGCGCAGGTCGACCGTGAGCTCCGGCTCGACCTCGAGGCGGAGTCCGGGCTGGGCGAGGCTCATCCGGTTGAGCAGGCGGCCCACGGGACCCCCGTCGGCGAAGCCCGAGACACCGTACACAGAGAGAACGGCGACACGGACGAGGTCGCGGATGGCTCGCCTCGAGACAAGCGAACGGCCGGGCATCGGATCTGCGGTCACGTGGGCCACGTCCTCCTCGCGGGCGCGGCGTCCGGTGGTCCTGGGCCGCGACAATCGCTCCCGGAATCGGACCGGAAAGCGTGTGCTACGATACCACCCCGTTCGCGCCGGACCCTTCCGGCGTGCGCTTGTGTCCTGCATCTTTCGAGGATCGAACCAGACCATGGCTCGTGCTTGCGTCATCTGCGGCAAGGCATCGATTGGCGGCTTCAACCAGCAGTCGTCGGGCATGAACCGCGTTCGCGCCCATCGCCGCCTCCTGCCGAACCTCCAGGTCACGACGATGCCCGCGAAGAACGGCGGCACCGAGAAGGTGCTCGCCTGCACTCGCTGCCGTCGAACCCTGACCAAGAGCGCCCGCTAGACCCCCTGCTGGGTTTCGGCGGAGACCGGTCGCGATCGTTGCGGCCGGTCTCTTGTCTGTCCGGGGCAGGTCGACGCGGCCGATGACGTCCCGGCCGCCGTGTCGCGCCCGCGCCGGTCGTCTCGCCCTCAGGTCTGGCGTTCCGCCGTGTCGAGCCAGATGGTGAACGGTCCGTCATTGACCAGCTCCACGGCCATCTCCGCCCCGAACTCGCCGAGGCCCACGCGGACGCCCTGCGCCTCGATCCCGGCCGCGACGCGTCGCCACAGCGCCTGTGCGAGGTCCGGCGGGGCCGCCCCGCTGAACCCCGGGCGTCGGCCGCGGCGGGTGTCTGCGTAGAGCGTGAACTGGCTGACAAGAAGCACTTCACCGCCGGCGTCCAGGAGCGAACGGTTCGTCCGCCCCTCGTCGTCAGCGAAGATGCGCAGCTCGCAGATCCTCCTCGCCAGCGCGTCCGCGATCTCCTCGTCGTCTCCGTGACCCACGCCCAGGAGGACGAGCAGCCCGGATCCGACCGAGCCGACGGCTGCGCCGTCCACTCGCACCTCCGCGCGGCTGACGCGCTGCAACAGGGCCCGCATCGGCGGCCCGTCAGGCCCCGGCTGCGGCGCGCGCCGCCCCGGCGATCGCCCTGATCCGCTCGACCTCCACGGCCATGTCCGGAGCCCGGTAGAGCGCGGACCCGGCGACAATGACGTCGGTCCCACCTCGCCCGATGATCTCTGCCGTCTCCGCGCGGCCGCCGCCGTCCACCTGGACCTCCGATGCGCCCGCCGGGTCCAGCCAGGCCCGTGCCGCGGCCAGCTTCGCCTCCGCCACGTCCCGCATGAACGACTGGCCACCGAAGCCGGGCTCAACGGTCATCACGAGGATGATGTCGAGCAGGTCCCGGAACGAGTCGAGCGACGCCAGCGGCGTGCCGGGCTTGACCGACAGGCCTGCGGACCGGCCGGCCTCCCGGATCCGGACCAGGGCCGGCCGGACCTGGGACGCGTCAACCTCCACGTGGAAGGTGATCGAGTCGCAGCCCGCATCCAGGAACTGCTCCGTCCAGCGGCCGGGCTCCCAGATCATCAGGTGGGCATCGAACGGGAGGGTGGTCGCGCGCCTGACGGCCTCGATGGTCTTCCAGCCGAACGTGATGTTGGGGACGAAGCGGCCGTCCATGACGTCCAGGTGGATCCGATCCGCGCCGGCCGCCTCGGCGCGCCTGATCTCATCGCCGAGGGCGCCGAGGTCCGCGTCAAGGATGCTCGCCGCGACGAGCACGCCCGCGGGTCGCCTGCTGGTCACGGCCGTCACTCCTCCCCCAGTCCGGCCGGCGCGGGGTCGTGGCTCCGCTCACCACGCAGCGCCGCCGCGCTCTCGGCCACGAGGCGTTCCCGCCGTCTCTGGACGACGATGGGGGCGGTCTGGCCCGCATGCTCCGCCGCGAGCTGGCCGCACGCAGCCCCGATCTCGGTGCCGCGGTTGAACCGGATCGTCGTGGCGATGCCGGCCGCCGTGAGGCGCCCGGCGAAGCGCTCGACAACCGGCAGGGGCGTGCCGGTCCACGGGGTGTGTGCCACCTGGTTCATCGGGATCAGGTTCACATGCGCGTGCGCGCCGCGGAGGAGCCCCGCGAGGGCATCCGCATCGACATCGGTGTCGTTGATCCCGTCGATCATCGTGACCTCGTAGGTCACCCGACGGCCCGTCCTCTGCGCGTGATCGCCCGCCGCCTCGACCACCTCCTCCACCGGCCAGCGACGGTTGAGCGGCACGAGGACGTCCCGCAGCGCGTTGCGTGCCGCGTGAAGGCTGACGGCCAGCGTGAACTGCGGCCCGAGTGACGTCAGGTGCCGGATCCCGGGCACCACGCCCGACGTGGACACCGTGATGTGGCGGGCGCCGAGGCCGAAGCGCTTCGGATCGTTGAGCGCGGCGATGGATTCGAGCACCCGATCGAGGTTGAGAAGCGGCTCGCCCATGCCCATGAACACGATGTTGGTCAGGTGCTTCCCGTCCGCGGCCAGGCGCCGGGCCGCGTGGCGCACCTGGTCCACGATCTCCGCCGTCTCCAGGTCGCGCTCCATGCCCAGCTCGCCCGTGGCGCAGAACGGGCAGCCCACGGCGCACCCCGCCTGGGATGAGATGCACAGCGTGTGGCGCTCCCGGCTCCCCTCGCGGGCCGGGTAGTGCATCAGCACCGACTCGATGAGCAACCCGTCGGAGAGGCGGTGCAGTGCCTTCTCGGTCAGGCCGCCGTCCGTGACCCGGACCTCGGTCTCGGTCATCGTGTCGAACCGGAATGCACCGTCGAGGGACGGGCGGAGGGCGGCAGGCAGGGTCAGGATCTCGTCGAAGCTCGTCTGGCGGCCTCGCCACGCTGCGTCCTGCACCTGGCTGGCGCGGTACCCGGGCTCTCCGTGCGCGGTGAACCAGGACACCAGGTCTGCCGGGAGCACACCGGCCACGCCTGGACGTTCGTCGCGGGGACGGCTGGCGGACGGGGCGGGCCGCAGGCCATACCCGGGGAGGTTCGTCGGCCGGGGTTCGATCATCCGGACGATTCTGACACGGCCGCCGGATGGGCAGGCGCCCGCCGGCCGCGCAGGTAGTCGGCCCCGGACATCGACCGCCTCCCCGTCGGCGTGACTGCCTCCAGCACGAGCCGCCCATCGGCGGTCGCGAGCGCGGGCAGGTCGCCGTGGCGAACGATGCTCCCGGAGACATCGCCCGGCTCCGAGGCAGCCGTTGAGGCCGCGGTCACGACCAGCCGCTCCCCGGCCGTCTCCAGGAACGTGCCCGGCCACGGAAGATATGCCCTGACCTGCCGCTCCAGAACGATGGCCGGCATCGAGGCGTCCAGGCGCCCGTCCTCCCGGCGGAGCGGCCGGGTGAGCGTCATGCCGTCGCTGGGCTGGGGCCGCGCCACCAGCGTCCCCGCGAGCCAGGCGTCCAGCGACCGGAGCAGCAGCCCGGCCGCCATCTCCGCCATTCGCGCCTCCAGCTCCGGGGCGGTCTCGTCCCCCGCCAGAGTCAGGCTCTCCTGCGCCACGATCGGTCCCGTGTCCAGGCCCGCGTCCATGCGCATGAGCGACACGGCCGTGGCGTCGTCGCCCGCCAGGATGGTCGCGGGCACGGGGGAGGCCCCTCGCCAGCGCGGGAGCGCGGATGGGTGGAGGTTCAGAGCCCCGTGTTCCAGCTCCAGCAGCGGCGAGGGCACGATCTGCCCGTAGTCGGCGAGCACGATGAGACCCGGCCGGAGCGCCAGGACGGCCTCGATCGCTTCCGGGGCCCGCAGCAGGACGGGGGTCAGCACCGGCGTCACGCCCAGCCCTGACGCGATGGTGTGGATCGGCGTCGAACCGAGCACCTGGCGGCGGCCGACCGGTCGATCGGGCGCGGTGACGATACCGACGATGTCGACCGAGGGGTGCGCGTGGAGACCGCGCAGGGCCGGCGACCCAAAGGTGCCGCTGCCCAGGAAGACCGTTCGAACCCGCCTACCGTCCTCTGGACCGGGGGTCACGCGAGCGCCCGCTGCGCCCCGCGGACGTCGGCGTCTTCGTCCTCGTCCTCGTCGCCCTGGCCCACGGGGATCAGCTCGTCCATCGTCTCCAGGTAGTCGATGTAGAGCTTGCCATCCAGGTGATCCAGCTCGTGCTGGAGTGCGCGTCCCAGAAGCCCGGAGCCGGCGACCTTGAACTTCTTGCCGACGCGGCTCTGGGCGACGACCCAGACCTTCTCCTTGCGGGTGACGTAGGCCACGTAGCCCGGGATGGACAGGCAGCCCTCGAGGTCACGGTCCTCCCCGTCGGAGCGGACGATCTTCGGGTTGACCAGCTCGTACAGGCGGCTCTCGACTTCGATGACGCAGGCACGCTGCGCCTCGCCCAGCTGCGGGGCCGCGAGGCCGACACCGGGCGCCGCGCGCATCGTGGCGGTCAGATCATCGAGGAGGGCGTGGAGGTACTTGCCGAAGCTGTCCACGGTCTCGCCCCGCAGACGGAGCCGCGGGTCGCCGAGCATGACGATGGGTCGAACGGTCATGGGCGGAGTATACGAAACAACCGCCCGTGCCCCGGCGGGTGCGGGCGGTTGTCGCGATGGGAGCGGCCAGGGTTCAGGTGCGGGGACCCTCGGCCGGCTCGTCCCCCAGGGTCGGCTGGGCGACGGTGTCGTCGTCCGCGGTCGGGGTCGGGGTCTCGTCCGTGTCCGGCGTGTCGCCGTCCTCGGTCGAATCAACGGCGCGCAGCTCTGCGGCGACCGACGAGGCTCGCTCGGCGAAGCGCTGGCCCACGTCCATGGTGACATCCGCTGCCTTCTGGGCGAACGGTCCCGCCTTGACCGCGGCGAGGGCGGCGAGCTCGGCGGCCTTCGCGCCCACCTGTCGGGCGACCGGCGCGGCCTGCGTCGCGATGTCCTGGATCATCGTCTCGAGTTGCGTGAGCCACTCGCGCGACTTCGCACTCTCTGCGGGCTCGGCCTCCTCCGGCGGGGCGTCGGAGAGCGGCTCATCCGCCATCGGCTCGCCGGCGGGCGGGGTGGCATCCTGCGGCTGATCGGTCATGGTCTGCCTCCATTGGATCGTCGTCCTGCGTGTCCCCCCATTGTGCCCCCTGTGCTGGTTCGCGCATCTGCCGACGGTCCCGTCTCCAGTGCCCGATCCGCTACAGCAGGCTCTCCGGGTCCACGTCCACGCTCCACGGCGACCCCGGCGGCGGGTCCAGGAGGCGCACCGGGTCCGGGCCGCGCAGGACCACGTGGTAGCGCCACCGATCCGCACGCCGGGCGACGTAGGCGGGCGCGGGGCCTACCACCTGGACCTGCAGCGCCAGCTCCACGGCACGCGCCCGGAGCCTGCCGGCCATCGCGACGGCCTCGCGCTCGGCGGCTTCGCGGTCCTCCAGGCCAACGGTCAGCTTGATCAGTCGCCCGAACGGCGGCGATCCGAACCGCTCGCGCAGGGCAAGCTCCTCGTCGTAGAACGCGGCCGCGTCGCGGTCCACCACAGCTCGAATCGCCCGGTGCTCGGGCCGGTAGGTCTGGACGATGGCCAGGCCCGGTCGGTCCCCTCGACCCGCCCGCCCCACGGCCTGCGCCAGCAGCTGGTACGTGCGCTCCGAGGCGCGTTCGTCCGGGAGGTTGAGAGCAATGTCCGCCGAGACGACACCCACAAGCGTCACCTCGGGGATGTCCAGGCCCTTCGCCACGAGGCTTGTCCCCACCAGCACGTCGAGACGTCCCGACGCGAACGCGTCCAGGACGCGGTCCGCCGCGCCCTTGCGCTCCACCACGTCCCGGTCCAGGCGGCTCACGCGGAGCCGCGGGAAGCGGGCACGGAGCTCGCGCTCCACGCGCTGCGTGCCGCCGCCCAGGTACCGGATCCGCGGCGACTCGCAGGCTGGGCACCGTGACGCCAGCGGCCAGCCCCGTCCGCAGTGGTGGCAGCGCAGGGTCGCGCCCGCCTGGTGGTAGACGAGCGGCCGGTCGCAGTCCGGGCACGCCTGGACGTGCCCACAGTCCCGGCACATCACCACCGAAGCCGTGCCACGGCGGTTGATGACGAGAATTGCCCGATCGCCGGCCGCCGTGTCGAGCTCCCCGATCGCTCCCGCCAGAGCGTCCGAGAGCAACCCCCGGTTCCCCGCCGCCAGCTCCGCCCGCAGGTCCACAGCGGACACGAACGGCTCCGTCCCGGATGGGCGCACCCGGAGGACGGCGCGCCGGTACCGGCCGCTCCTGGCATGGCCCATGGTCTCCACCGACGGCGTCGCGCTGCCGAGCACGACGCACGCACCCGCGAGGTCGCCGAGCACGAGCGCCGCGTCCCGCGCCTGGAAGCGAGGCGTCCGGTCGCTCTTGTACGCGGCATCGTGCTCCTCGTCCACGATGACGAGGCCAAGGTCCGCCAGTGGCGAGAGCAACGCCGTCCTCGTCCCGACCACGAGGTCCACGTCGCCAGCGCGGATCCGACGCCACTCGTCGGCGCGCTCCCCTTCCCCGAGCCCCGAGTGCATCACCGCGATCCGGACCGCGAGCTCCGCCCGGAGCCGGTCCACGATCGGCGTGGCGAGCGCAATCTCGGGCACCAGCAGGAGCGCCGGGCGGCCGGCGGCGAGGGAGGCCGAGATCGCCTCCACGTAGATGGCGGTCTTGCCCCCTCCGGTGACGCCGTCGAGGAGGATCGGCGTGGGATTCCGGGTGCGGATGGCCTCCAGGACCAGGAGGAGTGCTTCGTCCTGCTCCGGCGTGAGCGACGCACCGGCCGGCCGGGCGCCGCGGGATCCGACGGGCCGGCCGGCAAGCGGCCTGCGGGGGCGCTCGCGGACCTCCGTCCTGACCAGGCCGCGGCGCACCAGCCCTGCGATCGCCGCGGCGCTGTGGCGCTCCGCGGGGCCGGCGGCCGGGACGCCATCGGGGTTCTCCTCCCCGCCCGCTCGGATTGGTGCCGGGTCGGGGTCCAGGTCGCGGATTGCCGGGTCCTCTGCGGCGGCCCCGGACGGCCGCCGCCGGGTCCGACGCCAGCTCCTCGAGCGCGGCCCGCTGCCGCGGTCCGAGTGGTCGTCCCGCCGGCCGGCCCCCCGCAGCCAGCAGCGCCGCGACACCGGCCCCGTCGTCCGTCAGCCACAGGCGTCGCTCATAGCGCGGCCCAGCCGCGGCGCCCAGGAGCGTCCATGTGAGCTCCACCAGGCCCTCGTCCTCGAGCGAGCGGAGTCGTCGGAGCAGGCCCGTCCGACCCTCCGGCGACCCCAGGTCGCGCACCAGGCGGGCGCGTCCCGCCAGCTCGTCCAGGAGGTCCAGCTCCACCGGTGGCAGCCCCGGATCCGGCAGGCCGAGACGCGACTCCCCCGCCGGGGTCACCTCGGCCACGAGCTCCAGCCGCTCCAGGAGCCCCGGCGGCAGCATCGCGCGGATGACCGTCGCGAGGGGCGCAAGGTAGTGCTCCGCGATCCGGGCGGCGAGCGCGAGCGACAGGGGCGGCAGCAAGGGCCCGTCGCTCCGGATCCGGGCGGCCAGGGGCCGGATGGCGCCGCGCTCGGGGGCCGTGCCGGGACCCATGATGATCCCGATCGCCTGGCGCGCCCCCCGCTCGCCACGGCCGAACGGGACGAGAACGGCCTCGCCGGGCTCCAGCGGCGCGAGGGCCGGCGGGACCGCATAGGTGTACGTCCGGGGCCCGGGGCCGGCGGGCGCATCCACCGCCACCTCGACCAGCGTCATGCCGTCCACCGGCATCCCCAGGTCGAGGTTGGACTGGGACGGCATGGGGTCAGGTGATGCGGATCTGGCGGTCGATGTGGTGCCGCTTCTCCTGCTCCACGACCGCCTCGATCTCCGCCGCGGTCCGCTCGATCTCACCGGTCTCGTTGACCACGACCCGATCGTAGTCGCCCTGGCGCGCCAGCTCGATGGCCGCGTTGCGCTGCCGGATCTCCAGCTCGTCCGCCGTCTCCGTGGCCCGGGAGCGGAGGCGCTGGAACAGCGCTTCCAGCGAGGGCGGGACGATGAAGACGAGGAGGGCGTCCGGGACCCGCTGCTTCACGACGCTCGCGCCCTGGACGTCGATCTTGAGGATGACGTCGTGACCCTCCGCCAGGGCGTCCGCGACCTCGCGCCGCGGCGTCCCGTACCAGTTGCCGTGGACCTCGTTCGCCTCCAGCAGCTCGCCCGCGACGCGCAGCGCGTGGAACGCCTCCGGAGTGAGGAACTGGTAGGAGACGCCGGGGATCTCGCCGGGTCTCTGGGCTCGCGTCGTGCAGGTCACGACGTAGTGGAAGTCGGGGTTCCGGGGCCGCGCCGCCAGGGCCTCGATGATCGTGTCCTTGCCCACGCCCGACGGCCCACTGATGATCACCAGCAGCGCCCCCGGAGCGCCGAGCAGAGCGTCAGCGTCCGTCACGACATCCCTCCTGCGGGCCGGCGTCCCGCCGACACCTCGCTTGCGCGCAATCCTTCGAGAACCGTCTCGAGCGAGGCGGGCAGCGGCGCTTCGACCCGCACGAGCTTGCCCGACGTGGGTGAGACCAGCTCCAGCCGCCACGCGTGCAGGAACATCCGCTCCAGCCCGTCCGGGCCCTTGCGGGCCGTTCCCGTGCCGTAGACGGTGTCCCCCGCGACGGGGTGGCCCAGGGCCGCGAGGTGGACGCGGATCTGATGGGTGCGACCGGTGACCAGGTCCAGGTCCAGCAGCGTCCAGCCTGCGAACCGCTCGCGCACGCGGTAGCCCGTGATGGACGGGCGTCCGTCGGAAACCACGGCCATGCGCTTGCGGTCCTTGGGATCGCGCCCGATCGACGCCTCGATCCGTCCGACCGCCGCCGACACCTGGCCCTGGGCGAGCGCCAGGTACGTCTTCCGGACGCGCCGCGCCTTGAGCTGGGCCATGACGCCCGCCTGGGCTGCATCGTTGCGCGCGACGATCAGGAGACCGGACGTGTCGCGGTCCAGGCGGTGGACGATCCCGGGCCGGGCAACCCCCGCGATCCCCCCGTAGTGATCACCGCGGGCGAGGAGGGCGTTGACCAGCGTCCCCCGCCAGTGCCCGGGAGCAGGGTGCACCACCAGGCCCGACGGCTTGTCCACGATCAGCAGGTCGTCGTCCTCGTAGACAACGTGGACCTCGATCGTCGGGTCCGGTTCCAGGTGGTACGGGACCTCGGGCGGCGGAACCTCGAGCGTCACGGCACCGCCGCGAACCTCGGAGTTGGCGCGGAGGCGGCGGCCCGTGTCGTCCACGAGCAATCCTTCGGAGATGAGCTTCTGGACGTAGGAGCGGGAGAGCCCGGTCCGGTCCGCCACGAAGCGGTCGACGCGTCGCACGATCTCGCCCTCTGGCACCTGCAGACGGCGCGGGCCGGGCGTGATCGAAGGCGGAGGCGTTTCCGTGGGAAGGACGGCGTCGAAGTCATCATCGGACCCGATCTCCCCATCCTCGAGGACGGGGTCCGGCGCGATGATCTCCTCGCTCCCGGTCACTCGACGGCCCAGTCGGCGAGGCGCGGGAACACCGCCATCGCCAGCAGCAGCACGATCGCCGTGGAGATGGCGGCGTCGGCCACGTTGTAGGTGTAGAACCGCCACCCGCCGATGCCCATGTCGACCCAGTCAACCACGGCGCCGTAGCGCAGGCGGTCCACCAGGTTGCCGAGGGCGCCGCCCAGGAGCAGGCCGAGCGCCACCGTGGTGACGAGGCCGCGCCCGGCCTTCGCGTGGTAGACACCGATCAGACCCACCACGATGATCGAGACGACGGCGAACGCGGGGCCGGATTGCGGGAGCATCCCGAACAGGATCCCGGAATTGGTCCAGTGCACGAACCGCAGCCAGCTCCCCAGGACGTCCATGGACTCGCCGGGTACGAGGGTGGTCGTGATCCAGCTCTTCGACAACTGGTCGAGGACGACCACTCCGAGCGCGATCGCCGCGAACAGGACCCACCGTCTTCGCGATGGATGACGCCAGGCCGATGTCACGGGCGCCGGCGCCGCGTCGTCGCTGATCTCGTCGTCCCCGGGCAGGTCATCCCCGGGCAAGCCGTCGGCCAGGAGCCCCTCGCCTGAGGTGGTCATCCGGCGGCACCAGCTCCGTCGACGGCCCGGAGGCCGATCCGCGCTTCGCCAGCCTCGAGCTTCACCACGGCCACCGTCAGCCCCTCCGGGACCGGGTCACGGCGGATCTCGTCGACCAGGGTGTCCGCGGCAATCGCCCCGAGGTGCGCCTCCACCTCGGGGGCCAGGCCCTCCACCCAGAGCACGATCCTGGCGTCGAGGTCCAGCTCAGCATCCTTGCGCAGGTCCTGAACGGCGCGCTGCAGCTCGCGGGCATCGCCCTCGGCACGCAGCTCCGGAGTCAGGGTCGTGTCGATGACAGCCACAAGGCCGTCGTCGTGGGCCACGGCGGTCCCCGGCCGCGGAATGGCCTGGACCTCCACCTCGTCCGGGGCCAGGGTCTCGCCGGCCAGGGTCACCGAACCGTCCTCGTTGATCACGAACCGGCCCTCGCGGGCGGCCGCCATCACCTCGGGGATCCGTGCACCAAGGCGCCGTCCCACGCGCGGCAGCAGCACCTTGACTCCCCGGTCCACGAGCTCCGACTCGTCCCCGATCAGCTCCACGATCTTGACGTTCGCCTCGGCGCGGACCAGCTCCAGGAGCGCGTCCATCTCGTCCAGCCTGCGACCCGGCAGGGCGAGCCAGAGCCGGCCCAGTGGCTGCCGCATCTTGAGCCCTGCGCTGCCGCGGAGGGTCCGCGACAGGTCCACCGCCTTGCGAGCGACCGCCATCGCGCCCTCCAGCACTTCGTCGCGGAGCGGAGCAAGCTCGCCGGCCGGCCACGGCGTCAGGTGCACGCAGTCCGGCGCTTCCGGGTCAACGTCCGCCACGAGATTCCGGTAGATCGAGTCCGACAGGAAGGGCAGGATCGGAGCGACGGTCCGGGCCAGGGCGACGAGCGCCTGGTGGAGCGTTGCGAAGGCCGAATCCCGGTCCGCGCCGGAGCCGCGCGACATCCGCCGGCGCGACAGGCGCAGGTACCAGGTGGAGAGATCATCGATGTACGCGTCGAGCACGCGCGTCGCCGCTTCGGCGTCGTAGTCGCGAAGGAAGCCTTCGACCTGCGCGGACACCCCGGCGGCCCTGGACAGGATCCAGCGGTCCAGCGGCGGGCGCTCGGCGACCGGCGGCACTCCCGCCCGTGGCGTCCAGTCCGCCAGGCGGGCGTAGGTAACGAAGAAGGCGTACACGTTCCACATGACCAGCAGGCCGCGGCGCGCCTCGTCCGCGGCGTGCCAGCCAAACAGGATGTTGTCGTCCGGCCGGGCAGAGGCATACATCCAGCGCATGACGTCCACGCCCATCCGTTCGGCAGCCTCGTCGAACTCGATCGCGTTGCCCCAGCTCTTGTGCATGGGGCGCCCGTCCTCGCCGAACAGCGTGGCGTAGCCGAAGATCGTCCTGAACGGCTCCTCGCGGCGCAGGACCGTGCTCATAGCGAGCATCGCGTAGAACCAGTTGCGGAACTGGCCCGGGAAGCTCTCCGAGACGAAGTCCACCGGGAACCACTTCGCCCAGTACTCGGGGTCCTCGCGGAAGTGCAGCGTCGAGAACGGCACGATCCCCGCGTCCAGCCACGGGTTCCCCACGTCCGTGATCCGGGAGACGGGCTCTCCGCAGGACGGGCAGGCAATCTTCACCGCGTCGACGTGGGGCCTGTGCGGCGTGTGGCCCGCGAAGGCATCCCAGCCCTCGATCGCGCGGGCTGCCAGCTCCTCGCGGCCGCCGACCACGTCGAACGTCCCGCAGGCCGCGCAGTCGTAGATGGGCAGGGCCAGGCCGTAGTAGCGCTTCTTGGAGATCATCCAGTCGCGCATGTTCAGCAGCCAGTCCAGCTCCCGCTCGTAGCCGAAGCCCGGGATCCACCGGATCCGGTCCACGATCTCCATGATCTGGTACCGGAGGCTGGCGTCCACCTCTTCCTTCGTCAGCTGGTCCCGGGGCCGGTCGTAGACCGGGCCCATGCTGATGTACCACTCGTCCACCAGCCGGAAAAGCAGCGGCGTGCTGCACCGCCAGCAGTGCGGATAGCGGTGGCTGTACGGCTCCAGGTGGTAGAAGAAGTGGCGCTGCTCGAGATCATCGATGATCGCCTCGGTGACGGCGGGTGCCTCGCGGCCCGCCAGCCAGCCGAAGGCCGGGTAGTAGCGGCCCGCCTCGTCGATCGGGCCGATGACCGGCAGCCCGGCGGCAGCTGCCAGCTGGAAGTCCTCCGCGCCACAGCCCGGCGCGATGTGCACGATCCCCGTGCCCTCTTCCTCACCGACCTCGGTCCAGGTCACCACCCGGTGTTCGTACCCGGTCTCCGCGAACGCGTCGCGGACCGCCGGCAGATCGTCGAACGGGCCCGTGTAGCGCCATCCCTCCAGCTCCGACCCGGCGCGCTCCTCCACGACCTGGAAGGGACCCTGCAGCGCCTGCCCGAGGGCCCCCTTGCCCAGCCAGAAGTGGTCCTCGCCCTGGCGCACCTTGACGTAGCGCATGTCCGCCCCGACCGCCGCAGCAACGTTGGCAGTCAGCGTCCAGGGGGTCGTCGTCCAGACCAGGAGTGACTCACCTGGGCGATCCAGCAGCGGGAACCGGACCGTCAGCCCCGGGTCCTCGCGGTCCTGGTAGCCCTCGTTCATCTCCATCTGGGACAGTCCGGTGCCGCACCGCGGGCACCACGGCATCGTGTCGTGGCCGCGATAGACCCAGCCACGGCGGTGGCACTCCGCCAGGAAGCCCCAGATCAGATCGTTGTTCTCGTTGCTGAACGTGAAGTAGCTGCCACCCAGCTCGGGCATGCCCAGGCGCCCGACGATCATCTCCACCGTGTCGGTGACGGGACCGTCGGGGCCCTCCACCGTGATCACCCGGGTCGGGTCCGCCTTCAGCAGGTCCCGCAGGCGCAGGAGCTCCTTGGGGTCGTTCCAGTCCATCCAGTAGCCGAGACGGATGCTCTGCTCGGTCTGGCGGGCAGCGAAGGTCAGGACGCGCTGCTTGCACAGGGCAACGAACTCCGCGATCCCGAAGCTCTCGATGTCCCGCTTGGACGTGAAGCCCAGGTCCTTCTCCACGTTGACCTCGACCCACAGGCCCTGGCAGTCGAAGCCGTTCTGGTAGCGCTGGTCCTCGCCAAGCATGGCGTGGAAACGCTGGTAGAGGTCCTTGTAGGTCCTGCCCCAGGCGTGGTGCACGCCCATCGGGTTGTTCGCGGTGATCGGACCATCGAGGAAGCTCCATCGCGGACCGCCGGCGTTCTGCGCCCGGAGGCGGGCGAACGTGCGGCGTTCATCCCACTCGCGGAGCAGGGCGTGCTCCTGGGCGACGAAGTCAGGTCGGGCGGAAACGGGCTGGAACATCGGGCCTCGGTGGATCGCCGAACGCGTGAGTGGGCGCGGCGGGCCACCAGTCTACGGAACGGCGGGCCGTCGCGCGTCCGGAGACCCGCTCCGAGGGCGCAACGGGCACGCTGGTACGCGCATCGGGCCGGTTGAGGCACCGCGAGGGCCCCGGCGCGGACCCGCGCGGACCCGGAATCCGACCTCCGCATATCATTCCCGGCGATGTCGACATCCCAGCAGGCCCCCCGCACGCGCTCCGCGTTCGCCGCGGCCTTCCTGTCCCTCATCTTCCCTGGCCTCGGCCACGCCTACGCGGGCGCGTACGGGCGTGCCCTGGCGTTCGCTGCCGCGCCGCTCCTCTCGCTCGCGCTGCTGGGTGGGATCGTCCTGCGCGCGGACAAGGTGGACATCCTCGCGTTCGTGATCCAGCAGCCCGTCCTGATCGGCCTGCTCGTCCTCAACGTGATCGCGCTCGCCTACCGGATCGTCGCGGCGGTCGACGCGTGGCAGGTCGCCCGCTTCCTGAACGCAATCGATGCGTCCGGCGGTGGGCGTCTCGGGCGCGCTCGCCTGCCGCTCAGCCCGCTGTCGCTCGCCGGGCTCCTGGCCGTTCTGCTCGTCATGGCCGGCGGTCACTTCGCGGTGGCGCGCTACAACACCCTCGCCCTCAACCTCGTGGACTGCGTCTTCTCGGAGGAGGGTGACCCCAGCTGCGAAACCGCCGACGCGTCGCCGGATCCGGGCGCCTCCCTCGACCCTGCGGGCTCAGGAGCCGCGACGTCCGAGCCGGACTCGACCTCCGAGGTGCTGCCCACGCCCGAGGGCACTCCCGGCACCGGCACCCCCGCCCCCACCCTGCCGCCCTGGGACGGGAAGGAGCGGCTCAACGTCCTTCTCGTCGGCAGCGATCAGCGCAAGGGTGACGCCACCTTCAACACGGACACGATGATCGTGGTGTCCATCGACCCCGCGACCGGCCAGGTCGCGATGCTCCAGGTCCCGCGCGACATGGTGGACGTGCCCGTGCCCGCCAACGCCCGGGGCCTCTGGGGCAACGTCTACCGAGGCAAGATCAACAGCTGGTTCACGCAGAACCGGAACCGGACCGACCTGTGGCCAGGCAAGACGGCTCAGGCGCGCGGGTTCGCGTCGCTCAAGGCGATCCTGGGCGAGCTCTACGGGCTGGACATCCGCTACTACGTGATGGTGAACTTCGGTGGCTTCAAGGACGTCGTCGACACGCTGGGCGGCGTGCTCGTCAACGTGCAGATGCCCGTCGCCGAGAGCACCTACCCGATGGGCTCGGGAACTTCCGGGCGGATCTACATCCCCGCCGGCCCCCAGCACATGACCGGGGCCCAGGCGCTGATCTACGCCCGGTCACGCCACCGATCCACCGATTTCGATCGAGGCCGCCGCCAGCAGAGGGTCCTCATCTCGCTGCGGGACCAGATGAGCGCCCAGGCGATCATCGCGAACCTGCCGGGACTGGTGGACGCGCTCAAGGGCTCCGTGAAGACCGACGTCAAGACGTCCGACCTGCCCAAGCTGCTCGCCCTGGCCGAGAGCGTGGACACCAAGAACATCCGCTCGTACGTGTTCGCGCCGAGCCTCTACGCCACCGAGTACCTGACCTCGCCACGCGGCTACATGATCACTCCCAACGTCCCGCGCATCCGCAAGGCAGTCAAGGAGGCGTTCAGCGTGACCCCGGCGGTGCTCGCCCAGCGGGAACGCCTTGGTGCCGAGACCGCCCGCGCATGGGTCATCAACGGGTCGGGCCGCAACGGCCTGGCCGCTGACGCAGCCGGCTACTTCGCCTACAACGGCCTGGAGGCGTCGGCCCCGAACAAGCGCACGGATGTGATCCCCAAGACAACGGTCGTCGTCTACAACGGCGCCGAGACCGAGATGCCCGAGACGATCGCGTACCTCGAGGAGGTGCTCGGACTCACGGTGACCACGGCGACCGACCCGGCGGTGACGGTGGACATGATCATCACGCTCGGCAAGGATGCACCGTCGCTCAAGGCACCGGTCATCGGCTGACGGACCGCGGGCGCCCGGCCAGCGGCGGACCGCCGCGCTACCCCTCGACGGGCGTCAGCCACTCCCGGTACTCGGGCAGGTTCCCGCGCACGGCAGCGAAGTAGCGCTCGCTGATCGCACGCGACACGGGGCCGAACGCGCCGGTCCCCACGGCGCGATGGTCCACCTCGATCACTGGGCTCACCTGGACGCCGGTCCCGCACAGGAAGGCCTCGTCGCAGACGTAGAGCTCTGAGCGGTCGATGGACCGGACCTCGACGGACATCCCGGAATCAGTTGCCAGCCGCATGATCGCGCGCCGGGTGACGCCCTCGAGGATGTCATCCGACACGGGCGGGGTCAGCAGCACGCCGTCGCGCACGACGAACAGGTTCGCCGCGGAAGCCTCCGAGGCGTGGCCGTCCGGCGTCAGCACCAGGGCCTCATCAAAGCCGTTGAGCTCCGCCTCCGACTTCTGGAACGCCATGTTGACGTAGCCGCCGACGATCTTGCCGCGGGCAGGCAGAGCCTCGTCCGCGTTCCGGCGCCACGTGCTGGTCATGAGCCGCACGCCCTTCTCGATGTCGATGTAGTTGCCGAAAGGCGTGGTGATCACGTACAGCTCGTGATCGAGGTGGTGCAGCCGGACGCCGATCGACTTGCTGCTCTTGTAGAACGACGGCCGGACGTAGACGTCCTCCCGGAACTGGTTGCGGCGGATCGTCTCCAGGATGATCCCCACCAGCTCGTCCGTGGACGGGAGGCCGTCCATCAGCAGCATCTTCGCGCTGTTGCGGATGCGCTCGGCATGCTCCCGCACGAACAGGGCGTAGAGGATCCCCTGCTCGGCGTTCCAGTAGCCGCGGATGCCCTCGAAGGTCGCGGTCCCGTACATGAACGCGTGGGTCATGATGCTGACCTTCGCGTCCCGGAGCGGGACGTAGTCGCCCTCGAAATAGGCGATCAGGTCCTCGATCGCGCGTGGCTGGGCGGGCGCCGTCTCGGGCGCCGCGGAGGCGGACGGCTGCTTCGTCAGCATCGGATCGGCTCCAGGTCGCGTGCGGCGGACAGCCGCGGGGTGCCTCGATTACGGGCCTTGAGTCTAGCATGCGGCCCATCCGTCACGGCGCCCGGGGCTCGTTGGGGCGGCCCCGCGGACGGGCGTGTCATCGACCTGGGGGCGGTCAGCCGGACGGCAGGACACCCGCCAGCGCGAGGCCGACGAGCACCAGGTAGAGCACGTACAGGGCGCCGCCGACAAGCAGGGACCGGCCGTCGAGACGACCCCGGCGCGCCATCGGGATGAACACCGCGGCGACCGCCAGGAACGCGATCGCGGCGGACATGAACGCGATAAGCGAGTCCTCCGTCACCCGCCAGCTGTCCGCGGCAAACAGGAGCGCGACGACCGTCGGGATCGCCGACTGGAAGACCATGGCGCCCGTGATGTTGCCCATCGCCAGGGTGTCCTTGCCCTGCCGGACCCAGATCAGCGAGTTGAACTTCTCCGGGAGCTCCGTCGCGATGGGTGCGATGACCAGTGCGAGGAGGATCTCGCTGACGCCGAGTGCTGACGCGAGGCTGTCGACGGAGCCGACGAACAGGAAGGCGCCGCCGACGATGCAGGCAAGGGCGGCGATCACCTGCAGGCTCACGATGCGGAGCCGTGGCACGGCGGGGTTGGTGCGCCGGCCAGGCCGGTCCAGGCGCCGGAACCGGAGCGGGGCCAGGTCGTCGGCATCGACCTCGGCATCGGCCTCGAAATGGCCCTTGACGTACCAGACGTAGATCCCGAGCAGCGCAACGGCGACGACGGTCTTGACCCAGCCCAGCTCGGGCGGCAGGAATGCCGCGCCGATCGCCAGCCCGTAGGCAAGCACGAAGTAGCGGATGTCATGGACCAGCACGACGGTGTCCACGACCATGCGCGTGCCGGTCGCCCGTCGGCGACGCCAGGCGATGACGCCCGCCCCGGTGACAAACATCGCGAGGGTCGAGAGCATGAACGGCGCGCCCAGGATGGCCCCGATGCCCACGGCCTCGGCGCTGTGGGAATCGCTGCTCGAGAACAGGATCGCGATGATCGGAATCATCGTCTCCGGGAGGGCCGTGCCCACGGCGGCGAGCACGGAGCCGACGGCGCCCTCGGCGAGCTCGAGCTTGCGCCCGAACCACTCGATGCCGTTCGTGAACAGCTCGGCGCCGAGCAGGATGACCACAAACGCGATCGCGAGGACGAGCAGGTCCACCGGTGGCTACCCCGCGAAGCCGAGTGCGACGACGACGGACAGGGCGATGACGCCCAGGATGCCCAGGGCCACGAGGGCCAGTGCCCGGTCTCCACGCACCGCGAAGGTGATGAACTCGCCGACGACGCGGGCGATGGGCGTCACGATCAGGATGACGATGCCAACCCACAGGAAGCCCTCCGGGCGGAAGGCCGCGAGGTCGGCGACGAGGGTGCCCGGATTGAACGCAGGAAACGTCCCGGACTCCGGGCTGATGCCGTTGACCGCCATCAGCACCACGCCGATCGCCAGGAAGGCGACCCCCGTGGCCGCGCCACCCAGCAGGAGCCGGGCGATCACGTGCTCCACGTCCGCGGAGGCCGCGCGTTGCTCGTGGATGGTCATCGTCAGATGCCCAGGGCCCGGCGCGCCATCTGGAACGCGGTCCAGGTCAGCACGACGACGAACAGGAGGCGGAGAACCCGCACGTCGACCCGATGTGCGACGCGGGCGCCGACGCTTGCGCCGACGAAGACCCCGATGGCCGTCGGCCCGGCGAGGTATGGGTCCAGGCCGCCGCGGAGCAGGTAGATGATCGCGGAGGCGACGGCCGTCACCCCGATCATGAGGTTGCTGGTCGCTGTTGCCACGCGCAGCGGCACACCCATCATGAGGTTCATCGTGGGGACGTTGATGATGCCGCCCCCGACGCCGAGGAGCGCGGCGATCACCCCGGCTCCCAGCGATGCGAACGAGGCGGGCACGAGCCGCCGGACGTGGTATCCCACCCCATCGAGACGGCCCGCGGGCTCAGGCCCCGGATCGGCGGCGCCCGGACCGGCGGCGGCGCCCGGACCGGCGGCGAGGTCCCCACCGGTCACGCCAACCGGGTCGGCCCCGTCCGTCGGCGCACGGGAGGCCTTCAGGCCCGAGCGGCCCATCGACAGGGCCACGTACGCCAGCAGCAGCGCAAACAGGCCGGCGAGGTATCGCTCGGGGATCACGAATGCCAGGAGCCCTCCGACGAGTGCCCCGGTCGTCGTGAACAGGGCGAGGACCGTGCCCAGCCGCAGGTTGGCAACCCGGCCCTTCAGATACGCGCCCGCGGCCGCGCTGGACGTGACGATCACGCACACCAGCGAGACCGCCACCGCTTCACGGATCGGACGCCCGAACCCCAGTGTCAACAGCGGCACGATGAGGATGCCGCCGCCCAGTCCCAGGAGCGACCCGAAGACACCCGCCGCGACACCGCCGACGACCAGGACGAGACCCACGATCACCGGAGCGGCACCGGATGCGGGGCTGTTCCGCGATGGCCGGCGACGCGACGCGTCACTGCGTCAGGGGCGAAGGTGCTGGGGAGCGTACGGGAGCAGGGCGACGTGTCGGGCGCGCTTGAGCGCGACCGACAGCTCGCGCTGGTGCGCGGCGCAGGTCCCGGTCTTCCGGCGCGGCTCGATCTTGGCGCGCTCGGACAGGTACCGGCGGAGGCGGTTGACCTCCTTGTAGTCGATGATGGCCGTCTTGTCGGCGCAGAAGGAACAGACCTTCCGGCGCCGGCGATCGCGGTACATGTCGTCGCGCTTCTTCATCCTGGGGGGCATGGCTCAGGTCTCCTGGGTGGTGGCGGGACGTGCCCGCCGGGGCGGCCGTCGGCCGCGGGAGGGTCTCAGAACGGGAGGTCGTCGAGGTCGTCGTCGCGAGGGGCCGCTGGACGGGTTGGGCGCACATTCTCGCCGCCGGCCGGGGAGTCGCCACCGCCGGGGCCGGCGCCGGAGAACCCACCAGACGGGGCGGAGAATGAACCGCCGCCCTCCTCGTCGCGGACACGCGCCTCGAGACTGATGACGTTGTCGGCGGTGATCTCGAGGGAGGTCCGCTTCTGCCCGTCACGGGCCTCGTACTCGCGGGTCCGGAATCGACCCTCCACGAACACCTTGTTGCCCTTGCGGAACTGTTCCGCCGTCCGCTCGGCGCGATCGCCCCAGACGGTGACGCGGAACCAGTCAGTCGCTTCGATCCACTCGCCGGTCTGCTGGTTCTTCGTGCTCTGGTTGACCGCCACGCTGAACTCCGTCACCGGACGGCCGCTCGGCGTGTAGCGCATCTCGGGATCACGCCCGAGGTTGCCGATGATCATGGCCTTCGAGAACGCCATCTCCGGCTCTCCTCGCTCAGTCGATGGCCGCGGGGGCGGCTTCGCTTTCGGACTCGTCGATGCGCTCGACGGCCTCCTCGTCCTCCTCGTCCTCCTCAGACGGGGTGGCCGGGACCTCCGCGTCGGCATCCTCGGCATCTTCGGCATCCGTGGCATCGCCGGCGGCCGCGGAATCGCGGCGAACCTTCACGGGCTTGATCGCCCGCGTGACGAGGTACCGGAGCACATCCTCGGTGATCTGGAGGCTTCGCTCGAGCTCGGCGATGGCCTCGGCCGGGGCCTCGAAGACCACGATGTGGTACGAGCCATCCCGGTGGCGGTCGATGGGATACGCGAGGCGCCGACGGCCCCAGGGCGCGACCTTGACGATCTGCCCGCCCGAGGCGACGACATGACGCGTGGTGCGGTCGATGACCGCGGCGGCCCGCTCATCCGGCGCATCCGGCCGGAGGACGAGCATGAGTTCATAGCGGCGCATGGCCTGCTCTACTCCTTCCAATGGGATCTGCCCCGCTGACGGCATGCCGATGCGGAGCCGAAAGGACGGCCGGAGGATACCACGGGAGCTGACCGACGGCTCCGTGGCGAACCCTCCGGGCGCCGGAGAGGAATCCCGGAAGAACCGCCGCTCCGTGTATTCTCAGAGTGTCCAGCCGTGCCCGCATACAGGGGACCCGTGCAACTCTCGATCCTCGTCCTTGCGACCGACCGCGTTGCCGCCGATGCGCTCGCGGGGGCTCTCACCGCACCCGGCCACGGCGTCACCATCGTGTCGCGACCGGCCGAGCTCCTCGCCGCCGCGCACGGCTACAGCCTGGTCATCATCGACCGGGTTCCACCCGGGACAACCGTCGCGAACGTCGTGGCATCACTACGCGCAGACCCGGACGCGGCGGGAGTGCCGGTGCTTGCCGTCGCGCAGTCGAGCGACCTGGAGGAGCGGATCGCCCTGCTCGAGGCCGACGCGGACGACGTCATCACCAAGCCGTTCGACAACGTGGAGCTCTGCGGCCGCGTGGAAGCCCTTGCCCTGCACTTCCAGCGGACAGGAATCCGCGGAGCGGGCGGTGCCGCGATCGGGGGAACCGACGGACGCCGGGTCGTTGCCGTGTACAGCCCGAAGGGCGGCGTCGGCGCCACCACGATCGCGATCAACCTCGCGCTCATCGCGGCAGAGCGAAACCCCAACAAGACGCTGATCATCGACCTGGACCTCTCGTTCGGCCAGGTTGCTTCGCACCTCAACCTGCAGCCCAAGCAGTCCCTGTTGGAGCTGGTGCGGGACGATGGTGCGCTGCACGAGGCGGAGCTGTTCCGGACCTACCCGGTCCAGCATCCCAGCGGCGTCCACGTCCTGGCCGCACCGCCAACGCCCGGGTTCGCGTCGCTCGTCACGGGCGATCACATCGAGCTGGTGATCACCCGCGCCCTCGAGGCGTACGACGTGGTCATCGTGGATGCGGGCGCCTCGCTTGATGACCGGATGCTGACCATCTTCAGCCGCTCGGACACCGTGATCGTGCCCGTGCTTCCCGAGATCCCGGCCCTCAATGCCGTCCACCTGCTGCTCGACCAGATCACGGAGACCGGCGCCGTCGGTGGAACGACGCTGTTCGTGCTCAACAACGCGTTCGCGCGCGACCTGCTCAAGCGCTCGGACGTGGAGGCCGCCCTGGGCGCAAAGATCACCGCAGACCTTCCCTACGACCCGATGGTGTACCTCAAGGCCGTGAACGAGGGCAACCCGGTGGTGCGCGGCGCCCCCAAGTCCCTGCCGGCCCAGCGTCTGCGGGCGCTCGCGGACATCGTCTTCGGCAAGGACCGCACGGCCACCCCTGCCACCGCCGAGGCCCCGAAGGAGAAGCGCGGCCTGTTCGGCCGGCGTCAATGACGCGGGGAGTCGGGTCCGGCCCGATCGGCCGCTAGTGCCGAGGGCGACGCCCGAGGTCATGCGGGGTCGCTGCGCCCCCGCGTGACGCACCTGCGCCCCGTATGACGCACCTGCGCCCCGTATGACGCACCTGCGCCCCGTATGACGCACCTGCGCCCTGCCGGCGGGGCCGGCAGGGCGCAGAAGGACGCAAGGGCGCTCAGCTGTCAGTCGTCTCCTTCACCCCCGCCATCGTCGTGGTCACCGTCATGGCCGTCGTCATGGCCGTCGTGGTCACCGTCATGGCCGTCGTGGTCACCTTCGGCGTCGTCGCGCTCGCCGTCGTGGTTCGACTGCGTGCGTTGCGGCCTGGCATGCTCGGTCACGCTCTTCGGTGCGTGGTCCGTGCTCGTGGCGTCCTTGGCCTGGCTACCGTCTTCCGCCTCGTCGTCGGTATCGCAGTCCTGCTCGTCGGCCTCGTTCTGGCTCATCGGCCCGTCTCGTCGGCCTCGTTCTGTCGTCGGCCTCGTTCTGGTCATCGGCTTCGCCCTGATCGTCATCGCTGCAGGAGGCAGCCGGCACCTGGGCCGGGACCACCGCCTGGGTCACCAGGGTCACCTCGGTCGCGTCGGTGGCGTCCGTCGCCTCGGGCGTTTCGGCCCCGCCCCCCGTGTCGAGCGCGTCAGACGCCTCCTCGGTGTCGGGAGTCTCGGCCGCGCCGGTGGCCTCGAATGCGGCTGTCGTCGCGTCCACGTGTCGCAGGTCCGGGTTCACCAACCCGACCGTCGCGAATGTCGCGCCCGCGACGAGCAGGATCGAGACGCCAGCCGCCAGGAGGCTTCGCGCGCTCGTTTGGAGATGCCTCATCCTCAACACCCTCTCCCATGCCGGTCGGCCGACCCGCTGGACTGCGGAGGCCTGGCACCCTTCCTGAGCCTGGGAGTACGGCCCGAGGTTTCAGGCGCAACATGGACGATGGTCCTGGGCCTCGGCTGATGTGGTGCAATGCCGCACCGCCGTGAGAGTGAGCACTCCTCGGATGGCTCGTGCGGGCAGGGCTCAGGCGTCCAGTGCTCGGGGGTGGCCCCTGCGCCAGTCGCGCGGCGGGTGCACCCTGCGCCTGCATCGATCGTGCCGAGGGCCCGATCGACGATCAGGAACCGATCACCTCCTGCTGGACCACGAGTCCGTCGTCGTCAAAGCGCAGGACGACCATCTGGATCGTGTCGTGCCCTCCCTCAGTGAGCTGGACGCCGGCGATCGCGTAGTTGCCCCGCACCAGGACGGCGTCGACAAGCTCCCGGTGGATGCCGCTCCCGGCGGCCTCGGTGACCAGCGCAGCGATGGCATCACGACCCGTGACGGACGAACCGGTGGCATCCACGAGGGTCGCGGCCCGCGCGTAGAGCGCGGCCGCCGCGGCACCGTTCCCCGCATCCCAGGCCTTGACCAGGTCGGCGATCCTCGCCGTGGGATCCAGGGCGGGGGCCGGATCGAACGTCCAGCCCGGGATGTCGATCGTGTCGTGCCATCCGGTCAGCTCGAACTCGTCGCCGGCGGACGTGTCCGCGCCCGGGCCCATGTACTGGTGGAGACGGAGCTCCCGACCAGCCGATGGACCGGTTCCAAGGTAGGCGAGGTCTCCTTCGTGTACTCCGTCGCTCCGGATGACACCGACGGTGATGCCCTCCCATCCCGTCACGGCATCGGTTTCGGTCCCCCACCAGATCCCAGAGCCGTCCGGATAGAGATCCATGTTCAGCACCATGTCGGTTTCGACGGATACCCGTGGATCCGACATGGACATCGTGTTCTTCCAGATCCCGTTGCGGTTCTGCTGGACGCCGTCGACGGAGGTGCCGACCGCGTCCTGCAACTGCACGGAAGTCCCGCTGCCCTGGACCTCGACCCTCGCCGTCGCGGGATCGTCGACGGGGGTCGGCGACGGCGTGGCGATGACCGCGGGCGACGGTGAAGCGGTCGGTTCCATCGCCTCCGGAGTGGCTGGTGCGGCGGATGGGGACTCGGTGGCTGCGCTCCCGCCACAGCCGGCCAGAAGTACGACAACCGCCAGGCCGGCAGCAGCACGCGGAAGCCGTCGAGCACCCTCTAGATTCACGGTCGCAGGGTTCCGCATGGCTTCCTCCCAACGGCAGCGCGGGTCGGTCTCGCCAGTGGCTCGGCGCGGTCCGTGCGGCCGTGGGTGTCGGGCCGCGCGCTAGAACCTCCCGCTACCTACAAGAGATGCTCGAGGAGGCCGTCTGGTTCGGCGCGAACGTCGGATCCATGATCGATCCTGAGAGTCGGGCCGGGCCGACTCTGCGGTCCGCCGCGCCAGGCGTCCTGCGAGGGCACCGCCGGTAGGTCGCCCGCCGGGAGACCAGCGATGTCCGCCCTGGCGACGTCGAGAAGCTCCCCCCAGCCTTCCCGCGAGCGTCCTGCTCGTGGTCGATCTTGAGGCTGGCGACACTCATCGCGTCGGCAGAGCCCGGCGCCTGCAGGACAAGGGCCAGCCGGGGTGCCCCAGAAGGCTCGGCGATCGGCGACACCCCGGACCCGTGCGGGTAGGGACCTGCGCTCACGTCCGCTGCTGGACGCAGGATTGCGGCCGACTTGCTGGCAATTGTGGTGCCGAGGGCGAGGTTCGAACTCGCACGGGGTTGCCCCCAGCGGTGTTTAAGACCGCCGCGTCTGCCGGTTGCGCCACCTCGGCTCGTGCGCTCGCGCGAGCGTCCCCCCATCGTAACCGTGCCGAGCGGTGGGACGCGATGCCGTTGGTGACCGCCGCGCTGCGCGTTCAACGGCCATTGCCACCATGGGCAGCGCATCGACGGTCCCGACGCCGTCGGGCCCGGACGCCCGTCCCCGGGCTGATCGAACGTGGCTCGGTTCGTCAAGCGCTCGCGGGGCTGCGCACCCGTGCCATCAGAGTTTCACGGTGTGCAGGGGAGTCCGTCCTGCGCAGATCCGGTAGCTCGGGCGTCTCGAATGGCGCTGCGGCCTCGCTGGCAGCGGGCGCGAACTCGCAGTCAACCGGACGGAGGAGGCATACCCGACGGTCGCGGTCGTAGCCGGGGCAGTCCTCGGTCATGGGGCACTCGTCGATCATGGCCGAACCTTCCGCTCCAGCTTCCGACCTGTCAACAACGACGATCGCGGCTCCGGACGCCAGTCCCTTCGACGGATGAGGAGACGGGCAAGCGTCCCCGTGAGAGGAGCGATTTCATGACGGCCTCCGGCCTTTGCCGCGGTCGTCGCGCCCTGTTCGGGGGTGTACGCCTGTTGCTGCCACGTTGCGGCCACGGGAACGAGATACGGGGCCCCGACGGGCCCCGTTCGTGTTCAGAGAAGGTGGAGGCGACGGCCGGAGTCGAACCGGCGAATAGAGGTTTTGCAGACCCCCGCGTTAGGCCACTTCGCCACGTCGCCAGGTGTGCATGACACAAGCGCGGCTGGTGTCAGGTTGGCTGCCCCTCGAGGATTCGAACCTCGGCTAACGGATCCAAAGTCCGCTGTCCTACCACTAGACGAAGGGGCAGCGGGGCCGGGTTGCGAACTCGTATGGGGGGTGAATGGAGCGGAAGACGGGACTCGAACCCGCGACCCTCACCTTGGCAAGGTGATGCTCTACCAACTGAGCCACTTCCGCTCGATGACCGACCAGGTGTTGGTGCCGAGAGCCAGATTCGAACTGGCGACACCGCGATTTTCAGTCGCGTGCTCTACCAACTGAGCTATCTCGGCCCGGACCCGGGTCCCCGCGGGGGCCCGTCGGCGCGCCGCAGGATACCACGAGGCCAGAACGGGCGGCAACCGATGCGAACCCTAGGACGGCCGCAATCCGGGACCGCGCGCCAGGGCCGCCTGGGCCCCGGGATCGAGCACGACAGCGGCGTTCGCCACCGGCGGCTGACCGCTGAGCTGGCGCAGCCGGTTGATGCGGTCGAGCGCCGCCGGATGCGTCGAGAACAGGGACCGCGAGGTGCTGGAGGCCGCCTTGACCGGGTTGTCGAAGTAGAGGTGCTGGGTCGCGCGATTGGCGACCTCGAGCGGCTCAGTGTCCAGGGAGATCTTCGCCAGGGCGCGCTCCAGTCCGAACGGGTTTCGCGTCAGCTCCACGGCCGAGACGTCCGCCAGGTACTCGCGCTGACGGCTGACCGCCATCTGGACGAGGCGGGACATGATCGGCGCCAGGATGGCCAGCACGATGGCGACCACGAAGACGACGATCTGCAGTCCGCCCGACCCCGAATCCGAGCCCCTCCGGGAGCGCCGTCCTCCACCCCAGAAGGTGAACCGCAGGAAGAAGTCGGCGAGGAGCGCGATCGAGCCGACCAGCACGCCCACCATGAGCGAGAACCGGATGTCGTAGTTGCGGACATGTGAGAGCTCATGAGCCATGACGCCCTGCAGCTCCTCCCGATCGAGCTTCTGGAGGAGTCCGATGGTGATGGCCACCGAGGCGTGCTTCGGGTCCCGTCCCGTCGCGAACGCGTTGGGGGCCGTGTCGTCGATGAGGTAGACCCGGGGCACCGGCACGTTCGCCGCCAGCGCGATCTCCCGAACCACGTTGAGCAGCTGCGGCTGATCCCTGTCCGTGACCTCCTTCGCTCCGGAGACCGAGAGGACCAGGGAATCGCCGGCGTAGTACGAGATCAGCGAGGCGAACAATCCGATCGTCAGCGCCAGGGCGGCGGACAGCAGGGCAGCCTCGAGGACACCCGTGACCGCCACGCCGACGGCTGCCCCCAGGAGCCCGAGGATCAGGATGACGGCGACCGCGAGCAGCACCGAATTGCGTCGGTTCGCCCCGATCTGGTCGTAGAACGTGGCCATCGGCGGGCCTCAGCGGTGCGCGGGGCGGCGTGTCGCTCGCGCGGGCGTCGCGCGACCTGCGGGTGTCAGGACAGGCTCAGGTCAACCACCGGGACCGCCTCGGCCTCGGGGCCTGCGTCGAAGAATTCGCGCTTCGTGAAGCCGAACGAACTGGCGACGAACACGGCCGGGATGGTCTGGATCGCGTTGTTGTAGTCCAGCACGGTCGCGTTGTAGTGCTGGCGCGAGAAGCTGATCTGGTTCTCCGTGGTGGTCAGCTCCTCCTGGAGCTGCATCACGTTGGTGCTCGCCTTGAGATCCGGGTAGTTCTCGACGACGGCGAACAGCGAGCGAAGGGCGCCGGTGAGCATGTTCTCGGCGGCGGCCTGCTGGGCGGGGCCCTGGGCTCCGGCGGCCACGGCGTTTGCGCGTGCCTCGGTGACCCTGGTCAGGACGTCCTGCTCGAAGCCCATGTAGCCCTTCACGGCCTGCACGAGGTTCGGGATCAGGTCGTGCCGGCGGTTGAGCTGGACCTCGATCTGCGCGAACGCCTCGTCGATCCGGTTCCGGCGCGTGACGAGGCCGTTGTAGAGCGCGATGACGACCAGGGCGATGACGACCAGGGCGATGACGGCAACGATCGCGATGATCACGATCCCATCCATGCGGTCTCCTCGAAGTTGGGCAGGCGCAGCCTTTCGTCCAGCATAGCGCGCCGCCGCCGGCAGGTCGCGATTGGCGCGATGAACCAGGCAGGGCCGACCGGGTCGCGACTCAGGACAATGGTGGGCGGTGAGGGACTCGAACCCCCGACATCCTCGGTGTAAGCGAGGCGCTCTAACCAACTGAGCTAACCGCCCGGGGAGTGGTCGCCGGGGCCGGAAACGCGAACGGGCGGCCGACCGGCCGCCCGCTTGAAGGTCAGGAGAGTGGTGCCCAGGCCGGGACTTGAACCCGGATGAGTTGCCTCATACGCCCCTCAAACGTACGCGTATACCAATTCCGCCACCTGGGCCTGTTCGCTGCGCTGTCGCCGGGATCCTCACGGGAAGGGGGTGTTGGTACCGAGGAAGGGACTTGAACCCATACGCCCTTGCGGGCACTAGCTCCTGAAGCTAGCGCGTCTGCCAATTTCGCCACCTCGGCGAGGATCCGGCACGTGGGCCGAGGCGCCCGAAGGCTCACCGGTCCGCGGCGAGGCGCCATGCTAGCACATCGCCAAAGCGATCGCCCGGGTCAACGATCAGCCGCGGCGTTGGCCCCTGGAGCCCCCGGGCGAGGAACACCTCGTCCGCCCAGGCGATCGGAAGGATGGGCATGCGCTCGTCCACGGCGGCCAGGAGGGCCTTCCACGCCGCCGCGCGACCCTCCGGCGTGCCGGGAGCCCGGGCGGCCTCGAGGAGCTTGTCCAGGGCTGGATCCTGATAACCGCTGAGGTTCCTGCCGGACGCGCGGACCTGGGATGTGGCGAGGAGCGGGTACAGGTCCGGCTCGAGGCCCGAGGCAACGTCCACCACCGCCGCCACGTAGTCTCCGGACTGCAGCCGGGTGGCGAGGTCGGCCGCCGGGACCTCGACGAGCTTCACCTCGAACCCGAGCTTCGTCCACGCATCGCGCAGGAATGCCGCCACCGAAGCCAGGCGTGGATTGGCGCTGGCGGGCACCGTGAGGACCTCAAGGGCGTAGGCGCCCTTCGTCCTGGGCGCCACCCACTTCCCGCCCGACTTCTTGGTCCAGCCGGCGCCTGTCAGCGCCTTGGATGCCTTCTTGGGATCGAATTCGACCGGTGGTGCAACCGTCGCGTCGAATGCCCACGAGGCGGGTGGAATCAGCGCGTCGGCACGGACGGCGTCTCCGGCGAGCGCCCCGGCCACCAGCGCGTCGCGATCGACGGCCGCCAGCAATGCCCGGCGGACCTTGGCGTCGCGGAGCTCCGGATGCGACGGACGAAGGTTGAGCATCACGGCCGAGAGCGTCGTCGTGGGGTACCGCAGGCGCTCGCTGCCCTCCGCGGCGGCAGAACCTCCCGCGGCGGCCGGCGGGTACCCAGCCGCACCATCGATCTCCCCGGTCTGCAGCGCCGTTGCGAGCGCCTCATCGGTTTCATAGAAGGACATCTCGATCCGCTCCAGGTACGGCACCGGGCGCCCTGGAGCCGGGGTCGGATATGGCGTCGCCAGCGAATCGAGGGTCGGGCCGGGAGTGGGCTCAATGGGCGGAAGGACACGCGCGGCCGGCTCCAGCACGGCGCGAGTACCGTCCAGCTCGACCAGCGCGAACGGGCCGGTTCCGACGGGCATCCGCGCGAACTCGCTATCCGCGAGGTCCGCGAACGGCACGTCGGCCAGCAGGTGGGCGGGCAGGAGAGGCTGGCAGAGGGCCGCCAGGAAGCCTCCGAGGGGCGTCGTCAGCGTGAACCTCACGGTCTTCGGTCCCAGGGCGGTGGCTGTCACATCGGCCCACGAGGGTGCACCGCCGCCCGCCGCATCCGGGCTTCTCAGGGCCTCGACCGTATAGACGACGTCGTCGGCGGTGACCGGCGCACCGTCCTGCCAGGTTGCGTCGGGCCGGATCGCCACGGTCCAGCTGGTGCCGTCCGCGTTGGCCGTCCAGGACTCCGCGAGATCCGGCTCGAAGCCGCCCGAGGGGCTTGGCCGGGCAAGGCCCGAGAAGATCAGGCCCGCCAGGGTCCGGTCGGCGCGCGAGCGTGCAGTTACGGGCGTGATGGACTCGGGCGAGCCGACAACGCCCTCGCGGTACGTCACCGGCGGCGGCAGGCTGGCCTCCGGCGCGGAATCCAGATCGCTCTCAAGGGATCCGGGGCGCGCCTGCGGGAGCGCGATGGCACCCCCAAGCACAACGAGCACGAGGACGAGGGCGGCAATGATCGCGGTGTCGCGACGGTTCATGTGAGGACGCCTCCGGCAGGCGTGCGCGCGACGGGCGCGCAGCGGTCGACGCCGCGGTCAGACGACGAAGATGAAGGCGACCAGCGCGAACAGGACGAACAGCACGAGCAGCAGGACGGTGAACTGCCACAGCCGGCGCTCGACGCCCCGGCGGCTCCGGTAGACGGCCGAGTCGCCGCCGAACGTCCCGGATAGGCCCGTGCCACGATTCTGCATCAGAATCGCCGCGATCAGGGCAACGCTCACGATAATCTGGCCGATGGCCAGGATTGCGTTCACGGGTTGAATGACCTCCGAGGTGTACCGGAGGCGGATGGTAGCAGACCCGACGCTCCGCCTCTCGCTCAGGCGGGTTCGAGCAGGGACCGACCGGTCATCCCCTCCCATCGCGGCAGGCCGGCGACCTCCAGGATCGTCGGGGCGACGTCAGCCAGGACCCCGTCCCGCAGCGTTCGCCCCCCCAGGGTCCGGCCCACGCCCAGGAGCGGCACCGGGTTGAGCGAGTGCCTGGTCACCGGGTTGCCCGCCGCGTCGCGCATCTCGTCCGCGTTGCCGTGGTCGGCCGTGACGAACAACACGGCACCCGGGCCACCCGGGTCCGCGGCTTCCACCGCGTCGATGGCGTCGACGATGCGACCGAGGCAACCGTCGATCACGCCGCAGGCGGCCACCGTGGCGTCCCAGACACCCGTGTGCCCGACCATGTCCGGATTCGCGAAGTTGGCAACGATGAAGTCGTACTGGCCCGAGCCGATCGCGCCGACCAGCTCGTCGGTGACCCCTGCAGCGCTCATCTCCGGCTGGAGATCGTAGGTCTTCACCTTGGGCGACGGAACCAGCCGCCGCTCCTCGCCGGGCCAGGGCGTCTCCACGCCGCCGTTGAAGAAGTACGTCACGTGGGCGTATTTCTCGGTCTCGGCCACGTGGAGCTGCGTCCAGCCGGCCTCCGAGAACGCCTGGGCAAGGGAGCGTGCCTCCTCGGGGCCGAAGGCGACCTGGACCGGGAGTCCGGACTCGTACTCGGTCATGGTCACCACCAGCAGGTCTTCCGGCGCTGCCTGACCGTCGGGACCGACGCGATCGAAGGCACCGAACGCCGGGTCTGCGAGGGCGTGTACGAGCTGGCGGGCGCGGTCGGCGCGGAAGTTGACGTGCACGATCGGATCCCCGTCACGCAGCGCGCCATCGGCCCCGTCGATGACCGTGGGGGTGACGAACTCGTCGGTCTCGCCGCGGGCGTAGGCCTCCTCGATCGCCGCCGTCGCCGACGAGGCGTGGAGCCCAGCCCCGTGAACGATGGCGTCGTAGCCACGCTCCGTGCGTTCACCGCGCTGGTCGCGGTCCATGGCGTAGTAGCGGCCACCCACGGAGGTGATCCTGGCATCAGGGTGGACGGCGGCAAGGCGTGCCTCGAGGTCTCGCATGAACCCGAGGGCCGAGCTCGGGGGCGTGTCGCGGCCGTCGAGCAGCGCGTGGATGCGCACGCTGGGGACACCCATCCGGGCGGCCAGCTCCACGAGAGCCACGAGGTGCCGGTCGTTGGCGTGGACCCCGCCGGGCCCGATCAGCCCGACGGCATGGAGACGGCCAGTCGCCCGCGCACGCTCACACGCCGCCCGGAGCGCGGGGCGGCCAAAGAACGAGCCGTCGGCGATCGCCGCGTCGATGCGCGGGAGGTCCTGGAGGACAGGCCGTCCGGCGCCGAGATTCAGGTGGCCCACCTCGGAGTTGCCCATCTGGCCCGGCGGCAGGCCCACGGCATCCTCGGACGCACGGAGAGCCGCATGCGGCCAGCGCGCAGTCAGGTCTCGCCAGCGAGGCATCGCGGCCGCGGTGATGGCGTCCTTCGCCGGGTCCGGGCCGATTCCGAAGCCATCGATGACGACGAGGACGATTGGGCGCGGACGGGAGCCCTCGGTCACGAAGCCAGCCCGCGGGCCGCCGCGGTCAGGCCGGCCCGGGCCACGATCCCCGCCATCTCGTCCGGCTTGAGCGAGGCACCACCGATCAGCGCCCCATCCACGGCCGGCTCGGCGAGGAACTCGGCCGCGTTCGCCGAGGTGACGCTGCCGCCGTACAGGACGGGCGTGGCCTCGGCGCCGGCGTCCCAGCCCAGGCCGCGGAGACTCGCGCGGATGGCGTCCGCCATCGCAGCGGCATCAGCACCACGGGCGTTCTTGCCGGTCCCGATCGCCCACACGGGCTCATAGGCGATCACGATCCCCGCGGCGACAAGAACGTTCGCTTCGCGGCCCTGCAGGGCACCGCGCAGCTGGCTGTCGACCACGTCGGTCTCGCGGCCCGCCTCGCGGTCAGCCAGGACCTCGCCGACGCACAGGATCGGCCGCAGACCACCCGCGATCGCGCGATCCAGCTTCTTCCCGATCAGCTCATCCGTCTCGGCGAAGTAGGCACGGCGTTCCGAGTGCCCCAGGATGACCCACGTCGCGAGCCCGGCCAGCATGGGCACGGAGATCTCACCGGTGTAGGCCCCGCCGAGCTCGTGGTGGACGTTCTGCGCCCCGACGCCCACATCCTCGCCCGCCAGCGCGTCACGGACGACTGCGAGGCTCACGGACGGCGGGCAGATCACCCTCGTCACGCCGGCCTCCCGGGTGCGGGACGCGATGGTCCGCGCAAGGTCGCCGGCATCGGCGGGGGTGGTGTTCATCTTCCAGTTGGCGGCAATCACGATCGGTCGATTCATGCACGCATCATGCCAGAGGCGGACGGATCCTCCGCCGGCCGCTCGGCCCCCGACCCGCAGCCGCCCGGCCCGCGGCGGGACGGCCGTACGACTCCCCGTATCCGGCACCTGATGGCCGGGTGCGGCCCCTGAGGCCGATCCCCTCGTCGTCGTGGAGCGCCAGCCGCTCGAGGCGGTCGAGGGCACGCTGCACCGAGGAACGGTGCAGGTCGAGCCGCACGGCGATCTCCGACAGCGACGCCTCCGGCGTCTCGCGCCGAGCCTCCGCCACTGCCCGCACGGTTCGCGGCTGCTCCCCGAGCCGCCCATCCGCCTCGAGGGCATCGATTGCGGCGAGCTGCCGGCCGGCCGCGGCGACGGAGCGCCGGAGGTTGGCGGAATCCGCGTTGATGACGCGGTTGAGCTCTCCGCGCAGCGTCCTTGCCACGCTCCGTGCCTCGAGCTCCAGGAGAGATGCGCTGGCTCCGATCCGCCCGAGGAACGCGGTAATCGACTCCGCGCTCTTCCAGGTCACCACCCCGTGTCCGCGCCGGACGCGGCGGGACGCCGGGAGTCCGACCACGGCGAGCCGGGCCGCGAGGATCGGTGCCTCCTCCACGGGAACCACGAACTCAAGGTGCGCGCGGCCGGCCGCGAGGCTCAGGGATCCGCGGGCCAGGAACCGCCCGCGGAGCCACGCCCAGCGGCAATGGTCCGCGGAGCTGAACCATTCGAACTCGGTCTCGGGCATCAGGAACATGTGCCTGCCGCCCCCGGCGTGACCATCGACGGCGCGGCCACCGAGACGGACGGCGAGACGTGCGATCGAGGCCTCCCGTGAGGCCAGCAGCGGCCCGAGGCCATCGATCTCGGCGCGGCGGTCGCACGGACGGGAGGGGTCGACGGCGGCCAGCTCTGCTCGGAGCGCGGCGACGAGGTCCCGGTCTGTCCCCGACATCCCGCTCCGCTCAGGCCGTGCGCACGAGGCGCGACGCGCTCGGGCGGCGGCGATGGCCACCCTCGCGCTCCCAGGCGGTCATGATCGCCGCCGCCAGGCGGTCCGGGGCGTGGTGGTGGGCGTTGGCAGGGTTCACGAGGTCGTCGAGGACCAGCCGTGGCACGGGCGTCGCGACCGGTGGCCACCGCAGCCGGACGGGCTCCCCTACCCATCCTTCGGGCGCCACCGCGTCGAAGCGATTGTTCGCCAGCACGAGGTCCGGCAGATGCCCGGCGCCGTGACGCGCGAGGGCGTCCAGGTGGTCGGCCAGGTCGAAGCCGCCCGTCTCGCCGGGCTGCGTGGCGACGTTGCTCACGAACACGACCAGGGCTCCCGACCCGGCGATGGCCTCCCTGATACCGGTCACCAGGAGCGCCGGGAGCAGGCTCGTGAACAGGCTGCCGGGCCCGATGACGATGACCTCCGCCTCCGCGATGGCGCGCAACGCATCGTCGGTGGGGCGCACGCCCGCAGGTTCCACCCAGACCCGGTCGACGCGATTCGTCCGTGCGATCCTGCTCTGGCCGTCCACGGTCGTGCCGTCGTCGAGGCGAGCGTGCAGCGTGATCACGGTTCCCGTCGCCGGGACGACACGACCCCGGACGGCGAGCACCCGGTTCATCTCCCGGACGCCCTCCTCGAAGTCGCCGTCATGGATCTGCACGAGCGCCGCCAGGAGCAGGTTGCCCACGGCGTGCCCGCCCAGCCCGGCGACAGGTGCCACAGGCCCGTCCTCCGCCCGATCCGTCCCCTCCCCGCGGGCGCGACTGGCGGGGCCGTCCCCCGGGAACCGGTACTGGAGCAGCTGTCCCATCAGGGGCTCCGCGTCCGCAAGCGCCACGACGCAGTTGCGGATGTCGCCGACGGCCGGGATACCCAACTCGGTCCGCAGCACACCGGACGAGCCGCCGTCGTCCGCGACCGTGACCACTGCGGTCAGGTTGGAGGTGTGCTCCTTGAGACCGCGGAGCAGCGCGGACAGGCCGGTGCCGCCACCGATCGCCACGATCCGCGGGCCGCGGGCGAGGAACCTCTTCTGGTAGATGACCTCCACCATCGGCTGGTCCCGGTCCCACAGGGCGAATGGATCGACCAGGGCCCGGACGAGCCGGTAGGCGCCGACGAGGAACAGGGCCAGGCCAACGGTGGCGGCGATGGCTCCGCGCACCTGGTACGGCAGGAACTGGAGCGTCAGCAGATCGAGGATGGCGCCGGCCGCCCCATCGGGTCGGCTCACCGCGGTGATCTGGCGCAGCACGTGCGCGACGCCGAGGGCCAGCACGAGCAAGCCGGCGAACGAGACGAGGAGCCACCGCTTGACGCCGATGCCGACGGTCAGCCAGCGGCGCAGGTTCACCGCTCGAGCTCTCGGTGAAAGACCGAGACGGGACCGAAGTCCCGCTCCCGCAACCAGGCCGCCATCTCCTCGGCCATCACGACCGAGCGATGGAAACCGCCGGTGCAGCCGATCGCGATGGTGAGGCGGGTCTTTCCTTCGTCGGCATAGGCTGGCACGAGCAGCTCGAGCAGGTCCCGGAGGCGCTCGAGGAATGCCGCCGCGATCGGCTGGCCGAGCACGTACTCGCGGACGGCGTCGGTCAGGCCATTCTGGTGGCGGAGGTGCTCGATGTAGTGGGGGTTCGTCATGAAGCGGACATCCAGCACGATATCGGCCTCCAGCGGGACGCCGTACTTGAATCCGAAGGCGATCAGCTGGATCGACAGCCGGCCCGAGCCCTGGACATCGCCCAGGCGCGCAAAGATCAGCTCACGCAGCTCGCGCAGCGACAGGTCGCTGGTGTCCAGCACAACGTCCGCCTCGGCACGGACCGATTCGAGGAGCGCGCGCTCCATCTCGATGGAGGCTGCAATTCCCCGCTCATCGGCCAGCGGGTGTCGGTGCCGGGTCTCCGAGAAGCGGCGGATGAGGACGTCGTCGCGCGCCTCGAGGAAGATGATGACCGGGCGGAGCCCGCGGCCCTCGAGCGCTCCGCGCATGGCGCCGAAGGCGAGGGGAACGTCCCCGGCGCGCACGTCGAGCACGATCGCGGTCCGCCGGAACCTATCCGGATCCGTGGCGACGAGGTCCGCGAGCTCCCCGAGCAGCTCGCCGGGGAGGTTGTCGACGACGACGTAGCCGAGATCCTCGAACAGCTTGGCTGCCGCCGTCTTGCCTCCCCCAGACAGCCCGGTGACGACCACGACCTCCTGGGCGGTCACTTCCGGGACCGCCAGCCCGTCGGCACCGGGGACATGGTCGGGGATGCCGGGAGGATGAGGATCGCTCGTCATATCGCGACCTCCGCCGCTACTTGCCGCTGCGCCGGATGAAGAAGATGGTGCCCTCGAACAGCGCGTACATCGTGATCCCAAGAGCGGCCGGGCTCACCAGGTCACCCCCCGGCGTGATCGCGGTGGCGAAGATCGCGATCCCCAGGATGGCCATCCGGCGCACGCCGACGAGACGCTGCGACGTCACGATTCCCACTCGCGACAGGCCGAACAGGAGAATCGGGAACTCCATCACCAGGCCGAACGCGAGGAACATCGTGGTCACGAAGTCGAAATAGGCACCGGCCGTGATGAGCGGCTTCAGGTCCGGCGTCTCGAAGCCGATCAGGAACGAGGCCGCGTACGGGAGGATCATGTACGCGAGCACAGTTCCCAGGGCGAAGAAGACCAGGGCCAGCGGGAGCCAGGGTCGGACGATCCGTCTCTCGTCGGGCGTGAGCCCCGGCGCGATGAACCCCCAGACCTGCCACAGGATGACCGGCATCGCGAGGATGATGCCCACCACGATGGCGATCTTGAGGTTGATGACGAACGCGTCACCGAGCCCGGTGAAATAGAGCGGCTCGTCGCCGGGGATGGGCGCCTTGAGGAACGCGACGATCTCGCCGCTGAAGATGAAGCCGATCACCGCCGCAACCGCGACGGCGACGATCACCTTGATCAGCCTGTTCCGGAGCTCCCCGAGATGGTCAACCAGCGACATCTCCGCGGCCGCGACGGCAGGAGGCGGCTCGGGCGCGGCGGCTGAAGGCGGTTCGGGCGCGGTCGTCAGGAGCGCAGGGACGCCGGCGTCCGGGACGGCATCGGCGTCGGCCATCGCTTGCGGGCTCGAACTGGGCCGGGGTCAGGCGGACGGCGTCGGCTGCTCGTCGGCGACGGTGGGTTCGGCAATCCCACTCTCGGCGGCCACGGTGGCGGGGTCGGCGACGGCTTCCGTCATCGGAGCAGGGGCGACGGGTTCTGCGGCGGCAACGGGTTCTGCGGCGGCAACGGAGCGGGACTGCGGCCGCAACGGGAGCGGGAGCTGCGGCGGCAACGGGTTCTGCGCCGGCAACGGGAGCGGGAGCTGCGGCGGCAACGGGAGCTGCGGCGGCAACGGGAGCTGCGGCGGCAACGGGAGCTGCGGCGGGAGCCGGGGCCGCCTCGGGAGCCTCGAGGCTGGTGATCTCCTTGACGTCGGTCGAGGCCTTGCGGAACTCACGGATGCTCTTGCCGAGAGCGGAGCCGACGTCAGGGAGCTTGCCCGGGCCGACGACGATCAGCGCAATGATAAGGACGATGATCAGCTCACCGGGTCCGATTCCGAACGGCATGACGTGGTTGAACCTCGTGGAAGGAGTGGGCCTCCTCAGGCCCTCTCGAAGGGCGTCAGGGTAGCACAGCGAGCCGTCCGGCCCACTCGGCCGCAGCCATCGCGAGACGCTCGCCGGGGTCACCGGGAGCGCCGGCTGTGCCCGGTCCCAGGGCCTCCCGCGCGATCCCGCGCGATACGTTGACAAGGAGCGCGCCAGCCGCGGCGGACCCGGCCGGCCCCCCGCGCGCCGGGCCGTCGGCCATGATCGGCGTGATCTCGCCACCCTGGGCGCCGACGCCGGGAACCAGGAACGCAAGGGACGGAACGACGGCGCGGATTGCCGCCAGCTCGGCTGGCGCCGTCGCCCCCACCACCAGCCCGACGGTCCCGCCGGGACCCCACGCGACGGCACGGCGGGCGACCCTGGCCCAGAGGGGCTCGGAGGGATAGCCGGCCCGCTCGTCCGCGGTGACCACCAGGCCCTGCAGCTCGGCCGCCCCCGGGTTCGAGGTGTGGCACAGGACGTACGCGAACCGGTCCGGGCGCCCCAGGAGCGGCGCGATCGCCTCCTCTCCGAGATACGGGCTGACGGTGACCGCATCTGCCCCGAGGACGTCGAACAGGGCTGTTGCCTGGCGTGCGGCGGTCGAACCGATGTCGCCACGCTTGGAATCCGCGATGAACGGGACGTCGGGTGGGACCAGGACGCGGAGGCGCTCCAGGGCCGCGATCCCGGCCGATCCGTGGGCTTCAAAGAACGCGAGGTTCGGCTTGATGGCTGCCGCGTACGGGAGCGATGCCTCCACGATGAGCCTGGCGAACCGCTCGACGCCCGCAAGCGTCGACGGGAACCCATGCGGCAGGGCGGCGGGATCCGGGTCCACGCCAACGCACAGGACGGTCCCGGTGGTCGCGATCCTCGCGCCGAGCCGCCCGAGGTACGCGTCGATCATGACCCTGCGGGAGAGGCTGTCGGAGCGGCGGGCGGAGGGGTCGGCGCGGGCAGCTGTTCGGCCGGGACGAACCAGCCCGGCCGGGAGACGCCGTCAAGCCCGGCATTGGAGGTCAGGTCGACGGTCTCCTTGACCGTCCACGCCGGACCCGTGCCATCCAGTTGGGCCATCCGGAGGTCCACCACCTGCCCCGAGACGTGGAGAAACGCGACCTGGTCGCCTCTCGGAGACCAGGCAGGCGCCCAGCTGGCGCCGTCATCGGTCAGGCGGAGGAGCTCCGCCCCGGTCTTCGCGTCGAGGATGGCCACGTCCGTCCCGAACGCGGTGGTTCGGGTCACGGCGATGTACCTGCCGTCCGACGACCAGGAGGGGTGCAGGTACCCCGGGCCGGTGATCGGGGCCGCCTTCTTCGTATCCACGTTGTAGGAGTAGATCCGCGGGACCCCCTTGGCGCCATCGCGCTCGCTTCGGACGTAGGCGAGCCGCAGGCCATCCGGCCGCCAGGCGGGGTCCTGGTGGCCGAGCGGGGCCACTTGGCTGAGGCCGAGGTCCTTGATCTTCTCCGTCTTCAAGTCGTAGGTCTTCATGACGACGTCGCTGCGGGTCGGATCGGGCAGATCGGATGCCATTGCGATCGTGCGGCCGTCCGGCGACAGCACCGGCTCCCGGATGAAGCCCATCCATTTCCGCTTGCCGGGGGGGTCCACGACGCCATCCAGGATCCGCGTCGCCTCGCCGCCGGTGGCGGGGATACGCATGATGCTGGGCACGTCCATCCGGTATGGCTTCGACACGCCGTTCACGGTCCACAAGCCGGCCATCTCCCGCGTCCGGACGAAGTACACGGCGGAGCCGTCCGGCGCGAACGAGGGCATCGAGTCCTTGCCGCCCGTGGTGAGCTGGGTTGCCTTCCCTCGCGCCTGGGTCCAGATGTTGCCATCCTTGGCGTACAGGAGCGTTCCCGGCACCTCGAGCCCCGGCTTCTCCGTCGGCACGACCACGATCTCGGGTGGCGTCGCCGTCTGGCCGGCCGTCCCCGGGTCGCCCGACCCGCCGGGGCCCTGCCCCCCGGAACCGCCGGAGAGGAACGGCAGGTTTCCGCTCATCAGCGAGAGCGTCACGAACGCGATCACGAGCACACCGACGACGGAAAGCGCGGCGGCCACGGGGAACCCGGATCCGGAGGGCCGGCGCGGATCCCTGGTCGCCGGCGGTCGCGCAGTCGGGCGTGACGAACGGGTCAAGCGACACCTCCCGGGACGGGGGTGGCGAGGACGGATCCAACGGCCTTGGCCCCGGGTCCTCCCGCGGCGCGTGCCAGAACCGCGGCGGCGCGCGGATGCGACCCCGAGGGCGCGACGTCGCGGACCTCGAGCTGGAGGGTCTCGAGCCCGCCGAACGTCCGGCTTGCCAGGCGGGCGACGACATCGACCCGATCGCCTTCGGCGAGGCCAATCGCGAGGTCTGCCCGGCCGAACGCGATGCCGTCGAGGACGTCGCGCTCGCGGCGGAGCACCAGCTGGGTATGACCGCCGTTGGCGGCCCGAACGCGCTGCACGGTGAGACCGAGGACGGCGACGAGCGGCTCGGGGTTGCCGGTCCCGCACGGGCCCAGACGGGCGAGATCCCGGTAGAGGCCGTAGTCCACATAGGATGCGGGCAGGGCGAGGTCCACGGCGAGCGGCCGCCGGGCGTCCTCGGGCTGCGCGACCTCGGCGAGGGCCAGGAATCGGGCGACGAAGGCATCCCACCGATCCAGAGGAAGCTCGAACCCGGCGGCAGCGGCGTGGCCGCCGTGGCGGATGAACAGGTCGTCGCAGGCGTCGAGGGCATCCGCGAGGTTCAGGCGCCCGTCGCCCCGGCACGAGCCGCGCACGACATCGCCGATCCGGGTTCCGATGACCGCGGGACGGCCCGTCTCGTCGGCCAGCCGGCCGGCGACCAGGCCGATGATCCCCACCGGCCAGGGACCATGGACGATCAAGGCGGGAGAGGCGGCGCCACCCCCGACCACGATCTCTGGCTCAAGCGGCGCCTGAGCGTCCGGCAGCGCCTGGGCATCCGGCAGCGGCTGGGCATCCGGCAACGGCTGCTGCCCCGGCGCCCGGCCGGGGTCCGGCAGGCCGATCGCGGACCGTGCCTCGACGATCGCGCTGCGCATCAGGTCGCGTCGCGCCAGGTTGGCCGTCTCGAGGACCTCGGCGAGCGCGGCGGCCTCGTCCGGCGTCTCGGCCAGGAGCAGGCGGGCGGCATCCATGGCCTCCCCTACCCTGCCTGCCGCGTTGAGGCGGGGCGCCAGAACGAAACCCACGGTCTCGAGGTCCACCGCGGCCGGTGCGACCCTCGCCCGCGCCAGGAGCGCGGCGATCCCGGGGCGCGGTGCGGTCCGCATGCGCTCCAGGCCGAGGCGGGCGATCGCACGGTTCTCGCCCAGGATCGGCACCACGTCGGAGACCGTCCCGATGGTGGCGAGATCCGCCAGGTCGAGCGCGTCGGCCTCGGCGGCCAGCAGCTCGCGCAGGAGCAGGCGCGCGACGGTGAACGCGACGCCGCTCCCCGACAACCGCGGGTCCGGATACAGGGAGTCGGACCGATGGGGGTTGACCAGCGCCACGGCGGCCGGCAGGACGTCCGGCAGGTGGTGGTGGTCCGTGATCAGCACGTCGACGCCCCGCTCCACGGCAGCCGCGACCTCGGCGACGCTCGAGGAGCCGGTGTCGACCGTGACGATGAGGGTCACGCCCGCCTCCGACGCCGCGAACACGGCAGCCATCGACAGGCCGTGACCCTCGTCCAGCCGGGAGGGGACGTACGGGATCACGTCCAGGCCCAGGCGACGCAGCGCGAGCACCAGCTGGGCGAGCCCCGTCAGGCCATCCGCGTCGAAGTCCCCGAACACCATGACGTGTTCCGCTCGTACCCGGGCGAGCGCGATGCGCTCGACCAGCCGGTCCGCGTCCGGGAGGAGTCCCGGATCGTGGAGGCCCGCCAGCGCCGGGCCGAGGAACCCCGCGAGACCGTCGATGTCGGTGATTCCGCGCCGGGCCAGGACGGCCGCGGCGAAGGTCCCCAGACCGAGCTCCTGAGCAGCGGCGCGATACTCAGGGGCGAGGCGGACCGGCTCAGGGAAGACCCATTGGTGGCGTGCTTCGATCACGGTGCGGAGCATGCCACGTCCGGCTCATCCCGGACTTCTTGCGTCGGATAGCGGCGCGGCGAGCTCATCGCGGGAGCGGTCTGCGGGCGAACCGGGCTCCAGCGGGAGCCGGGCCCCGGGTTCACGTCGCCGAGCGGCGGGCCGGGCGGGCCGCGATCTCGCGTGCTCGCTTCCGGTCATCCCAGTTGTGCCAGACCACGAGGAGGGGGCTCGCGTTGAAGATCGAGGAGTAGGTCCCGGAGATGATGCCCAGGAGCAGTGCCAGGACGAATGTGCCGATGGCATCGCCTGCGAACAGCAGCAGCGAGAGCAGCGTGATCACCACCGTGAGGGTCGTTGTGATGGACCGTCCGAACGTCTGCAGAATGGAGTGATTGACGATCCGGTCGAACGGCTCGCCGGAGTGTCGCGCACGGTTCTCACGGACACGGTCGAACACGACGATGGTGTCGTGGACCGAGAAGCCGATGACGGTCAGCATCGCCGTGACGAACAGGCCGTCGATCATGACCCCGGCGAACGTGCCCAGGATCGCGAAGATCCCCACGACCACGATCACGTCGTGCAGCAACGCTCCGAGCGCCGTCACGCCCATCCTGAAGTCCCGGAACCGGTAGGTGATCCAGGCCATGATCCCGATCGAGCCGATCAGGATCAGAAGCAGGGCCTGGGAGACCAGGTCGGCGGACACGACGGCACCCACCGTGGACAGGGAGCGCTGCTCAGCGATCGGGCCGAGCTGCTCCTCGAGGGCAAAGCGGACGTCGCCGAATTTGCCGGTGCTCGGGAGGATGCCGATCCCCGCCTCGGGAGACGACGATGGGCTGGGGGCTGCGCTCGCCGCGGCCGAAGCAGAAGGGGCGGGCGAGGCCGAGGGCGCCGGCGTGGGTGATGGCGTCGGGGCGGGAGATGCGGACGCGGCAGGAGACCCGGAGGCAGAAGCAGCTGCCGAGGCGGCTGCAGTCGCGGACGGAGCCGCGGTCGCCGAGGGAGCGGCCGTCGCCGAGGCAGCCGCGCTGGCCGACGCAACCGCCGAGGCGGATGCCGAAGGGGCGATCGTCGGTGGCGGGGTGGGTGAAGGCTCGGGCGCAGCAAGTGCGGCCTCGCGGGTCCTGATCTCCATGAACCCTTCGCCGGTCTGCGTGACGCTCGCCTCGATCCCCTGGCCCGCGACCACGTCCTTGACCTGCTGCGGGCTGACGTTCTCGTCCTCGAACCGGATGGACCAGACGGTGCCGCCGGTGAAGTCGATGGCGAACTGGAGGCCGACCTTGCCGCCGGTGATGGGGCCCAGGATGATGAAGATCAGGCCGGGGATCATGATCGCGAGGGAGAAGGCGAAGAAGTACTTGCGCTTCCCGATGACGTCAAACACGCCCGCGCGCCTCTCCGCGTCGGGCTGCGCGCCCGGTCGTCGGGCGGGCCAGGAACTCCCCGTCCGTGACGCCATAGAAGGCCGCCTTGCGTGCCCATGGCTGAGCGACGATGATCCGGAGGACCGACCGGGTGACGGTAATGGCCGTGAACATCGACACGAGGACGCCGATGATCAGCACCAGGCCGAAGCCCTTGATCGTTGAGGAGCCGAACAGGAACAGGATCGTGGCCGTGATGAGGCTCGACACGTTGGAGTCGAGGATCGAGTTCCAGGCCCGGTTGAACCCGGCCTCGATCGCCGCCGGCAGGCTCTTGCCCACCCGGAGCTCCTCTTTCGTCCGTTCGAAGATGAGGATGTTCGCATCCACCGCCATGCCCACCGAGAGCACGAAGCCCGCGATGCCGGCCAGCGTCAGGGTCACCCCGAGAAGCCGGAAGACCGCGTAGACGATCAGGGTGTAGAAGATGAGGGCGCCGCTGGCCACGACGCCGGGCAGCCGGTAGTGGACGATCATGAAGAACATGACCATCAGGATCGCGATGACGCCGCCCAGGAGCATCTGGGACAGGAACGCCTCGCCGAGCGTCGGGCTGACAGTCGTGTTCGCGAGCTCCTCGATCGGGTACGGCAGCTGGCCGAACTGCAGGATCGTCACCAGGTTCTGCGCCTCGTCCAGCGGATAGCCGCCGATGCCACCGGACGAGATCTGGACCTGGCCGTTGGGGATGGAGCTCTGGATGATGGGGGCCGTGATGACCTTGCCGTCCAGGACGATGGCGAAGTACTGGCCGACGTGCTCCGCGGTGTAGTTGGCGAACAGGTCCTTCCCCTCGGCCTCGAGGGTGAAGTTCACGGTCCGCTGACCGGTCTCGTCGGCGCCGATGCTGGCGGCGGCAACCTGGTCACCCGAGAAGAGCGGCGGGAACTGGGTGAGGTCCAGCTCCTGGCCCGAGGTGGCGGTCGTCGTGCCGAGGGGCACGAAGTCGAGCCGGCCCGTCGTGCCCACCAGCTTGCGGATCTGGTCCGCGTTCTGGATGCCGGGCATCTCCACGATGATGCGGTCCGGGTCCTGCACCACGACCTGGGGCTCCGAGACACCGGACGCGTCGACGCGGTTGAGGATGATCTGCTTGAGGACCTCGAGGTCTGCCTTGGTGGGCACCTTCCCCTCGGCCGGGAGCACGCGGTACTCGATCCGCAGGCCACCCTGCAGGTCCAGGCCGAGCTTGGTCTCGGCCACCGCTGCCTCTCCGGAGGGGCTGAGGGACGGCAGGGGCAGCGGGAAGATGACCGCCACCAAGGCGAGCAACCCGACGACGACGATCAGGATCGGACCGGTTCTACGCATCGGGGCGGGATGATACAGGGGACGGCGCGACCGCGCCGCCCGCTATCGCGAAGATGATCGGCGCGCGCCCGCGTGCCGGGCGCCGATACCGTCAGCTGGCCAGCCGCGGTCCCCCACTGAGCCCGGCGGCACCGGACCGCGGACCACGGAAGTGCGAGAACAGGAAGGCACTGCCCAGGAGCAGGACCCCCAGTCCGGCGAGAACCAACGCGCGATACGCGACGTCCATCGCAGCCAGGTCGATCACGAACACCTTGACCGTTGCGATACCCAGCAGGGCGAAGCCGCCGTGCCGCAGCATCGACTGCCGGCGGACCAGGCCGATGACCAGGAGACACGCACCGATCGCGGTCCAGCACACGCTGAGCGCCACCTGGGCCTGCTTGCCCAGCTCCTCCGCCGGGATCGAGCCGCCGATGAGACCCTCGAAGATACCGACGATGCCCACCGACACGAGGTAGAGGGCCGTGAACCCTGCGCCAACCTCCAGCCACGCCCGCCAGCGGGCAAACGCCACCTGCCGTGCCGCGACGAGCAGGCCGATGGCCACCGTCGAGAGGGACAGGGCCCACGCTGCGAGCATCGCGGGACGGCCCTCCTCCACCCAAAGCCGGTCCGGTGGCGCCACGATCCCATAGGCCACCAGCGCCCCGCCCGTCCACAGGCCGACTCCGACCAGCGTGTACGCCAGGGCACCCCGGGCGTCCAGGCGTGCGATCGCGAGCATCAGCGCGGCGAGCGCAACCCAGATGACCACGACCCAGTCCGCGTACACCTCGAACGGAACGAGGAGTGCGGCGATGAGGACCGCGGCGATCACGCCCGCCTGGCGGACGGCCGCGAGGCTGGTCCAACGTGCGGCAGCCAGGGCCGAGGCGGCCAGCAGGGCGGCCGCAAGCGCCCGGTCATCGGTGAACGGGACCGGGGGTGGGGTGACGGAACCCCAGGTGACCGGATCGAGGTAGCGCGAGAGGGCGAACACGAGGGCGGACGACCAGGCCACCAGGCCCGCGGCGCCCGCCAGCTGGTCGAACGGGAGCGCGTCCTGAAGCCACGCGTAGCGTCGCGCCTCGGGGAGCCGGACCAGCCCTCGGTCGACGATGACGCCGATCGGCAGCAGGATCGCGAGGAGGCCGACCAGGGCGGTGCCTTCGACCTCCGATCCGGCGGCCCAGGCGACCAGGAGAATGCCGATACCGGCCAGCGCCGACCGGATCCAGCGGACACCGACGAGAGCTCCGGCCGCGGCCAGCCCGGCCAGGACCACGCCCAGCGAGGCGCCGGCGGGGTTGAGGAACGGCGTCCCGGTGACGTCGCCCAGCCCGCTCGGCGGGTACTCCGTGGTGAGGAGGAGCAGGACGGCAAGCCCGCCGGCGAAGAGCGACGACGCCGACGCCAGCCACCCGCCGCGGACCCACCCCGCCACGGGCTCGAGCCCGTCATTCACGGGCAGGCGCTCGATGAGCCGGTCCAGCAGCAGACCCGCCAGCGCGATCCCGGTGAGCGCGGCGGCGAGGTACGGGCCCGCCAGCTCGAAGGTGACGGCATACGCCGCGAGAACGACGCCGGTCGCCGCAAGGGCGGACCGTATCCACCGGACGGGCACCAGCGCGATCGCGACCGCGATCGCCGCCAGGACGGCCCCGAGGGAGCCGGCCTCCGCATGCAGGAATGGCGGCGAGAAGGCGGGTTCCACGCGAAGGCCCGCCTCCCACAGGGGATACTCGACGACGAGCAGGTGCGTCACGACGAGGCCGCCCAGGACCAGGGAGGCCGCTGCTGACCACGTGTGGCGCCTTCGAACGGCGAGCCACGCAAGGGCCACGGACTCCGCCGCCCAGGCGACCGGCACGGCCGCCGCGCCCAGCTGGACGAACGCCGCGATGGCGAGCAGGGCGACGCCGGTGCCCGCGACGAGGTTGCCGAACAGGTGCCCGAGCCCCTGGCGGGCCAGGAACCAGCCACCGAGGAGCAGGTGGGCGAGCGACGCGACGGCGATGAACGTCCCGCGCCACACCGCGAGGTCGCCGCCCAGGACCACGTAGCCGCCCCAGAGGAGGAACGTCGCGTTCGCGAGGACGAGCGTCGCGCTGGACGGGCGGAGGTCGTCCCGGCGGATCCGGATCTCCTCTCCGGCGGCGGCCACCACGTTGACCAGCCAGAAGCCAGCCAGGGCGACGATCGCCTGGACGGGCTCGGGATCGCCCATCAGCCAGCTGGCGAGCTGCGGCGCCGCCAGGATGAAGGCCAGCGGCGGCAGGTACGGCCACGTGCGGAAGAGCGCGATGGCGGTCGTCCCGACGAGGGTCACGGCAACGAACAGGAGGGTGAGCGTCGTGGGCGAGGCGCCAACGACCGGGGGCGCGATCAGGGCCGCAATGAGCCCGAAGGCCGCGACCTCCTTCGCGTCGAAGCGGATTGCGATCACAGCCGCGGCGATGGCGGCAACCAGGGCCCCGGCGAGACCGACCTCCGGGGGCACCAGGGCGTAGAGCCGTGTCGCGGCAAACAGGGCGATCGAGATGATCCCCAGGCCCACCGCGCTCAGTACGTTGCCCATCAGTCGGTTGTGGCGGGCGAGCATGACGGCTCCGCCGGCGAACGCCGCGATGCCGGCGCCCAGGCCGATCAGAACCCGCATTGGCTCGTTGATCCAGCCACGGCTGAACGCGAGGCTGAGGAAGAACACCGCGGCCGCAACCAGCGCCAGGCCGCCCACCCAGGCGAGCGCACGCCCGGCGAAGCGCTCCTCCAGGTCGCGCAGCGAGAACGCGGGTCCCGCCGGCGAGGCCGACGCAGTCCGTGGACCGGGATGAGTGTCCGGCTCGGGACGGCTGCGCGTCTCTGTCGTCGGCGATCCGGTGGAGGCAGGTTCCGGGTTCCTCCACCACGTCGAGCTCTGCCACCCCGGGATGGCGGTGAGAGCGGGCGCGCCAGTTTCCGCAACCGGGGCAGCCTGAGTCGCGGAAGCTGCCGGAGTGACCGGCGCATCTGCGGAGGCTGGCCCGGGCCTTCGCTGGCGGACAGAGGGATGCGGCGGCGGGTCGGGTGGCCGCCGGGCGGCGAGGCTCGTGGTCGCGGCGCGATCGGCCAGCTGGGTGACCTCGAGCCTGGCCAGCCGTCGCTCCAGGTGGGCGAGGCGTCGCTCGAGCGACTCCAGGGTGTATGCGTCGTCGTCCATTGCACGCCCTCCCGCGGATCTCTGAACCTAGGGACGCCGGCGGGCGCAAACCGTTACAGATGCCCCAGGGTCGGATCCATCGCCGCGCCCGTGTCGGTGGGCGCTGCAGGCATCAGGCCTCGAGATGCGCCTTGATCCGCTCCGCCAGCGCCCGCCCGATCCCGGGCACGGCGGCGATCTGCTCCACGGGCGCCTCGCGCACGCGCTTCGCGGACCCGAACACCTTCAGCAGCTCCCGCTTGCGCTTCGGGCCGACACCCGGCAGATCGTCGAACGCGGATCGGACAGCCTTCCGGTTGCGCAGGCTGCGGTGGTAGGTGATGGCGAACCGATGGGCCTCGTCGCGCAGCCGCTGGACCAGGTACAGAGCCTGCGAGGTGACCGGCAGCAGGACCGCCTCGGCACGATCCGGCAGGATCAGCTCCTCGCGCTCCTTGGCGAGCCCGGCCAGCGGCAGGTCACCAATGCCCATCCCCGTCAGCGCCTCGAAGGCCGCGCTCACCTGGCCACGGCCTCCGTCCACGATGACGAGGTCCGGCAGTGCCCAGCGTCGCTCCTCCTCGGTCCCCTCCTCGCCCGATTTCGTCCCCTGGAATCGCCGGCGGAGCACCTCCTGGAGGCTGGCGAAGTCGTCCGCGCCCTCCACTGTCCTGATCCGGAACCGGCGGTACTCCCCTGTTCGCGGTCGGCCCTCCTCGAAGACGACCATGCTGGCCACGTTCTCCATGCCCTGCAGGTTCGAGATGTCGTAGCACTCGATCCGCATCGGCGGCCCGGGGAGGCCCAGGGCAGCGGCGAGCTCCTCCAGCGCCCCCAGCGTCTTGCCCTCGTCCGCCAGCCAGCGGGCCGCCTCTCGGGCCAGCGCCTCGGCCGCGTTGCGGGTCGCCAGCTCCATCAGCTCCCGCTTCTCGCCGCGCTGGGGGGTGCGGATCCGGACGTGCGTGCCGCGCTTCGCGGTCAGGAAGGCCTCCAGGTCCGACGTGTCGGCCAGCGACCGTGGAACCAGCACCTCCCGCGGAACGCTCGTGGCCCGAGCGTAGTACTGCTCCAGGAAGCTGCCCAGAACCTCGTCGTCAGTGACGTCCCGGGGCGTGTCCAGGAAGAAGACGTCCCGCCCGAGCATCTTGCCGTTGCGGACGACGAACAGTTGCACCGCGGCCTGGGCGTCCCTGCGCGCCATCGCCACGAGGTCCAGCTCGGTGCGGGCGAAGGCGGCCATCTTCTGGCTCTCCATCGTCCGTTCGATCGACCGGATCTTGTCCCGGACTACGGCCGCCTTCTCGTACTGCTGCTGCTCGGCCGCGAACGCCATCTCGTACCGGAGGCCGTCCACGAGCGTGTCCGTGTTGCCCTCCAGGAACAGCTCAACCTGGGCGATGTCCGCACGGTAGGCGGCCTTCGCGATCGCCTCCACGCACGGGCCCTGGCAGCGCTTGATGTGGTACAGCAGGCAGGGACGGGACAGCGCCCGGGTTTCCTCCCGGATGTCAATCGTGCAGGTCCGAAACGGGAACAGGCGCCGGACCAGGTTCATCGCCTCGTCCACGGAGCTCGCCGATGCGTACGGCCCGAAGTAGCGGCTGCCGTCGCTGACGAGCTTCCGCGTTCGCTCGATTCGCGGAAAGTCATCCGCGAGCGTGATCTTGATGTAGGGGTAGCTCTTGTCGTCCTTGAGGCGGACGTTGAACCGCGGCTTGAACCGCTTGATCAGGTTCGCCTCGAGCAGCAACGCCTCGGAGACGGAGTCCACCTCGGTGACCTCCACGTCGACGACGCGCTCGATCGCCTGGCGGATCTGGTGGAACTCGCCGGGCCCCCGGCCGCCCGGGGCCTGCTTCTGCCAGTAGCTGCGGACCCGGCTGCGGAGGCTCTGCGCCTTGCCGACATAGAGCACCTCGCCCCGGGCGTCCTTCATCAGGTACACGCCGGGTCGGTCGGGCAGGTTGGCGAGGGTCGCGGCGATCTCCGGGGTCACGCCCCGATTGTGGGGCAGGCGGCGGCCATCTGCCGTTCAGCGTGCGGCGCGGTGCGCAGCGCCTTTCGTTTCGGCCCGCGGGGCGGCGCCCGGAAGCAGGAGCACGACCGCCGTGGCCAGCGGTGTTCCGTCGACGGTCGCGGTCAGGCGCCAGGATCCCGGGGCCAGCTCCCCCGTCCTCAGGTTGAGGTGCCAGGCGCCGTCGCTCCAGGAGAAGGTCCCCCCTGATCTCGTGGCGCCCGACACCGCGGCCGTGCCCGCGGCCGTCAACTGCTCGAGCATGAGGACGGGAGCCCCGATGACGCCGGAGCCCCGCGCCGTGGCATCCGCGGAGACCACGAGCTTGAGCGGGATCGTCCGGCCGAAGTGCCCGACGAGTGCCGGGGTCGCATCGCCGTCGAGCGGGTGACCCCACCTGGCGCTCAGTCGATGGACCGTCACGTCGAAGCTGCCGTACGCCTCATTGCCGGCGGCGTCCGTGGCCGTGCAGGTCACGGTGGTGGTCCCGACGGGGAATGCGGCCCCGCTCGCCGGGGCGCACGACACCAGCGGGGACGGATCGGTGTCGTCCGTCGCCGTGGGCAGCGGCCAGGCGACGACGGCCGTCTCACCGGAGGTCCATGCGGACAAGGGGCCGGACACGCCCGCGAGGACAGGCGGCGTCGTGTCCGCTGGGGTGGCTGCGACCACATCGAGCACGACCGAGAAGCTGGTCAGGCCGGTGAGCCCGTCGGCCGGCGAGAAGCCGAACAGGACGCTGAACGACCGGTCCGGGCCGGGAGTGGTCGGCGCCGTCACGGCAAGCCGGGCGGGAACGTCGCCCGTGACCTGCTCGATGCCCATGGGGCAGCCTTCGCCATAGGCCGGCCAGGTGGCTGGAACGCTGATCCGGCCCGGGGACACGATGAGCGCCCCGTCGTCCGGGACCGTGATGGAAGAGGCGGTGACGTCGATGATCGAGCCGGCCGCCGCGTGCGCGGGGTACTTGCACGTCAGCCTGAGGACGACATCTACCGTCACGCTCGCGCCGGGCGCCACCTCCCCGAGATCCAGGGAGGTCTGGTTGCCGGCCGAGACCGCGTCACCGTCCGTGGCCAGCGTGTCCGCGAAGGCAAGTCCGGAAGCACCCAGCGAGAGGGCGATCGCGAGGGCCGCGGCACGGCGGAGGACGGGCGTGGCCAACATGAAGCATCTCCCTGTGCGGATCCCCGGCCGGGCGCCCATCCGGGCCATTGCCGGCAGCGCTCCACAAGGGTTGCGGGTGCAGCCGGCGCCGGCCATGGGCCGCTCGTCCCGTTCGGTGCGCAGCCGCGCCGCCCGTCCGTACCGGTGTCGCCGGTCACCGGTCCGGATCACGACACGCAACGAGCCCGCCGGCGGGGCCGGGAATCGCGAGGCCGGCGCCCTGGGCGCCGGCCTCGTGGTGTGGGACGACGGGGATGGTCCTACGGGACCAGCGTGATCCGATCCTGGGGGCCCGGCGCGACGGGTGAGTGGGCCTCGACGTACTTGGTGAACGCGTCGACGTCCACGTCCCCGCCGAGGCGGTCCGTGCCCTCCTTCAGGACGGTGTAGTTGTCACCGCCGTCCGCGAGGAAGTTGTTGACCGTGACCCGGTAGGAGGCCGCCGGGTCGAGCGGCACGCCCGCGATGCGGACGTTCGTCACGATCCCGTCCGGGCCGGCCGTGGCGAGCCGGTCGTAGGTCAGCGTGTGGGAGACCTGCAGGATGCCGATCCCGCCGGTGAACTGCTGTTCCAGGAGGGCGTCGACCTGGGCACCGGTGAGGGTCATCGTGACAAGGCTGTTGCCAAACGGCTGGACCGTGAATGCCTCGCTGTAGGTGACCTCGCCGGGCAGCTCGCCGCCGCTGATCTGGTCGTACGTGAGTTCGGCACGGATGCCGCCCGCGTTCATCAGCGCGATGTCCGCACCGCCGAGCTCGTCGGGGGTGGTCGCCCAGAGCTGGGCGTCCGCGATCACGTCGCCGAGGGCGGACTCACCGGCCAGGTTGGCCGTGCGGGTGATGGTCTCGGTGATGGAGCCGATGACCTTGTTCGCCAGCGGGGCGGACAGGGTCTTGTACTTGGTGATCAGCGCGGTGATGTCCTCGTCCGCGGCCACGTCGCGGGTGACGATCACGTTGTTGACCTTCGCCGATGCAACGTCCTTCGTCACCCGGCTGACGGTGAGGTCGATATCCGTGACAAGACGGCCCTGGTGGGCGGCTCCGGTCACGATCTTGCCGTCCACGACGCAGTTGACGGCCCAGTTGGTGTGGCCGGTGATGACGACGTCGATCTCGTCGTCCATTGCCTCGACGATCGGCGGCAGGGCGCCGGTCAGGGTGCCGCAGGAGTTGATCGTCGTCTCATTCAGGGGATCGCTGTTCCGTCCGCCCTCGTGGAGCAGGACGATGATCGTCTCGATGCCCATCCCCTTGAGCACCGGCACCAGCGCATTGACCGACTCGGCTTCGTCCAGGAAGTCAACGTGCGAGATGCCTGCGGGGCTCACGATCGACGGCGTGCCCTCGAGCGTCATGCCGACGAGCGCGACGCTCACGCCATTGAAGTCGCGGATCGCAAACGGCGGAAAGATCGTCTTGCCGCTGTCCTTGTAGACGACGTTGGCGGCGAGATACTCGAAGCTCGCGCCGGCGAAGCCGTCGCCATCCTGGCAGCCGTCGACCGGGTGGCAGCCGCCGTTCTGCATGCGCAGCAGCTCGTCGACACCCTCGTCGAACTCGTGGTTGCCGACGCCGTTGAAGTCGAGGCCCATCTGGTTGAAGGCCTCGATCGTGGGCTCGTCGTGGAACAGGGCGGAGACCAGCGGCGTGGCGCCGATCATGTCGCCAGCCGAGACGAACAGCGTGTTCGGGTTCGTTGCGCGGAGCGCGTTGACGTGGGTCGCCAGGTACTCGGCACCACCCGCGAGCGTCGTGCCGATCCGGCCGCCGGAGCCGCTCGGCGGCTCGAGGTTGCCGTGGAAGTCGTTGAGGGAGAGGATCTGAATGGTGGCGTACCGGGTCTCGCGCACCCACGCCAAGGCTTCGGCGTTGGTCAGCGTCTGCCTCGGAAGCAGCTGGTTACCCTCCGGGGTGAAGATCGACGCCTTGAGGGCATAGGCCGTCGGCTGCTTCGCCCAGCCCAGGAGGGTTCGGGCGTCACTGTAGGGCTTCAGCACCGACATGTCGGGCGAGAGGTCCCACTTGGCCGAGTCGGCGAGCAGGAACAGACCTCCCTGGCGGCTCAGTTGGACGCTGTCCTTCTTCTGGTCCGGAACCTTCACGTCAGAGGACGAGTCGTCGAACGCCGTCCACAGCAGCTCCCCGTAATCGGCCCGGGTCACCGGATCTGACGCAGTTCCGCTCTGCCACGTGTTGACCGGCGGCAGGAGGTCGAAGTTGTGGACGTAGACGTCGCTCGGCGAGATCGTCTCCTTGTCCATGATCCAGTTCGTGATCAGCTCGCGAACTTCCGTCGTCGACTGGTAGAGCTTCTCAGCCGTCGGGAACTTCCCGGTGGCGCGGTAGTTGTTGAGCGCGACCCGGACCATCTGGTCCATCGCCAGCGGCTTGCCGTTGAGCTTGAGCTCAACCACGCGCTCGCCGACCGGCTTGGTCACGTCCAGCTCGTACTCGATGCCCGACCACAGGTCGTAGTTGTAGTCGCGTACCGCGCTGTTGACCGTGACGCCCGTCGGTTCGTAGTAGTACTGGTTGAAGTAGTTGGCGGTCCACTCCAGCTCGTCCTTGATCATCTGGCCGCTGGCCTCGATCACGTAGAGCGTGTTGTCGTAGATGTAGACCGCGTACGCGTCCTTGAGCTTGATCGGACCCGCGCTCAGCTTGGCGCTGTCGTTGAACAGCGCGGCGAGCGAGGCTTCGACCGGGAACCCCGCCTTCTCGGCGGCGTCCGTCTGCACGTAGTTGATCAGGTCGGCCATCGGCCCGTCAGCGACGCGCGCCGGGAACCCGCCGGGGAAATCGTCCGTTGCGGTGCCGATCGGCGTGTTGATGTAGGCGACCGTCGTGTCGTGATACGGCTTCATGAGGGTGAGCAGGTCCGCGTCTTCCGCGACGCCCCTCATGTCGGGTGTCGTGGAGGACTTGCTGGTGACGGTCCAGTCGCTGCCAGTGCCCGAAACCGTGATCCGGATGTCGGAGACGCTGCGGCCCCAGTAATAGGGCTCCGTGACAAGGACGCCGTTGATGGTCTCGCCCGGAACCTTGGCGTGTGCATGGCCCGCCAGGATCACGTCGATGCCCGGGACCTCGTTGGCCAGGTACTTGACGAAGTTCTCCTCACGACCGTAGCCGTAGGTCTCGTCAAGGCCGCTGTGGGCCGCCACCACGATCACATCCGCGCCTGCGGTGCGCATCTGCGGCACATAGGTGTTGGCTGCAGCCATCGCATCACCGAACACGCAATCGACGATGTTCTCGGGCCGCTCCCAGTACTTCACTGCCGGGGGAGTGAGGCCCAGGATGCCGACCTGCACGCCGCCGACGTCCTTGATCACGTACGGCACGAAGGTGTAGTCCCGGCAGCCGGTGACGTTCGCCGAGAGCAGCGGGAAGTTGGCCTCGCTCTGGTACTTGTTGAAGACGCTCGGCCCGTAGTTGAACTCGTGGTTGCCGACGGTGGAGGCGACATACTCCATCTCGTTCATGGCCGCCGCCAGCGGGTTCTCCTTCGACGTGTCGACCATGTTGAAGTAGTACGCGAGCGGGTTTCCCTGGATCGTGTCGCCGTTGTCGATCAGGATCGTGTTCGGGTTGCTGCCGAGCACTCCCTTGACGTATGTCTGGATCTTCGTCAGCCCGCGCTCCGAGGAGCTGTTGGTCGGCTCGCTGTCCGTGAAGTAGTCGTAGTTCTGGACATTGCCGTGAAGGTCGCTCGTGCCAAGGATCGCGAGGTCCTTGGTCTCGAGCGCGCTGACGGTCGCCGCTGGTTGGGCGGGAACGGCGAAGGCTGCGATCAGCAGCGCAGCGACGACCATCACGGGGATCGGCCTGGAACGTCTCACGGGGGCACCTCCGAGGACGAGGGCAAGTGGAGACGCATCAGGTCCGCCCTCTCCGCGGACCAGCACTCAGGCAATGACAGAACGCTACTCCCCGAAGCGCGTCTCCGGCACGGCCGAACGGCAGTCGATTCGTGCCGGATGGGCCCTTCTCGATGCCATCGCCACCGTAGCGGTGCCCATGCGCACCACCAATTCCTGCGCAAGGGCCGCATAAGGGGCGCCTGCGAGGCTCCGAGGCATGCAGAGCACGTGCCACCCCTCCGTCGCTCAACGCCTCGCCAGGCTCGCGCCGGACCAGCGGGCGGCGGCGACGGCACCACCGGGTCCCGTTCTTGTCGTCGCCCCGGCTGGCTCGGGCAAGACGACGACGCTCGTGGCCCGCGTCGCCTGGATCGTGGACGGCGGCACGGACCCGGCATCGGTCTGCGTCGTCGCGTTCAACAAGAGGGCGGCAGTGGAGCTCTCGGAGCGGCTGGATGCCGCCCTCGAACCGCTGGAGGTTGCCCCGGGCTCCGTGCGGGTCCGGACCTTCCACGCCCTGGGACGCGAGGTCCTGCGCGACGCGTCCGTGTCGGTCGATCCACTGGTCGATCGGGACGATCTGCTGCGGGAGCTCTTCCCGGGGATCGGGGCGGCGGACCGGGGACGGCTCGATCTCGCGTTCTCGCGGCTCAAGCTGGACCTGCGGGTCACGGCGGACGAGGTCGCAACGGACCCCTCGCCGGGGCCGGTTGCGCGGGCGTACATCACGTATGAGCGGGCCGTCCGCGAGTCGGGCGGGGTGGACTTCGATGACCTCGTGCTCCGGGCGGTGGGGTGCCTCGAGTCGGACCCGGTGCTCCTCGCGCGCTGGCGGGCGCGGACGACCACGCTGCTGGTCGATGAGGCACAGGACCTGGACCGCACGCAGCTCGATCTCGCGCTCCTGCTCGCGGCGCCCGCCAACAACGTGTGCCTGGTCGGTGACGACGACCAGACGGTCTACGGCTGGCGTCTGGCTGATGTTCGCCGGGTGCTGGGCCTGGCGGCCTCCCTGCCTGGGCTGCGGCGGGTGAACCTGGAGACGAACTACCGGTGCCCGCGCCCGGTCGTGGCGAGGGCGGTGCGCCTGGTGGAGCACAACCGGGAGCGCTACACCAAGCGGATCAAGGCGGGCCCCGCTGCCAGCGGGCGGCTCGTCCTGGCCCCGGACGCCGCGGACGACACCGTCCGGGTGATGCGGGCGATGCGCACCTGGCCGGACGACGGGTCCACGTGCGCCGTCCTCGCCCGGACGAACCGCGAGCTGCTCGTGGCCGTGGTGGCCGCGGTGGAGCTGGAGGTTCCGTTCAGGGCTCCGGACCTTCCCCTCCCGATCGAGGACCCGCGCCTGGACGCGCTGCTGGATCGCCTGCAGGCTGCGCCGGCCGCCGATCGGGCCGTCGCACCCACGCTGCTGCCGGCGCTCGGATGCCTCCGCGCGGTCGTGCGAGCCGAGGATGACGCTGCGGGCGTCGAACCCGGCGACGAGCCCTCGCGCGCCGACCTCGTGACGGCCCTCCTCGGCTGGGCGGCAGCTCTCCCTGGTCCCGCAGCGCTGCGCTCGGCCGTCGAGGGGCGGCGGGCCGCACTCGCCCGGCTCCGGCGCGACGACGCGGCGCTCACCCTGGCAACCGCCCACGGGACCAAGGGCCTCGAGTGGGACCACGTGCTGGTCATGACCGACGGCTTCCCGGGCCGGCGCTCCATCACGGACGCGGCCGAGCCGGAACGGGCGCTCGAGGAGGAGCGCCGTCTCGCCTACGTCGCCTGGACGCGCGCCCGCCGGTCGCTCACGCTGCTGTACGACCCGGAGGCGCCCTCCCGGTTCCTCTCAGAGGCGTTCGAACCCGACGAGATCCTGACGGACCCCGGCCGCGCGTACACTCGCCCGACCTGACCACCGGGAGCGAGGAGGAGCCGATGCCCACGCGACGAGACGGAACAGAGCCGGTGATCGCACACGGCGCGGTCTACCTCCGCGCCGGCGAGCGGGAGGACATCCCGCTGTTCGTCACCTGGATGACGGACTACCGCACGGTGCGGACCCTGACGGTGGCGGCACCGATCTCCCTCGCAGCCGAGGAGAAGTGGTTCGAGCGGACCACCGAGGACCAGGGCAAGGGCGGCTACTTCTTCGTCGCCTGCCTCCTCGAAGACGACCGGGCGATCGGCACGATGGGCCTGTTCGAGCTGGACCTGCGGAACGGGAGCGCGGGGCTCGGCATCGCCATCGGCGCGCCGGAGGATCGGGGCCGGGGGCTCGGCGCGGACATGCTCCGCGCGCTGCTCGCGTTCGGGTTCGGGACTCTGCGGCTGGAGCGGATCTGGCTGGACGTCTACGCCATGAACACCGCGGCGAGGCGGGTCTATGAGCGGGTGGGGTTCGTACACGAGGGCACGATGCGGCGGGCTCTCTTCCTCGAGGACGAATTCCAGGACGTCCACCGCATGGCGATCCTCGCGGACGAATGGCGGGCCGCACGCGGATGAGCCGCCTGCCGGCTCTCGGTCCCCGGGGCGAGGGCTGGGTCATCATCCAGTTCGTCCTGCTCGGGGTGGTGGCGGTCTCCGGCCTGGCCGGTCCCGCCTGGGGAGGCCAGGCTCGCGTGGTCACCTCGGTCCTCGGGGCAGTGCTCCTCGCCCTGGGCCTGCTGCTCGCGGGCCGCGGGCTGCTGGACCTCCGGGAGGCGCTCACGCCGCTCCCCCACCCTCGCGACGGCGCCTCGCTCGTCCATACGGGGTCATACCGCCTCGTTCGCCACCCGATCTACGGCGGGATCATCATCGGGGCCGCGGGGTACGGGCTGCTGATGGCATCACCCCTGACGCTGGCCGGAGCCGCGGTCCTGCTGGGGTTCTTCCGCCTCAAGTCCGGGCGCGAGGAGGTGTGGCTGGAGGCGCGCTACCCCGGCTACGCGGCCTACCGGGTCCGCACGCGGCGTCTCTTGCCGCTCATCTACTGATCCGCTACTGGAGCTCGCGCTTCGCCAGGACCTTCAGGAGCCGATCGATCGCGACCAGGAATGGCTCCGTCACGTCGCTCGAGAGCGCATCCCGGATGGAATCCTTCGGCCCGTAGGCGGCGCGGGCCCGCAGCGCCAGGCGGCGCAGGTCGGCGAGGTCCCCGTCGCGAAGGTGATCGGGCAGCGGCTCGAGGTAGGTGATCCAGCGGGCTGCGTCCCGGGCGCGAGCGTCGTCGAGGAGGCGATCCGCCGCGCGGGCGGCCACCAGCGCCGCTTCGTCGATACCCGGACGCTCGTGGCGGGCAGGGCCACGCTTCGAGGCCCCGCCGGCTCCCGAGGTCATGAGTCCAGCGTGCCCGCCGGAGCTCCATCGGCAGTCGGCCGCACCAGCACGAGCCCAAGGCGCTTCCGCTCGGAGCCGTTGACGAGGATCCGGAACGAGTAGTCGCCGGGTGACGGGAACGTGAGGTTCCAGAGGTCGATGCTGAAGGTCAGGATCGCGTCCCGGCCATCGGGCTGGCCCCGGGCGACCAGGCTGCCGGTGGCGCCCGTGACCTCGTGCCCGTCGGGGTCCAGGAGGACGATGCGCAGATCGTGCTCGCGCTCGGTCTCGGGAGCCGTGACCATCAGCCCGACGACCAGTGCCAGGTGCGGGTGGCGGAGCGGGAAGGTGCGCCCGCCGATCCGCGTGATGCCCCCACCCAGGACGTGGAACTTCTGGCCCGGCTGGGTCTCGGCGGAATCCGCGAGGAACGCGTAGTCGATCTCCGGCATGGCCCCATCGTAGCCCCATGCGGAGCGGCGCGACGACTCGGGCATGTGCCGCATCCACGCGCCCGACGGCCGAAGCTCAACCGGGACGCGGGCCTACCGCTCCCCGGCGGATCGTGCTGCTGCGACCCGCTTGCTCGACGGGACGACCTGGGGCGCGGGAGCGGACCCCGACCGCGCTGCCGAGGCCCGGGCGCCCGGCCTCGTCCGCAAAGGTGACGTGGCTCAGCGGAACGAGCGGCTCGCCGCGCAGGACCCGCGCGAGGTACTCGCCGGTGGCGGACCCGGCGGCTTCGGCGACATGCTCCGGGGTGCCCTCCGCGATCACGAGCCCCCCGCGGTGACCCCCCTCCGGGCCCAGGTCCACGATCCAGTCCGCGGTCTTGATCACGTCGAGGTTGTGCTCGATGACCAGCACCGTGTTGCCGTTGTCCACGAGGCGGTGGAGGACGTGAAGCAGCTTGTCCACGTCGGCGAAGTGAAGGCCGGTGGTGGGCTCGTCCAGCAGGTAGAGCGTCTTGCCGGTTGCCCGCCGCGACAGCTCCGTGGCCAGCTTGACGCGCTGGGCCTCGCCGCCGGAGAGCGTCGTCGCCGGCTGGCCCAGGTGGACGTACCCCAGGCCCACGTCGTAGAGCGTCTGGAGCTTGTTCCGGATCTTGGGCACGGCGGTGAAGAAGTCGAGCGCTTCCGCGACGGTCATCTCGAGCACGTCCGAGATCGACCGGCCCTTGTAGTGGATCTCCAGGGCCTCGCGGTTGTAGCGCTTCCCGTGGCAGATCTCGCACGGGACGTAGACGTCCGGCAGGAACTGCATCTCGATCTTGATGATCCCGTCACCCTTGCAGTTCTCGCACCGGCCACCCTTGACGTTGAAGCTGAAGCGGCCGGGCAGGTAGCCGCGCACGCGCGCGTCGGGCGTGCCGGCGAAGAGCTCGCGGATGGGGCCGAAGAGGCCGGTGTAGGTGGCAGGGTTGGACCGCGGCGTGCGGCCGATGGGACTCTGGTCGATCTCGATGATCTTGTCGATGTGCTCCACGCCCTCGACTGCATCGTGGGCGCCTACCTGCGCCCGGGCGCCGGTCAGCTCCCGGGCCAGCGCCCGGTACAGGACCTCGTCGACGAGGGTGCTCTTGCCGGAACCCGAGACACCGGTCACGGCGATGAACGTGCCGAGCGGGAACCGCACATCCACGTTCTTGAGGTTGTGCTCCCGCGCGCCGCGCACGACCAGGTGCCTGCCGTTGCCGAGCCGGCGCCGCTCCGGGATGGCGACCTGCCGCTCCCCGCGCAGGAAGGCGCCCGTGATGGAGCGCGGCTCCGCCAGCAGCACCTCCAGGGGGCCGTTCGCGATGATCTCGCCACCGTGCTCGCCCGCCCCGGGCCCGATGTCGATCACCCAGTCCGCGGTCCGGATCGTCTCCTCGTCGTGCTCCACGACAAGCACCGTGTTGCCCAGGTCCCGGAGCCTCGTCAGCGTTGCGATCAGCTTCGCATTGTCGCGCTGGTGGAGGCCGATGGACGGCTCGTCCAGGATGTACAGGACGCCCATGAGCGTGGTTCCGATCTGGGTGGCCAGCCGGATCCGCTGCGCCTCCCCGCCCGACAGGCTGATGCTCGCCCGGTCCAGCGTCAGGTAGTCCAGGCCGACATCCACGAGGAACCCGAGCCGGGCCACGATCTCCTTGAGCACCTGCCGGGCGATCGTCTGCTCCCGCTCGGTCACCCGGTCCGAGATGCCCGCGGCCCAGTCAAGGGCGTCGGTCACCGACAGCCCGGAGATCTCCGAGATGTTCTTCGCGTCCACCGAGACCGCCAGCACCTCCGGACGCAGGCGGCGCCCCTGGCACGTGGGACAGGGTTTCTGGACCATGAACCTCTCGAGCTCGGTCCGGATGTACTCCGATTCCGTTTCCCGGAAGCGCCGCTCGAGGTTGGTGACGACGCCCTCGAACGTGGCCACGTAGCTGTTCTCGCCCCGCTCGTGGCGATAGCGCACGACGACCTTCTCGTCCTTGGGCGCGTACAGGAGGAGCTCGACCGCCTCGGGCGGCAGGTCGCTCACCGGCACGTCGATCCGCCACCCGCGCGACGCGAACACCGCCTCCGTGATCTTCATCCGCCACGAGATCTCGGTGGGCATCTTGTTCCACGGTGCCAGGGCACCGGCCTTGATGCTGCGGCTCCTGTCCGGGATCACCAGGCCCGGGTCGATGACGAGCTGCGTCCCAAGACCCGTACAGGTTGGGCAGGCACCGTGCGGCGAGTTGAACGAGAAGCTCCTGGGCTCGAGCTCGTCGATCGTGGAGCCGTCGTAGGGGCAGCTGTACCGCTCGCTGTACGGACGCTCCTCGAACTGGGGCACCTCCCCGTCCCGCGGCACGGGCGCGATGACCACGACCCCCTCGCCCAGGCGGAGCGCGGTCTCGACGGAATCCGCCAGCCTCGTCGCGTCCGGGTCCGGCAGCGCGGCGCCGGTCTCGGGGTCCACGGGTCGCCCGCGCTCGTCCGTTGCCCAGCCTTCCGGTGTCTCCGCCCGCCGGACGACGAACCGGTCCACCACCACCTCGATGGAGTGCCGCTTGTACTTGTCGAGGGTGGGGGCCTCCGAGAGGTCGTACTGCGTGCCGTCCACGCGCACGCGGACGAAGCCCTGCTTGCGCGCTCCCTCGAAGACGCGGTCCCCCTCGGTCTTGCGATCCTTGACCAGCGGGCCCAGCACCAGGAGCCGCGTCCCATCGGGCAGCGCCAGCACCTGGTCCACGATCTGCTGGATCGTCTGGCGTTCGATCTCCCTGCCGCACGCCGGGCAGTGCGGGTGCCCGATCCGGGCGAACAGGAGCCGGAGGTAGTCGTAGATCTCGGTGACGGTGCCGACCGTGGACCGCGGGTTCCGGCTGGCGCCCTTCTGGTCGATGGAGATCGCAGGTGACAGGCCGTCGATCTGGTCGACGTCCGGCTTCTCCATCTGGCCCAGGAACTGCCGGGCGTACGCGGACAGGCTCTCGACGTAGCGGCGCTGGCCCTCCGCGTAGATGGTGTCGAAGGCGAGGCTGCTCTTGCCGCTGCCGGACAGGCCCGTGATGACCACGAGCCGGTCTCGCGGGAACGCGACGTCCACGTTCCTGAGGTTGTGCTCGCGCGCTCCGCGCACGACGATCTGATCCTGGGGCACGGCCGAAGTCTACCCGATCAACGTGAAACAGAACAGGTGTTCTGGACGACGACGGAGCCGGTCCGGGCTTGCCCAGCCTGGGCTCCCGCGCCGGTGCCGATCAGGCGATCGGCGGGCCGGCCTCGATCCTGGCCAGCAGCTCCTCGACCGATCCCCGCTGGGGCGACAGGCTCTCCAGCCACCAGGTGGCGCCCGCCGCCCCGAATGCCGCCACGGCATCCGCCCCGGACGGCTCGGAGAGCCCGAAGACCGCGATGTCGAAGGGTGCACCGGCCCGTCCCGCCGCGGCCAGCTCATCCCCCATCCGGCCCACCATCGTGGCAAACGCATCCGCCGGGAGCGTCATCGCCAGGCCGTCGTCGTCGACCGCGATCGCCACCCAGCCGTCCCACCGGGCCGCGCGCCGCAGCGCCCCCGGCCGCATGCCGCCCAACCAGATCGGTGGCCGGGGCTCCTGGGCGGGTCTCGGGCCGGTCACCGCGCCGCCCACGCCGCGCAGGTATCCATCGACCAGCGACGCGGTCTCGTCGAACCTCGCCATCCGATCCCCTGCCTCGAACAATTCGCCGAACGCGGTGAAGTCGCCCGGGTCCCCGCCCGCGCCGATCCCCAGCACGAAACGCCCCCCGCTCCACCGGTCGAGCGTCGCCGACGCCTGGGCGACCAGCTGCGGACGTCGCCGCGGCAGCGCCACGACCGACAGGATCAGGCGCAGGCGATCGGTCGCGGAGGCGACCGCCGTCAGCGCCACGAACGGATCCGCGGCCGCGGCGCCCATCGACGTCCCGAGGCTGTCCCAGGTGCTCAGGCCGTCCCAGCCCGCGCGTTCGGCCGCAACGGCAAGGCGGACGATCGACGCCGGGTCCGCGAGATCGCCCAGCGGGGCGATGTCGATCGCGTAGCGCATTGGCTTCCCTCAGTAGCCGCGGGTACGGCGGTTGGGCCGCTGGCCCGTCCGACGCTTGATGTTCGGCGTGACGGTGTGGTCCCACGTGGGCCGGTCCAGCCAGCGAGCCTGCCAGCCGGCGGCGTCCTCGTCGTCGTGCTCGTCCCGGATCCCCGGGAACAGGTCGGTGGCCACGCCGGACGGGTCCTCCTCCCCGGACGGATCCGCGTTCTCGTTGGTGCCCGGCTCCTCCCCCGCCCCGAGCACCCTGACCTCGGTCACCTCGAAGGACCCCACCCCTCTCTCGCGCTCCGCGCGATGGGCGGCACCGCGCTCCTTCGCCGGCACCAGCGCGTCCTTCGCGGCGCGCTCGGCCGCCCGAGCGACCATCACAGACGCGTCCTGCTCCAGCACCCTGAGCCTGACCTGCTGGATCTCGTCCCGCAACGCCGCGGCCCGCTCGAACTCCAGCTGTTTGGCGGCCGACTTCATCTCGGCCTCCATCCTGGCGACCAGGCGTTCCACCTCGGCCTTGTCCGCGGCCGCCAGCTGCTGGCCGCGGCGCTCCGAGCTGTACATCACCGTGTTCTCGGCCACCGCACGCAGCCGGTCGTTGATGTCGTGGATGCCCTTGATGATCGTGGCGGGCTCGATGTCGTGCTCGACGTTGTACCGGGTCTGCACCTCGCGTCGCCGGTTCGTCTCGTCGATCGCGACCCGCATCGACTCCGTGACCCGGTCCGCGTACATCACCACCTCGCCGGCGGTGTTGCGGGCGGCCCGGCCGATCATCTGGATCAGCGACCAGGCGCTGCGGAGGAACCCCTCCTTGTCCGCGTCGAGGATCGCGACCAGGGTCACCTCCGGCAGATCCAGCCCCTCCCGGAGGAGGTTGATGCCCACCAGCACGTCGTAGACCCCGAGGCGCAGGTCCCGGAGGATGGCGACCCTTTCCAGCGTGTCCACCTCGCTGTGGAGGTACTGGACCTTGATGCCCAGCTCCTTGAGGTAGTCCGCGAGGTCCTCGGCCATCTTCTTGGTCAGCGTGGTCACCAGCGAACGCTCGCCCCGCTCCACGCGTCCGCGGATCTCCTCCAGCAGGTCGTCGATCTGGCCCTCGGTGGGACGCACCGTGATGGGCGGGTCGATGATCCCCGTGGGCCGAACCAGCTGCTCGACGATCCGCTCGCTCTTCTCGTGCTCGTACGGGCCCGGCGTCGCCGAGACATAGATCGTCTGGTTGACGTGCGCCTCGAACTCCTCGAACGTCAGCGGCCGGTTGTCCAGCGCGGACGGGAGCCGGAAGCCGAAGTCGACCAGGATCTCCTTGCGGGTCCGGTCGTTCTTGTACATCCCGACCACCTGCGGGATGGTCATGTGTGACTCATCGACCATCAGCAGCCAGTCCGGCGGGAAGTAGTCCAGGAGCGTCCAGGGCCGGGACCCGGGTTCCCGCTGGGAGAGGTGTCGCGAGTAGTTCTCGACGCCGCTGCAGTAGCCCAGCTCCCGGAGCATCTCCATGTCGAACGTCGTCCGCTGGCGCAGGCGTGCCGCCTCCAGGGCGCGGCCCTCGGCCTCCATCTGGCCGACCCGGAGCTCCATCTCCGCCTCGATGTCTGCGACGGCCTGGCCGAGCTTCTCCTTGGGCGTCACGAAGTGCGTGGCCGGGAAGACGTTCAGCTCCTTGCGTTCCGCCAGGAGCTCTCCCGTGAGCGGGTCAAGCTCCGTGATCCGCTCCACGTCGTCCCCGAAGAACTCGACGCGAACGATGATCTCGGAGCTGGCCGGCCCGATCTCCAGCGTGTCCCCGCGGACGCGGAACTTGGCGCGGGTCAGCGAGGCATCGTTGCGCTGGTACTGGAGGTCAACGAGGTGGCGCAGCACGGCATCCCGCCGGTACTGCCCGCCGACGCGCAGGCGGAGCACGGTGGCGCCGTAGTCCACCGGGGCGCCCAGGCCGTAGATGCAGGACACGGACGCGACGATGATCACGTCCCGGCGCTCGAACAGCGCGTGGGTGGCGGCGTGGCGGAGGCGGTCGATCTCCTCGTTCCGGCTGCTGTCCTTCTCGATGTAGGTGTCCGAGCGCGGGAGGTACGCCTCCGGCTGGTAGTAGTCGAAGTAGCTGACGAAGTACTCGACGGCGTTGTCCGGGAAGAACTCCCGGAACTCGGAGTACAGCTGGGCGGCCAGCGTCTTGTTGTGGGCGAGGACCAGCGTCGGCTTGCCGTGGCGGACGATGGTCTGGGCCATCGTGTACGTCTTCCCGGACCCCGTCACGCCCAGCAGGGTCTGGTGGCGGAGGCCGCGGCCGAGCCCGTCCACGAGGCGATCGATGGCCTGTGGCTGGTCGCCCGTGGGCTCGAACGGAGCGACGAGACGGAAGTCCGGCACGCGCGGATCCTACCACGCGAACCCTCCCGAGATAGAACGTCCGTTCGACGTCCGAGGAGGCCGCCGGAAGAGAGACCGTACCGGGACCAACGACCCATTTCCTCGCCGGTGGGGCTCGCGGACACTTCGGGTACCAAGCCACCCCCGGAGTTACCGCAAGGCCCCGATGCCTACCCCGCTGCGCCGTACCGATTCCGCGTGCGTGGCCGCGCCGCGCCGGTCGATGCTGCGCCGGCGCCGCTCCGGAGAAGGCGGCCAGGCGCTGGTCGAGTTCTCGCTGATCCTGACCCCGCTCCTGTTCCTGCTTCTCGGCGTGGTCCAGTTCGGCTTCATCTTCAACTCCTACATCACGGTCTCCACCGCGGCCCGCGAGGCAGCGCGTGAGGGTTCCATCTACGTCTACGACCGTACGGTCGCCCAGGCCGTGAACGACGCGGCCCGGAACGAGCGCATCCGCTCGTCGCTGCTCGCGTCGCTCAATGGCCTGGCCACGACAGCACCCAACCTGGCGAACGGCACGACCTGGACGTCGGCCTCGTCGGGCACGACGACGACCTACACCAACGGCGACATCACCGTCACCTATGCGCTACCGGGTTCCGTGACCGCCAACGACACGCGACAGGGCTACAGGGTCACCGTCCGAGCGACCTACCACCAGGACCTCGTGATCCCCCTGGTCAGCGTGTTCCTCCCCCAGGACGCAGGCGGCCGCCTTCCCCTCGCGGGCGAAGTGACCATGGTGATCAACTGACCATGCGAACGCCCGCCGCGACCATCGCAAACCCGAAGGAGGCCGGGCAGGTCCTGGTCATCTTCGTGTTCGCGCTGGTGACGCTGATGGCGGCCGCCGGGCTCGCCATCGACATGGGCCGGTTCTACTCGGAGCGGCGGTTCCTGCAGAATGCCGCGGACGCCGCCGCCCTCGCGGCCGGCAACGTGCTGGTTCGGGGCGGCACCGAGGATGCCGCCCGCACCGAGGCGCGGGCCGTGCTCGCACGCAACTTCAGCATCCCTCCCAATGGCATCGTCCCGACGCTGCCACCTGCCGACGACGACGACGCCGTCTACCAGGCCGGCCACGCGGGCGATCCCGGCTTCGTGATCGACGGGATCCTGATCTCGGGCGGCTCGGTGCGGGTCGCGATCCGCAACACCATCCCCTACACCTTTGGACGGGCGGTCGGCCTCGATACCAACACGATCGTCGCCCAGGCCCGGATCCGGTTCGATGGGGACCTCCTCCCGATCGCCGTCCGTCGCTTCATCAAGGCCCCCGGCACGAACGGCGGCGCGGCGCCCTGTGTCGACGACTTCAACAGCTTCATGGACTTCTTTGCCACGGCGAACACCTCCTGCCTCGGCACGGACTCGAACGGCAGCTCGCGCACGAGCCCGAGCGCCGGCTCGGCGTTCAACGCCGCGATCCCGGACGACGACCGGAGCAGCCACGGCCCGGTCGTGGAGATCCTCGGCCAGGGCGCCGACCCGGACAACGGGGCCGACTTCCGCGGCTTCGTCGCCCTCGACACCCGCAACTTCCAGACGTCGTCGTCGCAGATCTACTACAACGGCGTGACCCCGTCCACGAACGCGCAGACGCTCAAGGACATGCAGGCGCAGTGGTTCCTTGACGGCGGCTACCCGGGACCCTTGTTCCCAGCCGTCGTGTCACCGCCCGACCCCAACGACCAGGTCGCGACGATGAGCGGGAACTCGGCAGGCATCGCGGTCGGGGCCTTCGGAGAGCGATACGCGCCTGGCGACGAGATCCTGGTGGCCGTGTACTCGGGCGTGACCATGCAGATCCCGGACTTCTCGATGTCCAGTCCAGGCAACGTCGGCGTGGCGGCCACCGGCGTCACCGCCAACGCCGGCTCGTTCCGCGTGAGCCGCAACCAGGCCTTCAGCGGTGTCGTGGCCCTCACGACCGTCGCCGATGCCAATGACCCGGCCAACCCCCTGGTCCTGGGCACGATGCTCAACCCGACCGGCCCCATCACCTACAGCCCCAACCCGGTCACGCCGTCCCTCGGGGCCGGGGCGAGCGTGGCGATGCAGAACATCGCGATGTCCGGTGCAACGGAAGGCGTCTACGCGCTCTGGCTCATGGGCCAGGCCGGCAGCCCCTACCTGACGACCAAGTACACGCCCTTCGCCCTGCAGGTCGGGTCCGTGAACAAGGACTTCTCGTTCACGTCGGATTCGAGCGAGCAGACGGCGGCCGCGGCCGGCAATCCCGTCTCGTTCACCCTCAACCTCAAGCGGTCCGGCGGGGCTTTCGGCGGCGGCGTCAACCTCTCGCTGGAGGCAATGCCCGGCGAGACCCTGCCGTCCGGCCTCGGGGGCGTCACGTTCTCGCCCGCGATCGTCACCCCGGCGAACGGCTCCGGGGCGAGCTCAGCGCTCACGATCGGCACCGGGACCCTGGCCCCGGGCCGCTACCAGTTCGTCGTACGCGCGACCGGCACGAACGGCGACGCGCGCACGGTCACCCGCCTGATGATCCTGACGGTGTACGTCGCGACGTCGTCATCCGGCGGCAACCAGGAATACGTCGACATCGTCGGCTTCGCGGTCATGCGCGTGGCGGCGATCACCTCCAACAGCGTCACGGCCTACGCGATCACCCCCGTGATCACGGACCCGTCGGACTCCCGGCTGCGCCGCGGTCAGGTGGCACGGCTGGCGCCCTGGAACTAGCCGGCTCGGGCGCGGCACACCCAATCGGGCGGCGCAGGGGCGTCGACCCCCACGTCTCGGGAGGCGCAAGCGATGGAGATGGAATACAGGGACCCGTCCCGAAAAGGCCGCTGGATCGTCCTGCTCGGCGTGGTCCTGGCGCTGGGCGCCGGTGGGGCCGCGTTCTTCCTGATCAACACGGCCCAGCAGCAGGCGGGCCAATCCGGCCTCAAGTACACCAAGGCCGTGGTCGCGGTCCTCGAGATCCCGGCCCGCAAGCCGATCGAGGCGGCCGACATCGCGGTCCGCGAGGACATCCCGCTGGATGGCACCAACGCGTCCGGCCTCATCGCGGACCCGAACGAGCTCATCGGCCGGATCCTGGCGGTTGACGTCAAGCCGGGCCAGCTGGTCACAACGAACCTCCTGGCCTCCACGACGGCCGGCGGCCAGTTCTCGATCCTCAAGCCCGACGAGACCGTGGCACCGGACTCCGAGGCATGGCGCGCCATCTCGCTCACGGTGTCGGACGACCGTGCGGTCGGCGGCCTGCTCGGCGCGGGGATGACGGTCGATGTGTTCATGACCGCCACGGTCAACGTGATGCAGCCGGCGGCGGGCCCCGGCGTGTCAGCCCCGGAGCCCAGCTTCACCAACTACTACACGGACCGCTCCACCAAGATCACCTACCAGGACATGGTGATCCTCTCCCGCCAGGGCACGTACTACATCGTGAAGGCTCCATTGGTGGTCGCGGAGGAAATCAGCCACCTCCAGGCGGCGGGCAATGCCCAGTTCAGCCTCGCCCTCCGGCCCGACCAGGACACGCGCGTCCTCGACGTGTCGGCGCTGGGGGCGACCACCAACCGCATCATCGAGCGGTACGGCCTGCCGATCCCGGAGAACTTCCCCAAGGTCAACGGCCCGATCAAGAGCCCGCCCCCGATCCCGGAGGTCACCCCGGCGCCCTCCGTGGCGCCCTCAGGAGCACCGGACGCCTCCCCGGCAGCCTCGCCGAGCCCTGGGAGCTGATCGGATCTGCCCGAGCCCGTCCGCCCGAGCGGCGGTCGATCACGGGCAGCGGCCCCAGAGGACCTCGCTTGCTCCGTCGCGTGCCGCTGACCCGGCGCGCCTCCCACCGCCCGGCCGGGTTCGCCCGGCCGGGCGGCTTCCGAACCGCCGCCGCGCCGAACATCGTGGCCTCAGCGTGCGGAGCGCAGGGCCTCCGCGAGAGCCGCGACCACGAGGGATCTCGTCTCAGCGGGCGAGCCGCTCGTGTCGAGGACCCACGTCGCGGCCGGCCGCAGGCGATCCGCAAGGCCGGCCTGGGCCGCGATCCGCTGGTCCGCATCCGCCTCCGGCGTTCCCCGGCCGACGAGTCGTTCGCGCTGCGCCACAGGGTCGCAGACCACCAGCCAGACCTGGTCGCACGTGGCCGCCAGCCCGCCCTCGACCAGCTTGATCGCCTCGATCGCCACAGCTGGCGCGCCGGCCGTCTCCGCGGCCTCGATCGCCTCGACGATGCGCGGCCGGACGGCAGGGTGAACGATCTGCTCGAGGTTGCGGAGGGCGACCGGGTCCGAGAACACGATCCGGCCGAGCGCCGCGCGATCCAGAGTCCCGTCCGGGCCGGTCACCGCCGCCCCGAACCTCCGGATGACGAGGTCGTGGGCGGGATGCCCCGGGGCCGTGACCGACTGCGAGATCCGGTCCGCGTCCACGACGTGGACGCCCAGCTCAGCGAGCCACCGGACGACCTGCGACTTGCCGCAGCCGATCGGTCCCGTGATCCCGATACGGACGGTGCGCGGTCTGGTCGTCACGGTGCCTGCTCCTCCAGCTGCAGCCAGGCATCCTCGGCCTCCGCCAGGCCCCGTTCCACGTCGGCAAGCTCGCTTGTCACGCGTCGCATCTCCACGAAGTTGGCGGCCACGGCCGAGGATGTCATCGCCAGCTCCAGCTGCGTCTTGCGGAGGCCAAGGCGGGCGAGCTCTGCGTCGAGCACCTCGCGTCGACGACGATACGCGTCCTTGGACAGCTTCGTGCGGGACTTCGGGCGCCCGGCGGGCTTGGGCTTGACCGTGGAGACAGGTTCGACCGTCCCGGGCACGGCCGTGGGCGCCGATCGACGTGCCGGTGTGGCGGTTGCCGGGCGGCCGCGGTGGGCCCGCCGCTTCGCCTCCGCCTCCACCGTCCAGCCCTCGGCGACGGCCGCCCGCCACGCCCGGTAGCCGCCGTCGAACGGGACGGCCAGGGCGCCGTCCACAACCCACAGCTTCTCGCAGATCGTCTCCAGCAGGCGCCGATCGTGGGAGACGACGATGAGCGTGGCCGCGTTCTCGATCAGGAACGCCTCGATCGCCTCCCGCGCCGCGATGTCCAGGTGGTTCGTGGGTTCGTCGAGGAGCATCAGGTTGGACGGCAGGATCCCGAGCAGCGCCAGCTCGAGGCGCGACCGCTCCCCGCCGGACAGCGAGCGCACCTCCTTGAACGCGTCGTCGCCACGGAACAGGAAGCGGGCCAGGTACCCGCGCGCCTCGCCGGGCGTGAGCGGGACCGTCTCCATGATCGCGTCGAGCACCGTGGCGCCCGGGATGGCCGCGTCCCGCAGCTGGGCGAGATAGGAGGGCTGGACCTGGTGGCCGAACGTGAGCGCACCATCGAGCGGCGGCAGGTCACCGGCGATCGTGCGCAACAGCGTGGTCTTGCCTGCCCCGTTCGGCCCCACGATGCCGATCCGCTCTCCGCGCTGGGCCGCGAGGAACGGCGCGACCGCCACCGTCACGGGCTCCGGGGCATCGGTCCCATCCGGGAGAAGCGCGCCGCGGCCCGGCAGGTACCCGACGGCAAGGCCCTCCAGGCGGATGACGAGCTCCCCGGACCGAACGGGCCCGCCCGCCAGCGCCCGGCCATGAAGGCGGAGGGAACGGGAGGACTTCCGCGGCGCCTCGAGCTTCCCCTCGCGGAGCCGCTCCAGCCTCGCCTCGTGCTCGTGCATCTTGGTGTGCTTGCGCTGGCTGCGGTAGCGCTGGACCAGCTCAACCTCGCGCTCGATCTGCTGCGCCTGGCTCTCGGCGTCCTTCTCGGCGCGCGCGTCGCGCTCCACGCGCTGGCGGTGGTAGCTCGAATAGTCGCCGCGGAACACGGTGAGCTTCCGGTCCCGCAGCTCCCAGACGCGGGCGACGGTGGCGTCCAGGAACGCCCGGTCGTGGGAGGCGACCAGGAGCGCGCCCGACCGGCGACGGAGGTGCTCCTCCAACCACTCGATCGCCCCGATGTCGAGGTGGTTCGTGGGCTCGTCGAGCATCAGCAGGTCAGGGTCCGAGATGACCAGCCGGGCGAGCGCCGCCCGGGTCTGCTGGCCGCCCGAGAGGGCGGTGGGCGGGCGAAGCCACTCGTCGCGGGCGAAGCCAAGCCCCGAGAGCGCCTCGTCCACGCGCTGGTCGAGGGTGTAGCCACCAAGGACGTCGAACGTGTGCTGGAGGTCCGCGTAGTTCCGTCCGGCCGCGTGACCGCCATGCTCCAGGCGCCCGAGCTCCTCCGCCATCCGCTCGAGGTGGGCCGCGCCGTGCCGGATCGCGGCGCGCAGGTCCGGCGCGGCCATGAACGCCTCGTCGAAGTGGGCCTCCTGGCTCAGCAGGCCGAAGGAAAGCCCGCGCCGGCGCGTGACGGTCCCGCGGTCTGCCTCGTCGCGCCCGGCCACGATGCGCAGGAGCGTGGTCTTGCCGGCGCCATTGGGGCCCACGAGGCCGATGCGCTCGCCGGGCGCGACCGCCCCCGTGACCTGGTCGAGGATGACGAACGTGCCGACCTCCCGGACGACGCCCTCCAGCCGGACGAGGCTCACGCCGGACCGCCCTTGCCGGCGTCCGCTGGCCCGGGATCGGTGTCTGCCGGCCCGGGATCGGCGCCCGCGGCCCCATCCACGGTCGTCACCCCGATCGCCCCTCTTCGCGCGGCCGCCCGTCGCGCGGCCGCGGCAGCCTTCGTCCGGGCCGTGCGCTCGCGGGCCCGGGCGCCCTCGTCCAGCGTTCGACCCAGGGCACCATCGCCGTCGAGGTCAACCCAGCGCCGGCCCCGCCGCTCGCTCGCCGCGCGGCCCGGGCGCGGCGTCATGGTCGCAAGCAGCTTCGCGGCCGCGGGTCGCTCCCCCGCAGGAAGCCGCTGGCAGAACGAGCAGAAGTGCGTCGCCCGGATCCCGATCACGATCCGGCGGATCGGGCGGCCACAGCGCGGGCACGGGCGGCCCGTGCGCTGGTAGACATCGAGGTGCTCCTGCATCTCGCCGTCGCCGTCGGGTGCCGTGTAGTCGTCGATGGAGCTGCCGCGCCGCTCCACGGCCACGGTCAGGATGTCCAGCACGTTGCGGTAGAGGGCCCGCTCGTCGTGCGGACGGAGCGACGCCGCGGAGCGGAGCGGGTGCAGCTTCGATCGCCACAGCGCCTCATCGGCGTAGATATTGCCGACACCCGCGATGAACCCCTGGTCCACGAGCAGCGGCTTCAGGCGTGCGCGGCGCCCGCGGATCCGGCCCCGGAATGCGCGCAAGGTGAACCGCGGGTCCAGCGGCTCCGGGCCGATGCCGTCGAAGGGCCGGTCGTCGGCTGCGTACAGGCCCACGCGCCCGAACTTGCGGATGTCGCGAAACCTGATCTCCCGGCCGTCGTCCAGGATGAGGGCGAGGCGCTCGTACGGGTCCGGGGGGAGGGCGGCCGGGACCACGAACAGCTGCCCGGTCATCTTCAGGTGGACGGTCAGGAACGTCCCCCCGTCCAGGTCGAGGATCAGCAGCTTGCCGCGGCGGCCAACCGCCTCGATCCGGCGGCCGGCAACACCTGCCACGAATGCCGGGACCTCGCCGTCCCGAAGCGTTCCGGGCCACGCCACGCGTGCGCCTGCCACCACCGGGCCGGGGCCGCCGCCCTCGGGCAGCAGGTGGCGCCGGAGGTCGCGCGCGACCGTCTCGACCTCGGGAAGCTCAGGCATCGGCGGAGACGATAGGACAGGTCGCAATGCGGCGCCCCGATCGCCGACGTCAGGCACGATGGGGGTGCCCATGCGACACCCCGCCCCACCGCCGCGCGCTCGTACCGCCCGCATCGCCGTCAGCGCCCTGTTCTTCGTGAACGGAGCCGGCTTTGCGAGCATCCTGCCACGCCTGCCGGCGATCAAGGAGTCCCTGCACCTGTCGAACGCCGAGCTCGGTCTCGCCGTCGCGGCGATGCCGGTCGGCGGGCTGCTGGCCGGCGGTCTCGTCGGGTTCTTCATCGCGCGCTTCGGGAGCGGCCGCACGGCGGCGGTCGCGGGAACGGCGACGGCGCTGCTGGTCGCCGCTGTCGGCCTGGCGCCCACATGGGCGCTGCTCGCGCTCGCCTATCTCGTCTTCGGTGCCTTCGACGCGACGATGGATGCCTCGATGAACGCCCACGGCCTGGGCGTCCAGCGCCTCTACGGAAGATCGATCCTCCAGGGCTTCCACGGGCTCTGGAGCGCGGGCAGCATGATCGGCGGGGCGGTGGGGGCGGCCGCGGCGCTGGCCGGCGTTCCCGTCCAGGTCCAGGTCCTACTGGTCGCCCCGGCGCTGGCCGCCGTCGTGGTGGTCTCGTCCCGCGGCCTGCTGTCCCCGCGGATCGCGGATGTCCACGCGCCCGGCGACGCGGCCGAGGAACACATCCATGTCCGCAACGCTCCCCGGCTGCTCCGGGTGCTCGGCCCGATCGCGATGCTGGGCATCCTGTGTGCGATCCTCCAGAGCACGGCAGCCACGTGGAGCGCCGTCTTCCTCACCGATGTGCTGCAGCTGTCCGCCGGCTTCGCCGCGACAGCCTTCGTCGTCTACATGGCGGCGATGACAATAGGCCGGCTGACCAACGACCGATGGGTCGACCAGTTCGGCGGGGTCCAAGTGGTCCGCGCCGGCGCGCTGATCGGAGCAGGGGGGGTCGCCCTCGTGATCGCCTCGGGGGCGAGCGGGCTGGCGCTCGTGGCGTTCGTCGGGTTCGCCGCCGTCGGGATCGGGTCCTCGGGGATGTTCCCGATCATGATCGCGGCTGCAGGGTCGCGGCCCGGCATCCCTGCGGGGCACGGCGTGGCGCTCACGTCCTGGTTCGTCCGGATCGGGCTGATGGTGGCGCCCGCGGCGGTCGGCATCACCGCGGACGCGACGGGCCTGGGCACGGCGTTCGTGATCCCCCTGGTCGCCGCGCTGGCCATCGCTGCCCTGGCCGTGCCGCTCACCGGCGGCAGGACGCGCCGGTCGGCCGTGCCGGCCCTGCCGCGAGCGGGCTGATCGCGGGTCGACGGCCCTCGCGGAGAGCCGCCGCTAGCCGCCGGGGCCGGCCGGTGCCTCGTCCGCCTCCGCGAGAACCGCGTCGCGCCGGGAGATCGGCATCATCCCGTCCCAGGAGTCGCCCGCCTTCGCTTCGACCGTGAGCGGTACCGACAACGGCAGCGCCCCCTCCATCGCCTCCCGCAGCACCGGGACCAGCCGGTCCACCTCGTCGCGGGGCGCCTCGAGCAGCAGCTCGTCGTGCACGGAGAGGAGCAGCCGGGCCGCGAACCCACCCCCGCGGAGCGCCCGGTCCATCCGGATCATCGCGATCTTGACGATGTCGGCGGCCGTCCCCTGGATCGGCATGTTGATCGCCATCCGCTCGCCCGCGGCCCGCAGGGCTCCGTTCGAGGAGCTGAGCTCCGGGATCCGGCGCCGTCGTCCCAGCAGGGTGGACACGTAGCCCAGGTCCTTGGCCGTCTCACGGATGTGGATCATGTAGCGGCTGATCCCGCCGTACGCGGCGAAGTAGCCGTTGATGAACTCCTGCGCGTCGGCCCGGCTGATCCCGGCCCGGGAGGACAGTCCGAAGTCGCTCATGCCGTACGCCAGGCCGAAGTTGACCATCTTGGCCATGGACCGCTCGTCGCCCGTGACGTCCTCCGGCGCCTTGTGGAGCACGAGCGCGGCCGTCTCGCGGTGGATGTCGGCCTCGCGCGCGAAGGCGTCGGCCAGGTGCTCGTCACCGGACACGTGCGCGATGATCCGCAGCTCGATCTGGCTGTAGTCCGCGGAGACGAGCGTGGTCTCCGGGGATCCAGCGACGAACGCGTGCCGGATCCGGCGACCCAGCGGCGTGCGGATCGGGATGTTCTGGAGATTCGGATCCGAGGAGGAGAGCCTGCCCGTCGCGGCAACCGCCTGGTGGAACAGCGTGTGCAGCCGCCCGTCCGGGCCGATGAGGTTCGGCAGCGCCTCCACGTAGGTCGAGCGGAGCTTGGTGTAGATCCGCCAGTCCAGCACCGGCTGGATCACCGGGTGGACGCCGCGGAGCTCCTCCAGGACGGTCGCGTCCGTCGAGTAGCCGGTCTTGGTCTTGCGGCCCTTCGGCAGCCCAAGCTCCACGAACAGGATCTCGCCCAGCTGCTTGGGCGAGCCGATCGTGAACTCGTGCCCGATGGCGGCGTAGATCTCCCCCTCCAGCCGCTCGATCTCGGTGGCGAACTCGCGTTCCAGGGCCGAGAGCGCGTCCCGGTCCAGCGCGACCCCCGCCGCCTCCATCCGCGCCAGGATCGGCACCAGCGGCAACTCGATCTCGAGGAACAGGCGCTCGGCGCCCTCGTCAAGGAGGGCCTGCTCCAGCGAGGGGCGGACGGCGAGGACCGAGAGCGCCTCGAGACCGGCGATCGCGGTCGGGGCAAGGCCAGCGGCCGAGGGAGGCAGGACAAGGTCGAGCCGCTCCGCCACGACGTCCGCGATCTTCTGGGCCCTGAGCGCCGCATTGACGAGGTAGGCCGCGATCTGGGTGTCGAACGCCACCGGCGTCGGGGCAGCGTCGGGCTCATCCGCGAACCGGGCGGTGAGCAGCGGCTTGACCTCGTGGCCGACGATCGGCGTGCCGAGGCGCTCCAGCAGGCGCCGCAGCGCGATCGAGGCGACCGCGCCATCCGCGGCGACGACCCGTCCGTCGGCGCCCGCGACCGCGATCGACAGGGGCGTACCGGCCAGCGGTCGGGGATCGTCCACCACGAGAGCGACGCCTACCGCCTCCTGCCCACGCAGCCAGGACTCCAGGGTGGCGACACGCGCTTCATCCGCCAGCTCGATCCGGCCCGGATCCACGATCGCCGCTGCCAGCGCACCCGGGAGATCCCCTGACGCCACCGCGAGCGCCTCGGCCCGGGCCTCGACGGCGGCCGATGTCGCGGCGATCGGGGCCGCGGAGCCGCCGGCGCCAGCACCAGCGCCGGTGCCAGCGCCGCCCGACACCACGTCGAAATCCATCGACAGCTGCAGCGACCCATCGGTCGGCTTGCTCGCGTCCTGTCCGCCCGCTCCGCCGGGTCCGCCGGCGCGGCCCTGGCCAACGCCGCCCGACCCTCGACCTGCGCCCTGCGCCGCCGGGAACCCGGCATCCTTCAGGCCGCGCATCGCCAGGACGGCGTCCTCCGGCCGCTCCCCCGTGAGGGGCGGCAACCGGTCGATCAGCGACCGGAACTCGAACTCGCGGAAGATCCGGACCACGGCCTCGCGGTCGTAGTCCCCCACCCGACCGCTGTCCCGGTCCAGGACGACATCAACGTCCCGGACCAGGCGCATGAGCTCGCGGCTCTCGAGCACCGTCTCGCGATGGTCGGCGAGGAGCGGCCGCAGCTTCTCCGGGGTCACCTCGTCCAGGTGCTCGTACAGCGCGTCGAGAGAGCCCCACGTTGCGATCAGCTTCGACGCGGTCTTCTCCCCCACTCCCGGGATGCCCGGGATGTTGTCGGTGGGGTCACCCTTGAGCGACTTGTAGTCAAGCATCTGCTCCGGCCGCAGGCCCCAGCGCTCCGCGATCTTCGCCAGGTCGTAGCTGACCGTGTTCGCGACCCCGCCGCGGAGCGAGACCATGAGCCGGGTGTGCTCGCCCACCAGCTGGAGCATGTCCAGGTCGCCGGTGAGGATCGTGACGTCCAGGTCCATCGCGGTCGCCTGTCCGGCCAGCGTGGCGATGACGTCGTCCGCCTCGAAGCCCTCGCGCTCGTACACCGGGAAGCCGAGGGCTGCCACCACGTCCCGCACCTTCGGGATCTGCTCGCGCATGTCGTCGGGCATCTTCGTCCGGGTGCCCTTGTACTCGGCGTATCGCTCGTGGCGGAAGGTCGGCTTGCCGAGATCGAAGGCGACGGCGATGTGGTCCGGCTTCGCGTCCTGGATCGCGCGCAGCACGATGTTCGTGAAGCCGAAGACGGCCGTCACCAGCTCGCCCCTCGACGTCGTCAGGGGCTGGTCGATCAGCGCGAAGTATCCGCGGTAGATGAGCCCGTTGCCGTCGAGCAGGAGGAGGCGTTCCATCGGCTCCGAGCGTGCGGAGTGGGACGCCCTGAAGTGTACCCGCGCCGTGGATCGGGCCAGCGGCGGAGTCGTATGATCGGCGGCATGGCATCCTCGAGACGCGTCGGCATCCTCACCGCGGGCGGCGACAGCCCCGGTCTCAACGCCGCCATCCGTGCCTTCGGCAAGGCTGCGATCGGCACCTACGGCATGGAGGTCGTGGGGTTCCGTGACGGGTTCCGCGGCCTGGCGGAGAACCGCAAGGTCCGCCTGGAGAAGCGGGCGCTCGCGGGGATCCTGACCGTCGGCGGGACGATCCTCGGCACCAGCCGGGACAAGCCGCACCGGATGCTCGTGGACGGCGAGACCCGCGACATGACCGGCACGATCATCGAGGTCTGCCGGAAGGAGCGTCTCGAGGGCCTCGTCTGCCTCGGTGGGGGCGGAACCGCCAAGAGTGCCCTGCGCCTCGGCCGGGCCGGGCTCAACGTCCTGACCCTGCCCAAGACGATCGACAACGACGTCGCCGGCACGGATGCGACGTTCGGCTTCGCCACTGCGATCGAGATCGCGACTGAGGCCATCGACCGTCTCCACAGCACGGCGCACAGCCACCACCGGATCATCGTGGCCGAGGTCATGGGTCACCGGGCCGGCTGGCTGACGCTGGGAGCGGGCCTGGCCGGTGGCGCGGACGTGATCCTGATCCCGGAGATCCCATACAAGGTCTCGGCGATCGCGGCGGCCATCAAGGACCGGGTCCGCAAGGGAACCAACTTCAGCATTGTCGCCGTGGCGGAGGGCGCCCGGAGCGTGGACGACGCACGCGCGCTGATCGCGGCGGAATCGCGGGCCGGCCGAGCCAAGGACCCCGTTGCCAAAGAGGCCGCGCAGGCCGAGGTCCGGCTCCTGGAGATCCAGCACCAGGGCAACACGCTCCGCCTCGCCGCGCAGCTGGAGCAATTGACCGGGCTCGAGTCTCGCGTCTCGATCCTGGGCTATGTCCAGCGCGGCGGCACCCCGTCCCCGATCGACCGTCTCCTGGCGACGCGCCTCGGGACCGCCGCAGCGGATCTCGTCGCGGCCGGGACGTACGGCGTCATGGTCGCGGCGCGAGGTGACGGCACGGAGGCCGTCCCGCTGGAAGAGGTCGCCGGTCGCCGCAAGCTGGTGCCGGTCGACCACCCGTGGGTGGCGTCGGCGCGGCACGTGGGTACCTGTCTCGGCGACTGACAGGCTGCCGCGTCGTGGGCGCCTCGTGGCGGGTGGTCTTCGTGGGGCTCAGCCGACCGGGGTGGTGAGCCTCAGCCGACGCGTCGCGAGAGAACACGGAGGCCGATCATCATTGCACCGACGACGAGCGTCACCGCGGCGAGCGCGAGAAGGATGACGTTCCCCGGCGTCGCCGCTGTCTCCTGGCTGTCTGCCAAGACCCGGCTCGCGTCGCCGGACGGCGCGGCCACCTCGGCCGGCGGCGACGCCTGGCGGACGCCCTCGTTCGAGGTGTCGGCATTCGCGTCAGAACTCTTGTCCGTCCCGGGTGCCCGGGACCCGGCGTACATATCGGCCTCCGGCGCCGTGACCGCACCCTGGATGTCCGGGGAGTCCGGGGCGACGGTGGCGCTGACATCGCCGCCCTCGGCGACTGGCGATCCATCAGCCATTGGCGGTGCCGCGAGGAGCGGGGCCTCTGCGGGCGCCGCACCCGCCGTGGCGCCGCCCAGGGGCAGCCCGGTGCCGGCGAGGAGGATGCCCACGAGGCCCAGGGCGGCGAGCCCGGACCCCAGCGGAGCGGCAAAGGCGAAGCGAGGCCCGGCGAACGGCGCGAGGAGCCGGCGCCAGCCGGCGGGACGGAGGGACGCGGCCTCTTCGGCGGTCAGGCGGAAGTCGCGGGTGCGGCGGGGCGCCGGCATGAGCGGCAGGGCCGCGGCGATCGCGCGCAGATCGTGGTGGAGGGCCGCGCACGCGGCACACCCGGCGACCTGGGCGGTCGCGGCCTCGAGCTCCGCGCCCGTGGCGTCACCCGCGGCATAGGCGGCGACGAGGACGGGATCGTGGGCGGCGTGGGCGGCGGGCGTGGCGGCGGCGGGGTGCGGCATGTCCCTGCCATGACGACGCGACGGGCCCGGCGGTTCCAGGGTCAGGGAGCGCGGACCGCAGACCGTCCCGCGAAACGCAGCACCACCAGGGCCAGGCCGGCCATGAGGGCAACCAGGGAGACCGCCAGCGCCATCGGAATTGCCGATCCGTTGTCGTCCCTGGCCGCCTTGTCCTCGGCGCCCGCGCCCGGTGCTGCCGGGTCGGCCGGCTGCGCGGCCAGCTGCGGGTCAATGCTCGCGTCGGGAACGCCGGCCACCGAGGGCTCTCCCTGCGCCATCACGGCGTCCTCCGGCGAGGGCGTCTGCATGTCCAAGGCTGGCGCCGGTGCCATCTCCGCCCCATTGGAGGTTGCGCGCTCGGCCTCTGCGGGCGCCGCACCCGCCGTGGCGCCGCCCAGGGGCAGCCCGGTGCCGGCGAGGAGGATGCCCACGAGGCCCAGGGCGGCGAGCCCGGACCCCAGCGGAGCGGCAAAGGCGAAGCGAGGCCCGGCGAACGGCGCGAGGAGCCGGCGCCAGCCGGCGGGACGGAGGGACGCGGCCTCTTCGGCGGTCAGGCGGAAGTCGCGGGTGCGGCGGGGTGCCGGCATGAGCGGCAGGGCCGCGGCGATCGCGCGCAGATCGTGGTGGAGGGCCGCGCACGCGGCACACCCGGCGACCTGGGCGGTCGCGGCCTCGAGCTCCGCGCCCGTGGCGTCACCCGCGGCATAGGCGGCGACGAGGACGGGATCGTGGGCGGCGTGGGCGGCGGGTCGACGGCGGGCGTGGCGGCGGCGGGGTGCGGCATCAGCCCTCCTCCCCGCGGAACAGGCCCATGGTGCCCTCGAGCTGCTCACGCAGGGCCAGGCGGCCGCGATGGATCCGGGACTTCACGGTCCCCAGCGAGACGCCCGTCAGATCGGCGATCTCCGCATAGTCGTAGCCCTCCACGTCGAACATGACGATCGCGTGGCGTTGATGAGGGGTGATCGCCGCGAGGGCCGCCCGTAGCACGCGCGCCCGCTCGCCGTGCATCGCCGTCCGCTCGGGGTCCGCCTCGGGGCCGGCTGGTGGCTGCCAGGTCTCGTCCTCAAGCTCTGGGTAGGGCTGGGACGGGCGGCGCTTCTTGAGCCGCTGCTGGTCCATCGCCGCGTTGATCGCGATCCGGCTCAGCCACGCGCGGACGCTGCCGCCGCGGAACGAGCGCATGTTCCGGTACGCGGAGAAGAACGCCTCCTGGACGGCGTCCGACGCCTGGTCGCGGTCCGGGACCATGCGGGCAACGAGCGAGAACAGGTGGTCCTGGTAGCACTCGACGAGATCGTTGAAGGCGTCGAGGCTGCCGTCGCGTGCCTTCTCCAGCAGGATCAGGTCGCGGCGCTGGATGGGATCCTCGACGGCCCCCGACGGCCGGGCGTCCTGCACGACGGGCGCGACCCTCCTGGCGACGGTGGTGAGGCGCGCCGAGTCTAGCATCGGGGTGCGGTGGAAACGCCGATCGCGGGAACGCCGATCGCGGCGACGAGGCTGGGCATCGCGGTTGGGACGCCAGGCGACCTGCCGAGGTTCCCTCGTCGGCTACGATGGCCTCTGCCTGGCGAAGTGGCGGAATGGCAGACGCGACGGTCTCAAACACCGTTGGCCGCAAGGTCGTGTGGGTTCGAATCCCACCTTCGCTACCACAATTGGCAGCAATCCCGCACTCGTACGGACAGTCGGGTCGTTTGTGGGCGACCCGAGATTGCCAAGTCATTCCAGGCCGATGCTACTTCGCGAGCGACAGCGAGCGCATCTGCCGCCCGTACCCTGCTAGCGGATGCCCGGCGACGAACCGCGGCTGACCGATCGGCAGGGTATGAGGGCGATCGCTGCCTCAGGGAGTCGGCGTCTGAGCGCGGTAGCGCGTGTCCCGCCCCGGGGGCCGGGACACGCGGATCTCTTGACCAACGGCCTTTCGCCGGCTCGCCACCCGAAGCGCGGCTCCACGCTCATCCGCCTGACGCTCGCCGCACAGGTCGCCGATCTGCTGACGTTCCTGCTCGCGGTGGCCATCGAGCCGGACCTCGTCTCGTTCGAGGTAGGTCCGATCGGTGCCATCTACGCGGTCGGAGGTCCGGTAGCGGCGACGGCGTTCAAGGTCGCAGGACTGGCCGTGGTGTTCGCCGCGCTGGCCGTCTACCGCGGTCGCCTCACGAAACCGATCCTGGTCGCCGTCTTGGCACTCGGCGCGGTCGGTGCCGTTGCGAACGTGCACGCGCTGCTGGTTGCCGGGGGTCTCATCTGATCCGCGGGTGCCAGATGTCTCCCTTCTGACACGCGGCAAGTACCAACCGTGCCCGGCTCAGACACATCGCCTGACCGATCCGCAGGGCCAGCAGGCGACATGGGGGCCGATGAGGCCTGTTGCCCCTTGGCGGCGACAGTCACCGCAGCGACCATGTTGGACCGAGGCTGAGCTGTGGTCGGCAGCCACACCGACGGCCGCCAGTCGCGAACGTCTCAACGCAGGAGGCATCACGTGGGGATCAACCGGACGCTGTTCGCTGCCGGTCTGCTGGTCGCCTTTGGCGCCGCCACGCTCCTGGTGCTGAACGTCCTCGAGTCAGGTCCTGCTGCCGCAATCGGCATCCTGGGGATCGGCCTGATTGCCGCTTCGGGTCGTACGCGACCCAGCCGCTAGTGACCCACCTCCAGCCCAGCACTCGCCCGACCGATCGGCAGGGCCAGCGGGCGACCGGGGGCGTCGCTGCTTCTGGCAGAAAATGTGGCGCAATTGGGGCGGACGGAGGCGGCTACGCGGACCGAAATAGAACGCCGTTCGTGCGGGAATTGGGACACCGCGGACACCGGCGGACGCTATCCGGGCGTCTCAAACACCGTTGGCCGCAAGGTCGTGTGGGTTCGAATCCCACCTTCGCTACCACGGCCCCTGTGCCCGATCGGGCCCAGGCCACCCAAATATGGCGCCAGAGGAGGCCAACGGGTTGAGCAACAAGCACCACAGCGAGAGCAGCAAGTCGCACAACGCCCGCAAGAAGCACGACCAGCAGGCCCGCCAGCACGAACAGGCGACGGGCAATCCCTGGCACGAGTCGAAGGGCGCCCGAATCGGGATGGCCGCGATCGCCATCATCGCGGTGGTGTCGCTGACCCTGCTGTTCCTGGGCGGCGTCATCAAGTGGTAGGCGCGGTGGTCGACGCCACCGTGTCCCCCCGCCCGAACCCGGCTTGGGCCGCGAGCCGGTAGACTCCCGGCTGCGCAAACCGTCAACCTTCCGCGGAGTCCACATGAGCCTCTTTCGCCGCGTCCTGAACCTCGATGCCCCCGACTCGCCCGATCTCCCGGTCCATCCCGACGCGCCGCTGCCGGCTGCAACTGCCGCCGAGACCGACAGCGTGCGGACGATCTCGATCCGCCTGGAGGCCCTGCCGCCGGCCCGGGCACGATACGTCGCGGCGTTCGCCTACCTGCTCGGCCGCGCCGCGCATGCGACGGGCGACATGAGCGACGCCGAGCGCGCCGCGATGCTGCGCATCGCCGACGCCGGCGGTCTCGACGCGGAGACCGCACCGCTCGTGATCGACCTGGCCGGAACGCTGGCCGGCGAGTTCGGCGCGACGGAGGACTTCCTCGTCACTCGCGAGTTCAAGGCGATCTCGACGATGGAGGAGCGGGAGCGGCTCCTGCGCTGCTGCTTCCTCGTGATGGCGGCCGATGACGAGATCGACGCGACCGAGTCCTGGCTGGCGAACCGCCTGGCGGAGGAGCTGGACGTCGAGCGCCCGGATCTCAATCGCATCCGCGAGGAGTTCCACGAGCAGCTGTCCGGCGTGCGCGAGCTCCGGGAGCTCCAGGCCGGCTGAACGGCGCCACGTGCGGGGGATCCTCGCCGGGCGGAGGAGTGCGCCACCGGCGCCGCCTGCCACCTGCCGCACGCGCGCGCGACACGCGCCCGCGCCGGGGGCCTCAGGCCAGCTGGAGGTCGATCACACCCTCGCCGACGCGACGTCGCACCTCGGCGACCAGCTCCGCGTCGTAGGCCACACCCCGCAGCTCCATCGGCAACGCGCTGCCCCCCGGGGCCGGCACGTGCACGATCACGCGCGTCGCGCCAGGCCTCTCCCTCAGCACGCCCTTGAACGCCTGCATCGCGGCCAGGACGCGATCCGTCGCGGCACCGCGGGCGAAGCGGATGTTGAGCACGGCACCGGGAGCCGCCTCAACGGGACGTGACGGGGCATCGTTGGCCGCCGCGGCGCGGGAGCGCTGTTCGTCGGGGAGCGGCGGCGACTCGGGCTCGTCGGTTCCCTCGAGCCCCGTCGCTCCCGGCGGCTCCGCGTATGTTGGGACGGGCTCGGCCGGACGGAGCGGGCCACCGCCGCGGCCGTTGGCGCCGCTGCCGTTGCCGTTGTCCCGGGCGCCGTTCCCGTTTCCGCCACCGCGGGCGCCGACGCCGCTCCCCCCTGGAGCTCCCCCACCCCGTCGCGCCGCCCGCTTGTCCAGCGAGCCGACGTCCTTCGCGAACGCCTCCGGCCCGCGATCCGCGACGGCATCCCAGTCCCAGACCGAGTCGGCCAGCAGCGAGGCCTCGTCGCCCCGGTGGTCCACGCGTCCGGCCACCAGCAGGATCGCGCCGTCGCGCCAGGTCCCCACCGTCTGCTCGTACGTCTTCGGGAAGACCACCACCTCGAGAGTCCCCTGCAGGTCCTCGAGCGTGACGACCGCCATCATGCTCTTCGACTTGGTGAGCACCGAGCGGATCCCGGTCACGATCCCGCCCAGGACCACGCGCTGACCGTCGAGCGACTCGTCCTTGAGGTCTCCGGAGTACGCCGTCACGAACTGCCCGACGCGTTCCGCCACCTCGCCCATCGGGTGATCCGAGAGGTAGAGCCCCATGAGCTCCTTCTCCCAGCGGAGACGCTCCCTGACCGGGGTCTCCGGCGTGGACGGCAGCGGCCGCTCCAGCGTGGAGGACTCGTCGCCGGTCATGTCGAACAGCGACGTCTGGCCGCTGATCCGGTCGCGCTGCGCGGCCTGGCCCGCGGCGAGCGCGTCGTCCAGGCCCATCAGGATCTGGGCCGGGTGCCCGAGAACGTTGAGCGCTCCGACCTTGGCGAGTGACTCCAGCACCTTGCGGTTGGTGAGACGCAGGTCAACACGAGTGCAGAAGTCCGTCAGCGAGCGGAACTCACCGCCCTCCTCGCGGGCCTTGATGATCGACTCGATCGCGCCCTCACCGACGTTCTTGACCGCCAGCAGCCCGAACCGGATGGCGTCGCCCTCGACCGTGAACCCCAGCCCCGACTCGTGGACGTCCGGCGTGCGCACCTCGATGCCCAGGCGCCGGCACTCGGCGATCGCGGCCGCGACCTTCTCCGCGTTGTCCCGGAACGCGGAGAGCACGGACGTCATGTACTCGACGGTGTAGTTCGCCTTGAGGTATGCGGTCTGGTACGCGATCAGCCCGTAGCAGGTCGCGTGGGCCTTGTTGAACCCGTACCGCTCGAAGGGCTCGAACGCCTTGAACACCGCGTCGATGGTCTTTGCCGGCACGCCGCGCTCCGCGGCCCGCTCGACGAAGGTCTCCCGCATCGACTGGAGCACCGCCCGCTTCTTCTTGCGGATGGCGTAGCCCAGCATGTCCGCCTCGGGCCCCGAGAAGCCGCCCAGGGCGATGGCGGCGGACATGATGTCCTCCTGGTACACGAAGATCCCGTACGTCCGGTTGAGGAACGGCTCCAGGAGCGGGTGGAGATACGTCACCGGCTCCTGGCCGTGCTTGCGCCGGATGTAGGCCGGGATGTTGTCCATCGGGCCCGGGCGGTAGAGCGCCACCATGGCCGCAAGGTCGAAGACGGACGTCGGCTGGAGCTCCTTGACGTAGCGGCGCATCCCCGCGGACTCAAGCTGGAAGACACCCGTTGTCTCACCCGACGCGAGGAGATCGAAGGTCTTCGAATCGTCGAGCGGGATGTTGTCCAGGTCCACCGCGATGTCGCGGTCCTCCTTGATCAGGTCCACGGCCTTGCGCAGGATCGTGAGGTTGGACAGGCCCAGGAAGTCGAACTTGAGCAGGCCCAGCGCCTCGATGCCGTGCATCTCGTACTGGGTCATCAGCGCGTCCGAGTTGGTCGCCTTCTGGAGCGGCATCAGCTCCGTCAGCGGCTCCCGCGAGATCACGACCCCGGCGGCGTGCGTGGACGCGTTCCGGGCCACACCCTCCAGTTGCTTCGCGAGCCCGATCAGCTTCCCGATCTGCGGATCCCCGTCGTGCATCTCCTTGAGCTGCGGGGAGAGCTGCAGTGCCTCCTCCAGCTTGATGCCCAGCTGGTTCGGGACCGCCTTGGCGATCCGGTCCACGTCCCCGTAGGACATCCCCAGCACGCGCCCGACGTCCCGGATCGCGGCGCGGGCGAGCATCGTGCCGAAGGTGATGATCTGCGCGACGTGGTCCTGGCCGTACTTGCGGCTGACGTAGTTGATGACCTCGTCCCGGCGCTCGTCCTCGAAGTCCACGTCGATGTCCGGCATCGTCACGCGGTCCGGGTTGAGGAACCGCTCGAAGGGGAGGTCGTAGTGGAGCGGGTCCACCGGCGTGATGCCCAGCGTGTAGGTGACGATGGACCCGGGCGCCGACCCCCTGCAGGTGGTGGCGATCCCTTCCTGGCGTGCGAACCGCACGAAGTCCGCCACGATCAGGAAGTAGCCGGCGTAGCCCATGGAGATGATCACGCCCAGCTCGTAGTCCAGGCGCTGCTGGAGGGCCGGGGTGATCACCCCGTAACGGCGGACGAGGCCCGCCTCGCACTCCTTGCGCAGCCAGGTCTCCACCGTCTCGCCGTCGGGCACCGGGAAGTGCGGGATCCGGAGGTCGCCCAGCGGCAGCTTCAGGTCGACCATCTCGGCGATGCGCCGGGAGTTGAGCAGGGCATCCCGCTGGTCCGGGAACAGCCGCTGCATCTCGGCGGCCGTCTTGAGGTAGAACTCCTGGCCCTCGAACCGCATCCGGTTCTGGGTGTCGATGTTGTTCCCGGTACCGACGCAGAGCAGGACGTCATGTGCCTCGTGCTGCTCCGGGTGGACGTAGTGCAGGTCATTGGTGACGACCAGCGGCAGGCCGGTCTCCGGCGCCAGGCGGAGCAGCTGCTCGTTCAGGCGACGCTGCTCCGGGATGCCGTGGTCCTGGAGCTCCAGGAAGAAGCGGTCCTTGCCCAGGATGTCGCCGTACTCGCCCGCCAGCTTGCGGGCGAGCTCCCAGTCCTCGGCCTCGAGCGCCTTGGGGATCTCGCCGCCCAGGCAGGCGCTGAGGCCCACCAGACCCTGGCTGTGCTTCGCGAGGTGCTCGCGGTCGATGCGGGGCTTGTAGTAGTAGCCGTCGATGTGGGCGTCCGTGACCAGGCGGCACAGGTTCTGGTAGCCGGTCATGTCGGTCGCCAGCAGGACCAGGTGGAAGGGCTGGCTGTCGGCCTTGCCCTCCTTGTCGGTCATCGACCGCCGCGCGACGTAGGTCTCCACCCCGATGATCGGCCTGATGCCCGCCTTGGTCGCCGCCTGGTAGAAAGCGACCGAGCCGTAGAGGGCTCCGTGGTCAGTGACGGCGAGCGAATCGAACCCGTGGCGGCCGGCTGTATCGACGAGGTCGGTGATCCGGCCGAGCCCGTCGAGCAGGCTGAACTCCGAGTGGGTGTGGAGGTGGACGAAGTCGTTCGGGGCGATGGTCACGGGACGTCCATGGTAGCCCGGCGGCGGGCACCGGGCCTGGTGCCCGGCGCGGCGCCGGCCTGATGCCATGGACCGGAGCAGCCTGCGCCACAATGTCACGATGCGCCCGACACTGCGGTTCCAGGTCCTCTGTCTTCCCAACGTCCCCTGGAGAGTGCTGAAGGAGCGGTTCGTCCGGCTCGAGCAGCTCGGCATCGAGGTGGCGGCGCTGCCGGACCATTTCGTCGACTGGACGAATCCGCCGAGCCCCTGGTTCGAGTCCTGGACGGCGCTCACAGGCCTGGCTGCCGCCACGACAAGCATCCGGCTGTCCAGCTGTGTGACGCAGATCCCGTTCCGGAACCCGGCGATGTTCGCCCGCCAGGCGATGACGCTCGACCACATCTCGCAGGGCAGGCTCGAGATCGGCCTTGGGACCGGCCTCGCGGGCGACCCGTCCTACGCCATGATCGGCGTCCCGGACTGGGAGCCCAAGGAACGCGTCGGGCGGCTCGTGGAATACGTCGAGATCGTGGATCGACTGCTGCGCGATGAGGTCACGTCGTTCGGCGGCGACTTCTACAGGGTGAACGGGGCGATCATGAGCCCGCGACCCGTCCAGTCGCCGCGGCCCCCGATCTCGGTTGCGGCCTTGGGGCCCGTGATGATGCGGCATGCCGCGCGGCTTGCGGACACCTGGAACAGCCTGTCGTTCCTCGAATCGTTCGACGCCCAGTTGGAAGAGACGCAGCGTCGCTCCGAGTCGATGAACGAGTACTGCGATGCGCTCGGGCGCGAGCCCGCGACGCTTCGGCGTTCCTACACGATGTACGACGCCAAGGCCCGCCCACGGGGGGGCTGGTACGAGTACTACGACTCGGTGGATCGCTTCGAGGAGATGGCGGGTCGGATCATCGACCTCGGGATGGACGAGATCGTGCTCTACTACCCGCCGGACGAGCGGCAGCTGCCGATATTCGAGCGGATCGCCGCGGACGTGCTGCCCCGACTCCGGGGGCGCCGGGCTGGCGCCTGACGGATCGGCTCCGGCCACCGAAGACCCGTCCACCGGCTGGGCGCGCCTTGGACATCGACCGGCTGGACGAGCTCGCTTCGAAGTCGACCGGTTGGCAGAAGGCGAACCGATTGCGGGTCGCCGCCCTGGCCCGCGCCGCCGCCGGAAACCTGGAAGCGGCGGAGACGCAGGCTCGAGCGGCAGTGGATGGGATCGCGAGCACGGATCTGGTCTTGTTCCATGCGGATGCCCAGCTGACCCCGGGCGACGTGCTGCGCTCTGCCGGTCGTCCTGCCGAGGAGGGTGAGGCCTTCCGGGAGGCACTCGATCCCTAACGGCAGAAGGGCAGCCTCGTGGGGGTCCAGACGGTGGAGGCCCGGCTGGCCGGCTGGCCGGACTCACGGCAGGGCCTGTCGTCGAGGTGACAGTTGGATGGTCACAATGTGTCTTTACCCCGGACGCGACAAGGCCCATTCTGTGCAGCACAAGCGGCGAAGCGCTTGATCCCGAACCAGAAGGGTCGGGACGGCCAGACCAGAGGAGCGTCCCATGACGACCGAGATGATCCCTGAGGGCGGCGAGTCCATCGCCCGCCACGCCGACGAGAACGACGTCGAGGGCCACAGGCTGGCCAAGACCGGCGCGATCCCGGACGAGAACGACGTCGAGGGCCACAGGCTGGCCAAGACCGGCGCGATCCCGGACGAGAACGACGTCGAGGGCCACAGGCTGGCCAAGACCGGCGCGATCCCGGACGAGGACGACGTCGAGGGCCACAGGCTGGCCAAGACCGGCGCGATCCCGGACGAGGACGACGTCGAGGGCCACAGGCTGGCCAAGAGCGGCGCGACCCCGGACGAGGACGACGTCGAGGGCCACAGGCTGGCCAAGACCGGCGCGACCCCGGACGAGGACGACGTCGAGGGCCACAGGCTGGCCAAGAGCGGCGCGACCCCGGACGAGGACGACGTCGAGGGCCACAGGCTGGCCAAGAGCGGCGCGACCCCGGACGAGGACGACGTCGAGGGCCACAGGCTGGCCAAGACCGGCGCGACCCCGGACGAGGACGACGTCGAGGGCCACAGGCTGGCCAAGAGCGGCGCGACCCCGGACGAGGACGACGTCGAGGGCCACAGCATCGGCTACGGGAGCCCGAGGTTGGCCGGCGATGTCTACAAGGTGCGCGAGCGGGAGATCCAGCGAGGAATGGCCCGCGGCTCGATCCTCCGCGACGCCAAGATGGTGATCAAGCGCAGGAAGCCCTGACGTTCGTCCATGGGTTCCTCCGAACACGGGCGGAGTCGCAAGACCCCGCCCGTGTTCTGCGTCTGCCGCCTGGACGGCAACGGCCCGGGTGCATCGCCGGCCCATACAAGCGTTGCGCAGCGGTCTGCGCGCCGCTAGCATTCGGCGCGGTATCCGGCGCCACGGACTGAGGAAGGGACCGAACGTGACAGCGACCGCGCGGACCACCGCCGTCGATGCGCTGCGGCGCTGCGCCCTCTTCTCACGGGTAGACGATCAAACGCTGGCCGTCTGCATCAACTCGCTCCGGACACGCCAGTATCGGCGCAACGAGACGATCTTCCACCAGGGAGACGCGGGAGACTCCCTTTACATCATCGAGGTGGGTACCGTGAAGATCGTGCTGCCCTCGCCGGAAGGTGAAGGCGAAGCCATCATCGCGACGTTGGGCCCGGGTGACTTCTTCGGCGAGCTGGCGTTGCTCGACGGCGCCGAACGCTCGGCCACTGCGATCGCCCATCAGGCGACGACAGCCCTCGTCCTCCGGCGGGACGCATTCGGCCAGCTGATCGACACCGTTCCCGCGCTGCGCCACGACCTCCTGGCAGGGTTGGCCGCTGAGCTGCGCCGGCTGACCCACCACGTTGGGGAGCTCTACTTCCTCGACCTGCCCGGCAGGCTGGCGCTCCTGATCGTGCGCCTCGCCCGCGACGTGGATCCCAAGCCGACCGGACCCGTGACGCTCAACTGGAGCTTCTCCCAGTCGGAGCTCGCGGGGATGATTGGCGGGACGCGACAGACAGTGAACCGGCTCCTCGGCGAATTCACGGCCGAGGGCATGATCAAGATCGAGAACGACACGCTCATCGTGCCCGACGTGGACCGCCTCGAGCGGGCGGCCGCACGCTGAGCGGCCGCGGCCAGATCCGATGACCGAGCCAGAAGCCGGCCCGCGGCGTCGCTCACCGGCGTTCGATCGGGATGCGCGTGCGGCCCTCGAGGCGATCGGCCGCCGCGCCGAGATCGCGCGCCGGCTCGAGCTGGGGAGCGCCGATGCCGTCCTTCGATCCGTGGTGGAGGCGGCGGTAGCGATGTTCGAAGCGGAGGCGGCATCCATCGCGCTCTACGAGCCGGCCCGCAACCTGCTCGTCTTCCGGGTCGCGGCGGGGGTGCAGGGCCAGGGCGTCGTTGGACTCGAGATCACGCCTGACCAGGGTCTCGTGGGGTACGTCTTCTCGAGCGGGCAGGCGCTCGCGATCGCGGACGTTCGAGCGGATCCCCGCTTCGGCCGGAGCTTCGCCGAACGGACGGAGTACGTACCGCGCAGCATCGTGGCGGTGCCGCTGCTGGACGAGCGCGGCACGCTCGGCGTGCTCGAGGTGCTCGACAAGCGGAGCGAGGCGAGCTTCTCCCTCCGGGATGTCGAGCTGGCGGGCGTCTTCGCGCGGCAGGCGACGGTCGCCATCCGGTCCAGCCGCGTCGAACGCGAGACGGCGATGCTGCTGCGATCCGTGATCGGTGCGCTCGCCGGCGGCGAGGCACCCACGGACGGCGTTGAGGCGCTCGTTGCCGCCGCGCTCGCCGACATTGATGACCCGGACGACCCGCTGTGGCCGCTCGTCGAGCAGGTCGCAGCGCTCCGCGGGTCCGGTCCAGAGCAGCGAGAGCTGCTCGGCGCCTTGCTCAACGTCCTCGTTCGCCAGACCGAACGTGGCCACGGGCGACGCGGTGGACGCCTTCGCGCGCCCGGCAGATGAGCGATCAGCTCCTCCCCGCCTGGAGCGAACCGTTCGTCGGCGCTGGGCGGGACACGTTGCGCCGGCTCCCGCCCCTTGGGATCCTGGACCGCAACTGGGCGATCGGCGGCAGCGACGGGAGCGGTGTCACGGTCGCGATCATCGACTCCGGCGTAGAGCGGGATCATCCCGCCGTCGGTGGGAAGCTGGTCCGTAGCGTCAGGGTGGAGCTGGCCGCAGACCCGGACGACGACCCGGTCGTGCTTGAGGACGAGGAAGCACTGGACGTGGTGGGCCACGGGACTGCGTGCGCCGGGATCATCCACGCCATTGCGCCCGGCGCCGACCTCGTGTCGGTCCGTGTCCTTGGGCCGGACAACCGCGGCAAGGGGATCGTCTTTGCGGCCGGCGTCGACTGGGCAATTGACCAGGGTGTCGGGGTGATGAACCTGTCGCTCTCCTCCAAGAGCGAGGCGCTCTTCGGTACCTTCCACGACCTGGCGGATCGGGCCTACTTTGCGAATGCGCTCCTGGTCTGCGCGGCCAACAACGTCCCCGGCAACAGCTACCCGTCGCTCTTCGCCTCGGTCGTCTCTGTCGCCGCCCACGACCTCCCCGAACCCGCAGCGTGGTTCTACAACCCGCGCCCGCCGGTGGAGTTCGGGGCGTTCGGCCTGGACGTGGACGTCGCGTGGCGCGACGGGAGCCGGATCACGGCAACCGGCAACAGCTTCGCGGCACCCCACATCGCGGGGTACGCGACCCTCATCCGGGCGAAGCACCCGGACGTGACCCCGTTCGAGGTGAAGGCCATCCTCGCCGCGATCGCCACGGAGACCCGGTAGGCGTCGCCCCTCACGGACCCCACGGCCGGTCGCCCGCCGGGGATGCTGCGGGCAACCGCCATCGGCGGGAGCGCCTACTGCGCCGTCCAGCCCCCGTCGACCGGCAGGATCGTGCCCGTCACCAGGCCCGACGCACGGGACGACAGAAAGACCACCGCGGCCGCGACGTCGGCTGTCGTGCCGACCCGGCCGACGGGGATCCGGTCGAGGACCTCGGCCAGGAAGACCGGGTCGTCGAGCCGCTCGGCCGTGCCGGGCGTGTAGATGAAGGTGGGCGCGATCGCGTTGACCGTCACGCCGTGCGGCGCCCACTCGAGGGCGAGGACCTTGGTCAGGAGGTTCACGCCACCCTTGCTCGCGGAGTAGACCGCGTGGCGCCGGATGCCGACGAGCCCGGCCTGCGAGCTGAGGTTGACGACGCGTCCGTAGCCCCTCTCCACCATGTGGCGGCCGACGGCCTGACTGGTGAAGAACAGGCCCTTGAGGTTGACGTTCATCATCCCGTCCCAGTCGGCCTCGGTCACGTCGATCGCGTCGTGGTTCGCCCCCAGGCCCGCGTTGTTGACCAGGATGTCGATCCGGCCGTGCGTCGCGACCGCGGCGTCGACCGCCGCGCGAGTACCCCCGACATCGGTGACGTCGAGCCGGATCGGCTCCACGCGACCCCCGTCCGGCGCGGCCCAGACGACATCGGTCGCGTCCGTGTCACGAATGCCGGCGAGGACGTGCGCGCCGCAGGCCGCCAGGGCCCGCGCGAGGTCACGGCCGATCCCCCGCCCCGCGCCGGTCACCAGGGCAACCTGCCCGGTCAGATCAAAGTCCGGTCGCTGCATCGAGCGTTCCTCCGTCTCGCCCACGACATGGGTCGCACACACCAGATTGTGGGGCCTGGCGGCTCCCTCAGCCAACGCCGCGCGCGTCCAGCACCCGGCCCCAGTGGAACAGCCGAACCGCGACCAGGACCCCGAATGCCGCCATCACCAGCATCGCCGCCGCGGCAATCGACGCGTCCAGGGCGCCGCCCTGGAACTCACCGTAGACAACCAGGGGGAGCGTCTGGGTCCGGCCCATCACGTTGCCGGCAAACATGATCGTGGCGCCGAACTCCCCCAGCGCCCGGGCCCAGCACATCGTCAGCCCCCCGGCCAGGGCGGCGCCGGCCAGCGGCGTTGTGATCGTGCGGAACAGCTGGCGCTCCGACGCACCGTCAACCCTGGCCGCATCCTCCAGGTCCCGATCCACGCCCGCGAGCCCTGTCCGGGCGGACCGGATGAAGAACGGCGCCGACACGAATGTCTGGGCGAGGACCACGGCGACCATCGTGAACGACACGGAGATGCCGAGCTCGTGGAGCGGGGCCCCAAGCAGCCCCAGCCGTCCGAAGACCAGCAGCAGCGCCAGGCCGGCGACCGATGGCGGCAGCACGATCGGCAGGTCCACGATCGCCTCCACGAGCCCTTTGCCCCGGAACCGCCATCGGGCCAGCACGAAGGCGAGCGGCAATCCCATGACCACGGTGATGGTCAGGCTGATCGCGGTCGTCACGAGGCTCAGGACGAGCGCGTCCAGGACCACCGGCGACCCGAGAGCGTGGACGAGCGATCCGTCGAGGATCGCCCGTGCCACGAGGGTGACGACGGGCAGACCCAGGAACAGCGCGAACAGAGCCGCGAGAGCCGCGAGCGTGCGCGTGCCCCAGCCTCCCCGGACCTGCGTCATGTGGGTCATGGGACGCGCAGGAACCCGGATTCCGCGAGGATCGCCTGGCCCTCCGGCCCGGCGAGCCAGTCAAGGAACGCCGTGGCGGCCGCGGTATGCCGGGATGAGCTGACCACGACACCAGCGTATGTCGCCCTGACGTTGGCCGACTCGGGCAGGTCGATCGTGGACACCGCCTTCGACGCGCGGGCGTCAGTGACGTACGCGATGCCGGCATCTCCCTCGCCCAGCTCGATCTTCGCGACGATCGACCTGGCGTTGTCCTCCTTGGACACGATGTTGGCGGCGTAGGCGGACGCGAAGTCCGCGGGGTAGCCCGCCTCCCGCGAGAGGTTGTCCACGAGCCGGGTCGCGTACGTCGTGATCGGCACCCCATCACCCGCGGCGATGACCTTCACGCCCGCCATGGCGAGGTCCGCCGGCGTCCGGATCCCGGCGGGGTTGTCTTCGGGCACGATGACCGTGAGCCCATTGCCGGCGAACGGGATCGGGATCCCGGAGGCGAAGCCGGCGTCGACGAGCTTCTGCGGGTTCCTGGTGTCCGCGGACAGGAAGACGTCCGCGGGGGCTCCCTGCTCGATCTGGGTCTCGAGCGTGGTCGAGGAGTCCGTCGCGATCGTCAGCGTGGTGCCCGGCTTCGCCGCCTCGTATGCCGTGCGGACCTGCTCCAGAACGCCCTTCAGCGATGCGGCGCCGTAGATGGTCAGGCTGGCCTCTGTCGGGCCGAGGCTCCCATCCGGAGCAGCGGCACCCCCGGAGCAGGCTGCGATGACGAGAGCGAGGGCGGCGGCCCCAACTCCGAGACCGGACTTCACGCGCGCGGTTCCCTCGAAGACGGGATCTCGACGATGACGTTGGTCGACTTGACGACACACACTGCCTCATCGCCAACCTTGAGACCCAGCTCCGCGACGGCCTCGGCGGTCATGAGGCTGACGAGGCGATGCGGACCGGCGATGACCTCCACGACGGCCGCCACGCGGTCGACCTCCACGCGGGTCACGATGCCTGCGAACCTGTTGCGAGCCGATTGGGCAACGATCGGGCGGTCGGTGGCCACCCTCCGGCGCTCGTCCAGGAGCCTCGAGATCTCCTCAATTGCGACCAGGCGCTGTCCACCCTCGGAACGCTCCATCGCGAGCCGGCCTTCGGCCTCCCAGCGGCGCAGCGTCTCGACGGAGACGCCCAGCATCTCCGCCGCCTGGCCGACGCGGACCTGGGTGCCATGGGCCTCGACAATCTTGCTCATACCCATGAAGTATCGCCAATATGGGCGTACATGTCGAAGTATTGGCCCAAGACGTGAGGTTACGTGAACCTCGCGCGGGGTTGTCCAACTGGTGATTGCGGCGCGAGTGCCCCTCGGCGTGGTCAGCGTGTCGAAGCCGACCCGGCTACGCTGCGGGACATGGATGGGCCGATCGACGACACCGCGTTCGAGGACTGGGTCTTCGAGGCGATCGACGCCCTTCCCGCTGCCTTCCAGGAGCGCCTCGGCAGCGTCGCCATCGTCATCGAGGAGTGGCCCACCGCAGGCGCAGCTGGCCTCGGTGGGTGCCGGTGGCCTGTACGGCCTGTACCAGGGCGTGCCGCGCTCCCTGCCCGGCGCAGACCATGCGGCGAGCCCGTCCAAGATCACGATCTTCCGCGGCCAGCTCGAGCGCCACTACCGCACGCCCCAGGCGCTTCGGGCCAAGGTGATCGACACCGTCCACCACGAGATCGCCCATCACTTCGGCATCTCCGACGCCAGGCTGCACGAACTCGCGGCCGAGCACGATGACGGGGCCGGCCGACACGCGCGCTAGCTCCCCGCCCGCTGCCATACTCACGCCGTGGACGCGCACATCCTGCTGGTCGAGGACGACCCGTCGATCCGCGAGGTCACGGCCCTCGCCCTCCGAGCGGCCGGCTTCACGGTGAGCGTCGCAGCGGACGGCCTGGAGGGGCTGGAGCGCTGGCGCTCGGGGCAGCCGGACCTCGTGCTCCTGGACGTGATGCTGCCGAGGATGGACGGCCTCGAGGTCTGCCGAGCCATTCGCCGCGAGGCCACCACGCCCATCGTCATGCTCACCGCGCGCGCCGACACGATCGACGTGGTCGTGGGCCTCGAGTCCGGCGCCGATGACTACCTGCGCAAGCCATTCGAGACGCCGGAGCTGGTGGCCCGCGTGCGCGCTGCGCTCCGCCGCCACGGTCACGAGCCCGCGACCGGGACTCCCGCCGTCCTGTCCCTGGGCCCACTACGGATCGACCTCGCCGGTCGGACCGTGGAGCGCGATGGTGTCGAGGTCGCCCTGACGCGGACTGAGTTCGACCTGCTCGTGGTACTCGCCAGCCACCCCGGGCAGGTGTTCACCCGCGACCTGCTCCTCGACCACGTCTGGGGGTACGACTACCTCGGCGATTCGCGCCTGGTGGACGTGGCCGTGGGCAGGCTCCGCGCCAAGATCGAGACGGACCCGGCGGTGCCGGCCCTGGTGCTCACCGTGCGGGGCGCCGGCTACAAGGCCGCGCGGCCGACGGGGTAGGACGACACCGGTGACCATCGGCATCCGTGCCCGGCTCGCGATCACCCTGGTCGCCCTGGTGGCCGTCACCGTGGCGGCGCTCGGGGTGGGCGTCTACGTGTTCGTCGACACCTCCCTGCGCGCTCGACTCCTCGCCGACGCCCGGCAGCAGGTGGACTACGACATCTCGGTCCTCATGCCCGGCGCCGACCCCCGGCCGACGGACGCGCGGTCCTTCGCGGCGAGCGGCCTTCCGACGGCGTTCGCGCTCCGAGGAGCAGGCCGCGTGATCGCGGACTTCGGCGACGGATCGCCATACGAGCCCGGTGACCTGGCCGGGGCGTTGGGGCAGATCTCGCCCGAACTCACCGCGATCGTCAGGAGCGGCCAGCTCGGGTACGCGTGGCAGCCCCTCGGTGACGCACCGGTCCTGGTCGTGGGTGGCAGACAGGGCGGTCCGCCGGAGCTGTACGTCGTCTTCTCGGCCGCCCCCATCGAGGATGCGCTCGCCCAGCTGCGGGTCGGACTCCTGGCGGGGTGGGCGGCCGCAATCGGGATGGCGCTCCTGGTTGCTGGGATCATTGCCCGGTGGCTGCTGCGGCCCGTGACGGCAGCTGCTCGCGCGGCGCGGCGGATCGCAGGCGGCGACCTCACGGCACGCGTGCCGGCGGGTGGCGCCGACGAGGTCGGGCGATGGGCGGCGGACTTCAACCGCATGGCCGACTCGCTCCAGGGGACGATCGCACGCCTTGAGTCGGCCCAACAGCACAACCAGCGATTCGTGGCGGACGTCGCCCACGAGCTGCGAACGCCGCTGACGGCCCTCGTGACCGAGGCGTCGCTGATCGTCGGTTCCCTCGGTGAGCTACCACCCGACGCGCGCAGGGCGGCTGAGTTGCTGGCCATCGACATCCGCCGGCTGCGGGTCCTGGTGGACGACCTGATGGAGATCTCACGCTTTGACTCCGAGGCGGAACGAACCAGCCTCGAGCCGGTTGACCTCGTGCGCGTCTTGACCGGAGCCGTAGCCGCACGCCTGCCGGAGGCGGCCGTCACGCTGCCGCCCACGCCGCTGGTGGTCGAATCGGAGCCCCGGCGGCTGGACCGCATCCTGGGGAACCTGCTCGACAACGCCCGGGATCACGCACCGGGCTCGCCGGTGGAGGTCGCTCTCGCGCGCACCCGCGAAGGGGCGGTGATCGTGGTGGCGGACCGCGGGCCCGGCGTCCGGGCCGACGCTCTCCCCCATCTGTTCGACCGGTTCTACAAGGCAGACCCGTCCCGTGCCGGGGGCACCTCCGGCCTCGGGCTGGCCATCGCCGCGGAACATGCCGCGCTCCTGGGGGGTTCGCTGCGCGCCCGCTCACGCCCGGGTGGCGGCCTGATGCTCACCCTCACGCTGCCCGTGACCGGATCGTTACCAGCGGGTCATGCGGTCGACACGCGCCCTGCGGATGCTGTGGCCACATGAGATCCGCACCGAGGACCGGGCCGTGACCCCCGCCATTCGCGCCGCCGCAGCAGCCGCCCTCATGGCTGCCGTCGCCATCACGTGGGCCGCGTGCGCCCCGTCCACGGGCTCATTGGGCACGCCCGCCGCCCCCGTCGTCACGCAGACGCCCCCCGACGAGGCAAGCCCGTCCGACGTCGCGCCGGAAACGCCGCTGCCCAGCGCGTCGCCGACCACGGCTCCCAGCACGAACCCGACCGGATCCGGCGCGCCCGCCACGCCGAACCCGGCCGCGACACCGTCCGCCACCCCCACCGGGACCACGATCGTCCGCGCCTACTTCATGCTCGGCAGCTTCACCGACAATCCCGGGCTGGCTCCGGTGCTGCGAACCGTCCCGGAGACCCGGGCCGTGGCCAGGGCGGCGATGAACGCGCTCCTCGCGGGGCCGGAGGGCGCCGAGCTGGAGGCATCGCCCGCCATGTACACCGCGATCCCGGATGGGACGCGGCTCCTGGGCCTGGCCATCAGTGACGGGATCGCCACGGTGGACCTGTCGAGCGAGTTCGAGTCCGGAGGTGGGTCGGCCTCAGCATTCACGCGGCTCGCGCAGGTCGTCTACACGCTCACGCAGTTCCCGTCCGTAGAGGAGGTCCTGTTCCGGATCGAGGACGAACCGGTGACCGTGTTCAGCTCGGAGGGCATCGTCCTGGTCGGCCCCGTGGATCGCGCCGACTACCGCGACTCCCTGCCCGCGATCTTCGTGGACCGCCCGGCCTGGGGCGCCTCGGCCGGCAACCCGCTGAAGCTGAGTGGCCTGGCGAACGTGTTCGAGGCCCAGTTCCGCGTCCAGCTTCTGGACAAGACCGGGACCCTCATCGCGGACAGGCCGGTCACGGCTTCGTGCGGCACGGGGTGCTGGGGGACGTTCAAGGCCGATGTCGTCTACGCGGTGGACAAGGCCCAGTACGGCACCCTGCGCGTGTTCGACCTCTCGCCCAGGGACGGCGCTCCCGAGAACGTCACCGAGTACAGGGTCTGGCTGACGCCCGCGCCCTGAGGTCCCACGGGCAGCGGCGTCAGCCCACGCGCGCGCTCACTCCTTGACGTACGGCGTCCCGTCTGCGGCGGGCATGCGTACCCGCCCCACGAGACCAGCGACCACGGCGATCGTCGTGATGTACGGGATCATGCCCAGGAACTCCGAGGGCACCGCCGAGCCCAGGATCGAGAGCCGGCTCTGCAACGCGTCGGCGAAGCCGAACACGAGGCTGGCGAGGAACGCCCCGATGGGTGTCCAGCCGCCGAAGATCATCGCCGCCAGGCCGATGAAGCCGCGGCCGGCCGTCATGTCGCGCTCGAAGGTACCGGTGGATCCGATCGTGAAGTAGGCGCCACCGATGCCGGCGACCATGCCGCCCAGGATGACGTTCCGGTAGCGCGTGAACTGGACGTTGATGCCCACCGTGTCCGCCGCCCGCGGGTGCTCGCCCACGGCCCGGACCCGCAGACCGAACCGTGTGTAGAACAGCACGAAATGGATGAGGCCGACCAGCACGAACAGCGCGTACACGAAGAAGCTGCCCGAGAAGAAGATCGGCCCGATGATCGGGATGTCCGACAGCACCGGGATCACGATCGGCTCGAAACGCGGCGGGATATTGAGCTCTTTGTTCTGCGACAGGACGCGGGTGGACAGGAACGCCGTGATCCCGGCAGCGAAGATGTTGATCACGGTGCCGGCGATGATCTGGTTGACGCGATACCGGATCGCCAGGACGGCCAGCACCGCAGCCAGCAGCCCCCCGGTGATGGTGGCACCGATCAGGCCGGCCCAGGTGCTGCCGGTCATGCTCGCGACGACGGCCGCCACGAAGGCTCCCGAGAGGAGCATGCCCTCGATCGCGATGTTCACCACGCCTGATCGCTCGCAGAGAACGCCCGACAGCGCGGCGAAGGTGATCGGGACCGCCCGGTAGAGCGTCGTCTGGAAGACGCCGACCAGGCTCATGGACTTCCCGGCCGCGGTCCAGGTCAGGAACCCGAATATGAACGCGATGAGCGCGATGGAGAGCAGGACCGCCCACTTGGCGCCCACGGCCCTGGTCAGCTGGAGTGCGCCGCAGAACACCGCGACGCCCGCCATGAGGTAGATGACGGGTGTCGACGGGAGCACGAGGTCCGGCAGCCTGATCGCCGGCGCGGAGCCCAGGTTGAGGGTGAACTTCGTCTCGGTCCCCGGCTCGATGCCCGAGCCGAAGACGAGGACCAGCAGCGCCGCGAGGCCGAAGTAGAACGCGGCCAGGACGATTGCCCGGCGACTGACCGTCCTGGGAGCGGGCATCACGGCGGTCGTGGTGCTCATGCCCGCCACCCCTGCGCGAGGATCTCGGTGCCCGTCGTGCGCGCGGCCTTGATGCGGTAGATCTGACGGATCAGCGCGGGCGCCGCGACGAACATGATCACGAGCGCCTGGATGACGACCACGAGGTCGATCGGGATGCCGGTCGCCGCCTGCATCGGCGTGGCCCCGGCGCGCAGCGCCCCGAACAGCAGCGCGGCAAGGACGACGCCCAGCGGCGACGAGCCGCCGAGCAGGGCGATTGCGATCCCATCGAAGCCGTAGCCCGGCGAGAAGCCCGGGGTCATGGCCTTGTTGACGCCGATGATCTCGGTCGTGCCCGCCAGCCCGGCAAGCCCGCCACAGATCGACATCGTGAGGATGAGGGTCCGCGAGATGTTCATGCCGGCGTACCGCGCACCCGACGGGTTCAGCCCCACGGCACGGAATTCGAAGCCCAGCGTGGACCGGAACAGGAGCCATGAGACGAACGCGGCGGCGAGCAGGGCGAGCACGAACCCCCAGTTGACCCGCAGCCCCTCGATGAGCGGCGGGATCATCGCCGACCCGTCGACGATCGGCGAGACGGGGTCACTGCGGCCAGGCCTCTGATAGAAGGGCTGCCGGAGCACCCATGTCACGAGCAGGTACGCCACGTAGTTGAGCATGATCGTGACGATCACCTCGTGGGCACCCGTGCGCGCCTTGAGGAGGCCGGGGATGAAGCCCCACAGGGCGCCTCCCAGGAAGCCGGCGGCGATCGTGATGGGCAGGTGCACGAACCACGGGAGCCCGTGAAGCGAGAAGCCGACGAAGGTGGCGACGATCGCGCCGAGGTACAGCTGGCCCTCGGCCCCGATGTTGAACAGGCCGCTGCGGAAGCCGAGGGCGACGGCGAGGCCGGTGAAGATGAGCGGCGTCGCCGCGAGGATTGTCTCGCTGATCGGCCGGAACGCGAGCTTGATCTGGTCGATGTCGCCGGACGTGAACGCCTCGATGTAGTCGCGCGGGCTCCCGATAGCGCCCGCGATCAGCGCCCCGTAGCCCTCGAGGACGGCGCGGATGGATGCCCCGGCCGCCTTGACCGGGTTGGTCGTCCACATCTCCAGGAGGACCGGATCCGACAGCACGATGATGAACGCGCCGATGAGCATCGCCGTGAACACCGCCAGGAACGGCAACACGATGCGGCCGGGCAGGCGGCGGATCCAGCCGGGCTCGGCGGGCTCGGCGGGCTCCACGGGCTCGGCGGGCTCCACGGGCTCGGCGGGGGTGGGAACGCTTGCGTCGCTCACGGCTGTCTCCCGTGTGCCGGCGCGCCCTGCGCCGCAGGAGCAGGGGGCTCAGAGGATGGCCCCTCGGGAACTTCGTGCTCTGGCGGAACCAGCGCGCCACCCATATACAGACCCAGCCGCTCCGGCGTGGCTTCCGACGGATCGAGGATGGCCACGATCCGACCCTGGTACATGACCGCGATCCTGTCGCCCAGTGCCATGACCTCGTCGAGCTCCGTGGAGACGATCAGCACGGCCGTGCCGTCGTCGCGCTTCTCCACCACACGCCGGTGGATGTACTCGATCGACCCGACGTCCAGCCCGCGGGTCGGCTGCGCGGCAACGAGCAGCTTGATCGGCCGGGTGAACTCGCGCGCGACGATCACCTTCTGCTGGTTGCCGCCTGAAAGGTTGCCGACCTCGTTGAACACGCTGGGCGTCCGGACGTCGAACTGCTCAACGAGCTCGGTCGCCGTGGCCATGATCGCGTCCCGGTGAAGGCGCAGGCCGTCGGCAAACGGCTTGAGGTAGTACGTGTTGAGGACGAGGTTCTCGGCAATCGTGAACGCCGGGATGAGGCCCTCCTCGAGCCGGTCCTCGGGTACGTGCGCAACGCCCGCCTCGAACACCCGACGAGGATCGGGCTTCACCTCCTGGCCGGAGATCCGGATCGTGCCGGCGGCGTGGCGTCGGAGCCCGGTGATCGCCTCGACCAGCTCGGTCTGGCCGTTGCCCTGGACGCCGGCGATGGCGACGATCTCGCCCGCATGCACGACGAGGTCGAGGTCGCGGACGGCGGCGTGTCCGCGGTCGTCGGCGACGGACAGGCCGGCGATCTCCAGCACCGGGGCACCCGGCGTCGCCGGGATCTTGTCCACCTCGAGATCGACCGGACGGCCGACCATCATCTGGGCCAGCGATTGCTGAGAGGCCTCGGCCGGCTTCGCGGAGCCCACGACCTTGCCCCGGCGCAGCACCGTGATCTGGTCTGCGATCTCCAGGACCTCGTTGAGCTTGTGGGTGATGAAGATGATCGAGGTCCCGGTCGCCTGGAGCGAGCGCATGATCTCGAACAGCTCGCCCGTCTCCTGCGGCGTCAGGACCGCAGATGGCTCGTCCAGGATCAGCAGGTTCGACTGGCGGTAGAGGGTCTTGATGATCTCCACGCGCTGTCGGACGCCGACCGGGAGATCCTCGACCAGGGCATCGGGATCGACGTGGAGGTTGTGGCGTTCCGAGATCTCGACGATGCGGGCCCGGGCCGAGGCGTTGTCGAGGATCCGCAGCGGGCCACGGGTCGACTCGACGCCGAGCATCACGTTCTCGGTGACCGTGAAGACCGGGACCAGCATGAAGTGCTGGTGGACCATCCCGATGCCGGCCCGGATCGCGTCACCCGGGTCGTGAAACACGACGGGTGATCCGTCGATGAAGATCTCGCCCTCGTCCTGCTTGTACAGGCCGTAGAGGACGTTCATCAGGGTCGTCTTGCCGGCGCCGTTCTCGCCCAGGAGCGCATGGATCTGACCGGGCTCGATCGTGAGGTCGACACCCTCGTTCGCGATGACGCCGGGGAAGCGCTTCGTGATCCCGCGCAGCTCGAGCTTCACGTGTGCCTCAGCTGTGCCTGGTTATGGACGGGCGGCGCCTGACGTGAGCGCCGCCCGTACCCTACGGTCGATGGATGCGACTACTTCTTTGCGTAGTAGTCCGCCGGCTTCACCTCGCCGGAGATGATCTTCGCCTTCAGGGCATCGACGCCGTCCTTCAGCTCCTGCGAGACCGCGGAGTCGAAGGTGTTGTACGGGCCAATGTCCACGCCGCCGTTGGCGAGCGTGCTGACGAACAGGGCCTGGGGGGCCTCGCCCTTGACCGCGCGATCGATAGCCGCCGTGACGGAGACGTCGATCTTCTTGAGGACGCTGGTCAGGAGGATGTCGCAGTACTGCGGCGCGGACACGCACCAGTCGACATCGACGCCGATGCCGTAGTCCTGGGCCGGAGACTCCTGGAGCGCCGTGTAGGCGCCGCCGCCGATCGGGCCGCCGACGGGCAGGATGACGTCAGCGCCTTCCTGGAGCATCGGGACGGTCAGGGCCTTGGCGTTGTCAAGCGAGTCGAAGTCACCCGTGAACGAGCCCTCGCCCTTGACGGGATCCCAGCCGAGCACGCTGACGCTCGTGCCCATCGCCTCGTTGTAGTAGTTGGCGCCGGCCACGAAGCCGCTCATGAAGTCGGTCACGCCGCCGCCGATGTTGATGCCGCCGAAGGTGCCCATGATCCCGGACTTTGACATCCCGGCCGACACGTATCCGACGAGCATCGCCGCTTCACTGGTCGTGTAGACGAGGCCCTCGACGTTCGGGATCGCCGGGTCGTAGGCGTAGTCGACGATCGCGAACCGGATGCCCGGGTTGGCCTCGGCAGCGGCCTTCGTGGCATCGCCGAGCAGGAACCCGACGGTCACGATCATGTCGCACTTTTCAGTGACGAACTGGTTGATGTTCTTCTCGTAGTCGGTCGCGGCTCGCGACTCGAGGAACTTGACCTCGATGCCGAGCTGCGCCTGGGCATCTTCCATGCCCTTCCAGGCGTTCTCGTTGAAGCTGTTGTCGTCGATGCCGCCGACGTCGCTGACCATGCAGGCCTTGAAGGCGATCGGCTCAGCGGTCGGCGCGGGGGTGGCGGGCTCGGGGGTGGCGGGCGCCGCCGTGGCAGGGGCGGCGGTGACCGGAGCCGTGGTCGCGGTGGAGCCGCCACAGGCGGCAAAGATGAACGACGCGGCACCCACAAGGGCGACGAGTCGAGTGCTGGTCCGCAAGGTATCTTCCTCCTCGTTGTCCCGGCACCGGAGCGCGATGCTCATGGTCGCCGAGAACATCCTGACGCATCACTGGCGCCAACAGACGCCGCTCGTCACGGAACGCGTGCGGCCACATCGCGACCGACAGCCGGGCGGCTGACTGCGAGAATAGCGCACCGGGACTCGTCCGTTAGTGCCCGACGGACCATCCGACCTGGTCTGTCGGCACGGGCCAGGCCTCGCCGCCACGGCACCACGACGTTCCCACTGCGGCCACCCCTCTGGGCCCTCGCTGGCGAACCGAAGAAAGTCGCTCGCGGGTCCGTCCCGGCCCCTAGCCGATGACGAACGCCGCAACCACGCAGACGACCCCGGCGATCACGATCAGCCCGCCGGTCTGCGCCTTGCGGCGGAACATCTGCATCGCGACGGACGATCCGGTCTTGGGATCCGTGCGCGGCCCGCCGCGCCAGGCCTCGTAGCGGGCCACGTTGGCGTCCTGCTCGCGCAGGGCCATGTAGCGGCGATACGGATCGCGGGCACGAACCACGCCAAGGACGATCAGGGCGACCCCCACGAGCAGGAGCAGCAACCCGGCCAGGCTCATCGCGTCACCCTCCCGTCTCGAGGCGCTCGCGGACCAGCGTGGTGACACGAGCCGCGTCCGCCGCCCCGCCCGTGGCCTTCATCACCTGCCCGACGAAGAAGCCGGCGACAGGCTTGCCGGCCCGATAGTCCGCAACGGCCTTCGGGTTCGCGGCAATGACCGCGTCGATGTGCCCCAGAAGCGAGACATCGTCCGAGATCGGCCCGGGCCCTGCTGACGCAAGCAGATCGTCCGCGGCCGTCCCTTCCGCCAGGTGTCGGTCCAGGAGGTCCCGGCCAGTCGTCCGCGCAACCTGGCCGGACGCGATCGCGGAGATGAGGTCGGCAATGCCCGCAGGCGTGGACGAGCCCGCCGTCCCGGCCGCGTTGAGCCCGCCATCCTTCGCGGCCCGCGCGTGGACGCCCGTGACGAAGTGCGCAACCTCCTTCGCCGGCGCCTTTCCCGCGGTCGAGATCGCCTCGAACGACGTCGTCATCGCCGGGTCCGCGACGATGACCGCGGCGTCGTAGGTCCCCAGGCCCAGGGCGACGTACCGCGCGCGACGAGCGGCCGGCAGCTCCGGCAGGGCGGCACGGATGCCGTCGATCCAGGACGCGTCCACGTGGAGCGGCGGCAGGTCCGGCTCCGGGAAGTACCGGTAGTCGTCGGAGGTCTCCTTGGCGCGCATCCGGTACGTGGCCTGCCGGCCGTCGTCCCAGCCGCGGGTCTCCATGACCAGCGGCTCACCGGCGTCCAGCGCCGCGGCCTGCCGCTCGATCTCGAACGCGATCGCCCGCTCCACCGCCCGGAACGAGTTCATGTTCTTGACCTCGACCCGCGTCCCGAACGGCTCCGTCCCGCGGGGCCGCAGCGAGACGTTCGCCTCGACCCGCATCTGGCCCCGCTCCATGTCCGCGTCGCTGACCCCGATCGCGCGGAGCAGCAGCTGCAGCTCCTCGGCGTAGCGGCGGGCCTGCTCGGCCGTCCGGATCTCGGGCTCCGTGACGATCTCCATGAGCGGCGCCCCGGCGCGGTTGAAGTCCACCAGCGTCGTCCGCTCGCCCGATGCGCCGGCGGTGTCACCGTGCAGAAGCTTCGCCGTGTCCTCCTCGAGGTGCGCGCGCGTGATCGCCACGGTGAATGGACCGGCCGACGTCTCGATCGCAAGGCGCCCCGCCGCCGCCAGTGGGATGGCGTACTGGCTGATCTGGTAGCCCTTCGGGAGGTCCGGGTAGAAGTAGTTCTTGCGCTCCCACTGGGTGCGCTCCGGGATCGTTGCCTCGATGGCCAGGCCGGTCGCGATGACGAACTCCACCGCGCGCCGGTTGATGACCGGCAGCGTCCCGGGCAGGGCCAGGCACACGGGGCAGGCGTGGGTGTTCGGTGCTGCGTCCGCGTAGGCCGTGGAGCAGCCGCAGAACATCTTGGACGCGGTCCGCAGCTGGCAGTGGATCTCGATGCCGATGACGGCCTCGTAGCGCTCCATCACGCCCGCGACGCGATCGGCGGTCGCGGTCGTCACGCCGTCACCGTCATGCCGGCGGTCACCAGGTACAGCCCGTACATCGCCACCCCGAGCCAGAGCAGGGACAGCCCGGCGTGGCGGATGGCAAATCGCACCCGCGCGCGCTCGTGGACAGGTTGGGAGGCCTCGACCAGGGTCCGCGTCGCGTCGCCCTCGCGAACGAACGGCAGCAGCGCCGACCGGGCGGCCAGATACCCACGCCAGGACCCGTAGGCGGCGGCAAACGCGCCGGACAGCAGGAGGATTGCGCCGATCATCGCGGGCCAGTTTCGCACAAGCGGACCGCCGACCCGGTCCCGCCGCGCGACCGCGCTACCCGTCGCCGGGGTGTTCCCCCCGGACACCGGCGATCGCCTCCTGGATGGCCTCGTGCAGGCGCGCTCCCGTTGGCTGGCCCTGGAGCTCCACCACGCCCGGGTCCGCCGAGGGCTCCCAGGAATAGCCGGGGCCCGAGACCGTGAGCACGATCGGCACCGTCGGGTGGATCTGGCGCAGTCCCGCGATCAGCTCCGCGGACCCGTCGATATCGCCGCTGGCCCACGCGTCGTAGACCATCACGTCGACCTCCTCGGCGAGGCCGCACTTCTGGCCGTTGAAGATCGGGCAGGAGTTGGCGGTCGGCCCGCTGCACTGCTCAACCTCGTAGCCGAGGCGGCGCAGGGAGTCGACCTCCTGGTCAGCGAGGTCGATGTCGTGGTGGACAACGAGCGCTCGGGTCACGGCGTACCTCCATCGACCCCGGGGACGCAGGCCCGAACGGGGGCTGCTCCGGATCGGCCGATGGTGCACGCGGTCCGGTCCCTGCGGAAGGGGCAAAGGTCACATCGCCCGACGTGGCGTGGGCGAGGGCGTGGGCGTGGGCAGCGCCGGCCATCCACGCGATCAGGCAGTCCGGACCTGCGCCACGAAGCGCTCGATGCGGACCAGCGCCTCCTCGATCTTCTCGTAGGCCGTGGCGTAGCACATGCGGACGTGACCCTCGCCGGACGGGCCGAACGCGGACCCGGGCACCACGGCCACCCGCTCCTCGCGCAGGAGCCGCTCCGCGAACTCGTCCGACGAGAGGCCCGTGGACGTGATCTGCGGGAAGGCGTAGAAGGCACCGCGCGGCTCGAAGGTGGGCAGGCCGATGCGATTGAGCCCGTCCACCAGGAGACGCCGGCGGCGGTCGTACTCGGCGACCATCGCCTGCACCGCGGGCTCCCCGCCCTGGAGCGCGGCGAGCGCGGCGTCCTGGGCCACTGTGGGGGCGGACATGATCCCGTACTGGTGGACCTTGACGATCCCCTCGAGGATCGCTGCCGGGGCGCACATCCAGCCCACTCGCCAGCCCGTCATCGCGTACGCCTTGGAGAAGCCGCCCATGAGGATCGTCCGATCCCGCATGCCGGGCAGCGAGCTGAACGCGCGGTGGCGGTAGGTACCGTAGGCGAGGCGGTCATAGATCTCGTCGCTGTAGACGAGGAGGTCGTGATCGCGCGCGATGCGGGCCAGCTCATCCTGCACGGCATCGTCAAGGACGGCGCCTGTCGGGTTGGCCGGGTAACCCAGGAACAGGGCCTTGGTGCGCGGCGTGATGGCGGCTTCCACGGCCACGGGATCCAGGGCGAAGTCGTCCTCGAAGCGGGTCGCGACCGGGACGACGGTGCCGCCCGCGAAGACGACAGCCGGGACATAGGCCACGTACGACGGCTCGTGAAGGATGATCTCGTCGCCTGGGTCGCAGGTGGCGCGCAGCGCCAGGTCCACCGCCTCGGAGGCGCCGACCGTGATCAGGATCTCCGTGTTCGGGTCGTAGCCGACGCCGTACAGCTCCTCCAGGTGCGCCGACAACGTGCGACGGAGCTCGATGGTCCCGTAGTTGGACGTGTAGTGCGTCCGGCCCTCGCGCAGGCTCTCGACGCCCGCCTCCACGATCTCCCGCGGCGTGTCGAAATCGGGCTCCCCCACCCCGAGACTGATGACGTCGGTCATCGTGGCCAGGATGTCGAAGAAGCGGCGGATGCCGGACGGAGGAACGTCGATCACGCGCTGCGCGAGCGCACGCTCGGCCAGTGGAGCTCGGGCCGCGGGGTCTGTGGTCATGCCGCGAAGGGTACGGCATCGCCCGCGTCGCGGACGTAAGGGCCGGGATCGCCCACTGTCGGCCCCAGCCCGGTTCGACCAGATCCGGCCCGCGTCCGGCCCGGCCCCGATCGACCCGACCCGGCTGGCGTGGTGCCCCGTTCGCCACCCGCCCCGATGCGGTTCGACCCGGTCGGGCTCGCCGAGGCGCCGATCCCGTCATCTACCAGCCTGGTTGGTGTCGGACAAGGATTCGACACCCGGATCGTCGGCTGGGCGGGATGGGACGATGATCCCGTGCGTGAGACAACCACCGGGACGCCTATGCGCGCCTGGCACGAGCCCCAATCCGGACTTCCACCAGCGCGGCGGGTAGGTGCACGACTTCCGGCGGTGTGGCGCGGATAGCACCAGCGGGGCTGGTGTGTGATGGAACCAGACCGGGTCGCCGTCCTGCGGGCAGGGTCGCCGGGGATCGAGATCGTCCGCGCTCTCGGGCCCCGCGATCGTCCGCGCTATCTGGCCCCGCGATCGTCCGCGCTACTGGCCCCGGCGGCGACTCGCTGGGCAGGCGTGGGGGTGGATGGGTCCGTGAGCAGCGCCAGATCTCGCGGCTGGACCCGGCGCCAGTCGGCGTCCGTCGTCGCGCCCTCGTACGCGCGCGCCCCCCGGAGCAGGGATGCCTCGGACCAGGGCGCGCCGATCATCTGGAGGCCGACGGGCAGGCCCTCCGAAAGGCCGCACGGGATCGAGATCGCGGGCAACCCGGCCATGCTGACCGGCAGGGTGCAGGTGTCGGACAGGTACATCTGCACCGGGTCCGCGGTGCGGGCGCCGAGCGGGAAGGCGACGCTGGGTGAGGTCGGCGCCACCAGGGCGTCGAACCCGGCCGCCCACAGCATGTCGAAGTCCCGCTTGATCAGCGTCCGGACCTTCTGCGCCTTGAGGTAGAACGCGTCGTAGTAGCCGGCGGACAGCGCGTACGTGCCCAGCATGATCCGGCGCTTGACCTCTGGCCCGAAGCCCTGGCCTCGCGTGGCGAGGTAGTTCGCAAGGTAGTCGTCCCCGCCTCGGACGCTGTAGCCGAACCGGACGCCGTCGTAACGGGCGAGGTTGGCGGACGCCTCCGCCGGGGCGACGATGTAGTACGTGGCCAGGCCGTAGTCCGTGTGCGGGAGGCTGACCTCCTCCACCGTGGCACCGGCCGCCTCGAGGGACGCGACGGCCTCCCGGATGCGCGCCGCCACCCCGGGCTCCATGCCCTCGACGAAGTACTCCCTCGGCAGGCCGAAGCGCTTGCCCCGGAGCCACGACGCCGCCTCGTCGTCCGAGGCCGGGAGCCCGAGCAGGTCGTCGGGCACCGGCACCGGCGCGGAGGTGGAGTCCCGCTCGTCGCGCCCGGAGACCGCGTGAAGCAGCGCGGCGGCATCGCGCACGTCGCGACCGAGCGGTCCGACCTGGTCCAGCGAGCTCGCGAAGGCCACGATCCCGTACCGGCTCACTCGCCCGTAGGTCGGCTTCATCCCCACGATCCCGCACATCGCCGCCGGCTGGCGGACGGAGCCGCCGGTGTCCGTGCCGATGGACGAGCGGGGTCTGGTACGCCGCGACCGAGGCCGCGGACCCGCCGCTGGACCCGCCGGGGACGCGATCCAGGGCCCACGGGTTGGCCGTCGGCCCGAACGCGGAGTGCTCCGTGGAGGAGCCCATCGCAAACTCGTCCATGTTCGTCTTGCCCAGGATCACGGCCCCGGCATCCCGCAGGCTCTCCGTGATGTGGGCGTCGAACGGGGCGCGGTACCCCTCCAGGATGCGGGAGCCGGCCGTGCACTGGCCACCCTTGACGGATACGAGGTCCTTGAGCCCCACCGGGATGCCCAGCAGCGGGTGGAGTCGGTCCACCGCGCCGGCGCCCTCGCCGCGGGCGCCGGCCAGGCGAGCGTCGGCAACGTCCGCCTCGGCCAAGGCCCGCTCGTCGTCGATCGTCAGCCAGGCGTGGAGGCCGTGGTCGGTGCCTCGGGCGCGGGCGAGGTGCGCGGCCGTGAGCTCGCGCGAGGAGACGATCGCCGGCCCGGAGGCGGGCGGCCATCTGGTGCGCGGGCAGCGTCGTCGGGTCTGCCGTCATCGGCCGCTCAGTCGCCGCCCAGGATCGCCGGGACGACGAAGAAGTCACCGTCGCGCTCGGGTGCGTTCGCCAGGACCGCGTCGGCCGCCAGGGATGGCCGGGCCACGTCCTCCCGGAGGATGTTCTCCAGCTCGATGACCTGCGCCGTGGGCGGGATCGCGTCGGTGTCCAGGTCCGCGAGCTTGGCGTACTGGTCCAGGATGTGGTTGAGCTGCCCCTCGAGCCGGGCGATCTCCTCGTCCGTGAGCCCGAGTCGGGCGAGGTGGGCAACGTGCTCGACATCGGCACGGGTAAGCGAGGCCATGGCGGGATGATACGCGGCCCGGATGCGACGGCCGGCGCGAGGACTGCCCGGAGAGTCCGCCCGGAGGACCCGCCGGACGCCGGCAATCGGTCGCCCAGGGGGGACGCCCCCTGACCCCTAGAGCGGACCGTGCGGTGGTCGGCGGCGTCTGGAGCTCCGGCGGCCACCCGGTCTGGTCGACCCGAGGCTGCGCGGCCGAGGCCGCGGCGGAGGGCCCGCCCTGCCCCTGCGAGGCGCCCAGGAACCGCGACAGGAACTGGCGCGTGCGCTCCTCCTGCGGCCGGTCGATCACCTGCTCGGGCGGACCGATCTCGACGAAGACGCCCTCATCGATGAAGTAGACGCGGTCGGCCGCCTCGCGGGCGAACTGCCATCTCGTGCGTGACCACGATCATGGTCTGCGCCCTCGTGGGCCAGGTCCTCCATGACGTTGAGCACCTCGCCGACGAGCGACGGGTCAAGGGCCGACGTGGGCTCGTCGAAGAGCAGCACCTTGGGCTCCATCGTCAGCGCCCGGGCGATCGCGACGCGCTGGCTTCTGGCCGCCGGAGAGGCGCGCCGGGTACTCGTCGCGCTTGTCCTGACAGGCCCACCTTGTCGAGGTAGTTCTCCGCGAGCGCAACGGCCTCGCTTCCTCGACAGGCCCTTGACGCGGATCGGGCCCTCGATGAGGTTGTCGATCACGGAGAGGTGCGGGAACAGGTTGAACTCCTGGAACACCATCCCGGCCTGGATCCGCATCTGGCGGATCTGCTCGCGATGGTGGCCGGAGCGGCCGCCGAACGGCATCGCCTCGACCGGGTAGTTGCCGATGGTCACGGTGCCGGCGCTGGGCTCCTCGAGGAAGTTGATGCATCGCAGGAAGGTGCTCTTGCCGGACCCGGAGCGACCCAGGATCGCGATCGTCTCGCGCGGACAGACCGTCATGGAGCAGCCACGGAGCACGTGGTTGGTCCCGAAGTACTTCTCGATGTCGGTCGCGAGGACGATGGGATCCGAGCCCGCGGGCGTCAGGGCACCCGGGATTCGGAGGGGTGGATGACTGCTTGGCGGGGATAGCCGTGGCATTGCTCACGGGGGTTCACCGCTCGATCGCCGACGGCCAGGCGCTTCTCGAGCCGGTCCTGGAAGTACGAGAGGACGATGGTCATGGCCCAGTAGACGAGCGCCGCGACGATCAGCGTCTGGATCGACTTGTAGGTCGGCCGGCCGGCCGCCTGTGCCTTCCACAGGAGCTCGTGGACGCCGATCACCGACACCAGCGAGGAGTCCTTGACCATCGAGATGAAGTCGTTGCCGATGGCCGGGATAATGATCCGGACCGCCTGCGGAACGACGATGCGCCGCATGCGTGTCCGTCCGCTCATCCCCAGCGACTGCTGCCGCCTCCGTCTGGCCACGCGGAACGGCCTGGATGCCGGCCCGGAAGGTCTCGGTCATGTACGCGCCGTAGTTGAAGGCGAGCGCGATGATGCCGAGGACCTCCTTGGGCACGTCGTTGATGAACGGCAAGACCTGCGGCAAGGCGAGGTAGATGAACAGGATCTGCACGAGAAGTGGGGTGCCGCGAACCATCGACACATAGAGCGTCGACAGCGAGTAGAGGATGGAGTTGGAGCTCAGGCGCCCCAGGGCGCCGACCACCGCGAATGCGATCGCGAACGCGATGGAGATCACTGCGACGTAGATCGTGGTCGTGACGCCGCCGAGGATGTACGGCATCCACTCGGCCATGAAGGGGAAGTCGACCTTCCCTGCCACGACGAGCGACGAGAGCGCGCCGCCGATGACGATCAGCCAAGTCGCGATGAAGATCAGCCGGAACCTGCGCTGCTGGCGCCGCCGCTGCTCGGCGATGGCCGCGACGATCGGGTTCGTCGCTTCGGCGGGAACGCCACCCACAGGCGCGCCCACTGCACCGCTCGCTGCTGTCATTGCGTCCTCCCGTCGCCTAACGAGAACGGGGGCGTCCGTTCGGACACCCCCGTTGGGTTACGTGCTCCGTGGCGTCAGCCGGACGGATCGACCGTGAGGTCCCCGCCGAACCACTTCTCGGAGAAGGCCTTCAGCGTCCCGTCGGCACGCATCTCTTCCAGGATCCCGTTGACTCGCAGGACCATGTCCGTCGGATCGGGACCGCTCTTGTCGAAGGCGACACCAAGCGGCTCCGAGAACACCGGGTCACCGACGGCCACCAGCGGCAGGCCCTCGGCGATGGCCGCATCGACGGTCGTCTTGGAGCTGAGCCAGCCCTCGAAGTCCTTGCGGCCGGCCTTCCACGTCTCGGCGCACAGCCGGTCTGTGGTCAGGGTCGTGGCCGTTGAGCCCTCGGGGGGCTTGGCGGTCGGGGTGTAGCTCCCGAGGTCGAGCGTGCCCTGCATCCAGTCGTAGTAGGTGGTGGCCTCGCCGACGCAGATGGTCTTGCCGGCAAGACCCTCGAGCGTCGTGATGCCGGATTCGGTCGAGGCGGCCATCTGGGCGGGGGTGTAGTAATACGGATTGCTGAACGCCAGGACCTGCTCACGCGGGGTCGTGATCGTCATCGAACCCACGCTGAAGTCCCAGCGCGCGCCCCACGAGCCGGCCGTCAGGAGGTTCCAGTCGGGTGTTTCGAAGGCAATATCGACGCCGAGCCGCTTCGCGATCTCGGTCCCCACGTCGATGTCGAAGCCCTCGTACGTCCCGTCGGACTTGATCTCGGACTGGGGTGGGTACTGCGGATCGGTCGACATCTTGATCGTGCCGGCCGTGAGCACCTTGTCGAGCAGGCCGCCGGCGATCGGCCCGGCACTCGGCGCCTCGGTGGGTGCCATGGATTCGGCGGCGCTCGGGGCGGCGTCGGTCGGCGGGGCGGCCGTCGGCGGTGCCGGGGTGGCTGCCCCACCGCTACAGGCGGCGACGAGCACGGCCGTGGTGCCAAGTAGGACTAGGCGTCCTCGTAGGGACATTCGCTCCTCCTTCACGGGGCATCGCCCGACATACAAGGCGTCGCCTGATTGCGCCCCATTATGTGCCGGTCGGAGGCCAACGCGAGCAAGGGCCGAACGGCCCCCCGTGCCAAAGGCGCGCCTGAGAGCCGGCGTCAGGCCGGCACCGTCGGTGTCCCGCGGCGGCCGTTCCGGCCTCAGGCCGGCCCGATCATCTGCCAGAAGGCGGCCGACAGGCGGAGCTCCGCGGCCAGGCGGATGACGTTCGACATCGCCTCGATGGAAGTCTCGCCTTCGGCATGGATCTCCCTGGACGCCCCGTCCACGAGACAGGCGACGGTGATCGTCACCGGGCCCTCGCCCGTGATCTCGAGGTCCTCGATCAGGATGCCCGTCCCCAGGACGCGCTCGAGGTCCTGCGCCAGCCGCTCTGCCAGTCGCTCCTCCGCGTCGTTCATGTCCTCTCCTCGCCCTGGACCGCGCCGTCGACCGGCTCTGACGCATCGTCTGGGTCGGCCTGGTTGTCCCGAGCTTCGCCCGCCAGCAGCCGAACGAACCCGGCCTCGTCCAGCACCGCGACCCCCAGCTCCGTGGCCTTCTGCAGCTTGGACCCGGCCCCGGGCCCGGCCACCAGGTAGTCCGTCTTCTTCGACACCGAACCCACGGGTTTGCCGCCCGCCGCGCGGACCGCGTCCTCGGCCTCCTCCCGGCTGAACCCCTCCAGGCTGCCCGTGACGACCACCGCCTTCCCGGCCAGCGGCCCTGCCTCGTCGGTCTCGCCCGTGTCCCGCACCACCGGGCGCTCCGGGACGACGCCGGCCTCGACCAGCTCCGCGAGCACGTCGCGCGTGGTCGGGTCCCCGAACCAGGCGTGCATCGCAGAGGCGACGGCGGGACCGATGCCGCTCACCTCCTGGATGGTGTCCGGGTCATCCGTGGCCAGGCGCCGCAGCTCGGCCTCAACAGCGGCGAACCAGGGGTCCGGCACCGCCTCGGGGTCGGGAGGCGGGAAGGCGTCGGGGCGCACACGGCGGGCCAGCCACCGGGCCAGGTCCACGGCCGTGGACTCCCCCACCTGCGCGATGCCCAGGCTGTTGAGCACCTTGGCCAGCGGCCGGCCGGTCCGGGCCCTCTGGATCGCCGCGTAGAGGTTCTCCGCGCTCTTGCGCGCGAACCGCTCGAGGGACTCCAGGTCCTCCACTCTGAGCGCGAAGAAGTCTGCGCGGCGATGCACCATGCCCCGTTCCAGGAGCTGGGAGAGCACAGCCCACCCGGCACCCTCGATGTCCATCCCGCCCCGTCCGACGAAGTGGGCGTACGCCTGGGCCAGGCGCGCCGGACAGACCGGGTTCGGGCAGTAGTGGCGGACCGCGCCCTCGTCCTGGATCACGGCGTGGCCGCAGACCGGGCAGGCCACCGGCACCTGGTACTCGCGGGCGCCCGCCGGGCGCTTGTCGAGGATCGGTCGGACGACCTCCGGGATGACGTCGCCGGCCTTCTGGAGGACGACCGTGTCGCCGATGCGGATGTCCTTGCGCCGGACCTCGTCCAGGTTGTGGAGCGTGGCCCGGGCCACCGTGGAGCCCGCGACCTTCGCCGGACGCAGGTGCGCGACGGGCGTCAGGGTCCCGGTTCGGCCCACGTACGCGACGATGTCCTCGACCAGGGTTTCCACCTGCTCCGGCGGGAACTTGAAGGCGATGGCCCAGCGGGGCGCGCGGCTGACCATGCCGAGCCGGGCCTGCTGGTCGAAGCGGTCCACCTTGACGACGACGCCGTCGGTCTCGTAGGGGAGGTCGTGGCGTTTGTCTCGCCACGCCTCCGTGAACGCAATGACGCCCTCGATGTCGAGGCCGGCGGCGCGGTCGGGGTTGACGGGGAAGCCAAGGGTTTCCAGCCGCGCGAGGGCAGCCGACTGGCTGGTGACCGTCGGCTCGTCCTCCACCAGCTGGTAGAGCCAGGTCGCGAGCTGCCGGCCGGCGGTGACCGACGCGTCCTTCTGGCGAAGCGACCCGGCGCCGCTGTTGCGCGGGTTCGCGTACAGGGCCAGGCCCTGCTCGCCGCGCTCGGCGTTGATCCGGGCGAACTCCGCCTTGGGCATGAAGACCTCGCCCCGAGCCTCCAGGGTGACCGACTCGGCCAGGCGATCCGGGATGCCCCCGATCGTCCGCAGGTTCGGCGTGACGTCCTCCCCGGTCGTGCCGTCGCCGCGCGTCGCACCAACCGTGAACCGGCCCCGCTCGTACTGGAGCGAGATCGCCAGGCCGTCGATCTTCAGCTCCGCCACGTACGAGAGGCCCTCGGCCGGCTCCGGGGCCGGGGGCAGGCCAAGACCCTTGCGGACCCGCGCGTCGAAGGCGCGCAGCTCGTCGTGGGTGAAGGCGTTCGAGAGCGAGAGCATCGGCCGCCCGTGACGGATCTCGGGGAAGCGGCCTCCGGCCGGGGCTCCGCCCACGCGCTGCGTTGGCGAATTGGTGGTGACCAGCGGCGGGAACGCCGTCTCGAGCGCGACCAGCTCCCGGAACAGCGCGTCGTACTCGGCGTCGGCCAGCTCCGGGGCGTCGTCCTCGTAGTAGAGGCGGTTCGCGCGGCGCACCTGCTCGGCGAGCTCCAAGTGGCGGGCGGCGGCGGCGCCTGGCCCGAGCGCGGCGGCAGCCTCGACCAGCGCGGGATCGACGGGGAGGTTCTCGGTCATCGCCCCGAGGATACGGTGGTGACGTGATCCCGGGTCAGGGCGGACGGCGAGGCCACGCCGGCGAGCAACAGGGACCGTTCGATCTCCTCCCGCAGGATCTCGAACACGCGCGCCACACCGGCCTCGCCCGCGCACGCGAGGCCCCACAGGAACGGCCGGGCGGTGAACACGGCGCGGGCACCCAGCGCGAGCGCGATCAGCACGTCCGGTCCGCGCCGGATCCCACCGTCCAGGTAGACCTCCGCCCGGCCCGCCACCGCGTCCACGACCTCCTCCAGCACGTCCACACCGGCGGCGACTCGATCCAGCTGGCGCCCGCCGTGGTTCGAGACCCAGACGGCGTCCGCGCCGTGCTCCACGGCCAGGCGCGCGTCCTCGGCGGTCAGGATCCCCTTCAGGACCAGAGGCATCGATGACCAGGAGCGGATCTCGGCCAGGGAGCCCCAGGTCAGACCTGCCTGGCGCGCATCCAGGGCCCCCTCCAGCTCGTTGCCGCGCCCCCAGGCACCGCGCCGGACGAGGTTCGCGTAGGCGCCGGGACCCGGGTCGAAGCGGTGGCGGACGACCTCGTCGCGATAGCCGAGAACCGGGACGTCGACCGTGAGGCAGAGCGCCTCGCAGCCTGCTGCGGCCGCGCGCTCCACCAGCTCGCGGCTGAGCGCCGGATCGGGCTGGACGTAGAGCTGGAACCACCGGCGACCCTCGGGGGCAGCTTCGGCGATCGCCTCGATCGAGTGGGACGACATCGTGGACAGGACGTTGATCGCGCCGGCCGCGGCGGCGGCACGCGCGGTCGCCAGCTCACCGTCCGCGTGGGCCAGGCAATGGAGCGCGGCGGGGGCCACCCCGATGGGCAGAGCCGTGGGGCGGCCGAGGACTGTCGTCGTCGTGTCCTCGCCCGCGATGTCCGCGAGCATCCGTGGCCTGAGCCGGTAGCCATCCCAGATCGCGAGGTTGTCGCGGAGCGTCCGCTCGTCGAACGAGCCACCGTCGATATATGAGCGGGCGACCGGGTGCAGGCGCTGGGCGGCGGGCGCCTCGAAGTCCGCTGTCGAGACGAGGCTCGCCAGGTCCACGGGCGGTGCGGGCACCGGAGGGTACGCGGTCATGGGGCGCGGCTCGGTCGTCATGTTCCGCAGCATATGTCCCGGGGCGACGACATGGCATGCACGCCGGAGCTCCGCCAGCACACGTGCCTCAGCGAAGGCGGAGGCCCGCGCCGATCGCGGCTCCCCCGTGGAGTGCCAGGGCGGCGCCGACCAGCATCGTGCAGGCCTCGCCTCTGGTGTCGGCCGAGGTGGACGCCCATGCCCCGATGAGCAGGACGCCTGTCACGTCGCCGCCACGCCCACGACGCCCAGACCCAGACGGATCGGGTCCGCCGGGCGCACGAGGAATGCCACGGCAGCAGCAACCGCGGCCAGGTCAACGGCCGTCACGATCGCCCACACGACCACGTTGTCCGGATCCCGAACGGGCAGCACGAACACCATGACGGAGACCAGCCACAGCCCGACCAGCGCGGCCACGATGGTCGTCGCCGCCAGGGCGCCTCGCCGGGTCAGCCGATGACCTCGAGGTTCGCGAGGCTGGCGAGCATCGTCTTGCGGCCGACGGACAGGTCCTTGAAGCCGACCATCACCTCCTCGTCGTCCCGAGTCAGCTTCGAGGTGATCACGATGCCGTCGCCCCACCGGGCGTGGCGCACGCGGTCCCCGTCGCGGTAGCGGCGTTGCCCGGGGACGATCGGCCGGGGCGGGATCGCCGCTCGCGGCTGTGGCTGCGGCGACAGTGATCCCGACGGCGCCCCCGCTGCGAACGCGTCGCGCTTCGCGCCCAGGTCCCTCGTCGGCCGGAACGTCTCCCCGGCCTGCGGCGCCCCCGGTCGCCCGCTTCCCTGCCGGTAGGCACCTCCGCCGGCCCGGACGCCGGCCCCGAACCGTGACCCCCGCTCGCGGAACACGACGTCCGGGTCGAGGTCTGCGCCCATCTCGCCCCCGCCCTGGAGCCGCGGCCCGGACATCAGCTCCGGCGGGATCTCCAGCAGGAACCGGGACGGAATGCTCATGCCGCCGCCGCCCCACGTCGCGCGGCGCCAGGCGTGGGAGAGGAACAGCCGCCGCTTGGCGCGGGTGATGCCGACGTACGCGAGCCGGCGCTCCTCCTCCAGCTCCTTCTCGTCGTCCAGGGCCCGGTTGTGCGGGAAGAGACCCTCCTCCATGCCGGCGATGAACACGACCGGGAACTCCAGGCCCTTGGCGGCATGGAGCGTGATGAGCGTCACCGCATCGGCCTCGCCCTCGTACGTGTCCTGGTCCGCCACCAGCGCCGTCTCCTCCAGGAGTCGGTCCAGGGCATCCTCGGGTGAGAGGTCCTCGTAGCGCAACGTGACCTCGCGCAGCTCGAGCAGGTTCGCCCAGCGGTCCTCGCCTTCCTCGGAACCGTCCGCGAGCATCGCCCGGTAGCCGGACGTCTCGAGGATCTCGTCCAGCAGCTCCGGCAGCGGCAGCACCCCGATCCGCTTCCGCAGCCTCCGAACCAGCGCCACGAATTCGCCGAGGGCCGTCCGGATGCGCGGCCCCAGTCCCTCCACGGAGCCGGCAGCGCCCGCCTCGACCGCCGCCCAGACGTCGTCGCCGTGCCTCACCGCGTAGCGCCGCAGCGCCTCCACGCTCTTCTCGCCCACACCGCGCGCCGGGACGTTGATGATCCGCTCGAACGAGACGACGTCCGTGTCCGATCTGAGCACCCGAAGGTAGGCCAGCGCGTCCTTGACCTCGCGCCGCTGGTAGAAACGCGTGCCGCCGACCAGCTGGTAGCGAATCCCATAACGGAGGAACGCCTCCTCGATGGCGCGGGACTGCGCGTTCATCCGGTACATCACGGCCACGCCCTTGGGCCGGAACCGCGTGGACTCGTCGTCGTCGGCCCGGCGGGTCAGCAGGGAACCGCGGCCGGTTGAACCCACCAGGCCCTCCACCTGGCGGGCGATCCACTCGGCCTCCTCGTCCTCGTTGTAGGCCTCGAAGCGCTGGATCGGCACGCCGCCCTGGTTGTTCGTCCAGAGCTTCTTGTCCGTGCGGCGTTCGTTGCGCGAGACCACGGAGTGCGCCGCGTCCAGGATCAGCTGCGTGGAACGGTAGTTCTGCTCCAGCTTCACGACCGTGACGTCGGGGTAGTCGCGCTCGAAGTCGAGGATGTTCTGCACGTTGGCGCCGCGCCAGCCGTAGATCGACTGGTCGTCGTCCCCCACCACGCACAGGTTCCGGTGGGCCGCGGCGAGGGCCCGCACCCACAGGTACTGCGGCCGGTTGGTGTCCTGGTACTCGTCCACATGGAGGTAGCGCCAGCGGGCCTGGTACTTCTCCAGCACCTCGGGCGCACCCTCGAACAGCTCCACCGCACGCAGGAGCAGGTCGTCGAAGTCGAGCGCGATCGCGGCGCGGAGTCGCTCCCGGTAGCGGGCCGCCAGCTTCGCGATGACCCGCTCCTTGTGCGTCGTCGCGTTCTCGGCGAGAAACACGTCGTCGAGCATCTCGTTCTTGGCCCGGCTGATGGCACCCAGGATCGCGGCCGGACGGAACTCGCCCGTGGCAGGCAGGTCCTCCTCGGCCAGGATCCGCTTCATCAGCTGCTGCTGGTCGTCCGTGTCGTAGATGACGAAGCGCCGGTCGAGCCCGATCGCCTCTCCGTCGCGCCGCAGGACACGTGCGCACAGGGCGTGGAAGGTTCCGGCCTCCACCTCCTTGCCCTGTTCCCCGACCAGGGCGATGATCCGCTCCCGGAGCTCACCGGCTGCCCGGTTCGTGAAGGTCACGGCGAGGATCCGGCGCGGCTGGACCGCCTTCACGCCGATGAGATACGCGATCCGGTGGGCGACCACGCGCGTCTTGCCGGACCCCGCTCCGGCCAGGATCAGGAGGGGGCCGTCCGTGGTGGTGACCGCCCGGGCCTGTTCCGGGTTGAGGTTCGTGACGATCTCGTCGGCGCGGGCGGCGCGGCGCTCCGCGAGCGCGGCGGCCACAGCCGCGGGGTCCAGGGCGGGCGCGGTGCCAACCTCGGGTTCCGGGGGCGCGTCCCGAAGCCATTCCGGCTCCTCCGGCGGGGCCGGCTCGGGTTGTGCCGGCTGATCCGAACCGCCGGTTCCGGCACCCGGGTCAGCGTCCGACCCGAAGTCCAGCCACGTGCCCTGGACGTCGGGCTCCGCGGCACGGGTGCGACGGCGCTTCGCGGGCTGGCCGGAAGGGGTGGGACTCACCCGCCCATTCTAGGTTGGGCGGCTCACTCCGGGCTCACGGGCGGCTCATCGATCCGGACTGGTGCGTCCCAGTCCCAGAACCTGAGCACGAGCCGCAGGTCGATCGTTCCGTCCTCCGAGGCCGCGATCACGCTGAGTGAGGTCGGGCGCAGCGTGAGCGCGTCCGTCCGAAGCGTGACGACGGTTGAGACGGGGGGCACCGTGGCGTCGGACGCACCGGGCAGCATTCCCGTCAGGATGCCGGCCGGATCGGTCCCTGCCTCCAGGCGGACCTCGTGACAGCGACCCGAGGCGCTGCCGCACGCGACGTCCGTCGTCGTTGGCGTCCGGCCGCTGCTGTCCAGATAGGAGCGAAGGCGGTCCACGAGCGTGAGGGGGTTGATGTCCACGCCGGTATCGGACGTCGCCTCCACGACCGGAGCCTGTTGCCACGGGCCACCCCCGTTCCGATACCAGGCCGTCGTCCAGACGGTGATCGTCTCGAGGTCCACGCCAAGGGGAAGCGCCCTGATGCGCGCCCTTGTGCGGGCGTCGCGAGGCCGCAGATCTGCGGTGAGCTGTGTCCCGGCGAGGTCAACCTCGGCCTCGTCCCGCTCCAGGAGCGTGCCCGGCAGGGTGCCCTCGAGCGTGCCGTCGACATGGACGGAGGCTGCATCGAGGGTCGCCTGGAGCGAGCGAGCGATCATCTCGCCCGGGTCGGTGACCTGGTCCGGCGGCACCACGCCCGCGAGTGGCCCGATGCCGACCGCGCGACCCACGCCCGCCGCCACCACCAGCAGGAGGACGAGCGTGAGGGCACCCTGAACCGCGCCGCCGATCAGCGGGCGGCGACGGACCGTTGGCGGCGTCGGGCGGCTCAGCCGGGTGCGCCCGGAGGAGGAGGCGGAACGGACCCAGGAGAGCCGAACGAGGTGGGCTGCCCACCGTACTGACCCGGCGCGCCGTACTGCCCGGCGGGAGCCCCGTATCCGCCGGGAGCGCCGTAGGCCGGGTAGCCCCCGGACGGTCCCACGGGTCCAAGGGCTTCGACCTGCATCTCGATACCGCCGACCCAGCCCGCGGCCAGGTTGTAGATGGCACAAGCGATGGCCGTCACGATCCAGCCGATCACCGCGTAGATGGCGGCCCCGAACAGGCCGAACAGCAGCACCCCGGCAACGCCCGCCCCGAACCCGGCAAACCCGCCGTCCGGCACCATCGACACGCCGATGATCGCCAGCGGGAACAGGATCACCAGCGTCACGATGAGCGTCATCACCGCATACATGGCCGCGGCCACGGTCGCCGTCTTGACGATTCCAAAGCGCCGGATGCGGATCATCGAGGCCTCCTGGCAGGTTTCGGGGTGGCCCGAGTGTACGCCCGCGGACGCGACGCTCCGCAGCAGGCGGGACGCAGAACGGCCCCCGGAGGCGGTGCCTCCGGGGGCCGTTGGTTGTCGCGAGGTTCGGACTAGAAGTCCATGCCCCCGCCGCCGTGCTCGTGGCCGCCAGCGGCCCCGGCAGTTGCCTTCTCCGGGAGGTCCGTGATCAACGTTTCCGTCGTCAGGACCATCGCGGCGATGGAGGCAGCGTTCTGGAGCGCGGAGCGCGTGACCTTGGCCGCGTCGACGATGCCCTTCTCGAACATGTCGCCGTACACGCCCACGAGCGCGTCGTAGCCCTGGCCGATCGGCAGGACGCGGACCGCGTTCACGACGACCTCACCGGACATGCCGGCGTTGTCGGCGATCTGGCGGGCCGGGGCCTCGAGGGCCTTGCGGACGATGTCCACGCCAACCTGCTCGTCACCCTCGAGCTTGATGGAGTCAAGCGCGGGGATGGCCTGGAGGAGCGTGGTGCCGCCGCCGGCGACGAGGCCCTCTTCAACGGCCGCGCGGGTCGTCGAGAGCGCATCCTCGATGCGGTGCTTCTTCTCCTTGAGCTCGACCTCGGTGGCCGCGCCGACCTTGATGACGGCGACGCCACCGGCCAGCTTGGCGAGGCGCTCCTGGAGCTTCTCGCGGTCGTAGTCCGAGGTGGTGTCCTCGATCTGCGCCTTGATCTGGCTCATGCGGCCCTTGATCTGCTCAGCGGATCCCTCGCCGTCGATGACGGTCGTGTCGTCCTTGGTGGCGACGACGCGGCGCGCCTGGCCGAGATCTTCGAACGTGACCGAGTCCAGCTTGCGGCCGATCTCCTCGGAGATGACGGTGCCGCCGGTCAGGATCGCGATGTCGCGGAGCATCTCCTTGCGGCGATCGCCGAAGCCCGGCGCCTTGACGGCGAGGACCGAGACGGTGCCGCGGAGCTTGTTCACGACCAGCGTGGCCAGGGCCTCGCCGTCGATGTCCTCCGCGATGATCAGCATCGGGCGGCCCTGCTGGACGGCCTTCTCGAGGCCCGGCAGGAGGTCCGGAACGGCGCTGATCTTCTTGTCGGTGATGAGGATGACCGGGTTCTCGAGGACGGTCTCCATCCGGTCAGGATTGGTCACGAAGTAGGCCGAGAGGTAGCCCCGGTCGAACTGCATGCCCTCGGTGTATTCCTTCTCGAGGCCGAGGGACTGGCCCTCCTCCACGGTGATGACGCCGTCCTTGCCGACCTTGTCCATCACCTCGGCGATGATCTCGCCGACCTCGGGATCCGCCGCGGAGATGGCCGCGACAGCAGCGATCTGCTCGCGGGTCTCGACCGGGCGGGCAGTGCGCTTGATCTCGGCCACGACGGCCGCGACGGCGACCTCGATGCCGCGCTTGACGACCATCGGGTTGGCGCCGGCGGTGACGACCCGCAGGCCCTCCGCGACCATCGCCTGGCCCAGGACCACCGCGGTGGTGGTGCCGTCGCCGGCGACGTCGTCGGTCTTGGTCGCGACCTCCTTGAGGAGCTGCGCGCCCATGTTCTCGAACGGGTCCTCGAGCTCGATGTCGCGAGCGATGGTGACGCCGTCGTTGGTGATCGTCGGGGCGCCGAACTTCTTGTCCAGGACGACGTTGCGGCCCTTGGGGCCAATCGTCACGCGGACAGCGTCGGCGAGGCGGTCGATGCCGCGCTTGAGCGAACGACGAGCCGTCTCGTCGAAGATGAGCTGCTTGGCCAAGTCGATATCCCTCCGGGATGTGCGTTCAGGGGCGGTGCGCGGTCAGGCGCCGGCGAGTCGGTGCCGGCGGTGCGCCGCGTCAGTCCTCGACGATCGCGAGGATGTCCTTCTGGCTGACGATGAGGAGATCCTCGGCGTCGACCTTGAACTCGGTCCCGGCGTACTTCGCGTACAGGACCTTGTCGCCGACGGCGACATCCATGGTCTCGCGGGATCCGTCGTCGAGGATCTTGCCGGGGCCTGCGGAGAGGACGACGCCCTCCTGGGGCTTCTCCTTCGCGGTATCCGGCAGGACGATGCCCGACTTCGTCATCTCCTCACGCGGGGTGGGCTTGATGACGAGGCGGTCGCCCAGCGGGCGGAGCTTCGTCGAAGAGGCGGTGGCCAAGGTGCATTCCTCCTGTGGCGGCCGCGACCGGCCGCCTGTGGCCTATGACATGGGTCGGGTCGACCGGGCAGGCCGCGGACGCCCCGTGTTGCTCTTGGTCGAGTGCTGGGCCAGGTTCGCGAGCGGGGGCCTGTGCCGCCGGATGCTTTCCCCGTGGGGTTCCGGCCGGGCCCCAGCGGATCGCGTTCCGCTGGATTGGCACTCTCGCGTTGAGAGTGCCAACAAGGTAGCGAATGGTCGTCCGGCTGTCAACCGCGGCGTCGTGGACAGTGCTCACCGCTCACCTGGGCGGCGCGAAACGCTGGGACTGGCAGTCACAGCTGCGCCGGAACGCGATGCTGCCCCATGACTGCGGCGCACTCCCCGCGCCTGCGGATGCCCGGATTCGGGCCTCTCCTGCGACCACCAGCCCCAGGTGAGCCCATCGCGACGGTGCAGCTCTGACCTGGAGTCCTCTGTCCGCTGCCGCCTGGTGGCGCAGCCGCCCGCGCAGCAGCCGGTCCGGGCAACGAACGACCCCGGCAGCAGGCGCCGCCGGGGTCCGATCTTCGGGCGCCTTGCCTGGGCGAGGCGCTCGTCTACGGGTCTAGAGCCCGAGCGCCTTGGCCTTGGCCGCGGCGAACTCCTCGTCGCTGAGGATGCCGGCAGAGTGCAGGCTGGCGAGGTTCGTCAGCTGCGCCATCACCGGGTCCGCGGCCGGAGCCGCGGGAGCGGCAGCCGGAGCGGCGGCTGCCGGAGCGGCAGCCTGCTGCGCCTGGAGGGCGGCGATCTGCGCATCCTGGTCGGCCAGCTGCTGCTGCTGAGCCTGGTCGTTGTACTGCTCCTGGGCCTTCTTGTTCGCGTGGGAGGTGCCCACGCTCGCTGCCGTGCCGACCACGGCTGCCGTCATGAGAAGACCGGGGCCTCGTCGTCGTCGCATTCGGATTCGTTCCTTCCTGGTCGTTCGGGTGGGTTACGCGGAGAGGGCTGCGGCCTCGATCTCGGCCTCCAGCATCTCCAGGGACTCGGGCCGGATTGACTCCCGCGCGATCAGGAATCCGCCGGCGTTGACCATCGCGGTCTTGAGCTTCACGGCCCAGCGGTGCTCGAACATGATCACGAGCGCGGAGGTGTTCGGCTCGAGGTCAGCCGCGATCTCGTCGATGTCCTCCTCGGTCAGCAGGCCGGTGAGGCCCTCGAACATCCCTGCGAACCCGGCGAAGCGCGGATCGTCCTTGTTGTCGAGCTCCAGGGACTTGGCGTTGCCGTCGATGTCCTTGGTGACGAACACGAGGTCCACCAGGGCGATGATCCCCGAGTCGATGACCTCGGCGAGGTCCTTGGCGATCTCGCCGTTGAACCGGTTCCCTTCGAACCCGATGACCGTGTACTCGAGCGGTCCCAGCGTCATGGTTTCCTCCTGATGTCCCGGGCACGAACGTCGATCCCGGATCGCCGCGAGGATCGACGAGGATCTGTGACGTTCCCCACGCTCGCGCGGAGAGAGTCTAATCCCTCGGGTGCCGATTGCGCCTCACCCACAACAGGCGATGGTGGCGCAGTCCAGGCCGAGTCGCGCAGTCACATGCCGGCGAGGCTCGTGGGCGCTCGCCGTCCAATAGGCGCGGCGGACCAGGGGATCCGCGCCGGGATCGCCAACCAGGCGGGAGCGTCAGGCGCTACCGTCCTCGCAGCATCGACGACAGGCAGATGGAGGAGACATGACCGTGAACACGGGCACCGGCGCCACGGTGCCGCAGCTCGGGCAACCCCCGCACCCGGGGCTCATCGATGCTCGGCAGTCGCTCGGGCCGGCCAAGCTCGGCGACCTGTTCCCGGAAGGCGAGCTGTTCCGGCGATCGCTGCTGACCTTCGTCGCGCTCCTGGCGCTCGCAGGGCTGATCGCCTCCTTCGGCCTCTACCAGGACTCCGTCGCATCGATCATCGGCGCGATGGTCGTGGCGCCCCTCGGGGGCGCGATCATGGCCTTCGCCGGGGCCCTCGTCACGGGGCGGACGCGCTGGCAGGGGATCACCCTGCTCCAGGTGGGGCTGGGCGCGCTGATGGTCGCCGGGATCGGGTACCTGGTCTCGTGGGTCATGCCCGATCCACTCGCTCTCACGCCGTCGCTCGAGGCGCGCACGTCGCCGGGGCTGCTCGACCTGGGCGTCGCGCTCAGCGCGGGAGCCGCCGGCGCCTGGGTCGCCGTCCGCCGCACCGGCAGCGACGCGCTGCCGGGCGTCGCGATCGCCGTGTCGCTCGTGCCGCCGCTTGCCACGGTGGGGATCTGCCTGGAGCTCGGGCGCCCAGACGACGCGTTCGGTGCGTTGACCCTGTTCCTCACCAACTTCTGCGCGATCGTCGTGGTGGCCTGCATCGTGTTCATGACGGCCGGCGCTGCTCCCAGCCGGGAGATGATGCGAGAGCGTCACCGGCTGCGCAATGGCTTCATCCTGGCCCTCGTCGCGCTCGTGATCATCGCGATCCCGCTCGCCATCCACGGCATCGACACGGCTCGATCGACCATCTGGAGCACGATCGGCGCTCCGGTCGTCCGCGAGTGGGTGGGCGACCGCGACCTCGAGGTGACCGCCTGGAGCATCACCGGCGACACGGTCTCGATCGCGCTGACCGGGCCCGATGCCCCGGCCGCGGCCACGCCGCTCGCTGCGTCCCTGGCGCAGGCCATCGGCCAGGCCGTCAACCTGGAGATCAGCTACACCCCCGTGGTGCACGAGCAGGCAAGCGCGTCGCCGTAGCCGGGGCGTCGCCAGGCGGGTGCGTCGCCGTCGTAGCGCGTCGCCGTAGCCGGGGCGTCGCCGTGGCCCGCCCTCCGTCAGCGCGGGCGCACCCGCGGGAACGTGCCGTCGTACGCGGGCACCAGGGAGTCGCCCAGCTCGTCCTCCCCCACCCCGCGGAGGCCCGCCGCCCAGCGGGCCGTGATCGACACCCAGGCCGGCTCGTTGCGCGACCGCGGGGCTCCCGGCGGCGACAGGAACGGCGAATCCGTCTCGACCAGGAGCCGCTCCGCGGGGACGAGGGCGACCGCCTCCGCCGAGGGCTCCTCGCCGCGCCGGAACACGAGGCCGGAGAAGCTCACCGCGAGGCCCATCGCGATCACCGTCTCCGCGTAGTCCACGGGACCAGAGAAGCTGTGGATCACCGCCGGTGGCCGGCTGCCGAACGCCGCCCGTGCCGGCGCCCCGTCGAACCCCGCTGCCCTCAGCTCGTCCACGAGCGCGTCCTGCGCGTCGCGCGCGCCGGCGCGCGAGCGACAGTGGAGGATCGCCGGCTTCCCGGTCGCCAGCGCGAGCGCGAGGTTGGCCCGCAGATTGTCCAGCTGGGCGTCCCACGGCGAGAACATCCGGTCCGAGTCGAGACCGGTCTCCCCGATTCCGACCACCCGCTCGTCACGTGCCCAGCCCTCGATCGCCCCCCACTCGGCATCCGTCACCTTCGCGGCGTCGTGGGGATGCACTCCGACGGCCGCGTCCAGCCACGACCATTGGTCGGCCAGGTCCAGCGCACGCTCGGACGAGTGGGCGTTCCAGCCCGGGACGAGGATCCGCTCGAGCCCGGCCAGGCGCGCGTCATCCACCACGGCTCCGACGTCGTCCGCGAAGCGGTCCGCGTTGAGATGCCCGTGGGAGTCGATCAGGCGCACGGGTCGATGGTACGCGGCGCGTGGGCCCGACGGTTGGAGACCACTCGGCCGGCGATGGGCCCGAGCCGGTGCGTGTCAGCGGCGAGGGGCGTCGGGCGATGCCTCGAACAGGCCAACCTCGGTGCCCTCGGAATCGAGAACCACGGCAAACCGGCCCATGCCCGCGCCGATCACCGTCGGGGCCTCCACGATCGACCCGCCGTTCGTTTCGGCCGCGGCGCAGGCATCCTCGAGCGAATCGACGGAGATGTAGATCCGGAGTGCCCTGGCGATCGTCTCGCCACGCGTGCCGATGGCCCCGCCCTGCCCTGGTGCGGTGCTGAACAGGTGGTAGCCGGGCATCTCCGGCATCTCGCCGAACTCCCAGCCCGCGACCGCGGCATAGAAGCGCTTCGCGCGCTCGGGATCGTCGGCGGGGAACTCGACGTGGGTGATCTCGCCTCTGGCCATGACCAGCACCTCGTGGGACGCGGAGTGGACCCGGAGCATACGGCGACGGCGTCGGCGCGGCTCCAGACGGACTACGCCTCCGGGGCTTCGGCCGTCTCGATCTCGATGCGCGGGAACAGCGGCACGGGCGTGTCGGTCACCCGGCCGGGACTGCTCGCCGCTCCCCACACCAGCAGCTCCAGGATCCCGGGGCCACCGTTGCCGTCCTCCGCGTACGGATACGTGTACCCGAGCTGCTCCAGGATGCGCGGAGCGATGCCAGGCATGAACGGCGCAACCGCCAGCCCCACCAGCCTGCAGGCCTCGACCAGGTCGCCCAGCACCCCCCGCAGGCGCGCCTCGGCTTCCACGTCGCCGGCCTTCGCTGCCTTCGCCAGCGTCCACGGCTGCTCGGCATCAACCGTCTTGTTCGCCCCGCCCACGAATTCCCAGAGCTCGCCCAGGGCGTCATGGAGGAGGGTGGCGTCCAGTCGCTCCCCGTACAGCCGCAGGGTGTCGGTCCAGCCCTCGGCCAGCGGCGACTGCCCGGCTGCGCGCGGATGCGGCCGTTCCCCGCCGAAGTACCGGTTGACCATCGAGACGGTGCGGTTGACGAGGTTGCCGAAGTCGTTGGCGAGGTCCGCGTTGTAGCGGCGGACGAACGAGTCCCAGGAGACCTCGGTATCACGATCGAAGGCGACCTCGCGCAGGGTCACGTACCGGGCGCCGTCCGCGCCGAACGCCGCGACGACCGCGTGGGGGTCCAGGAAGTTGCCCCGGCTCTTGCTCATCCGCTCGCCGCCCTGGACCAGCAGCCAGCCGTGGACCCAGACGTGCTTCGGCGCATCGATCCCGGCCGACCACAGCATCGCCGGCCAGTAGATGGTGTGGAAGCGGGCGATGTCCTTCCCGATCACGTGGAGATCCGCCGGCCACCACTCGCGGAACAGGTCCATGTTGTCCGGGAATCCTGCGCCGGTGATGTAGTTGATCAGCGCGTCGTACCAGACATAGATGGTGCCGGCGTCCGGGTCCCACGAACCGTCCGATCGCTGGGCGGACGATCCGTCCGGCATCACCGGGAACGGGATCCCCCACGTGGCGCCCGCGCGGCTGATCGAGAAGTCCTGCAGCCCCTGGCGGATGAAGCCCAGCATCTCGTTGCGCCGGTAGTCCGGCTGGACGAAGTCCGGGTTCTTCTCGTACCAGTCGAGCAGGCGGTCCTGGTAGGCCGACAGCCGGAAGAACCAGTTCCTCTCCGACAGCCACTGCAGCGGCACGTCCGGGTGATTGGGGCACTGCATGCCCTTCGCGGTCTCGTGCAGGTCGGAGGGCGCCTTGAAGCCCTCGCTGGGGCAGTACCAGCCGTCGTAGCTCGCCTGGTAGATGTCGCCGTTGGCGTACGCCTTGCGGACCATCTCCTGGGCGGAGCGGTAGTGGTCAGGGTCGGTGGTGCGGATGAACCGGTCGGGGCTGATGAGGAGCGCGTCCTCGGCCGCCCTGAACAGCGCCACCTTCTCGTCCACGAACGCGCGAGGGGTGACTCCGAGGGCATCGGCGGACTGGGCGATGTTGACCGAGTGCTCGTCCGTGCCGGTCAGGAACCGCGTGTCGTCGCCCTGCATCCGGTGCCAGCGCGCGACCACGTCCGCCCCGATCACCTCGTACACGGTGTGGAGTCCGGGCGCGTTGTTCGCGTACGCGATGGCGGTGGTCAGGTAGAAGCGCTTGCGATCTGACATGGCTGCTCGATGGTAACAGCGGCGGGGGTTCAGCCGAGCCCCAACACCCCTGCGACGCGCCCGGCAACAACGGCGATTGCGTCGCCGGGACGACGTTCGAGGACCGGGATGCCGGCAGCCTCGGCGTCCTCGACCATCGCGCGGGCAAGATGGCGGTCCAGGGCCAGGAACCGCCCGACCGGGTCGGCGACCGCCGTCACACCGGCCACCATGTCGAGGAACGCGCGGCGATCCTCGGTCGCGGTCCAGACGCGGGCCTGGTCCGCGAGCGGCAGGGCGAGGCAGGCGACACGATCCGTCGCCACGACGCGAGCCAGCACCCCGACGCTCCCGAAACCGCCGTCGATGAGCAACTGGCGGTCGGGGTCCATGTCGCGGAGCTCGTCGACGAGCAGGTCCAGTGCCTCCGCGGTGCTGGCCGCCTGGAACGCGAGGTACGCCTCCGGCTCGAGCGCCAGCTGCCAGGCAAGGGGATCGGGCGCCACCGCCCAGGCGTGACTTGCCGGGTGGCGCGCCGCGTCGAACCTGCCGTGCCAGCTGCCGTAGATCCGGGCGTCCATGTCCAGCACGTCGATGCCCATGCGTTCGGCCAGCGCGGCACAGACCGTCGTCTTGCCCGTGCCCGCGGCCCCGACGACGAACCGGAGCCCGGATCTCGCCTGCAGGGCTTCCCGGGCGCCGTCGACCAGTGCGGCATCTACCGGGCCGGCCTCGCCGTGTGCCATCCCGGTCATCGGAGCGCTGCGCTGAAGAAGCCTGCCAGGCGCTCCTCGTACAGCTCGGGATCGACGAAGGCAGCCTGCACGTGTTCCACTCCCTCGAGGATCCACGGATCGACGGCTGTTCCACCCTGGCCCGCGGCAGCGGCGAGCGCGATGCCCTGGCTGACGTCGATGGTGGCGTCCGATGAGCCGTGGACGATGTACACGGGACGGCCCGCCAGCCTGGTCCGGAAGTAGTCCGCCGGGCTCGCTCCGAGCAGGTCGTCGCCGCCGATGATCCCGCCGATGAAGAGCGCACCGGGGACGAGCCAGCCGGGTTTGTCGTTGGCGTCGGCGTAGAAGGTCGACGCCTCCAGGATGTTGGCGTACGGGCTGTCGAGAAAGGCCGCTGCAATCGCGGGCTCGCGACCCATCGCGATCGAGACAGACCCGGCGCCCATCGAGCTGCCGTACAGGCCGATGTGATCCGCCGTGTACCCCAGGTCCCGGAGCCACTGCCAGGCGCCCAGCACGTCCTGCCACTCGTCGGTGCCGCCAGCCCAATGCCCGTCCTCGCTGTCCAATTCGCCGTGGTCCCGCAGATCCGGCACCAGCACCCCGAAGCCGGCCCGCGCAAGCATGCCCGCGGGCAGCAGCGAGGTGGCGTCGCGGCGGCACGAGCCCTTGCCGTGGACCACGATCACAACCCGATCCCCGCCGTCTCGCGGCGCGACCCACCAGGCGCGGAGCGTCAGCCCGGACGTGAGGCTCGGAATCGACACATCCTGCGCGTCGAAGTGGAACGCGGCGGCGTCCACGAACGGCCCGGTCTCCTGGTTCCACGCGCCGACGAAGTTCGCAGGCGTCTGGGTGGTGCGCGTGGCGAGGCAGCTCCCATCGACCGTCGTGATCTGGTCCCAGGCGGCGGCCGACACCCCGAGGTACGCCACCACCCCAACCCCAACAGCGAGGACCAGGGCGATCAGCAGTTTGCGCACGTCACCTCCCCGGATGCCTGCGGAACACGATGCGGCTCAGTGGCGGAAGTGCCGGGTACCGGTCACGAGCATCGCCGCGCCGGCGGCCTCGACGTCCACGAGGACCTCCGCGTCCCGCATCGATCCGCCGGGCTGGACGATGGCGCTCACGCCCGCGTCGAGCAGCACACGGGGGCCGTCCGCGAACGGGAAGAACGCGTCCGACGCGGCGGCGGCGCCGATCGCGCCTGCTGCGCCCTGGAACAGGCGCGCCTTGTCAACGGCCCCGCGGCAGGCATCCACGCGGCTGACCTGCCCGGAGCCGACGCCGATGAGCATCCCGTCCCGCACGAGCACGATGGCGTTGGAGACCACTCCCCGGCAAAGGCGCCAGGCGAGGTCCAGGTCACGCCGCTCGGCATCCGTCGGCGGCCGCGAGGTGGTGCAGCTCCACTCCGCGGGGTCGTCGATCAGGATGTCAGGGGCGGTGACGAGGACGGCCCCACCGGCAGTCCGGAACGACCCCAGGTAGTCCACGGCCAGGAGGCCGCGCTTCGTCAGCCCGCTCCGGTCCGCGGCAGCGTCCAGGCTCGGATCCAGGACCAGTCGCAGGTTCGGCTTCGCCGCCATGACCGCGCGGGCGTCTTCGTCGAACGCCGGCGCGACCACCACCTCGAGGAAGATCGAGACCAGCCGCTCGGCCAGGGCCCGCTCCACGGTGCCGGTGACCGCCACCACGCCGCCGAAGGCCGAGACAGGGTCGCCGGCCAGCGCCGAATCCCATGCCTCGAGCAGGGTTTCGCGCTCGGCGGCGCCGCACGGGTTCGTGTGCTTGACGATGACCACGGCGGGGCCGCGCATGAGGCGTGCGAGGGAGGCCGCGGCGGACGCGTCGAGCACGTTGTTGTAGCTGAGCGCCTTGCCCTGGAGCGGCGGCTCGCCGCTCGCGAAGGGCCCCTCCGCGGTTCGCGGTTCACGGTCGGTGCGGCGGTAGCGAGCGGCCGGCTGGTGGGGGTTCTCGCCGTAGCGGAGGGACTCGACCTTCTCGAGCGAGATCGTCAACACCGGCGGGTACGGGTCTTCGGAGCCTGGCAGACCGGGCTCCGGGGGAAGCTCCACCCCCGCCTCGAGCATCCGGCACGGCAGCTCCGCGGCAATGCGCGCGTCGTAGGCGGCGGTGTGGCGGAACGCCTCCACGGCAAGCGCGGATCGGAGGCCCAGCGGGACCTCGCCCTGCTCGTCCAGCGCGGCAAGGACCTCGCCGTACTGCGCGGGCGAGGTGACGATCGCCACCGACGCGTGGTTCTTGGCGGCAGCGCGGACCATCGACGGCCCGCCGATGTCGATCTCCTCCACGAGGCCGTCGAAGGAGAGGTCGGACCTGCGGGCGGCGGCGGCGAACGGGTAGAGGTTGACGACGACGAGACCGAAGGGCGCGATGCCTGAGGCCAGGAGCGCCTCGCGGTGGTCGGCGCGGCGACGGTCCGCGAGGAGTCCTCCGTGGACCCGCGGGTGGAGCGTCTTCACGCGGCCGTCGAGCATCTCCGGGAAGCCGGTCACGGCCGCGACATCGGTCACGGGGAGACCCGCCTCGCGCAGTGCCCGCGCCGTGCCGCCGGTGCTGACCAGCTCCCAGCCACGGGCGACCAGGCCGCGACCCAGCTCGGCCAGGCCGGTCTTCTCGTAGACGGAGAGGAGGGCCCGTCGCGGGACGGGGAGGCGGGCATCGGCAACGGCCGTGTCCAGGCGCGCGCGCCGGGCGCCGGGGGCCACCGTGAGCGCCCCGGCCAGCAGCGCTGCCACGGTTGCCGGCAGGAGCCGGTGCTCGATCGGGTGGATCCGCGCCAGCAGCGAGGCCTCGTCGTCGTCCGGCAGCACCGGGACCGCCTCCTGGGCTGCGATCGGCCCACCGTCCAACGTGGCGTCCACGAGGTGCACGGTCACGCCGCTCACGGCCACGCCGGCGGCCAGGGCGTCGCGCACCGCATGGAGGCCGGGAAATGACGGCAGCAGAGATGGATGGACGTTCAGGATCCGGCCACCGAAGGCCGCCAGGACCGCGGGGCCGATCAACCGCAGATACCCGGCCAGGACGACGACGTCCGGGGCCACGGCCAGCAGCGTCTCGGCCAGCGTCTCGTCATCGCCGCCGGGGACCAGGATCGTGTCGATCCCCTGCTCCGCCGCCCAGTCCAGCCCCGGGCACGGCCGATCCGCGAAGACGAGGACCACGTCACCGCCCAGCGTCCCCCGCCCCGCCGCTGCGACCAGCGAGCGCAGGTTGGACCCGGTGCCCGACACCCCGACCGCGATCCTGCCGCTCACCCCGCGAGCCCCTCCTCCACGTACCGCTTGCCGCCGAGCGCCGCGGCGTCCACGACCTCGCCCACGACCCAGGCCGGGATTCCACGCTCCCGCGCCAGCTCCACGGTAGCCGCGGCGGCTCCCGCCGGCACGACGATCACCATCCCCAGCCCCGCGTTGAACGTCGCGCGCAGCTCCGCCTCCGCGATCCCCCCGAGCGTCCCCAGCACGCGCATGACCGAGGGCATCGGCCAGAGCGACGGGTCCAGGCGGGCTCCAAGCGCTTCAGGCAATGCGCGCGGAACGTTGCCGGGCAGGCCTCCACCAGTGACGTGGGCGATCCCGCGAACCTCGTGGCCCGCCGCCCCGAGGGCGGAGCGCATCGCCAGCATGTCCTTCGCGTAGATCCGCGTGGGCGTCAGAAGGACGTCACCCAGCGTCGCATCGGCGTCGAGCATCTCCCGCACCAGCGCCTCGTCTGCCGAGGCGTCGCCCAGCACCCGCCGGAGCAATCGCACATACGCCTCTCCAAGATCCAGCCGGTGCTCGGCGATCAGTCCTCGCACCAGCGAGTACCCGTTCGCATGCAGCCCTGAGGACGCCAGCCCCACGATCGCGTCGCCGGCCCGGGCGGCGGACCCGTCCAGCAGCCGCGACCGCTCGCCCACCCCGATGCAGAACCCCGCCAGGTCGAACGCGTCAGGCTCCATCACGCCCGGGTGCTCCGCCGTCTCGCCACCAGTGAGCGCGCAGCCCGCCTGGCGGCAGCCCTCGGCGATCCCCGACACCAGCGCGGCCACCCGGTCCGGGTCCAGTCTCCCGATCGCGATGTAGTCCAGGAACGCCAGCGGCTCGGCTCCCGTGCACGCCACGTCGTCCGCGCACATCGCGACGAGGTCGATCCCGATCGTGTCCAGCCGCCCCAGCGCGGCCGCAATCGCCGTCTTCGTGCCCACGCCGTCCGTGGACGAGATGATGACGGGCTCCCGGTAGCCAGCCGGGATCGCCACCGCGGAGCCGAACCCGCCCAGGCCGTCCAGCACCTCCGGCCGCCAGGTGGATGCCACGGACCCGCGCATCAGCTCCACGGCCCGCTCGCCGGCGGCGACATCGACCCCGGCGCGTGCGTAGGCGGCCCGCTCGCCGGTCATCGGGCCTCCACCGCCCCCACGGACCCTTCGAGCATGAACTTGCGCGCCGACACGTCGTAGGGGACGGGCACCGGGTACCTGCCGTCGAAGCAGGCGAAGCAGAACTGGTCGTAGGGCAGGTCCAGCGCCGCCAGGACGCCGCGGATGGACAGGTAGCCCAGCGAGTCCGCCCCGATGAAGTCGCGGATCTCGTCGACCGAGTGACTGCCGGCGATCAGCTCGGTGTCGATCGCCGTGTCGATGCCGTAGAAGCACGGGTGGTAGATCGGCGGGGCCGAGATCCGGACGTGGATCTCCCGGGCGCCGGCGCGCCGCAGAAGGCCCACGATCTGCTTGGTCGTGGTGCCGCGGACGATCGAGTCGTCCACGACGATCAGGCGCTTGTCGCGGACGACCTCGCGCAGGGGGCTCAGCTTGACGTTGACGCCGCGCTGGCGCATCGCCTGGGAGGGCTGGATGAACGTCCGGCCGCTGTAGCGGTTGCGGACCATCCCCTCGCGGTACGGGATCCCGGATGCCTCCGCGAAGCCCGCCGCGGCCGGCGCGCCCGTGTCCGGCACGGGCATCACCATGTCGGCCTCCACCGCGTGCTCCGAGGCCAGCTGGATCCCCATCTGGCGGCGCGCCTCGTACAGGTTGCGCCCCAGCATGTATGAGTCGGGCCGGGCGAAGTAGATGAGCTCGAACACGCACAGGGCGGGCGTTGCGGTTGCGTAGCGCACCGAGACGGGCTCGCGGCCGGGCTCCAGGATGACGATCTCGCCGGGTTCCACGTCCCGGACCAGCTCCGCGCCGACGATGTCGAGCGCGGCGGTCTCGGACGCGAGGATCCAGCCGCCGGTGTCGTCGCCCCAGAGGTCGGGACCGCCGGCGTCGGCCGGGACCGGGAGGCGGCCGAGCACGAGCGGACGGAAGCCGTGCGGGTCACGGACGCCGATGACGCGGTGCTCGTCGAGGATCACGAGGCTGAACGCTCCACGGACACGCGGCAGGACCTTGCGAAGGGCATCCACGGTGTCGTCCGCGGGCTCGTCCGCGAGGAGGGCCGTCAGCAGCTCCGTGTCCGTGCTGGCAGGGAGCCGGCCACGGCCGCCACGGAGCTGCTCGAGGAGCTCTCGCGTGTTGACGAGGTTCCCGTTGTGGCCGATGGCGAGGGCGCGCCGTGGGCCCAGGCGGAGCGTCGGCTGGGCGTTCTCCCAGACCGTGGAGCCCGTGGTGGAATAGCGGCAGTGGGCCACGGCCAGGTCCCCGGCCAGCGACGGGATCCGTCGCTCGTCCAGCACCTGGCCCACCATGCCCAGGTCCTTGTAGATCATGAGGTGTTGACCGTCGGACACGCCGACGCCCGCCGATTCCTGGCCCCGGTGCTGGAGTGCGAAGAGGGCGGTCGCCGCCACGGCCGCCGCCTCGTGGCCACGGTTGGGCAGGACGACCCCGACCACGCCGCACATCAGCCGCCGGACTCCCAGCCGAGCGCCCGAGGCAGACCGTGCTCCCACGCGTGCCGCAGGTCCGCCACCGGGACCTCCAGCGCATCCGCGATCCGGCTGCCGCGCTCCTCGGCGGCGCCCGTGGCGCCCTCGCCGGTCAGCTCCACGACCAGGCGGTGGCCACCGGTCGCCCCGAGCGTCTCCACCGGCAGGCCGTGATGGCGGGCAAGGAGCGCGAGGGCCGGTGCGTGGCGCTGCGTCGTCTCCACGACCAGGCGCGACGGGCTCTCCCCGAACAGCGCCACGGCCGGCGAGTCGCCGACGCCGAGCCTCAGCTGCGCGCCCACGTCGCCCCAGATGCACATCTCGGCGAGCGCCACGGCCAGGCCGCCGCCGGAGACGTCCTGGCAGCTCTCCACGAGGCCCCGGGCAATGGCCTCCCGGATGAACGCCTGCAGCCGTGTCTCCACGGCCAGGTCAAGGACCGGCGGGCCGTCCTCGAAGGCGCTGCCCGCCAGGCGGGCGTACTCGCTGCCGGCGAGGCCCGGGCCCGCGTGACCGACCAGCAGCACGGCACTCCCGGCCGCGACGAACGCCGGACCGACGCGCCTGGACACGTCCGTCAGCAGCCCCACGATCCCGATCTCCGGCGTGGGCGCGATGGCGGAGCCGGGCGCCTCGTTGTAGAGCGAGACGTTGCCACCCGTGACCGGAAGGCCCAGTGCGGTGCACGCGTCGGCAAGACCACGGACGCCCTCTGCCAGGGCCCAGAAGGCCTCCGGCCGCGTCGGATCGCCGTAGTTGAGGCAGTTGGTCACGCCCAGCGGCCGCGCGCCGGTGATGGACACGTTGCGCGAGGCCTCGGCAACCGACATGGCGGCGCCCAGCCACGGGTCCACGGCGCTGACCGGGGCGTTGCCGTCCGTCGTGGCGACCAGCGCCTTCGTCGTGCCCTTGATCCGGATCACTGCCGCCCCTCGCCCGGGGCCGGTCACGGTGTTGGCCTGGACGTTGTGGTCGTACTGCTCGTAGACGGACCGGCGCGACGAGAGGTTCGGCGAACCGAGCAGCGCCACCAGCACGGCACCGGGGTCCTGGCCGCGGAGCGGCAGCTGGTCCACAGGCTCCGCAGGGGCACCGGGAGCGGGGGCCGGGCGACGCCGGGCCGGTGCCCGCGACACACGTTCGAAGACGATTGCCTCGGACGCCAGGGCGCGCGCAGGGATGCGGGCGAGCTCCTCGGCGCCGCTCACCGGGCGGCCGTCGGCATCCAGCGCGCCGCGACCGCCGGGTCCCGTGAGAATGACGATATCCCGCTCCCCCGTGACCCGGCCGATGATCGCAACGGGCAGGTCCCACCGCTCGCAGACAGCTCGGACTCCCTCCCAGCGCGCGGGCTCAACGATCGCGACCATCCTCTCCTGAGACTCGGAGATCATGACCTCGAACGGCTCGAGGCCCGGCTCCCGGCGCGGGATCGCGTCCAGGTCCACCAGCATCCCGGTGCCGCCGCGGTCCGCGGTCTCGCAGGTGGCGCACGTGATCCCGGCGGCGCCCAGGTCCTGGATCGAGACGACGAGACCCTTCGCGATCAGCTCCAGCGTCGCCTCGATGAGCAGCTTCTCCGCGAACGGGTCCCCGACCTGGACGGACGGGCGCTTGCTGGGGTCCTGCTCACCGAAGGTGGCGCTGGCGAGGACCGACGCCCCACCGATGCCGTCCCGGCCGGTCGCCGAGCCGTAGAGCACGACGAGGTTGCCGGGGCCGTCCGCGGACGCCCGCATCAGCATCCCGTCCTCGAGCAGACCGATCGCCATGACGTTGACCAGCGGATTGCCCTGGTAGGACGGATCGAACACCAGCTCGCCGCCGACGGTGGGCACGCCCACGCAGTTGCCGTAGCCGCCCACGCCGCGTACGACGCCGTCGACGAGGTGTCGCGTCCGGGCATCGGACGGATCCCCGAAACGCAGCGCGTCCAGGACGGCGATCGGGCGCGCGCCCATTGCGAACACGTCGCGCAGGATGCCGCCGACGCCGGTCGCGGCGCCCTGGTACGGCTCCACGGCGGACGGGTGGTTGTGGCTCTCGATCTTGAACGCGACCGCCAGGCCGTCGCCGATCGCGATGACCCCCGCCTGCTCCCCCACCCCGGCGACAACGTCCTCGCCCTTCGTCGGGAGGGTGGCGAGCAGCGGCCGGGAGCTCTTGTAGGAGCAGTGCTCGCTCCACATGACGCTGAACATGGCCAGCTCGAGGTCGTTGGGGTCCCGGCCCAGCTTCGCCCGGATCGCCTCGAGCTCCACGTCCTCGAGCCCGAGGGTCCGGTGCAGCGGCATCGGCGGGATCGCGGACGCGGTCATCGCACGCCCCCGGTGGCCACGACACCCGTGCCCGCGATCGAGCCCGTGCTGGCCCATTCCGCGGCGCTCACCACCAGCGAGCGGATGATGCCCAGGCCATCGTCCGAGCCGAGGATCGACTCGACCGCGGTCTCCGGGTGGGGCATCAGCCCCGCCACGTTGCCCGCGGCGTTGCGCACGCCCGCGATCCCGCGCAGCGACCCGTTCGGGTTGCCGGCATCGTCCGGTCCCGCGACGGAGCCGTCCCCGTTCGCGTAGCGCCACAGCACGCCGCCGTCGCGCTCCAGCTCGTCCAGCGTCGCCTCGTCAGCGTAGTAGCAGCCCTCACCGTGGGCGACGGGCATCCGCAACGGCCGCCGTGCCCCGATCTCGCGCGTGAACGGCGAGTCCATGTGCTCGGGCAGGAGGGTGACCTCACGGCAGACGAACCGCAGGCCGCGGTTGCGCAGCAGGGCACCCGGCACCAGACTCGCCTCGGCGAGGACCTGGAACCCGTTGCAGATGCCCAGGACCGGGCCGCCCCGCTCCGCGAAGTCCGCCACGGCGCGCATCACGGGACTGAACCGCGCGATGACGCCGGCGCGCAGGTAGTCCCCGTACGCAAACCCGCCCGGGAGCAGGATCCCGGCGACGCCCGCCAGGTCCGCGTCCTCGTGCCACAGGATCTCCGGCTCGGCACCAGCCACGCGCAGGGCATTGACCGCGTCGATGTCCCTGTTGGAGCCCGGGAACAGGACGACCCCGACGCGCACCGTCACCCGTGCGTCCCCGTATCGGCCACCACGACCTCGCCCACCTCGCCCAGCGGCTCGACCTCGAACAGCTCCATCAGCGGGTTCGAGAGCAGCTCGCCCGCCAGTCGGTCCACCACGGCCCGGGCGGCGGCCTCGTCGGCGGCCTCCACGACCATCTCGACCCGGCGGCCGACCCGGACTCCGCTCACCCCGGTGATGCCGAGGTGCGGGAGGCTGCGCTCAACGGCCTTTCCCTGGGGGTCCAGGATGCCGGGCTTGGGCGTGACGTTGACGGCGTAGCGGTAGGCGCGGGCCGGGTCGCTCATCGTGCGATGACATCCTCCGTGAGATAGCGGGCGAAGCTCGCCCCGGTGATGCGTTCGAAGGCCTCGACGTAGCGGGTCCGGGTGCCGGCCACCACGTCCTCCGGGAGCTCCGGCCCGGGCGCGGTCTTGTCCCACGGCTGCCGCTCCAGCCAGTCGCGGACGAACTGCTTGTCATAGCTGGCCTGGGCACGCCCCGGTTCATACGCCGCGGCATCCCAGAAGCGCGAGGAATCCGGCGTCATGACCTCGTCGATGAGCACCAGCGCGCCCGACGACACGAGGCCGAACTCGAACTTGGTGTCCGCGAGGATGATCCCGACCCGCTCGCATTGGGCGGCGCCGCGGTGGTAGAGCGCGAGCGAGACCGAACGCACCTGCTCCGCCAGCTCCTCGCCGATCAACTCCTGAACGTGGTGGAAGTCGACGTTCTCGTCGTGCTGGCCGGCCGGCGCCTTCGAGGCCGGCGTGAAGATGGCCGACGGCAGGCGGTCGCTCTCGCGGATGCCATCCGGGAACCTGATCCCGCAGACGGCGCCGGTGGCCTGGTAGTCCCTCCAGCCGGAACCGCTGAGGTATCCGCGCACGACGCATTCCACCGGCAGGACGGAGGCTTGGCGACCGAGCATGATCCGGCCGCGGAGGTCCGCGATGAGCCACGGGTCGCCCCGCGTGATCTCCTCGGGGAGGTCCACGGGATCCGTGGCCAGCAGGTGGTTCGGGACGATGTCGGTCGTCTCGGAGAACCAGAACCGAGAGAGGCCGGTCAGGATCCGGCCCTTGTCGGGGATCGGCGTGGGCAGGACGACGTCGAAGGCGGACAGGCGATCGCTGGCGACCAGGAGGAGGCGGTCGTCGTCGACGCGGTACAGGTCCCGGACCTTGCCGGACCGCACAAAGGAATCAGCGAGCGGCATCGGGATCCCCCTTGCGCTCGAGCGCGTCCAGGCGGGCGATCACCTCCGGCACGTGCCGGAGGACCGCTGCGTCATCGAAGCAGGAATCGAGGTCCGCGAGCGGCAGCCGCCCGGCGACCGCGGGATCCGTGGCCAGGAGGTCGTGAAGCGGCACCCGCTCGTCGGCGGCCCGCAGGGCATTGCGCTGGACGATGGCGTAGGCGTCCTCGCGCGACAGCCCGGCCGTCTCGACCAGGGCCAGCAGCACCCGCGAGGAGGCATGGAGCCCAAGGCCGCGCTCGATGTTCTCGCGCATCCGCTCCGGGCGGACCACCAGCCCTTCGACCAGGCCCGTCGTCCTGACCAGCATGTAGTCCAGCAGCGTCGTGGCGTCGGGGAGGATCACCCGCTCCGCGGAGCTGTGGCTGATGTCGCGCTCGTGCCACAGGGGCTGGTTCTCGAGGGCCGTGTGGGCGTAGCCGCGCAGGAGCCGCGCGAGACCCGCGATCCGCTCGGACAGGATCGGGTTGCGCTTGTGGGGCATGGCGCTCGAGCCCTTCTGGCCGCTCCTGAACGGCTCCATGACCTCGGCGATCTCGGTGTGCTGGAGGTTGCGGACCTCGGTTGCGAGCCGCTCGAGGGTGCCGCCGAGGATCGCGATCGCCGCGAGGAAGGCGGCGTGACGGTCCCGCTGGACGATCTGGGTGCTGACCGGGTCCACGCGCAGGCCCAGGTCAGCGAGCACCTCCGCCTCGAGATCGGGGCCGAGGTGGCTGTACGTCCCAACCGGGCCACTGATCTTGCCGGTGGCGATCTCGGCGGTGGCCTGCGCCAGGCGCTCGCGGCCGCGGGCGACCTCGAACGCCCAGCCGGCGCACTTCAGGCCGAAGGTCGTGGGCTCCGCGTGCACGGAGTGCGTGCGACCCATCATCACGGTGCCTGCCTCGCGCCGGGCACGGGCGATGAGGGCGGCGAGCAGGTTGTCCGCATCGAACAGGAGGCGTTCCCCGGCGGCCCGCAGTTGGAGCGCCAGCGCAGTATCCACGACGTCGCTGCTGGTCAGGCCCAGGTGCAGGAACCGCCCCTCGGGCCCCACGCTCTCCGCCACCTGCGAGACGAAGGCGATGACGTCGTGATCCGTGGTCGCCTCGATCTCGGCGATCCGGTCCACGTCCACGACCGCGCGGACCTCGATGACGGCCAGTGCCTCGGCCGGAACGAGCCCGCGACGGACCTGCGCCCGGCAGACGGCGATCTCCACCTCGAGCATGCGCTCGAAACGGGCCTGCTCGGACCAGGTGGCAGCCATCTCCGGGAGCGTGTAGCGGCGGATCACCGGGCGACCTCCAGCGCTGCGGGGTGTGGCAGGTCCAGCGCGATGTCGCGCCGGCGCTGCAGGCCATCCCAGGTGATGGACTCCGCGGCCACCTCGGCCGCCACCCGTGCTGCCGCCAGGTCCGGGCCCCGCCCGACGACCGTCAGCACCCGACCGCCGTTCGTCCCGAAGCCGGTGCCGTCCTGCTGCGCCACGGTTCCCGCATGGAACACCAGCGCACCCCGGTCCCGGGCGGCGTCCAGGCCGCTGATCGGGTCACCGCGGCGTGGGTCGCCGGGGTAGCCCGCTGCAGCCAGGACGATCCCCACGGCGGCGCCCGGCATGACCGGCACCCGCGGCGGGAGGGTGTCCGCGAGGCTGCCCTGCGCGGCGGCAAGGAGCAGCGGGCCCAGGTCGGCGGCGACGCGCGGCAGGATCACCTGCGCTTCGGGATCCCCCAGGCGGACGTTGATCTCCAGCATGACCGGCCCGTCGGTCGTGAGCATCAGGCCCGCGTACAGGAAGCCGCGGAAGGGGGCGCCTCGACGGGCCATCTCGGCGAGGATCGGCCGGTGGACGGTCTCGAGCACCTTCTCGACTGCGGCATCGCCCAGGTCCGGGAGCGGCGAGTAGGCGCCCATGCCGCCGGTATTGGGGCCTGCGTCGCCGTCGCACAGGCGCTTGTGGTCCCGGGCGGCCGGCAGGGCCACGACCCGCTCCCCGTCGCAGATGGCGATGACGCTGGCCTCCCGGCCCGTCAGCCGCTCCTCCACGACCAGGGCGGGAGCGTCTCCCGGACGGCCCTCCAGGAAGGAGGGTGCCAGCTCGAGGGCCTGCGCGATCGACGTCGTGACGACGACGCCCTTCCCCGCCGCCAGGCCGTCCGCCTTGAGGACCACCCCGACGTCGGCACCGGCCAGCTCCCGGATGAACGCCAGCGCGGCGTCCGTCTGGTCTCCGGCGAAGCTTCGGGCTCGGGCCATTGGCACTCCGGCGTCCTGTGCGACCTCATGGCAGAACGTCTTGGACGTCTCGAGCCGCGCGGCCTCCCTCGTCGGCCCGAAGACCGGTATGCCGGCGGCGCCCAGGGCATCCGCGACGCCGACCGAGAGAGGGGCCTCCGGCCCGACGACCACGAGGTCGACGGCGGCGGCGCGGGCGAGAGCGGCCACGGCACCGGGGTCCATCGGGTCAACGGCAAGCGTCCTCACGCGTGGCTCAGCGTTGATCGCCGCGCCACCGGGTGCGACCAGCACCTCGGCGATTCCGTGCTCGTGAGCCAGCTTCCAGGCGAGCGCGTGCTCGCGGCCTCCTCCGCCGAGGACCAGGATGCGGGCGGGCACCTCGCGCATCGGCGTGCTCGTGGGCCTACGCGGGTGTGGGCGGGCGGTGGCGCATCGGCCTCCACGCACGCTCGATCGTCTGGGTGCGCTCCGGTCCCACGGACACGAAGACGATGGGCACGCCGGCGTGGTCCTCGAGGGCCGTCACGTAGCGGCGGGCGTTCTCAGGCAGGTCCGCCAACGAGCGCACTTCGTGGATCGGCTCCTCCCAGCCCTCGAAGTCCTCGTAGACAGGCACGGCACGCGAGAGCGCGGCGCCGGACGACGGCCAGGTGTCGACCCGCCTGCCGTCGATCTCGTAGGCCACGCCCAGCCTGATCGTCTCGATGCCGGAGAGGATGTCGAGCTTGTTGAGGACGATCGCGCTGTTGGAGTTGACGGCGACGGCGTACCGCAAGGGGACGGTGTCGAACCAGCCAACGCGGCGCGCGCGACCGGTGACGGTGCCGAACTCCCGGCCGCGCTCCGCGATCCCCTTGCCGATGTCGTCGAACAGCTCGGTCGGGAACGGTCCGGAGCCCACCCGCGTGGAATATGCCTTCATGACGCCAATGACCTCGTCCACCTGGAGCGGGCCGATGCCGCCCCCGGTGCACGCGCCGCCCGCGACGGGGTTGGACGATGTGACGAAGGGGTAGCTGCCGTGGTCGAGGTCCAGGAGCGTGCCCTGGGCCCCTTCGAGGAGCACGTGGTCCCCGCGCCGGAGCGCGTCCTGGACAAGCCAGGTGCTGTCGTCCAGGTGCGGTCGCAGGCGCTCTCCCCAGGCCAGGCACTGGGCCACCAGCGGCTCGACCTCGAAGGCGTCGGTCCCCATCGCGAGGAGAAGCAGGTTCTTGTCGACGAGGGCGCGGGTGATGCGCTCGCGGAGGGTCGGCTCGTCAACCAGGTCCTCCATCCGGAGCCCCAGGCGCCAGGCTCGGTCGCCATACGTGGGCCCGATGCCGCGCCCGGTGGTTCCTACCTTGGCGCCCGCCAGCCGGCTCTCGTTGCCCTTATCGAGCGCCACGTGGTACGGCATGATCACGTGGGCGCTCCGGCTGACGCGGACCCTGGCCACGTCGATCCCGCGGGCGATCAGCATGTCCAGCTCGCGGATGAGCGTGGCCGGGTTGACGACCACCCCATTCCCGATGACCGACGTGATATGCGGATACAGGACGCCCGACGGGCACAGCTGGAGCTTCACCGTCTCGTCCCCGACCACCACCGTGTGGCCGGCGTTGTCGCCACCCTGGTAGCGGACGACCATGGCGACCTGCTCGGCGAGGAAGTCGGTGGTCTTTCCCTTGCCTTCATCGCCCCACTGGAGGCCGACGATCACGGTCGCGGGCATCACACGTCTCCGGAAATGAAACGACCCCGGCCCATGCCGGAGTCCTGGATAGACGCCTCCCGTGAGTGCCCGCCGGCGCTGCGGCGGACCGGGCGACCGAAGGTGCAGTCCCGTCTCACGGGGCGGACGCCGCGCCTCCCTCGAGCAATGGTCAGACCCTCCATCGCGGTCCTGGCTGAGCGCAGCCTCGAGGACCCCGGGAGTATACCGAACGGGGGTGCCCGCCACGTTGGATCTGGGGGTTGCGTCTGGGTTGCGACCTCGCGTGCGTGGTGGCCTTGGAGCGTGCCAGGCGGGCCTCGGCGCGAATTGAGGGCCGGCGGTGAGTCCCGGGCAAGCAGGACGTAAGGGCCGGCGAAGTCGCCTTCTCTAGGGTTCGCAGTGCCCGTCGAGATCGCCGGCCTCCGCCGACCCATCCCCGCCAAGGCCCCGACCGGGGCCGGCACCCGACCCGCCCGCCGGAACATCGTTGCCCGCCGCGCACGCAGGATCGGCCGCATGGAGACGCGCCCAGGCACGTCTGCGGTCCGATCGGAAGGAGACAGAGACCATGAACAGGGTGCTCCTCACCGGTCGCCTCACCCGCGACCCCGAGGTTCGCACGACCGCCGGTGGCAAGGCGGTCGCAAGCTTCGCAGTCGCCACGCACGAGTACGTGGGCGGCGGCAAGGAGAAGTCCGAGTTCCACAATGTCGTCGCGTGGGACCGGCTCGCGGAGACCTGCGGCCGCTATCTCGGCAAGGGACAGCAGGTCGCGATCGAAGGCCGGCTCCAGACCCGGTCCTGGGACGACGACCAGGGCAAGCGCCACTGGAAGACCGAGGTCATCGCGAACAACGTGGAGATGCTCTCAGGTCGCCGCAAGAAGGACTACGCGGCGGAGACTGCGGCCACGGCGCTCGAGACGCAGGCGCTGGCGGCCGGGATCGCGCCCGATGCGGGCGAGCCCATCGCAGACGACGCGGGCTTCTCCGTGGCGTCCGGCGACGACAACGAGGAGGAGGACGAGGTCCTCGAGGAGGCCGTCGCGGCCTGACGTCCTTCCCTCTCCTGCCCGGCGGCGGTGCGGACTCCCCCTCCCGTGCCGCCGCCGGCTGCTCCCCGGGACTGGCGGGCGATCATCAGCACGCCGCGCCGGACTCAGGCGGAACCGCAGTAGCGGTCATCACCCTTGCGGCCTGCTGCAATGGCATGCCGCAAGGTGCTGGGACGCCTCGGGATGCCGGTGCGACCGTGGCCGGCGCGCCGGCGCCGGTGCTGCCGACTGCCCTGTATCTAGGCCCCCGGAATCCCCGTCTCCCCGCGGACCTTGCGCCGGTACGCGCGCCATGTGACCGCCCACTGCGCCGGATCGTCCAGCACGCTGTGGTCGATGGCGTGGATCGTGCTCCGGTGGGGCGCGGTCCGGACGATCTCCGGCTCCTCGTACGCCTCGCGGGCGACGGACGCCAGGATGGCTGCGTACTCGTCCAGGTCGGCCTTCGAGTAGGACTCGGTCGGCTCCAGCGTGAAGGGCTCCGGAACGATGAACGGGTGGTGGCTCGTCCAGTAGTGGACGCCGTAGTCCAGCGCGCGGACACCGATCTGCTCGGACGTGATGCCTGTCTCCCGGGTCAGCTCCTCCCAGCTGTAGCGGACCTGCTCGATCCGGCGCTTGCCGGTCGCGTACGGCGCCGACGCGCCTCTGATCTCAAGGATCCGCTTGAGCAGGTAGTTGTTGTTGAGGACGGCGATCTCCGCGACCTCGCGCAGTCCCTCCGCGCCCAGGCTCATGATCCAGGCGTATGCCCGCAGGAGGTTCGGGGTGACGCCGATGAACGGCCGGATCTTCCCGATGCTCTGTGGCCCGCCGTTGTCGAGTCGATACGCCTCGCCGTCGAACTCGACGGTCGGGCGCGGGAGGAAGGGGGCCAGCGCCTCCGTGACGCCGCTCGCCCCGGCCCCCGGTCCGCCGCACGCGTGCGGCGTCGAGAACGTCTTGTGCAGGTTGAAATGGCACAGGTCGAACCCGGCCTCCCGTGCCCGCGTGATCCCCAGGATCCCGTTCGCATTCGCCTGATCGTACGAGGCCAGACCGCCCGCCTCGTGAACGACGCGGACCCACTCGCCGATCTCCGGGTTGTAGATCCCCGTGTCCTCGGGGTTCGTGATCAGGAGGGCCGCCGTCCGCTCGCTCACCGCGGCCCGGAGCGCGGTGAGGTCCGGGTAGCCGTCGGGATCGGGGTGCAGCGTGATGACCCTGTAGCCGGCCGTCTTTGCACACGCGGCGTTCGAGGGATGCGAGAAGATCGTCGTGATGACCTCGTCGCGCTGGTCGCCCTCGCCGCGGGCGGCATGGTAGGCGCGGATCATCGATACGTTGGCGAAGATGGCCGCGGACCCTGCTCCGGGCTGGAGCGTGAAGCGGTCCATCCCGCTGATCTCGCGGAGCAGACCCTCGAGGCGCCAGATGACCTCGAGGATCCCCTGAACGGTGGTGGCGTCCTGGAGCGGGTGCAGATCGGCCACCTTGGGCGACCGGGCGAGTTGGTCGTTGACCTTGGGGCTGTACTTCATCGTGCAGGTCCCCTGCCCGACGTCGATGTTGAGATCCGCCCCGAGGTTCTCCTGAGACAAGCGGTCGTAATGCCGGAGCACGTGCACCTGTGACAGCTCCGGGAGCGCCGGCGGCACGGAGCGACGGACGCCCGCGGGCAGCAGGGCCGCGGGATCGCCCACGGAAGCCGTGATGCCGGACTCCACGGGCGGCGGGAGGATGCCGCGGGCACCCGGCTGGCTCAGCTCGAAGATGATCGGCTCGTCCCAGCTCGCCTGGTGGAAACGTCGGACGGTGGGCTTGGGCCCGATCGGCCAGCTCATCGCAGGATCTCGTGCAGCTCGGCGGCAAGCCGGTCGATGTCGTCCTGGGTGTGGATCTCGGTCACGCAGTAGAGCGCGGACCGGCCGAGCTCGGGGAAGTCCGAGGACAGGTCGAATCCACCGAAGACGCCCCTGTCCAGCAGGCCGGCGTTCACCTGTGCGACCGTCCTGCCCGATGGACCGAAGTCAACGACGAACTCCCGGAAATGGTGGCTGGCCAGGTGGTCGATGCGGATGCCAGGCACGGCGGCAAGGCGCTCCATTGCGTAGCGCGTCCGCGCCATGATCCCCTCGCCAATCTCGGTCATCCCCTTCGGACCCATCAACGCCAGGTAGACGCCCGCGGTGATGCCCCACAGGGCGGCGGCCGTCCCCACCCATTCCTTGCCCTCCTCGCGGACAGCAAAGCTGGTCCGCTCGTAGGCGACGTCGCCGAACCCGTACTCACCCTCGACCGCCGTTGGAGCGAGGCCGAACAGCCGGGAGGGAAGCTCCATCACGAACCGGGGGTCGTCGCGCACGCCGATGTAGCCCGCGTGCCCGCCCCCGTACTGGAGGTGCATCCCGAGCGACTGGATGTCCCCGCAGGCGATGTCCGCCCCGTAGGCCAGGGGTGGCTCGAGCACCCCGAGGCTGATCGGGTCTGCGCCCACGACGAACAGGGCACCGGCACCGTGGGCGAGCCGCGCGACCTCCGCCCCGACGGTCGAGATCACTCCGAGGAAGCTCGGGTTCTCGAGGTAGATTCCCGCCGTCCTCTCGTCGACCATGCCCGCGAGCGCGGCCAGGTCGACCTCGCCGGTCCCCTCGTCGATCGGGGCGAGATCGACCGCGACCCCGCCCGCCAGGTAGTCGCGGATCTTTGACAGCTTGTCGGCGCCGATCGTGCGCGTGATCACGACGCGGCTTCGACCGGTGATGCGGGCGGTCATGAGGAGCGATGTCGCGGCCGCCTGGAACCCGTCGTAGGTGGGGACGTTGACCACGTCCATGGTCAGCAGCTCGCCCATCATCGATTCGTACTCGAAGAGGGTCTGGAAGCGGCCGTGGTCCTCGTACGGATCGCCGGCGTACGCGGTCAGGAACTCGGCCCGCGAGTTGATCTCGTCGCACACCGCGGGGACGTGGTGCTGGTAGGCGCCCGCGCCCAGGAAGCTGAGGACCTCCCGCGTCGATCGGTTCCGCGCGAGGATGCCCTCGACGTGACGGACGAGCGCCGCCTCCGAGGTGAACGGCGGCGGGAGATCAAGCGGCCGTCGCATCCGGAGCGACTCGGGGATGGACTCGTACAGCTCCTCGATGTCGGCCGCACCGATGTCGGCCAGCATCTGTGCCCTGGTCGCCGGGGCAGAGTTGGGGATGTACGGGTGCACCGGGGGGCGACTCGAAGCAGGCAATGGCACGCGCCTCTCTCGTACATCGGTTCGCCGGCGGGCCACCACCGGCCACCGGAGGGCCGCCCGTGGCCACCGCCGGGCAGGCCCATGATAGCCATCCAAACGGCTAGACTTCGGTCGGTGCCGCCGTGCGAGCGGGCGGATTCGACAGCGTCGCTCTGCCGCATACGGAGGATCCGCCGGCGATGACCGAGACCGCTCCGGCACACGCCCAGGCCGTCGTCATCGGCGGGGGGATCCTGGGCGTATCTGTCGCGTACCACCTCACGAAGAGGGGCTGGCGCGACGTCGTGCTCGTCGAGCGGGCGGACCTCACCTCCGGGACCACGTGGCACGCGGCCGGCCTGATGATGCAGGTGCAGTCGTCGCGCACCGTCACGCTGTGGGGCAAGTACAACGACGAGCTGATCCCCGAGGTCGAGGCCCTGACCGGCATGGGGACCGGCTACCGTCGGACGGGATCGATCCTCGCGGCCAGCACGGACGCCCGCTGGGAGGAGGTCAGGCGGTCGATCTCGATGGCACACGCTGCCGGCGTCGAGGTTCATGCCATCGGGGAGGCCGAGGCGAAGCGGGCCTGGCCGCTGATGGACACGACCGGGATCGTGGGGGCCGCGTGGTACCCCAATGACGCCGTGGCCAACGCGACCGATCTGACCCAGGCCATCGCCGCTGCCGCCCGCCTCGGGGGAGCGCGGATCCTCCGGCACACCGCCGTGACCGGCGTGGACAGCGTCGATGGGCGGGTGACCCTGGTCAGGACGAGCCGCGGGGACATCGTCACCGACACCGTGGTGAACTGCACCGGGATGTGGGGCCGCGAGGTCGGGCGGCGCTCCGGCGTGACGGTCCCCCTCCACGCCGCGGAGCACTTCTACCTCGTCACGGAGCCGATCGAGGGGCTCCCGCCGGACCTGCCCGTCCTTCGCCTCCCCGACGAGCGGACGTATGTCCGCGAGGACACCGGCAAGCTGCTGATCGGCTTCCTCGAGCTCACCGCCAAGCCGTGGGCGACGATGGGGATCCCGGACGGGGCCGAGTTCATCCGCCTGCCGGAGGACTGGGACCATCTCGCCCCGGAGATCGCCCTCGCGGCGCGCCGCCTGCCGTTGATCAACGACGTCGGGATCATGCTGTTCTTCAACGGACCGGAGAGCTTCACCCCCGATGACCGGGCGATCCTGGGACCGGCGCCGGAACTGTCCGGGTACTGGGTGGCCGCGGGGTTCAACTCGCACGGGCTGCGCAGCGGCGCCGGAGCGGGACGGGCTCTCGCCGACTGGATCGTCGATGGCGACCCGCAGGAGGACCTGTGGGAGATGGACATTCGCCGGTTTGCCCCCTTCCAGGGGAACCGGCGGTACCTGCACGATCGGGTCACGGAGTCCGTCGGCCTGCTCTACGCGCCGCACTGGCCCTTCCGCCAGGTGGAGACGGCCCGCGGCATCCGCAAGACGCCGTTCTACGATCGCCTGGCTGCGCGCGGCGCCTGCTTCGGCGAGCTGATGGGCTGGGAGCGAGCCAACTGGTACGCACCACCCGGCGTCGAACCGAGATACGAGTACGCGCACAGTCGCCAGAACTGGTTCCCCTGGTCGGCTGAGGAGCACCGGGCCGCCCGCGAGGGCGTTGCGATCTTCGACGAGTCGACGTTCGGGAAGATCCTGGTGTCCGGCCCGGACGCCTGCGCCGTCCTGAACCGGATCTGCACGGCGGAGGTCGATGTTGCGGTCGGCCGGATTGTGTACACGCAGTGGCTCAACGACCACGGCGGCACCGTCGCGGACGTGACCGTCACGCGGCTGGACGAGTCGAGCTTCCTGGTCGCGACTGGCGGTCCGGTGCTCTATCACGACATGGCCTGGGTCCGAAGGCATATCCCCGATGATGCCCGTGCGACCGCCGTGGACATCTCGAACGCATACGCCGTCCTGGGCGTCATGGGTCCCCGCTCACGGACGTTCCTCGCGTCCCTGACCGACAGCGACCTCTCCAACGAGGCCTTCCCGTTCGGGACGTCACGCGAGATCGACCTCGGCCACGCGTTCGTGCGCGCCTCGCGGATGACCTACGTGGGCGAGCTCGGCTGGGAGCTCTGGATCCCGGCCGACGTCGCCCTCCACGTCTACGACAGGATCGTGTCGGCCGGCGACGCGTTTGGCCTCCGCCACGCCGGCTTCCACGCAATGGACACGCTCCGGATCGAGAAGGCCTACCGCAGCTGGGGACACGACATCGGCGAGACCGACACATCCATCGAGGCGGGGCTCGGGTTCACGCATGATTACGACAAGCGCGGCGGTTTCATCGGGCGCGAGGCCGCCCTTCGCCAGCGAGAGTCAGGCGTTCAGCGGCGCTGTGTCGTGTTCGCGCTGGAGGATCCGACGCCGCTGCTCTCGCACAATGAGCCGATCTGGCGGGACGGGACCCTGTGCGGCTGGACCACCTCTGCCGCCTACGGCCACACGGTTGGGCGGTCGATCGGGATGGGGTACGTCGCGGATCCAGGCGGCGGCGTCGTGAGCCCGGAGTGGATCGAGTCGGGCCGCTACGAGCTGGAGATTGCCAACGAGCGGTTCCCTGCCCGCGCCTCGCTGCGGGCGTTCTACGACCCGACGAACGAGCGTATCCGGGCGTAGGGCCCGCCGGTCACGACCAGCCCTACGGGTCAAGCGCCGGCCCCGACAGCCCCTCCCCGGCGTCATCGGCTTCATCGCCGCGGTCGGAGGCGGGCGCATACAGCGCGCGGCGAGGCACACCCGTCTCGCGGGACACGCGCCGGGCGGCTTCGCCGCGGGCGGTTCCCTCGTCCACCAGCCGCTGGACGGCCGAGCGGGCCGCAGCGATCACAGCATCGCGCGCCTCGCCACCGGTTCGGCCGCCGGCCGCGTCGGCCGCAGCCGCGCCTGCCCGATCCCCGGCCCCGCTCGCCCACCCGACCACGATCACGATCTCGCCACGTGCCGGGATGGTCCCATCGGCCACCTGCGCGGCCAGCTCCGCGAGCGTCCCCCTGGCCACCTGCTCGTGCAGCTTGGTGAGCTCCCGGCAGACCGCCGCGGGCCGGTCCACACCGCAGGCCGAGGCCAGGTCCCGGAGCGTGACGGCGAGGCGCGATGGAGCCTCGAACAGGAGGCTCCCCCGCTCGTCCGAGGCCAGCTGGCCGAGCCGGTCCCGGCGCTCCCGGCCGCTCCGTGGCAGGAACCCCTCGAACGACCAGCGTGGTCCTGCCACTCCGCTCGACGCCACCGCCGCCAGCACCGCGGAGGGCCCCGGGATCGCGACGACCGAACCCCCGGCGGCGGCCCACGCGGCCACGAGGCCCTCGCCGGGATCCGAGACCACGGGCGTGCCGGCATCGGTCACCAGCGCGAGATCCTGCCCGCCCGCGAGGTGCGAGAGCAGCTCCCTGGCCCGAGCCGGCCCGCTCTGCGCGTGGTAGCTGGTGGTGCGCGTGGGGATCTCGTACCGCGCCAGCAGGCGCCGCGTGATCCGCGTGTCCTCGGCGGCGATCAGCGGCACCGCTCGCAGGACCTCGAGGGCGCGGTACGTGACGTCGCCCAGGTTGCCGATGGGCGTGGCCACCACGTAGAGCGTCCCGCCGGCGGTCATCCCGTCAGCCGCGCGATGATCCGGGGCGTTGCCGCGGGTACAGGTAGTCCACGCCCGCCGTCCGGGGTCCCAGCTTCGCGATCGGCGCCACCTGGCGCTTGAACTCGGACCCCGCGATCATCCGGTCCACCCGCTCCACCAGGGCGGGCGTGAACCCCTTCGCGACCAGCTCCTCGGTGCTCCGGCGCTTGTCGACTCGCCAGAACAGCAGCCGGTCCAGCTCCGGGTAGGAGAAGCCGGCCTCGGTCTCGTCGGTCTGGCCCGGCCACAGGTCAGCCGACGGTGCCTTGCGGATGATCGCCTCGGGCACACCGATCGCAGCGGCGAGCTGTCGCACCTGGCTCTTGTACAGGTCCCCGACCGGGTTGAACGCACACGCGGAGTCGCCGAAGAGCGTCGTGTAGCCGATCAGCGACTCGGTCTTGTTCCCGGTCCCGACGACGAGGCCCTGCCACGAGACGCTCCTGTCGTACAGGACGGCCATCCGCATCCGGGCCATGAAGTTGCCCCGCCGCAGGGGGGCCGCCTCGAGAGCCGCCGGCCCACCCTCGCCGGGCACGCCGTCGCGCCCGAAGTACCCGTCCACCATGCCGCTGATCTCGACCAGCTCCGCCGCACAGCCGAGGTCCGCGATCACCGCCTCGGCGTCGCCCCGGGAGGCGGGTGAGGACGTGCGGTAGGGCATCATCACGCACAGCAGCCGCTCGGGCCCGATCGCCTCGGCCACGAGGTAGGCCACGAGCGCCGAATCGACGCCGCCGGACAGCCCGAGCACCGCACGCTCAAACCCTGCCTGCCCGAGCTGGCCGCGGATGAAGGCCGCGATGGCCGTGCGAGCGACGTCGGTGTCGATGGCAAGCTCCTGCGGCAACTCGAACAGGGGCTCGCTGCCATCAGCGCCAGTCACAAGGTCCGAGCCCGTTCCGCTGTCGCTCATCGGTCCACCTCCAGGTCGATGCCCGCCGTCGCACCCGGCTCGGCCGATTCGTCCGTCGGAAGCCCCGCGCGCTCCGCGATCAGCCGGCGCCACTCTCGCACCACCAGCTCCGGGCGCTCGTCCCGCAGGAGCGGCAGCGCGATCCGCTGCCGCCGCACGTCGGCGAGGTCCACGTCCACGGTGAACAGCCCCTCCTCGAACATCGGGGCACCGAAGACCAGCGCGCCGGTGGGGCCAATGATCTCGGATCCGCCCCAGAACGAGAGCGACTCCTCCACGCCCACCCGGTTGCAGAACACGACGAACGACGTCGTCAGCTGCGCGTAGGCCCGCATCAGCGTCCGCCACGACGTCGCGGTCCCCAGGCCCACCTCGTTGCTCATCGCCAGGTCGCTGCCCGGCGATGACGACACGTTGACCAGGATCTGCGCGCCGTCGAGGGCCAGCAGCTGAGGCGTGGAAACGTGCCAGAAGTCCTCGCACACTCCCAGGCCCACACCGACGCCCAGCCGCGAGGGCACCGCGCGCATCATGCCGCCGGGGGCGAAGAACCGCCGCTCGTCGAACATGCCGTAGGTGGGCAGGTAGGTCTTGCGGTGGACGTGCCGCAGCTCGCCGTCCTCGAACAGCGCGGCGGCGATGAACAGCCGGTGGTCCGCGGACTCCTCCACGAACGACACGACCGCGGACAGCCCGGTCGTCGCAGCGGCGAGGCCCGCCAGCCGCGGGTCATCCAGGCGCATCGCGACCTCGGAGGCCAGGTCCTGGAGCAGGTACCCGGTCAGCCCCAGCTCGGGGAACACGACCAGGCCGGCTCCCGCCTCGCGCGCCTCGGCGAGCAGCTCCTGATGGCGCGCGAGGTTGACCTCGACGTCCCCGAGGCGTGGCGCGGTCTGGGCGAGGGCGATGCGGAGCGGTTGCACGCCCATGAGTCTAGGGCTCGTCCGACGCGGACGCCGTCCGGCGCGGCGCACGCCTTGATCATCGACAGGCGCTGGCCCCGGCCGTGGGTCGCCCGGCCCGGACCCCGGCGCTGGGATAGGCTCTTCCCGATGTTCTTGTCCTCCCGAGTCCTCGCCGTCCTGATGATCGCGGCACTCTCCGCCGGCGGCTGCGGACCTGGCCCCACCGTCACGGAGACACCCGCGAGCAGCGGGCCGGCTGCGTCCGCAGCCGCCACGCCCGCACCCACGGAGGTCTCCTTCTCACCCGCCGCATGGCCGGACGCCGGGTCAGCCTGCGAGGACCCGGGGTACGGCGGGAGACTCGGCCGGGTCGAGGCGCTCGACGCGCTGACGGTGCGCTTCACGCTGTGCTCGCCCGACGGGGCGTTCCGCACGCGGCTCGCCCACCCGTCGCTGGCCATCGTGGACGCCACGACCATCGCCCGCCTCGCCGCCGATGGGAACGCCGGACGGACCGTGGCCGGCACGGGCCCCTACCGGGTCGTGGCGTGGCACCAGGGCAATGTCGAGCTGGGTCTGGCCTCACCTGGAACGGGCGGGGATCTCCTCGAGACGGTGGTGATCGGGTGGGAGGCGGACGCCGCAACCCGCGCCGTGTCCGTCCTCGGCGCGACCGTCGACGGGATCGATCGACCCGACGCTGCCGTGGCGGAGGCGATGACCACCCAACCCGAGGTCGCCGTGTTTCCCCGTCCGAACCTGGCCACGGCCTACCTCGGTTTCGGGTCCGGGGCCGCATTCGAGGCAGTCCCCGTGCGCCGCGCGATCGCAATGGGTCTCGACGCCGACGCCCTCGCGGCGTCCTTCGGCGCCGGCTCGATCCCCGCGAGGGCCACCGCTCCTTGCTCGGTCGCCGGCGGCTGCGCGGGTGACGCCTGGTGGACCTTCGATGCGCCGGCCGCCACCGCCGCGCTTGCCGCCGCCAGCTTCGACCTCAAGACCGTCTACCCGCTCATGGTCCCCGATGCGCCCATGCCCGGGCTGCCAGACCCCACCGCGGCGGCCGCGGAGGTCCAGGCCCAGCTGCAGGCGAACCTCGGGCTCCTGGTCGAACCGGCGGTCGTCCCAGCCGCCACGTTTGCCGCCGATCTCGCCGGCAGCCGCATCGAGGGCCTCTACCTGGCGGGAGTCTCCTCCTCGCTCGCGGATGCCTCGGGGTTCCTCGAGCCGCTCTTTGGTCGGTCCGTTGCCACGACCGCCGCGGGGCGCGCGACGGGTGTCGCGGATGCGCTCGAGAGGCTCGCCCGTACTACCGGGACGGCGGCCCGCGCTGCCGTCCTGGCCGACGCCAACGACGCGGTTCGCGAGACCGTCCCGATCTCGCCGCTCGTCCACCCGGGCTCCGTAGCCGCCTACCGGTCTGACGTGACCGGGATCGCCGTCTCACCGCTCGGCCTGGACGCCCTCGGCTCGTTCGTGCCGGGCGACCGTCACCAGCTCGTCTATCTCGGGGCGACGGAGCCCGTCAGCGCCTGGTGTGGAAACCAGGCCACCCTCGATGCCTTCCGCGTGTGCGGCCTCGTGACCGAGGGGCTGTACTCGTTCACGCCTGGAACCCTGGACCCGGAGCCCAGCCTGGCGGTCCGTTGCACCCCAAGTGCCAGCGCGACGACCTGGACGTGCCCGCTGCGGAAGGGTGTCACCTTCGAGGACGGCATGCGCCTCGACGCCGGCGATGTGCTGGCGTCGTTCGTCGCCCAGTGGGATGAGGAGAGCCCGTTGAGGACGGCGGGTCCGGCGGGGGCTTTCGCGAGCTGGGATTCGCTGTTCGGTGCGCCGGCCGGCGAGTAGCACCCGCTCCACCGCGACTCACCACGCTGCGCGCGCCCGGTCCGCGAGCGCGCCGGCAACCCGGCGCGCGAGGCGTGACCAGGGCTCAACCCCGGGCGAACCAGTCCTCGGCGTTCCACGTGGAACCGGCCTCGGTTCCGTTGGCGAAGAAGTTGCCGATGCGCGGACCCGCGAGCTCCACGTTCCGGCGGAGCTCGTACCCGAGGGCAGCGGCGGCGACCACCTGGTCGCCGAGGTCCTGCACCTTCGGGATGTCCGCGTCCTGGAGGTCAAACGCGATGTCGATCTGGCCGGCGCGGAAGCCCGCGATCATGGATTCGACATCCTCGTACCACTTGAAGTTGACCTTGTCGAGGTTCGCGGCGAGGCCGGTGCGTGGGTTGACGTAGCTGTCGTTGCGTGCGAGGCGAAGGTCGGACCCCGGCGCGACGGAGACGTACCTGAACGGCCCGCTGACGGGCATCGTGGCAACCTCGTCCGGTCGGAACCCGGCGCCTTTGACCTGGTCGGCTATCGGGATGGGGGCCAGGGCGTGGCGGGGCAGCGGCGCCTTCATCAGGGTCAGGTACCCCTCATAGACCCTCCCGAAGTGCCAGATCATGTCCGTGGCGGACGCGCACTCGACGTCGGTGATGTCCTCGAAGCCGGCCGTGCTCGCGGCGTTGCCCTCGGTCATGACCCACTCCCACGCATACCTGAAGTCGTCGCAGGTGAGGGGGTGGCCGTCGGACCAGGAGAGCCCGCCCCGGAGCTTCCAGTTGACCGTCATGGCATCGTCGCCGCGGCCGAGGCTGACACCGCCGTTGGCTGTCGTCGGGATCGGTTCGGCGGCGAGACGCGGGATGTACCTTGCGTCGCCGGTGACGGTCAGCAGGGAGTGCCACACGAGCGAGGCAACGTTGGCTTCCGTCGCTTTGGACAGGTAGTACGGGTTGAGCTGGGTGGCTTCCTGCCAGTCGCCGATGATGATCGAGCCGCCGGTTGCGGCCGCCGCGGGGGCGTAGGCGGTATCGAACAGATCTACGGCGGATGCGGACGTCGCCGATGGCGCCGGCGCCCCTGTTGCCGGGGAGGTCGTGGGCGCCGCGGTCGCCGGGAGCGTCGCAGGGGCAGGGGTGGTGGTGTCGCCGCCACAGGCCGCGACCAGGAAGGTCGCCCCTGCGAGCAGGCTCACCAGCGTCCGCGCGAGGACACCTCCGGGTTGCGTGAGCACGGCGTCACGCTTCCTTGGTGACACCCTCGGACGCTGCAGCGGCGGTGCGAGCGGCGTGGGCCAGCTGCACCTCCGCGGGCGGGGTCAGAACCGGGAAGTGGCACGCGATCTTGTGGCCCGGCGCCGCCTCCACCAGCTGTGGCACCTCGACCCGACAGCGCTCCTGCGCCTGGAAGCAGCGGGTGTTGAAGACGCAGCCGCTCGGGGGGTTGATCGGGCTCGGGAGATCGCCCTCGAGCGGGATCCGGTAGCGCGCTCGCTGACGCTCGGGGTCCGGGATCGGCACGGCCGACAGCAGTGAATGCGTATACGGGTGGAGGGGCGCCGAGTAGATGACCTTGCGAGGCGCGCTCTCCATGATGTGCCCGAGGTACATGACCGCGACCCGCTCGGAGATCTGCCGCACGACGGCGAGGTCGTGGGCGATGAACAGGTAGGCGATACCGAACTCTTCCTGCAGGTCCCGAAGCAGGTTGAGGATCTGGGCCTGGATCGAGACGTCGAGGGCGGAGACCGGCTCATCACAGACGATGAGCTTCGGCTTGAGGGCGACCGCCCGGGCGATCCCGATCCGCTGGCGCTGACCCCCGGAGAACTCGTTCGGGTAGCGGTTGTAGTGCTCGGGGTTCAGGCCGACACGCTCCATCAGGTCCTGCGTCGTGCGCCGGACCCCGCCGGGCGGTTCCACCCCCTGGATCCTAAACGGCGCCTCGATGATCTTCCCGATCGTATGACGGGGGTTCAGGGCGTTGTAGGGATCCTGGAAGATGATCTGCGCCTTCCGCCGGATCGGGACGAGCGTCTTGGTCGAGAGGTTCGTGATGTCCTGCCCGTCGAGCTCGATTGTCCCGCTCGTCGGGCGGAGCAGCCGCAGGATCGTCCGGCCGGCGGTCGTCTTGCCGCAACCGCTCTCGCCGACAAGGCCGAGCGTCTCGCCCGCATCGAGCGAGAGGCTGATGCCGTCGACAGCCTTCACGTGGCCGACGACCCGCGGGAAGACGCCCCGCGACCGCACCGGGAAGTACTGGCGCAGGTCGGTGACCCTGAGGACCTCCTTCTGCTGACCGGTCATGCCGGATCTCCGGCAAGGGCGGCGAGCACCTCGGCCGCGATGCGCCCTCGCTCGGCCCGCGGCAGATGGCAGCGGACGAGGTGATCGGGCTCGGTCAGGATGAGATCGGGGTTGACGCTCAGGCAGGCGCCGTCGGTGACGCGATCCGAGTACGTGCAGCGCGGCTGGAAGACGCAGCCCGGCGGCAGGTTGACTGCGGACGGCGGATTGCCGGGGATGGGGTCCAGCCGGTCGGCGCGCTCGCGGTCCATGCGGGGGACCGAGGTCAGCAGCCCAAGCGTGTAGGGCATCTCGGGGGCGTAGTAGATGCGCTCAGTTGGGCCGGCCTCGACCACGCGCCCGCCGTACATCACCACCACGTCGTCGGCGATGTCGGCGACGATCCCGAGGTCGTGGGTGATCAGGACGACCGCGGTATCGAACTCGACCTGCAGGGTCGCGATCAGCTCGAGGATCTGCGCCTGCACGGTCACGTCGAGCGCCGTCGTGGACTCGTCCGCGATCAGGAGAGCCGGGGAGTTGATCAACGCCATCGCGATCATCACCCGCTGGCGCATGCCGCCGGAGAGCTGGTGGGGGTACTCGTCGACCCGCCGCTCGGGCGAAGGGATGCCGACGCGACGCAGCATCTCGATGGCCAGGGCGCGAGCCTCAGACTTTGAGATCTTCTGGTGGACGAGCGCCGCCTCGGTGAGCTGGGCACCAATCCGGTAGAACGGGTGCAGGCTCGACATCGGATCCTGGAAGATCATCGCCATCTTCGAGCCGCGCAGACCGCGAAGCTCCTCGTCGGGCATCGTGATGAGCTCCTCGCCGTCGAGCCACACCTCGCCGGAGACGCTCGCCGAGCCGCGATCGATGAGGCCCATGATGGCCTGCGCGGTGACGCTCTTGCCGGAACCCGACTCCCCGACGATGGCGATCGTCCTCCCGCGCGCGACCGAGAAGGAGACGCCCTCGACCGCGTGGACAATGCCGTCCTCGGTCGGGAACCGGACCACCAGGTCGGAGACGGAGAGATACGCCTCGGGGTTCGACCCCACGTCCTGCCTCATGCGAGCCTGACCCTGGGATCGACGACCGCGTACAGCAGGTCGACCACCAGGTTCGCGACGATGAGGAGGGTCGCCGTCAGGAGCGTGATCCCGGCGATCACCGGGAGGTCCGAATCGAGGATCGACCTGATGGCAAGTGAGCCGAGCCCGGGAAGGCTGAAGATGTTCTCCGAGATGATCGCGCCACCAAGCAGGTAGGCGAGGTCCAGGCCGGCCGCCGTGACGATCGGGGTCAACCCGGCCCGAAGGGCGTGGTGGACCACCACCGTGCGCTTCGGCAGGCCCTTCGCACGGGCAGTCCGCACGTAGTCCTCGCCCAGGGTTTCGAGCACCTGGTTGCGCGTGAGGCGCATGTAGAACGCCGCGTTCAGGATCGCCAGGACCATCCACGGCAGGATCATCGTCTGCAGGAATCGGACCGGATCCTCGAACGGCGATACGTACACGGGATACGGCAGCAGGCCCCATTTGAGGATCACGAAGAAGATCATCACGAGGCCGAAGAAGAACGAGGGCAGCGAGTAGCCCACCAGCGAGATCGTCATCACCAGCCGATCCAGCCATCTGCCGCGGTTGAGGGCGGCAACGATCCCCAGGGATATGCCGATGGTGATCCAGATGATGAACGCCCCGATCGCGAGCCAGAAGGTGACCGGCGCGGCCTGCGTGATCAGCGTCAGCACCTCCTCGCCGCGGTTGAACGAGTAGCCGAGGCACGGCGCCTCGCACACGATCGGCTCGGGCGACTCCGGGGAGAAGGTGCGCCCGAAGAAGAGCCCCGACACGAACTTCGTGTACTGGGTCAGGGGCGGTTCATCCAGGCCGAGGCGATGGCGGTTCGCCTCGATGATCGTGGGCGTGCACGCCTTGCCGCACGTCAGGCGCGCCGGATCGCCCGGCAGGATGTTGAACAGGAAGAAGACCGTGAGGGTCAGGAGGAACAGGAGCACGAACATCGAGATAACGCGGCGAACGAGATATCCCGCCACTCAGATGTCCCTCCTTCGTGCAAGTAACGTCCCCGGGGAGCGGCGTGGCCGCTCCCCGGGGACGATGGATGCTCTACTGGCTCTTGGACCTACTGCTTGATGTAGATGTCGCCGTACGGATTGGATCCGTAGGGGCCCCACATGTAGTAGCCGCCATCGGGTCCGGCGGTGGTCGCAAGCTTGGTGCCCATGAGGATCTGCTGGAGCCCGAAGAAGCTCGGGATGACCCAGACGTTCTCCATGGTCTTGGTGTTGAGCGCCTGCCACATGGTCGCCTGCTTGGCGCGGTCGACCTCGACCTGCGCGGCCTTGACCTCTGCGTTGAAGGCGGCGTCGTCCACCTGGGACAGGTCCCAGCCACCCTCCTGGGTGAACAGCGGCGGGATGACCGTCGAGGCGTTCGGCCAGTCAGGACCCCAGCCGCCGGTGCCGAAGTCGCCGGACTGGTCGGGATTGAAGACGACGCTGTAGTACTTGCCACGCTCGATCGGGTTCGGCGTGACGGTGATCCCGGCCTTGCCAAGCGAGTCGACGATGATCGCCGCTGCCTTGTCGCCAACCGGGGTCTGCGCGTAGTCGTACTGGAGCTTGAGATCGGACTTGCCCGCCTCGGCGAGCAGCTGCTTCGCGTACTCCGGATCGCCGGTGTCCGGGATCGCCTTGCCGAGCAGGGTCTCCCACATGCCCGTCGGAGCGTAGTCCTGGCCGATGTTCGGCTTGACGGTGCCGTCGGCGTAGTCGCCGTAGAAGTCACCGCCCGCGTTCTTGCGGAGCGCGCTGCGGTCGAGGGCGACCGCCATGGCCTGGCGGACCTTGAGGTCCGGGACCTTCTGGACGTTGATGAAGTAGTACCGGGAATAGATGTCGTAACCGCTGACAGCGCGGCCCTGGAAAGCGGGGAGCACCGTCGCGGGATCCGAGAAGACCGTCGCGAGGTTCTCGGGCAGCATGGTGCCGTACATCAGCGCCGTCTCGTCGTTGCCCGAGCTCTGGATCATCCGCTGATCCCTGATCTCGTCGGCGACGCCGAAGTTGACTTCCCACTTGTCGGGATACGGCGTGCGGTAGGTGTCGCTGGCCGGGTCCCAGTTCTCGTTGCGAACGAGGACCATCTTGCCGCCGTTGCCGGTGGTGTAGCTCTCGATCTTGTAGGGACCCGACGAGACGGGCTTCTTGTCGTAGGACTCGCCCGTGTCGGCGGCCTTCGGCACCGGCACGAAGCCGAGCGTGACGGTGTAGTTGAAGTCGGCGATCGGCTGCTTCAGGTTGAAGGTGATCGTCTTGCCGTCGGCGGAGCAGGTGACCGCCTTGTCGAAGAGGTCCTGCCCGACGCCCGTGTAGGGCCCCTTGTAGGACGAGCTGCCGTCCTCGTCGGTCGGGATGTCGAGGTACGCGATCGCGTAGGTCGGACCCTCGCTGATGACATCGGTCGCGAACGTGCGCGAGGTGCCGTAGGCGACATCCGCACAGGTGATCGGCGAGCCATCCTCGAAGCTGACGCCATCACGGAGCGTGAACTCCCATGTCTGGCCGCCGTTGCTCGGGGTCCCGAGATCGGTCGCGAGGTCCGGCACGAGCACCGATGCCTCGGCGTTGTCGGCCGAGTAGGTGTATGCCGTGAGCGACCGGAAGATCGTGGCCGAGAACAGCGCCAGGTCTTCGCCGGTATAGGCGCGCTGCGGATCGACGCGGTTGAACTGCTCAGCCGAAGTGAGCAGATAGACCGTTCCACCGGGGGTCGGACCCGCGGGCGGGGCCTCGGTGGCCGGCGCGGCTGTCGCACCCGGCTCCGTTGAAGCGGCCGGTGTGGCCGGTGCATTGGTGGCGGTCGAGCCACCGCACGCCGCCACGGCCAGCGCGGCGACGACGCCCAGCGTCACGCCGCGCAGCCAGCGCGTTTCTGATCTGACCATCTAGTTACCTCCTCCAGGTTCTTGCCGGAACGATCCGGCCCAGTTGCATGATGGTACACGTGGGGAAAGGGCGCACGCGCCCGGGAGTCGCTGCCAGGCACGGCGGTGCGCCGGCGAGCGCTTCAGTGAACACTCTTCGGATCCATGGCATCCCGGAGCGAGTCGCCGAACAGGTTGAACGAGACAACGAGGATGACGAGAAGGCTGCCCGGGATGAACAGGTACGTTGGGACGACGTTGAAGTACGCCACCGAGTTGGCGAGCATCGCGCCGAACGTCGTTTCCGGCGGGATCACGCCCACTCCCAGGAACGAGAGGGCAGCCTCCAGGCCGATGTACGCGGGCAGCGTCAGCGACGCATAGACCAGGATCGGCGCCCACAGGTTCGGAAGGATCTCGGTGAACAGGATCCGGCGCTTGCTCGACCCCATGGCGACCGCGGCCTCGACGAACTCGCGTTCGCGGAAGCTGAGCACCTGGCCCCGCACGATCCGCGCGAGGTAGGGCCAGCCGAAGATGCTGATCACGAGGATCAGGTAGAGGATCCGTGACGGGTTGCCTTCAGGCACCCCCAGCGCCGTCAGACGCTGCGTGAGGACCCCGGACAGGGCCAGGATGATGAGCAGCGTGGGGAACGCGAGCACCAGGTCCATCAGGCGGCCGATGATGTTGTCGGTCTTGCCACCGGTATAGCCGGCGACGATGCCGATGACGGTCCCGAGCGTGACGGTGATGAACGTGGCGCTGGTCGCGATCACGAGGGAGATCCGCAGGCCGTACAGGAGCTGGGCGGCGATATCCCGACCGGTGCCCCACTCGACCCCCAGCGGGTGCGAAGGGGTGATACCGCCCCAGTCCCCGTTGGGGCGTCCACCCAGGTCGCTGATCGCACCCGGGTCAAAGCGGTAGGGGTCGATATTGACCAGGCCAGCGACGAACGGCCCGAACAGGGCGATCGCGTAGTACGCCACGAGGATCGTCAAAGCACCCATCGCGACGCGATCGCGCCGGAGACGCGCCCAGACGATCTGGCGGAGGCTTCTACCAACCATCGCGCCGGAGCATAGCGGACTTGCAACCGGTGTCAAACACGGATCCGTCGAGCACGTATGCGACAGCCGCGCGTCCCCCGAACGCCCACCTCGAACGATGGGCTCGCCGGGACGACCGGCGGCGCGGCTTGATCAGTCCGGACACGGCGCGTGGGTGCCGGCCATGCCCCGCCAGCGCAGGTTCGGCTGCCGCGCGGCGGTCGCCTCGTCCAGCCGACGGACCGGGGCCGTGTGCGGGGCGCCGGTCACGGTGTCCGGCTCCGTCTCCGCCTCGCGGGCGATCTCCAGCATGGCGTCCACGAACCCGTCGAGGGTCTCGAGCGACTCGGTCTCGGTCGGCTCGATCAGCATCCCTTCCTCGACTGTCAGCGGGAAGTAGATCGTCGGCGGGTGGTAGCCCTTGTCGATCAGCCGCTTCGCAATGTCGAGGGTGCGGACGCCCGTGCGGTGCTTGATGTCCGCGGCAGAGGCAACGAACTCGTGCTTGCACGCGCGCTCGAACGGGACGAGATACGCGGACGAGAGCCGTGCCTTGAGGTAGTTCGCGGCCAGCACGGCATCGTCGCTGACCTCGCGCAGGCCCGACGCCCCGTGGGCCCGGATGTACGCGTACGCCCGGACCAGGACGCCGGTGCTGCCGACGAAGGAGCGGATCCGCCCGATGGACGTGGGGCGCTCCCCGTCGCGCTCGAGCCGGTAGGTGCCGCCGGGCTCGCGCAGGACGCGCGGGCTCGGCAGGAAGGGCACGAGGTTCGCCCCGACCCCAACCGGCCCGGCACCCGGCCCGCCGCCGCCATGGGGTGTGCTGAACGTCTTGTGGACGTTGAAGTGCATGACGTCAAATCCGGCTTCGCCCGGTCGGAACCGGCCGAGGATGGCGTTCAGGTTCGCCCCGTCCATGTAGGCGAGCGCACCGGCGGCATGGGTCGCCTCGAGCAGCTCCCCGATCTGCCGCTCGAAGAGGCCGAGCGTGGACGGGTTGGTGATCATGATCGCGGCGGTCCTGGGCCCCAGGGCAGCCCTGAAGGCGTCCAGGTCCACGCCACCGTCCGACGCGGACGGGATGGTGATCGTCCGGAAGCCGGCCATCGTTGCCGTTGCCGGGTTGGTGCCGTGCGAGGAGTCCGGCACCAGAACCTCGGTGCGGTCCAGGTCCCCGCGGGACCGATGGTAGGCCCGGATCATGAGGATTCCGGTCAGCTCGCCGTGGGCCCCGGCCGCGGGCTGCAGCGTCACGGCTGCCATGCCGCTGATCTCGGCCAGCATCGCCTCCAGCTCGAACAGCAGCTCGAGCGTTCCCTGCGCCAGGGTGTCCGGCGCCATCGGGTGGAGTCCGGCGAAACCGGGCAGGCGCGCCGCCCACTCGTTGAGCTTGGGGTTGAACTTCATCGTGCAGGAGCCCAACGGGTAGAACCCCGAGTCCACGGAGTAGTTCAGCGAGGAGAGGTTGACGTAATGACGGACGACCTCCGGCTCGGACAGCTCCGGCAGGGCGGGCGGGCTGGCGCGAAGCGCCGCGGCCGGGATCCGGTCGAGGGCATCTGCCGGCGGATGCGGGATCTTGCCGCCGCCCCGCCCGGGACGGCTGAGTTCGAACAAGGTGGGCTGCAGGCGCTCGCCGACGACGTTCACCGGACACCTCCGGCCACCGCGGCGCCGGCCAGCTCGGCCCGGAGCGCGGTTGCGAACTGCTCGATCTCGGCGGCGGTCGTGACCTCCGTCGCGCAGACCAGGAGACCGTCTGCGAGGGCCGGCTCGTCCGGCAGGAATCGAGCCGTGGGGATCCCGGCGAGGACGCCCCGGTCCAGGAGCCCCTCGTGGACGGCCTGGGCGTTCGGGACCTGGACGACGAACTCGTTGAGGTAGGCGCCCGAGTGAAGGCGCGGCACTCCGACACCCGCCAGGGCGGCCTCCAGCTCGGCGGCCCGGGACGCCCCCGTGGCGGCCACGTCCCGCAGCCCGTGGGGGCCGATCGCGGCGAGGTAGATGGACGCCGCAAGCGCCAGGAGCGCCTGGTTGGTGCAGATGTTGCTGGCCGCCTTCTCGCGGCGGATGTCCTGCTCCCGGGCCCGCATCGTCATGACGAACGCACGCCGCCCTTCCAGGTCGGTGGTCTGACCGACAAGCCGCCCGGGGATCTGGCGCACGAGCGCGTTCGTGCAGGACACGATGCCGAGATACGGTCCCCCGTACTGGAGCGGGATGCCCAGGGGCTGGCCCTCCCCGGCCGCGATGTCCGCGCCGTACTCGCCTGGGGGTGCCAGCACGGCCAGCGAGACGGGCTCGATGACGCTGACGAAGAGGGCGCCCGCATCGTGTGCGAGCCGGCCCACCTCGGGCATGTCCTCCAGCAGCCCCAGGACGTTGGGCTGCGCCACCACGACCCCGGCCACTGGTCGGGCCGGATCGGCCAGCAGGCGGGCAAGCGCCTCGAGGTCCGTCGTTCCCGCAAGGGGCCCGTCGGCGACCAGCGGGATCTCGTCGGCGACCAGCCCGGCACCGTCCGCGTAGGTCGCGAGGGTCCCTCGGTAGTGGGGATGTACGCCACGCGACACAAGGATCCGCTCTCGCCGGGTCGCCCGACAGGTCATGAGCGCGGCCTCGGCCGTGGCGGCGCCGCCGTCGTAATGTGAGGCGGAGACCACATCCAGGCCCGTCAGCTCGGCAAGCAGCGACTGGTACTCGTAGATGCTCTGCAGCGTGCCCTGGCTCACCTCCGGCTGGTAGGGCGTGTAGGCCGTATACCACTCCCCGCGGAGCAGCATCTGGTCCACCACTGCGGGCGTCCAGTGACGGTAGGCGCCGGCCCCCAGGAAGCTCGCCAGGTCGACGCGGTTGCGCGCCGCCAGCGCCTCGAGCCGGGCCGAGAGCGCCAGCTCGGGCTCGGGCTCGTCAAGGGCGAGCGGGCCTGCCCGCAGCGCGTCAGGGATGTCCTCGAACAGCTCGTCAACGGAGGTGATGCCGATGGTGTCGAGCATTCGCGCCCGGTCGTCGGCAGCATGCGGGCCATACGGCATGCGATCAGCCCTCGGCGATCAGCTGCTCGTACGCGGCGGCGTCGAGCAGGGAATCCAGCTGGGACGCGTCGGCCAGCCGCACGCGCACCAGCCATCCCTCGCCATACGGGTCCGTGTTGACGACCTCGGGCGTACCGCCCAGGTTGTCGTTACCGGCGGTCACCTCGCCGGAGACGGGCGCGAACAGGTCGCTGACTGCCTTCACGGACTCCACCACTCCGAAGGTGGCGGCCTGCTCGAGAGCCCGGCCAGTGTCCGGCAGCTCGACGAAGACGATGTCGCCCAGCTGGTCCGCCGCGTACTGGGTGATGCCGATGACGGCCTCCTCACCCTCGACGCGGATCCATTCGTGTTCCTTGGTGTAGCGCAGGTCGCCGGGGACCATCGGGCAGGTTCCTCCGTGGTGTACCGCGGCGGGAGCCGCGGGCTGGCGCGTGGACGTGGGTGCGAGGCGGGCGGGTCATCGGGCCCATCCGACGTCAGGCGGGCCGCTTGTAGAACGGAAGTGGTACGACCTCGGCGGCGACGCGGGCACCCCGGATCTCGATTGCCAGCATCGTACCGGGTTCCACATGGGCGGGGGCGACATAGGCCATCGCGATCGCCGACCCGAGCGTGGGCGACATCGTGCCGGAGGTGACGACCCCGGTCGTGCCGGCGTCATCCAGCACGGGATACCCGTGGCGGGCGATGCCCCGCTCGCGCAGGACGAGGCCGACCAGCCGTCGACCGACGCCGTCGCGCGCCACGGCCTCGAGCGCGGCGCGACCCGTGAAGTCGCCCGGCTTGCCCAGCTTGACGACACGGCCCAGGCCGGCCTCGAAGGGGTTGGTCGTGCGGTCCAGCTCGTTGCCGTAGAGCGGCATGCCGGCCTCCAGGCGGAGCGTGTCGCGGGCGCCGAGACCCACTGGTACCAGTCCGTGTGGACGGCCGGCCTCGAGCATGGCGTCCCAGACGGCACCCGCCTGGCCGGCGTCCACGAAGGCCTCGAAGCCGTCCTCCCCGGTGTACCCGGTGCGCGCGACCAGCGCGCGCACGCCGGCGACGGTCCCCTCCGCGATCCCGTAGTAGCGGACGGCATCGAGGTCAAGGTCCGTGAGCGACCCGAGGACCTCCTGCGAACGCGGGCCCTGGACCGCCACCAGGCCAGTCGCCAGCGAGCGGTCGTCCAGGACCACGCGGAACCCGTCGAGGCGCTCGACGAGCGCATCGGACACGACCCGGTAGTTGGAGGCGTTGGCCACCACCATGAACCGGTCCTCGGCCAGCCGGTAGACGATGAGGTCGTCCAGGATCCCGCCGTCGGAGGCGCAGATCATCGAGTAGTGGGCACGGCCCACCTCCAGCGCCGGCGGGTCCGTCACCAGCGCCGCCGCCAGCGCGGCGCCCGCCTCGGGACCCTCCACGAACAGCTCGCCCATGTGCGAGAGGTCGAACAGACCGGCGGCGGCGCGAACGGCCCGATGCTCCTCGAGGATGCCGGTGTACTGGATCGGCATCAGCCAGCCGGCGAACTCCACCACCTTGGCGCCCAGCGCCTCATGGCGATCGAGAAGCGGCGTGGCCAGCGGATCGGCGGGTTTGGTCATGGTTCGGTCTGCCTCGTGGTGGAGCCCGCTCCGGGGAAGGTGCCGTCGGTGGCCGCCGTGGCGGCCCGGGCGACCAGCGCCCGCTCCGTCTCGAACGTCAGCATCGTGGCGGCCTCGTCGAACCCGATCCAGCGAACCTCGTCGAACTCGTGGTCATGGCGCGCGAGGTCTCCGCCGGTGGGGACCATCAGGAAGTAGTGGACCGTCTTGTGGATGCGCGTGCGGCCCTGCACGAACGTGTAGGCGATCGAATCGAACGGGCGGACGATGCCGACCTCGAGGCCCGATTCCTCCGTCACCTCCCGGAGCGCGGTCTCCTCGGTGGTCTCACCGGGATGCGGCGTTCCCTTGGGAAGGGTCCAGGTGACCCCATCGCGCTCACGGAGACGCTTGCCGACGACAAGCTGGGGGCCGGCCCCATCGAAGCGGATGACGATGCCGCCGGCGGAGGTGGCTGTTGCCTGTCTCAGGCGGGCCACGCCGGCGCCACGGACGAGCGATGTGGGCCTCCGGCGCGGTGGATGCTCGTCCAGGCCATGCCGGCCGCGTGTCGCGGGCGCCCGTTGCGGACGGGGCGGGCCGGCGCGATGGTGAGCGAGCGCCACGGCGCGCGCAGCGCGGTCAGCGGCCCCACATCCGGACGGAGGAGCACGGTGCGGCGCGGCGAGGCGGCCACGAAGACGGATCCGGGGTGCAGGCCGAGTCGCCGCTCGCGGGCCCTGGCCGACGGGTGGTTGTAGCGTGCCGGCCATGCCGCGTACCGGGCGGCGATGCTGTGCTGCATGACCGCATCGTACCGCGTCACGGGCTCCCCGCAAGTGCGGTACGGAGGCGTTCGGACGCTTCCGGTGACAGGGCGCCCCGCTCGATCGCGATGGCGACCGACCGGTCGACCAGGGCCCGGTACACGGGCAACGCCTCAGGGGCGCTCGCCGCCAGCGCCTCGAGGTGCATGCCCACGGTGCCCGCATCGCCGCGGATCGCCGGGCCGGTGAGCGCGGCCGCGATCCCGAGCGCACGCGCGTTGGCCACGGTCTGCTCCAGGAGCGGCAGGTAGATCCCGAGGGCGCCCGCCTCGTCCAGGCCCATGACCGCGGCCACCTCACGGATCGTGTCCAGGAGCGCGATGACGCCACCGGCCGCCAGGACGGCCGCTGCGTGGTAGGCGGCCTTGGAGCCGGTGGCCAGGCGAACCGGCACCCCGCCGATGGCCTCCGCCATGTCCGCGAGGTGCGCGACCAGCTCGTCGTCGCCCTCGATCGCGATCGTCGCGCCAGGGATGGCCGCGAGCGCCCGGTCCAGGTCGGCGAACGCCACCAGCGGGTGGAACGCCCCGGCCTGTGTCCCGGCCGCCATCGCCGGCCGGAGCACCTCGGCGCCCAGCAGGCCGCTCGTGTGGATCATCGCCTGGCCCGCGTACATGCGCAGGGACGCAGCGAGCGACGGCAGGACGTCGTCCGGCACCGCGAGGATGACCAGCTCCACGTCGTCCAGCAGCGCTTCGGGCTCCGCGAACGCACGGACCTCCGGGACGTGCTCCCGGAATCGTTCGCGGCGGGCGAGGTCCCGCGACGCAACCGCGCCCACCGGCCAGCCGGCGCGGTGCAGCGCGACGCCGAGGGCCAGGCCCACGGCCCCGGCGCCGACGATCCCGGTGACCGGGCGTTCGCCGGGCGTCGAGTGCACGTGCGGGTGATCGTGATCGCTCTCGTGTTCGAGGTCCCCGTGTCGGTGCCGCCCGGGCACCGGGGGATCCAGGGCGATCCCCTCCTCCTCGATCTCCGCGAGCGTCTCCTCGTGGCTGGCGGCCCGTCGCTCGGCTGCGCGGAGGGCCGCGGCCTCGGCCTCGTCCCAGGCTCTCATCGGACGGGCTCGCAACCCGGGAAACGGCTCTTGTTGTACATTTGCACCCGACGAGTGTAGCGAGCGGTCAGAGGGCGCACCCTCATCGCCCGATCCCCATAGTGGAGATTGAGCACATGACCACGCCCAGCGCATTCGGCGCCCGCTCCCCCCTCGGCGCCGGCCTCCCCGACCACTACCGGCTATCCGTCCTCACCACGTCCGGACTCGAGCTGGGCGTGGACCTCGGCCGGGCGCCGATGACCCTCAAGATCCTGCTGGAGAACGTGCTCCGCCACGCTGGCGATGGCATCGTGCGGGAGGAGGACGTCGCAACCCTCGCGGCGTGGCGACCGGGCGCGGGGGGCGAGGCCGAGGTGCCGTTCATGCCCGGCCGTGTCGTGCTCCAGGACTTCACCGGCGTGCCGGCGGTGGTGGACCTGGCGGCGATGCGCGACGCGATGGCAGGGCTCGGCGGCGATCCCGCGCGGGTGAACCCTCTCGTGCCCGCGGATCTCATCATCGACCACTCGGTCCAGATCGACGCATGGGGCGGCCCCGGTGCGTTGGCGTTCAACATGGAGCGCGAGTACGAGCGCAACGGCGAGCGCTACCAGCTGCTGCGCTGGGCCCAGACGGCATTCCGGGACCTGCGGGTGGTCCCGCCGGGGACGGGCATCATCCACCAGGTCAACCTCGAGCACCTGGCCACGGTCGTGGCGGACCGCACGGACGACGGCGGGCGGGTCGCCTTCCCGGACACCCTCGTCGGGACGGATTCCCACACCACGATGATCAACGGGCTCGGCGTCCTGGGCTACGGCGTGGGCGGGATCGAGGCCGAGGCCGTGCTGCTCGGCCAGCCGCTGTACCAGCCGATGCCGCGGATCGTGGGCGTGCGCCTGCACGGCGAGCTGCCCAGGGCCGCGACCGCCACCGACCTCGTGCTCGTCATCACCGAGATGCTGCGCGCGTTCGGCGTGGTCGGGTCGTTCGTGGAGTTCGCCGGGGACGGCCTCGCCGGGTTGTCGCTGGCGGACCGGGCCACGATCTCGAACATGAGCCCGGAGTTCGGGGCAACCTCCACGCTCTTCCCCATCGACGACGAGACGCTCGCCTACCTCCGTCTCACGGGCCGCCCGGCGGAACGCGTGGCCCTCGTGGAGCGCTATGCGAAGGCCCAGGGCCTGTGGCGCGAGCCCGGCCACGGGCCGGAGTTCGACGTCGCCCTCGAGCTGGACCTCGGCACCGTGGAGCCCTCGCTCGCGGGGCCGCGGCGCCCGCAGGACCGCGTCGGCCTCGCCGGCGTCGGCGACAACTTCCGCGCGGCGTACCCGGATACCGTCGGCACGACGCCGGTTGTCGTCGAGACGGCCAGCGGTCCCGCGCAGGTCGGCCACGGGACCGTGACCATCGCCGCCATCACCTCCTGCACCAACACATCGAACCCGATGGTCATGGTGGGTGCCGGCCTCCTGGCGCGGAACGCCGTCGCCCGTGGGCTGTCCGTCTCCCCCGTCGTGAAGACCTCGCTGGCCCCGGGCTCCAGGGCCGTCACCGGCTACCTCGAGCGGGCAGGTCTCATCGAGCCGCTCGCGGACCTCGGCTTCGCCCTGGCCGGCTACGGCTGCACGACCTGCATCGGCAACTCGGGTCCCCTCGACGAGCCCGTGGCGCAGGCGATCGACTCCGGCGAGCTCGTGGTGGCGGCCGTGCTGTCAGGCAATCGCAACTTCGAGGGACGGGTCCACGCGCTCGTCCGGGCCGCCTACCTCGCCTCGCCGCCCCTCGTGGTGGCGTTCGCCCTGGCCGGCCGCGTTGACATTGACCTCACGACCCAGCCTCTTGGCACCGACTCCGACGGGTCGCCGGTCATGCTGTCCGAGATCTGGCCGACGCCGGAGGAGGTGCGGCAGGTCGTGGGCGACACGATCGACGCGGAGCTCTTCCGGGCCACGTACGCCTCGGTGTTCGACGGCGACGAGCGCTGGCAGGCGATCGAGGTCCCGGACGGCGACCGCTACGCCTGGGAGGCCGCCTCGACCTATATCGCGAACCCGCCCTTCTTCCAGGGGCTCACCGCGGAACCCGAACCCCTGGTCGACATCGAGGGCGCCCGTGTCCTGGCGCTGCTCGGCGACTCCGTCACGACGGACCACATCAGCCCAGCGGGCTCGATCGCCGCCTGGTCGCCGGCCGGACGGTGGCTGCAGGAGCAGGGCGTCGCACCGCTCGACTTCAACTCGTACGGAGCCCGTCGCGGGCACCACGAGGTGATGATGCGGGGGACCTTCGGCAACATCCGGCTCCGCAACAGGCTGGTCGAGGGCAAGGAGGGGCCGTACACGGTCCACCTGCCCGACGGCGAGCAGACCTTCATCTACGACGCGGCGATGCGCTACCGGGACGATGGTGTCCCGCTCGTGATCGTTGCGGGCCGCGAGTACGGCTCCGGTTCCTCGCGCGACTGGGCGGCCAAGGGAACCGCGCTCCTGGGGGTTCGCGCCGTGATCGCCGAGAGCTACGAGCGGATCCACCGCTCCAACCTCGTCGGGATGGGCGTGCTGCCGCTCCAGTTCCTGCCGGGCGAGAGCGCCTCGTCGCTGGGACTCACCGGACGGGAGGCCCTCACGATCACGGGGCTCTCGGACATCTCGCCACGCCAGGTCGTGACCATCCTGGCGCGCTCGGATGAAGACGCATCGGAACGGACATTCCGGGCGATCGCCCGCCTGGACGGCCCGATCGACGTGGAGTACCTGCGCCAGGGCGGCATCCTGCCGGCAGTGCTTCGGCGGCTGGCCGCGGGCTGACAGATCTGGCGGGCCATGGCGGCGGGGCGGCCACGGCGGCCATCCACGATCGCGAGTTCCCAGACGCCGAGAGGCCCCTCGACGAACGCGAGGGGCCTCTCGATCTACGGTCCAACCTCGTCAGGCGGGGAGGAGGTCCGCTGGGCGAGGAGGTTGCTCATCCATGCGACGCGCGGGTTCCGGCGAGTGTGACGCTCCGCCCGGCTCGCGCCATCCGAGCGGCCATGAAGATGAGCGCCGCGGCCGCAAAGGAGAACAGGGCGGCACCCAGGATGCCCACCGCCAGACCCGCGGTCTCGGACAGCGGGCCCATGAGCGGCGGGTAGACGATCGACCCGACGATCGCCGCGGAGGCGAGGACGGAGCTCACCATGCTCGTCCGGTCGGGGTACAGGGACCCGCCGATCGCCATGATCATCGGGTACACGGGTCCGGCGGCCAGGCCCGCGATCGCGAAGCAGGCGATCGCGATCCAGACGGTCGGGGCCACCAGTGACGCGAGGATGGCGACGCCGAAGACGACCGACCAGGTCGCGGCGAGGACGACCGCTCCGAAGCGATCGGCGAGGTACGACGTGAGCAGTCGGCCGACGGCCACGCCGCCCCAGAACAGCGACAGGGCCAGGGTCGCAACCTCGATCGGGACGTCGTCCAGGTATCGGACCAGCCAGCCGGTGACGCCCATCTCCGTCGCCACGTAGCACCCGATCGCGATGGAGAGGAGCAGAACCGGCAGCGGCACGTGGCGCTTTGCCGGGAACGACACCGCGGCCCGCTGCGTCCCCGTCGCGGACTCGACCGGTCCATGCTGCGTCGGCGGCAGGCGCCGACTCAGCAGCGCCACGGCGATGATCGCAGCACCCGCGGCGGTCGCGGCAACCACCGACTGCCACGGAACGCCGGCGCCGACCATGCGCCCGATCGTGACCGGACCGGCGAGGGCGCCGACCGCGACCCACAGGTGCAACCTGTTCAGGGCCGCGGCCTGGCGTGTCGGGAAGAGGTCCATGAACACGGCGTTCATGCCGGAGTCGATGATCCCGAGGCCGAACCCGAACACGAGGAACCCGGCGAGGAAGACGCCCCAGGCACCGGCGGCCGCCATCACGGCCAGGCCGAGTGCGATGAGAACGGGGCTGCCACCCATGAGCAGGCGCCGGGGCAGGTGGGCAGCGAGCACACCCGACGAGATCGTGCCGCTCACCCACGCCAGGCTGAACAGGAGGTAGGCCAGCCCCATCGCGGCGTCCGACTTCGAATACTCGGCCTCGATGTCCCGGATGAGCGACGGGGCGAGGAGCATGCACCAGCCAACCAGGAAGAACGAGGCGTAGCCCGCCCAGACCACGCTCCGGGCGGGCCGAGGGCCACTGGCGGGCAGAGGACTACCGGCGGAGACCCGGTCGGAGGACTGCGTGATATCGACCTCGGAGCGGGCGGTCTGGCGGGACGGCCGGTGAGCGCGGAAGGCGGAGCCTGGCGGCTCCGCCCTGGGTGGCGCGGTGGTGGGCGATACTGGACTCGAACCAGTGACCTCACGGATGTGAACCGTGCGCTCTAACCAACTGAGCTAATCGCCCTCGAAACGACTCGCATTCTAGCGTGGCCGGCGCGATCCGCGCGTCAGACCCTGATGCCCGGCCACCGCGCCACCAGGTGTTCGACCGGCAGGTCGTCCACCGCCACGAGCTTGGTCCGGGCGGTGGTTCCGGCCACCAGCCGGACGTTGCGCCGCGCCACACCCAGCTCGCCGGCGAGAAGCCGGACCAGCGCCTGGTTGGCGGCCCCATCCACGGCCGGCGCCGCCACCCGCACCCGCAGCACGCCTTCCACCACCCCGTCGACGCGATCCGCGCCGCCACGGGGCGTGAGGCGCACCGAGAAGCGCACCTCCCCTGGGTCCGACCTGCTCAGGGGATCGTCCGCCCTGGCATGCCTCGCTCACCGAACAGCGCGCGGCCCACCCGGACCACCGTCGCGCCCTCCTCCACGGCCACCTCGTAGTCGTCGGTCATCCCCATGGAGAGCGCGGCTCCGAGGGCCGGGTGGACGGCCCGCAGCGAGACCGAGAGATCCCGCAGGGCCCGGAACGTGGGGCGCGCCGCCTCGGCTGTGTCCACGAGCCGCCCGATGGTCATCAGCCCGTCCACGCGCACGTTCGACAGGGCGAGTATCCCGGGCAGCACGGCCGCGACGGAATCGGGCCGGAACCCCGCCTTGGCCGGATCGTCGCCCACGTTCACCTGGAGCAGGACCGGGAGAGGCCGCCCGGGGCGCACCTCGCCGGCGATCCGGTCCAGCCGTCGCGCCAGATCATCGGTATCAACGGTCTGGACCAGGTCGAACAGCTCGATCGCGCGCCGGGCCTTGTTGGCCTGGAGGGGACCGACGAGCTGCCACGATGCGCCCGGCACCTCCGGGACCTTCGCGGCGGCCTCCTGGACGCGGTTCTCGCCCAGGACGTCCAGGCCCGCGGCCACGGCGGCCCGCACCCGGGCGGCAGGCACGGTCTTGGATACCGCGACGAGGCTGACGCCGGCGGGATCCCGTCCGACCCGCTCGGCTGCACCGGCGATCCGTGCCAGCACCTCATCCCGGGCGCGCCGGAACGCATCGACCTCGCGCGGGTCGAGAGCGGGATCGGTCACTGGCAGCTCAGCCGGGCGCGCGTGAACTGGCGCTCACCCGGCGACGCGGCTACTTGCGCCGAAGGAAGCTCGGGATCTCGAGATCGTCCGCGTCGTAGGAGGGGGTGCGGCGCGCGGCCGGCTCCCCGACGGATCGCTCGGGGCGAACCAGGGCGCCCACGCCCTCGTCCGGTGTCCGTGCCTTGGTGTCGGACTCTGATCGCTGGCGCTCCAGCTCCTCGAGGAAGTCCCGCGCCGGGATCGTGGCTCCGCCTGCGGCGAAGGCAGCGGCCGGACGCGAGCCCACGGCCGTCCCGACCCGCTCATCCGCCGCGACCCGGGAGGCCTCGGGGCGGCGCCGGCCGTCGAAGCCGGTGGCAATGACGGTGATCATGACCTCTTCGCCCAGACGCTCGTTGAAGCTGGTCCCGAAGATGATGTTCGCCTCGGGATCGGCTGCGGCGCGGATCTCCTCGGCGGCTTCGGTGACCTCCCACAGGGTGAGGCTCGAGGAGCCGGCGATGTTGAACAGGATCCCCTGCGCGCCGGAGATGTTGACCTCGAGCAGCGGGCTGGCCACGGCCTGGCGGGCAGCCTCGAGCGCCCGGTTGTCGCCGGCTGCGCGGCCGATGCCCATGAGCGCCGAGCCGGCGTCCTTCATGATCGTGCGCACGTCGGCGAAGTCCAGGTTGATGAGCCCCGGCACCGTGATGATGTCGCTGATGCCGGCGACACCCTGCCGCAGGACGTCGTCCACGACGCGGAACGCATCGACGATCGAGGTGTTCTTCTGCACGACGTCCCGGAGACGGTCGTTGGGGATGGTGATGAGCGTGTCGACCTTCGTCTTGAGGTCCTCGGCCGCCTTCTCCGCGATGAGCTTGCGCCGGCTGCCCTCGAAGCTGAACGGCTTGGTCACGACGCCGATGGTGAGGGCGCCCTGCTCCTTGGCGATCTCCGCCACGACCGGGGCCGCGCCGGAACCCGTCCCGCCGCCGAGGCCCGCCGTGATGAACACCATGTCCGAGTCCGCGAGGGCGTCCGCGATCTTGTCCCGGTCCTCGTCAGCCGCGCGCGCCCCGATGGAGGCATCACCGCCGGCCCCAAGGCCACGGGTGATCTTGTCGCCGATGCGGATCTTGTGCGGGGCATCCGACTGCAGCAGGGCCTGGGCGTCCGTGTTGCAGGCGATGAACTCGACGCCCATCATCTCGGCCCGGATCATCCGGTTGACCGCATTGCTGCCGCCGCCGCCGACGCCGATGACGCGGATGAGGGCGAAGTTTTCGGAATCGGAACGCAGCGGCATCGGCGCTCTCCTCGGCGGTTGTGAAGGCCTGGCGTAAGGACGGTCGGGGTCTCGGCCCGTGCAGCTCCGGTGTCGGTGGTCCGGCGCCGCGGCGGGTCTCACGGATGTGCGCGGAGTATACCCATCAGATCGCGCTGCGGTCGTCCGCGTTTCGAGGATCTCGCCGGCGGGAACTGTCAGCCGGACAGAAAGCTGAGCCTGACGCGCCGCGTCGCGCTGTCCTCGTTGGGGTCCAGCAACGTGATCGACTGCCACGTCCCCAGCGTCAGTTGACCGTCGAGGACCGGCACCGTCAGCGATGGGGAGGCAAGGAGCGGCAGGACGTGATCCGCCCCGTGCCCGGGGGCGCCGTGGCGGTGCGACCAGTGGTCGTCCCGCGGCAGCAGCCTGTCGAGCGCCCGCGTCGCGTCGGCTTCGGAGCCCGCGCCAAGCTCCAGCACCACGAGACCCGCGGTGGAGTGCGGGATGAAGACCGACAGAAGGCCATCCCCGCCGCCGGAGGCATCCGCCGCGAACCGGGCGCAGGCCGGTGTCAGGTCCGTGAACCCGCGATCACGACCGGTGCGGACCTCCAGCTCCAGGGAGCGCACGACGACCCGCCGCCTACGGGAAGATGTTGCGGATGGCGTCCCGGAGCCGCCCGAAGCCGCCCCCGCCGGGAGCAGACTCGTACCGGAGCGGCTCGCCGACCACGATCTGCGCGGCGCCCCACCGCAGCAGACCAACGGCTGTGGCGTAGGGCGGTAGCTGGATCGTGTCCACCAGGCCGCCGATCGCCGCCGGACCGCTCACCCGCACCGGCATCTGGAAGACCTCCCGCCCCAGCTCGGCGGTCCCGGCCAGCTGAGCCGCGCCGCCGGTCAGGATGATCCCGGCCGGCAGCATCCCGTGGCCGCTGCGCGCCATCTCGCCGCGGAGCATCTCGAAGGTCTCGCGCATCCGCGCCTCGATGATCCGGCACAGCTCCTCCCGGCTCACCGTGCGACCCGCGTCATCGCCGATGACGGAGACGCTGATCTGCTCGTCCTCCATGTTGCGCAGGTCGCAGGTGCCGTGGCGGACCTTGAGCTCCTCGGCGACCTGGATGGTCGTCTTGACGCCGATCGCCACGTCGTTGGTGACGTTGTTGCCACCCACAGGCAGGACCGCGGTATGGAACGGTGAGCCATCGGCGAACAGCACGAGGTCGATGGTGCCCGCGCCGATGTCCGCCACGGCGACGCCCAGCTCCTTCTCCGTATCGCTGACCACCGCCTCCGCCGAGGCCAGCCCGTTGACCACCAGCTCATCGATCTTGACACCGGCCAGCCCCACGCACTTGGTCAGGTTCTGGACCGCCGTCGCCGACGCGGAGACGATGTGGGCCTCCACCTCGAGCCGCAGGGCGCTCATGCCCAGCGGGTCCTTGACCCCCTCCTGGCCGTCCACGGTGAACCCGCGGCGCTCCACGTGGAGAACGTCCCGGTTGTTGGGGATCGAGACGGCTCGGGCCACCTCGATCGCACGGTTGATGTCCTCGCGGGTGACCTCGCGGTGGTGCGCGGTCACGGCGACCTGGCCCGTGGAGTTGAGGCTCTCGACGTGTTGTCCGCCGACCCCCACGAACGCACGGTCGATCTTCCAGCCGGACAGCCGCTCGGCCCGTTCAACGGCGTCCGCGATCGAGCGTACGGACTGGTCGATGTTGACGACGACACCCTTCTTGAGCCCGGTCGTGGGCACGGTCCCGTGGCCCATGATCGTCAGGCGCCCATCCCGGCTGACCTCGCCGATGAGCGCGCAGACCTTTGACGTGCCGACGTCGATGCCGACGAGGACCGCTTCCCGTTCCACCTGCCTGTCGTGCCTCGCTGCTAGATGAAGTGCCGCCGGATGAGGGCGACGTTGTTGAAGATGCGGAACCCGAAGTTGATGAGGGCCACGAGATACAGGTCGAGACCCAGCCGGTCGCCGATGAAGGTCAGGAGAACCGCCACCACGGCGTTGGTGATGAACCCGCTGATGAAGACGCGATTGTCGTAGACCCCGTCGAGTTCGGCGCGCACGGCTCCGAGGACGGAGTCGAGCGCGGCGAGGATCGCCACGGCCGAATAGCGGGAGAGCTCGTAACTGACGTTGACGTTGAGGACGAGCCCCGCGAGGACGCCGACGAGTAGACCCACGAGGGGCAGGAACACGGGCGGGCAGCCTCCGTCCGGATGAACGCTCCCCTAACGCTACCAGACGCTCGGGTTCCCGTCGGTGCCGGATGGGTAGCGGCGATCATGGCTTTGGGGTCGCCGATGGTTCCGGGGCCGGCTCCGAGGTCGACCGCGGGACATACGTACCACTGCGGTCGTCGGCCAGGATCACCTTGAGCACGTCGTCCTCGCGTCCCAGCAGGAGGTACTGCAGCAGCCGCACCTGGCCCGGGATCAGTTCGGGCGTTCGCAGCGTCGGCGTGTAGAAGCCGAACACCGCCGTCCAGTCCGTCGGTCGTCCCCGGACCACGAAGCCGTCCGTGTCGTCCACGCGCAGGTCGAGGCCCGCCGCCGAGCTGCCGATGTCCGCCGGCACCAGCGAGCCGAGCCGCAGGGCGGCGTCGAGGGTCACGGAATCCAGCACCGTCCCGACACCCAGGTTCGCCGAGGCCGCTCGGCGATCGTCGATGACCGGCAGCGCAGCGCCGTCTGGCCCGGTGCCGTCCAGCTCAGCGAAGGCCAGCCCGGACCCATCCACGAGGTACCGGCGGTCCGCGACCTGCCAGGCCATCAGCGCCACGCGTTCGGTGACCGCCACCCGGATCTCATCGGGGAGGGCCACGCTCACGTCGGCACCACTCACGGCCGGGATCCCGAGCAGGCGTTGGGCCAGGTCAGCAGTCCGGACCGCGAACGCGTTGTGGTCATCGGGGACGGCGAGTGCGGCACGGATCTCGCGGTCGGACGTCCATGTCGTCCCCGTCACGTCGATCTGCTGGATTCTGAAGGCCTCCGTGGTCGCCATGCCGTACAGGCACGCGATGCCGGCCAGGAGCGCAAGCAGGGCTCCCGCGCGAACCGGCGTCAGGCCGGCCGACGCCCGGCGCACGGGGTGCGTCCGCCGGTTGCGGGTGCCCCCGGGCCGTCCGCCCGGGCGGAGCACGGCGGGGCGGATCGGCCGCGCTGCGGGCGTGGAGCGGCGTCCGGACGGCCGGTTGATCATCGCGGCAGGTCGGCCGGGGTCAACCGGTGTCGGATGCGGCTGGCGTCGCGCTCCAGAGCAAGGTCGATCACGCGCCGGCACACGGAGGCGAAGTCATAGCCGGCCGCGGCCGGGAGGGTCGGAAAGAGGCTGATCGGGGTGAACCCGGGGATCGTGTTGATCTCCGAGATCACCAGCGCGTCGCCGGCGAGCAGGAAGTCGACCCGCGCAAAACCCTCGGCACCGATTGCCCGGTACGCGTCGCGGGCCAGCTTGAGGATGGACGCCCGCAGAGCCTGGGTCACCTCCGCCACCTGGCTCGTCTCGGACATCCCCGGCGTGTACTTCGCCGCGTAGTCGTAGAACTCGTGACCGGACAGGATCTCGCCCGGCCCGTACAGCTCCAGCGCGTCGGGTTCATTGCCGATGACCGCGACCTCCAGGTCCCGGGCGCCGGCGAGGTACCGCTCCACCAGGACCAGGTCGTCGAACCGGAAGGCCTGGTCGAGGGCGCCCGCCCGCTCGTCAGCCGTGTGGGCGAGGGTCATCCCGAGCGAGCTGCCCAGGCGCGACGGCTTGACCATGAGCCGCGGGTCGTGCGTTGCGACGGCGAACGCGGCGAGCTCCGCCAGCACCTCGTCGGGCGCCTGTGCCCAGCGCGACGCCCGCACCTCAACCCAGTCCACGACCGGCAGGCCGAGACCACGGACCAGGCGCTTGAAGATCGCCTTGTCCATGCCGAGTGCGCTGGCCGCGACCCCCGACCCGGTATACGGAAGACCCGCGGCCTCGCACATGGCCTGGACCGTCCCGTCCTCACCGAACGGCCCGTGGAGAGCGAGGAACACGACCGGCCGGTGCCCGTCACCGGACGCCACCAGCTCGGCCAGGGCCGTGGCGGCGGGCTGCGGCCCAGCGGCTCCGAGCGCGATCGGCTCGTCGTAGGTGGCGGGCGGCCGGCCGTGGCGCCGGTGGTCTGCCGGGAGCCGCCACCAGCCGCCGCCGAGATCGATCAGCCACTGCGTCACGGGGTAGCCCGAGGCCTCCAGCGCGTCCGCGATCGCCGTCCCCGAGACGATCGACACGTCGTGCTCGGCCGACGGACCGCCGTACACCACGACCACGGGAGTCTCGGCAGGGACGTGACCCAGCGGCGGCACGGGCATCAGGCAGTCTCCTCTGGCGGCCAGGCGGACCAGTCGCCCGCGAACTCGATCTCGAACGCGAGATCGATCCCGTGGCGCTCGCGGACCTCGCGGCGAACGTGCTCCGCGAGGGCCCGGACATCGGCCGCCGTCCCCTTGCGGTCGTTGACGATGAAGTTGGCGTGCTTCTCGGACACCACCGCACCGCCGATCCGGTGGCCCTTGAGCCCGAGGATATCGATCAACCGGCCGGCGGAGTCGCCCGGCGGGTTCCGGAAGACGCTGCCGGCTGACGGGATCCCGAGCGGCTGGTGCTCGCGGCGCCACCGCCGGATCTCGTCCAGCCGCGCCCGGATCTCGTCCGGGTCGGCCGGGCGCAGGTGGAACACGGCGCCCAGGACGATCTCCGCTGGCCCGGCATCGCCGGCGGGACCACTCGCGACGGCGTCCTTGAACCGGCTGTGGCGGTACGAGAGGCCAAGCTCATCGACCGGCATCTCGCGCTCCGAGCCATCGCCCATGAGGACGGTCGCCGATTCCAGCACGCCCGCCGTGTCGCTGCCGTGTGCCCCGGCGTTGGCCCACACCGCGCCGCCGACCGTGCCCGGGATCGCGAGGCCGTACTCCAGCCCGGCCAGGCCCGCCCCCTGCGTCTCCGTGGCGGCCCGCGCCATCGGAACGCCGGCCTCGGCGTGGTACCGCTCCCCATCCACCCGCGACGCCTCGGCCTTCACGTGGATCACGAGGCCCCGCAGTCCCGCGTCCGAGATCACCAGGTTGCTGCCCCGCCCCAGGATCGCGAACGGAATCTCACGAGCGCGCGCGTACCTGACCAGGGCCCGCAACTCGAACGCGTTGTGCGCCACCGTGAACAGGTCGGCCGGACCACCCACCCGCATCGTGGTGAAGCGGGCCAGCGGCTCGTCCCGGACGGTCTTGACGCCGATGCGGCGCTGGATCTCCGTGCCGGAGGCGAACGGGTCGAACGCGGCGGTCACGTCCTGCTCCCGCGCGCGGCAGCGTCAACATCGGCCTGGGCCGGCAGCGCCGAGCGGAGGGCGACCGCCATGACCAGGTCCCCAACGGCGGCGGCGGCGGCCGGTCTGGCCGCATCTCGGGCCGCGGCGGACATCAGCGCGTGGCGCGAGGGATCGGCCAGCAGCCCTGCGACGTCGACCAGGCGATCCGCGTCGAACTCCTCATCCTCGATCAGGACGGCCGCGCCCGTTTCCGCGTACGCCTCCGCGTTGCGACGCTGGTGCCCCGCCGCGTGCGGGTACGGGACGATCGCGGTCGGCAGCGCGAACGCCGCCGCCTCCGCCAGCGTGGACGCCCCGGCTCTGCCGACCGCCAGGTCCGCGGCGGCGAGCGCATCGGTCATCTCGTCGTGGAGGAACGCGAACGGCCGGTAGCGGTCCTGCAGGTCCACCGGCAGCTCCTCCCGTGCCGCGATCGCCGGTCCGTACCCGGCGTCGCCGGTCACGTGCACCACGCGGACGCGCTCCACCAGCCGCGGCAGCGCCGCCAGGACCGCCTCGTTGATCCGGCGCACGGCCTGTGACCCGCCGAACACCAGCAGGATGCGCTCGCCCGGACCACCCCCGAAACGGGCCCGCGCGGCGTCCACGTCCACACCCCCCAGGGAGCGGATCGGCGTGCCGGTCACGTAGGTCCGGGGATGGCCGAGCGCCCCGGCCGTCTCCGGATGGCTGACGGCGACGACCGTGGCCCACCCCGCGACGAGGCGGACGCTCCGGCCCGGGACCACGTTCCCATCCCACAGCACGGTCGGGATCCGCAGGAACCGGGCCGCCAGCATCGTCGGGATGGCCACGTAGCCGCCGGTGGTGAAGACCGCGGCCGGGCGCCGTGTGAGCAGCAGGATCAGGGCCTGCGGGATCGACAGGGCGAGGCGGATTGGGTCCAGCACGAGGTGCGCGTCGCGACCCACGGACCGGAGCGAGCGCAGGACGAGCCGGCGGAGCGGGATCCCGGCCCCGGGGACGATCGTCCCCTCCAGGCCGCGATGACCGCCGAGCCAGGCGAGGTCAGGCGCGCCGGCTCGAGCGCGGAGCGACCGGGCGACGGCGAGGGCCGGGTAGATGTGACCGCCCGTTCCCCCGCCCGCGATCAGCAGGCGCATCGTTCCAGGTTCCTTTCTCGACGGTCTCTCGCGATATGGAGAGCAGGATGCCCACGGCGGCAAAGCTGACGATCAGCGAGGAACCGCCGGCCGAGACGAACGGCAGCGGGATGCCCGTGACGGGGATCAGCCCCACCACGACGCCGATGTTGATGAAGGCCTGGATGCAGATCCAGGCAGTGATCCCTGCGGCCAGCAGGGCTCCGAACGTGTCCGGTGCCCCCAGCGACGTGCGGATGCCGAGATACCCGACGGTCAGGAACAGGACGATCACCAGCCCGCCGCCAAGCAGGCCAAACTCCTCGCCGATGATCGCGAAGATGAAGTCGTTGGAGGCGTTGGGCAGGAACAGGCCGCCCGCCAGACGGCTCTCACCAAGGCCCGCCCCCAGGAGGCCGCCCAGCGCCAGCGCCAGGTAGCCCTGGATGCTGTGGAACCCGAGACCAGACGGGGATTTCCATGGGTCCAGCCAGGCCGTGATCCGGTCCACCTGGTAGCCCTGCAGGAACATGGCGGCCACGAGCGGCACCGCGGCGACCGCCATCGCGACCAGGTGGAGCACGTTCGCGCCGGCCAGGAAGAACATCGTGAAGGCCGTGAACGCGAGCACGGACGACGTGCCGAGGTCCGGCTCCAGGAGGACCATGACGACGACTGGCGCGACGATCACGAGGAACGGCACCGTGCCTGACCAGAACCCGTGGACCGCGCTCCCCCGCTTGGCGAACCAGTGGGCGAGGTAGATCACCAGGGCCAGCTTCATGAACTCGGCCGGGTGGACGGCCGGCAGCGGGCCGATCTTGAGCCATCTCGCCGATCCACCGATGACGACGTTGAGCGCCGGGACGAAGACGAGGATGAGACCGACGATGGCGATCAGGAACAACGGGACGGAGGCCACTCGGAGCCAGCGGTAGTCCACCCTCATCATCACGACCATCGCCACCATGCCGATCGCCGCCCACAGGATCTGGGGTCCGACGATCGCGAATGTGTCCGCCTCCTTGGACAGGAAAGCCTTCATCGCCGACGACGAATAGACCATCAGGATCCCGATAGCCGCCAGGGCGACGACCGCGACGACGATCCCGTACTCGGGTTCGTGCCGCTCGCGCTGGAGGGTGTCCTTCGGCCGTGACCGGGTGATCGTGCGCGGGATCGACAGGGGCGTCGTGCTCATGCGGGTCCTCCGGCACCGGGTTCGCGACCCGCGAGGTGAGCGACCGCGGCAATGAACGCGCGGCCCCGTGCCGCGTAGTCCTCGAACATGTCGAACGACGCGGCCGCCGGGCTCAGGAGCACGGTGGCGACGGTCCCCTCAGGAGATCCCGCCAGGGCATCGCGGGCCAGCTCGGCAGCGACCGCCACGGCCTCGTCCATGGACGCGGCCCGCCGGGTACGCGCCAGACCGGCCGCGCGGAGGAGGCCCTCGATCATCGGGCCGCTCTCGCCGATGAGCACGGCTGCGTGGGCGCTCACGGCGGCGACCCGCGCCATCCCGGAGAGGTCCACGCCCTTGTCGCGGCCACCAGCGATCAGCACCACCGGGGCCGGGAACGCCCGCAGCGCCGCCATCACCGCGTCGGGCTGCGTTCCCTGCGAGTCGTCGACGAAGCGGACACCGTCCAGGAGCGCCACGGGCTGGAGCCGGTGCTCCACGCCGGTGAAGGCGGCAGCCGAGCGCCGTATGGCATCTGGGGCAACGCCAAACAGCAGGCCCACGGCGATGGCCGCCAGCGCGTTGGACACGTTGTGGCGCCCTGGGATGCCCAGCTCGTCCACGGGCATGATCCCGCCGCCCGGACCGGTGGCTGCCGTCCCGCCGCCGGCCAGCGGCAGTCGCTCCACGGCAGCGGACACGATCCACCCCTCCACCACACCCAGACCGCCCGGCAGCGGCCGATCGTGCCGGTACAGCACGATCGGGGCCGTCCCGAGCCCCGCGTAGCCGCCAACCACCGGGTCCTCGATGTTGAGCACGAGCGCGCCATCCGGGTCCACCAGCTCCGCCAGGCGCCGCTTGACCCGCCGATAGGCGTCCACGTTCCCATGCCGGTCCAGGTGATCCGACGTCACGTTGGTGTAGACCGCCACGGTGGTGCCGCGGGAGAGCGCCGGCAGCTGCAGCTCGGACAGCTCGACCACCACGCGGTGATCCGGGGTGAGCTCCGGCAGCCGCTCCACCAGCGGAATGCCGATGTTCCCGCCCAGGAGCGCCGGGTGGAGTGGGTCCGCAGACAGGATCGCGTGCGCGAGCGAGGACGTCGTGGTCTTGCCCTTGGTCCCCGTCACGCCGATTGTCGGGGCCGGGCACAGACGCAGGAACAGGTCGGACTCCGAGACCAGCGGCGGAGCGCCGGGGTCGCCCGAGGCATGCGCGGCAACCAGAGCCTGCAGCTGCGAGCGCAGGCGCGGCTCCGTGGTCGGGTAGTCGGGGGTGATCGAAGGCGAGGTGGCAACGAGGTGGGCGCCGGCCCAGGTGGTCCCGGGGTCAATGCCCGGGCCCAGCCGCAGCGTCACGTCGCGCCCGGCCAGCTGTTCGATCGCACGCCCCAGGTCATCCTCGGGCCTGCCGTCGTACACGGTCACGCGGGCACCTGCGTCCGCGAAGAACCGCGCCAGCGCTATCCCGCTGCGGGCCAGCCCCAGCACGGTGACCGGGCGCCCATCGAAGGCACCGGCACGAACGTCGGCCAGCGTCAGGGCGTCGAGGTCGAGATGGCGCACCGCGCCGGCCTCAGTTGAGCGCACGGATGGAAGCCATGAACAGCGTGACACCCATGAGCCCCGCCAGGATGCCCACGATCCAGAACCGGAGCGTGATCTTCTCCTCGTCCCAGCCGCCCAGCTCGAAGTGGTGGTGGAGGGGCGCCATCCTGAACACGCGCTTCCCGCCCGAGAGCTTGAAGTAGCCGATCTGGATGATGTCCGACATCGTCTCGACGACGAAGATGAGACCGATGATCGGCAGGACGAGGATCTGGCCCGTGATGAGCGCGATGACGGCCAGGGTCGCCCCGAGCGAGAGCGATCCCGAGTCCCCCATGAACACCTGGGCCGGGTGGACGTTGAACCACAGGAACCCGAGCAGCGCGCCGATGATCAGGGCGCACAGGAAGGCCAGGTTCGGCTGGGCCGGCACATTGAGCAGCGCGATGATCATGAACGACACGAAGGCGAAGGCGAGCGTCCCGCCGGCCAGCCCATCGAGGCCGTCCGTGATGTTCACGCCGTTCGACGCCGCCACGATCGCGAACGCCGCGAAGAAGACGTAGACGACGGGGTCGATCCCGACGTCGCCGATGAACGGGACGCGGATCGCGGTGATCTGGTACGTGCTCTGGATCTGGAACGCGACCACGAGCGCCACCACGGACTGCCACAGCAGCTTCTGCCGGGCGCGGATCCCCTCGCCGGTCCGGGCGTTGAGGTAGTCGTCCGCGGCGCCCAGGAGGGCGACCAGAGCCAGCGTCGCAAGCGGCGCGATGACGCCGCCCTCGACTGGCCAGCGCAGGAGCAGGAAGATGCCGAGAACCACCGCGATGACCAGGAGGCCACCCATGGTGGGCGTTCCCCGCTTCACCATGTGGCTCTGCGGGCCCTCCTCCCGGATCTGCTTCGCGAAGCCGAAGTGCTGGAGCAGCCGGATGTAGGGCGGCATCAGGATCACGACCAGCGCGAACGCCAGCAGCAGGCCCTGGATCAGCTCCAGCGTCACGCGCCTGCCTCCGGACCGCCCAGGGCCGCCACCAGGCCGTCGACCACGCGCTCCAGCTCCACGCCGCGCGACGCCTTGACCAGCACGATGTCGCCGGGGACGAGCCGGGGACGCAGGACCTCCACGGCGGCAGCCGCATCCGGGACCGCGAGGATTCGATCCTCGGCCAGCCCTGCGGACCGTGCCCCCACAACGATCTCTGCGGCCGCGCCGCCGGATTCACCGTCCACGACGACCAACAGGTCGAGCACTTTGCCCGCAGCCTCGCCGACCTCGCGATGGCCGGCGTCATGGACCGACCCGAGCTCCCGCAGCTCGCCCAGCACGGCGATGCGGCGACCGGGCAGCCCGGCGATCAGCTCCAGGGCCGCCCGCACGGAGCCGGGTGCCGCGTTGTAGGAGTCGTCCACGATCACCACACCCGCGGCCCGGATCACAACAGACCGGTGCGGAGCCGTGGAGGGGGCCGCCAGGCCCGGCACCACCTCGTCCAGGCCCATCCCGGCAGCCAGGCCCGCAGCGACGGCCGCCAGGCCGTTGTGGACCGCGAGCCGCCCCAGGGCCCCGATCGAGACCTGCCGCGACCCATCGGGCGTCACCAGCCGGAAGCGCATGCCATCGAACCCGGCGGACACAACGTCGGCCGCGCGGACGTCCGCGGCGGGCGTGAAGCCGTACGTGACCACGCGAGCGCGGGTGCGTCCGGCCATGCCCAGCACGAGTGTGTCATCGGCGTTGAGGATCGCGATCCCGCCGTCGGCAGCGGCCGGCAGCGCTTCGAGCAGCTCGGCCTTCGCGTCCACGATGGCGTCGATGGACCCGATCCGGGACAGGTGGACGGGCTGGATCGCGGTCACGATGCCGATGGACGGCAGCCCGATATCAGCCAGGTCGCGGATCTCGCCCCCGGTGTACATGCCCATCTCGAGGACCGCGGCGCCATGCTGAGGCCCCAGGCGGAGCACTGTCAGCGGCAGGCCCACCTCGTTGTTCTGGTTGCCCTCGGTCCGCAACGTCGGGAACCGGCGGGACAGCACGCCAGCCACCGCTTCCTTGGTGGAGGTCTTGGCGATGCTGCCCGTGACACCGACGACGAGCGGGTCGAAGCGGCGGCGCCACGACGCCGCCACCGCGTGGAGCGCACGAAGCGGGTCGGTCACCTGGATCACGGTGACGTCGCCCAGCGACTCGAGCGTGGGTTCGCCTGCTCCGATGTCCGGCTTGCGACCCACCAGGAGAGCGACGGCCCCGGCCGCGACCGCAGCACCCAGGTACCGGTGCCCGTCGGTCCGCTCGCCCGGGAGCGCCACGAACAGGGTCCCCGGCATCACCAGGCGCGAGTCGACAGCGCCACCGCGCGCGGTTCGCCCACTCCGAAGCAGCAGCCGCCCGCCCGTGGACGCAAGCAGGTCATCGGCCGACAGCGACGGGCCGGCGTCGGGCGCGCCGGGGACCGCGGGGGTCGTCGCAGAAGCATCGCCACGGTGGCGATCGGGAGGGTCGGGAACGGGCGACCGTCCGGGTTTCGTCACGTCCGCGAGTGTCGCACAGGCGGCGGTCACGGCTCGGCCGTGGCGACGGGCATGTCGACCTGCTCGCCGGGGGCTTCGACCTGCCCCTCGGGAAGGAGGTACGGCGTGTTGATCGCGTTGTGGGCGATCCGACGGAACAGCTCGAACGACATGACCGGCATCTCGAGGTGGCCCAGGCGGACCACGGTCGGGGTGCCTTCCTCGATCCGCACCGCCACGACCAGGTCCGGGTGCCCAGCCGCCCGGCCGATGTACCCGACGAACGAGTAGTTGAACCGGTTGACCTTCCAGGCACCCTTCTCCGAGTCCCAGATCTGCGCGGTGCCGGTCTTGCCGCCGACCTCGAAGCCCGGGACGAGGGTTCGGGTGCGGTAGAAGCCCACCTCGGTCACGACGTGGTTCATGAGCTTCTGGAGAGTCGCGGACAGCTTGGCGCTGAGAACGCGCCCGTGGCTGATGGGCATGCTCTCGGTCTCGCCGACCGACTTGACCACGCGGGGCTGGACGAGAGTCCCGCCATTCACCATTGCCGCGAAGGCCTGGGCCAGCTGGATCGGCGTCACGGCGACACCCTGTCCGAAGGCGCCGTTGGCGATGTCGATCTGCCGCCACGGTCGAGTGGCCGGGTCGTTGACGATGCCCGGTACCTCGTTCGCGACGTCGATGCCGGTGGCCGCCCCGAACCCGAGCTCGCGCCATTCCCGATACAGCCGCTCCGACGCCTTGGCGGTCGTCTTGCCCAGCTTCAGCCCCACCTTCGCCAAGACGACGTTGCGCGAATAGGCGATGGCATCCTCGAACGTCATCCAGCCCATCGCCTTGTGGTCGGCATCGTCCACGCGCGCCCGGCCCTTGTCGAGCCTGAGGGTGCCCGTGTCCTTGAGCTTGGTCTTGATGGTGACCACACCGTCCTGGAGGGCCGCGGCGGCCGTCATCATCTTGAACACCGACCCCGGCTCGTAGACCGTGGACACGATCGGGTCGATGAACCTGCCCGGATCCTCCGCGGCGATCGCCTGGTACTGGTTGGCGTCGTACGAGGGGTAGCTGGCGTAGGCATACACCTCGCCGGTGTAGGGATCGATCACCACTGCCGAGACCCGCTTGGCGCGGTCCGCGATCCAGGTGGCCAGCAGCTCCTGCTCCACCGCGACCTGCAGCGTGGCATCGATGCTGAGCGTCAGGTCCTGGCCCGGGTAGCCGGTCTCCAGCACCACCGAGGTGTCCGGGACCACGTTGCCACTGGTGTCCTTCTGGGCGGCGACCAGCGTCGGCAGCCCGGCCAGCTCGTCCTGGTAGAACTGCTCAATCCCATACTGACCGGCGCCCTCGCGATTGACGAAGCCCAGCAGGTGGGCCGCCAGCGTCGTCTCCGGTCCCCCACCCGGCTGCGGCGAGAGCCGCACCTGCTCGGGCTCGAGAAGCAGGCCCGAGAGCGCCGGGTCCTTGCCGATGCTCGCCGCGCGGATCCGGTCCGAGGTATCCGGGCCCAGGCCGCGGGCCAGCACGGTGTAGTCCTTCTCGGACGTCATCCGGCCGGTGAGGGTGGCGGCCGCGTCGTCGGTGAGGCCCAGTATCTTCACGAGGTTCGCGGCCACCTGCGCCCGGCGTTGGGGTGTGAGGCGACTCGGGTTCGCCGCAAGGCGGTCGCGGCTGATGCTCGTGGCCAGCACCACGGTGCCGGTCCGGTCGTAGATCGAGCCCCGGCTTGCCGGAATCTCGTACGTCATCGACGACTGCTTGACCGCCATCGCGGCGAGGTCGTCACGCCGGACGACCTGCCAGTACGCGAGGCGCACGCCGAGGCTCCCCGCGACGAGCACGAGGGCGACGAGGAACGCGAGTGCGCGTCCGCGGGAGTCTGTCCGGCCGAGCATGGGGATGATGCGCGCCTAGGGAGCGCTGACGATGACGGGCTCGGGCAATGGCCCGAAGCCAGCCCCGATGGCCAGCTTCCGGACCGCGGGCGCCTTGCCCAGCCGGTTGAGCTCGTTGCGCAGGTCCTGGGCGCGCGCCTCCATACGCATCTGCTGAGTGGCGAGCCGATCCATCTCGTAGCCGGTTGCGGACACGCGGATGTCCTGCGAGAGAGAGAAGAACGCCCCGGCAAAGGCGATGACGATCGCCGACAGCAGGAGGGCCATGCGAGAGGGGCCTCGACGGGCGCGGACGGCCGCGCGCGCACGACGGCGGGGCAGCGCCGGCGTCGCAATCTCGACGCGCGGGCGGCGGGGCAGGACGACCGTGCGCTGGCGCGCACCCTGGTAGACGGCCATCGCTCAGTCGCCCAGGGCGAAGTGCAGCCGTGCCGAGCGCGGGTCGAGGAATGCGAACCGGTCCGCGAGGGCGGTCGGGGCAACGTCGTCGAACACCGGCTCGACCGCGTCGGGCTGGTAGTCGCGCTGACGGCGCTCGGCCAGCTCGTGCTGGCGGCGGCCGTAGTTCTTGCGGCGGTTGGACTGGTGGCGCTTGCTCACGGGACTCCTCCTCCGTGGGCGAGGGGCCGGCCCTGGGGCCGGTATCGACGGGTCATGGCGTCGGCGCGTCGCTCGGTGTCGGGCTGTCTCCTCTTGTTGGCGATGACTCAGGCGGCGAGCCGCTCGGCGGCCCGCAGGCGGGCACTCCGGGCCCTGGGGTTGGCGTCGATCTCCGCCTCGGTCGGAGTCAGCGAGGGGCGAGTAACGAGCCGGAGGCGCGGCGTCTTGCCGCACACGCACACCGGCACCTGGGGCAGGCAGACGCAGCCGCGCCGCTCCGCCGCGAAGAAGTGCTTGACGATCCGGTCCTCGAGCGAGTGGTACGAGAGGACGACAAGACGACCGCCGGGCCGCAGCAGGTCAACCGCGGCGACGAGGCCTTCCTCCAGCGCTTCCAGCTCCTCGTTCACGGCGATACGGAGCGCCTGGAAGACTCGCGTGGCCGGGTGGGTGCGCCGGCGCACGCGCGGGTTGACGGGCACGACGCGTTCGACCAGGGTGGCGAGATCCTCGGCAGTCCGGATTGGAGCCGTGGGGCGAGTGGTGGCGATCGCCTTGGCGATCTTCCAGGCCGCCGGCTCCTCGCCGTACCGTCGGAACAGGGTTGCGAGCCCGTCGGCGTCCAGCGTCGCGAGCAGCTCGGCGGCGGGGACACCCCGGCTGGCATCGAAACGCATGTCAAGGGGACCGCCGGCGCGGAACCCGAAACCGCGTTCCCGGTCGGCCAGCTGGTAGGAGGACAGCCCGAGGTCGAAGAGAAGGCCGTCCACGGCTCCGAACCCGGCCGCAGGTGCCACCTCGGCGAGCTCGCGGAAGTTCGCACGGCGCAGCACGAGGCGGTCACCGAACCGCTCAAGGCGGAGGGCGACCCGGTCGATCGCGGCCTGGTCGGCGTCCAGCCCAAGGACGCGACCATCAGGGCTGGCGGCCTCCAGGATCCGCTCGGTGTGCCCACCGCCGCCGACCGTCGTGTCGATCTGGAGGCCGCCGGCGCCCGGAGCGAGCGTCGCGATGACCTCCTCCGGCATCACCGGCAGGTGCCCTGCCTCCATCACTCCTCCACGGTTCGGTTGCGGATCCCGAGCGGACCCTGGAAGCGCATGTCGTGCGACGTCAGATCCCCAGCCCGGCGATGGCCTGCGCGAAGGCATCCGGGTCGTCGAGGCTCTCGCTGTAGGTATCCCAGCGGGCTGGCGCCCAGATCTCGGCGTGGTCCCGGGAGCCCAGGACCATCGCCTCGTCCTCGAGGCCTGCGAACGCGCGGAGCCCCTGCGGGACGAGCACCCGGCCCTGCCGGTCGAGCTCCGTCTCGAAGGCCCCGGCGAACAGCTGGCGCTGGAGCAGGCGAGCGTTCGAGTCGGTCATGGGCAGGCTCCCGACCTTCGCCGAGAGCTCCTCCCACGCCGCCATCGGGAAGATCGCGAGACAGGTGTCCAGCCACCTCGCGACCACGGCCCCGCCGTCGAGCTGCGCGCGGAAGCGTGCGGGGACGGCGATGCGCCCCTTCACGTCTACCGCGTGCCGGTACTCGCCGGTGAACACCGATCCGCCTCTCCCTGACGTCGTGTGGCGCCGATGGTGGTTCGTCCTGGGGAAGGGCTCCGGCGACCGGATGTTCCCCACTTCCCACCACTTTGCGCCACTCCGGGCATTCTAGCGCCCGGAACCGGCACGTCAATGGCGAAATCGCAGATGTGCGGCGGGAATCGCCAGATCCAAGGGATACGAGGTCGGAATCGGGTCCTCGGGCGGCCGTGAGCGGCGCCGGCGGGCGTGCGGCCCGTGCCGCGCGATGTAGCGCGAGTCAACGGGACCTGCGGCAGCGGCCACCAGCCGGCGATCCGCGGGTCTTCGGGCCGACATCGTGGCCTCTGACGCCACGGAGCGACCAGGCCTGCGGCGGATCAGGCCCTCCAAGCCGAATTCGTGGCGTCTGACGCCACCGGCGTGACTAGAGCGGGCCTACCTCGTGGGCGGCGGCATCCGGATCGAGTCACCCGCTCGCAGGCGGGTCCCCGGGTATTGCGGGTTCCACGAGTAGATGGTCGTCAGGGAATGGCCGAAGTAGTTGGCGATGCTGAAGAGGTTGTCGCCGGATCGGACGCGGTAGATCCAGCACTTGTCCCGGTCTGCGCACGGCTTCAGGAGGGCGTATCGGGTGCTGGTGGGCGTAGCCGCAGGCGTGCCCGTGGGAGGCGGCGTTGCGGTCGGTGCCGGAGTTGCGGTCGGTGCCGGAGTTGCCGGAGGAGTAGGAGCCGCAGTCGGTGCCGGAGTCGGCGAGGCTTCCGGGATCGGCGTCGCCGGGACGGTCGGTGGGGCTGCCGTGGCCGCCGTGGAGGGCGCCGGTGCCACCACACCGGCGAGGTCCGTGGGGGTCGCCTCTCCCCCGACGACAGGCAGGTCGATTCCACCACGCTGGACCACGAACCCGAATGAGATCCCTGCGCTGAGGACCAGCACGAGGAGCGCGGCCAGTGTTGCCCGCGGCACCGCGATCTGGCGACGAGAGGGAGGGTTCTCCGGCACGACCAGGGTCCCCTTGAGGAATCGGGGGCAGTCGACGTGCGCTGCGCGGAGGCAGACCAGCTCTTGCTGACGGGATGCCTGCGGCCGGGGGGCGCCGATGGCGACACACCGGTTATCGTCGTCCGGCTCGCGACGTGGGACCAGGAGGTTGCCGTCCAACTCTCGCCGGAAGAACGGGCAGACGGACGGGTCCGGCGATCGCGCTGCGTCGTCCATCATCGGCAAGGCCGCCCGCATCCCGCCGGACACGACGCCCTCGTCGGGCACGTTTGCTGCGGGGTCGCTGCCGGCGACCGCCGCGGGCTCCTCGTTCAGCTCGAATCCTCCCGGCGAGACGGCAGACGATCTCCCACCTGCGGCGAGTCTAGTACCTCCGGCCTGTTGCCGAGGCGGAATCCATGGTGGTAGGCTGCGCCTCCGCCGCCGCGCGATGCGCTGCAGCGGGACTACAGTAGGAGTCGTCCATCCCGTTCGGAGGCAGCCAGCCGCATTCCATGGCGCTCCAGCTCACCGTGCCGGCCATCGCTCAGGATCTCGCCCAGGACGCTTCGCGCCTTGCCCCGCACCGAATCAAGCGCTGCACCTTCCGGCGCCTGATCTCGCTGGACCGACCCCAGGAGCGCATCTACGAGGTCGAGTGCCTGTACCCGGATCGCACGGTGCCGATACCGCTGGGCGACCTGGACAGCAGCCTGCCGATCTGCAACACGTGCACGGCGGCGCACATCTTCCGAGCGGACGAGGACTGACCCCGGCATCGCAGCGGCGCTCTTGGCCACGGCCAGTCCCTCGGGAGGACAATCCGCGGCATCGGCGCCAACTCGGGTGAGGCGCCAGCGAGGCGGCCTGTAAGCCGAGTTCTGTACCGCGGCTCGCGCCGCGGTGACGGTCATCCATCTGGGGCCGCCGGTTGCCCGACGGCTCATGCAGCCGACCCGAGGGCTGGGCAGCGCACCTCTCCCCCCGGCGAACCGGGGTTGCGCCCTCCTATTTGGCCTTGCTCCGGGTGGAGTTTGCCGCGTTTCACTCCGGCCCCGAAGGGCCGGCATCGTCACTGTGGCACTGGTCCTCGCCTCACGGCGGACGGGCGTTACCCGCCACCCTGCGCTGGGGAGCTCGGACTTTCCTCACGCCGCCCGGTTGCCCGGCCGACGCGCGACCATCCGGCCGCCTCGCTGGCGCACCCAGTGTAGGTCAACCGATCGACGAGCCCCCGGACCGGATCTCCGGTACCCCGACTGGTGGGACATGTGCTGGCACCGCCGGCTACAGGAGGCCCCGGACGACCTCGGCCACGGCCCGCCCGAGGACCCCGTGGGAGACGGCGTTGAGATGCACCCCGTCAGCCGGATCGCCGCTCACCAGCGCCGACGCGTCCAGGAACGCGACGTCCCTCATCTCCGCCACAACCGCATACAGCCGCGGCAGGCGGTCGCTCGCGGCCCGCGCCGCCCCGAAGCCCCACAGCTCGGAGCGCTCCGTGGTCGTGCCGAGGCGCGGCGGCGCCAGCAGGAGCACGGTCGGCGGTCCCCCACCGGGACCCGCGCCGGATGCGAGCGCCAGGTCGATCAAGGCCCCCACGGCCGTGGCGATCTCGTGCGGCTGCCGGCCGAAGATCGACTTCAGGTCGTTGGTGCCGAGCATCAGCACCAGGACGTCGACCGGCGCGTGGGACCGCAGGCACGGGAGCAGGTAGGGCCTGCCGTTCCGCCCACCCATGAACGGGTCGTCCCAAAGCGTCGTCCGGCCGTTGAGGCCCTCCTCGATCACCTCGGCAGCACCGGCGAGCTCGGCAGCGAGCACCCCCGGCCACCGGACGTCCCGCGGGAAGCGCGCCAGCGTCACGGGTTCGGCGCCGTGCGTGTTCGAGTCGCCATAGCAGACGACGGTGGCCATCAGCCTCTCCTCTCCGCGTTGCGTCCCGTCTCAGGCCTGCGGCGCCACCCGCCGCGCACGCGCCACGCGCATCGGACCGCCGGCAGCGACGCGATCCAGCGCCTCGTTGGCGAGCCGATCTGCCGTTGAATTCTGCGCCCGGGGCACATGCGTCGCCGACCAGCTCCTGAAGCCGCCCAGCATCACCTTTGCCTCTACCCAAAGGGGCTGCAGCTTCGCGTCCTTCACCCGCCACCGGCCGTGGAGCTGCTCCACGATCAGCTTGGAGTCCAGGAACATGTCCACCCGCTCGGCGCCCAGGCGCTGGGCGAGCTTGAGCGCTTCCACGACGCCGGTCCACTCAGCCACGTTGTTCGTCTGGTGGCCGAGCGCCTCGGAGATCGTCGCGTCGGGGGGTGCTGCCGGGTCGAGCGCGTCGGCGCGCGAGCCGTCGATCAGCGCGGCGCCCAGCGATGCCGGGCCCGGGTTGCCCCGCGCCGCCCCGTCCGTCCGGATGACGAGATGCGGGATCACGGGCAGCGTGCCCTCGCCCCGAGTGCTCAGGCGCGTCGCCCCACGATCGCCGAGGACACCTCGAGGATCGCCTGGGTGATGTGGATCCCGCGCGGGCAGGCATCCACGCAGTTGAAGATCGTCCGGCAGCGCCAGACGCCGTCCCGGTCGGCCAGGATCTCGAGCCGCTCTTCTGCGGCGTCGTCCCGCGAATCGAAGATGAACCGGTGCGCGTTCACGATCGCCGCCGGCCCCACGTAGTCGGGCTGCGCCCAGAAGGACGGGCAGGAGGACGTGCACGAGGCGCACAGGATGCACTTCGTGGTGTCGTCGAACCTGGCCCGGTCCTCGGCCGACTGGCGCCGCTCCCGCTCGGGCACCGGGTTGTCGTTCTGGAGATAGGGCTGGACGCTCCGGAACTTGGCGAAGAAGGCATCCATGTCCACCACGAGGTCCTTCATCACCGGCAGGCCAGGCAGCGGGGCAACGGTGATCTTCCTGCCGCCCAGCTGATCGACACGGATCTTGCAGGCGAGCCGGTTCCGGCCGTTGATCAGCATGGCGTCCGAGCCGCAGACGCCGTGGGCGCACGACCGGCGGAACGTCAGCGTGCCGTCCTGCTCGAACTTGACCTTGTGCAGCAGGTCCAGGACCCGGTCCATCGGGCCGGCCTCAACCTGGTACGTCTGGACGTGGGGCTTGGAGTCCTTCTCCGGGTCGAAGCGGAGGACGCGAAGCTCGACGGGCATCGTTCTCTCCTCCGCTCAGTAGACGCGCGGCTTGGGCTGGAACTTGGTGATCGTGACCGGCTTGTAGGCCAGCTCGACCCCGCCTTCGCCCCTGGTCGCCAGTGAGTGGGTGAGGAAGTTCACGTCGTCCCGGTCGGGGTAGTCCTCCCGGCTGTGGGCGCCGCGGCTCTCCTTGCGGGCGAGCGCGGCGGCGACCGTCGTCTCCGCGCAGTCGAGCAGGTAGCCCAGCTCGCGTGCCTCCAGGAGGTCCGTGTTGAACACGGTGCCCTTGTCGTTGACGCCGACGTTCGCGTAGCGCCCGCGCAGGGCGGCGACACCGTCCCGGGCACGGGTCAGAGCCGTCTCGTCCCGGTAGACGCCCACGTCGTCCATCATCACGTCCGCAAGGTCAGTCCGGATCGCCGCGGCCCGCTCGCCGCCCTCCCGACCGCGGATCGCCTCGATCTCGGCGCGGACGGGCTCCATGACGGAGGCGTCGACTGCAGGCATCTCGATCCCCTTGAGGTCAAGCGCCATCTGGCGGCCGGCCCGCCGGCCGAAGACCAGCAGGTCCACGAGCGAGTTCGTGCCCAGGCGGTTGGCGCCGTGGACTGACACGCAGGCCGCCTCGCCCGCGGAGTAGAGCCCGGGGACCACGATGCTGTCCGTGTTTCGGATGACGCGGTTGACCATGTCGGCCGGTCGGATGACGCGGGTGACGAGGTCCGTCGGGATGCCGCCCATCGCGTAGTGCGCGGTCGGCTGGATCGGGATCGGGTCCGTGTAGGGTTCGATGCCCTGGTACACCCTGACGAAGTCCGTGATGTCCGGCAGCTTCTCGTCGATCATCTTCCGGCCGAGGTGGCGGACGTCGAGGTAGACGTAGTCCTTGCCGTCGATGCCGCGGCCGGCCCGGATCTCCTGGACGATGGCGCGGCTGACCATGTCGCGCGGCGCAAGCTCCATGAGCTTGGGGGCGTAGCGCTCCATGAACCGGAAGCCGTCGTTGTCGAGGAGGTAGGCGCCCTCGCCACGGGCCGCCTCGGACAGGAGGATCCCGATCCCGACGATCCCGGTGGGATGGAACTGGTAGAACTCCATGTCCTGGAGCGGGACGCCGTGGCGGTACGCGAGGGCACAGCCGTCTCCGGTCAGGCTCCACGCGTTGGAGGTGACCCGGAACATCCGGCCGAAGCCGCCCGTCGCGAGCAGCACGGCCTTGGATCGCAGCACCACCAGCTCGCCGTCGGCGATCCGGTACGCGACGACGCCGGCGGCCCTCCCGCCGGAACCGAGGTCCCCACCCTCGGTCACGAGGTCCACCACGTGGTACTCGTCGTAGAACTTGACACCGGCCTTGAGGCACTGCTGGTACAGGGTCTGGAGGATCATGTGGCCCGTGCGGTCGGCCGCGAAGCACGCCCGCATCACGGCGGCCTCGCCGTAGTTGCGGGTGTGCCCGCCAAACCGGCGCTGGTCGATCTTCCCGTCGGGCGTCCGGTTGAACGGCAGGCCCATGTGCTCGAGCTCGATCACGGTCTCGATGGCCTCGCGGGCGAGGACCTCGGCCGCGTCCTGGTCCACCAGGTAGTCGCCACCCTTGATGGTGTCGAACATGTGCCACTCCCAGTGGTCCTCCTCCTGGTTGCCCAGGGCGGCACACACGCCGCCCTGGGCGGCGCCGGTGTGGGAGCGGGTCGGGTACAGCTTCGTGATCACGGCCGAGTCAACGCCGGCCTTGGCGAGCTCCAGGGCGGCCCACAGGCCGGCGCCCCCGGCGCCGACGATCAGGGCGTCGTGGTCGCGGATCATGGCTGCACCGGGAAATTGAGCGTCATGACGGCGATCGTGCCCATCGCGAAGACGATGAACGCGCCGATGTAGAGAGCCATCGTGAGCACGGTGCGGAGGCCGCCCTTCGTGTAGTCCTGGACGACCGTGCGCATGCCCATGAAGGCGTGAAACACGACGAAGGTGAGCATCAGCCAGTCGGCGGTCCGCCAGGCGATGCTCCCCCACCGCTCATCGAGGATCCACTGGGCCGTCTGGTCCTTCGGGTCGTAGAGGAAGTGGACGATGATGTAGTGCGCGAGGGCGGTCACGAACAGGCCCACGGCCGTCAGCCGCATCAGGTACCAGATCGCGAGCTCCCAGCCGCCGCCAGACGGGCGGACGCGGCCGGCACGGGGATTTCGAGTGGTCATGACTGGAACCTGAAGGGGGGCTCGAGCCCGAAGGCCGGGGCCATGATCTGGATGAGGATCGGCAGGCCGATCAGGGCGAACAGGACCCAGTTCGCGTACCACATCTGCTTGTGGTACCGGGTCATCGACGGCCAGAAGTCCATGATGATGATCCGCAGGCCGTTGAGCGCGTGGTACAGGAGCGCGGCACCAAGCAGGGACTCCACGACACGCCCGCCCGGACTGCCGTAGATCACCAGGAGCTCGTCGTAGAGCGCCGGGTTGACGCTGGCGAGCCAGATGTCGAAGACGTGGAGCAGGATGAACGCCCAGATGGCGACACCCGAGAGGCGATGGAACGCCCAGGCGAGCATTCCCTCGCTACCCCGATACCGCAGGAGCATGGAGCCTCCGTGTCTCCCCGGCCCGCTGTCGCGGGTCGCGATGACGCGTGCCCGGCCGGTCAGCCGAGGCGCGCGATGATGGCGTCCGCGAACTCCCTGGTGCCCGCGGGACCGCCGAGATCGTAGGTCGTGGACTTGCCTTCGGCGATGACTTCGCGCATGGCGGTCTCGACGCGGACCGCCGCATCCTGCTCGCCGAGGTGGCGGAGCATGAGCACGCCCGACAGCATGAGCGCGGTGGGATTCGCCTTGTTGAGGCCCGCGTACTTGGGCGCCGAGCCATGCACCGGTTCGAAGACGGACGCCTCGGTGCCGATGTTGGCGCCCGGCGCCACGCCGAGGCCGCCCACGAGGCCGGCGCACAGGTCGCTCACGATGTCACCGTACAGGTTCGGCAGGACCATGACGTCGTAGAGCTCAGGCTTCTGCACCAGCTGCATGCACATGTTGTCGACGATGCGATCCTCGAACTCGATCTTGCCGGCGTAGTCGGCCGCCACGGTCCGGCAGCTCTCAAGGAACAGCCCGTCGGAGAGCTTCATGATGTTGGCCTTGTGGACCGCCGTGACCTTCCGGCGGCCGTTCGCGACGGCGTACTCGAACGCGAACCGGGCAATCCGCTCCGAGGCCGCCCGGGTGATGATCTTGATGCTCTCAGCCGCGTCCGGGCCCACCATGTGTTCGATGCCCGCGTACAGGTCCTCGGTGTTCTCGCGCACGATCACCAGGTCCACGTCCTGGTAGCGCGTGTCCAGGCCCTTGATGGACCGGGCCGGTCGCAGGTTCGCATACAGGCCGAGCACCTGGCGCAGCGTGACGTTGACGCTCCGGAACCCGGACCCGACCGGGGTCGTGATCGGGCCCTTGAGGGCGACCTTGTTGCGGCGGATGGACTCGAGGACATGTTCGGGCAGCGGCGTCCCGTACTGGGCCATGACGCCCTCCCCGGCGTCCTGGACCTCCCAGTCGAAGGCGACGCCGGAGGCGTCGAGCACGCGACGAGTTGCCTCCGCCAGCTCCGGACCGATGCCGTCGCCGGGAATGAGCGTGACGTTGTAGGGCATGCGGCGATTGTAGCCGCGCCATCCGCGCCCGATGGCTGACTTCCGGGCCCTGCTGGAGGGCCATTGCGCCCGTCCTCAGACCGTGCGGGCCGGAATGGGTGACAACGAGGGGCCGTCCGGCCATGACGGACATCCGCCATCCCTGTCGAGACTCTGTCGCATCGCCCGACCCGGGGCCGGCCCTGTGCCGGCGCACGCCGGGCCGCGGTCGGCCAACCGTCGTCCCGCCCCGGCGGGCCGGCCAAGGGAAGGTGAGCCTCATGACACGGACCCGCTGGGCGCTCGTCATGGCCCTCGCAACAACGCTCCTCGTGGGAGCCTGCGGCGGCACCGACAGCGCGACGGCCACGCCTCCGGATACCAGTCCCGCAGCCACGGCCGGGGTGGCCACCTCCGCCCCCGCCCCGAACGTTGGGACGGGAATCGGCGGCGCCGTCACGGCGCTGGAAGACCTCACCTCGTACACGTTCGCGATAGGCATCGCCGCCGAGGGCACAGCCGGCTTCTCATTCGTGCCGTCCGACGGCAGCATGACGATCAGCGGCACCGCGATCCTCGAGCCCGAGATCGCCATGGACCTGACGATGTCCACCAGGGACGCGGCCGGTGCGGAGGCAGCCTTCGGCTACCGGATCATCGGCGACCAGGCGTATGTGAGTCTCGGAACCGACATGTGGATCGAGACCTCCGCCGAGGACGCCCAGCGCACCGTCGAATCCCTCAAGCCCGGGGGCTTCCTGTCCAGCTTCGGCAGCATGGACGCCATGCAACCGGTCGGCGACGAGATGAAGAACGGCGTCTCGTGCACCCATTACTCGGGCGAGGCACCCGCGGCGCTGGGCGCCATGTTCGGGCTGCCGGCCGGCACCTGGACCACGGAGGCCTGGGTTGCCAAGGATGGCGGCTACGTGGTCTCGGCCGCCGTCACGGGCGAGGCACCCGACGGAACGTTCACGATGACCGTGGACATCGGCGACTTCAACTCTCCCAGCAACACCGTCGAGGCACCGTCTGACTTCACGCCGATGGGCGGCTGACAACCACGGTCCTCTGCTTGCGGCCGGAGCCGCGCACTTGGCGGTTATGATCGGTCCCAGTCACACCCGTCCGCCGGAGGTCTCGCCCGTCGCGTGAAGATCCACGAAGCCGACGCCAAGTCGCTGCTCGTCGCCCAGGGGCTCCCCGTTCCTCCCTGGGAGGTGGCCAGGACCCCCTCGCAGGCCCGCGCCGCCGCCGTGCGGTTCCTCACCGACCCGGCGAACGCGACCGGGAAGGTCGTGATCAAGGCCCAGGTTCTCGTCGGCGGCCGCGGCAAGGCCGGGGGCGTGAAGCTCGCCGCCACGGCGGATGAGGCGGAGGACGTCGCTGCGCAGATCCTTGCGCTCGAGATCAAGGGACTGCCGGTCCGACGCGTGCTCGTGGGGCCGGCGGCCGAGATCGTCAAGGAGTACTACCTCTCGGTCGTCCTCGACCGGGCCACCCGGCGCCTGATGTTCATCGGCTCCGCGGAGGGCGGCGTGGAGATCGAGCAGGTGGCCGTCGAGAACCCGGAGGCGATCGTCTACCGGCGCGCGGACCCCCTGCTCGGAGTGCCGGACTTCGCGGCACGTGACCTCGCGTTCTCGATCGGGTTCGGAGGCCACTGGAAGGCCGGTGCGGCCATCGCCAAGGGCCTGCTGCGAACCATGCTCGCCTACGACGCCGACCTGGTGGAGATCAACCCGCTGGCGGTCATCCGCGAGTACGGAGCCCAGGGGTCGCCCGTTGAGCGGCTCGTCTGCCTGGACGCCAAGATCACCCTTGACGATTCGGCGCTCGCCCGCCACCCGCAGCTTGAGGAGCTGCGTGACCTGGACGCGGAGGACCCGGCCGACATCGAAGCTCGCCGCTACGACCTGACGTTCATCAAGCTCGATGGTGACATCGGCTGCATGGTCAACGGCGCCGGCCTCGCGATGACCACGATGGACCTCGTCAAGCGTGCCGGCGGCGAGCCCGCCAACTTCCTGGACATCGGCGGCGGCGCGAAGGCGGACCGCGTGGCCGCAGCGATGCGGCTCATCCTGGCCGACCCCAACGTGAAGGCGATCCTCGTCAACATCTTCGGCGGCATCACCCGTGGCGACGAGGTCGCGATGGGGCTGATCGAAGCCCGGGCCCAGCAGGTGCGGGACGTCCCGATGGTCGTGCGGATCGTGGGCACCAACGCCGCCGAGGCGGCGGACCTGCTGGAGGCCGCGAAGTTCGTGACGGCTGCCAGCCTGGATGAGGCGGCCGCGAAGGCGGTCGCGGCGGCGAAGGGAGCGGCGGCGTGAGCATCCTCATCGGGCGCGACACGCGGCTCGTGGTCCAGGGCATCACCGGCCGCGAGGGCGAGTTCCACAGCAGGGCGATGCTCGACTACGGCACCCCCCTGGTCGCCGGCATGACTCCGGGCAAGGGCGGCCAGATGGCGCTCGATGGCCGGGTTCCGGTGTTCAACACCGTGAGCGAGGCCGTCCGCGAGACCGGCGCCAACACGTCGTGCATCTTCGTGCCTGCCGGCGGTGCTCCCGATGCGGTGCTCGAGGCGATTGATGCCGGCATCACCACGATCTTCTGCATCACGGAGGGCATCCCGGCGCTGGACATGGTCCCCGTCGTCGAGGTGGCCCGACGCGCAGGCGCCCACCTCGTCGGGCCCAACTGCCCGGGCGCCACGTCCCCCGGCCGCGCGAAGGTCGGCATCATCCCGGGCTCGATCCATCGCGAAGGGCGCGTCGGCGTGGTCTCGCGCTCCGGCACCCTCACCTACGAGGCCGTCCAGGCGATGACGGACGCCGGCGTCGGGCAGTCCACGTGCGTGGGGATCGGCGGCGATCCGGTGATCGGGACCCAGTTCCTCGACGTCCTCGAGCTGTTTGCGGCGGATCCCGAGACCGAGGCGCTGGTGCTGATCGGCGAGATCGGCGGCGCGGCCGAGGAGGAGGCGGCGGCCTGGGCAGCGGAGCACATGGCCGACGTCCCGAAGGTCGCGTTCATCGCCGGCCGCACTGCGCCCGAGGGGAAGCGCATGGGTCATGCCGGCGCGATCATCTCGGGCGGCAGGGGCACGGCGGCCTCCAAGGTCACGGCTCTCGAGGCCGCGGGGTTCCGGGTCGCGAACTCGCCCACCGAGCTGCCAGCGCTCCTGCGCGAGGCCGGCTACCGGGGCTGACGCATGCGGCGACCGACGGACGACCCGGAAACGACCTTCTGCGCTCGAGAAATCGCGGCGTCGGCAGCGCTGGGGCGGCCGTAGACTAGTCGACCTGCGACCCGGCACCTGCCGTGTCGCGAGATGGAAGGAGGATCGGCGCCCCGGCGCCCATGGGAAGTCTGATGGACCTCGTCGCGGGTGACGCCCGTGACATCGTCCTCGCCCTCTCGATCGACGACGTGGCAGCGTTTGAGGATCCGGACCGGTTTGTCGCCCATCTGCCCCTCGGCGGTGGACTGGACCCAACCTGGCTGGACCTCTTCTCGGAAGCCGTTCGATCCGTGACCGGGCTCGAGGACCTCGTCGACTTCCTGGATGCCCGGATGGAGATCGAAGGGGCGGCGGCGGCGGGCGAGCGGATCGTCGACAGGGTGGATCGGGACTGGGTCGAGGCCGTCGCCCAGGTGCCCGAGGATCATCTCGGCGCCCTGGCCGGGCGATGGATCGAGCTCCTGGAGGAGGAGCTGGGATTGCTCCCCCGGGAGGAGAAGCCCTGGATCCGGGACCTGGCGGGGCGCATCGTCGCGTTCTGCCGAGCGTCCTCCGAGGCGCGGGACGTCATCTTCGCCTGGGCCTTCTGAGCGGCGACTGTCAGGGTCCGATCCGCCCCCTCCCGGGTCTCCTCCGGCCCTCCCCTGCTCGCGTTGGGAAGCCCATCCTGTTCGCATGAGCACAATCGACCCGGCACCCGGTGCCTTCCCCCCGCTCGCGGAGCCGCCGCTCGACCAGGGCGGCTGGGCGATCGCGGAACCGTGGCTCCGCCGCGGCTTCAAGATCCTCAATCAGCGATTCATGATCCCGATCCACCGGGCCGGCCTCGGTGCCTGGCTCTCGACCCCGATCGGCGGCTACATGCTCCTTCTCCGGGCCCGCGGCCGGAAGAGCGGGGTGATGCGCGAGACGCCACTCGGCTACCTTGTCGCGGAGGGCTCCGCCTGGGTGCTGGCCGGCTTCGGGCCGCGGACGGAGTGGTACCGGAACCTGTGCGCCGACGCGCACGTGGAGGTGTGGATGCCGGGAGGGCGCCACGCGGCGATCGCCGTGGAGGAGCTGGACCCCGCCGTTCGCGCCCGGATACTGCCGCCGCTGCTGAGATCCATGGGCGGCCCCGGACTCATGATTGGCGTCAACCCGTGGACGGCATCGGATGAGGCGATCATCGAGGCTCTCGCATGGGTCCCCCTGATCCGGATCAGCCCCGACGATGGTCCCCTCGAGGCCGGACCGGACGATCCCGGCGGGTACAACTGGATCTGGCGCCAGGCCATCGCCCTTGGGGCCACGTGGCTGGCGTGGCGCGTCCTCCGGCGATCGATCGGGCGCATCCTGGGCTGAGTCGGCTTCGCCAGGCACCCCCGTCCGCGGCGATCAGGTCGAGGCGGGATACCCGAGAGCAGCCCACGAAGGGCCGCCCGGCGCCTCGATGAGCTCCACCAGCACCCCGTGGCATGTGCGCGGATGCAGGAAGGCCACGGGCCCCTCGGCACCCTTGCGCGGCGCGCTGTCGATCAGCTCGATTCCGTCCATCTCCAGGCGCATCAGCGTCTCGGACAGGTTGGCCACCTCGAAGCAGACGTGGTGGAACCCCTCGCCCTTCGCGGCCAGGAACCGCGCCACGCCCGTCGTGTCGTCGGTGGGCTGGACAAGCTCCACCTTCGACTCCCCCACCGGCAGGAAGGCGATGGTGCTCCTGTCGTGCTCCATGTGGACGACCAGGTCCACAGGCAAGCCGAGCATGTCCCGCCAGAACCCGAGAGAGCGGTCGATGTCGGCCACGACCAGGGCGACGTGGTGGATCCTTCCCAGCTTCCGGATGGGCTCCGGCACCCTGGAGACCTCGCGGGTCGAGTCCGTCATTGCCTCGTCCTCCTCAGACCGTGATCAGCTCGCGGTGGACGCCGAACGACGACCGCAGCCGGTCGGCGATCTCGCCCACGGTGGCGTAGGTCGCGACGGCCTCGATGATCGGCGGCATCAGGTTGCCGGTGCCCCGCGCCTCGTCCTCGAGGCGCCGGAGCGACGCCTCCCAGGCGGCCGGGTCCCGCCCGGCACGGACACGGAGGAGGCCTGCGACCTGGTCGCGCTCCCCATCGGGATCGATCCTCAGGAGCGCCGGGCGGGTGCCGGAATCCTCGTCCCTGAACTTGTTCACGCCGACGACCACCCGGTCGGCTCGCTCGATCTCCCGCTGCACCCGGTAGGCGGACTCCTGGATCTGCCGCTGCTGGAAGCCACCCTCGATGGCGGCCAGGGTCCCGCCCATCGCGTCGATCTCGGCCAGGTACGCCAGGGCGGCGGCCTCGAGCTCGTTGGTCAATGACTCCACGAACCAGCTGCCGGCCAGCGGGTCGGGCGTCTCGGTGACACCTGCCTCGTGGGCGATGATCTGCTGAGTCCGGAGGGCCAGCCGGGCCAATTCGACCGTCGGCAGGGCCAGGGCCTCGTCCCGGGAGTTGGTGTGCAGGCTCTGGGTCCCGCCCAGCACCGCGGCCAGCGCCTGGATGGTGGTTCGGACCACGTTGTTGTCGATGGACTGGGCGGTCAGCGAGGAACCGGCGGTCTGGGTGTGGAAGCGGCACATCATCGATTTCGGGTTCCTGGCTCCGAAGCGCTCCTTCATGATCCGGGCCCACATCCGCCGGGCGGCCCGGAACTTGGCCACCTCCTCGAACAGCTCCGACCAGGCGGCGAAGAAGAACGAGAGTCGCGGGGCAAAATCGTCCACGTCCAGGCCCCTGGACACGGCCGCCTCCACGTAGGCGATCCCATCGGCGAGCGTGAAGGCCAGCTCCTGGGCCGCCGTGGCCCCCGCCTCCCGCATGTGGTAGCCGGAGATGCTGATCGTGTTCCAGCGCGGGAGCTCGCGTGAGGCGAACTCGAACACGTCGGTGACGAGGCGCATGGACGCACGGGGCGGGTAGATCCACGTTCCCCGGGCGATGTATTCCTTGAGGATGTCGTTCTGGGTGGTGCCCGAGACCGCCCCGCGGGCGACTCCCTGCTTCTCGGCGGCCGCCACGTAGAGGGCAAGCAGGACCGGCGCCGTCGCGTTGATCGTCATGGACGTGCTGACCGTGCCCAGCGGGATCCCGGCGAACAGGGTCTCCATGTCCGCAAGCGACGAGATCGGCACGCCGACCCGACCCACCTCCCCCTCCGCCTCCGGGGCGTCGGAGTCGTAGCCCATCTGGGTGGGCAGGTCGAATGCCACCGACAAACCGGTCTGGCCCTGCTCGAGGAGGTACCGGAAGCGCTCGTTGGTCTCGGCGGCGGTCGCGAAGCCCGCGTACTGGCGCATGGTCCAGAAGCGGGAGCGGTACATCGTTGCCTGCACCCCCCGGGTGTATGGGTACTCGCCCGGGAGCCCCAGGTCCACGGCCGGATCGAGGTCCGGGATGTCGGCCTTCGTGTAGAGGTCGCGGATCGGGATCTGCGAGGCGGTGGCGAAGTCGGGGCTTCGCTCCGCGGACGAGGCAACGGCCCTCGCCCGGGTGGTGGCCCGCCAGCGCTCCACGGCAGGATCGCCCGCCGCCGTGGACCCGGGACCGGTGCGGTCTCCGGCGCCGTCCGGCTGCGCCTTCGCCTCGTCGTTCACCCGGACCTCCGTCAGTCGATTACCAAGAGGACGTCGCCCACATCGATGTTCTGGCCAGGGGCAACGTTGACGCGGGAGATGGTGCCATCCCGCGGCGCCCGGAGCTCGTTCTGCATCTTCATGGCCTCGACGACGAGCAGATGCTCCCCGGCCGCGACCGCGTCACCGGCAGCCACGAAGACCGTCGCCACCTTGCCAGGGATGATTGCCTTGACCTGCAGCGGACCGCTCCGGGCGCCCGCAGCCCGTCCCCGCGAGGCACGCTCGCGCAGGGCGGCGATGCGCTCGGACTCGGTCTCCACCTCGAACCGGAAGCCGTCCACCAGGACCTCCCGTCGGCGTGCCCCACCCTCCCCGGCCACTGCCGGCTCCAGGACGACCCGCGTCACGCTGCCGTTCCCGGACAGCCGGAAGCGGCCGGATCCGAGCGACCGAAGGACGATGTCGGCAGGTGCGCCGTCCACCGTCACGGTGTGTCTTTGCGCACGGACACCCGCGCCGTCATCGCCCGCGGAGACGGGTCCGGCAGGCGACACGGTCAGGCCCGGCCCGTCCCTGTCCTGGCTCGCATCCGACATCCGAACGCGCACCCCACGCGGATCGACCGGGACGATGGGGAAGGTATCCACCCCGCCCGTGGCCCCGACCGTGCTGCGGGCCGCCACGCTGGTGGGGTCGGTCAGATCGGCCATCGGTCGACTCCCTGTGCCCGCCCACCGCGCCGCCAGCCGTGCCCGGCCCTGACCGGACCATCTCCGGTGCTCCCCAGCGATGCCGGCAACGCGACAGACGCCGGCAGCGTGGTCACCGAGTAGCCGGAGCCCATCGGCTCGTCGATTGCCGCCACGCCGGCGGCGAGCAGGGCCTTCCCGATCGCGGCGCTCCGGGCGGCCTCCCCGTCCCAGTTGGCATCGACCCAGCCGGTGGACAGGTCGCCTCGCCTGAACGCGTCGCTCCGCGCAACAGCACGGTGGAATGGCAGCGTGGTCTGCACCCCGCCAATCTCCGTCTCATCGAGCGCCCGACGCAACCGATCGATTGCCGCCTCGCGGTCGTGGGCGTGGACCATCAGCTTCGCGATCAGGTTGTCGTAGTCCGCCGGCACGCGATCGCCGGCCTCGATGTGCGTGTCCACGCGAATGCCCGGACCCGACGGCATGTTCCAGCGTCCGACGCGACCCGGTGTGGGCGCGAAGGAGCGAGCTGGGTCCTCGGCAGCGATCCGAACCTCGATCGCGTGGCTGGAGGGCAGGGCGGCTCGCTCCCCCGCGGCAACGACCTCAGGGCTGAGCGCCCCGCCTGCAGCGATCCGGAACTGCTCCCGAACGATGTCGACGCCGGACACGAGCTCCGTTACGCCGTGTTCGACCTGCAGGCGCGTGTTGACCTCCAGGAACCAGAACTTGCCGTCGGGACTGTAGAGGAACTCACACGTTGCGGCATTGCGCAGGCCGGCCGCTTCGCCCATGCGCACGGCCAGGCCATGGAGGTGTCGGCGCTGCTCTTCCGTGAGACCGGGGGCCGGGGCCTCTTCGACAAGCTTCTGGTGGCGCCGCTGGAGGGAGCAATCCCGCTCACCCAGCGCGACAACCCGGCCATGGGCGTCGGCCAGGAGCTGCACTTCGATGTGGCGGGCGGGAACAATCTCCCGCTCGAGATAGACCGAGCCGTCGCCGAACGCCGATTGCGCCTCCTGCGAGCCCGCCAGGAGCGCGGCCGCGAGGTCCTCCTCGCCCGTCACTCGGCGCATGCCCCTGCCGCCGCCGCCCGCCGCTGCCTTGACCAGCAGCGGAAAGCCGATCTCGCGGGCCGCGACGACGATCGCATCCGCCTGGTCCGGGTGGTCAACCGGCACCGGATCGAGCGTTCCCGGAACGGAGGGAACCCCGATGCGCGCGGCAAGCCGCCGGGCATTGAGCTTGTCGCCCAGCACCTCGATCGCGCCGGACGCTGGACCCACGAACACGAGCCCGGCATCCTCGACAGCGCGAGCAAAGGCAGCTCGTTCGGCAAGGAACCCGTAACCGGGATGGACCGCCTCGGCTCCGGTGGACAACGCCGCCTCCACGACCGCGTCGATGCGCAGGTAGCTCTCCGACGGGGGCGGAGGACCCAGGTGGACGGCCAGATCGGCCAACCGGACATGCGCGGCCGATGCGTCGGCGTCGCTGTAGACCGCAACGGCTTCCATGCCCATCTCGTGACAGGCCCGGATGATGCGGACGGCGATCTCGCCCCGGTTGGCGACGAGAACCCGTCCGAAGGGCGGCGGCTCGGTGGTCACTGGTGCCTCCCGACGCGCGTGTCTTTGCGCAAAGACGGCATCCGCGTCTCAGAGGGGGATGTTTCCATGCTTCTTCCTGGGGTTCGTGTCTCGCTTGTCGGCAAGGATCTCCAGTGACCTGATGAGGCGTGGCCGCGTTTCGCGCGGAAGGATCACCTCGTCGATGTAGCCGCGCGCCGCGGCGGCATACGGACTCGAGAACTCCGACTCGTACTCGGCGACCAGGCGCTGCCGCTCCCCCGCCGCGTCATCGGCCCCCGCAATCGTGTCCTTGAAGATGATGTTGACGGCACCTTCCGCCCCCATCACCGCAATTTCCGCCGTTGGCCAGGCGAAGTTCATGTCGCCCCGGATGTGCTTGCTGCTCATGACGTCGTAGGCACCGCCGTACGCCTTGCGGGTGATGACCGTGACCTTGGGGACGGTCGCCTCACAGTAGGCGTAGAGCAGCTTGGCACCGTGCTTGATGATCCCGCCATGTTCCTGGCCGACCCCAGGCAGGAACCCCGGCACGTCCACGAAGGTGACGACGGGAACGTTGAACGCGTCGCAGGTCCGCACGAAGCGCGCGGCCTTGACCGATGCGTCGATGTCCAGCGCTCCCGCGAGAACTGCCGGCTGCTGGGCGACGATGCCCACCGGTCGCCCGCCCAAACGGGCGAAGCCGATCAGGATGTTGGCGGCCCATGCCGGCTGCAGCTCGAAGAACTCGCCGTCGTCGAATACGTGTCGAAGGACCGCGTGCATGTCGTAGGGCCGCGACGATTCGTCGGGCACCACGCTGTCGAGCTCCACGTCCATCCTGTCGGCGGGATCCGTCGACGCGACTCGCGGCGGATCCGCCAGGTTGTTCTGCGGCAGATGCGCAAGGAGCCGCCGGACGTGGTCCAGGGCCTCGGCCTCATCGCGGGCCGCGAGGTGTGCCACCCCGCTGACGCCGGTGTGGACGGCGGCGCCACCAAGTGCCTCCGAGTCAACCTCCTCGTGGGTGACCGCCTTGACCACGTTCGGACCGGTGACGAACATGTAGCTCGTCCCCTCGACCATCACGGTGAAGTCCGTCATCGCCGGCGAGTACACGGCACCACCCGCACACGGACCGAGGATCACCGAGATCTGCGGCACGACACCGGATGCCATCACGTTGCGCAGGAAGATCTCCGCATAGCCGCCCAGCGACGCCACGCCTTCCTGGATCCTCGCCCCGCCAGAATCGTTCAGACCGATGACGGGGGCTCCGACCTTCATGGCGAGGTCCATCACCTTGCAGATCTTCTCTGCATAGGCCTCGGACAGCGAGCCACCAAACACCGTGAAGTCCTGGCTGAAGACGAAGACGAGTCGGCCGTCAACGGTCCCGTGGCCGGTCACGACGCCGTCGCCCAGGAACAGTTGGCGGTCCAGGCCGAAGTCAGTGGCTCGGTGGGTCACAAACGCGTCGAGCTCGACGAAGGACCCCGCATCCAGCAACAGGTCGAGACGTTCGCGCGCGGTCAGCTTGCCCCAAGCGTGCTGTCGCTCCATGCGAACCGGTCCCCCGCCCAGGAGGGCCTCTGCCCGCATGCGCTCGAGGCGAGAGATACGATCCTCATTCTTCGTCACGTGGTGGGCTCCATCCGGTCAGGGGCTGTCGTCTTTGCGCAAGGACGGCGCGACACGACCCATCATAGGCTCACGGGCCGCCCGCGAAGAAGGGCTGAACGACAATGCATCGAATCCGGCTGGATATCCACAGAAAGGTGCACAACCCGTCCGATCTGTGGACAACCTGGCGACGCGCCATTCGGAAGCGCGGAGTAGCATTCCCCCACTCGGACCCGCCGCCGGTCTCCGTCTCGCTTCTTCACTTCCCGAGGTGACGCTCTTGACACACGTGATCGCCATCGCCAATCAGAAGGGCGGCGTGGGCAAGACGACGACCGCAATCAACCTTGCGGGCGCGCTCGCAGAACTTGGGCGAAGGGTCCTCCTCGTGGACATGGACCCACAGGCGAACCTCACGGTCGGCGTCGGCATCAACCTCAACACCGTGGAACGCTCGATGGCCGACGTTCTCGCCGATGGTCGCTCGACGCTCACAGAGGCGATCCTCCCAACGGAGACGGCCGGCATCGACGTCGCACCGGCGCACATCGACCTCGCGAGCACCGAGGGTGAGCTGTTCACCGCCCTGGGCCGCGAGCAGATCCTCAGCGAGGCGATGCGCGACGCGATCGATCCCTACGACTACGTACTGATCGACTGCCCGCCCAACCTGGGCCTGCTGACGGTCAACGGTCTCGTCGCCGCGGACAGCGTGATCATTCCGGTCCAGACGCAGTTCTACGCGATGAAGGGCCTCAACAACCTGGTCAAGGTCATCAACGCGATCCGGTTGAAGTTGAACCGGGACCTGCGGATCCTCGGCCTGCTGCCCACCTTCTACGACGGCCGCACCAACCTTGCCAAGGACATGCTGGACGAGCTGCGCGTGGTGGGTGATCACCATGTCTTCAACACCATCATCCGCCAGAGCGTGAAGCTGGGCGAGGCGCCCCTCGCGGGGCGGCCAATCACCGCCTATGCCAGCTCGTCCGAAGCAGCCCGTACATATCGTGAGCTCGCCCGGGAGGTGATCGAACTTGGCCAGGACTGATTTCCGCGCCGCCGCCGCCCGTCGACTCTCCGAGGAGCGGGAGCTTCCGCCTGCAATCGTGAGCCTCCTGTCACCGGACATGAACCGCCGCTCGACCGGCGTCAAGGTGATCGAGGTTGATCACATCGACTCCAATCCGGAGCAGCCACGCCTCGCCTTCGACGAGGCGACCCTCGAGGAGCTGGCAGCCTCGATCCGCGAGCATGGCGTCCTCCAGCCGATCCTCGTCCGACCGCGGGACAACGGCCGCTACCAGTTGATCGCCGGGGAACGCCGCTGGCGCGCCTCGCGGATCGCCGGCATGGCCACGATCCCCGCCCTGGTCGAGGACATCGACGACGACACCGCCCTCGAGATCTCGATCATCGAGAACCTCCAGCGGGAAGACATCTCCGTCCTCGACGAGGCCGCGATGTACGACCGGATGATCCGGGACCACGGTTACAGCATTCGCAAGCTCGCGGACAAGCTGGGCAAGGACAAGGGCTATCTCGAGAACCGGCTCCGGCTGGCTGACGCGCCGCCCGAGGTTCGGGAGCTCGTGTCTTTGCGCAAGGACACCCTGTCGCACGCCTACGAGCTCATGAAGGTCACCGACCCCCGGAAGCGCAGGAAGCTCGCCGATCAGGTCGCCCGCAACGAGCTCTCGCTGGTGAAGCTGCGCGAACGCATCGAGGGCCGGCGAGCCCGGGTCGCCAGCGCTGAGGAGCCGCAGGAGACCGGGATCGAGGCCGCCGCATCGCGTGTGGACGATGAGACGGCCGACTGGTCGGAGCATCGAGGCGCGGCCGAGCCGATCCGTGACGACAGCCTCGTGGCCGCCAAGCAGCAGCTCAACGAGGCGGTGGAGGATCTCCTGGACGTCATCCGGAACCCGGACGTCCTGGACGCCATCGGCGCTGTCGACCGCACCAACCTGGCCAAGTACCTGACGATCGCCAAGCTCCGGCTTGAGAACGCGATCGCGGTGATCCGCTCCGGGGACACGGACCGCTAGGTTCTCCCCGCCCCGTCCAGCAACCGCGAAGCCGGCGCCATTGGCGCCGGCTTCGTCGTCACCGGGTGAGTTGCCCCCGTCGGGGCACCGGGATCAGCGGGATGCCTTGCCGTGGGCGGCCCGGGCGGCGGCGCCCTTCGCCTTGCCCTCTGCAGACTTGCCTGCGGCCTTTGCGGCCTTCTCCGCAGCCTTTGCGGCCTTGTCGGCGGCCTTGTCGGCGGCCTTGTGCGGCCTTCGGGTTGGCAGCGCCACAGAACTCCGGCGTGACGGTCTCCCAGTCAAAGCCGACGACGCTCACGTCCAGGTGAGCAACGCACGAGACGAAGGCGCCGTGATTGGCAAAGCCCACTGGCGTCGCCATCCGGGCGGCAGTCGACACGAGGGCGCCGTGGGTGTCCTTCGGTTCCGTGCTCGCGGTCTCGTCCGCCTCGGGCGCCTTGGGAGCCTCGCTCGGCTCGGCGGTCTCGGTCGCCTCCGGGGTCTCGGTCGGCTCGGCGGTCTCGGTCGCCTCCGGGGTCTCGGTCGGCTCGGCGGTCTCGGTCGCCTCCGGGGTCTCGGTCGCCTCCGCGGCGATCTGGGTCGGCGACGAGACGCGGGCCTGGGGGGCGGCCGCGAAGGCGACCGTGGCGGAGATGGCCAGCACCGCGAGGGCGACGGCAAGGCTGCGGGAGCGGCGGAGAAGATCAGTCATGGGCGCGAGAACCTCGGCTTGTGGGACGGTTGCATAGAGGGTAACGGGCACGGACGGGGGTCTGTTAGGGGTACTTCCGGTCCCGGTGCACCCTACCCTGGGGATTGCCTACAGGCACCACTCCTGATGACCCGGACGGCAAAAAGGTTTCAGGCCCCCAGCGGCGTGCCGGCGGAGGCGCTCAGGGCGCCCAGCCAGGCAACGGCCAGGAGCCCGGTCCCGACGGCCTGGATCTCCCACGCCAGCTCGCGCCAGGCAGTCCCCTCGCGGAGTGCGGCGACCCGCCCGAAGATCGCCCCACCGAGGGGCACGGCCGCTGCCACGACGACCGCACCAACCCACCCCGTGGGCGCGCCAAGAGCGACCGCGGTGGCCAGAGCCAGCAGGACCACGACCGTGTGCAACACGATCACGAGCCCGGCGGCGCGACGCGCCCCCAGGGTCAGCGCGATCGACTCGATCCCCGCCGCCTCGTCGCGCTCCATGTCCACGATCGCGTTCGCGATCGCCAGGGCGGTCCCGGCGTTGGCAGCGGCCGGGATGATCACCAGGAACACGCCGGGCAGCTCGCCGGTTGCCCCGTACCAGCCATATATCGGCAGCAGGGGGATCCCCACGGCCAGCGGCAGCCAGGACAGCGTGGTGCCCTTTGCCCGCAGGTCGTACCAGGCACCGATCGCGAGCACCACGCCCGCGACGGCGACGAGCGCCGGGCCGCCGGTGAGCGCGAGCGCCAGGCCCGAGGCAGCGGTCCCAGCGGCGACGATTCGGGCCGATCGAAGACTCACCAGGCCGGCGGGGATCGGCTTGCCCAGCCTCACGCCGGCGTCACGGGGCGCATCGACGATGTCGTTCAGGGTGCCGATCGAGAACTGGAGCAGCGTCATCGACGCCCCAAGCACGATGGCCGTCGAGGGCCCTCCCCCGCCGACCATCGCGACCAGGGCGACCACCAGCCCATCGAGGACGGCCGGGAACGGATGGACGAGCCGGGCGGCCCTCGTGACCCGGGACAGCGGAGTGTGAGGCGTCGGGACCGCCGATCGATCGGGGTCCAGCGTCGCCGTCAGGCCGGGGTCCGCACCCTCGGCGCCGTCGTCGTCAGACGTAGACGATCTCGTCATAGCTTGCGATCAGGTACTCGATCAGGCGATCGCGCCCGTCGGGGACCTGGGCGCGAATCCCGGGGACGAGTGCCCAGAGCGCTACGGCGGGGACCATCAGGCGACCCTGGGCGTCCCTGCCGACGGTCGCCGGCGGGCCACCCCCAGAAGCGAACACCCGTTCGAATTCCTGCTCCGTGAGGCCGGCGGCGCGGCGGAAGTCCGCCACTACGCGTACGACGCCCCGGCGGATGGCGGTGTCGCGCATCATCTCGGCCGCCCAGGTGTCGATCTGGGCGTCGGTCTGCTCCGCAAGGCGGGCGCGGTATTCGTTCGTGTCGGCTGAGAGGCCGGTGGCTCCCACGGGTTCTCCACAGAGGTTCGGTGATCGTTCGCAGGATGCCACACCCGGAGGTCAGCCGGCGCCGTCTCCCGTCACCTGTCGCCCGCCTCCGGGCGGCGGCGGCGCCGTCGCCATCGCCCAGGGCTGGTCGGGCACCTTCGGACCAGTCGTTGAACAGCTCGGTCAGCCAGCGCCCGACGGGCCCGGGCGCGGGACGATCCGGGAAGTCCGCCGTCATCGCCAGCAGGGCACGTTCCGTGCGGGCCGTGAGCGCTGCGATGGCCTCCCGCGTCGGGCGGCCGCCGGCGTCAAGGGGCTCGCCAACGCGGACGCGGACGCGACGACGGAACCCGAGCCAGCTGGTGCCGTTGATCGCGAGCGGGATGATCGGTACGCCGGATCGGAGCGCAAAGTAGGCCGTCCCATCCGCCAGCGGAAGCAGCTCATGCTCGCCACGGTGGATCCTCCCCTCCCCTGCGATCAGGATCACCCACCCATCGTCCAGGACCCGGCCGACGCGGCGGGTGGTCTCGATGAGATCGCTCTTCTCGGGCCGGTACGGGATGCCGAACCCCGCCCAGGAGATGAGGCGGTTCCTTGCGCCAACCGTCATGTCCGCCTCCTTGGGGCCGAACATGGCGAGCTTCGGCTCTGCCGGCATGGCAGCGAGCAGCACGATCGGATCGGTCCAGTTGAGGTGGTTGAAGCAGTAGATGGCCGGGCCCGAGGCAAAGCGCTCCCGCCCCTCGACCCGCAACTCGAGGACGAGCCCGACCACGGCCGTGCAGAACCACCGCACGAGACGCACGCGGGCGGGCCGGTGAACCGGGCCGGGACTCAGGGGCTGGACCACGGCGGCAGCATAGACACCCCGTCGCCGCCACGTCAGGGCCGAACGATCCTCGCCGCGGGCCCCGGATCAAGGTCCGAGATCCGGCCCAGCACGAGGTCCGCCAGCTCCACGGCACCGCGCGCCGGCGGGACGCTGGCGTTCGGCACCAGGGCGACCGTCATGCCGGCGGACTTGCCGGCGCGGACGCCGTTGACGGAGTCCTCGATCACGAGGCAGCGGCCCGGATCGACGCCCAGGCGCGCCGCGGCGAGCAGGTAGACGGCCGGATCCGGTTTGCCGGCTGCCACGTCGTCGGAGGAGACGATCTCGTCCAGGATGTCGCGCAGGCCCAGGGCGTCAACCGCGGCCTCGATCACCGCCCGGTGGGCCGACGACGCGATCGCAACGGGGTGGGTCTCGGCAACCCGACGCACCGTGTCGGCGGCTCCCGGGATGACCGGCAGCACGTCGGAGGTTCGGTACTTCTCCACGACGCCGGCGACGATCGCGTCCTGGATCGAGTCCTGGTCGAGATGTCCGAGATCCAGCCGCTCCCGCATGACCGCGGCCCACTCGCGCGAGTTCCCGCCCATGACAGCGTGCTGGTCATCCGGGCCCCACGGGCGATCGTTCTCGCGTGCGAAGCGGACCCGCACCTCGTCCCACCAGGGCTCGGTGTCAACGAGGACCCCATCCAGGTCGAACAGGACGGCATCAAACCACGGGGCGCCGCGTTGGGCACCGCGCTCCGCAGTTGGCTCGTTGTGGCGCATCGATTCTCCTGGTGAAGGCGCGACTCGACACGCCTCCCGGTCCGCCAAGGCTAGCGTGTCCGCGGTTCCGGACACGAGGACACGATGAGCCGTCCCTGGGGGCCGCTCGGAGGTTGGACAGGTGACGTCCGTCCTGTCGCTCGACAGCCGATTGCGCCATCATGGTCTCGCGGCTCCGGTGGCCGCGGAGGTGAGGCCATGCACGTCAATCGCGGACTCCTGGGGTGGGGCGTCTTCTTCATCACGCTGGGTTGCGTGCCGCTTGCCGTCCGGGCGGGCTACGTCGACGCGGATGCCGTCGCACGGGCGTGGCAGCTGTGGCCTCTGATCCTCATCGGGATCGGCCTGGGCCTGCTGCTTCAACGGACGAAGGCAGCCGTGATCGGCGGGCTGGTGGTGGCCGTCACGTTCGGGTTGATGGCCGGCGGGCTCCTGGCCGGAGGCGTGCCGTCGATGGGCGGGATGACATCGTGCGGGTTCGGGCCGGCCGCCGACAACGGGTCTGCGTTCCCGACGCAGGACGGGTCCTTCGGCCAGGAGGCGAAGGTGGAGCTGGACCTCAACTGCGGCGAGCTCGCCCTGGTCAGCGCCGACGGCACGGGCTGGACGGTGGCCGGGACGAGCGACGGCGGGCGGCCGCCGGAGATCCAGGCCTCGGAGGCTCGCCTCACCGTGCGCGCCCCGGACCAGCCCGGTGTTGCCCTAGGGGTCCGAGGGTCGCGCTGGGACATCACGCTGCCGCGGCAGACGAGCCTGCGGCTCGCAGTGTCCGTCAACGCCGGGTCGGCCAATCTGGACCTGACCGGGATGCGCGTGCCCAGCCTGGATGTCTCGGTCAACGCGGGTGACGCGACGGTCGACGCCTCGGGGCTGGTCGAGGCGGCATCGGTCAGCGCCGGCGCCAACGCCGGCTCCCTGACGATCTCGCTGCCGGTGCCGAGCACGAACCTGCAGGGTGACCTTTCGGTGAACGTGGGCTCGATCGAGGTCTGCGTGCCCGACGGCGTAGGCCTCCGGATCCGCGCGGGCGAGGATGCCATCGGATCGAACAACTTCGGCGACCGAGGGATGGTCCGGGTCGGTGACACCTGGGCGCGTCCGGGCTACGAAGCTGCGACCGCGCACATCGACCTGACCGCCAGTGCAAACCTTGGCAGCATCACCCTGAACCCGGAGTCCGGCTGTGAATGAACGTCTCTACCGCTCCCCGTCCGACCGCATGATCGCGGGAGTTGCGGGTGGCCTGGCGATCTGGCTCAACATCGACCCGTCGCTGGTCCGCATCGCCTGGGTTCTCCTCGCCGTCTTCTCGGGCGGCATCTTCGCGCTGGTCTACTTCGTGATGATGATCGTGGTACCGCTGGCGCCGCCCGGATGGGTGCCGAGGCCGAGGGACGCCGGGGTCTGGCCTCCCCCGCCGGGTACCGAGCCTGGGGATGGCCGGGCGCCGGCCAGCGGACCGGGACCGGGACCTGCGCAGGATCCCGGAACCACGGGCGGCTGGGCCACGCCGCCGCCGGCCTGGCCCACACCGCCGCGGGACTGGTCCGCCCAGCGGGCTGCCGGGAATGCCGGACTTGTCGCCGGCGGGGTGCTGGTGCTGGTGGGCCTCTGGTTCCTCGTCGATGAGTACGTCCGCATCGACTGGAGCCTGATCTGGCCGGTGGCGATCATCGCCGTGGGCTGCCTGCTCATCGTCGGCGCGGTCCGTCGGAGCCGGTGACCGAGAGCACGGCAGTCGTCATCGCGCTGGCCGCCCTTGGCATCGCCAGCGGCCTGACCCTCCTCGGCCGAGGGCTGGCCGGATACAGGTCCAGCGCCCGGATCGCAGACACGGCGACGTCCCGGATCTCGTCCCTGGCCGCTGGCGAGGTGCGCGTCACCGGCACCATCGAACCGGCCGAGGTCACCCTGATCTCACCACTCCAGTCGCGGACGTGCGTCTGGTATCGCTCGAGCATTCACGTCAGTGGCGACGACACCCCCGACGAGATGGACGAGGAGCGCGGGATCGGGTTCCGCGTCCGTGACACCACGGGCAGCATCCGGGTCTTCCCCCGCGGCGCGCGGCTCGACGTCGCGGACCGCTTCGACGAAGGCGACAGCAGCTTCGGCGACCCACCGGTGGGGCTGGAGCTGCGCGAGGGGTCGCCGCATGCCGCAACGACCTACGTGGACCGCGAGACGGCGATCGCCGAGCTGCTCACGGTTCGGCAGCCGGAGCCGGCGTTCGGCCGCGGGCTGCCGAGCATGGGACGCGACAACGGGAGCCGACGGTATCGCGAAGCGCGCCTGGAGCCAGGTGACGTCGTCACCATCGTGGGGACCGCGCTGCCGTTCGGTCACCTGGAGGATCCTGATGGCGCCGACCGGCTGGACCGGTTCGGGGACCCGCTGGCGGCCCTTGACGACCCCGTGCTGGCCGGGGAGATTGCCGCCGCCCGCGCCGCCGGCACGCTGCTCACGCCCGAAGAGGCGTGGGGGAACGCGGCGATCGAGGGGTTCGGGATCGGGCGGCCCGTGCGGGCGCCGGAGCTGGACCCCGGCGTTGCGGCGCCGGTCCTCGCCACGGCCGCGGAAGCCGCACACTTCGAGCGGACATTCGACCTTGAGCCGGATCTTCTGGTGCTGGCGGCGGGGCCGGACGCGCCGCTGGCGATCGCTGCCGGGACGCCGACTGACGCCGTGGCGCGTGAGCAGGGGCGGTTCCTGTTGGGGCTCCTGGGCGCGGTGATCGCGATCGGGTCCGCGATCCTGGGGGCCGTCGCGCTGTCCTCGCTGGCGTGAGACGCAGAGGCGGGCTCCACCGGGCGGCAGCTGGCGTGCGCGGCCGGGCCGGTTGGCCGATGATGGCGCCACGATGACCCCCAGCACTGCCGCCGCCCTGTTTGCCCTCGCAGTGGTCGCCGTCGTTGTCGGCTTCCTCGTCATCGCGACCTACAACGCCATCGTCGCCGCGAAGATCCGCATCGCAAGGGCGTGGGCCAACATCGACGTCGCGCTCAAGCAGCGCCACGACCAGCTCCCGAACCTCGTGCAGGCCGTCCGCGGCATCATGGAGCTCGAGCAGGACGTCCTGGAACGGGTCGCCGAGCTGCGAGCTGCCTACTCCGACCGGGATCCCATCCCCCGCCAGGCCGCGACGAGCGAGGCAACGAGCGCCGCCGTGCGCCAGCTGTTCGCCGTGGTCGAGAACTACCCGGAGCTGAGATCGGCCGACAACGTGCGCGCGCTCCAGGAGGAGATCAGCCGCCTGGAGGACGTCATCGGCGACCGGCGGGAGCTCTACAACAACCAGGTCTACCTCTACAACGCACGGATCGCTCAGGTTCCCGCGAACCTGGTGGCGGGGCTGTTCGGCTGGACGCCGGCGCCGTTCTTCAAGACCGACGAGGAGGAGCGGGCGAGACCGGAGGTCGAGCTCGGCAGGGCCTGACGGGGACGCGTGGCCGGGACCGCCGCCGCCGTCGTCGGGAGCCCCGTTGCGGCGTGTCCCGCTGTCTGGCGAGCCCCTGTTGTCTGGCGCGCCGTACCCGCGCACCGCCCCGTCACCGGTGCGTCACGAATCGGGCCTAGACTGCGGGAACACGACGGAGGTCCCATGCAGTTCCTGTTCAACAAGCCGTCCATGCCCGACGCCGGCGACGCCCTGCCCGGCCGTCCGGAGCCGCTGGAGGTTCCGGGCCACCACTTCGTCAGCGGCCGTCCGCTCGCCGGGCCCTACCCCGAGGGCCTCGCGATCGCCGACTTCGCCATGGGCTGCTACTGGGGCGCCGAGAAGAAGTTCTGGTCGATCCCCGGCGTCTGGGTGACGGCGGTCGGCTTCCAGGGCGGCGAGACGCCCAACCCGACCTACCCCGAGTCCTGCACCGGACATACCGGCCACGCCGAGGTGGTCCGGATCGTGTTCGACCCCGCCGTCGTTTCGTACGAGCGGCTGCTCAAGGTGTTCTGGGAGTCGCACGACCCAACGCAGGGCATGCGCCAGGGGAACGACGTGGGCACGCAGTACCGGTCCGCGATCTTCGCCCACGGCGAGGCGCAGCTGGCGGCCGCGAATGCGTCCCGCGATGCCTACGCGGCCGAGCTGACGAAGGCGGGCTACGGGGCGATCACCACGGAGATTCGGCCGGCCCCCGAGTTCTTCTTCGCCGAGGATTACCACCAGCAGTACCTGGCCAGGAATCCCGATGGCTACGACTGCCACACGGCGACCGGCGTCGCCTGCCCGATCGGGCTCGAGGTCGAGGCGTAGACCGCCAGGCGGTTCGAGGACCTATGCGCGCTCCAGGTTCGCAGAAATGGCGGCACGCAAGGCGTCGTGCTGAGGCCCAAGCGCTGACGAGGGGTCTCGCCACTTCTCCGGCGGGTAGAGCCATACCGGCCGCTGGATCAACTCGTCCGGCTCCCACCCGTAGCGAGGCCAGATGTGGGTGTGGAGGTAGTCGTCAGCGTTGCCGAGGATCTCGACGTTGACGCGACGGAACCCTGGATCGGCGGCAGCGCAGGCACGCTCGACTGCCGCCGCCAGCCTCGCCATGCTGTCGAGATACGCGCTCCGTTGATCCGGTCGCAGGTCTGAGAGGCGGGTGGCTGATGGGTCATCTGACAGCAGGAGGCAGTAGCCCGGGAGCCATTGAACATCTCCGATGACCGCGAAGCCTGCGGGCATCCTGCATAGGACGGTCGGATTCTCGCCCCTGAGCGCGGAGCCGATGCGGTCGCTTGTCCAGTCCACCATGCTGCGAATAGTGCCTGATGGATGTCGAGCGCCGCCCCCGAACTGAGCCGATGGGACGGAGGGCCCACCGCAGCCGCCGAACCGTTCGGGTCATCGTCGCGAAGGCGAGCTCGCCGGATCGCCACACGACGACTGTCCGTCTCGAGCCCAACGGGTCGTGAGTGACCCAGCCTGACGCCCTGTCGAGGCACGGCGAAGGCCGGCTCGCCACCCGCTCAGCGAGCGGGAGCGCTGCCGGACTGGGGCACGCTTGGAGCTCCAACGCGGTTGGCTCTTGACGATCGGAGACGACCCGGCAAGAGTCTCGCCATGGATTGGCTCGACGCCCTGCTGGTCAACACGGGATCGCTGTTCATCGTCATGTCGCTCCTGGCGGTCATCATCCCCTCGTTGCGCCGAAGCGGCTCGTGGCGTGGCATCGGCGCCGCCTGGCTGGCGACCTTCGTCGCCACCCTCCTCGTCGCCTTCACCCACCTCGACGACTGGGCGCTGGACTGCAATCTGGGCGTGCTTCGGTCCGGGGTGACGGGAGGCACGCTGCTGAACCCGGGCGAACCGTGCACCGGCGCGAACAGCCTGCCGCTGTGGCTCGTCGCGCTCCCGCCGCTGGTCGGCATCGCCATCCTGCTGGCCTGGGTCTGGCGCCACACCCGCCCGCTGCCGGCCACGCTGCGAACCATCGGCGCCCTGATCGCCGCGGCCGTCGTCATCGTCGGCCTGGGGCAGGTGAACGCGAACGTGGCCCTGCTCGCCGTGGTGGTGGTCGCAGTGGCGGTCTATGCCTGGCCCCGCCTCCGGCGGCAGCACGCGGCCTGAAGTCCGGGGCGCGGCGGGGACGCCCCAGGAAGACGGCTCGTCTCGGCGCCCGTCGCGATCGATCTCGCGCTGGTCGATCTCAGTCGTAGGCGGGATCGCGCCAGACCGGGCAGGTCATGCAGTGCCCGCCACCACGGCCGCGACCCAGCTCTGACCCGTCGATCTCCAGGACCCTGACGCCGGCCTTGCGCAGGCGGGCGTTGGTCCATTCGTTGCGGTCATAGGCGACGACCACGCCGGGCTCCAGGGCAACCACGTTGTTGCCGTCATCCCACTGCTCGCGTTCCTGTTCGAAGGCGTCGCCACCGGTGGGGATGGTGCGCAGCTCCCTGAGACCGAGCGCGTCGGCGACGGTCTCGACCCAGCCCCTCGTCTCGATCGTCACGTCCAGCTTGCCGCCGATCGCCGGGCCGGTAGCTGATGGGCTGGATGGCCGCCACCGCCGGCTCGTAGACGGTCACGAGGTCGCGATCGCAGAACGAGAAGATCGTGTCGAGGTGCATGCTGGCGCGGTCGGCCGGCATCTTGGCGGCGATCACCCGCTCTGCGACGCCCTTGGCGAAGAGCGCCTGCGCAACCTGGCCGACGGCCTGGTAGGTGGTGCGCTCGCCCATGCCCACGAGCACGATGCCCTTGCCGACGGGCATGACGTCGCCGCCCTCGAGGTTGGCGTTGCCGTGGTCACCGTCATCGGGATCGCCCCACCAGATCTCGAAGTCGCCATCCTTGAACTCGGAGTGGTACTTGTAGATCGCGGCGAGGTGCAGCGCCTCCTTGCGGCGCGCCGGCCAGAACATCGGATTGATCGTCACGCCACCGTAGATCCAGCATGAGCTGTCGCGGGTGAAGAGCTGGTTGGGGAGCGGAGCCAGGACGAAGTCCGTCGCACCCCACGCCTGCTGCATCCAGTGGCGAAGGTCCTTGGGCAGCTCGGTGACCGCCACTCCGCCGATGAGGTGTGAGACGAGCTTCTGCGAATCCATCTCGTCCATCCAGGCGCGAAGCTCGTGGATGCCACTGACACCGACCTCGTCCGCGACGAGCTTGCGATCGAGGACGTAGGCGCGGCCCTCGGGGTCGTCCATGACGTCCTTGAGCAACTCGTGGACGCGGTACACCGTGATCCCGAACTCTTCCCGCATGAGGTCCACGAACCCATCGTGGTGCATGCGGGCCTTGCGGCTCCAGATGACGTCGTCGAAGAGCAGCTCGGCGGCGTTGGTCGGCGTCAGGCGGCGCATCTCCAGGCCGGGCCGATGGACGATGACCTTGCGCAGCTTGCCGACTTCGGAATGAGCGCCGAACTCAGACACGCGATGACTCCTTGCCGCCGGACGGGGTGGTCGGCACTAGGACCCGAGGGTCGCGACCATGACCGCCTTGATGGTGTGGAGCCGGTTCTCGGCCTGGTCGAAGGCGACGCTGGCGGGCGACTCGAAGACCTCGTGGCTGACCTCCAGCCCGTCGGGCATGTCGGTGGCTTCCATCATCTCCCTGCCCGCGATCGTGTGGATGTCGTGGAACGCCGGCAGGCAGTGCATGAACTTCACGTCGTCAGTTGCCGGCCCGGGCCATGAGGCGGCTGTTGACCTGGTACGGCTTCAGCAGCGAGACGCGCTCGTTCCAGACGTCCTTGGACTCGCCCATCGAGACCCACACGTCGGTGTGGATGAAGTCGACGCCCTCAACGGCTGCGGGGTCGTCGCTGACCGTGATCCTGGCGCCGGTGGTGGCCGCGATGTCCCGGGCGATCTCGAGCACGTCCGCCGGCGGTGCCAGCTGCTTGGGCCCGACCAGCCGGATGTCGCTGCCGAGCAACGCCGCGGTGACCAGGTGCGAGCGGCCCATGTTGAAGCGCAGGTCGCCCATGAAGGCGTAGCTGAGCTGGTCGTAGTCCTTGCCGCTGGACTCGCCCATGGTCAGGAAGTCGGCCAGCATCTGGGTCGGATGCCACTCATCGGTGAGGCCGTTGTAGACCGGTACGCCCGCGGACTCCGCGAGCACCTCGACGTCGGCCTGGGCCTTGCCGCGGTACTCGAGGGCGTCGTAGTAGCGACCCAGGACCCTCGCCGTGTCCGCCACGGACTCCTTGTGGCCCAGCTGAGAGCTCACGGGGTCCAGGTACGTGACGTGTGCACCCTGGTCGTAGGAGGCCACCTCGAATGCGCAGCGCGTGCGCGTCGAGCTCTTCTCGAAGATCAGGGCGATGTTCTTGCCCTTCAGGCGCTGGACCTCGGTGCCGGCGTACTTGGCGGTCTTGAGGTCGGCCGAGAGCTTGAGCAGGAAGCGCAGCTCCCCGGGCGTGAAGTCGATCTCCTTGACGAAGCTGCGGTTCCTGAGGTTGACGGGCACGACTGGTCTCCTTCCGGGCGGTGATCAGGCTGGGGTCGTATCCGCGGAATGCGCGGATCCGGCGGCTGGGCTGGTGGGTGGGCGATGCGCTCCTGGTCCGTGGCGATCCGCGCCTGCGATGGCGCGCCCGGGCTGACGGATCGGCCTCACGGTGCGGTGGTCTGCCCCCGCGCACGGGTCGCCCAGGTGAGGACGGCCACCGCGACGATCACGGACGAGACGGCCAGGCCGAGACCCAGGATCTCGAGGTCTCCCTTCCATTCGACCGCCTGCCCGAGGAACGCCACCAGCAGGGCGACGACGATCACCTCCGTCAGGTTCTCCTTGAGGTCGTCGAGCGACTCGATCCTCAGCCAGCCGGGGAGGGGCAGGTCAGGGTGGACGAACAGCTGGTACAGCCCGGCCGAGATGACGAACAGGACGGTGCCGATCAGGAAGATGTCGATGATTGCCACGGTGTCGGCGATCAGGCTCTTGCTCGCCGCGGCCGAGACGTCACCGGCCCGGAGCAGGTCCGCGATGACGGCCACCACCCGGATGAGCCCGAACACCTGGAGCGTCGCAGACGCGACGAAGGCGCCCAGCACCGCCAGGATGATCAGGAATCGGCTGGTGCCGAGGATGTTGCGGATCATGGCAGCGACGATCGTACCCGATGGGCTGGGCCCGGAGCCGTGCTCGCGACGTCAGCCGGCGTCGCCCGGGGCGTCGGCACCGGGTCCGATCGCCGGCAGCCCGTCGATCACGAGGTCAGCGCGTCCCTCCGTCCGCTCGATCAGGCGGGCGTTGGCCTCGTCGCTGCGGTGGACCCAGTCGTGCGCGTGGTCCGGCGACTTGCCGTGCTCGATGTGGCGACGGATCAGGCGCTCCACGCGCGTCTCGTCCGAGCGCAGATACCAGGCCTCGTCCAGGAGGGGGCGAGCGGCGGCCCACGGCTCCTCCGCGAGCAGCAGGTAGTTGCCCTCGGTCACGACCAGTGGGATCTCGCGCGGGACGGTGATGGCGTCCGGGACGACGGAGTCCGCATGCCGGTCGAAGGCGGGGGCCAGGACCACGTCCTCTCGGGCGTCGCGAAGGCGGCGCAGGAGCGCGAGGAAGGCGACGGCATCGAACGTGGCGGGAGCGCCCTTGCGGTCCCGCAACCCCACCCGGACGAGGTCGTCGTTCGCCAGGTGGAACCCGTCCATCGGGACGAGGATGGCGGCTTCGCCCAGCGCGCGACAGACGGCCTCGGCCAGGGTGGACTTGCCGGCGCCCGGTGGCCCGACGATGCCCAGGATGTGCCGCTGGCCCGGTACGGCCAGCGCGCGGGCCCGCCGGACGAGGTCCTCCATCGGCGGGCGGCGGAGGACGGGAGGACCCGGCGGGTTCGGCGGCGCTGGCGGGCCCGGCGAGGCGGACTGGCCCGGCGGGTTCGGCGGGACCGGCGTCATCGCCAATCAGCGCCGGCCGGAGGCGCGCAGGGCATCCTCGACGAACGGCGCGAGGCGCGCCCCAATCTCCGCGGCAGTGCGCCGGAAGGCCTCGAGGCGCTCCTCGTCCGTACCCTGGACGTCGGACGGGTCATCCAGACCCCAGTGCAGGGTGCTGGTGGAGCCCGGGAAGACCGGGCAGGTCTCGCGGGCGTGGTCGCAGACGGTTATGACGTAGTCGAACCTCTGGCCGAGGAACCCATCGATCGTCTTGCTGGTGGCGCCGGTCCAGTCGATCCCCTGCTCCGCCAGGACCCGGATCGCATACGGGTTGACGCGCGTGGCCTCCGTGCCGGCGGAGTGGACCTCGAAGTCGTCGCCGCCGAGCCGGCCCAGCAGTGCCTCCGCGAGCTGGCTGCGGGCCGAGTTGTGGGTGCAGACGAACAGGACGCGGATCGAGGTCATGGACGGCTCCTTGCGTGGCGCCAGCTGGGTGCGGGGGCGCGCGTGCCCTGTTGGGGGTCTCGCCGCTGTTCGTGAACTGGCCTGCGGGCGTGAAGAAGCCCCGCGAGTGCGATGAGGGCGGTTGACCAGATGGGGATGGTCCGCGCGACGGCGTCGGGCAGGTAGATATCGGACACGGAGCCGCGTGTCGCACCCAGACGCTCGGCCTGGGTCGTCATCGGGCAGACGCCGCCATTCGCGATGAAGACGACGCTCTCGGCGGCCACGAGCGAGGCCGCCAAGGCGACGGTCCGATCCCTTCGGCCGGTCAGGCCGGTCACAAGCAGCCAGCCGATCGACGATAGCTCGACGAAGAAGACGGCCGTGTGGAGCAAGCGGATCATTGTGAGCATGCCGCCGCTCTGCACCGATCTGGTCATGCTGCGACCTCCTCAGCGCACCATGATGAGGCATCGCACCTGGTAGACGGCGAAGCAGAGCAGGCCGATCGCCACGGCGGCACGGCGCGAGACCCCGCGACCAGCAGCGGCGAGAGGATCACCACGATCCCGCTTCGGGCGAGGCCCCATCGGATCGATCCGGCGCCCGCCTTGCGACGCGCACGATGACGGCCCCGGACGCGACCGCGGCCAACACCGGCCTGTCATGCACCTGGTCACCTGACAAGCCAAGTGTCCGGGCCATCCTCGGCTGACCTCCCAGGTAGGCCGCGAGATCCTCCACGGCCTCGGGGCTATCGCCGATGTGGACGGTTGCGCGGCAGGGGACGTCCCGGCCGCCCAGTACGACCGTGATCTCGGGGTCCGCCTGCACGTTCCGCCACCACTGCTTGTGCCCCGGACGGCCCACGAAGATGATCACGCGGTCGCCGGTGTGCACGCACGAGACGGGCGTGGAGAGGGAGCGACCTGAGCGACGGCCGCGATAGCCGACCACCGTCATGCCCGGGAACAAGCGGCCGAGCGGCGAGCGGAGGACGGCGACCAGCGCTCCATCGCTGACGCGCGCCGCATGCGACCGGGTCCGAGGCTGCTCGACCGCCCGCATCAGGCGGACGCTGCTGCTTCGGTGGCGGCGGAGGTGGTGCGGGCTGCCGATCTCGTCAGGACGCGCAGCCGCAGGCTCACGAACGCCATCCAGAGGATGGGCGTCCACATCGCGGCGCGCTGCAGCAGGCCAAGCGAGCCCGGCAGCAGGTCGGCGGCGATGATGGGTCCCGAGACGAGCGCTGCCAGGCCGATCAGGAACGAGGCGGTCTGCCACCTCGGCCCGAACCGCCCGTCGGCCCGGAATGCCAGCGAGCTGAGCATCGCGGCCGCCGGGAGGCCGATCGCGCCCGGCATGCTGAAGGTTGAATGGAGCTCACCGGTCCGGGTGACATCGACGCACCCTGCGTCGCATGGGAAGAAACCCACGGTGATCATCCCCAGGCCGGCCACGACCAGCAGGGCCGTTGCCAGCAGCTTCCAGGGGCTGGCCCGGAGCACCAGGAAGTACGCACCGGCGAAGGCCAGGATGATGATGCCGAGCGCCATGAACCCGCCCACGTTCATCAGCAGCCCGTGCGGGGCGCCCACTGCTCCGAGCTCACTCTGGGTCTGCCGGATCGGGTCGTAGCCCGTCCAGAGAGCGCCCAGGAGGGTCACGAACCCGATATAGGCGAGTGCGCCCGCGATGCCGACCAGTGTCAGGGTCCGCGCAATCATGTCCACACCTCCGAAGAACCACTTGCCGGTCAGGCGACTTAGTGGTACTATTACTTAGTCGTCCTATATTGTCAAGAGGTGAGGGAATGGCCGATCGACGACACCGGGGCGTGCTGCGCCAGGAGATCATCGACGCCGCCGATCGGCTGCTGTTCGAGCTCGGTGACGCACGCGACGTCTCGATCGAATCCGTGGTCGACGCGGTCGGCTGCACCCCCCCGGCGCTGTACTACTACTTCCCGTCGAAGGAGCGGCTGCTGGCCGAGGTGTGCCGCCGGCAGTTCCTGCGCTTTGCCGAGGCGCTCGAAGCCGGGTTCCAGGCCACCGGGAATGCCGTCGACGAGCTTCGCGCGCGCGGCCATGCGTACCTCGACTGGGCGGTGACCCACCCGGAGCACTACCGCATCCTGTTCATGACCTCGGTGGCATCACAGTTGGGGACGGATGACGCTGACCCGCACCAGGCGGCCGGCCTCGCGGAGCTCATCGGCAACCTCGAGCGTGGCATCGCCGAGGGAACCATCAAGCCCGGTGATCCCCTGCTCATGGCGCTCATGCTCTGGTCCACCGTGCACGGGATGGCCTCCCTGGCGGTGGCCAACCCTGCGCTCCCCAGGGACCTGGCGCACGCCGTCGTTGAGCGTACGAGCCATTCGGTCATCGGCGGCCTTGCCACTGGGGCTCGTGCTCACCCCGGAGAGCCCCAATGAGCGGGCTGCCGGGCAATGCGGAGGGACGAATGTCGTACGCGGGTTTCTCCAGACGCGCGCCTGCCCTGGCCTGGGATCTGCCGGTCATCGTCGCGTGGGCGGTCTTTGCGGGGATCGCCGGCATCGGGTTCAACGCGATCGCCGGGTCTCGGGCCACGTCGCCCTGGTCGCTCGACTTGCAGGCGTTCCTGACGTTGATCCTGCCCGTCATCCTCACCTTCGCCTACCAGGAGGGCTCGTCTCGGCAGGCCACCTTCGGCAAGCGCCGGTTCCGCATGATCGTCACCGACGCAACCGGCCAGCCGCCGGGATATCGGCGGGCACTCGTCCGATCGGTGGTGAAGTTCGTGCCGTGGCAGCTGGGTCACACCGCGGTCTTCCACCTCGTCGCGGGATCGACATCGGCCGTCTTCGTGGTGATGTCGATCGGCGCGCAGCTGTTCGTGCTCATGTCGCTGCTGGTCATGGTGGCCGACAGCCGACACCGGGCGCTACACGACTGGGCGGCCGGTACCCGCGTGATGGATGCGACGGCATGAGACACCTGAAGAAGATCGGCGTCACGGCCCTTGTGATCGTCGCCGGCCTGTCCGTGCTCTATGGATGGGCCCGGCTCAACCTCGATACCTCGCAAGTGGCCAGGTACATCGTCTGGCTCGACTCCGACGTCGGCGACTGGCAGCGCTTCCCATCGCGGACCGTGGCTGCCGGGCCCGAGCCAGTGGATCTGGTCGCACCGCAACAACCCGACGCACGCGTGGCTGCAGTCATGCTCGACGGGAAGCCCCTGGCAAGCTTCCTCGGGGCCAACGAGACGACCGCGTTCCTCGTCGCTCGCGGCGAGACCTTGGTCTACGAGCTCTATCCGAACGGGTCCTCCCGCGAGGCCATCCAGACGTCGTTCTCCGTCGCGAAGTCGTTCGATTCGACACTCGTGGGCATCGCGGCAAGCGAGGGTCTGCTGGGCCTCGACGACTCGGTTGCGGCCTACCTCCCCGAGTTGCTGGAGCGCGATTCCCGGTTCGGGGCGATCTCGATCCGCCATCTCATCACGATGTCGTCGGGCATTCGCTACGCGGCGTTCTACCTGCCCTGGAGCGACGACACCACGACGTACTACGCCCCCGACCTTCGGTCGGCTGCCCTGGCGGCGAACATCGACGGGCCGCCCGGCGAGCAATTCCTCTACAACAACTTCAATCCACTCCTGATCGGGATGGTTCTGGAGCGCGCCACTGGCATGCACGTGTCCGAGTACCTCGCGACGCGGCTGTGGCAGCCGATGGGAGCCGAGGCCGATGGCTCCTGGAGCCTGGACAGCGAGCAGACCGGGTTCGAGAAGATGGAGAGCGGCATCAACGGGCGGGCGATCGACTTCCTGAAGCTCGGCCTGGTCTTCGCCCACGAGGGGCGAATCGCAGGACGCCGGGTGGTTCCGGCGGCGTGGGTCTCCGAGGCGACCCGGGTCGACACCACGACCGACCCCGCAGAGGGGTATCAGTATTTCTGGTGGGTCTTCCCGGAACATCACGCCTTTGCCGCGCTCGGCAACAAGGGGCAGTTCATCTACGTCGATCCCGTGGCGGACGTGACGATCGTGCGCATGGGGAGCAACTACGGCAGCCTCGACTACCTGCGGTGGATCGACCTGTTCGGAACCATTGCAGACGCCGCGGGCAGCTAGATGGGCCAGGAGCCTTCCGGCCGTCCCAGTCGCGCCTGGTGGACCGCCGGTCATCCTCGTTCGGGCAGCAGGTCCTCTGCGAGCGTGATCATGGAGCAGGGCGGTCCCGGCTCCGGGCCGATCACGGGGACGACCGCTGCCTGGACGCGCGGGGCTACGCCGGTCGGGCGCGACCGCTGTCCGATCCGATCGAGGATGCAGCGGCTGGAACTGGCTCCGGCGGTAGGATTCGAACCTACGACCAAGTGATTAACAGTCACCCGCTCTACCACTGAGCTACGCCGGAGCGGCGTTGCGGGGCGTTGCAGCCCGCGCATCGGGGGCGCCATCGCGGCGCCGCGGGAGAGGATAGCAGGCCCCCGGACGGCACGGGGGCACGACCCGTAGACTCCGGTGCGTGAGCATCATCGACCCCGAAACCCTGCTCGCTCGCATCGGCGACCCTGACCTGCGGATCGCGGACGTGCGCTGGTGGCTGGCGGATCCCGCGAAAGGGCGGCGCGACTACGACTCCGGTCACCTGCCCGGAGCCGTGTTCGTGGACCTGGACACCGACCTGGCCTCTCCGCCGGCTCCAGCTGGACCCGGACGGCACCCCCTGCCAGACCCGGCGACCTTCGCGACCCGGATGGCGGACCTCGGGTTCGATGACGACAGCGAGATCGTCGCGTACGACGACTCCGGCGGCGCGATCGCGGCACGCCTGTGGTGGATGCTGGACAACCTGGGGCACCCTCGGGTGCGGGTGCTGGACGGGGGGATCGCGGGATGGGCGGCGATCGGTGGACCGCTCACGGAGGCGGTGCGATCACATCAGCCGGGCCGGCTGCGCCTGCGGAACCGCTGGACGCGGACCATCGATCGCGATGCCCTGGAGGTCCGACTGGGCTCGGTGGGGCTCATCGACGCGCGGGCGACCGAGCGATACCGCGGAGATCTGGAGCCCGTGGACGCGGCGCCGGGTCACATCCCGACCGCGATCAACCGACCGATCACCGGGAACCTGGGGCCGGACGGCCGATTCCTGGACCCCGAGTTGCTACGGACCCGGTTCGAAGGGTTGGGTGCGGACGTCGTCACCTACTGCGGCAGCGGCGTGAACGCGTGCCACAACGCGCTGGCGATGCGGCTGGCGGGTCTCGCCGATCCCCTCCTCTACCCGGGGTCCTACAGCGACTGGGCCGGGACCGGGATGCCGATCGCGACCGGCAACGAGCCCTCGGTCATGCCGGCCGGCGGCTGACCTTCACCGCGGCGGCCTGCGCGAGGGCGACGACGAGGGCCGCCGCGAACCCGATCAGGAGATCGCCGACGAGGGCCACCTGGAAGCCGAACATCGAGATCTCTGGCCCGACGGACAGCCCCAGGCGATGTCCGATCAGGTAGAACGCACCGAACGCTGCGGCAATCGGGAGCAGGTAGGCGGTTCGTCCCCTCGGCCCGCCGGCGCGGGCGACGATCCGGACCGCCACCACGCCGAGCGCGACGGAGCAGAGCATGAACAGCGTGACGAGGGCGTAGGCCTGCGGCGGCATACCCCGACGATAGCGGGAATGCGCTTCCGGCGGGGCAGGTTCGACGGAGGCGGATGCCGGACGCGAGTCAGCGACCGCGGATGCGTGCCGTCCGGTAGCTCCGGTTGCCGGCCGCATCCACCGCACGCACGTAGTACCGCGCCCGGTAGACCGTCCTGATGCGGATCTTGGTGTTGCGCGTCGTCGCGACGGGCTTCGCCCGTCCGTACCGGTAGATGTAGTACTTGACCACGCCCACGTTGTCGGTCGATCTGCGCCAGGCGAACGTGACATAGCGACCGGATCGCGCAACCTTGCGGAACCTGGCCGGTTTCGACGGCCGGATCGTGTCCGCAGCCGTGGTGACCGTCATGCTCGCGGGCTGGCTGACGCGCCCCTCCGCGTCGACGGCGACCACCGTGTAGGCGTAGGTCGTTCGCGGCGTGCGCGAACCGTCGTAGATGGCCGTGATGGGAACCGTGCCGATGGGGGTTCCGTCCCGCGTGATCCGATACCCAGTCACCGCCGCATCGTCCGTGGACGCGGTCCATGTCAGGCGCACCGACGTCGCCGTGCGGGTGGCGGCAAGCGCGGTCGGGGCGGCGGGTCCTGCGCCGTCCGAGGCGGACGTTGGCGCCGGCGTCGGGGCCGAAGCCGGCGCCCGCTGTCCCGGTCGGGTCGGGGGTCGGAGGCTGCTGGGCGGCGGGGTCCGCGCTGGGGGCGGGGGTCGGAGCCGGCGGGGCGGGCATCGTCGCCGAGGCGCTCACGGCAGGCCCTTCGTTGCCGGACGTGTCGACCGCCGCCACGGCATACGCGTACGTCGCGCCGAGCTGCGCGCTCGCATCGGTCCAGGACGTCGCGGACGCCGCCGGCGTGGCCACTTGCGTCCCGTCGCGGGTGATCCGGTAGGAGCCGACCGCCACGTTGTCCGTCGCCGCTGTCCAGGCAAGCGTGACAGACGGTGTCGCGGTGGCAGTCGCGGACAGCGATCCGGGCGCCGACGGGGCGATGGACTCGCCGACCCGCACGACTACCCCGGCCGACGAGACCGACATCGACTTGAACGAGATGCCCGAGACCGGGTCGGTCATGGTCCGCCCGACGAGGAGCGGGGCGTCCTTGAGATCAGCCGTTGACGGCGTGGTGTCGAGAAGCTCCGTGCCCTTCGGGGCGTTCGTTGGGCTGGCCGTGCCCAGGCCTGCCCGGATCGTCACGCCGGTCACCGCCGGGGATCCGGCGGCGTAGTTGTCGAAGGAACCGTACGGGGTGCGGACGTCCAGGTCGAAGAAGCTGCCGTCACCGCGCGGGACGCGGACCAGCTTCACGCCTCCGGCACCGAAGTACGGGACGATCGTGTAGGTGTTGCCGGGCTCGCCGATGACCTTCTCGGACGCCTCCAGCCAGCCGAGCTCGCCCAGCTGGGATCCGTGGTTGTGGCGGAGCGCGTTGTTGCCCATCGTGGAGAAGGGGTCTGCGTACACCTGCGTCGTGCAGTTGGCGGCAGCGGCGATGGTGACGCGCGTACCGCCGACCGTGCAGTTCCGCGCGTTCGCGTGGCCGAGGCCCATGTTGTGCCCGAGCTCGTGGGTCATGACCTGGACGTTGGTCGTCCCGTTGAGGTAGGTGAAGCTGCCCGGGGCGTAGCCCAGACCGGCGAACCCGCACTGGCTCGTGTTCGGCCAGAGGAACATCACGTTCGTGTAGGCGTTGAGGTCCACCCCGCCCGCCGTCGCGGCGTTCCAGCCGAGGGTGTGCCAGGTTGGCCAGTCGCAGCCGGTTGTCGAGGCGTTGATCGTGTACCAGCCGAAGACCGAGCCGGCCACGCTCATGCGGCCCTTCGACTCTTCCTCGAAGAAGGCCTTGACGCTGGTGCCGCCGCCGGTCAGCGCACTCTGGACCGCCGTCTTCGTGTAGGGCTGGGTCGCGAGGTTCGTGAAGTTGATCAGGACGACTGCGATGCTCTTGGCGACCGGTGCGGCAGCCGTGGCGGCCTCGAGGCTGGTGGTGGTGACCGTGGCGGCTGATGCGGCGGCCGCTGAGTCCGTCGCTTGCATGGTCGTGGTTTCGCCGGCCGTGGGCATGCGCGTGACGCGGAAGGTGCGACCCGGCCGTGAGGAGTCGATGCGGAGCGCCTTCCCGGCGCGGGTCCCGGTCACGGTGACGGTGGCGCCGCCACGGCCGACCGGACCGCCGTCGGCGAACTTCAGTGGGATCAAGCCTCGGGGGGTCCGGAGCAGGTACTCCTCGTGCTCACGGCCCGTCTTGAATTCGTCGACGTGGACGGCCTCGAGGGTTCCGGTCAGCGTCTCCTCGATCGCGCCACCAGGGACCACCGCGGCGACCGGGGCTGCGAATGTGACGGCAAGGAGGGCGGCAGCGAGGGTGGACAGGGTCGGGCGCATTGGACTCCGAGCGCTTGGCTGCGGTGCTTCCCAGCTTTCGTGCCGGGCTCACCTGAGCGTCGGGCATCGGAGGTCGCCGGAGGATCGCCCAGGGGTTCCGGGTGGGGTCGATAAAGGTCCCGGTGCGCGGGTGCGTCGGCACCAGAGGGCGTCAATCCGGTGCGTTGCGGTGCATGCGGCGGTGCGGCGGTCCGTGCTCCCGGCCGGGTGGTCGTGCGGAGATCGTGCGCCTGCACGGTGAGCACCCGCAGGTGGCCGCAGGGCGGTAGGAGGCACCGGCCGCGGTCGACGCGCCCGGTACGGGACGTCAGCACCTCCGGGTCGTCGTTGTACCCTTGTTTTGATTGTCACCAACGAGAGAGGCTCTGCACCGAACGGTGGCTCGAACCTGTGTTTGTCCGTCTGGGGGGAGATTGAGTCGTGGGCCGCACACGTGAGCCCTGAATACGGCTTCGTGATCGTCATGACGCTGCTCCTGGGACCGACGGCCATCTGGCTGGTGTTTCTGGTGATCCGTGGGCGAGAGGCCCGGCATGGCGAGTCATTCCTTGCGAGCTCCGAGTCGAGTGGCAGCGCCCAGGCCGCCGCGGATCGGATCGATCGGCTGATCGCCGAGGGGTTCTGGGTCTGTCCAACGTGCCGGTCGATGAATCGTCACGAGGCGAAGGCCTGCTACGGCTGTCGCACGGTGCCGACCACGAAGGAGGGCGCCGCACGGGACGAGACGCCCTTCCACGGCGTCCCGGTGATGGCCGAGGGCATCACCCAACCCCCGGACAGGATCCCGGAAGCCGCCGTGGTTCGCGCCAGGCCGCCCGAGCCGCTCGTTCGTGGCGTCCCGGAGGTGGCAGAGCAACTTGCCCGACCTCCCGCCACTGCTCCCAAGGGCCCGGCAGCGCGCCGGAGGTCACCCAGTACCGCTGCCGCCACGAGCGCGGCTGCCGCCGCTGCTACGGGTGCCGCTTCCGCAACCGTTGCCGCCTCTCCAGCCGTTGCGGTCTCTCCAGCCGTTGCGGCAGTTGACGGTCCCGGCCGCCAGCCCGCCCCCACTCGTTCACCGGACGCGGTGCCTGCGAGCGCATCGGTCTGCCCGTTCCTCGGGCTCAGCCACGATCGAACGACGTGGTGCGGCTTCCCGGATTCGAGAAATGTCTGTCACGCGGTCCCCGCGCCCGGCGAGACGTCGTTCAGGTCCGCAGCCCGGTCGATCATCGACCGATCCGCGAGGGCCCGATCACGGCCGATCGAGGCCGCACACCAGGGGTCGACGTGCCTGACGGCGGCTCATGAGCAATGCGCCCGATACCCGGCGGGCGACCCGGTTCCAGCTCGCCGCTAGTGAGTAGCTGACAGCTCCTCGACGACATCCGGGTCTGCGTCCCTGATGAGCCTGCGCATTCTGCCGAGGGTCCCCCGCGCCAGTCCCTGAGCTCAGCGATCCTGGTCGAGACAAGCTCCGATGCCGACTGGCCCCGGTTCGCGCGTGACTCGTCCGCGTTCTCCTCCCCGGGAGTTCCGGATCTGTCTCGTGTGCGGGGCGTTCGCAACGGACCTGACCCAGGAACCGCTGCCGGCAAGCGTGGAGCTTGGGCTACTCGAGATAGTCCCCCCTGCGTCCGTCGGGGTCCGTCGGCGTCAGGGCCCGGGGTGCATTCGTGCGTGAGGGGCTTCGATTTCGGTGCGTGACCGGTAGCGCGGACCGGGGTCCGGACACCGGCGAATGCTGCCAGAAGTGCTGCCAGACAAACGGGAAGCCCCCGGGTCGCCGGGCATCCCGCTAGCTGGTCGGGCGCTCCGCGCGGAGCCGGGGGCGAACGCGAGCTGTTGGTCAGCAGTCCCGGTAGCGCCAGCGCGGCGGCTCATCGCGTGGGCCGCGGAAGATGCGGATCATCCAGACGAGCCCGATCAGGGCGGCGACGATCGCGAGCAGCGCGATGAGGACATTGGACGGCACCCCCAGTAACGACCCACGGTCGCAACCGAAGCAGGGCTGGAGGCTGAGCGACACGAAGAACCCGATGGTCAGGATCAGGCCGGTGTGCGGTTCCTCATGGGGGCATCTTAGGCCCGCGATGCAACGGCGCTTGCCCCCGGTCGCCGCTCGCCGAGCTGACTAGCGAGCTGGGATCGAACACGAGCGCGCGGAGCCGTACCATCGCCGCCATGTCCACCGCCCTCGATGACGCCTGGAACGACCTCCACACCGCCACGCCTCCCGGCTGGTTCGTGGGCCGGCCGTCCTACCACGAGGGGCTCAGGGTCTGGGAGCAGTACGCCTTCGATCCCCGCGAACGGGCCAAGGCTGGAGCCCGGTCGCGGGAGTGGACTGCAGTTTAGAGGGACTTCGTGACGATCTTCAACTCTTCGGCGGTTGGCTTGGCGCCGCGGGAGAGCTGGATGAGCCGATCGGTGCTGAGCCGGGTTGTCGAGGCGAGCTTCTTGATGCCAGCCTGATCGAGCGACTGCAACTTCCGGAACACCGGGACCTCGAATGCGACGATCGGGTCCTCGAACCCACTGCGGTCGGGCATGTCAGGCGCCTCCCATCAATCAAACTGATCCCCGGAGGACGCGGGATGATTATCGCACGCTGTCAAGGCTGCGGCCCGCGAGCCTCGGAACCCGGCATCCCGGGTCAAAGTCCGTAGGTCCGCCTACGCCGTCACCCGTGCCCGGGCTCCTTGGTCAATGCGACCATCATCTCCGTCGACGTGCCTGGCGCTGCCTCGGTTCGCGCCGGGGACCGTCCGCGCTCGTTCGTGAGCGTCTCGGCGAACATAGCACGAGAAGTGCTGCCAGAAGTGCTGCCAGCGTGAGTGGATAGCGCTACTCGAGATAGTCCTTGAGCTTGCGGCTCCGCGACGGATGGCGGAGCTTGCGGAGCGCCTTCGCTTCGATCTGGCGGATCCGCTCGCGGGTCACGTTGAACTCCCTGCCGACCTCCTCGAGGGTCCGGGCACGCCCATCCTCGAGGCCGAACCTCAGCTGCAGCACGCGCCGCTCGCGGCCCGTCAGGGAGTCCAGCACCGCCTCCACCTGTTCCTTCAGCAGCTGGTGCGATGCCGCCTCCGCCGGGGCCAGGGCCCCACGGTCCTCGATGAAGTCACCGAGGTGGGAATCCTCCTCCTCGCCGATCGGCGTCTCCAGCGACACCGGCTCCTGCGACACCTTGATGATCTCGCGGACCTTCTCCGGGGTGACCACCACCTCCTGACCCTTTGACATCGCCTCCGCGATCTCCTCGACCGTAGGCTCGCGGCCCAGCTCCTGGAGCAGCTGCCGGGAGACACGGATGAGGCGGTTGATGGTCTCCACCATGTGGACCGGGATGCGGATCGTCCGGGCCTGATCCGCAATGGCCCGGGTGATCGCCTGGCGGATCCACCACGTGGCGTACGTGGAGAACTTGAACCCCTTCTCGAAGTCGAACTTCTCGACCGCGCGGATGAGGCCGATGTTCCCCTCCTGGATCAGGTCCAGGAACGACATGCCGCGGCCGATGTACTTCTTCGCGATCGACACGACGAGGCGCAGGTTGGCCGAGGTCAGCTGCTCGCGCGCGTCGCGCCCGATCTTGACGACATCGCCCTTGCGGTCCCGCATCTTGGTCTGCGGCGGCACCTCGGGATCGAAGCCCATCTTCCGCAGCAGGTCGGAGTCGTTGCCAGCCTCGATCCAGCGCTGGAGCGCCGGGAAGGCCACCTCGTCCCGGGTCCAGACGTAGATCGCCCGCAACCCCACGTTGTCGCGGGAGTCCAGGTCCCCGTTGTGGACGGAGAGGAACGACCAGTCGAGGATCTCGAGGAAGGCCTCGGGCGTGGGCGCCGCGTTGTAGCCGGTGATATGGGCCCTCGCCTGCTTCAGCAGCGCCGTCGTGCCGTCTGACTGCGCGTCCCTGCCGGCCTTGATCAGGTGGAAGTCCGGCGACACCGTGAACAGGTCCGCCGCACCCTCCCACAGGAGAGCATCGGTCGTCATCCTGTGCGTCTCGGGCCCGAACGGCAGCCGGTGCTGCGGCTTGGTCGTGCGCGTCTTGTGCTCGGTGTCGTGCAAGGTCCACTCATGGAGCGAGATGACCGCCTTCCACGGCTCCACGATGATCTGCTCGCCCAGCTCGATCGCCTTGGCCAGGACGACCTCCTCCTCCGCCGTGAGGAGCGCAACCTTGCCGATCTCCTTGAGATACATCCGGACCGGGTCGTCGATCCCGATCATGTCGGCGGCCAGCGCCTCAGCTTCGAGCTCCTCGGTGGTCGGCTCCTCCACCTCGGCGGCCGACAGCTTCGCCGGGGCGTCCACGTCGGCGGGCACGGTGACGCCTTCGGCTGCCTCTCCGGTGACGATCTCGACGGAGAGGACAGCCGTGCGCGGCTCGGCGTCGTCCTCGAGCTCCAGGTCCTCCTCTTCCTCGAGGTCGTCGGCGTCTGCTGCGGCCGCGGCAGACGCGGCCGGCGCCGCGGCGGCGCCCTTCTTCGGACGCATCGTGGCGAGCTTCGCCTCCTCGACCTCGCGCTTGCTCCGGCCGGGGCGTGCGAGTACGGCTTCGACGAGCAGGTTGTCCTCGGGGTTGGCCATGGTCGCGGGTCCTCCGGGCGGATCGGGCGGCGATCGGGACGCTTGGTTGTTGGCTGGGCGGGTCGGCGGGTTGTGGGCGGCGAGCGGGTGGTGGGCGGCGAGCGGGTGGTGGGCGGTCAGGTCGCGCCTGACTTGGCGAGGAGTCGGGTCTGGTCGCGCCTGCGGTCCAGCGACCGGCGCTGTTCGTTGAGGAGGCGTTGCTCGAGCGTCAGCCGCTCCACGAGGTCACGGTTCCCGTCGCGCTCAGCCTCGGCGGTCGCCTCACGGTTGTACGAGCTACGCTCGTGCCACTCGGCATCGTCGAGCTCGAGCGTCAGTCGTTCGATCTCGTAGGCGAGCGAGCGGTCCCCGAGGTCCCTGGGGTTGGGCCCGGGGCGCGAGATGAGCGCCTGGCCCAGGGCGCGGCTCTCGTCATCGAGGCCGTCGAGGATCGTCGTCAGCGAGAACGGCGGGCGCACTCCGCTCTCATCCCGCGCACGGGCGAGCACGATCGCCCGGTACAGCTCCCGCGCCACCTGCGACGGCAACCGGTCCGGGCCAAGTCCATCCAGCACTTCGTCGTGCGTCTCGGGCACCAGCAGCACCAGCCGAAGCAGCTCCTGCTCGGTCCGCGAGACCGCGCGCAGGATCTCGGTCACCGGCAAGGCGTCGGGCGCGCCCGTCACGGCCGCGGCGCTGAACCGCTCGCTTCCCGCGCGTCCACCGCGCCCGTCCCGGGCATCTCCCGGGTGTCCGGCCCGCCGGTGCATCGCCTCCAGCAGGGTCCGCTCCTCCACCCCGCTCACCTGGCGCACGCGGCCGAGGTAGGCGTCGCGCAGCACCGGGTTCGGCAGGTTCCTGATGATCGGCAGGACCGCGTCCACGAAACGTGCCTGACCCCCGGGCGTGCGCAGGTCATGGGCGCGCGCGTGGACATCGATCAGGTGGTCCACGATCGGCCGGGCCGTGCGCACCTCTTCGCGCCAGCGGTCCGGCTCGTCCCGCATGACCTCGTCCGGGTCTCGTCCCTCGGGCAGGCGGACCACGACAACCTCGTCCAGCTCCACGCCGGACTCGCCGCCGGCCATCTGCCGGATGACCTCCTCGAGCGCCGTGGCCCCGAAGGTCCCCGCCTTCTGGCCTGCGGCATCAACGTCGTAGGCAAGTGCGATCCGCTTCGCGTAACGCGTGATCAGCGCCACCTGGTGGGGTGTGAGCGCGGTCCCGAGCGACGCGACGACGTTGTCGAAGCCCGCCTGGTGCGCCATGAGGGCGTCGGTGTAGCCCTCCACGATCACGGCCTGGCCCGTCTTGCGGATCGCCGTCTTCGCGCGGTCGATGAGGTAGAGGGTCCGGCTCTTGTCGAACAGCGGGGTCGCGGGCGAGTTCAGGTACTTGGGGCCGCGGTCGACGCCGTCCTCGCCCTCCTTGCCCAGGATCCGCCCCCCAAGGCCGACCGGGTGGCCGCTCGCGTCCCGGATCGGGAAGATCACGCGCTCGCGGAACCGGTCGTAGGTGCCGCCTCCGCGCTGGCGTGGGCTCGCGAGGCCAACCTCGAGGAGCTCCGCCGGGGTGACGTGCCGCTTGGCCGCCAGCGTGCGGGCCAGGGTGTCCCAGCCGCCGGGGGCCCAGCCCAGCTGGTGCTTCTCGATCGTCTCGTCCGTGAAGCCGCGGCCCTTGAGGTAGGCCAGGGCGGCTTCGCCGGTCTTCGAGCCAACCAGGACAGCGTGGTAGAAGGCGATCGCGGCCTCCAGGACCTCGCGCAGGCGGGCATTGTGGGCGTCCTCGCGCTTCGTCCGCTCGTCCAGCTCCACGCCCGCGCGTCCGGCCAGCTGCTTGAGGGCCTCCGGGAACGTGACCGAGTCCCGCTCCATCACGAACGTGAAGATGTCGCCGTGCTTGCTGCAGCCGAAGCAGTGCCACGTGTCGCGCGCGGGGGTGACGACGAAGGACGGGGTCTTCTCGCCGTGGAACGGACACAGCCCCTTGAGGGTTGTTCCGGCCTTCTTCAGCTGGACCGTCTCCCCCACCACGTCAGCGACGGGGAGGCGGCCCTTGATCTCGGCAACGACGCCGACGGCCAATGCTGCTCCTGTCCCCGATGTCGATCGGAGTCTCCGGCGGACATGAGAGCGGGCCTGTCAAGTCTTGACAGGCCGCCACGAGCCGAGGTTACCCCGGGTCTTGGGGCTTGACAAGAAACGTTGTCAAGTGCCGTTGGGCGAGCGACGTGCCCGAGTGGCGCGGCGACGCGCTCCGTGTGGTCGGCGGCAAGGGCGGACGTGCGACCGAGCCCGAGATCGAAGCGAGATCGGCCCGGCCGAGGGGTCGGCTCATGGGGGCGACTGTCTCCGTACACTTCGCGGCGTGGAACCCTTCGATCTCGGGCTCGTGTTGGCCGGCGGCGCGCTGCTCATCGTCGGCGCGACCCTGCTGGTGCAGGGAGCGAGCGCCCTCGCGTTGCGGCTCGGGGTCCCGCCCATCGTCACCGGCCTGACGATCGTCGCCTTCGCGACCAGTTCGCCGGAGCTGGCGGTCAGCCTCGCCGCAGCGGTCACGGGCCGGGTCGAGCTCGCAGCCGCCAACATCGTGGGCAGCAACATCCTCAACGTCCTGCTCATCCTGGGCCTGGCCGGACTGGTCGCGCCCCTCGCGGTCGCCACGCGCCTGGTCCGGCTGGACGTGCCGCTGATGGTCGGCTTGTCGATCGGCGTGGTGGCCGTCAGCGTCCTCGCGGGGAGCATCGGTCGCCTCGCGGGTCTCGTGCTGCTCGGCGTCATGGTCACGTACGTCGTGCTGGAGGTGCGGGGCGCGATGCGCGCCGACCGGCCGCCGCCCGTCGATGAGATCGTCGTCGAGGGGCGACCGGTCACCGCCGCCTCGCTGACCGGCCGCCCGTGGCTCGTGGACCTGGGGCTCGTCGTCGGCGGGCTGATCGGGCTCGTCGTCGGCGCAGCCTGGCTCGTCGATGGCGCGACCGGGATCGCGCTGGGGCTCGGCATCCCCGAGACCGTTGTGGGGCTGACGATCGTGGCCATCGGCACCTCGGCGCCGGAGATCGCGACGTCCGTCGTGGCGACGCTGCGCGGCGAGCGGGAGATCGCGGTGGGCAACGCGGTCGGGAGCAACATCTTCAACCTCGCCCTGGTCCTCGGGATCACCGCCGTCGTCTCGCCGGTGGCCATGCCGCTGGACGTGGCCACCCTCGGCCCGGACCTGCTCCTCATGCTCGGAGCGGCGATCGCGTGCTGGCCTGCCTTCCGCAGCGGGATGACCTTCACCCGCAGGGAGGCGTCGGCCTTCCTTCTCGTCTACCTCGGGTATCTCGCCTGGGTCATCCTGGCCGTGCTTGACGCGCCGATGGCGCCGGTCGCGGCCGTCGTCACGCTGCTCATCGGCACCGCGACCCTCGCCTGGCTCGCACGCGGGGCGCTTCGCGAGCCGCTGGGCCGGCGACGCGGCAGGCCCTTCCGTCGCCCGTCGCGCCACTGACGAAGCCGTGACCGGCGGCTGGGAGCAGCCGCGGGACAGTCGACCCGGCTGGCTGTGATCAGGTCGGGTCGCTGTCCGAGTCCAGCCAGTCGTCGATGACGGCCCGGAACTCCTCCGGCACCTCGTACTGGGGGAGGTGCCCGATCCCGTCGAGCACCACCAGCCGGGAACCCGGGATCGCGTCCGCGAGCGACCGGTTCCAGACCGGCCCGCAGATCCAGTCGTGCTCGCCCGTGATCACGAGCGTGGGGCACCGGATGCTCGACAGCAGCGGACGGTAGTCGGCGTCCTCGCGCGGGCCGGTCCACGCGTCCTCGATCGGCGGGTAGAAGCGAACCTCGCGCCGGACCCGCTCGATGTGCGCCATCGACACCGGATCCTCGGGCTCTGCGAAGTAGAACGGCAGGAAGGCCCGGAAGGACTCGACCAGGTCCTGCTCGGATCTGCCCGTCTCGTCGAGGCCGTCCTCCCATGCGCGCCACGCGTCGGCGAACCAGGGACGGTCCCGGATCCGGTCCAACGCGCGCTGCTGCTCGGCAGCGGCCTCCGCGGCATCGACCGACCCGGCGCCCGCGTACCCCGAGATCACGATCAGGCGCCGGACGCCCTCCGGGTGGAGGGCCGCCCAGGCGGGTGCGACGAGGCCTCCCCACGAGTGCCCCATGAGGGTCACGGGCCCCAGCCCGACGGCCCGGCGCCAGGCCTCGAAGAACCCGACGAGCGCCTCGAGGTCGTAGTCGTCCTCGATCTCTGGGGGCGAGGACCGGCCGGACCCCGGCGCGTTGACGAGGTGGCAGCGGAACCGGTCGAGCACCGGCACGACGTCGGCACGGGCCAGGTGCGCCGGCAGGCCCGGTCCGCCTTCGACCCAGACGAGCGGCTCCGTCCCGTCGCCGAGCGCCTCCCACTCCACGACACGCCCGTCAGGCAGCTGCGTCACCCGCTCGAGCTCGATCGTCGCGAGCGGCATCGTGATGGCGGTCATCGCCACACCCTCCAGGCCTGCAGGGTCCCGCGGTCATCCGCGCAGGGGCACGATCACACGAGGCCGAACGAGCGACAAGGGCCGTTGGGTGGGAGGTGGCGGCGGGTGGCGGTCTCGGCGCGGTGTGCTCGGCGCCGCCCGCCGGTTGCACGAACCCGGGACACGAGGAGGAACGAACAGGAGGGCCGCACCTCGTGGTGCGACCCTCCGTGTCGGGTTGTCAGGATGCGGGCGTCACCCGCACCTGGTTCGCGGATGAGCGTGCTCGGAGCCGAGGCACCTCACCCTTTCTTGACCGTCCAGGTCACGGTGTCCGCGGTCGAGGTGTTGCCCGCCGCGTCGGTCGCCCGCGCCGAGAACACGTAGGTGCCCACCTTCAGGTTGGTGTAATCCTTGGGGGACTCGCAGGTCGCCCACGCGTCCAGCACCCTGCTGTTCTTGGTGAGCTGGCACTCGAACGTGACGGGGGTCTCGTTCGCGCTGAAAGCGTGAAGGTCGCCGCGGCACCGGGCGTACCGTCCTGCATGATCGTGACGTCCGGCGGGGTGGTGTCGCCCGGCGCTGTCGACCGTCCAGGACTGCGCTGCTTACTTCGGCGGAGGTGTTTCCGGCGCGTCGATCGCCCTCGCCGAGAACACGTAGGTTCCATCCTCCAGGGCGGTGTACTCCACGGGCGACGTGCAGTCCTCCCAGTCCCGGCGGTGCCGTCCTTGGTCAGCCGGCACTCGAACGTGACGGGTTCGTCCGCGGCGAGCGTGAAGGCGCCGTCGTGCCGGGGATGCCCACGGACGCGATCGTGACGATCGGTGGGGTGGTGTCCGCCTGCCGACCGTCCAGCTGAAGGTGACCACCGTCGAGACGAGGCCGACCTTGTCCGTCCCGCGAGCCGCGAACAGGTAGTCACCCGGCTGCGAGATCGCTGTAGGTCTGGGAGGAGCTGGTGGCGGGGCTCGAGGAGGTGCTGCAGGCCTCCCAGGTCTCGCCCGGCGCGCCGCCGCCCGAGACCAGCTGGCACTCGAACATGACGTCCTCGTTCGCGGCGAGCGCGAAGGTCGCCGTGGAGCCCGAGATGTCCGGCGTGATCGTGACGACCGGCGCGGTCGTGTCATCGCCGGCATCGGGCGGCTGCTCACCGTGCACCTCCGGGGCGAAGATCGGCGATTACCGCCGGCTCCAGGGTGTTGCCACCCTCGAGGCTGACGCCGAAGGCGTAGTCGCCCACCGGCGCACCGGCCGCGACGCTGGCGTACCAGGTGACGTCGGTGATGCCCGCAACGAGCGGGACGTTCCAGGCCCAGGGCCCCTGAGGCTGCCCTCGGCCTCCGTCAGCGGCATGGCGACCATGCCGGCCGTGGTGACGCCATAGACCTTCACATCACCATCCGCGAGGGCTTCGGGACCGGTGATGGCCAGCGACAGGGTGCCGGTGCCGGCCTGCGGGGCGAAGACCCGGAGCGGGAGCATCGCCCACGTGCCCTGCGTGGCGTACTTCGGGATCGCGTCGCCCCACACGACGGTCGCAGTGTCCTTGACCGTGATGGTGCCCGTGTCCGTGGCGAGGGGTTCACTGTCGCCGTCGACGAGCTCCAGCGTGACGGTGTGGTCGCCGCCGGATGTGTCGGCGTCAAGCGTCACGTCGAACGTCGTTGTGAGGTTGTAGCCGGGCTTCACGGGGCCCGGGTCCCAAGAGACCACTGTGTCGTCGATCGTCAGGCTCAGCAGCGGGTCGTCGATCGAGGTGCCGCCTGACTGCAGCGACGCAGTCACCGTGAAGGGGAACGTCTGGGAACACGTTCGTCCGGCAGCGTGCCCAGGGTGACAGAAAGATTGGTGAGCGCGGCCACCTGCGTCCGGCGTGGTGTCGGCCCCGGGCACGTCCATGTAGAAGCCGGGGATGAACGTGTTGTCCGGGATGAAGTTGGACATTGCCCGCACGTCATCGGCCAGCTGCGCGAACGCGACCACGCCGGTCAGGGTGCGGTCGCCGATCGGGTCGGGCGTCAGGTTGGTGAACGGCACCACGTCGAGGATCTTGCTGACCTTCCAGGTCAGGGTCGGCACGTCGAGCCAGGTGACGCTGCCCTTGTAGGTCTCGCGAGCGGTTGTAGCGTGAAGCCGCTGTAGTCCACGAACTTCTCGCTGTCGGCAAGCGAGTCTGCCGACTGAACCAGGTGCACCCGCCGTCCCAGAGCGACGGTGCTCGCCGTCAGGCCCGAGATCCGGTTGTAGTACTCGACGGTGTCCACGTTGAGCGGGGTGCCCTTGCTGGCGGCCGCCCCGATCGCCACGGCGGCGAGCTCCCACGCGTCGAACCGGCTGTTCGACTCGGCGTCGCCCACCGGTCCGATCCACGCCGGCGGGCCGGCCATGCTGTCGGGAAGGCCCGGAATGGTGCCGGTCTTCATCAGCGACTGGTAGATCGCCGCGTTCTCGGGCGATGCGTCGATGGTCGTGCCGTCGAAGGTGATGCGACCGGTCGACTGGAGCGCGATGTCGTCCGCGAACTTCAGCTTCCTCTCGACGTCGGCCAGCTTGTCGGCGATGACCCTGTCATCGCGTGCGGACCAGGTTCAGCCGCTCCAGCTCCACCTCGGACACGAACATGGCGTACTGCGGCCATGGATCACAGGGCTCGATCTCCTCGACGGGGAGCGGGTCAGGCGGGTTGGCGATCCACTCGCCCTGCAGGGGGAGGACTCAGACCTCCCGGCCGTCGACCGTGGTGCTCCTCGGTGACCGCGGATCCAAGCCTGGAACCGGCTCGTAGGACACGGGCTGGACGCAGTACTCGGTCGTCGCAGGCGTCTCCTCGGTCGCGGGGACGTCGTACTTCTTGCAGAATCGGCGTCCCGTTCTCGGCTCGCAGCGCGATGACCAGGTCGGCGTAGATCGAACCGGTCGTATCACCAGGTTGGCCGCCACCGCCACCTCCCCCGCCCCCTGGCCCCGGGCCGACCGTCAGGGCCGGTGAGGACAGCATGAGCGTCGCGATGAGGGCACTGGCCACCATCACGCTGCCGTGTCGTCGTGCGTTCATCCGAACCTCCTCTATCGGCGCGACGGATGCCGCGCCCGGGAGGGTTCAAGGGAGGGTCTACAGTGCGGATTGATCGCGTGCCGGGCGGATCAGTCCGGACCGTGGTGTGTTCGCGACCGGGACGACAGGTGGCTCGACAGGGTCAAGCGTCATTGGCCAGGACGCAACTTCGATGAGCACGAAACAGCGGGGATGACCGGTCGCGCGATTGGTGACTCCCTCTCTCTCCCTCAAGGAACCGCCTGATGCGAGCCCCGAGCCGCCGGACAGCGTGATGACGGAGTCAGATGGCCCCCCATGACTGACGGAGCTCTCTTCCGGCCGGTGCGACCGGGCGAGGAGGGAGCACGCCGAACAGGTGGGGTGCCCCTTGCCGGCCCGGGCGGGGCACGCCTACATCGTTGCGGGCGTGGAAGGTGCTGTCAT
>CAVYBU010000008.1:0-383743 GCA_963766735.1 uncultured Chloroflexia bacterium
AAATCCTCTCGCCCCGACCAGATCGACCAATCGAGATTGATTGGTCCCCAGCCCCGAAGGCTGCATCCCATCCGTGGGCCTTCGCGCTGGCGGTCAGCGTGAACGAGAAGTCGTTCGCCCCCATCACGTCGATCCTCTCGAACACGGCTTCCGCGATCGCGTGCCGCCCGGCGTCTGAGGTCTTCGCCCACAGGTTCGGCAGCGACTCGAGGTACGCCCGCGCTTCCGCGGCGGTCGGGATGCGTGACGGGCGGACCACCGCTGCCTGTGCCTCAGCGTCGAGCCGCGCCATGGTGGCCTCGAGCTTCCCCAGGTCGCGATCCTTCGCGAACCGCAGGGCCGCCTGGTCACGCTCTCTGGTGATGCGGGCTTGGGCCAGGACGTCGCCGTTGTCGGGCTCCGGTCGCCTGGCGAGCGCCACGGTGCTGGCCTTGAGCGTCGACGAGACGGCCACGTGCTCGAACGCGAGGCCGATCGCGTCCTCGTACACCTCGACCTTGTAGGACTCGCCCTTGACGCGGTGGTCGAGGTTCGTCTTCGCATTGCGCCGGTGGCGGCGCGGGGCAGCCGCCCGAAACGCCTCGCAGGCGTCCAGATGGCGGTAGCGGCCGACGTGGCCGGTCAGGCGGCGGCCGCAGGCCGCGCAGGCCAGGAGCCCGGCGAGGCCGTACTGGCGGCGGTGGACCGAGCCGCGGTGCCTCCGGCTGTAGCGGGCGCGCATCGCCTGGACGTGCTCCCAGGTGCCGACGTCGACGAGCGCGCCCAGGGCGGACGGCTCGCCGGTCCGGAGGCGGCCGGCGTAGAAGGGGTTGGTCAGCACCTCCGCGACGTGCGTCGGCGCGAGGCCCGTGGCCTTCCCGACCTCCCGATCGGTTCGCCCGCCTGCCGCGAGCTCGTAGGCGCGGCGGACGAGCACCATCGCCTCCTCGTCGACGGTGATGGTCCGGCCCTCCCGCACCGTGCCCAGGGGCGCTCGGTTGCCGCCGGGGACGCCGAGCCGCCGGCGCTTGGCGGCGTAGCCCTCCCGGATGCGGTGATGGACGAGAGCGATGAGCGGTGCCGGGTGGCCGGCCATGAACTTCGGCGAGCCGACCCAGTAGATCGTCACCTCACGCCCCGCCAGAGGGCCGAGGCCTCGAGCCCCAGGAGCGCGAGGATCGCGCCGAGCAGGGGCAGGAGGATGCCCGGGCTGATGTCGTAGTCGGGGACGGCGACGTCGAGGACGAGGAGGACGACCAGGACGATCGTGAGCGCCGCAGCCGCGCCGATCCGGGCCGAGGAGTAGACGTCGGCCCGGCGCTGGTCCGCGTCGTCACCCCGTTCATCGCCCATGCCGGCGCAGTCGGTCGATCCACGCATCGACGAGGAACGGCAGCACAAACCGGTCGAGGGCGCCGCCCATGACCACGCCGGCGAGGAATGCCGCGACGAGCTCGATCCCGCTCATAAGGTCGTCGCGGGGTTGACGGCGCGGACGTACCCGGTGGGGGGAACCGGGAGTCGACCTGGATCGGACCAGCGCGCCGTCATGCACCAAGGGTGCGGGCGGCGGGCCGCGGTTTCTAGTTGGCCGATTGGGCCATGTCGTCCGGGCTCGGGCAGGCGCGAGGAGAGGGTCCACAGGAGCTTCGCCGTCGTCACCGCTCCGGCCCCGGACCGCGCCGCTCGACCGCCGCAACCGCGCCTCGCTCGACAACAACGAGACGGACGCAGGTGCGGCTCTCGGGATTGCACGTCCGCTCCGTGAAGGCCAACCTTCGACGCCACGAGCATCTCAGCCCTGGAATCGCCGTCGGCCGAGCAGCATCGAGAAGGAGTAGTTCTACTCCCGGCTGATGCCTCCGGCACGATCGCCGTGGTCGTCGACTCGATCGACGGGGCCCAGCTTCGACGCCCTTCCTTCGCGCGCCTCGGAGATCCCTGCCACGGTCAAGTCCGACTGAGCGAACCCTGCTGCATGCGCGCGGCACCATTCGGGGACGCCAGTTCAGCCAGTGCCGCCGGTCGTCGTCATGGTGGCGCGACGTCGTGGTCCGACCGGAGGGCGTTGTCCGGGCCATGCCGCCGGCGATCAGTACCGGCGCGGGCTGGGCCGTGCCCTTGGTGGCGCGCTACCCGAAGCGACGTCAGCCCGATCGGGCCGGGCGCGTCGAGCGGAGCTGTTCCACGAGCGCCCGGGCGTGCTCCTCGACCGCCGGCGCGAACGACGTGCCGAGAGCGGCGCACGTCCGCCGTGAGACCTCCCCGAAGAGGTCCATCGTCGTCGAGAGCGCGGCCCAGACCTCGTCTTCGTCATAGCGGGCGAACGACGTCCGCAGGCCCTCAAGGGACACCGGATCCGCCCATTCCTCGAAGAACCGGCCCCGGAACCACGGGTCGCGACCCGCGGCGGCCGCATCCCACTCCAGGAGCCGGCGCAGTAGCTCCTTCATGTGGACATCGCAGGCGAGCTTCGCCCACCACAGCTCGCCGCGGCGGAGATGCTTCGCCGTCCAGACGGCGTGGTACCAGAAGTCGGACGCAACCTGCTCGAAGGCGGCAGCATCCGGCAGGGTCGCCGCCTCGGCCGCGATCGTCGGAGTCGCGTCCATCAGCCGCGCGGCCACGCCGTCCTTGTCGAGCAGGACGCGGAACCCGCGACCGAGGGCGGCCTGAGCGGCCCGGGGATCGGAAGTGAGTAGGGTCTCGATCTCGTCGATGGCGAAGAACGCGAAGTCGACGTCCGCGCCACCGGCGAACAGCACGCGCCGCTCGGATCCGTGGCCGGCGGCGGTCGGCTCGAGGAACGTGATCCACGGGTCACCGATCGCTGCCACCCAGCCTGGGTCCTGCACGTAGCGGGAGGGCCCGTCGGTCAGGACGAGGACGTCGAGGTCCGCCCATTCGTCGGCGGGATGGTCCAGGCGCGCCCGCGACCCGATGACCAGGGCGGCGCGGATGTCGTCCTCCGCCGCCGCCCACGCAGCGAACCGCTCCGCGATGCGATCGTATTCCCGTGCGGCCCAGCCGGGTTCCGCCATCGGCAATCGCGTCCGTGTTACGGGACGGCTCGCCGGCGGGCGACCGCCGCCCAGACGACGAGGACCAGGAAGCCGCCGAGGCAGACCCAGCCCAGCCAGCGCCCGAACGCTGTGTAGAGCGTATCCACGTGGGCGGTGGGCACCTGGGCGATCATCGTCCGGTCCGTCGAGCGGAAGAAGTCGGTCTGGGCGAGCTCCCTCCCGTAGGGGTCAACGGCCATCGACAGGCCCAGCTCAGTCTGGCGCACCAGCGAGTACCCGTTCTCAACAGCGCGGAACACGGCCATCTGGGTGTGGACCGGGTCGATCTCGAACCAGTCCGCACTGGGGACCAGGAGCAGCCCGGTGCCGTTCTGCCCGCTCTGCTGGATCACCGCCGGGTAATCGGCGTCCCAGCAGATCACGCCCGAGAGCACGCCAAACGGCGTGTTCGCGGTCTGGAGCGTTCCGTCGCCGACCACGGTGCCCTCGAAGATGGCACCGCCGTACTTGACGTGTTCGATCACGATCGATCCAGCCGGATCGATCACCAGGAGCTTGTTGTCGACCGGCACCAGCGTGTCCTCGGTCCAGGTCCACAGTGGCACGGCCAGGTAGATCGCCTGTTCCCGGGCCAGGTCCTGGGCGCGAGCGGTGTAGGCAGCCTCGTCCGAGTCGAAGATCACGCCCGCGGTCTCGGGCCACACAACCACCTCGGCGCCGGCCTGCGCCTCGCGCGCGGTCGCGCCTGCAAAGGCATCCCAATGGGTCTGGAACAGCTGACGACGAGCCGCCGTATCGGACAGCTGTGCCATCGGTTCTTTCAGGGCATGGGTCGAATCGGCGTTGATCCCCGCCACACGGATCGTGTCACCCGACGAGGCGGGAATCAGGCGCAGGAAGCCGAAGATGAAGACGAGCGCGAGCACCGTGCCGAAGACGGTCAGTCCCCGCCGGACCCCGGCACCGCGAACCCGGTTCTCCCAGGCCCAGTTGACGACCGAGGCAAACCAGCCCATCAGGAAGGTGATCCCGATCATGCCGGTCACCGACGCGAGCTGCATGAGCGGCAGGTTCCCGTACTGGGTGAAGCCTGTCGCCGCCCAGGCACCGACCGGGTTGGCGTGGCCGTTAACGAATTCGATGGTCGTCGCCGCGAGCGGATAGACGAGCGTGCTCGGGAAGCCTCCGAGGCGGGGACCGATGAGCCGGTCGGCGAGAAACGGCAGGCTCCACAGCAACCCGTACAGAACGGGGAGGGACACGACCAGTGGCAGGGGCCATCCCGACGACGTCCACACGCTGCCGAAGCCGATGATGAAGGCCACAGCGAGGGCGATGAAGAGGAGGGCAAACCCCCGCCAGCCCCCATGGTCCCGCGCATAGCGCATCACCAGAACCGGCCCGATCCAGGCGGCGGGCGGAGCCAGCCAGTTCCCCATCGAGAACCCGATCAGCAGGGCTCCGGCAAGCAGGATCGCAAGGGAGGCGCCCCACCCGGACACGCGGGCCGTCGCGGATGCAGTCATCGGTCGACCTCCTTCTGGGATATGCCCGGCATGGCCATGGATCGAGCGGCGCTGGCGACCCGCACCGGCCCTAGGCTCGAGTGCGTGACTCGGCCCAGGCTCGCCAGAGCACGATCAGGCCGATGACGATGATCGCGACGCCCCAGTAGTCGAGCAGGTTGACTGCCTGGCCCCCGATCAGCAGGGCAGCGCCGATCACGGCCAGGATGCCGCCCGGGATGATCGGCCACCAGTGGTGCCTGTCGACGTGCGCGATCGCGCCGATCACCCAGATCGACACGAACCCGAGACCGAGGCCCAGGACCACGACGCCGCCGGTCTGCTCGTCCGTCGCCGCGAGGTTCTCCGAGGCGATGATCCCGGCGCCCAGACCGGTCATGATCCCGCCCGGGACCAGGTAGCCGTACTGGCGCGTGAACACGAACGCCACCAGGAACCCCACCCCGATGAGCATGACGATCCAGCCACCCATGTTGGCCGTGAGGTCAAACACCTGGGCGGCCAGCCCGACCACGCCGACCACGATCAGGATGACGGCGACAGCCATCCGGTCGCGCGAACTCGCGCCCACTTTCGGAGCCACTTCAGACATCCCCTTGCCTCCTTCCCGCGCGCCGGGCGACCCACAGTCGACCCCGGGACGCGGCGGCTCCACTTGGTCAATGGACAAGCGGGTCAAAGATCCGGATAAGTGCCATTCAGCCCCCTGCGGATGATCCGCTTGGCCTGTGGGGCGAATCGGCGGCCACGGACAACGAGCCCCGCCGCAATCCATTCCGGCACGACGATCCGTGGTGTCGAACCCGGCGGCTCATGTCCCGTAGCGACACGACCGCGTCCAGTAGACCGCTACTCGTCCGCCTGCACTCCGCCCTCGGGCTCGGGCAGCCGCGGGGCCAGGATCCACACGAGCTGCGCCGTCGTCGTCACCCCCACCTTGGACCGGGCGTTCGCCAGGTGGTGCTTGACGGTCGAGTGCGACAGGCCGAGTCGATGGGCGGCCGCCTTCTCCGACCCGGCGACAAGGACCGCGGCCACGACGCCGACCTCGCGGTCCGTCGCGCGATTGGCGAATGCCCAAGTTCTCCGACCCGGTCGGGCCACCGGCTACCCGGTCAAGCATGAAGCCTGCGTGGCAAGCAAGTACTTGACAACTCGCCAAGTACTTGCCACACTGGCGCAATTACACCGCAGCAGAGGTTCAAGATCGTGACGAACGCAATGGATCCAGGTGAGGCCCGGGAGGCGCTCGCCGAGACGGAGCGGCGTAGAGAGCAGGTCATCGAAGGGACGCTCGTCCCGAGCTGGTACTGGTGGGTCGTGGGGATCCTGGCTGTGGGCCTGGGGGTCGGCGTGGACGCGCGCGACCCGGCGATCACCGGGGCCACCGCTGGCATCTTCGCGGTGGGTGTGTCGGTGCTCACCGTGTGGATCGCGTTCGGTGGCCGCCGCCACGTGAAGGTCCACGATCGGCTCCTTGGCGCACGCGGCGCCGGCCTCATCGTTGGCTTCGTGTGGCTCGTGGTTGGTGGCACCCTTGGGCTGGCGTTCGCCCTCCAGGCGGCGAGCGTTGGACCCGCGGGGACGCTCTCGACCATCGCCTGCGCGATCGCGCTCATCGTGGGAGGACCGGTGCTGATGCGGCGGCTGCGCGAGATGATGCGGCGTCAGACGGAGGTGGGTTGATGGCCACGCCACGGTTCGACGAGCTGATCCATGCCCGGACCCGGCTCTCGATCGTCTCGCTGCTGGCCGCCTCGGACTGGGCTGAGTTCAGGTTCCTCCGCGAGTCCCTCGGCCTGTCCGACTCGGTCCTCTCGAAGCAGCTCACTCTGCTCGAGAAGGCCGGCTACGTGACGATCCGAAAGGCGTTCGTCGGCAAGCGACCCCGCACGTCGGTGAAGCTCAGTCAGGTCGGGCGTCTCGCGTTCGAGGGCCACGTCCTGATGCTCCAGGAGCTCGCCTCGCAGGGCGGGATCACGGGTTGAAGTCCGGTGGGTCGGAACCACAATGACATGTGCGGGCCCCGACGTACCAGTCGCGGCGAGCCGACCGCTCGTCGTCCTTCCGGACCGTCACCTCAGGCTCCGGCAGCCGCGGCGCCAGGATCCAGACGAGCTGCGCCGTCGTCGTCGCCCCCACCTTGGACCGGGCTTTCGCCAGGTGGTGCTTGACGGTCGAGTGCGACAGGCCGAGGCGGTGGGCGGCGGCCTTCTCCGACCCGGCGACCAGGACGGCGGCGACCACGCCGACCTCGCGGTCAGTGGCGCGTTCGACGTGGTGGCTCGACCGTCGCGTCATGCGCTCCGCAGCCAGTCGAAGGGCTCCGGCGGCTCGGCGAGGCGCATCGTGACGGAGCTCGGAAGGTCGTTGGTGGCGGGGCTATCCCTCTCGCCCCGACCAGTCTTACGCACTTCCACCCTGAACTCGCCGGTCATTGCGGCTGCCCAGTCACGTGCCTCGGCTTCGACGCTCGGGTGGAGCCAGACCTCGTTCGGCCCACTCAAGCGTCCTCGCCATGGAGCCTGAGGAGTACGCGCGGCGGCTCCAGGCCACCCAGCTCCGCGCTGGACAGGCCCCCCACCGGGCCGTCGGACCCATGCAACATGTCGCGGGACGGAGCGTCCTATCCCCGTGGACACCAGCATCCCGCCGCTCGAGCCGGTCGCGACCGCCGCCCCCGCCGTCCGACTGGTGCCAGTCGTCGCACTGCTGGTCCTGCTCGCGCTCGGATCGACAACGATCGGCTGCGAGATGGTCCGTGGACCGCAGCAGGACGACCCATCCGTCGTGGTGCCGGTCTCCCCGGTCGCGGCGCCCTCGTCCACTCCAACGCCCAGCGCCACTCCCGGGGCCGTTCCGACGCCGTCTCCCGAAGTCGCCGGCGTGGACCTGACGTGGACCGCGGCGCCGGTGACGGCATCGATGAGGAACGCAGAGATGTTGGCCGTTGCGGTCGGGCACGACCTGTACGTCGCCGTCGGGTGCACTGGGTTGGACAAGTCCAGCACGACGGGTGCGGCATGGACGTCCCCGGACGGCGAGATCTGGACGTCCGTCAACGTCAGGAACGCGAAGCGCGCCTGCCTCTATGGTGTGATCTCCTCGCCGGACGGGTACCTCGCGTGGGGACACGACGCCGACGGCGCAGCATTCTGGCGCTCCGAGGACGGCGACCAGTGGTCCCGGGCGCGTTCCCTGGCGTCGTTCGCGAACCAGCACGTCGCCGATGTCGTCCGCTTCGGCGACCAGTACATCGCCTTCAGTGCATGGGGTCCCGAGGAACCTGAGCCAAAGCCCCGGATCTGGGCCTCGCCCAACGGGGTGCGCTGGTCCGACCAGCCCGACTCCATTGGTTGCGACGGCGGGCAGACGAGCGACCCGGAAAGCCTCCCCTACATCCGCTCCGTGTTCGTGGACGGGATCGAGATCGTGGCCATCGGCGTCACCCTAACCGAGTACCACGGACCCGTGGCCGGTTCCGATCCGGCCACCGGGGGAGAGCTGCGGGTGATGGGAAGGTCCCAGGACGCACGGTGTTGGACCGTGACCTACACCCCAACAGACAGCTCGACGTGGCAGTCCGTCCTGACCCCGGACGGGATCGTCGGGGTCGGCCACCAGGCCACCAATGGGGCGACCGTCCCACTGATCACCGCGTCGACCTCCGTCGACGGCTCCGCCTGGTCGCCATCGACCTTCAGCCCGGGTGCCCTGGAGGGCACGCTCGAACGGCTCGCGTCGGGAGACCGTGGCCTGCTCGCGATCGGCCCGGTTCGCAGCGGCGAGCCCATCGAGGACCTCGGTGACGCCTACGAGCCCCCCGAAGACCTCCCCCCTCGCGGTACCGACCCCTCGGCATGGTGGTCCGCAGACGGACGTACGTGGCGGCGGACGGCGGCGCCTGACGCCCCCACCACGTTGTTCAGTGATCTGGTCGCGATCCCGGGCGGCTTCATGGCCGTCGGCCGCAAAACCACACCGTCCGGCTGGGTCGCCGAGGTCTGGATCGCGCGGTAGGTGGCGCGTCGCGCGTCGGGTGGCGCCGGGCATGGGCGCAAACCGTCAGAAGAGGCCGGCCAGGTCCGCGAACCGCGTCAGATCGACCAAGTCGGTCTGGCGTGCCGGGGCGATCCCAACAGCCCCACGACGTCATCAAGCAGACCGCTGCTCGTCCGTCCGAGTCCAGCCCTCTGGCTCGGGCAGCCGCTCCGCCAGGATCCACACCAACTGCGCCGTCGTCGCGGCGCCGACCTTCGACTGCGCGTTCGCCAGGTGGTGCTTGACGGTCGAGTGCGACAGCCCGAGTCGGTGGGCGGCCGCCTTCTCCGACCCGGCAACGAGGACCGCGGCGACCACGCCGACCTCGCGGTCAGTGGCGCGTTCGACGTGGTGGCTCGACCGTCGCGTCATGCGCTCCGCAGCCAGTCGAAGGGCTCCGGTGGCTCTGCGAGCCGCATCGCGATGGGAAGGTCGTTGGTGGCGGGGCTATCCCTCTCGCCCCGACCAGTCCTACGCACTTCCACCCTGAACTCGCCGGTCATTGCGGCTGCCCAGCCGCGAGCCTCGGCTTCGACGCTCGGGTGAAGGCAGACCTCGCTCCAACCGAGTCGGGTTGCCCCAATCGGTCGACGCGCCCTTCGTCGAGTTGCACGACCGACAGAGCACCGCGGTGCAGGCGATGTCGAACGGCGCGCCGCCAGCGGCGAGCGGGGTGACGTGATCAACGGTCAGGTCGGCGGCCGGGTGAGCAGAGCGTTGGTAGCCCGGATCCGTGCGCGTCTTCCGCAGCGCTCAGCGTCCCGTCGGCTCGATCCGGAAGACCGGGTGGTCGGCCGGGTCGGGCAGCAGCTCCATGGAGCGCCGGCAGTTGCAGGTGATCGTGCTCGCGTAGGTCTTCACGACCGCATCGCGCTCCGCGTCTTGGAGTTCGACCACGCGGACGTGCTCGAGGACACGGCGCGAGCGCAGGTCCGCCTCACCGGCCGCGCGCAGGTTCCGCGCCCAGTGCGTCTCGCCGCGGGGCGAGACGAGGTAGCGGGTCCCGTTCCACTCGAAGGGCGGATCCATCGGCACCTTGAGGCGCTTCCCGCTGTTCCGCCCCCGCACGATGAGGACGGTCTTCCGGCCGAGGGCGACCGTGATCGGGTTCAAGATCTTGTTCAGGAATGCGCTGGGACGGACGTACGCCCTCGGACGGCTCTCGGCCGCGCCGCGGGGGTTGGTCTCCAAGTGCCCGTCGATGGCCATCGCCGGCCTCCTTCCCCTCGTCCGGGAGAGGCACCTGGGGACGCGCGGGCGCCCGGTTCGAGCCGACAGTACGCCGGCGCCCCGCGCTGGTCGAGGGCCATCCTTCCCCGTCTGCTCGGCCCGCTTGAACGGGCGCGCGGGGCGTCCGTGGCCGTTCAGTTCCAAAGCCTCTTGGCAGCGACCTCGCGCCCCTGCGACGGTCTTTGGCGTGCACGCGAGAGGCTCTGACGCGCGGCCCACGCCACGGCCGGCGGGACCGCGCCGAGCCACTGGCGAGACCGACCCACTGTGAGCGTCCCCGGGAGGCAGACGCGATGCGTCATCGAACCACGCTTGCTCTCATCGCCGGCGGGACGCTGGCCGCCGTCGCGGCTGGCGCGGTGGCGCGGTCCAGGCTGCGGGCGCGCCAGCTCGCGATCCCGGAACCCGTGACCGGCATCTTTCCGAACGGGATGGCGTACTTCCGGTGGGGCACCGGTCCGAAGACCCTGCTGCAGATCCCGGGAGGCCCCGGCAACACCGTCCCGTCCGGAGGGATGGCGCTGAGGATGGCCCGGTCCCAGTTCCGCGCGTTCGTCGAGGACGGGTACACGGTCTTCGGTGTCGCAAGGAAGCAGAACATGCCGGTGGGCCACACGATGGCCGACATCGCCGACGACTACGCGGGGCTGATCGACGATCAGTTTGCTGGCAAGGTCGACCTGGTCGTCGGCGTCTCCTACGGCGGGATGGTCGGGTTCTATCTCGGCGCCCGTCACCCCGATCGATTCGGGCATCTCGCCATCTGCGTCGCCGGCTACGAGGTGAGCGAGCGCGGCAAGGCCCTCGACTACGAGTTCGCCCGGCTGCAGAGCGAGGGCAGGAACGCCGACGCTGCTGCCCTGATGCTCCAAGATCTCGGCCCAGCTATCGGCGTGCCAGGCGTTACCCGGGTTCTCGGCGCGCTGATGGGCCGGTTCATGTTCGGCGCCACGCACCCGTACTTCGCGAGCGACGTCATGGTCGAGGCAGACGCTGAGGTGGCCTGTGATGCCCGGGACGTCCTGCCCGACATCTCCGTCCCCGTGCTGCTCGCGTGCGGCGACGAGGACATCTACTTCCCGAAGGACGTCTACGAGGAGACCGCGCGGCTCATCCCCGACTGCACCCTCCGGATGTACGAGGGGGTCGGGCATGTGGGGACGGTCATGGACAAGCGGTTCCCGACGGACGTCCTCGACTTCGTCCGGCAGCGGCCCGCGACGCCGCGGGAGCGCGGCGAGGAGCAGCAGCCCATCCTCGGCGAGCTTGTCGGCACCGCCGCGGACTGACGGTCGAATGGGCTGTTGGCCTCTGGTCCGGAGTTTGTCCGGCGCCTAGGCTGTGCAGTTGGCGGGAGGCTCTGACGCGCGGTCCGAACACTGGCCGCCGGGACCGCGCCGAGCCACTGGCGAGACCGGCCCGCGCTGGGCGTCCTCGGGAGGTTCTCGCCATGCGCCGCCGCACCACGCTCGCCCTCGTCGCCGGCGGCGCCGCGGCCGCCGCGGCAGGTGGCGCCATCGTCGGCGGCCGCCTCCGCAACTACCGACCGGAGCACGATGCGTCGAACCCGGAGGGTCGGACCATGGAAGCCGAGAGCTGGTATCTCCAGAACAAGCCCAAGATCATGCGACAGGTGAGGTTCGCCCTCCCGCACTACAGACGGCACTTCGCCGAGGCCTACGGCAAGGAGGAAGGGGAGGCCATCGCCAGCGAGACGATGCAGCGCTTCGAGGTCCTGCTGCCCGACCTCCCATACATCGGTGGTGCTGAGAACCCCAACACGAGGTCGCTCTACTGGACGGGTGCCTGGCTGGCGATGTACCGCTCGCTCCAGGCGCGAGGGGCATCGGCCGAGGAGGCCGCCCGCCTCATCTACCTGGGGACAGCCGACTTCTACAACAGCTTCCCGATGCGCTGGCTTATGCGCTGGCAGGGCCGACGCTACCTCAGCCGGAAGCGTATGGATCGAGGGAGGCGTGCTGCCGCGATGAGCCAGCAGCGCCGCTACCCGGACGACTGGGTGTTCGAGGTCGTCGAGGGCGACGGGCAGGGCTTCGCGTTCGGGGTGGACTACACCGAGTGCGGGGTCGTGAAGTACCTCGCCCGTGAAGGTGCCCCGGAGCTTGCCCCGTACCTGTGCTGGGTCGACTACCCGCTGACCGCCGCGATGCACGTGAGGCTCGACCGAACCGAGACCCTCGCCCAGGGCGGTCAGCGGTGCGACTTCCGGATGAGCCGTGCAAAGCCCGTGCAGGTCGAGCCAGAGTTCCTGCACGCCTGAGCGGATCACCGCCGCCTGAAGTCGACTTTCGGCGCGACCCGAAGCTGCAACGAGGAGGTACCCACCATGCGCCGCCGCACCACGCTCACCCTCGTCGCCGGAGGGGCGCTTGCCGTCGCCGCGGTCGCGGCGTTCGCCTCCGGGGTCCTGATCATCCCCCTCGAGAAGCTCTCCAGCCGGCTGCGCGGGAGAGCACCCGAGGAATCCGCGCCGTCGGGCGCGGACTCGCAGTTCACCCTGTATGCGCCGGGTGGGCGCTGGGGCTTCATGTTCAACGGGCCGATCGGCCGGGCGTCCACGAGGTACATGCCGGTCATGCAGGCCGGGATGTACCAGCTCGTCGCCGACATCCTGGACCTGCAGCCGGAGGACGAGCTGCTCGACATCGGCTGCGGGCCCGGGGCGTTCCTCGCCAGCAAGGGGCGGCACGTTCGCCGGGTCGCCGGCATCGACGCCTCAGCGGTGATGATCCACGACGCGGAGCGGCGGCTGGCGGACCGGCTCGCCGCGGGCACCGCTCGGCTGGTGCTCGGCAGCGCCGACACGCTTCCCTTCGCGGACGGCGAGTTCTCGGCGGTCAGCATCATCTCTGCGCCGGCGGACCCGGCCGAGGTGTTCCGGGTCCTGCGCCCGGGCGGACGGGTCGTGGGCGTCTTCGAGATCGTCCCCGACCCGAGGACGCCCGATCCCGCCCGGACGACCGTCGGGCCGGGCTGGGACGAGGAGGACACGCGACGGGTCCTCGAGGAGGCCGGGTTCGTCGTGGAGGCCGTCCGCTACAAGAGCTACTCGTTCCTCGGTGCGGAGCGGATCGTGAGCGCCCGCAAGCCGGCCCTGGTGCCGTCGAGCGCAGCCGCCGAGGGAGGGAGGCCGTTGCCGTCGGCTGACAGCGGAGGCCGAGCGGCGACCACGTGCGCGCGAATGACCAACCGCGCGCATGAGTCGAAAGGACGCGCAGGGTGGACAAGAGGATCCTCGTGGTCCATGCCGGACGGTATGGATCAACCGCAGAGGTTGCGGAGGTCGTGGCGGAGGAACTGCGCCGGTGTGGCGCGACGGTGGACACAACGCCCGTGACCGAAGGCATCGGGCTCGATGCCTACGATGCGATCGTCGTTGGGAGCGCCATCTACTGGGAGCACGTGCTGCCGGAGGTGGCAAGGTTCATCGAGCAGAACCATGAGGTCCTCGGACGCAAGCGCGTGGCCTGCTTCCTGCTCTGCATGGAGCTGACACGGGTCACCGACGGTCCTGGCCTAGGGGTCCCCGTCACCATCGACCCCCGCCTGGGGGCACCACCCCGCGTCCAGGGGAAGCTTGGCTACTGGGAGCGGACGCACCTCCTGTCGGCCATCCTCGGTCCGGTGCTGGACGCCGCGCCAGAGGTCCACCCGGTCAGCGTGGGTGTCTTCCGCGGCCGGGTCGACTACCGCAGGCTGCGCTTCGTGCACTTCGTGCTCCTGAAGTCGACCTGGCTGCTCTTCAGGAGAGCGCCCGAGGGGGACTTCCGGAACTGGGAGGCCATCCGCTCGTGGGCCTGGAGCCTGTGCCCGATGCTGCTTCCTGAGGAGTCCGCCTAGCGGGGCTCCAGACTCGGCACCTCGAGCCAGCCCTCAGCTCGTCGTGCAGCAGGTCGCACTAGACTCCGGACATCGTGGTCGGCCGTGCTGGGGCCGGCGCTTCAACTGGAGGCTGGGACGTGGATCGACCGAAGGTGGTCAGGAAGGGCGAACTCCGCGGGGAGCCGACGCCGAACACCTGGCGTCACGCGCTTCGAGGCGTTCGCGGGCGAGCGCGTCTGGGTAGGGCGCATCGAGAATGCCCCGCACCAGGAGTCGGACTGGCACGCCCATCCCGGTCACGACACGTATGGGCACGTCACCCGGGGCCGGTTCTTCGTGGACTTCGGCCCCGGCGGGTCCGAGCGGGTTGAGATCGAGCCAGGGGATTTCGTGTTGATCCCGAAGGGCGTCGTCCACCGCGAGGGCAACGCCGGCGCCGAGCCCAACGATGGTGTCATCGTCCGCATCGGAGAGGGGCCGGTGACCGTCAATCTCGACGGCCCGGAGGCCCAGCTACGACACAAATCTGCGGTCAACCGGGGCCGGTTCGGCGTCACTCAGCCCGGCGCGTCCGAGCGGGTTGGATCGAGCAGGGGATGTCGTGTTCATCCGGGAGGGCCCGTGCCTACGCGAGGGTATCGGGCCGGCGACGGCTCCAGGATGGTCCATTCCCCGTTAACCAGCAGGGTCGGCGAGGGCGCCCGTTCGGCGACGGCGACGAGTTCTCCCAGGATCGCCTCAAGTTCCGCGAGGCGATCCGCGCGGGCGGGGTCTTCGTGCACCATTCCAGTGTGTCGCTTTCGATCGCGCCACGCCTGCGGTCGGGCCCGGGCCACGCGAACACGGGGTCGAGCTTCGGCCGATCCATCCGTCTCGGCCGCGCCCGCCGGCCCGGGCAGCCGAGGGCCGAGGATCCACGAGTTGCGCGGTCGTCCCTGAGCCCACCTTCGACCGCGCGTTCGCCAGATGGTGCTTCACCGTCGAGTGCGACGGCAGCGAGGGATGCTCATCCGAGGCGTTGCTTCGGTCGGTATGCTCGATGCCGTGCGCAAGGCGACGGCGGCGCTGTGGGTGGAACAGGACCGACATCCTGGCGATCGACACCGGTTGTTCCGGACGGTGGCCGATGCGGTCGATTGCGACACGGCCCTGGACCCGAGGCCATGGTGCGATGTCGCAGGGTCGTCCGAGTGGCCCTCGGTAACGTACGTCGACGCTGATCGGCGAGCGGCTCGGTTCTTCGACGACACCGATGGGGTGCGGGAGATCGTCGCCGCGCAATGCGCTTCGGCGATTGATCCCGAACTCCGATTCCTTCACGCCGACTACACCGACCCCCTGCCGCTCGAAGCCGAGAGCTTCGACGTGCTCGTGTCGCTCTTTGCCGGCCCGGTGTCGCGCCACTGCACGGGGTACCTGCGCGTCGGCGGGGTGCTACTGGCGAACCCGAGCCATGGTGATGTGGCCCTGGCGTCGATCGATCCTCGCTACGAGCTCGCTGGCATCATCCGCTCCCGAGACGGTGGATACCGCTACGCGAGCGGCGAGCTCGAGTCCTACCTGGTCCCGAAGACGCCGGTCGAGGACATCGCCGAGCTGGTCGAACGCACGGGGCGTGGCATCGCATACACGAGGTCCGCGTACGCCTACCTCTTCCGCCGCGTGCGTTGACCGAGCCACCCCGATGGTCATCGCGGCACGCGGGCGCCCTGTCGCGCCGGTGTGAGCGCCCACGGACTGGGTGCCGCCCTCGCTGGCGTGGGCGGCGCGACAGGAGACGACGGTCCCCGCCGTGCGATCCCTCGCAGTCATCATCGGCGTGTCGCTGGGCGTACTGCCGTCGCTCGGGCTAGCGTCCGGCCGGGTCGTACTCGGTCACGAGGAATGCCGCAGTGCCCGCGGGCTCAGGCAGCCTCGGTGCCAGGATCCACACCAGCTGCGCGGTTGTGGTCGCGCCTACCTTCGACCGCGCATTCGCCAGGTGGTGCTTGACGGTCGAGTGCGACAGCCCGAGCCAGTGTGCGGCCGCTTTCTCCGACCCGGCGACGAGGACCGCGGCCACGACGACCACCTCGCGGTCGGTGGCGCGTCCGGCGGGGCGGTGAGACGACCGTCCCCCAATGATTGGCGTGACGCCTGGCGGCGGTTCGTCGCTCTCTGCGGGTTCGAGGTCACCTACTGCGAATCGATGGCGGATCAGGGCCTGGTCGAACCAATAACCGATACCGACGACTACGGCTGGCGCACGGGACCAGACCTGATCAGAGCGGCGGTAGAGATCGCCGCCGCCGCAGGCCCTTCAGACGCGATCGTTGTTACCGGTGCCGGTTGCCGCACTTCGCCAATCATCACAGAGGTCGAGCAGATCGCCGGGCGTCCCGTGATCGGCTCCGACACTGCCCTCTTCTGGTCACTGGCTCGAGCGGCCGGCCTGGGGCTCCGCCCGAACGCCCTGGGTGCTCTCACCCGCGGCGTGGCGTTGACCATCAGGAAGCTGAGCGATCGCTGAGTTAGGGAGGGGCTACCCCTCTCGCCCCGACCACTCCCACGCACTGCCACCTTGAGCTCGCCGGTCATTGCGGCTGTCCAGCCGCGTGCCCAGGCTTCGACGCTCCGGTGGAGCCAGCCCTCGTTCACCGAGTCAGGTTGGTCTGTTCCGTGAACGGCACCACTGGTGGCAGAGCCTCGACACCCGGAATCTGCCGCGAGTCGGCACGCGCCGCATCGGGTCATACCCCCTCGCGCCCCGTCCAGTGACCCCGACGAGCGGGCCCGCGATTCGATCTCGCGTCAGCCCACGAGGTCCCCGCCGAAGGCCTGGCGGCCGGCGCCAGCTGGCTCATACAGGACATGGACGTTCTCGTTCGCCCGATCGCATGCGCGTGCGACGGCCGCCGTCAAGGCCCGGGCCTCCTGACGGCGCAGGCCGTCCTCCGGCACGGTGCGACCGAGCAGGCGCACGAACACCGGCCGCAGCCCGGGTTCCGCGCCGCCGTTCTCCGCGTAGTCTTGTTCCGGCAGCACGCGGAGGCGCACCCACACGGAACCAGGCGGAGCATCGAGTACGGCCGCGACCGCGTCGGCCAGTCGCTGCGCGGTCGCTGCTCGGGATTCCCCACTCGGCTCGCCCACCAGCTCGATCTCAAGTATCGGCATTCGCGTCTCTCCCGAGGTCGGCGTTCACCGCTGGCGCGGTCGTGTCGACCGCCGACCGTCGAAACTCGCGTCCGACGGTCAGGAGCCAGTCATGAGTCTAGGGCCGCCCATCAAGCCACATGAGCGTTCTGCCGGGCGCCTGATTCCGGTGCGAGCTTGACCACAGCGCCAACGTCAGACATGACGGCGCACACCGTCTCGTGGTGCCGTCGGTCGGCCCCGCCACGGAGCGCAGTTGACGCCCCGCCGTAGCGTTATCGGGATGCCCAGGCGGACGCCGGGTGCCGGGGGCTGTGATGAGCTCCACTTCGCCTACACAGGACCGAGGTACTGATGGCACGGCACAGCGTGGAGATCCTCCGGCCCATCGAGGCTGTGTTCACCGTGCTGACCGATGTGACCCTGACCGGCCGTTGGTACCCGGCCAGGGTCGAGGAGTGGTGGACGACGCCGCCACCGCATGGCGTCGGGTCAATCCGGCGGGCGCGCGTCACAGCGATGGGACGAGCGACCGAGAACGACGCCGTCGTCACGGAGTACGAGCCGCCGCACCGCGCGGCAATGAAGGGCCTCTCCTCGACGGCTCCGTTCGAGGTCACGCTCGACTTCCGGTCAATCGCAGGCGGAACGCACGTGGTGGTCGACTCGACCTTCCAGTTCCGCGGCTGGATGCGGTTGGTTGGCCCCGCGTTCGCCGGCAGCTACGAGCGCGGATGGGATCGCGGCCTCGCGAACCTCAAGCGGATGATGGAGGCAGGCGAGCTCTGGGCGACGCCTGACGCCTCACGCAGACGGTAGCGGTCGTCCGCCCACTCCATCCGGGACTCCGCCGGGCGGCATCAGCGATGTCGCCATGCACGCACGGACACGGCGCGCCCTACCCCGATCCGGGAGCATGACCGTCGGCACCGGGCGTCCTGTCGCGGGTGATCGCATCGACCAGCACGTTCACCCCGTAGCGATACGCCGCGTCAACGTCGCCGCCGAGCCGGAAGGCACCGGCGAGCTCCATCCCGATGAAGCCGTTGGCGAAGGCCGTGATCAGTCGAGCGGCCTCCAGTGCCCGCTCCGGACCGACGAGCCGCTCGGCCAGGGTCAGGACCGGGGCGGTGGCCCGCGCCGTGTCCTCGACCGATGCCCGCCAGTCGAGCGGCAGGTTCATGGACAGCAGCTCGAAGGCGCGGGGATTGGCCCAGGCGAAGGCGCGATAGGCCAGGGCCAGCTCGCGGAGCCCGGCTGCCGCATCGGGTTCGTGGCTCAGCGGTGCGAGCCGTTGACCGAGCTCGTCCAGGGTCGCGGTCGCGATCGCCGCGATCAGCGCGCCGCGACTCGGGAAGCGTTTGTAGAGCGAGGGCGCCCGGACGCCGACCCGTGCCGCCACCGCCTGCATCGTGACCGCGCCGAGGCCGCCAGCCTCGAGCAACTCTCGGCCGGCGGCGACGATCTCGGCGTTGGAGGTATGAGCGGGCGCGGGGCTCACCTCGCGCTCTTGCCGATGTGCCCAAGATGGGTGTCGCCGAACGCGGTGGGCAACTTGAGGCCGTAGCCGAGGGTCCGATCCATGCCGACGTGGGCGAGGAGCACTCCGGCGACGAGCAGGACGGTCGGGGAGTCCAGCCACAACCCGATGACGAGCGTGCCGAAGCCGAGCGCCCAGTTGTGGACGAGGTTGTACGTGGCCGCACCGACGCGAGGGCCGGCCAGGTAGCCGAGCATCGAGAGGTCCGGCAGGAGCAGCAACGGGAGGACGAAGAGCCAGTTCCCGCCGCTGAGCCCGAACAGGACGAGCCCGGCACCGAACGCGGCGAGGCCCTCCAGGCGGAGCCACGAGCGGACCTCGCCTTCGACCATCCCCCTCCCGGTGGCCTGGCCGGCCCCGACGGTGACCGGGTCGAACGATGTGTGCAAAGCGGTCATGGCGCTTGCTCCCTGCTGCTGGTGCTGTCCGCTGATGGCTACACTATATAGCCATCATGGATAATGTCAATAGCCTTTCTGCGCTTGTCACATCACATCCGCCGATGCGCACGATCGCCACCGGGCGGAACCGCCCTTTCGACCGGCAACGTGGATCTGTGGGATGCTCCCCGCGTTCGGGAGGGCCTCCGCATGGGGAGGGCTACTCCACAGGGTGGCGGCCGCAGGGCGTCCAGCCCGCTGAATCGAGGTTGCGCCTACCCTTGTCCATTCACCACCGAGCGGATTGCCAAGACCTGGCGATGCGCCGTCGACCCCGGAGGTGGCACATGAGCCAGTTGACAATGACGCGCTTGGCCGCGTTCACGGCGGTATTGGCAATCGGTTTGGCCGCGTGCGGCGGTTCGGCCTCGGATGCACCGGCGACGCAAGGCGCGAGCTCCGCTCCGCCCTCCTCGGATGCACCGGCGACCCAAGGCGCGAGCTCTGGCCCGCTCTCCTCGGAGGGGCCCGCGATCCCGACGGCGGATGCACCGTCCTCGGCTGCCCCGAACCCGGGTGGCGGCCAGCTGAATACCGCTGTCGTCACGATCGGCACCGAGCGCTACGAGTTCAGCAACCTCAGATGCGACATCTTCACCGCCGGGTACATCCAGGCGGGCAACTACGGTGGTGACCCCGAGGTCGTCATCGTGCTCCCGCCTCCCGGCTGGGAAGCCCAGGGCGACGTCTTCAGCCCGCCGAGCGTTCAGGTCTCGCTCGGTTCGGGGCTGGACGAGCAGGTGTGGTTCGCGGGCGACGACCCGCCGACCGTCACCTCGATCCCCGACGGCTCCACGCAACTCGACTACAGCGTGCCCGACGGCCGGCCGGTGACCGCGACCGGGACGGGGTCGTTCGTCGACGTCCAGGCGATCAACTTCGGTCGGGAATGGTCCAGCGTCGCCGGCTCGTTCGAGGTCACCTGCCCATAGCGTGGCCGATGCTGACCAGACCCGAGCAGGTCGGGAGTATTCGTGTTCTGGGATGCGAGCTGAAGGCAGAATCAACAAGAGGATCAGGATCGCAGTCGAGGACGCAAGAGGTTCAACGTTCTGGCTGACCCGATCCTCTGCCTCAGCGATGCTGGTAGACGTGATGCGGAAGCGGCCCCGCGGGGCCAGCATCACACGAGCTGCGCCGTCGCCACCGCCCCTACCCTGGTGCGCGTGTTCGCCAGACGCAAGCGTTGCCGGAGCGCCCATAATCGGGCTGGGTCGAGAGATCCGCGACCGTGAATCGATGAGCGTCCACCCATGATCGAGACCCTCCAGGCCGGCCGGGATGCCTTCGACCGCCACGATTGGGCGGCGGCTGTGGAGACGCTGAACTCGGTCGACCGCGAGATGCGACTCGCGGCCGAGGACCTCGAGCGGCTCGGCTCGGCGCGCTGGTGGGTCGGACAGCTCGACGAGGCTACCGACGCGTTCGAGCGGGCGTTCGCCGCCTACCAGCAGGCGGGCCGCCCGACCGATGCCGCGCGCACCGCCCTCGAGCTTGCGTATCGGGCGTTCCGGGGTCTCGCCTCGCCCATCGCCGCTGGCTGGCTCGCGCAGGCCGGCCGGCTGCTCGCCGGCGCACCGGAGTCCGGCTCGCACGCGTGGCTTGGCGTGTTCAACACGATCGGTGCATTTGAGGCCCAGGACATCGACCAGGCCATCGCGTCTGCCGATGAGGCCATGGCTATCGCCCGTCGGCAGGACGAGCCCGGCGCGCTGTACGTGGCCATGAGCTTCAAGGGCTCCGCTCAGCTGCACAAGGGGGATGTCGAGGCCGGCCTCGCCCTGATCGACGAGGCGGCGGCGTCGGTCTCCTCCGGGCGGCTCGACGTCCGGGTTGCCAGCGACATCTACTGCAATACCATCGCGGCCTGCCGCAACATCGGCGACCTCGAACGGTCGGCGCAGTGGTCGGCCGAGGGCGAGCGCTGGATGCAGCGGAACGGCGTCGCGGCCTACCCGGGCGTGTGCCGCCTCCATCGAGCCGAACTCAAGATGCTCCACGGGAACTGGTCCGAGGCCGAGCAGGAGGCGCGCCTGGCCTGTCAGGAGCTCGAGCGTTATCGACTGCTCGACGTTGTCGGATACGGCCACTACCAGGTCGGCGAGGTCCGCCTGCGGATGGGCGACCTCGACGGCGCGGCGGCGGCGTTCGATCGTGCGTACGAGTACGGACACGACGCCCAACCCGGGCTTGCGCTGCTGCAGCTCGCCCGTGGCGACGTACAGGATGCCCGGCGCTCGATCGACCGGGCCCTTGCCGCGGCGGCCGGGAGCGCGGGTGTCGCCGACCGGGTGACCCGCGGCCGACTGCTGCCGGCGCGGATCGAGATCGCCCTGGCTTCCGGCGACCTGGAGGCCGCGCGCGAGGCAGTCGACGAGTTGGAGTCCGTTGCCGTTGCGTATGCCCGACCGCTGTTCCGTGCCGGGGCGATGACGGCGCGCGGCGAGCTCCTGCTGGGCGAGGACAAGGCGTCGGAGGCGTCACCGGTCCTGGGCCAGTCGTGGCGGCTCTGGCAGGCGTCGGACCTCCCGTACGAGAGCGCCCGGGCACGCCTGCACTACGGCGAGGCGCTCGCCGCCGAGGGCGACGAGGCGATGGCCCGGCGAGACCTGCAGGCCGCCCGCGGGGTCTTCGAGCGACTCGGCGCGACGCTGGATCTGGAGCGGGTGGATGCCCTGCTGCGTGCGGGCGGCACGGCAGCGGGGGCGGTGCCAGGGGTGTCGGGCGGCTCCAATTCCGGCGCCCGCGTGGCCAGGACCTTCATGTTCACCGACATCGTCACCTCGACGGACCTCGTCGGGGTGATCGGCGACGAGGCCTGGAGCGATGTCCTGGGCTGGCACGACCGCGAGCTCCGATCGGCCTTCGTCACGCACAGCGGTGAGGAGGTCACGCACACCGGCGACGGATTCTTCGTGGCCTTCGAGCGCGCCGGCGACGCGATCGCCTGCGCCGTCGACGTCCAGCGGCGGCTCGCGCGCCACCGTCGCGAGCACGGCTTCGCGCCGTGGATTCGCATCGGACTGCACGCCGCCGAGGCGACGCGCAAGGGCGCGAACTTCACCGGCGCCGGGGTCCACGTTGCCGCCCGGATCGGCGCGGCCGCCGGCAAGGATGAGATCCTCGTGTCGGGTTCGGTCCTTGGGGCGGCCGGGTCGACCAGGTTCACCCTGTCCGAACCGCGATCGGTGACGCTCAAGGGCGTGCGCGAGCCCGTCGAGGTGCGGGCGGTCGATTGGCGCTAGCCGGCTGAGCATGCCGGGCGTGCCCTGGTGTGCCTGGGAGTGCCGGGATGCGCCTGGCGCGCTTGCCCACCTGCGCAATGGTCTTGTGCGCGTGCCAAGGTTGGCGGGCGAATGTATAGCCCCGACCACTCGACGGGCGTTGCCCGTCCGGTTTGGCCTGGGGGTTTCAGCAAGCGGAGAGGGCTCAGGTTCAGCCCGATCGCCAAAGCTCTCCGCCGCGCTGAGCGCCGCCCATACGTGATGGACGCCATGTCGGTGGCCGGGCACCGGTTGTCCACGCGCCTCAGTCACGCGCCGCGGCGGGCGGCGGTGAGCGCCGCGACGCCTTCCCGACCCGTGCGATCCTAGAGCGCGTGACCGATCCCGGTGCCACCGACGCGACGCGCATCGATCGCTGGCTGTGCGCGGTGCGCCTCGTGAAGACCCGCCCGCTTGCGACGCGGTTGTGCGACGGCGGCCATGTCCTTGTGAATGCATCGCCGGCGAAGCCGTCAACGAAGGTTCGCGCGGGCGATCGGGTGGAGGCGGTCATCGCCGATCGCAAGCGCATCGTCGAGGTCGTGCGGCCAATCGAGTCGCGGGTCGGAGCACCCGTCGCCGCGACCTGCTACGTGGACCACAGCCCCCCGGTCGTGCCGGAGGCCGGGCCCCAGATCAGGCCCATGCGTGGGGAGGGCCGGCCCGGCAAGCGACTCCGGCGCGAGCTCGAGCGCCTGCGTCGGGCCACCGACGCCTGAGCCCGACCGGAGCAGCCTGGCGCTCTCAAACGCGAGCAGGTGCACCGCGACGATCTCGGAGCCGTCCACGTCGGCCGGGTCGAGGATCTCGCGCAGGGTCTCCTCGACCGGGCGCGGGGTGTGGCGAGGCTGGGCCCGATGCCAGCTCTCACCCGATCCCGCCCCCGTACGAGCCCTCACTCAACGGTCAACCGGCCAACGTCTCCGGGCAGCGTCTGCGGGTCGTCCGCCTCTCGACGGCTGGCCGCGCTGCGCCCATCCTGACCGCGACCACGAAGTGCCGGAGGTGGCAGGACATGCAGGACGCCGATCTGTTCCTATCGCTTGCCGGGATTGCCGGCGTGTTCGTCGGTTTCGGGGCGCTCATCGCCGCCCGGAGCGGTGGCCCGAGCGATCCGCTCGAGGTCGCGCCGATGCGCATGGTGGTGTCGATCGGGATGCTGACGATCGTGGCGGCCCTCGCTCCGGTGGCCCTCGACCGTTACGACCTCACCGACCACCAGGTCTGGGCGCTGAGCAGCGCGCTGGCCCTGGCCGGCTGGCTCCTCATCGGCGCCGTGAGCGCCCGGACGCCCGAGTACCGTACGGGCTGGGCGATGAGCATCGCGGCAACCAGGCTCACGCTTGGCGACGTCGTCGGATGGGCGTTCTATGCGCTCTACATGATCGTGCTGGTGGTTGCGCCGGTCATCATCGTGCTGGGAGTGGCACCGGAGCTTGAGGCTGCGCTCTACTTCACGTATCTCGTGCTGATCCTGGTGACGGCCGGGTGGACCCTTCTCATGCTCGTCTTCGCGCAGCGACTCCCCGCGAGCGCCTGACGATCATCGCGGCCCCGCCACTCCCGCCACTTCATGACGGCACGAACTTGACAGCATGAGCCCCAAGCCTTCGCGACAGCCCTCAAAGGAGGCATTGCATGAGTGAACTCGCACCCCTCACCGCGGCGGTGGAGCGCGGCGACCGCAAGGAGGCGATCGCGCTGACCCAGGCGGCGATCGATGCGCACGCCGACCCGGCGGCGATCCTGGGCGCCATGACGGGCGCGATGGACACGGTTGGCGCCGCCTTCCAGCGCGGCGAGCTCTACGTGCCCGAGATGCTGATCGCCGCCCGGGCGATGAAGGGCGGCATGGAGCTGCTCGAGCCGCTCCTCGTCCAGGCCGGCGTCAAGCCCGACCACACCGCCGTCGTCGGCACCGTCGAGGGCGACCTCCACGACATCGGCAAGAACCTGGTCGGGATGATGTGGAAGGGCGCCAACTTCGCGGTCGTCGACCTTGGCGTCAACGTCACGGCGGACGCGTTCGTGGCCGCGGTCAGGGAGCACAACGCCGAGCTCGTCGGGCTCTCCGCGCTGCTCACCACCACGATGCCCAACATGCGCGCGATCGTGGAGGCCGTCCGTGCCGCGGCGCCCGGGGTGAAGGTCGTCGTCGGCGGCGCGCCGCTGACCCCGGAGTACGCGGCCCAGATCGGCGCCGACGGCTATGCCCCCGACGCGGGTGCGGCGGTGGACCTCGCCAAGGCGGTGCTGGCCGGGTAGCGGCGGGGCATGAGGTCGACCCGGCGCCTGGTCGCGGGCGGAGGCCGATACGGATGGTCGCGGCTGCGCGTCCTAGGGCGAGCCGGGATCGCCTCTCCGCAGGGCTTCGTACCGGAGGCAGACCACGCCGGAATCGAAGGTCCGGGTCTCGAGCAGCGTCAGCGCGATGCGATCGTCGAGTGGCGGGAAGAACCGCGTGCCCGCGCCCAGGACCACCGGGTGGACGAAGAGTCGAACCTCGTCGATGAGACCCGCCTGCATCAACGTCCCGGCGAGGGCCGAACCGCCGACGCCCATGTCATACCCGGGCTGTTCCTTGAGCCTCGCGACCTCCAGCGCCGCGTCATCGTGGACGAGGCGGCTGTTCCAGCCGACCTCCCCGAGCGTCCCGGAGAACACGACCTTCGGCTTGTCACGCCAGATGCGCGCAAACTCACGCATGGCGGGCGTCGCCGACGGATCCGCCTCGGCCGTTGGCCAGTAGCCGGCCATGAGCTGGTACATCCGCCGCCCGTACAGGAACGCGGACATGGCGCGCGCCTCGTCGTTGAAGACCGAGTGCAGCTCCTCGTCAATCAGCACCCAGTCGAGCGAGCGGGTCGGCGTCTCGACGAAGCCGTCCAGAGACACCGACAACGAGTAGATGAGCCTGCCCATGCGCGAAGCCTACCCGTGCTGGCCGTCGTGGCCCCGGTGAGATCGGTTCCGCGGGATCGTCATCGGGCTGGCTCCCGGTCATCGTCACTGGCCGCCGCTCTTGTTGCCGCTCGCCGGAGCCCGACGCCCGCGACCGCTGCCCGGGACCGTATGCTGCGGCCATGGGCGTGATCGCGGTCCCGTACTTCGTCGGCGCGGCGATGCCTCGGCTGGCGATGCCCCAGGCGGACCTGGAGCTCTCGCCGCCGCTTCCCGACGGTTCCCCGCAGGAGCGGATGGCCATCCTCTACCGGCACCTTGCCGACTGGGTCGCCGCCGATACGAGCCCGGTGGTCTACGCCGGGGACTGCCTTGCCTCGATCGGCGTGCTCGCCGGCCTGCAACGAACCGGCATCGACCCCACCCTGATCTGGTTCGATGCCCACGGCGACTTCCACACCTGGCAGACGACCCGGTCAGGCTTCCTGGGCGGGATGCCGTTGGCCATGATCGTGGGCAGGGGTGAGCAGACCATCGTCGAAGGGGTCGGGCTGGTTCCGCTCGACGAGAGACGCGTGGTCCTGGTGGATGCGCGCGACCTCGACCCGGGCGAGGACGAGGCGGTGGCGTCTTCCGCCTTGACCGTGCTCTCGACGGCGGACGTGATCCGGCAGGAACCGCCTCCTGGTGCGCTCCACGTCCATGTCGATCTCGATGTCGTTGACCCGCGGGAGATGCCCGCCCACAACTACCCGGCTCCCGGCGGCCCATCTGTGCGTGACATGCAGGCCGCTCTGGCACGCCTGGCCGCCACGGGCCGGGTCGCCGCCGTCTCCTTCTCGACCTGGAACCCGGCCCTGCCCGGAGCGGATCGAGCGGCTGCGGCCACTGAACTGCTGGCGGCCGCAATCCTGGGTAGGGGACCCGACGGCTGAGAGAGAACCCTGCAAGCCCCAAGCGACGGTCGCGCTGCAGGGCGAGCTCGTCTGATCTCGACCTGACCGACCTGCCCCAGCCCCGTGAACCGCGGCGCCTGTCGAATCCGACTAGAGTCCATCCGCGGGCGCCGGGAACACCACGGAGGAAGGGCATCATGATGTATGGGTGGGACATGGACGGCGATGGCTGGCTTGGGTCGCTGCTCGTCCTCATCCTCGTCGCCGTGGTCGTCTTCTTCGTCTCGAGGGAGGTGACGCTCCGTCGTCTGAGGCATCGACCCACGGCACCGCCGCCTCGCGCGCCCGTGGTGCCCGTGATCCCCCCGCCCGCTCGTCCCGAGCCACTCGACATCCTGCGCGAGAGGTTCGCCCGTGGTGACATCACGGAGGACGAGTTCCTGGCCGCGAAACGCGCCCTCGGCTACCCGGACGGACCGACGCCACCGCCAGATCGACCGGGCGTGACGCCGAGCGGGTAGCCTCGCGCCGACCAGAACTCACCCCATCGCCCCGGACAGCGCCTGGAGCCGAGGTCGTGCCCAGCACCACACTGCATCGCAGGCGGCCGCTCCTGCTGCTCGAGACGGCCAACGTCGCATCGGGTGTCGGGAACGCGATCGTCATGATCGCGATCCCGTGGCTCGTCCTGGAAGAGACCGGGTCGGCAGCCGCGGCCGGCGTGGTCGCGGCGGCCAGCGGGCTCCCCGCGATCCTCGCTGCACCGGTCGCCGGTCTGCTCGTGGACCGGTTCGGCCGGCGGGTCGTCAGCGTCGCGTCTGACGTTCTCTCGGCGGTCTCGGTCGCACTGATCCCGATCGTCGCATCTGCAGGTGAGCTCACGCTCCCGGTGATCGCCGGCCTCGCGGTGCTCGGCGCGACGTTCGACCCGGCCGGCTACACCGCGCGCCGCTCGCTCCTCCCCGACGTCGCGGAGGCCGTCGGCATGGGAGTCGAACGTCTGAACGGGATCCACGAGGGGATCTTCGCGATGGGGTGGACGATCGGACCTCTCATCGGTGCGGCGTTGATCGCCCTGGCCGGCGCGTCCGCTGCCTTCTGGCTGCCGTTCGTGCTGTTCCTTGTCGCGGCCTTCTGCCTCGGGGTGATGCGGGTCGGCGATGCGGGTCAGCGAGCACGTGCCGAGGCCACCGAGCGGGGCGAACGGCTGAGTGCCCGGGACGGAGCCGTCCGCGGGTTCACGGCCCTCTGGCGGGACCGCCCGATCCGGCTGATCACCTTCGCCGTGGTGATCCTGGCCGCCGTCTACATTCCGACCGAGGCCGTCATCCTTCCCGTGTACTTCGAAGGCCTTGGCGACCCCGGGGGTCTGGGGATTGTCATCGCGGCCCTGGCGGCCGGCTCCGTGATTGGCGCCTTCTCGTATGGCTGGCTGAGCCTGCGACTCCCGCGATCCACCATCGCCCGGCTGATCCTGAGCGGGACGGTGCTCTCGGTCCTGCCGATGGCGCTCCTGCTGCCGCTCCCGATCCTCGCCGCCGCCGCGTTCGCGCTCGGGCTTTCCTGGGGTCCCGCGGACCCGCTCATGACGACGCTCGTCCAGCGTCGGATCCGGCCCGACGAGCAGGGCCGCGTCATCGGCGTCCAGCTGTCGCTGTTCTCTGCCGCCCCGCCCGTCGCACTGCTCGTGGTCGGCCTGCTCGTCGAGGCCATCGGCGTTGGCCCGGCCTACCTGGTGATGGCGGGCCTGCTCGCGGTGGTCTCGGTCGCGATGATCCTCACCCCGGCGATCGGTGAGCTCGACCACGATCTGCCGCGCTGACCCCGCCCCGCGCCCGCTGGTGATCGAGGCGTGGGGCTGATCTCGTCCGCGCTGACCGCCGCCTGACCGGGCGGGCCGGCGGCGCGAGCCGGGCAGAACCAGGTCGCAGGCGGCGGTCCCTCCGACATCGGGGCATACTGCTCGGACCATGCCTCGTTGCGTCCCGGCGATGCTCCTGGTCCTCTCGGTCGTTGCCGCGTGCACCCCGGCGACCGCGGGAGAGCCTCGTCTCGAACCGGTCCCGTCGATGACGCCGTTGGCGGCCGTCGCAACCCCGACCCCCGCCCCGACGGGCCGGCCGTCGCCGCTACCCACGGCGAGCCCGGTGGCTCGCGAGGCGCCGGACTCTCCCGGCGCGACCGGGACGCCGTGGCCATCCGCCACGCGCGCTCCCGAGCCGGCCGCCACGACGGACGCTGGGCCATACGCTCTCGACCTGGCGCAGGTGGCGGACTTCGTCCCTCAGTACACGTTCGAGTGGTGTGTCGGCGCGAGCGTCCAGATGGCGAGGTCGATCATCACCGGCGACCGTGACGAATCGCGAACCTCGCAGCGCCAGCTGTGGGAGAAGGCCCGTGACCTCACTGTCGGCAGCCCGTACGGCGGCGCCAACCCGGCAGGCTGGGCGGCTGCGCTCAACGACCTGGGGCTGGGACCCTACCGGCTCGTCAGCCTGCCGGCGTTCGACACGGCCGTCAGGCAGGCGGCCCGTGCCCTCTCGGATACCGGTCGGCCAGTCGGGCTCGTCATGTGGGCTGGCCGTCACGCGTGGGTGATGACCGGGTTCAAGTCGACGGCAGATCTGCGCACCGACCAGGACGCGAGGGTGACGCATGTTCGAGTGATGGACCCGCTGTACCCGCACGGGTCGAGGTGGGGTCCGAGCCCCGCCCCCAACCGTCTCATCCGGCTCGAGACGCTCGCGAGCCAGTTCGTCAAGCGCGACCGGCCCGACTACGACTTTGGCGTCGATCCCGGATGGCTGCTGGTGCTCCCGGTCGACTGACGACGGCGTCGGCGACGAACGCTTGGCGGGAGTCAGGCCTGCCGCGATCCAAGGCGCTCTCGCCACAGGTCCGCGAGCACGTCGAGGTCGGCCTGCATTGACGCGATGGTCGTGCCTGGCTCGACGGGACCACCTCCAGCACCTCGAGCTCCAGGCCGTCGATGCCGTGGAGCCGTGCGTCTGCCGCCAAGCCGGGATCGAACGCACCGAGGGTCCCGGTCGTGACGCAGAACGCGAAGCGGTTCCGGGCGGCAGCGAGGTTGACGGCGGTCGACACCACCGCGTGGCCGGTGGCCTGATGCCAGGGAACCGTATGCTGCGGCCATGGGCGTGATCGCAGTCCCGAGTCTCGCCGAGACGGGTCGGGTCGCCGCCGTCTCGTTCTCGACCTGGAACCCGTCGCTGCCCGGAGCGGACCGGGCGGCCGCGTCCACGGAACTGCTGGCGGCCGCGATCCTCGGTAGGTCATCCGGCGGGTGAGCGTCGCTCACTCGCGGCGTCGAGTCGCCCGACCGAAGGCCACCAGCGCGAGCACAGACGACGAGCGCCAGCAGCGCGTTCCCGAACATGGCGACCGTCAGGCCGACGGTGACGGACAGGAAGCCCATCGCGGGCGGGTAGATCGTCGAACCGACGACGGCCATCCCGGCGAGCGACCCGCCGACGGCGGCCGAGCGCTGCGGGTAGCGGTCTCCGCCGATCGCGACGATCATCGGGAAGACCGGACCCGATGCCACGCCGGCGGCGGCGAAGGCGGCGATCGAGAGCGGCAGCGAGGGCACGAGGACTGCTACGGCGACCAGAACCGCCATCGCCAGCGTGCACGCGATGGTGAACCGCAGGTGGTCGAAGCGGTCCGCGATGACCGACGAGAGGAGGCGGCCGACGGTCAGTCCCGCCCAGTACAGCGACAACGCCAGCGTTGCCGTGGTCAGCGGCGCCTGATCAAGGAAACGCACGATCCAGTTCGAGACGCCGACCTCGCACGCGACGTACGTCGAGATCGCGAGGCCCAGCAGCAGCAGCGGGCCTGCCAGCAGCGTCCGGCCGTCGCGGTCGCCCGTGGGACCCGGCAAGCGCCCACCCGCCCCATCTGCTGCCCTTCGTCCGCTGGGCATGGGAACGAGGACGTATGCCACCGCCAGGATCGACACGACCGTGCCAGTGCCCACGGCGACGGCCTCCCACGGGACGCCGCCCCCCACGAGCACGCCCAGGATGAGCGGCGCGGCGAGGGCCCCAACGCTGAACGACACGTGCAACAGGCTCATGGCTCGCCCGCGGCCTTCGCGGTAGACGTCGAGGACGAGGCCATTCGCGCCGCCGTCCAGGCAGCCGGAGCCGGCACCCATCGTCAGCGCCGCCAGCACGAACGCGAGCCATGTGGGTGCAAGGCCGAGACCGGCCGCGCCGAGCCCGGTGACGAGAACGGCGCCGCCGAGGACGAGGCGACGGCCAAGGCGCTCGGTCAGGGCACCACCGGCGAACGACCCCGACGCGTAGGCCAGGGCGTACACCAGGTAGGCGATGCCGATCCCCGCATCGTCCTGTCCGAAGGTCGCCTCGATCGAGCGGATGAGCGACGGGATGAGCAGCCCGGTCCAGCCGCAGGCGAGGAGGGTGAGGCACGCGATAAGGCCTGCCGCCAGCCGCGCATGCTGGCTCACGGGCGCCCGAGAGATTGTGGAGCCCGCAATGCCGCTGTCCGCCAAGATCACCTCCGGGCCGGCGCTGCGAGGGTCCAAGACTTTCTCTTCGGGCGCGTGCTCGTCCGTGGCCGGGACGTCAATGGTAGAGGCGACGCAGACGACCACGACCGCCTGTCTCGCAGCCTCTGCCCTTCTGCCCGCGCGCTGAACTGGGGACGGCCATGCCGGGGCGCCGATTGCCTATGCTTGCCGCTCGGCGTCACACTCGGACTGGGAGGTACACATGAACTTGGCCGACAAGGTTGTGGTCGTTACCGGAGCTGGCAGCGGCATGGGGCGCGAGGTCGCGCTCGAGCTGCTCAGGCGACGGGCACGGGTCGCCGCGGTGGACATCAACGAGACGACGCTGCAGGAGACTGCCACCCTGGCGCCAGGTGCCCCGGAGGCCATCGCGACGTTCGTCGTGAACATAACGGACCGGGCCGCAGTCGAGGCGCTGCCCCAGGCGGTGCTTGACCGCTTCGGCGCGGTGGACGGGATCATCAACTGCGCCGGGATCATCCAGCCGTTTGTGCGCCTGAACGACCTCGACTACGCGGCCATCGATCGCGTCATGGACGTGAACTTCCGCGGCACGCTGTACATGACGAAGACGTTCCTGCCGTGGCTCCTCAAGCGGCACGAGGCGCACATCGTCAACGTCTCGAGCATGGGCGGCTTCATGCCGGTGCCTGGCCAGACCATCTACGGAGCGTCCAAGGCCGCCGTCAAGCTGATGACCGAGGGGCTCCACTCGGAGCTCAGGGACACACCCGTGCGGGTCAGCGTCGTGTTCCCGGGGGCCGTCGCGACGAACATCACGGCGAACTCCGGCGTGGAGACGCCGGCGGCCGCCCCAGGGGCCAAGGAGTACAAGACCCTCGCCGCGGACAAGGCGGCCCGGATCATCCTGGACGGCATGGCCAAGAACCACTACCGCATCCTCGTCGGCAGCGACGCGAAGATGCTCGACCGGCTCTACCGCCTGCACCCGCGCCGCGCCGCAGGCTTCCTCGCGAACCAGATGAAGGATCTCCTGGGGTAGTCGGGCTCCGCAATCCTGGACGCGGGGCGTCTGGGGCAGGGGGCGCGGTCATCGGAGCTGGGGCGCATTCTTCGATGCCGCGCCTCGGGACTCTTGCCGAGCGCGGCACGCTCCCTGCCCTCGCCCCGCGATCCCGTTTACCGAGATCGACGGCGCATTCGCCAGGGACGCCAATCCCGAGGCGTGAGCGCGCCGGCCCCGGCCACCCGTGCTCGAAATGCGGCCAGCGGGGTACGATCACACCCCCAGGACGATCATCGGCATGCGGGCAGCGGCTCCATCGGAGCGCCCCCGTAGCCGCCAGGAGGCTTCTCCACGTGTCTGCCAATTCAGGTCATCGCGGTCGCGCCACGGGCGTCTTCGCGCTCGCGATCGCTGCAGCCCTGACGCTCGGGGCGTGCGATGGAACGGTGCCCCTGCCTTCGATCGAGCTCCCTTCGATCGAGCTCCCCTCGATCGAGATCCCGACGAGGCCTCCCAAGCCGACCGCCGAACCAACCGCCGAGCCGGAGCCCACGGCCGAGCCGGAGCCGACGGCCGAGCCGGAGCCGACCGCCGAGCCGGAGCCCACAGCGGAGCCAACGGCCGAGCCGACGGCCGAGCCGGAGCCGACCCCGGAACCCACGGCGAAACCGACGGCAGAGCCGACGCCAGCGCCCACAGCGGAGCCCACGGCGAAACCGACGGCCAAGCCCACGGCGGAGCCGACGCCAGAGCCTACGGCCGAGCCGACCGCCGAGCCCACCCTGGAGCCGACGCCAGAGCCCACAGCGGAGCCGACCGCCGAGCCGACCCCGACCGCGAGTCCCGCGCCGGGCTCGGGTGCGGGCGACACCGGCGACGACGGGCCCAGCCTCCTGCTGCTTGTCCTCCTCGCGGTGGTCGGCGGCGGACTCGCTGTCTACGCATGGATGCGCTCCCGCGGAGGGACCCCGCCGACCGACCTCCCGCCGACCGACCTCCCGCCGACCGGTGCCCCGCCTGCCGGTCAGGCGCCGCCCCCGCCCCCACCGCCCGGCGCTGGCCCCCTGGCGCCGCCGCCCCCGCCCGGTGCCGGGACGGAAACGCAGGCGATCACGCCGGTGCCCGCGACGTCAGCAGGGTTGCCGACAGCGGCCGGCGTGGCCGCTGCAGCCGGGGCTCCCGGGACGGGCGCCGCGCCCGGTGAGTCAGCCGAGACCATCGACCGAGGCGATCCCGGGGATCCCGACGGGCTGGGTTCGCTGATCCCGCCGGCAAACGATCCCGCTCCCACGGAGCCACCGCCCGCCTGATTGTGGGGGCACGGACCGGACCGGCAGCGGGTCTCGGGCTCGTCCTGATGGTCTACTTCGGCGTCTTGGGCGGCAGGGCCGCGACGTGCGCCAGTGCTGCCGCAACCCAGCGCGTGCCGTCCGGCCCACCGATCAGATCGGGTGGCAAGGTGACGTAGCCGCCCATCGGTCTCTCCGCGGGCCCAAACGGCCCGGAACCGTCGATCGCCCGCAGCGCCTCGGCATCCGCGGGAGCCAGCTTCACACCGATGTCGGCGCCGAACAGGCCCATGAACATGTTGCCCTGCACGAAGGCGCCGAGATTGCCGAACATCGGCTTGACCACGACCCGCGGGTCGCCGGGCACGATCGACCGGAACCGAACCTTGTCGGCCTCGGTCGGCTTGGGGATCTGCACGGGACGCCTCCTTGTGTCGCTGCTTCTCAGCGCCCGCAGCTCACCCCGCGGCCTCGGCGCCAGGGACGGCCTTCCGGGAGTGCTCTCGTGGGATGACGGTCGCTCCGATCGCGCGGCAGGTGACGATCGGCTCGGCCAGGACGTCTGCTGCCGACGGCCCCAGGTCGTAGCGGCTGGCGATCACCTTGCGCGCCTCGAACCTCACAGTCCGGCTGGTGTTGCCGATCCGGGTCACGGTGCCCGTCACCTCGAGGAAGTCGCCCGCGTAGACCGGGGCCAGGAACTCGATCTCCTGGTAGCCGACGAACAGGCCCTCGTCCCCGTCGGTGATGACCGCGATCTCGGTGATCACGTCGCCGAACAGGGCGAGCGTGCGGGCTCCGGCAACGAGGTTGCCCCCGTAGTGGGCGTCCTCCTGGCCCATCCGGACCCTGAGGGTGCTGCTGATCGGCGCGTTCGACTCGCTCACAGGTTCAGAACCTCCCTGGTGGCCCGCGCGAGGGCCGGCTCGGTGGTCGGTCGGCCGCGTCCGAGGTCTGCGGGCGGGGCGTCGGCCCGGACGACCAGTGCGTCGACCGCCACCGTCCGCTCGCGACCGACCAGGATCGGGTTGAGGTCCGCTTCAGCGATCTCCGGGTGGTCGTCGCCGAGCGCCGCGAGCCCGACGATCGCGGCCACGATGCCATCGTCGGGGATCGACCCGCCGCGGGCAGTCCGGAGCATCCGTCCGACGATGGTGTCGTCGAGCATCCGGCGCGCCTCGTCGGGGCCGATCCGGCCGATCCGGACAGCGACCTGGTCGAAGTGCTCCGCCCAGATCCCGCCGAGGCCCACCAGGACCGCCACCCCGAACTGGTCGTCACGCCGGAAGCCGGCGATCACCTCGAGCTCCGCCCGGACGTGCTCCGCGACGATGAACGTGACCGTGAGACCGGCCCGGGCAGCGTTCTCTGAAATCGCCGCGGCGGCCCGCCGGACCTCTTCGGGGGATCCCAGACCGACCCGTACCAGGCCCAGGTCTGTCTTGTGGCTGATGCCACTCGCCACGCCCTTGAGGACGACCGGATAGCCGATCCGGTCCGCCACCTCGACCGCCGCATCGGCGTCCGGCGCGACACCCAGGCGCGGCGTCGGGATGCCATACCGGTTGACGATCGCAAGTGAGGCGAGCTCATCGAGGGTTCCGGCCGCGGCCAGCTCCGGGAGCGCGACCGGCGGGCCATCGGCGGCGACCCGCCCGTCGCCCGCCCATTCGGTTCGCCTGCGCGACCTTGGCCAGCGCGTCCAGCGCCACCCATGCGCCACGCAGGAGAGGGATTCGCTCGGTCAGGCAGTAGTTGAGCAGTTCCGGACTCGGATCCTGGCTCGAGGGTGAGAGGAAGACCGGTGTCTTCTTCGACCGCGCTGCCTCGCCCGCCAGGTACGACGCCAGGTCACGCCCGAGCTGGAGCTCGTACGAGCCGCATGTCGTCTGCTGGTCGAGGCTCACGACGAGCAGGTCACCCGGCTCATCGGCCAGCGTCCGGAGGGCTCGGGGGTAGATGGCCTTGTAGTCGTCCGTGCCCCACGGATCCATCGGGTTGCGGGGGTGGAAGTTCGGCCAGGTTGCCGTGAGCGCGGCGGCGCCCGCCTCGCTCAGCGGCGGCAGCTCGATCCCGACGTCCTCGGCCAGGTCGGAGAGCAGGTTCGCCTCACCCCCGGAGTTGGTGACGATGTGCGCCCGCCGGCCCATCTGCGTCCGACCCGCGCCGAAGATCTCGCCGATCGTGGTCAGCTCGTCGAGATCGGCGCACAGGATCGCTCCGGCCTGCCGCAGCGCGGCTGCCCCGACCCGGGCGTTGCCGGCCAGCTTCCCGGAGTGGGCGACGATCCCGGCCTGGGCCGCCGACGATCGGCCGACCTTGCACACCGCCAGCGGCTTGCCGGCCTCCGCCATGGCTCGGGCGGCGGCCAGGAACCCGGTCGCATCGCCGAACCCCTCGACGAAGGCCAGGACGGCGTCCGTCCGCTCGTCGTCGGCGAAGAAGGCCAGGTATTCGGCCAGCCCGGTTCCCGCCTCCGACCCGCACGAGACGATGGTCGACAGCGGGACGCGCCCGCCGTTGTTCACGAACGCCTCCACGATCGCGCCGCTCTGGGCGACCACCCCGACCCGTCCCCGCCGGACCTGCATCGGGACGGTCCCGATGTACGGGGCCGCCCCGGTCACGAGATCGACGAAGCCCATGCAGTTGGTCCCGACCACCGCGATGCCCCGCTCAGAGGCGAGCGTCCGCAGCTCGGCCGCCAGCTCCAGCGCCGCCTCGCCGGAATCCGTGTAGCCGGCACCCGGGATCACGAAGCTCCGGGCGCCAATCGCCACGCCCTCCCGGACAGCCTCCAGGATGCGATCGGTCCCCAGCTGGACGAGGACGACGTCGGGCGCCTCCGGAAGATCGGAGAGTGACGGCACGGCAGGCAGGCCGCCGATCTCCTGGTACTTCGGATTGACCGGGTAGAGGTTGCCCTGGTAGCCCAGCGCGCGGCTGTTCTCAAGGGCGACCCGCCCCACGAACGAGCGCGGGCTGGCGCCCACGATCGCGATCGAGCCGGGACGGAGAATCGGGGTGAGATCCATGATGATCGGAGCGTACGAGCCCGCGGCGCCGGAGGGAAGTGCGTTCCGTCGGGCGGGCGCAGGCGCGCCGGCCCGACATCAGGTGGTCGAGTCACGGATCCGATGTCGGTGTCTGCGGCCCCGATCTCCGAAGGCGCCTGCTACCCGGCCGCCTCGATCTGTGCCCGGAGCAGCACGCGTCCGGGCTCGACACGGTATCCGTGCCTGGTGTTCAGGCGGCGGATGGGCTCGTTTCGCTCCTCGTTCGCCGTGACGAGCCGCAGGTAGCCCTGCTCCTTCGCCCACCTGATCTGCGCCCGCTTCAGCGCCCCCCCGATCCCGCGCCTGCGCCAGGCCCGCTTGACCCCCGCCAGATCGTGGAATGCCTGCCCGGTCCACAGGGACGGCACCGACAGCTTCGCGTAACCGACAACCTCGCTCCCCGCCAGCGCCACGAACACGGCCTCGGGTCGATCCGAGACGCCCCGCATGTCGTTCTCGAGCCACTGCTCGAACGGCGCGATCTCGTTGCCCTCTTCGCCGGGAATGTCCGGCTCGGCCTCGAGGTAGACCTCGTACAGGTCCCGCTCGATGCCCGGCCGCTCCGACCACATGACGATCTCGATCCCGTCGGGCGGCTCTGTCGCCGGAGCCTCGATCGAATCGAGCTCGAGCACGAGCCGCGAATCGCGCCCGACCTCGACGAAGCCTCGCCGACCGGCCCACCCGAGGCTGGCCTGGTCGTCCTCGGCCACGGGCATCTCAACTGCGGTGCACCCGCGCTCGGTGCTCCAGCGGATGAGCTCTGCAAGGAGGGCAGAGCCGACGCCACGACCGCGGGCCTCGGGAAGGGTCCACTCCTCGACGAATGCCGTCTGCGGCCGCGCGTGCCAGCCGAGGACTCCGACTCCCGCTCCCGCGTCCTCGCCGTCGGCGACCGCGATCAGCCAGACCATGTCCTCGGCCTGCCGCCTCCAGTCGAGGAACTCCTCGGCGGCGGCCGGGTCGTCCGCGCGAACCGCATTGTGGACGGCGAGCAGGCGCTCGAGCTCCGGGGCATCGACGACCACGATCTGGACCACGGGACGAGTGTAGAGCGCGCCGGTGCAACCGGAGGATGCCGACGGGGTCGGGGCCATCATCATGGCCGAGGGGCTCGGCCACGTGTAGGCCCGCGGTCCGACGACGTCCAGCGGGACCACGCCGGCCACGCCGCGGCCCGGCTATGCTGCCGCGATGAACGAGCAGACCCTGCCTCCCATCGTCGTCCTCGGGCGCGACACCTGTGCCGACACCGTCCGGTCTCGCGCCCTGCTCGCTCAGCGCCGGATCCCGTTCACCTACCTGAAGGTGGACGAGGACGCGGCCGCCGATGCGTGGATCCGTCGCCTGAACGACGGCGCGTGGCGCACCCCGACGATCCTCATCGGCGACCCGGACCGGCCCGACCTGATCCTGCGCGAGCCGTCTGACGAGGAGCTCCTGGCGGCCCTTGGCCTCACCTGATCGAGGGCAGGACACGCCGCCCACCTTGGCACGGGCGCTCGTCGATCAGGTTGCCGGCGCCTCGAGACCGAGCACCGTTGCCAGCTCCAGCAACGCGGCCCGTTCCGCGTCGTTGACCATCACGCCGCCGCGGCCGAGGAACCCCTGGTCCTCCTTGCCGGCCTTCGCCACCACCGTTGCGATCTCGAGCAACCAGGCCCTGTAGGCGGCCGCCTCGTCGGCGGTTGCCCCGGCGTCGGCCACCGCCACGGCCGACCGCACGACGCCCAGGGCCCGGTCACGCGCACCGGGCGCCGTCACGACCTTGACGTAGTCCGGAAACGATCCGCCGGAGGCCGCCCTGTCGCTGAGCGCCGCCAGGATCGACATGATGAGCGGGTGGGAAATCTCGTCACGCGCGCTGTCAAGCACGTGGCTGGCCATCGCGAACCCCTCGCTCGCCGTCTCCTCCTTGCGGCCGGGGCTCGCCGTCGAGATCAGCACCGCGGCGGCCTCAAGGGCAACCACGAGCAGTCGCTGGTCGTCCGGATCGAAGTCGTCGAGCAGGGTCATGTCACCACCTCCATGCACCGGCGAGTGGAAGCGGTGCATGCAATCGACAATACCGTGCCTCGGCTCCTGGCCCGGGGGGCCAGCGACGAACTGGTGCCGGGCGTAGAATTCGACCGACGCCCGTGTCGATCTCCCCTCCCGCCGAGGAACCGCTCGGCACCCTCGCCCGTCGCAACGACCGCTTCATGGTGGCCGGCGTGCTCGCGTACGCCGTCCTCGTGGTCTTCCTGATGATCGTCGGCGGCGTTGCGCTCACGCCCGATGTGCTCGCGGTCTCCTTCGGCCTCGTCGCGCTGCTGCTCGGACGCGGTCGCCTCTTCTTCCGGGACTGGATCCCGTTCATCGTCCTGCTTCTCGCCTACGAGCTCATGCGCGGCATCGCCGACGACGCCGGCCTGCCGCTCCACGCCGGCGACCTGCTCGTGGCCGAGCGGCTCATCGCGTTCGGCACCGTGCCGACCCAGGTCCTCCAGGACGCGCTCCGCCCGGCGAGCGGCCCCGATCCGATCGCCCTGGGAGCGACCGTGGTCTACATGCTCCACTTCGTCCTGCCGCTGGCGACGGCCTTCGTCCTCTGGCTCTGGCGGCGCCCGCAGTTCTACGACTTCGTGGCGTCGCTGATCCTCCTGTCCGTCGCCGGCTTCATCACCTACCTGCTCTTCCCGGCGGCGCCGCCGTGGTACGTCGCCCGCGATGGCCTCTTGAACGGACCCGATGGGCAGCCCGTCATCGCCTACCTGAAACCGGGAGCCTTCGAGGAGCTGGCCGCGGCGCTGGGCTTCGACGGCCGATATCTCTATTCCCTGGCTTTCGGAAGCGTGAACCCGAACCCGGTCGCCGCCTTTCCCTCGCTGCACGTGGCCTACCCGGTCCTGACCTTCCTCGTGCTGCGGCGGGCGTTCGGGCGGATCGGGTGGCTCGCCCTGGGGTACGCGGGGATCGTCGCCTTCTCGGTCGTCTACACGGCCGACCACTGGGTGCTGGATGTCATCGCCGGCGCGGCCTACGCGTACGTGGCGTACTACGCGGTCCTGCACCTGCCGGACCGGAAGCGAGCGTGGGGTGCCATGGTGCCTCTCGGCCGCCGTCGGTCAGCGTGGGCGAGTCGCCCGGATCCCGCCCCCGACCAGGATGAGGGGAGCTGACGCGCCGGAGATCCGACAGGATCACCGGGCGGTGAGGCCCTGTCTGCGAGCACCCCCGCTCCCGTACGATTGCGGTGATGGCCCTCCCGATTGCCCGCCGGGCGACACGCGTCTCACTCCCGCTCGTGGGTGCGTTCGTCGTGGGCGCGATCGCCTACGGCGGCCTCTACACGTTCCCTGCCCTGTCGGTTGCGTTCGCGGCGGAGTTCGGGATCAGCCGGACGCTGGCGGTTGCCCCGTGGACGATGTTCCTGGTGGTGACGGCCATCGCGAGCCCGCTCCTGGGCCGGGCCTACGACGAGTGGGCGGACCGGGACCTCCTGACGGCGTCGATGGTCCTGCTGGCGGCCGGCTGGCTCGCGGTCTACCTCGCCCAGGAGATCTCGCTCCTCATCCTCGCCTACGCGGTGTTCATGGCGCTGGGCCTCCAGCTCTCGTTCATCGGGACGTCCACCGCGATTGCCCGCCGGTACGAGGGGGTGTCCGGGCTCGCCCTGGGGATCGCCTATGCGGGTCCGGGGATCGGGGTGGCGATCGCCCTCCCGGTCGCAGCCGGCCTGATCGCCACCGCCGGCTGGCGCTCGACATCCCTCGTCTTCCTTGCCACGTGCCTCGTCGGCGTGGTGTTCGTCTGGCTCATGACGAGCGGCCCGGCCATCGTCGTGCCGACGCGCAGGACGGACAGGCGGCGCACGACGGCCCCCTCCGACGTGATGGGTGCCGCACCACCGGCCGCCCCCACCGTCGCAGGCCCATCGCACTCGGCCCAGCCGCCCGTCGCTGGCGATCGGGGAGCCCATGAGCGCAGGCCAGCTCGACGTCCGGGAAACCGAGGCGGTGCAGGCCGCCCACGCCTTGGGTCTCCACGAGACGTCGGCACCGGGGGCCGTGTCGGCCGCCCGCGAGGTCCTGCCCGTGGGCAGCGGCGAGCACCGCCACGGCATCCGGCGCGTCGTCCGGACCCGGCGCTTCTGGATCCTGTTCGCAGGCGCGGCCGCGATCGGGATCTTCGACGAGGGCGTCCTCCAGGCATTCATCCCGAGCGCCGTCCAGAGCGGACTCGGTGCCGGCTGGGCGGCCACCGCGCTCGGGCTCCAGTCGCTCGCCTACGTCGGCGGCCAGATCGTCGGCGGCTGGCTGTCCGACCACGTGGACCGGCGGATCGTCGGCGTCACCGCGGCGGCGGCCATCGGCGGCGGCGTCGTGGCGGCCCTCGGCGTCGTCGGGTCCGTGCCCACGCTCGCGGTCGCCGGGATCATCGTTCACGGGATCGGGACCGGGGCGACGATCGCCGTCCGGTCGGCTGCATTCGGGGACGTGTTCGGCGGCCCCAACTTCGGGACGATCTTCGGCCTGCTCAGCGTCGCCTACCCGATCGGCGGGACGTTCGCGGTCTACTTCGGCGCGATCGCGCTCGATGCGACCGGGTCGTACGCGCCGCTCATCCCGGTGGTCGTCGCCGCGCTCGTCGTGTGGTCGGTCGCCCTCTGGATCGCGGGTCCGCGGCGGGCCCGCGGGCCGGCACGCGGGTCGCCGGCCTGACGGCCCGGCCCCGATGGGGCTGCGAGCGCTGGGCGGAGCGCGTCATCCGGGAACGCGGGCGTCGGCCCGGTCTCTGGCGACACGCGAGGACCGACGGCGCAGGAACCACTTCTCGATCTCCACGCCGATGAACGCCGCCGGTGACGCCGCGAGCATCACGCCCAACTCGACCGGAGACAGCGCCTCCGTCTCGAAGATTGCCTGGAACGGCGGCACGTAGATGATCGCAAGCTGGACCACCACGATCGCTGCGACCGCCGCGAGAAGCGGCTTGTTCGTCCGCCAGCCGAGCCGGAAGGTGCTCTCCCGCTCTGAGCGTACCGCGAGCGCATGCCCGAGCTGGAGGAACGCGAGCGTTGTGAACACCATCGTCTGCCAGTGCCAGCCGACGCTGATCGAGAAGGCCTGGATGGCCAGCGTGACCCCGCCCATGAGCAAGCCGACCCACAGCGCGTGCTGCCACAGCCCACGCGCGAAGATCGACTCCGACTGCGGGCGCGGAGGCCGCCGCATCGTGTCAGGTTCGACCGGCTCGACGCCGAGGGCAAGCGCAGGCGGGCCGTCGGTCACGAGGTTGATCCACAGGATGTGGATCGGCAGCAGCGGTATCGGGAGGCCGGCGAACGGGGCGAGGAACATCACCCAGATCTCGGCCGAATTGGTCGTCAGCAGGTAGCGGATGAAGCGCCGGATGTTGTCGTAGATTCGGCGACCTTCCTCGATGGCAGCCACGATCGTCGCGAAGTTGTCATCGGCGAGGACCATGTCGGCCGCTTCCTTGCTGACCTCGGTCCCGGTGATCCCCATTGCGATACCGATGTCGGCGAGCTTGAGAGCCGGCGCGTCATTGACGCCGTCGCCGGTCATGGCAACGACGGCTCCGCGCGACTTCCAGGCCTTGACGATCCGAAGCTTCTGCTCGGGGTTGGTCCGTGCGTAGACCGCGACCTCGTCCACGACGCGGTCGAACGCCGCATCGTCCATCTCCTCGAGCTCGGCGCCGGTCATGACCTTCGCATCGCCCGCGAGGATGTCCAGCCGACGGGCGATCGCAACGGCGGTCAGGGCATGGTCACCGGTGATCATGATCGGCGTGATTCCCGCGCCACGAGCGGCCGCGACCGCATCCACGACCTCGGGCCGCGGCGGGTCGGCCATGGCCACGATGCCCAGCAGGGAGAGCCGCTCCTCTGCCAATTCGACCGTGCTCGGGATTGCGTCGAGGGTCCGCTCGGCGATCGCGAGCACGCGGTAGCCATTGGCCGCGTGCCGCTCGGCAACGTCGCGCGCGCTGGCCCAGATCCCCTCAGCCTCAGGGCCTGCCAGGGGCGCCAGCGCCTCGACGGCGCCCTTCACGGCAACCCAGATGTGGTCGCCGTCCCGGTGGAGCGTCGACATCCGTCGCCGGCTGCTGTCGAACGCGACCTCGGCCACGCGAGGGTGGTCCGATTCGAATTCGCCCCGGAACACGCCGAGCTTGCCGGCGAACGCGAGCAAGGCCCCCTCGGTCGGGTCGCCCGCGAGCGTCCACGGGTCGCCGTGGTGCGCCGGAGCGCGGAGGCTGGCGTCGTTGCAGGCTGCGGCAGCGCGCGCGAGCCGCGGCAGGTAGGGGTCGGTGGCGGGATCGGTATCGCCCACGATGTCGCCGGCCGGTTCGTAGCCGGAACCCGAGACCTGGTACTCCGCGGCGGGCGTCCAGACCCGCTCCACGAGCATGCGGTTCTGGGTGAGGGTGCCCGTCTTGTCCGAGCAGATGACGTTGACCGAACCAAGCGTCTCGACCGCCGGCAGCTTGCGGGCAAGGGCGCGTCGCCGGGCCATGCGATGGGCGCCCAGGGCGAGGGAGATCGTCACGATAGCCGGGAGTCCCTCCGGGATCGCTGCCACGGCCAGGCTCACGGCCGTGAGGAACATCAGCTCGACCAATTCGCCGCGCGCGACGCCGGCGGCGAACACGATGGCGCACACGATCAGGGCGGCCACGCCCAGCCGCTTGCCGAGCGTCGAGAGCCGGCGCTGGAGGGGCGTCGGGCCGGCGGAGTGTTCCTGGAGCAGATCGGCGATCCGTCCCAGCGCGGTCGCCATCCCGGTCCCGGTGACGATGCCCGTCCCCCGGCCGTAGGTGACCGCCGTGCCTTTGAAGGCCATGTTCCGCTGGTCGGCCAGCAGCGCGTCCGAGACGTTCGGCAGGGCGGCGACCGTCTTGGAGGCAGGCTCCGATTCGCCGGTGAGCGCCGCCTCGTTGATGCGCAGCGCGATCGCTTCGATCAACCGCAGATCCGCCGCCACGATGTCACCGGTCTCCAGCCGCACGACGTCACCGGGCACAAGGTCGCCTGCCGTGATCACGTCGATCTGGCCGTCGCGGAGGACTCGGGCACCGGGACTCGTCATCTGCTTGAGAGCGGCCATGGCCCGCTCGGCACGGTACTCCTGGATGAACCCGATGATGCCGTTGAGGAAGACGATCGCCATGATGACGACGGTGTCCTTGAGGTCGCCGATGAGCGCGGTGACGAGCGCCGCGATCATGAGCACGACGATCATCGTGTTCGTGAACTGCTCCGCGAACAGGCGCCAGGTCGGCTTGCGGTCGCGTTCGATGAGCTCGTTCGGACCGAAGCGGGCAAGCCGGCTGGCCGCCTCGGCGGCGTCGAGTCCAGTGTCCAGGTTCGACCCCAGCGCCTCTGTCACGAGCGCGGGCTCCTCGGTCCACGGCCTGAACGGCGTCGCGGCTGCAATGCTCGTCGGAACGGTCAAGTCGATGCCCTCCAGAGCGCGCCGAGCAGGAACACGTACGTCACGAGGACGAGGATCGCGTCGGGCTCGAGTCGGCGGATCCGCGTGCGGGTGCCGTGAACCACGGCGGCAAGAGCGATGGCCATCAGCAGGATTGCGCCGACTCCGGCGATGACCTGGGAAGGGTCAACCGCGGCCAGGATGGGACCCGGCACATAGGCCACGTCGGCGGCGAACAGGACCGTCACGTTGAAGGCATTGCTGCCGAACAGGTTGCCGACGGCCAGGTCGTAGGCGCCGATCCGAACGGCGGCGACGGAGGCCACGAGCTCGGGCAGCGACGTAGCCGCCGCGAGCAGGAGTGCGCCGACGAAGGTCTGGCCCACGCCCGTCTGATCGGCGATCCCCTTGCCCGACACCGCGAGCAACGGGGCCGCGATCAGGATGATCAGGGCTGCAACGGCGAACCGTCCGACCTCGTAGCGCAGGCTGTGCCCGGCCTCCCCCTCACGCCCCCAGCCGGTGGGCGCCACAATTTCTGCGGTCGGTCGCGCAGCCGGCGCGCCCTCACCGCGGGAGCGATGCATCCAGGTGGCCGCGGCGACATAGGCGACCACGATGAGAACCGTCTCGATCCCTACCCAGCCGATCGCCACGCCGGACGGACTGAGGATCGCGAGCACGGCGAACGACGTGAGACCGACTGCGATCGCCGCCAGTCGGGCGTGGCCGAGGCCGACGCCGGGCCACACGCGGCCGCGGTGCGCGAGGTCGATGATCGCGAGGATGGCCATGTTCGCCATGCTGCTCCCGAACAGGTCCCCGACCGCTAGGTCGGGCGCGTTCGCGAGCGCCGCGCTGATGTCCGTTGCGAGCTCGGGGAGTGAGGTGGCCCCGGCGAGCAACAGCATGCCCACCAGCAACCCGCCGAGACCCGTCCGGGTGGCGATCTCGTCGCCCGCGCGCGCGAGCAGCGTGCCTGCGCCGACGACGAACACGCCGGACAGCGCGAACAGCGCGACCCACTGCCAGAGAAGGAGAGGCCCCACTCACTGGTCTCCGTGCGATATCAGTGGGTGCGGGACGATGAGGACCGAGGTCGGCGCGTACCGGGCGACCTTCTCGGCGAACGGGTCCTGGCCTCGCCGTCGGGGCGGTCGAGCAGCGACGATCAGGTCGGGAGCGAGCCGCTCGGCTGCCTGAAGCGTGCCCTCCAGGGGATGACCGAGCTCCATCTCGGTCGTGACCGCGATGGCCTGGCCCCGGAGGCGCTCTGCGAGCCGATCGAGCGCCGCCATGACATCGGTCCGCAGGAGCCCGGTCACCTCCGTCGCGAGCTCGGGTCGGCCGGTCTCGACACCTGCCGCGACGCCGAACAGACCGAGAAGCGTCACCTTCGCCGTCCTGACCCAGCCGGCCGCAATCAACCAGTCGATCGCGGACTCCACCGCGAGCGACCCGTCGACGAGGACGAGCAAGTGCCCCGGCAGTGATCCCTCGCCATCGGGGGGTCTTCGTGCGACGAGAACGGGTCCGGCCGCCTCGGCGATGATCTGCCGCGAGACGCTGCCCAGGAGGAGTTGTGCGAGTCCCGACCGGCCGCGGTGCCCCAGCACCAAGAGGTCCGGTCGCTCGGTGGTGACGGCGGCTTCGATCTCGTCGGCCGGATCGCCCTGGCGCGCCCAGACGTGAACGGTGAGACCGGGGCCCTGGAGACGTTCACCGACTTCGTTGGCGACCCGCTCAGCCGCGAGCAGCTCGCTCTGGCGCATCTGTTGGACCGCCTGGCGGACGGCAGTCCGGTACGTCTGCATCCCCCAGCCGAGACGAGTGAGGCCTTCGCCGGCGACGCACAGAACGTCGACGACACAGGGCCGCGACCAGCGCAGCCGGGCCACCCAGGCCTCGGCACTCCGGGCGGAATCAGAATCGTCGGTCGCAAGCAGGACCCGATAGGCCGTGCTGATCGCCGTATCCATGGTCAACCTCCGATTCTTCGTGCGACGAGGACGCTCGTCGGCGGCTGCGTCACGAGGGCGGCGCTCGTGCTGCCCAGGAAGAATCGCTGGATCGCCGAGAGGCCCCGCGAGCCCACGACCAGGAGATCGGCGGACAGCTCGCTGGCGACGACGGCCAGCTGCTCATGTGCTGGGCCACACGCCGTCCGCTGCGTCGTTGCTGCGCCCCGCTCGCGGAGCCGCCCCGCGGCGACCACGGCCATCGCCTCCGCGGCCTCGCGCGCCCAGCGCAGGCTGTCGGTGTAGGCGGCGTGGACCTGGCCCACCATCGTCGGCGCCAGTCCGGAGCTCAGCGGCCGAACGACATCGTAGGTGGAGCACACGGTCAGCATCGTCTCCTCGCGGAAGGGCAACCTGGCCACGAGCTCGAGTGCCTCGTCCGCGTCGGGGGACGCGTCGTAGCCGAGGAGGACCGAGCGGATCGGGCCTGCAGACCGCGCGACCAGGACCGGGGTCTGCGCGTACCTGGCGACCTTCCCGGAGACCGTGCCGACGACGTGCGCACGCAGCCCGCCGAGACCCCGGGTGCCGAGGACGATCAGGTCGGACTCAACGGCGATGGCACGGGTCACGATCGTCTCGGCCGGGTGACCCTCGGAGATCGTCTCGAACGTCTCGAACCCGGCGGACCGCAGTTGCTCCGCCGCTCCATGAACGCGTCGCTCCGCCTCGTCCCCGCGGCGCCGCTCCAGCAGTGCGAGTGGAGCCCGTGCGGATCCGGCATCCGGCTCGCCGCCACCCCGGGGGGTCACCGAAATCACCTCCACGGTGGTCCCGGCAGGCTGGAAGCTCGATACAAGCATCTGCAGGGCCTGTCCCGCCCCGGTCGAGCCATCGGTCGCGAACAGGATGCGCAAGGCGGCCATCGTCACGAGCCTCGGAGCTCGTCGTTGCCGGCCCGGTCATCTCCCCGCGAACGAGGTCGAGACCGGACGAGGACAGACCGCGGGCAGACAGGAACCCGATGGGATGCGTCGCCCGAGCGACAGGCGATGCCTTCGGGCGGAGTGGTCATGCGGATGTCTCCGACGCGACTCTTCCGTCCGAAAGTCTCCCCGGCTCGCCATCGCGGACCGGCGCCGGCGGGCCATGTGGCCGAGATGTCGCCGGGTGCCTGGCGGGTACTCCCCTTCGGTACTGACCAGATTATCGGGACTCTTGTGTCATGTCAACAAGATCTGTACGCTGGGTGGATCCACTGGATTCATGGCTGCGAGGTAGATAGATGGAGGAATTGGAAGACCACGCGGACGGCTCGTGGACCTTCCTCACGAACCATGCTCACGTTCTGGTCTGTCTGAGCATCGATCCGACGCTCCGCGTGCGGGACCTGGCGGATCGAGTCGGCATCACCGAGCGCGCCGCGCATCGGATCCTGACCGGGCTGGCCCGAGCCGGATACCTGGCGAAGGAGCGTCAGGGTCGACGCACTCGATATCGCCTGAACCTCGACCACCCGATGCGCCACCCGCTCGAGCGGTCGAGGCCCGTGGGCGCGCTCCTCGAAGCGCTGGCTATTGTGGACAAGGCAGGGGAGGGTCCTCCGGGGTGACCCCAAGAGGCGACCGATCGCCGCCGGTCCGAGAGCGCAGTTCCGACGGCCGAGACCGTGCCATCCAGCGACACATCCGGAGCGCGACGAGTGGGTATGCTGGGGATCCCAAGAGGCGATCGCCTCGACACACCGGACTGAGGCAGGACATGTCGAGCGAGTTCACCGGCCGAATCCTTCACGTGAACCTCACAACCGGGTCGATTGAGATCGAGACCCCGCCCGAGTCGTTCTATCGGACGTATCTCGGCGGCTCCGCGATGGGCCTGTATTACATCCTGCGTGACGTGCCCGCCGGGACGGATGGCCTGGATCCGGCCAACGTCCTGACGATGATGGACAGCGTGCTTACCGGGGCGCCCATCGCCGGCCAGAGCCGGATGACGATCAGCGCCCGCTCCCCCCTCACGGACGGCATCGGCGACAGCCAGGGCGGTGGCTTCTTCCCGGCCGAGCTGCGGTTCGCGGGGTTCACGGGGATCGTGATCAAGGGGCGGTCTCCGGAGCCCGTGTACCTGTGGGTCCACGACGGCGAGGCCGAGCTGCGACCGGCCGGTCACCTGTGGGGAACGACGACGTCGCAGGTGACCGACTCCTCAAGGCAGAGCTCGACGACGCCAAGGATCGAGGTCGCCGCGATCGGTCCGGCCGGCGAGAAGGTCGTCCCGCCTGGCCGCGATCATGAGCATGGGCAACCGGGCCAACGGCCGGACGGGCATGGGTGCCGTGATGGGGTCCAAGAACCTCAAGGCGGTGGCCGTCCGCGGCCACGACACGCAAGGTCCCGATGGCGGACACCGCGGCGTTCGGCAGGCTCGCGAAGTGGGGCGCCAAGGAGATCCCGAACAACGGCGACGTGCTCGACCTCCGGATCAACGGGACCGAGGGTGTCCTCGAGGGGCAGCACGCCGCGGGCGGCCTGCCGACCTTCAACTACGGCGCCGGCCAGTTCGAGGGCAACGAGGCCATCGGTGGCGCGACGATGACGGCGACGATCCTCAAGAACCGGGAGACCTGCTACTCGTGTGCCGTGCGCTGCAAGCGGGCGGTCGAGACGGAGTGGGAGGGACGTCCGGTCGAGGAGCGGCACGGCGGCCCGGAGTACGAGACGGCCGCCGTCTTCGGTTCCTACTGCGGCGTCGACGACCTCCATGCCATCTCGCTGGCCAACAAGATCTGCAACGAGAACGGTCTCGACACCATCGGGACGGGGGCGACCATCGCCTGGGTGATGGACTGCTTCACCCACGGGGTGCTGTCGGAGGCCGAGATCGGCTTTCCTGCGCCGTTCGGGGACGCGAAGGCCATGATCCGCCTTCTGGAGATGGTCGTGGACCGGGAGGGCATCGGCGACATCCTCGCCAATGGTTCCCGGCGCGCCGCGGGCCTGCTGGGCAAGGGTGATGACCTCCTGATCACGGTCAAGGGCGCCGAGGCGCCCGCCCACATGCCGCAGGCGAAGCGGTCCCTGGGCGTGATCTACGCCGTGAACCCGTTCGGTGCCGACCACCAGTCGTCCGAGCACGACGGCAGCATCGAGGAGGGTGCCTCTGACCTCGCGATGGAGCGGCAGGCACTGCTCGGCTTCACGGAGACGGTCCCGTACGACTCGCTGGGAGCGGAGAAGGTCCGCTACGCGCTCAAGACGCAGCAGCTCTACTCGTTCCTGGACACCGCCGACCTGTGCCAGTTCGTGTGGGGGCCCGCGTGGTCCCTGTTCGGGCCCCAGGATGCCATCGACACCGTGAAGGCCGTGACCGGCTGGACGGACTTCGACGTGGACGAGCTGATCGAGATCGGCGAGCGGCGGCTGAACATGCTCCGAGCGTTCAACGCCCGCGAGGGCATCGACCGCAAGGACGACCGGCTGTCCGGCCAAGTTCTTCAGGCCGCTGACCGGGACCGGCCCCACCAGGGCGTGGCACTCGATCCCGGCGGTGATCGAGGGGGCCCTGGACGAGTACTACCGTCTCGCAGGCTGGGACGGCCAGACCGGCAACCCGACGCCCGAGACGCTGGCACGGCTGGGGCTCGACTGGGTCTCGTAGCCCAGGACGGGCGGTCCACCCGGTGATCGTGGGCGGCTGCGACCCTGTCGCGGCCACCCACATGCATGCCAGGAGCCGGGAATGCAAGACGGGGATGGAGTACGCGCGCACCCCGCCAGGCGCGTTCGGCGCCTCGGCATCGTCATCGTCGCGGTGCTGCTCGCCGCCTGTGCCGGCACCGCCGCGTCACCGGCCTCGACCAGCGGCCCGCGGCCACCCCCGCGGCCCCCGCCACCACCGCGCCCACGAGCGCCCCGTCGCCGCGGCCTCGCGCGACATCATTCTCGCGACCACCACCTCGACCCAGGATTCCGGGTCTCCTCGACGTCCTCGTCCCGGCCTTCGAGCAGGCGACCGGCTACAACGTGAAGACCGTCGCCGTCGGCAGCGGGGCGGCGCTCAAGCTGGGCGACGGAGGGCAACGCCGACGTGCTGCTGGTCCACTCGCCGGCAGCCGAGAAGACGTTCATGGAGGCCGGCTTCGGCATCAACCGCCAGCTCGTCATGCACAACACGTTCCTGATTGTCGGTGCACCGCACCGATCCCGCCGGGATCATGGGCATGACCTCCGCCGCGGACGCGTTCACCAGGATCGCCGGACACGAAGTCCACCTTCGTCTCGCGCGGTGACGGCTCGGGACCGAGGCCAAGGAGCAAGGCCACTGGAAGGAAGCCGGCATCACGCCCGAGGGGACTGGTACGTCGCAGTCCGGCCAGGGGATGGGCGCGACGCTGCAGATCGCGTCCGAGAAGGAGGCTACACCCTGACCGACATGGCAACGTGGCTCGCCACGAGGACGAACCTGGACCTGCGAGGCGATGGTGGAGGCGGATCCCATCCTGCTCAACATCTACCACATGATCGGCGTGAACCCGGACAAGTGGCCGCAGGTCAACGCCGCCGGTGCCGCCGCGTTCCGCAGTTCGTCCTCTCCGCCGGAGGGACAGACGATCATCGGCGAGTTCGGCGTGGACATGTACGGGGAGCAGCTCTTCGTCCCGGATGCCGGTAAGGACGAGGCCACCCTGACGACGTCCTGATAGCGGCGGACACGCGCCCGCGTACCCCGACGCGAGCGACGTGACCTCGACCGTGCCATGAGCAGTGACCTCGTCGAGATCACGCTGCTGTCCCTCGCCGTGTCGGGGGCCGCCACCCTGATCAGCCTGCTGATCGGGCTGCCCATCGGTACCTGGCTCGCGCTGTACCGGTTCCGGTCGCGTCACGTCGTGCTCAGCGTCGTCAACACCGGGATGGCCCTGCCGCCGGTGGTCGCCGGCCTGTTCATCGCGCTGCTCCTGTGGCGCAGCGGCATCCTCGGCGGGCTCGGCCTGATGTACACGCCCGGCGCGATGGTGATCGCCGAGGTCGTGATCGCCGCCCCGGTCGTGATGGGCCTGACCGTCGCGGGGCTGGGCCAGCTCGACCCGCGTCTCCATCTCCAGCTGCAGGGCCTTGGGGCGTCACGCTGGCAGACGGTCTGGTGGCTGTGGCGCGAGGCGCGCCTGCCGCTGCTCGCGGCCGTGATGGCGGCCTTCGGCAGCGTCATCTCCGAGGTTGGCGCCGCCATGATGGTCGGCGGCAACATCGCCCACGAGACCCGCGTGCTCACGACGGCGATCGTGCTCGAGACGGGGCGCGGCGAGTTCGGGAACGCCATCGTCCTGGGCCTCGTGCTGCTGGCCCTGGCATTCATGGTGAACGGCGTCCTCACCTGGGCCCAGCAGCGGGGCCCGCGGCGGTGACGGCGACACCCGCCGGCGCCGGCGACCCCGCAGACGGCCGCGACCGTCCCGTGTCCAGAGGCCCCGGATCCACGTTGCTCGAGGTCCAGGACCTCGTCGTCACGCGCGCGAACCGCCGGATCCTCGAGATCGATGAGCTCAGGATCCGCAGGGGCGAGACGCTCGCGATCGTCGGCCCCAATGGTGCCGGCAAGAGCACCCTGCTCCTGGTGCTCGCGGGTCTGTTGCGCCCGGATTGGGGCTCGATCCTCATCGACGGCGTCCCGGCGGTCCCGGCCTCAGACCTGGCCTACCGGCGACGAATCGGCCTCGTGTTCCCGGCGCCGCTCCTGCTGTCCACCTCGGTCTTCGGGAACGTCGCCGCGGGCCTGCGCTTCCGCGGGGTCGGCGCGGACGAGATTCGCGAGCGTGTCGACCACTGGCTGGAGCGGCTGGCGATCGCCCACCTGCGAGATCGTCCGGCCAGCCAGCTCTCGAGCGGAGAGGCCCAGCGGACGAGCCTCGCCCGCGCCCTGGTGCTGAACCCGCAGCTGCTCATGCTGGACGAGCCGTTCGTGGCGCTCGACAGCACGACCCGCGCCCAGCTTCTCGATGACTTCGAGCGGCTCGGGGCAGAGGCCGCCACGACACGCGTGCTCGTGACGCACCACCTGCACGAGGCCGTCCGGCTGGGTGACCGCCTGGCCATCCTGCTCGACGGGCGCATCCGCCAGTGCGACGTCCCGGAGCGGGTGATGGCGTCTCCGGTCGACGAGGACGTGGCCGCGCTCGTGCAGATCGAGGCGCGGGTCCGTGGGCACGTCGTGGCCGAGGACGACGGCCTGGTCGTCGTCGACACGGGAACCGGGTCGGGGAGGGATGTCGAGGGACGTGCCCGGCGCCTCCTGGACGCGACACGCGAGACGGGACGCGCCACGACCGACGACGGCACCGGGACCACGGGCGATGACGGCACCGGGACCACGGGCGAGGCATGATGTAGGCGGAGCCACTCGCCGCGTGTCGGCGAGGGCAGGCGCGGAGGGCTTCGATGGCATTCGGCAGCAACGGGGCGATCCTCCGCGTCGATCTCACCCGCGGGACGACCACCGTCGAGACGTTCGACGAGGCCTTCTTCCGCCTCTACCCCGGTGGCAAGGGCCTGGCCGCGTACCACCTGCTCCGCGAGATGCCCGCCGGCGCGGACCCGTTGGGTCCCGACAACGTGCTGGTGCTCGCCGCGGGCCTCCTTGCCGGGGCGCCCCTCTCGACCGCGACGCGCTTCAACGCGATCGCCCGGTCGCCGCTCACCGGGGGATTCGGGGAGTCCGAGGCCGGCGGCTACTGGGGGCCCGAGCTCAAGATGGCGGGGTTCGACGCGATCATCCTCACGGGACGGTCGCCGGAGCCCGTCTGGCTGTGGGTCAAGGACGGCGCTGCCGAGATCCGCGACGGGCGCGCGCTCTGGGGCCAGGATCCGCCCTTCGTGCAGGCCGCCATCCGGGAGGACACCGGCGAGAAGCTTGCCCGGGTGCTCCAGATCGGACGGGCAGGGGAGAACCTCGTCCCCTACGCGATGATCATGAACGAGCTGCGCCACTACAACGGCCGCACCGGGATGGGTGCCGTGATGGGCTCCAAGAACGTGCGCGCCATCGGCGTCAAGGGATCCCGGCGCTACGCGGAGCTGGCCCACGACCCGCAGGTGCTGGGCGAGATCGGCAAGCGGATGGCGAAGACCGTCACCGAACACCCGCAGAGCTGGGACCTGCGCACCAAGGGAACGCCCGGGCTCACGGACGGCTTGAACGCGGCCGGGATCCTGCCCACGCGGAACTTCCGTCTGGGTTCGTTCGAGCAGGTCGAGGGGATCGGCTGGCAGGCATACGAGGCCATCCGGAGCGGCACCCGCTCCTGCTACGCGTGCGCCGTTCGCTGCAAGCCCGAGACCGCGTTCGAAGGTCGCTACCGCGTCACCGACACGTACGACGGCCCGGAGTACGAGGCGATCGCCGGGTTCGGGTCGAACTGCGCGATCTTCGACATGGAGCTCGTCGCGCGCGCCAACGAGCTGTGCAACGAGCTCGGCCTCGACGTGATCTCCGCCGCGGGAACGGTGGCGTTCGTCATGGAGTGCGTTGAGCACGGCCTTCTCGGACCGGAGGATCTCGGCGGCGTGGACCTGCGCTTCGGCAACGGCGAGGCGCTGCTGGAGGTGATCCCGCTCATCGCCGATCGGCAGGGGGCGGGCGAGCTGCTGGCGCTGGGTTCACGGAAGATCGCCGAGCGTGTCGGCGGCGGTTCCACGGCCTTTGCCATGCAGGTCAAGGGCCTGGAGCTGGCGATGCACGAGCCGCGCGGCAAGGTTGGCGTCGGGCTCGGCTATGCCACGAACGAGGCGGGTGCGGACCACCTGGTCGCCTTCCACGACCCGATCTTCGTGAACCCGGAGTCCGTGGCGTTCAAGGGCGCGGTGCCCCTGGGCATCACGGAACCGACCGGAGTTCTGGACCTGGGCGAGAAGAAGGTGGGCCTCTGGTACACGGGCGAGCGCTGGAACAGCGCCGAGAAGGTCCTGGGACTCTGCTTCTTCGGCCCGGCGCCCCGGTCGTTCATGCAGGTCGAGGATGTCCTGGCCGCCGTGCGCGCCGCGACCGGCTGGGACGTCACCGTGGACGAGCTGCTCGAGATCGGGGAGCGGGCCGTGAACCTCGCCCGGGTGTTCAACGTCCGGGAGGGCTTCAACCGGACCGACGACCGGCTGCCTGACCGCCTCCACACCCCCCTCGAGGGCGGGCCGCTGATCGGGAACTCGATCGACCGGGACGCGCTCGAGGAGGCGATCTCCGCGTTGTACACGCTCAAGGGCTGGGACCCGGCGACCGGTGCCCCGACGGCGGAGCGGCTTGACCGGCTCGGCCTCGAGTGGACCGCGGTGGGGTCGGGCAAGAGCGGCGGGTGAGGGTCCACCTCTGGGGCGAGCTCGGCTTCTACGGACCGGGGAAGCAGAGCCGGTTCGAGTTCCCGATCCGCGATGAGATGCCCGTCTCCGACGCCCTCCGCCTGATCGGGGTCCCGGAGGCGGACATCGCTGTGTTCGGTCTCAACGGCGTGGTGGTCCGGATCGGCGACCCGACGGTCACCGTGGCCGACCAGGACAGGATCGACTGCTTCCCGGCGACGAGCGGGGGCTGAGCCGGTCGGGACCCAGGCTGGGAACCCGTCCGGAAGCAGGTCGGGTCCGGCGAGACGCTGCCGGAGCCGATCCGGACGGCGGCCGGCGACCTGCCTCAGTCGTCGCGGCTGCGAAGCTCCCAGGCGACGACCTCTGCCCCCACGGGGAGGTCCGTGTCCGGAGGGATGAGGATCATTCCGTTCGCCGCCGCGAGCGAAGCGAGCATGTAGGAGTCCTGGCCGCCCGACGACCGGGCCAGCAGCCCGTCGGGGCGGTCCGGGTCCGGGACGAGGACGACACGGGTGATGTTCTGGCGGCCCGAGGCGCCCCGCATCGGCTGGGCGACGCGGACGATCCGCTCGGGCCTGTCAAACGCCCGGACGTGTCCCGCGAGCCGGCGCAGCACGGGACGCACGAACAGCTCGAACGTCACGAACACGCTGACGGGGTTGCCGGGCAGCCCGAACAGGCGGACGTCGCGGTCGCCGACGATCGCGCGCGCGAATGCGAATGGACGCCCGGGCTTGATCGCGACCCGCCACAGGGCGAGGTCGCCCAGGGTCTCGAAGGCGGCCTTCACGTGATCGTGGGCGCCGACCGAGACGCCACCGCTCAGCACGACGACGTCTGCCCAGGCGACCGCCTCGCGGAGCAGGTCGAGCAGGTCGGCCAGGGTGTCCCGGGCGATGCCGAAGCGGCGAACCTCGGCCCCCGCCTCGGCCGCCTGAGCAGCGAGCGTGAGCGAGTTGGAGTCGTGGATCTGGCCCGGTCCGAGCGGCAGCCCCGGCGGGACCAGCTCGTCCCCCGTCGAGATCACCGCGACCCTCGGCCGGCGATGGACCGACACGGACGCGTGGCCGGTCGCGGCGAGGAGCGCGATAGCGGCCGCGTCACAGGCGCGGCCGGCGCCCAGGAGGTGCGCGCCCTCCTCCACGTCGCTCCCGGGGTGGCGGACGTGGTCGCCCGGCCGGACCGGGGCGAGGACCGCCACGGTCGCGGGGATGTCGGATGCACCGGCGGGTGCGTCCGTGTCCTCGACCGGGACGACGGTGTCGGCCCCGTCCGGCAGCATCGCACCGGTCATGATCCGGATCGCCGTGCCCGCAACAACCTCGCCTTCGGGTGGGCGGCCCGCGGCCACCTCGCCCAGGACCCGGAGCACGACGGGGCTGCCGGCGGACGCGGCGGCGATGTCGGCCCCGCGGACGGCAAAGCCGTCCATCGCGCTGTTGATCCATGACGGCACCGTCAGGGCCGAGTGGACCGGCGCTGCGAGGACGAGTCCGGAGGCGTCGGCGATGTCCACGACCTCGGCAGGGAGTGCCGTGACGTCCTCGAGGACGCGGGCCTGTGCCTGATCGAGCGGGACGAGATCCGGAAGGTCAGCCATGGGATGCTCCTGCCAGGTGGGGCGGCGGTGTGACGGAACGCCAGCATAGCGGCGGTCCAGCGGGATCGGCCGGCAACGCAACTCGCCCCGCTCCGCCTGCCCCGGTCGCGCGACGGGAGGCGTCCCACGTCGGCACCCGGGTGTATAACGAGATCAAGTCCCATCGACCCGGTTCGGGCGAGGGCCGTCTCCGCGACAGGGCGGTACCCGGGATGACGGGAACGCCGTCGTTGTGCAGGCGGCTGGAGAGGAGGCACCGATCGTGACGTACTCCATCGTTGCGCGGGACAGCGCGACCGGCGACCTGGCCGTGGCGGTCCAGTCCAAGTTCCTGTCCGTCGGATCCGTGGTCCCGTGGGCACGCGCGGGCGTCGGCGCGATCGCCACCCAGTCCTACGCCAACGTTGCCTACGGCCTCGACGGCCTGGCGCTCCTCGCCGGCGGGGCGGATGCGGTGGACACGCTCGCGGCTCTCGTCGAGGCGGATCAACTCCGGACGCAGCGCCAGGTGGGAGCGGTGGACGCGCACGGTGGGTCGGCCACCTACACCGGACGCTCGTGCTTCGCGTGGGCCGGCGGACGGACCGGCCCCGGCTACGCGGCCCAGGGCAACATCCTGGCTGGCGCGGCGGTTGTCGATGGGCTGGCGGACACCTTCGAGGCGGGGGGCCTGCCGTTCCCGGAGCTGCTGGTCGCCTGTCTCGCGGCTGCGGATGCCGCCGGTGGTGATCGGCGCGGCCGGCAGTCGGCGGCGCTCCTGATCGTCCGGGAGCGCGGCGGATACGGCGGTGGCAACGACCGCTGGATCGACCTCCGCGTGGACGACCACCCGGACCCGGTCACGGAGCTTGCGCGATTGCTCGAGCTCACGCATCTGTACCTGCAACGGCCGACGCCGGCCGAGCTCATCGCCCTGGATGATCAGCTGGCCCGTGAGGTCCGCGGGCATCTTCAAGACCTGGGCTGGGACCCCGCGACCGCGGGCAGCCCGCTCTACGTCCCGATGTGGCCCGACGAGGCCGAACCCGAGGACGAGCGGCCCCGCGTGGGCGATCCGCGGCCCCTTCCGGACGGCTGGGATCTCGCCTGGCAGGATCGTCTGCTGGCGTGGATGTCCGTCGAGAACCTGGAGGAGCGAACCGCTGCCCCGGGGTGGATCGATCCGAAGGTGCTTGCCTACCTCCGCAACGCGGGCGGCAAGTCCTAGGCCACCGCGACCTGTTCCGCATCGTCGGTGACGGACTCCTCGGCCGGCTGCTCCTTGCCGGGGAACGCGCGCATGAGACGGCGCAGGAGGCTGTGGAGCTCCTCGCGCTCGGAGAGTTCGAGGACTGCCGCGATCTTCGCCTCGCGGCGCGCCTGCGTGCCGCTGGTCCTGTCCCACGTGGCGTTGCCCATCTCGGTCGGCTCGATGAGGGTTCCGCGCCGGTCGTTCGGGTCCGGGAGCCGGCGGATCAGGCCGGCGGCCTCCATGCGATCGAGACGGTTGGTCATCGCGCCGCTGGACAGGCGCATGTCCGTCGCAAGCTGGCCCGGGGAGCGGCGGTACGGCGGACCGTAGCTGCGCAGACGCCCGAGGAGGTGGTAGGACCGGTGATCCAGGCCAAACTCCGTCAACGTCTCCTCCAGCGACCGATCAAACGACTTCGCCAGGATCTGAATGCGCTCGACGATCCCCTCGGTGAGCGAGTTGAGATCCGGGATCTCGCGCGCCCAGGCTCGGAGAGACTCGTCCAGGCAGTCGTGGGCCTCTTTGTCTTCGTTCATATCTCGAGTATCCACCAATTGGACACGATGTCAAGATTCTTTTGGTAATACCTCTTGACATCGAAGGAATATGCCGCTAGTCTGTCCCCAGATCGTTTGAGATCAAGAGTCTTGAGGTCAAGAGCCGTTCGAACGGAACGGCGGAGGGACGACAGATGGTCGGGGCGAAGGCAGCAACGGGGAACGGGCTGATCGCGGACCTGCGCCGCGGTCGTATCGGATGGTCGATCCGTCGGCTTCGGGAGCAGGACGCGCGGACGCGCGCCGAGCATCTCGCCCGCATGACTCTGACGGAGGAGACGCGTCACGAGCGTGCCGAGCTGGGCGCTCCCTCCCGCGACAGCGGGGCGACTCCCCTCCGGTGGAACCGGCTCACCTGAGGTCACACGGGGCGGGCGGAGGCATCGAGCCTCCGCCCGCCTTCGACGTTGGGGGACAATGGGCGGATGACGAGGTCGGCGCCCTGGGTACTACGACGGGCCACCGGCGCCGACGCCGTGGCGGTGGCCGCGATGCACGTCAGGGCGTGGCAGACGGCCTACCGGGGGATCGTCCCCGACCCCTTCCTCGACAGCCTCGACGTGGCGGCCCGCGCCGGCCGCTACTCCTTCGATCGCACGGCCCCAGGGGATCCGGAGACGTGGATCGCGGTCGACGGCGAGGACTTCGTGGGGATGGTGAGCATCAGCCCGAGCCGGGACGAGGACCTGCCCGGGCTCGGCGAGGTTCGCGCCCTGTACGTCGCGCCCGACCGGTGGCGGTCAGGCGCCGGTTCGGCGCTCCTGGCCACGGCGGAGCGACTGCTCGCGGACGCCGGGTACGCCGAGGCATTCCTATGGGTGCTCGAGGACAACGCACGGGGCCGCGGCTTCTACGAGGCCGCCAGATGGGATCCTGACGGCCACACCAAGACGGCGGAGATCGGGGGGCGCGAGCTCGTCGAGGTCCGGTACCGCAAGACGCTGACCGCCCCCACCCAGGACGTGCGGGACTGAACGGTATCCTCGCCGCGATGCAGGACCACTCACCGTCCGTCGCCGCGATCCGCACCGAGCGGGTGGAGCTCGTCTCGATGTCGCTCCCGTTCATGCGGGCGCTCAAGGCCGGCCACCAGGACGCGGCGGCCCGCGAGTTGGGCGCCGCCCTGCCACCGGGCATGCGCGAGGACCTCTCCAACTTCCTGAGGTACCGGATCCCGGCCCTCGAGGCGGACCCCGCGAGCCAGCCGTGGCTGGGCCGCGCCATCGTCGCGACCCACCCCGATGGGCGGCGGGAGGTGATCGGCACGATCGGCTTCCACGCGCCCCCGGACGAGACCGGACGGGTCGAGATCGGCTACCGCGTGGAGGCAGCCTTCCGGCGCCGTGGGTTTGCGACGGAGTGCATCCGGGCGCTGCTTGCCTGGGCGCAGGCCCGGGGGACGTACCGCTTCCGCGCCTCGGTTGCACCGGACAACGTCGCCTCGCTGGCGATCATCCACGCCTTCGGCTTCGAGCAGGTGGGCGTCCAGATGGACGAGGTCGATGGCGAGGAGCTCGTGTTCCACCTGGACCGGCCGCCCGCCGAGGGGACCAGCCAGGCCGGCTGACGGCCACGGGCGATGTGGCCGCGCCCAAGCGGCCCGCGCCCAAGCGGCTGCGCTCTTGACTCAGGGGTGTTCGTCGGTCACACGCCGGAGGCGCCAGATCATCTCGGCCGGCCAGCGCCGTGCCCAGGCCAGCGTCTCGGCCGAGCGATACGTGCTGGTTGCCTGGGGCTCGGGGCGCGGCTCGAGGCAGTCCTCGATCACGAAGCCGTTGGCGCGAAACAGCCGGATCCACTCGCCGAACGGCAACTGGAAGCTGGTGTTCTCGCCGTCATCGATGGCGTGCATCCCGAAGTAATCGACCACCAGGCGGTCGCCGACCTCGTCGGCGTCGAGCGGCCAGCAGATCGTCGCGATCGGGGACTCCTGGCTGAACGCGAACAGCCCGCCGGGCCGCAGCAGGCGGGCGGCCTCTGGGACGGTCCGGTAGGGGTCGGCGAAGGTCATCGCACCGAAGTCGCAGAAGACGATGTCGAACGACGCATCAGGGAGCGGCACTGCCTCCGCGCTCGCGTGGACGAGCGGGAAGTCGACGCCTGCCTCCGCCATCAGGCGCCGGGCGTGCTCCAGCTGGCGCTCGGACAGGTCGAGCCCCACCGGGCGAGCGCCGCGCAGCGCCAGCGCGATCGACCATTGGGCCGCGCCGCACCCAAACTCGAGGATGTCCCGGCCGGCGACCTCACCCAGGACATGCAGCTCCGCCTCGGGGATCTGTGTGGTCCCCCATGCGAGCCCGCCGCTGTCCGCGAGCTGGCCACCGTGGAGTTCCTGGTATTCGTCGCTGGACGCGTTCCACGCAGCCCGGTTTCGGGCGGCGTGTGCGGTCAGGTCCGAGGGTATTGCGCGTTCATCGGTCATCCTCGCAGTGTATGGAGTCCGCTCCACACCTGCCCTACCAGGGCATCTCAGCCGGCCGCGCCGAACCGGTACAGGTCGACGTCCGAGACGGGCTCGTACCCGATCCGCTGGTAGACCGAGTTCGACGTCGGGTTCGCGAGGTTGGTGAGCAGGAAGCAGAAGCGCGCCCCGCGATCGAGCTGATCCTGACTTGCGGCCGCCGTCAGCGCACTTGCATACCCACGACCGCGCTCGTCCGGCGGTGTGTAGACGGGGCCGAACCGCCGCCCGTTCGGCGTCCGCGCGCCGGCGGCGGCCAGCGACACGACCCGCCCGTCGACTTCCCACAGGTACGCGAATCGATCGTCCCGCCGGACCCACCGCTCGACCATCTCATCGATCTCGCCACGTGCCGATCCTGGCGGCAGGGCCTCCTCGTGGAATGCGATCAACCAGTCGCGCAGGAGCGCTCGGTCGCGCTGGTCGGCAAGCCGCCAGGAACCGGATGTCGGCCGCGGCGCGATGACGCGCGACAGCCGGTAGATCCGCTCGGCAATCTCCAGGCGAGCGGGACGCCCGGTCACCTTTGACCACGCCCGGGCAAACGGCACGACGGTCGATTGCGGCCCGAGGACGGTCGGCAGGTCGGGCGAGACTGCGTGGAGGTCGGCGACCAGGGCCTCGACCGCGAGGGGCACCCGGTCGTCCGGAACGCCGGGCTCCGAGAGCACGGGGCCGAATGGCGGTGTGCGGATCGCGACGAGCGCGATGCGGCCGGCGTCCCATACCGTCGCCAGGTACGGCGGTTCGAGGTAGGTCCCGGGCTGGTCCCGGAGCGTGGAGAGGATGCCAAGCGGGAGGTTGTTCTGGGCCTCACGCGCGACGAGGTAGTCACCGGCTGTTTCGAGCAGCGCGACGGCGGTCTCGTGACGAGTCACATCCATCCTGAGACTGTAGCCCTCGTGTCATCGGTACGCGCGCGAGGCGGCGCCTTGACGCCGGCCGCAGCGTATCGCCGGTACCGGCGGTGCCGGATGTCAACACTCTTCTCCAAGTTGGGACTATCGGCTCTACAGGCCGCCATTAGAAGAGCCCACGCTCCGGCAATGCATGCCACCCGGGCGTGCTCGATGCGCGTCGGACACCCCCCCTGATCGCCCGCCGAGTGACTCTGTCCGCGCACGTCCACGCCACCAGTCCGGGGATCATTGAGGAGGGACATCGATGATGACCGCCAGGGCAGCACGCCGACTGATGCTGCCCCTTGCGATAGCCACCCTGGTCACGGCAGCAGCCGCGCCCGCGGTGGGCGCATCGCCGCCGCGAGACGGGATCGCGCCGAACGGCCAGGCCGTGCAAGCCAAGACCGACAACAGGCCGGACCCGCTCAGCGCCAAGCAGGCCGAGCTCAAGAAGATGGCCATCGAGGCCAAGATGAACGGCAAGGCGCCGGACAAGGTCAAGGAAGTTGCCAAGGGCCAGTACGTCGAGCTCGAACGGGAGGGTGAGGGCGCGCTGTGGACCGTCCTCGGCGAGTTCGCCGATCTGCAGCACAACACGATGCCGGAGCCGGACCGGACCGTGGACAACACCAACATCTGGGTCCCGGACTTCAGCCGCGACTACTTCATGGACCTGCTGTTCGACGAGACCCCCGGCGCCAACTCGATGCGGAACTTCTACATCGAGCAGTCCTCGAACCGCTACACGGTCCACGGTGACGTGACGGACTGGATCCCTGTCCCGGGCGACGCGGCGTCGTACGACGACGACTTCGCCAGCCCGCTGGGCGGGAACCAGGTCTGGTACTTCCTCAAGGATTCCGTCAACGGCTGGTACGACGCGCAGATCGCGGCCGGCAAGACACCGGCGGAGATCAACGACTACCTCGCGCCAGTTCGACGTCTGGGATCGCTACGACTACGACGCCGACGGCAACTTCGACGAGCCGGACGGCTACATCGACACCTTCCAGTCTGTCCACGCCGGGATGGGCAACGAATCCTGCTCCCCGACCTGCGACGACTGGGCCATCTGGAGCCACAGCTGGTACGCGTTCTCAAGCCTGATCGGCATCGCCGGCCCGGACTTCAACATGCTCGGCGGCATCCAGATCGGCGACAGCGACTTCTGGGTCGGCAAGTACACCATCCAGCCGGAGAACGGCGGCGTGGGCGTCTTCGTTCACGAGTATGGCCACGACCTGGGCCTGCCCGACCTGTACGACACGTCGGGCGGTGAGAACGGGACCGCCTTCTGGACGTTGATGTCCTCCGGATCCTGGCTCGACGACGGCAAGGACACGATCGGCAACAAGTCCAGCCACATGGGGGCCTGGGAGAAGTTCCAGCTCGGCTGGCTGAACTACGAGGTCGCGCGTGCCGGCGTGAAGTCCGTGCACAAGCTTGGCCCGATGGAGTTCAACACGAAGCAGGCCCAGGGCCTGTTCGTGGTCCTGCCGCAGAAGGAAGTCGTCTCGAACATCGGCGACCCGTACGCCGGCGACTACTACTACTACAGCGGCGCAGGCGACTACCTGGACAACTTCATGACCAAGTCGTTCAACCTGCGCCGCGGCGCCAACGCTGACGGCCAAGGTCAAGTACAACATCGAGCTCGACTGGGACTACGCGTACGTCGTCTACTCGACGGACGGCGGGTCGACGTGGATCCCGATCGAGACCAACCTCTCGACCACGACGGATCCGAACGGCCAGAACTTCGGCTACGGGATCACCGGTGTGCTCCGGCGGCGCTGGGTCGACCTGACCGCGGACCTGCCGGACGGGGAACGTCCTGCTCGGCTTCCGCTACTGGACCGACGCCGAACACCGGCGGCTTCGGCTTCATGGTGGACGACATCGACGATCACCGGCTCCGCGCTCGACGGCGCAGAGGCTGATGCCGGCTGGACCTTCGATGGCTTCAAGGTGACGAGCGGGACCGAGTCGGCGCTGTTCAGCCACTACTACGTGGCCGAGTACCGCACGTACAAGGGCTACGACTCCACCCTCAAGGTCGGACCGTACAACTTCGGCTTCCTGGACAACCCGTTGCTCGGCGACTGGGTGGAGCATTTCCCCTACCAGGACGGCCTGTTGATCAACTACTGGGACACGTCGCAGAAGAACAACAACGTCCGGCGGCACCCGGGCCAGGGCCTGCTCCTGCCCATCGACGCTCACCCGACGGCGATGATCCGCGCGGACGGTGGCGTCTGGCGCAACCGGATTCAGACCTACGACTCCACGTTCACGCTGGCTCCCACGGACGCACTCACGCTCCACTGGCGGAGCCAGCCGTCGTACCACCCCAGCCTGCCGGCTGCGAAGGTGTTCGACGATCGCAACAGCTACTACGACCCGGTCAACCCGTGGGGCAGCGTGATCGTGCCGAACACGGGGACGCAGATCGGGATCAAGAGCATCAGCGCCCAAGGCAGCTTCATGCAGGTCGAGGTGCGCCCCGCCAAGTAGACGGACGCACCCTCGCAATTACCAGAGGCCCCCGGCTCGCCGGGGGCCTCACAGCGCCCGGACCGAACGTGGGTCGGCCCATGGCGACAGCCGCGTGCCGTAGTCTGTGCCAGCAACGGGCCTCAGCACACTCGGGGGCTCTTGGGGTCGGAGGGCCGCAAATGACAGACGCGCCGTATCGGCGGGTGCACGTGGTGATCAACCCGGCATCCGGCAAGGACGAGCCGATCCTCAACACCCTCAACGAGGTCTTCGGGACCCATGGCGTGGCCTGGGACGTGAGCGTGACCCACAAGTACGGTGACGCGACCGAGCAGGCGATGGCCGCCATCGCTGACGGCGTGGACCTGGTCGTGGGTTATGGCGGGGACGGCACCCAGCACGAGATCGCCAACGCGGTCCTGCGTGCCGCAGGGGTGAGCGGGAAGCAGACGACGATGGGCATCCTGCCCGGCGGCACGGGCAACGGCTTCGCCCGCGAGATGGGCGTGCCCGGCAAGCTCCGCCCGGCCGTCGAGGTGCTGTGCACCAGCACGAAGACCCGTTCGATCGACGTCGGCCGCCTGGTCAGCGTCGCGCAGCCCCAGGCCCACGACCGCTACTTCATCCAGCGGATGTACGTGGGGATCGAGCCCGAGGAGCAGACGAGCCGCGCGATGAAGGACAAGTACGGCGTCTTCGCGTATGCCGTGAACAGGGCCAGCCGCGCGAAGAATGGCAAGTACTTCCAGTACCGGGCCGACGTCGATGGCGAGCTCCTCGAGTTCGGAGGCACCAAGATCTACGTCGTGAACTCCGGGATGATGGGCACAGGCCTCCGGATCACCCACGCCTATGCCATCGACGACGGGCTGCTGGACTGCTTCGTGATCGACCCGCACCACCGGAGCACCTTCACCGCGGCCGCGGAGCGGTTCCTCAACGTCGGGGGCGCGAAGGCGATGCGGTACTACCGGCAGGCGCGCGCGGTGACGCTGGCGGCCGAGCCGGACCAGCCGGTGTGGACGGACGGCGAGTACGTCGGTCGGACGCCGGTCACGGTCGATGTCGTGCCCCGGGCATTGACCATTGTCGTCCCCTGAACCGCCCCAGCAGCTCAGCCTGTTCCATCGCGGTTTCGACAGGCTGTACCCCGCGATCCGGTTCACCTACGAGAGGCTCATGGGGCACGTCTGGTTCAGCCAGATCACGCCCACGCTATGGCTGGGGGGCGCACCGACGTATGAGCGGGACTTCGACGCCGTCCTGACGCTGGGGATCACGGCGGTGGTCGACATGCGTGCCGAGCGAACGTCGGCGCCGGCCTGGTTCGAGGAGCACGGTGTCGCGCTCCGGCAGTACCGGGTGCCGGACGTGACCGTTCCCGACGAGGCTGTCCTCGACGATGCCGTGCCCTGGATCACGGACAGGCTGGCGGAGGGCAGAACCGTGCTCATCCACTGTGCGAAGGGGCGGGGCCGCTCGGCGACGGTGCTCGCCGCCTACCTGATGCAGGCGAAGGGGATGAGCTTCGACGAGGTGGAGGATCTCCTGGTGTCGAAGCGCAAGCTGGTCAAGCTTGAGGACCGGCACCGTCGGGTCCTCGAGCCGTGGATCGCGAAGCAGCAGGCAGCGCCCGCCCCAACGCCGGGCTGAGAGGCCGGGGCAGGCGGCACGCCCCGGTGCCCCGGGGTCACCGCGCTGATGGAATGGTTCAAGCGGAGCCGCCCCAGCGCCGCAGCGTCCCGACCGTCGTCAGCGGTGCCCGTTCGCCATGCGGATCGCCTCCGGACGGCGGCGGAGCCGCCACATGGCGATGATCCCGACCAGCGGGCCGACGGCCAGCAGGGCGAACACGATTCGCCAGCCGAGCGCGTTGTCCGCGCTCAGAAGCCCGATGAGGGTGATGGTGACCCCGGTCAGCAGGAACCCGAGCGCCGTCTGGAGCGCGAGCGCCGAACCGGCCGTGCCGGGCGGCCCGAGCTCCGTCACCGCCGCCGAGAATTGGGCGGAGTCGGCGACGACGCTGACGCCCCAGATCAGCCCCACGATCAGGGTCAGCGCGGGCGGTGCCCCGAACAGGAACCCGATGGCTATCGCGGTCGAGCCGCTCACGGCCATCGCCCCGATGGTGAGGGTCGTGCGTCCGATCCGATCGGCAACGAGACCCGCGACGGCGCACCCGATCCCGCCGGCGGCCACCACCAGGAACGCCGCGAAGCTGGCCACGGCCGGGTCCGCCAGGCCGGCCGCCGTGAAGCTCGCCGCGAAGAACAGCGGGATCCACGTCCACATCGCGTAGAGCTCCCACATGTGACCGAGGTACCCGAGGTTGGCCAGCCGGACCGAGGGCTCCGCGAATGCGCGCCGCGCGACCGCGATGCTGAACCGCGGTGCGGCGACGTCGAACGGGCCGCGGCCCACCCAGCCGCCGACGAGCAGGCCGCCCAGGACCCCGGCGACGCTCGCGCTCCCGACGATCGCGCGCCAGTCCAGGCCCGAGAGGGCGCCGAGGGCCCGGAAGAGGTAGGGGAGCGACGCGCCGACCGTCAGGGCGCCGACCAGGATCCCGATGGCCAGGCCGCGCTCCTGGCGGAACCAGCCGGTGACGATCTTCATGCCGACGGGGTACACGCCCGCCAGCGCGAACCCCGTGATGAAGCGGAAGACGGTGGCCCCGGCGAGGCCGTCGGCGAGATATGCGAAGCCCAGGTTCGCCACCGCTGCTCCGAGGGCGCCGGCGAGGAACAGGGCACGAGCGGGAAGGACGTCGGCGGCCCCGGTCACCGCGATCAGGAGCGCCCCGACGACGAAGCCGAGCTGGACCGCGATGGTCAGCATCGGCAGGTCCATGCCGGACAGGGACAGTTCCGCGGTGATCAGCGGCGCCACCGCCGAGGCGCTGAACCACGGCGACATCGCCAGCAGCTCGCCCAGCCCGAGCAGGGCCAGCAGGCGCCAGCGCCCCGGGGCCCTCTCCATCGTCGTGGCGATCCTCCTCGAACCCGTGCCTGAGCCGCGAGCTCGCGAGAGCCGCTACCGGACCACGATGGTCGCTGTCGGAGCTGCCCCAAGCTCCCGCCACCTCGATGATCGCGGCATCCTGCGCGCACCGGGCGCAGGATGCAAGACCCGGATACCCTCGAGGAGGTCCGCGGCTACTCGGCCCTGCTGGACCGGGGCATCTCCAGGCTGGCGGCCGCCGGCAAGTGCCCCAGCACGGGCCCCCGCCCGACCGTCCCCGGCCCGCCGGGCAGGAACTGCACATGAGTCACGTCACGTCGGCTGTCGCCGCCGGCCACGCGGCGCACCGCGGCGAATCGAGGAGCACCAGGCAATGAACAAGCGAGCAGTCGCCATCGGCGGCGCCGTGGTCGTCGGCGTCGGGCTCGTCGGCCTCGTCGTCGCCGGCCCCCTGCTGGGCAGCAGGACGCCCGAGGTCACCTACCTGACCGACACCGCCTCCATCATGGACGTGCGCACGACCGTCTCGATCAGCGGGTCGATCGAGCCGGTTGACTCCTACGGCCTCGCGTTCGGCGAGGCACCGGTCCGGTCGCCGCAGGCAGCGGTGACGGCCGCCCGCTCGGCCACGGCGGTTCAATGGACCGCGGCCACGGTGAACGTCGAGACCGGGGACATGGTCAAGGCCGGCGACGTGTTGGCTGTCGCCGAAACCGAGGATGCCGAGCTGGCCCTGACGATTGCCCAGGCGAACCTCGCGGCGGCGGAGGCGAGGCTGAAGGCCGACGAGCTGCCGGTCTCGAAGACCACCAAGGCGAAGGCCAAGCTTGGGGTCACGCAGGCCAACAGCCAGCTCTCCCAGGCCAAGAAGGCGCTGTCCCAGACGCAGGCGGCCGGCCGGCTCGCCATCTCCCAGGCAACGGCGGCGAACAAGGACGCGAAGGCGCAGCTGGCGAAGGATCGCGCGGCCAAGGCGCCGGCCGCCGTCATCACGGCGGACAAGGCGGCCGTCAAGCAGACTTCGCGGGCGCTCGCCACCGCGAAGCTGCAGGCCACCTCTGCGAACACGCAGGCGTCAAACCAGGTCGCGGCGGCCAAGCTGGGCGTCACCTCCGCCAACCTCGCCTACGATGGAGCGACCGACGTCGACACGTCTGCGGCCGTCGCCGCGGACCGCGCCGCCGTGGTGCAGGCAGAGTCGGTCGTCGCCGACGCCGAGCGGACGCTCGAGCGGGCCACCCTGACCGCGCCGATCGACGGCATCGTCTCGTCCGTCACCATCGTGCCCGGTGACTCGGCTTCGGGCATCGTGATCCTCCTCCGTGGGACGGAAGTCCAGGTGGCCGCGTCCATCACCGAGAGCGACCTGCCATCCGTGCAGGTCGGCCAGGCGGCCGAGGTGACGATCCCCGCGCTGGATGCTTCGGTGGGCGGCAAGGTGGACGCGGTCGACGTGGCCGGCGCCACGAAGAGCGCCTCGGGCGTCGTCTCCTACGAAGTCGTGATCTCGCTCGACTCCGCCCCCGAGCTCGTGGCGCCGGGCATGACCGCCGATGTGGACATCACCACCGACCTCGCGCCCGCGGTGCTCGCGGTGCCGGTGACTGCGGTGGGCGGCGCACCCGGTGCCTACACGGTGCAGGTGCTGGACGGCCCTGACCGCGTACAGACGATCCCGGTCGAGGTCGGCCTGATGACGCCGTCGCTTGCGGAGATCCGGTCGGGCCTCACCGAGGGCATGGTGGTGGTCACCGGCACGGCGTCCGCCAAGGACCTCGTGACGACGTTCCCCACCGGTCCGGGCGGCGGGGGTGGAGGCACATCCGGTGGGTCCGGTGGCTCCGGCGGTTCCGGCGCCGGGTCAACCCCGCCCGACGCACAGCCGTGACGACCGTGAACCCGTTCCCGGACCCGGCCGCCGGGACGCCGGTGATCGAGATGCGCGGTATCGGCAAGACGTACCGGTCCGGCCGCCTGGAGGTCGAGGCTCTGCAGGGCGTGGATCTCGACGTGAGCTCGGGCGACTTCCTGGCGATCGTCGGCCCATCGGGATCCGGCAAGTCAACGCTCATGAACCTGCTCGGCTGCCTGGATCGCCCGACCACCGGCACCTACAGGCTCGCCGGGACCGATGTGGCGGGCCTGTCGGACGACGAGCTCGCCCGGGTTCGCAACCGGACGATCGGGTTCGTGTTCCAGTCGTTCAACCTGTTGCCGAGGACGACGGCGCTCGAGAACGTGGCCATGCCGCTCCTGTATGCGGGCGTGGGCCGGGCGGAGCGGCTGCAGCGGGCCCGGGACGCCCTGGCCCGTCTGGGACTCGAGGACCGGATGACGCATGAGCCGTCGGAGCTGTCCGGGGGTCAGCAGCAGCGGGTGGCGATCGCGCGGGCGCTCGTGAGCCGGCCGACGATCATCCTCGCGGACGAGCCCACCGGAAACCTGGACTCAGCCTCGGGCGCGGACGTGCTCGCACTGCTCCACGAGCTGAACGATGCCGGGACGACGATCGTGCTCATCACCCATGACAGCGACGTGGCCGTCGCGGCCACGCGCCGCGTCAGGGTGCGCGACGGGAGGCTCGCCGCGTGAACTGGGCGGAGCTCGTCCCCCTCGCGATCTCGCGACTCGCGGCCGCCCGGCTCCGGGCGCTGCTGACGATGCTGGGGGTGATCATCGGAGTCGGGTCCATCGTGGCGCTCGTCTCGGTGGCGCAGGGCGCGACATCCGGGATCACCAACCTCATCGAGGGCCTCGGGACAAACCTGCTCAGCGTCAGTCCCGGTGCCAGCACGTTCGGCTTCGTGCGCGGGGCAGGCGGGTCGGCCGACACGCTGACGGTCGACGACGCGGAGGCCATCGCGCAGGTCGAGGGTGTCGCCCAGGTCGCTCCGCAGGTGTCGACGATGGCGGTCGTCGTGGCCGGCTCCTCGAACACCACCACCACCGTCTCCGGGATCACGCCGGCCTTCATGCCGGTGCGCGCCTACGAGATCTGGCGCGGGTCGTTCGTGTCCGAGGCGGAATACGCGGCCGGGCTGCGGGTCGCCGTGCTCGGTTCCACCACGGCCGATGCCCTCCGCCTGGGTGCGGCCGCCGTGGGCTCTGACATCAACGTTGGCGGCGTCCCGTTCCGCGTGATCGGCATCCTCCAGCCCAAGGGCATCCTCGACGACCAGGTCTATGTCCCGCTGTCGGCGCTGCGCGACTACTTCGTTGCGGGGCACTCCCTGCAGTCGCTCTCCGTGTCGACCGAGCGCGCGGACCAGATCCCGCTCACCAAGTTCCGGATCACGGAGCTGCTGAGGGCGCGCCACGGGATCGTGGACGGGGCCGAGAACGACTTCACGATCATCGACCAGGCGCAGCTGCTGTCCGCCTTCGGGACGATCACCGGGCTCCTGTCCCTGCTCCTTGCCGGCATCGCGTCGATCAGCCTGCTTGTGGGCGGCATCGGGATCATGAACATCATGCTGGTCTCGGTCAGGGAGCGGACACGGGAGATCGGCATCCGCAAGGCCATCGGGGCGCGCGGCCGGGACATCCTGGCCCAGTTCCTCGTCGAGGCCCTGGTGCTCTCCCTTGCCGGCGGCGTGCTCGGGATCGTTTTCGGCGTCGCCGCCTCCGCCGCGATCGGCGCCCTCGCCGGCTGGGGGCTCAACATCAGCCCGGTCACGATCCTGCTGGCGGCCGGGTTCTCGCTTGCCGTCGGGGTGATCTTCGGCGTCTGGCCTGCCCGGCAGGCCGCCCGGCTCGATCCCATCGCCGCGCTCAGGTACGAGTAGCCGGCCGCTCCCGGATCAGGCTGCGAACGCTCACTACTCGGGCCCGGCCGGGAATGCACCGCCCGTATCGGCGCCCCGCGCCGGGATCAGCGCACGAGTGCCCGACCGCTCCTTGCCCAGGCGCCGGTCCCTCCGCGCACGGAGACGGCTCCCTCGAAACCCTGGTCGACGAGGTAGGCGGTGGCGCTCCGGCTTCTGCTCCCCGACTGGCAGATGACCGCGTAGGGCTTGTCGTGCTTGAGCTTGGCGACGCGGTCCGGCAGCCGCTTCACGGGGATGTGGATCGCTCCTCGGAGGTGTCCGCTCCTGAACTCGGAGTCCTCGCGAACGTCAAGGACGCGGACGGCGCCCTGCACCATCAGCGCATCGAGCTCCTCGATGTCGATCTGGGGCCCGCCGAGGCGGCGCAGGAACGAGAACACGTGTCCCTCCGGTGACGGTGTCAGGCGGGTTCGGCCCGCGACATCCAGCGAGCAAGGATAGCCGGGGATCGCAGGAGCGCCGGCGGGGACCGCTCTACGCGCGAACCGGCACCGCGCCCGACGCCGCGGCCGGCGCCGGCCCATGGGGATCAGCGGCCGGGATCGTGATCACGCGCCTGCGATCGTGCATCAGCTCCCGCACGAACTTGGCGAGCGGGTCGGGCAGACGGGCGGGTGCCGCAAAGCGGACGCACTCGAGCCACACGACGTCATCGCGGACGGTGATGGTGAGGTCGCTCCCGCATGAGCAGAAGGAAGGGGAACGGAGGGCCGCGTCGACCGCGACCAGGACGGAGTCGTCGTGCATGGCACGCACCTCGGCTCCCGGCCGTCCGATCGCCGGTGCCCACACAGGTTGCGGGCGAGGTCGATCAGCCAGGAGCAAGACCGCCGTGGCCCAACTTGATGCGCAGCGGCGCAGGATCCACGGCCCGGACTGCTGCCACCCCTTGGCGGACGAAGCGATCCGTATGTCGATTGTCCGCCCGGGGGGCCGTCGGATCAAGGCTGGACGGGGTAGCGAGATGGTTGCGCTTGGGTTAGTGGACTAGTCCAAGTGGCAGGGTCAATGGGAGCCGAATGCGACCCGGATGCTGCGATACGGATAAGAAATCACAAGAAGCCGCGGTCTATCACCGAACTCTCAGACAACTGGGCCAGCGTGGTTGCCAGACAGCCCGTGCTCATTCGCGCCGACAGGAGTCGGCGTCCCCGGGCGGAGGTATCCCGCATGCACGATCCCCAGTCAGCGCCCCCCGAGGCGCCGCGATGGCAGACGGACGGCCAGGTGCCCGTCCCGCCTCCCGCACCCGCGAACGTCGGCGAATCGCCGACGGAGCCGTTCATCCCGACCTTCGCCGCCCCGCCGCCCCCCGACCCCGGCGCCTGGGGCCGGCCCACGTTTGCCCCGCCGGAGCCGGCCGCGCCCGCGCCGAAGGCTCCCGCTCGCCGTTCGGCCGGGGTCGGCATGGTGGTGGCCGCGGTCCTCGCGACTGCGGTGCTGACCTCCGGTGGAACCTACCTCGCGATGAGTGCCGCCGGTACCGGTGGCACCGCCGCCACCCAGCCGCCCGTGTTCACGCCGACGGCCGCGGGTCCGGGCACCCAGCCGTCGCCGGCTCCCACAGCCGCGGACCCGGGCGCGCCGGCCACGGCAGCGCCGGCCGCCCCCGTCGCCCCCGCGGGCGGGTCGGCCTCCATCGTGGACATCGTCAAGGCCGTCAGCCCGGCCGTCGTCACCATCGTGGCGGATGGCGTCACCGAGACAGACCCCATCACGGGCATGTCCGGCACCGGGACGGCGACCGGCTCCGGCGTCATCTTCGACGCGAGCGGCCTGATCCTCACCAACCGCCACGTCGTCGAGGGCAGTCCGTCCAGGCTGACCGTCAACCTCAAGGACGGCCGTTCGTTCGACGCGACCATCTACGGGGTTGACACCCTCACGGACCTCGCCATCGTCAAGGTCGACGCGACGGGCCTGCCCACCGCTCCGATCGGCGACTCGTCGACGATCCAGGTGGGGCAGCAGGCGATCGCGATCGGCAGCCCCCTGGGCGAGTTCACGGACTCCGTCACGAGCGGGATCATCTCGGCCATCGGCCGCAGCATCCCCGTCGCGACCGGGACCCTCTCCAACCTGCTGCAGACCGACACCGCGATCAACCCCGGCAACAGCGGCGGTCCGCTTCTCGACCCGGCCGGTTCCGTCATCGGCATCAACACCGCCATCGCCAGCTCAGGCCAGGGCATCGGCTTCGCGATCCCGATCAACATCGCCCGCCCGCTGCTCGCGCAGGCTTCGGCGGGGGAGGCGCTGTCTCGACCGTGGATGGGCATCAGGTTCCAGACGATCACGCCGGCGATCAAGCAGGAGGCCAGCCTCCCGGTCAACAACGGCGCCTGGATCCCGACTGCCTCGGCGCTCACGGGCCAGGGCTCAACTGGGCAGGATCCGAATGCACCGGTCGATCCGTTCGGCCAGGGCCAGGACCCGTTCGGCCAGGGCCAGGACCCGTTCGGCCAGGGCCAGATTGGCGGTTCGAGGGCGGCCCAGCCGGCGATCGTCGCGGGTAGCCCCGCCGAGCAGGCAGGGCTCCAGGCCGGCGACATCATCACGGCCGTCAACGGCACGTCGCTCGACGTGACTCATCCGCTCGACCTCGTCCTGAGCCAGAGCGCGCCCGGCCAGACCATCACTCTGGACGTGCTCCGGAACGGCCAGACGATCCAGATCCCCCTGACGCTGGGAACACGCCCGGCCACCCTGTAGGCACGGCCAGCGTGTCGCCGTCGGCCATCGTGTAGCCGCCGGCCGACCACGCGAACCAGAGGCGGGACCGACCACGTCGGTCCCGCCTTCGTATGCGCGGTCCTGAGCGACAGCTACTCCCCGCGTCGCCCCGCCGGACCATTGATCGGCGGCTGTCGCTGCGCGCGTCATCCGGGCGCGTCGGGTCCGGATGCCCGATGCCCAGCGCCCTGGGTCGCCTGCTGGACCGACCGGGTCAGCAACTCGAAGATCGGGGCGATCTGGTTCAGGAGATGGCCATCCTCGCCGTAGATGGACAGGTTCGTGCCGCGCAGCACCCTGGAAGCCGCCTCCACCATCCGGGGCGCCTGTTCGACGGGCAGCAACTCCAGGCGCAGTGCCTGCCGGGCTCGCTCGAGCAGGAGGTCAGCCTCGACATCGAACGCCTTGACCTGGTTCTGCAGCTTGCGCAGCTCCAGCTCCTCGCGCAGGATGCCGCTCTCCGTCGTGATCCTGAGCAGGCGGACCGGCGCTTCCGCGTTCACCCGATCCTGCTCCGCGGCCAGCTGGCTGTGCAGGCGCTCCTGCTCCAGCCCCAGGGCCTGCTGATCGGTGGCCAGGTTCTCTGTCTGCATCCGACGCTGGCGGGCCAGTTGCGCCAGCTCCATCTCCTCCTGGCGCCGCAGGCTGTCGCGATCGGTGGCCAGCTTCTTCTCCTGGACCCGGCCTTCCGATGCCAGCTCTGCGAGGCGGATCTCCTCCTGCGACCGGATGCTGGACTGGTCGCTCTTGAGCTTGATCTCGTTGCGGACCTCGGCCTCCAGCTGCTGGCGCAGCTCGGGGTCAACGATGAAGACCTGCGCGACCCGCGCGACCTCGACCTCGATGCCCCAATCGTTGGTCTGCGCATCCTCGCCGTGGACCGTTGCGTGCAGCGCGGTCTCCACGACCCCGCTCAGGGTCGTCTTGCGCTGTTCGATGCACTCGGCCATGGTCATGTGGGAGACCGCATGACGCAGCTCCCCCAGGCAGATGTGGGTGAGCAGCGTGCTGATCCGCTCCGCGCCGCCACGGGAGCTGAAGTCGAACATGCGGGCTGCCGCGACGGGGTCGGTGATCCGGTAGATGACGATCCCCTTGAACCGCAGGGGAATGCCGTCCTTGGTCTCCTGGGTGAACTCGAAGGCTGCTTCCTGCTTGGTGCTGGGCACGAGCACGAAGATGGTTCCCGGGCGCAGGAAGGCCGAGACTGCCGAGCCCCGGTTCTCCAGCGTCCCCTTGCGGCCAACCAGCAGGTACTGGTTCGGACCTGCCTTGACAGACGGCATGAGTGGCACTCCCCACTAGGTCTGGTGGACGCCGACGTGGCTGCTCCGCGGGTGGCCCAGGTCACCGGGCCGCTGGCGGAGATCCCCCGGTGCGGTCGGGGAGAGGTGATCGAGCGGGCCGTCACCCCGGGCTCGGCCATGCAGAGTGCCCTTGCGGGTCCCGGGGCTGCCTGGTCGTCGCACGGTGGAAGCGAACCACCAGACGTCATGTCCGCCTATAGAACGAAAGTCCTGCCCGCCCCTCGGTGGCGCCCGGGGCCCGATGGAGGCCTTCTGGGCCGTCCCGGCACGCGTCGATCCGCGCCAAGTCCATCGAGCGGCTGGGGGCGTGAGCGCGACCGACGTGAGCAGGCGCTACAACAGGCGCGGCAACGGGCGCAGGCGCCGCTGTGGGCCTGACACGCCTCATCGGGACCTCTGCACGCCCACTCCGGCCCGTCTCCGGTGCGACCTCCGCGCAGGGGGACCTCCTGCTGCGCGCCTCGCGGCTTCCGATCCTCATGCAACTCTCATGTTCGTCACCGAAGATCTGATCTTCCGACCGCGTCCACTGTGAGGGTGTCGACCGCTCGGAGAACCCCCAGCACAGCCCGGGCCCACGGGCGCAGGAGGTCTGATGACCGACTCCACCCGTGGTTCGCACGCGCCCCTCGCGCCTCTTGCGACCCCCGATCCGATCGATCCCCGCGCCACCGCGGAGGCGGTGCTGTTCGAGATTCGCCGCGTCATCGTCGGGCAGGACGAGATGCTCGAGCGGGTCCTCGTCGCGCTTCTGGCCGGCGGTCACCTGCTCCTTGAGGGCGTGCCCGGTCTCGCCAAGACGTTGACCATCCGCACGCTGGCGGATGCCCTGGACGCCTCCTTCCGGCGGATCCAGTTCACGCCGGACCTCGTGCCCGGCGACCTGGTCGGCACCCGCATCTACCGGCCCGACTCCGGCACGTTCGACACCGAGCTGGGCCCAGTGTTCTGCAACTTCCTCCTCGCCGACGAGATCAACCGCGCCCCGGCCAAGGTCCAGTCGGCGCTGCTCGAGGTGATGCAGGAGCGCCAGGTGACGATCGGCTCGGAGAGCCACGCCGTCCCGCGCCCGTTCCTCGTCATGGCGACCCAGAACCCCATCGAGTCCGAGGGCACCTACCCGCTCCCCGAGGCGCAGGTCGACCGATTCCTGATGAAGGTCGTCGTCGGGTATCCCACGCCAACCGAGGAGGCCACGGTCGTGGAGCGCTCGCTGCGCCCGGCCGCGGAGATCCGTCCCGTGCTGACCGCCGACGGGCTGGCCCAGCTCCAGGCCGCGACCCCGGGGGTGTACGTCGATCCGGCGCTCGTCGCCTACGCGGTGGCGATCGTGACGGCGACCCGTGAGCCCGAGCGGTTCGGCCTGCCGGAGCTCAAGCCGTATATCAGCTTCGGTGCCAGCCCTCGCGGCTCCATAAGCCTGGTCCACGCGGCACGGGCCCTCGCGCTGATCCGGGGTCGCCGGTACGTGGTCCCCGCGGACATCGCCGACCTCGCGCGCGACGTCCTGCGTCATCGCATCGTGCCGAGCTTCACCGCCCTCGCCGAGGAGGTCACGCCCGACCGCCTGCTCGACGCGATCATCCCCGCCGTCCCCGCGCCACGCTTGGTCACGGAGGCACGCTCGGCGTGAGCGCCATCTCCCTTTCGACGGCCCTGCGAACCCCCGCCCGGCCGGGACCGGGCCCAACGCCAGAGGCACTGCTCCGGGCGCTCGACGTCACGATCGGGCGCCGGATCCGCGGGCTCGTCCCGGGCGAGTTCCGGGCAAACGAGCTGGGTGGTGGCACTGAGCTCGCGCAGGTGCGGCCGTACGAGCCCGGCGACGACGTCCGCCGCATCGACTGGAACGTGACCGCCCGGATGCTGGCGCCCCATGTCCGCGTCCACGTCCCGGAGCGCTCGCTGACGACCTGGCTGGTGCTGGACGAGTCGCCGTCGATGACCTTCGGGACCGCTGACCGCCGCAAGGCCGACGTGGCGGAGGGTGTGGCGCTCGCGCTCGGACATCTCTCCACGCAGCGCGGCAATCGGCTGGGCGTGCTCACGTTCGGGGGCCCGGACGACGCGCCGCGTCCCGCCCCGGGGCGGACGGGCGGGCCTGATGGCGGTGCTGGGCACGCGCCCGGCCGACGACGGAGGCGAGGCCGCCGTGCCTTCGCCAGCCTCCGTCGCGTCACCGGACGCGGACCCGCGATCGCCGGCGGCGGCGCTGCGGTTCCTGGGCGGCGGCTCGACGCGGGGCGGCCTCGTCGCCGTTGTGTCGGACTTCCGCGGCCCGCGGGGCTGGCTGCCGCTGCTCGCGGCTGTCGCGGCCCGGCACCAGCTGCTCGCGGTCGAGATTCGCGATCCCCGCGAGGACGACCTCCCCGACGTCGGCGACCTGACGCTGGTCGATGCGGAGACCGGTCGCGAGGTGCGGGTCGACACGTCGTCCCGGCGCCTGCGGCAGCGGTTCGCGGAGGCAGCCGCGGAGGAGCGCGCCGCCCTGGCCCTCGAGCTCCGACGCCTCGGCGCCCGGCACATCGTCCTGTCCACATCCGGTGAATGGCTCCGGTCGCTCGCCGTCCAGCTCAAGAACCAGGGAACCGTGGCATGACCTTCTCGTCCCCCGAGCTCCTGCTCGCCCTCCTGCTCGTCCCGGCCGCCCTCGTCGTCTACCTGCTGATCCAGCGCCGCCGCACGCGCTACGTCGTCCGGTTCACCAACGTCGCCCTGCTGGAGAACCTCGTCCCGCGGCGGCCGGCGTGGCGGCGCCACGTGCCCACCGCCCTGTACCTGGTCGCGATCGCGGCCCTGGGAGTCGCCCTTGCCCGCCCGTCCGTGACGCTCGCCGTTCCACGCGAGGAGGCGACGGTCATGCTCGCGATGGACACGTCGCGCTCGATGCTCGCCACCGACGTCGCGCCCGACCGCCTGATCGCCGCCAAGGCGTCAGCGTCGTCGTTCATCGACGGCCTGCCGGCCACCTTCCGGGTGGGGCTCGTGGCCTTCTCGACCGATGCCCGGCTCGTCGTCGCGCCGACCACCGACCGGGACCAGCTCCTGGCCGCGCTGAACGGCCTCCGCGCCGACGGCGGGACGGCGCTGGGCGATGCGATCGTCCTGTCGGTCGATGCGGCCGACCTGGCCAACGGGACGACGAGTCGCCCGGCCGCTGCGCCGCTCGCGCCGGCCCCGTCGCCCGACGCGTCCACGTCCCCGGACGACGGCAGTGATGGCGGCGCGCCGCTCGTCGCCACGGTCCTGCTCAGCGACGGCAAGAGCTCGACCGGGCTGCTCGAACCGCTCGACGCGGCCACGGAGGCGGCGGCCCGGGGCGTCCCCGTCTACACGATTGCGCTGGGGACGGCTTCAGGGACCGTGGAGGTCCAGGACAACCTTGGCCGCACCGAGACGATCAAGGTCCCGCCCGACACGGCGACCCTCCGGTCGATCGCCGAGACCACCGGGGCGCGGTTCTTCGAGGCGCCGACATCGGAGGATCTCGCGGCGATCTACCAGGGCCTTGGGTCGCGCGTCGGCTTCACGACGGAGGAGCAGGAGGTGACGCAGTGGTTCGCCGCCGGCGCGCTCCTCATGGTGATGGCCGGCGCGGGGCTTGCCGCCTTCTGGTTCAACCGGATCCCCTGACCGGGCCCAACGGATCGCGCGAGGCATCGGTGGCGGCTCGCACGGCACTCCGCCCGCACCCCTGCCCGGGCCTCGCCCACCCGCGCCCTGCGGCCGTGCCGGTCGCCCCGACCCGGACTCTCGGCGCGCTGCCTCAACGCGCCGACCCGGCCGGCCAGGGTCTCCCACCCTAGACTCACCTCGTGGACATCACCCCGATCGAGATCCTGGCCCTGGTGGCGGCCGGGTTCGTCGGCGGGATCGTCAGCGTGCTGGTCAGCCTGGCGTCTCTGGTGACCTATCCGGCGCTGCTCGCGGTCGGCCTGCCGCCGGTGGCGGCGAACGTCACCAACACCGTGGCCCTGACCTTCAACAGCATCGGGGCGACGCTCGGCGCGCGACCGGAGCTGGAGGGACAGCGGCCCACCCTGCGCAAGCTCGCCATCCTGGCGGCGGCGGGCGGGGCTACCGGCGCCGCGCTGCTCCTGATCCTGCCAGACCGGTGGTTCGAGCTGGTGGCGCCGATCCTCATCGCCGGGGCCTCGCTCATGGTCATGGTGCAGCCGCAGCTCCAGCGACGTGAGAGGTTCCAGCCCCGGGGCATCACTCCTGTCACGGCGGCTGCCTATTTCAGTACGGCGATCTACATCGGGTATTTCGGTGCGGCTGGCGGGATCCTGGCGATCGTTGCCCTCAGCAGCATCATTGCCCGACCGCTGATCGACGTGAACGCGGCCAAGGCCGTGCTGTCGGGGGTCGCGAACGGCGCAGCGGCGATCGGGTTCGCGCTGTTCGGGCCCGTGGAATGGGCCTTCGTGGTGCCGCTGGCCGTCGGCCTGTTCTTCGGCGGGCTCGCGGGTCCGTGGCTCGCGAGGCGGCTCCCGCCACGGCTTTTCCGAGCGCTGATCGGCGTGTGCGGCCTGGGCGTCGCGACCGCCCTCGCGTGGCAGACATATGGGAGTGTCTGAGCGATGACGTCAACCCGGCCCGGGACGGGGATCGTGTCGGCGGCGTGGGCGGTCGTCCTCGCCGTGTCCCTCCTGCCGATCGTCATCGTCCAGGAGGTGTTCGGCAGGCAGGTGTCCGCGGACATGCGGGCCGTCGTCTCGGTCATCGTGATCGCGATCGGCCTCCTGGCGACCGTTGCCTGGCGACCATCGCGGGCGCTCCGCCCGCTCCTGTGGCTCTTCCTCGTGCTGGTCGTCGCCCAGTGGGTCGTCTTCACGCAGGTGGACCGCCTGCCGGTCTTCTCGACCCGCCTCGACGACCCCTCGTTCGGGGTCTACATGCTCGCCGAACAGACCCTGAACCTCATCGTGACGCTGGCGATGATCGCCGTCCTGTTCGGGGTGCACCGGGATCGCCGGGCCTTCTACCTCGCGAAGGGCGACACATCCGCGCCGGCAGAGCCCGTTCGCTGGCTGGGCGTGAAGCCGGGCGCCAGGTGGAAGACCGTCGGTCGCGATCTCAGCGTGTTCATCACCCTGGGCACGCTGGCCTTCCTGGTCATCTCCGGGCAACTCACGGTCGACCTGATGATGCGCGCGGTGCCCCTGCTGCCGGTGGTCTTCCTCGCCGCCGCCCTCAACGCCTTCAACGAGGAGGTGACGTACAAGGCCTCATTCCTGTCGGTGCTGGTGGGGCCCGTGGGCTCGAGACACGCTCTGCGGATGGTCGCGGCCTACTTCGGGCTCGCCCACTTCTACGGGATCCCGTACGGCATCGTGGGCGTGGTGCTGGCCTGGTTCCTGGGCTGGATCCTGGCGAGGTCGATGCTGGAGACGCGCGGCATCGCGTGGGCGTGGTTCATCCACTTCGTGCAGGACGTGGTCATCTTCACGTTCCTTGCGGTCGGCGCGATCAACCCCGGCGGCGCCTGAGCGGGCCGGCCGAGCTGGCCCCTCAGTCCGGGAACCCCGGTCAGCTCTCCGTCGGCCGCCGTCGCTCGATCACCAGGATGAGCACCGCCACGACGAGCAGGACGACGCCGACCACGGCCCAGAACGCGCTGCCGGTCATGACACTGCCGCCGATGATGCCCAGCCCCTGTCCGATCCAGACCAGGCCGACGAGCGCGAACAGGGCGGCGAGCACGAGGCGGGACGGGCGCATGGCGGCCTCCTTGGCGGCGATCAGGGCCGTGGCGAGCTTCGCGAGACCGTACACCCGCCATTGCTGGCCTGCCGGGGCGCCGCCGCCGGCCTGCCGGGGCGCCGGGGCTGTGGCACGATCGGTTCTGATGTCCGGAGCACGCACCGCCGCCAACCCCACCACCACCCTCGAGGACGTGACCCGCGAGCGCGCGGTCGTGGCGCCACGCTGGATCGTGATCGTCTGGAACGACCCGATCAACCTGATGACCTACGTCACGTACGTCTTCCGCAAGCTCTTCGGCTACAGCCAGGCGCATGCCCATGAGCTGATGCTCAAGGTTCACCACGACGGTCGTGCGGTGGTCTCCGGCGGTACCCAGGAGAGGTGCGAGCATGACGTCGCCCGCCTCCACGCCCACGGCCTGTGGGCGACCATGCAGCCCGACGGAGCTGGCTCGTGACCGAGCCTCGCCCGCGGGTGGTCCGCACGGACGATGGACGGATCCTGCTGCGCCTGGGCGCGCAGGAGCGGGCGATCGTCACCGGGCTGGTTGGGGAGCTGCGCGGGTCGGTCGCGGCGCCCATCGAGGACGGCGGAGCGGCCGTTGCGGACGGCGGAGCGCCCGTTGCGGACCCCGGGGCACCGGCGCTGCCCGCAGCGCCCCCCACGGACCCGACAGCCCCGAGACCGGTCTTCGACCGCCTCTATCCGCCCGCGTTCCCCGACGATCCCGCCGCGGAGGCCGCATTCCGTGACCTCGTCCGTGCCGATCTCGAGGACGGGCGACGGGACCGCCTGGCGCTGGTGGAAGCGACGCTCGATGCGAGGTCACTCGACGATGCCCAGGCGGCGGCGTGGACCGGCGTGCTCAACGACCTCCGCCTCGTGCTCGGCACGCAGCTCGGCGTGACCGACGATACCGAGGCAATGCCCATCGACGAGGATGATCCGGACGCCGAACGGCGGATCATCTTCGCCTACCTCGGCTGGCTGCTGGGGCAGTTCGTGGACGTCCTTGAGACGGCCCTGCCGGATACCATCGAGCCGGGTGAGACACAGGGAGGTCAGCGTCGATGAGCATGCGGAGCGAGCTCGGCGAGAGCCCCGACGTCGTCGCGCGTCTGCTGGACCGCGCCGCGGGCTCGATCGCGGACGTGGCCCGAGTGGTCCGGGAGCGGGACGTCGACCTCGTCCTGATCGCCGCCCGTGGGACGTCCGACCACGCCGCGCTCTACGCGCAGTACGTCCTGGGCGCCGTCAACGGTCTCCCGGTGGCGCTGGCCATTCCCTCGCTCACGTCGGTGTACGGCCGCCCGCCCCGTGTGAGGAACGCGCTCGTCATCGGCATCTCGCAGTCCGGGCGCTCACCGGACGTCGTGGCCGTGCTCGGTGACGCGCGCCGGCAGGGTGCGGTGACCGTTGCCCTGACGAACGACCCGTCATCGGAGCTCGCCGGCGCGGCCGAGCACGTGGTGGAGCTGGGTGCCGGACCGGAGCGGGCCGTGGCCGCAACGAAGACCTACGTGGCGGAGGTTGCGCTGCTGGCGATGCTCTCGGCCGCGATCTCGGGCGACGATGCCTTGACCTCCGAGATCCGGGCGCTGCCGACCGTCATGCGTGCCGCACTGGCGGCCGAGGTCGAGGACGCCGTCGAGACCATCGCGGACCACTGGGCGAGCGAGGACCGGTGCGCGGTCGTCGCCCGCGGTTTCCAGTACGCGACGGCCCGCGAGTGGGCGCTCAAGCTGAAGGAATTGGCCTACGTCCTGGCGGATCCGTACTCCGGCGCGGACTTCGAGCACGGTCCGATCGCCCTGGTCGAGCCCGGCTTTCCCGTGATCTCGGTTGCCACTGCGGGGCCGCTCCTCGCGGACATGCATGCGCTGCTCGGGCGACTGGGTGCAGCGGGAGCCCGCCTACTCGTCCTGTCCGACGACGCCTCGCTTCGTGCGCTGGGCGACGGGATCCCGGTGCCGGCGGGGGTCCCGGAGTGGCTCTCTCCGATCGTGTCGATCCTGCCCGCGCAGCTGTTCGCCTATCACCTGGCGCGGGCTCGCGGGCTGGACACCGAGGCGCCGCGGACGATCTCCAAGGTCACGCTCACGCGCTGATCGGCCCGGCGCCGCGACGGCGTCACGCTTGCGGGTCTACGATCGATGTCGCACGCAGGGGCTGCCGGCGGGCCCGGGGCGCGATGATCGGAGAGCACGGATGGACATCACGGTTCGAGAGGCGGTGGACGCCGACTGGGTGGAGGCGGGCCGGATCTGCTACGAGGCGTTCGCGACGCTCGCGGATCGCCACGGCTTCCCGCACGACTTCCCGACGGTCGAGGCCGCGTCCGGGCCGATCAGGTGGCTCATCAACCACCCGCAGGTGTACGGCGTCGTCGCCGAGGGAGACGGCCGCGTCCTGGGCAGCAGCTTCCTGGACGAGCGCTCGACCATCTTCGCGATCGGGCCGGTCAGCGTCGATCCGACCGCCCAGAACCACAACGTCGGGCGCGCGCTGATGGCCGCGATGCTGGAGCGGGCGGCCGAGCGTCGTGCTCCAGGCGTCCGCCTGGTGCAGATCTCGTATCACAATCGGTCGCTGAGCCTGTACGCGAAGCTTGGCTTCGACGTCCGCGAGGCGTTCGCCGCGATGCACGGGCCAGCTTTGGGAATCACCTTCCCGGGCTACGACGTTCGCCCGGCAACCATTGACGACGAGGCCGCCTGCAACGCCCTGTGCGTCCGCGTCCACGGCCATGACCGCCACGGCGAGGTCCGCGAGGCGATCGAGGCGGGCGACGCCCGCGTGGTGGTGCGCCTCGGGCGGATCACGGGCTACACGGCCGGCATCCAGTACTTCGCCCACTCCGTGGCGGAGACGAACGACGACCTCAAGGCCCTGATCGGCGCCGCGAGCGACTTCGGGACGCCGGGCTTCCTCGTCCCCCTGCGCAACACCGAGCTGTTTCGCTGGTGCCTGGCCCACGGGCTGCGCGTCTTCTTCGTCACCAACATGATGACGATGGGGATCTACCAGGATCCTGCCGGCGCCTGGATGCCGTCCGTGGGGTATTGACGGCGCCGGCGACGACGTCCGGGACCGGCGCTGTCCCTACAATCTCGGCCGGGTGATGTTCGATCATCCGGATCCGCTTGAGACCGAGGGACCAACGCCGCAGACGAGGGAGTCGACGCCCATGAATGCCCACGCGATCACGATGCTCGGCACAGGCCTGATTGGCGACTTCTACACGATGACGCTGCACGGGCAGCGCGGCCGTGACCGGGTCCGGGTCGTGTACTCGCGCAGCGTGGCGCGCGGGCAGGCGTTCAGCGAGCGCTGGAGCATCCCGGAATCCACGACCGACATGGAGGCGGCGATCCGCCATCCGGAGACGGACGTCGTCGTGGTCGCGCTTCCGAACCACCTCCACGAGGAGGCGGTCAAGGCAGTCGCGGCGGCCGGCAAGGCGGTGCTCGTCACCAAGCCGCTCGGCCGGAACGCCGCCGAGGCGAAGCGGATGCTGGAGGCCGTCGAGGCCGCGGGCGTCTTCGGCGGCTACCTCGAGGATCTCTGCTACACGCCCAAGACCCTGAAGGCAATCAGGTCTGTCGAGGAGGGCGCCCTGGGCGACGTGACCTGGGTCCGCTCGCGCGAGACGCACCCGGGCCCGCACAGCGCCTGGTTCTGGGACGGCCGGCTGACCGGCGGCGGCGCGATCATCGACCTCGGCTGCCACTGCATCGAGATCATCCGCAACTTCGTCGGCAAGGGGAACCGGCCGGTCTCGGTGATGTGCACCACCGACACCCTGGTCCACCCGATCGATGACGAGGACAACGCGATCGCCCTGATCAAGTTCGAGTCCGGAGCGATCGGGCAGTTCGAGGTCAGCTGGACGTTCCGTGGCGGCATGGACCTGCGGGACGAGGTGGCCGGCACCCACGGCACCATCTGGCTCAACCACTTCCTGCGGACCGGGTACGAGATGTTCACCGCGGGGGGGAGCGGCGGCTACGTGGCCGAGAAGGCCGAGACGGCGGCCGGCTGGCTCTTCCCGGTGGGCGACGAGGTCTCCGAGCTGGGCTACGTGGACATGTTCACGGACATGTTCGACGCGATCGACAACGGCCGGGCGCCCCGCGAGACACTGTACGACGGGTACGTCGTCAACTCCGTCATGGACGCCGCGTACCGCTCCGCACAGAGCGGCGCCTGGGAGCCGGTGGACCTCGAATGGCGTGGCGGCACCACGCCACGCATCGGCGCCAAGCCGGAGATGCTGGGCGACGACGTCGTGATCAAGCGGGAGATCCTGCCCGATGGTCGCCAGAAGCTGATCCTCAAGGAGGCCGCGACCGGCGACTACGTCGACCGGGTCATCGCCGGCTAGCGGTGGATCTCCGGGTCTCGCCCTCGGGAGCCTGGGCGGGCCAGGTCACCTCGGAGCTGGCCGCCCGCCTGGCCGAGCGGCCGTCGATGCGGCTCTGCCTGCCGACCGGGGACACGCCGTCCCCCGTGTTCGCCGCGCTCCTCGCCGCGGAGACGCGGGACGAGGTGTCCTTCGGCACCGCGACACTCGTCATGCTCGACGAGTGGGTCGGCCTGCCGCCCGGTGATCCTGCGCGGTGCGACGAGCGGCTGCGCGCGGAGCTGGTGGACCGGCTGCGGACGCCGCCGGCGGCCTTCGTCGCGATCGACGTGGACGGGCCGGACCCGGAGGCTGCAGCGGCCCGGCACGATGCCGTGTCGGTCGGTCTCGACCTCGCCGTGCTCGGCCTGGGCATGAACGGTCACGTCGGGTTCAACGAGCCAGGCACCCGCCCCGACGAGCCGACGAGGCTCGTCCGCCTCGCCGTCTCCAGCCGAGAGGCGGCCGTGGGCCGATACGGCGCGACACGCGTGCCGACTGCGGGGATCACGGTCGGCCTTGCACGACTGCTGGAAGCGGCGGAGTGCTGGCTGCTGGTCACGGGGGAGCGGAAGGCGGCAATCCTGCGGCGTGCTCTCGAGGAGCCGGAGGGGCCCGATTGCCCCGCCTCGTATCTCCGGCGCCACGCACGGCTGACGGTCTTCGCGGACGAGGCGGCGGCCGGTCTTCTGCGGAGGCGAGGCTGACGGCTGCACTCGCCGCATCTCCCAACTGGCGTACAGCGGTGCCGCACTCCGGACCGCCGGCTTGCGCTGCGCGATTCAGGAGCGACAATCTCGGCATGACCGGGACGAGGCGACAGGGCGTGCGGGCACGACGGGTCCCGTCCTACGCGGGCTGCGACGGTGAGGCATGCAGGCGACCGGGTTTCTGACCACCCGTTCCCAGAACGCCGGAGTCTCTCCATGTCCTGGTCTCCCCTCGCGCGCAGGCACTCGCTCGCGCTGATCCTCGCCGCCGCCTGCTGGGGGATCGGCACGGCCGTCAGCAAGCAGGCTGTCGCCGAAATCCCACCGCTCACCCTGCTCCCGGTCCAGCTCGCCGCCAGCGTCGGCCTCCTCTCCTTGGTCGCCCGTCGCCGTGGCGAGCACCTCGTCCGCGGCCGAGACGGCCGGCGGCTTGCCCGTCTCGGCCTCCTCAACCCAGGACTGGCCTACGCGCTGAGCCTGCTCGGCCTGGCCCAGATCAGCGCCAGTCTCTCGGTCTTGGTGTGGGCCCTCGAGCCCGTGCTCATCCTCGTCCTGGCCGTACTGCTGCTCCGAGAGCGGCCTGGACTCGCGGTCGTCGCGCTGTCCGCGGTCGCGGTCGGCGGACTCATGCTCGTGCTCTACGACCCAGCGGCATCGGGGGCGATCCAGGGGATCCTCCTGACGATGGCCGGCGTCGGGTGCTGCGCCATCTACACGGTTGCTACGCGCCGCTGGCTGCCGGGGGTGGATTCGACCCTCGGAGTCGTCGTCGCCCAGCAGGCGCACGCGCTCGGCTTCGCCGTCGGGCTCCTGGTCGTCGCTGCCATCGCAGGTGTCCCGGTCCTGCCGGTGGCGCTTACGCCGCTCGGCGTCGCAAGCACCGTCGTCTCGGGGCTCGTCTACTACGGCCTCGCCTATGCGTTCTACCTCTCGGGCCTGCGCTGGGTCCCGGCTTCGATCGCCGCCATGTCCTTCTACCTGATCCCTGTGTTCGGGATCGCAGCCGCGAGCCTGTTCGGCGACCGGCTTTCGCCACTCCAGTGGGCAGGCTCGATCGTTGTCGTCGTCGCGGTGGGGTTCGTCACCGTGCGGAGCGCGGTCATGGAAGCACCGCGTGTGGTTCCCTCGATCCGCCCAACGGAGACGGACCGGCACACGGGCGAGTAGCCAATATGGTGACCAGAAGCGTTGCAGCACTCACCCCGGCGCGGCTGCGGGAACGATTCGGCCGCCCGCGCTACCCGGCGTCCGCGAGGACCACCTCGGGCATGCCGGCGGGCTCGCCGGCCTCCACCCAGAGTGCCAGCGACTCCCGGCTGAACAGCTGATCAACGACCATCGCGGATCCGCCGATGACACCGGCCAGGCTCCCAAGCGAGGAGCGCTGGACCAGGAGATCACGGGTCGCAAGCGGCAGCCCGCGGCTGTAGACCACCTCCCGGATCGACGCGAGGAGGACGTCGCCGCTCTGCGCCACGCCCCCGCCGATGACGACCAGCGACGGGTTGAAGAAGTTCACGACGCTCGCGAGCATCAACCCCACCCTGCGTCCGGCGGCCTGCAGCAGGTCCACCGCGACGGCGTCGCCGAACGAGGCCGCCAGCGCGACGTCCTCGGCGGTCACCACACCGTGCGCATCCAGGATCGCCAGCAGCCGGGGGCTGCGGCCGTCGCGCGCCGCCGCCTCCCCGTCCCGCCCGATGGCCTCACCCCCAGCCAGTGCCTCGAGGCAACCCTCATTGCCGCAGCGGCACACCACCGAACGGTCGTCCGAGACGTGGATGTGACCGACATCCCCGGCCGAGCCCTGGGCGCCACGATGGAGACGCCCGTCGGAGATGACCCCGGCTCCGATGCCCGTCCCGATCTTGACCACGATCACGTTCCTGTGACCGGCCGCCACGCCCGCCCGCAACTCGCCGAGGGCCATGGCGTTGACGTCGTTGTCCACCCAGACGGGCGCCCCGTATCGGGCCGCGAGCCGCTCGCGAACCGGGTAGTTGTCCCAGCCGGGCATGATCGAGGGGAAGATGGGCCGGCCCGTGCGGAACTCCACGGGCCCCGGGACGCCCACGCCGATGCCCCACAGGCGCCCTGGCAGCCTCCTCCGGGCGGCGCTCAGATCATCGAACAGCTCCTCCACACGTGCGAGCGCGACCTCCGGACCCGCTGCGATGCTGGCCGGCTCGTCCACGTGTGCGAGGATCCTGCCGTCCAGCGTGGTGGCGGCCACGTCAATGCTCGTCGCACCCAGGTCAGCCACCAGCACATGGCCGGCGTCGCCGCGGAACGTGAGCTGGCGCGGCGGCCGCCCGCCGGTGCTCGGTCCGCGCTCCCCCTCGAGCACCAGGCCACGCTCGAGGAGCTCGCCGACGCGTTGGGCGACGACGCCCCGCGATAGCCCGGTGCGACCGACGAGATCGCCGCGTGACCGGGCGCGCCCCAGCCGGACTGCATCCAGGACGGTGACGAGGGCGTCCAGCGTCTCCTCCGGGAGCGGGCCAGGATCTCCGGCAGGCAGCGACCCGAGCGAATCGGCCTGGGGCCGGCCGGGGTTGGGTCGGGGAGTCGAATGGTCGCCCACGGCGCAGATCCTACACGCGGGCGGACGCGTCCGGGATTCGCTTTTGCACTTGACGGGCAGAAGTAGCATGATGGGCGGACGAACGCGGAGGGCCCCGGGAACGGGGAGGAGGCGGCGGCCCGGCGGTCATCCGCAGCTCTCGCCTTCCTCGACCCTCTAGTTGTATAGACTGGTTGCCGCCGGGTACCGGAGGCGCAGGAGGTCAGCCACCCGCCATGTCGCGTCGCAGCGAGGTCGCCACCGCCGTCATCGGGAGCGGCTTCATCGGCACCGTTCACATCGAGGCGCTCCGCCGCATTGGCGTCCGGGTCGCCGGCCTGCTGGAATCGTCGCCGGAGCTGGGTGCCACCCGCGCCGCGGAGTTGGGCCTGCCGCGCGCCTACGGGAGCCTGGATGAGCTTCTCGCTGACGATGCGGTCCGGGTCGTGCACGTCACGTCGCCCAACGAGCTGCACCACCCGCAGGTCAAGGCGATCCTGGCGGCCGGGAAGCACGTCATCTGCGAGAAGCCTCTGGCGATGACGTCAGCCGAGTCCGCGGAGCTGGTGCGGCTTGCCGGGGCGAGCGGCCTCGTCAACGCCGTCAACTTCAACATCCGCTTCTACCCGCTCAACCAGCACGTCGCGTCGCTGGTGGCCGACGGCGGCGTTGGCGACGTTCGTTTCGTCACCGGGCGCTACTTCCAGGACTGGCTCCTCTACGACACGGACTGGAACTGGCGCCTGGAGAAGGACCAGGGCGGAGTCCTGCGTGCCGTCGGCGACATCGGCTCGCACTGGCTGGACCTGACGAGCTTCCTCACGGGCCTCCGGGTCGAGGCCGTCATGGCCGACCTCACGACGTTCATCCCGGTCCGCCAGAAGCCCGCGGGCCCGGTGCTCACGTATTCCACGGAGCGGGCCGCGGAGACGGTCCCCGTCGAGATCCACACGGAGGACGTGGCGACGATCCTCCTGCGCTTCGAGGGCGGCGCCCGCGGCAGCGTCGCGATCTCGCAGCTCAGCCCGGGGCGCAAGAACAGCCTCGCCTACCAGATCGACGGCGCCTCCTCCGCCGTTGCCTGGGATTCGGAGCAGCCGGACTCGCTGTGGATTGGTCACCGCGACCGTCCCAACGAGCTGCTGCTCCGGAACCCGGCGTTGATGAACGGCGCGGGCGCAGCGGCGGCCCGGCTGCCGGGCGGCCACGTGGAGGGCTTCGCCGACACGTTCGGCGCCGTGTTCAGCGCGGTCTACGACGACGTGATCGCCGGACGGCCATCGTCCGCACCGCGCTACGCGACGTTCGCCGACGGCCACGAGGAGATGCTCGTGGGGGACGCGGTTCTCGAGAGCTCGAGCAGCGGCCGCTGGGTTGCGATCGCCAGGACCGCATGAGAGACGCAACCCGCACCCAGTCACGCCTGGAGGTTCAGCAGCGATGAAGCTCGGCTTCCTCACCGCCCCCTTCCCCGAGACGCCGCTGATGGAGGTTGCCGACTGGGCCGCCGCCAGCGGCTTCGAGGTTCTCGAGGTCGCCTGCTGGCCCCGGTCCTCGGGCCCCACCCGCCGGTATGCGGGCACCAGCCACATCGACGTCGCGAACCTGTCCGCCTCGCAGGCGACCGAGATCCGCGACGAGGTCGCGTCCAAGGGCCTCGACATCTCCGGGCTCGGCTTCTACCCCAACCCGCTCCACCCGGACCCGGCCCATCGCGAGCAGGTCATCGGCCACCTGAAGCACGTCATCACGGCGGCCGAGAAGATGGACATCCCGCTCGTGAACACGTTCATGGGCGGCGACGGGGCGAAGAACCAGGACCAGAACTGGGAAGCCGCCCTCGAGGTCTGGCCGGACATCGTGAAGTTCGCCCAGGACCACGGCCGGAAGATCACGCTCGAGAACTGCCCGATGCTGTTCTCGTATGACGAGTGGCCGGGCGGTCACAACATCGCCACCACGCCCCGCATGTGGCGCCGGATCCTGGAGCAGTGGGGCGGCACGATCGGGCTCAACTTCGATCCGAGCCATCTCATCCTGCAGATGATCGACATGCGCCGATTCCTCAAGGAGTTCGGGCCGCACGTCCTCCACTTCCAGGCCAAGGACCTGATGATCGACGTCGACGGGCTCTACGAGCGCGGCGTGTTCTCGATGGGCATCGGCTGGCAGATCCCGCGGATCCCCGGCCTCGGCGAGGTGGACTGGAGCGTCGTGTTCAGCGAGCTCTATCGCCAGGGCTTCGAAGGCGACTGCATCATCGAGCACGAAGACCGGCGGTTCGAGGGCTCGGACGAGAAGGTCAAGCAGGGCTTCCTCATCGCTCGCGACATCCTCCGCCCGTACTGCCGCTGATAACCCGGACCAGGAGCTCCATGACCCTCTCCATCGACAACCTCACCGAGCGCGACATCGCGAAGACCATCGACCACAGCCTGCTCCGGCCGGAGCTGGACGACGCGTTCGTCGCCGATGGCTGCCGGCTGGCGGCGAAGTACGACGTCGCCTCGGTCTGCGTCCGGCCCGCGGACGTCTGCCGGGCGAAGGCGATCCTCGACGGCACCGATGTCGCCGTCGGGACCACGATCGGCTTCCCGCACGGCAACCACACGACCGAAATCAAGGTCGCGGAGGCGAGGCGCGCTCTCGACGACGGCGCCACCGAGCTGGACATGGTCCTCCAGATCGGAGCGCTCAAGTCCGGGCGGGACGCCGAGGTGGAGGCCGACATCCGGGCCGTCGTGGAGGTCGCCCACGCTGCCGGGGCGATCGTCAAGGTGATCTTCGAGAACGCCTACCTGACCGACGATGAGAAGGTCCGCGCCTGCCGCCTGACGGAGGCCGCCGGCGGCGACTTCGTCAAGACCAGCACAGGCTTCGCACCCTCCGGGGCCACGCACGACGACCTCCGCCTGATGCGAGCGAACACCTCGCCGCACGTCCAGGTGAAGGCGGCGGGCGGCGTCCGGACCCTGGACGCGCTCCTTGATGTGATGGAGCTGGGCGTGACCCGCATCGGGGCCACGGCCACCGAGGCCATGATCCTGGACTTCCGGGCACGCAAGGCCGGTTCCGCCACGCCGGCCGGAGCCGCGACCGGAGAGAGGGGCGGCTACTGATGCAGGCTGTTGGCGTCGGGATGCTCGGGTCAGGGTTCATCGGCGAGTTCCATGCGCTCGGCCTCCGCTACATCGAGGGCGCGCGGGTCGTGGTCAACTGCGACGCCAACCCCGACCGGCGGGAGGCGTTCGCCGCGCGGTTCGGGAGCCGGCCCTGCGCGTCGATCGAGGAGATGTGCGGGGATCCGGACGTCGACCTGGTGATCGTGTCGCTTCCGAACCACCTGCATCGCGAGGCGGTGCTCGCCGCGGCCTCGGCCGGCAAGGCCGTCGCCTGCACGAAGCCGCTGGGCCGGAACGCGGACGAGGCGGCGGACATGCTCCGCGCCGTGACGGATGCTGGCGTCTTCAACGCCTACCTCGAGAACGTGATCTTCAACCCGGACCTGCTTCGGATGCGGGACATGGTGGTGGCGGGCTCCATCGGCCGGCTCACGACCGTCCGCGCCCGCGAGGGCCACTCCGGTCCGCATGCCCAGCACTTCTGGGACGCGGAGCTCGCCGGTGGCGGCGCGCTGCTGGACATGGCGTCCCACGGCGCCGAGTACGCGCGCTTCCTGTTCGGCAAGGACCTGGCGGTGACCGAGGTGTTCGCGTGGGGCGCCACCCTGGTCCACGGCGACCGGACCACCGGCGAGGACAACGCGATGATGGTGATGCGCTTTGCTGACGGGCGGGCGGCCACCATCGACGTGTCGTGGTCGTCACGGGGCGGTCTCGAGGGCCGCTTCGAGGCGTACGGCGACGCCGGCCGGCTGATCACCGACATCAGCGTGGGTTCCCTGAAGGCCTTCGTGGAGCGGCCAGCGGGCTATCTCGTCGAGAAGGCCGACGCCGAGACGGGCTGGGTCTTCCCGGTCCCGGACGAGGTGCGCGTTCACGGCCACGACCTCATGATGGCGGACGTGATCGATGCCTTCCGCACCGGCCGCGCGCCGCGCGAGACGTTCCGCGACGGCTACGTCGTGAACGGGATCCTGGACGCCGCCTACCGCTCGATGCGGAGCGGCCGGTGGGAGCCCGTGACCACGGACGACGCCCTGCTGGCGACCACCGCGACCGCCCCGCCAGCCTCCGGGGCAACCGCGTGACGGCCGCTGCGGCCTGGCCGCACGGGGACGCATTGGTGACCATCGGCGGCCTGGACAGTCCGGTTGGACCGGGGTCCACCAGGGGCGCAGTCGCCATCGTCAACGCCATCAAGGTCCAGACCACCGAGCCCCTCGCGGGGCGCGGGGCGATGCCACCGGTCATCACGTGCGCAAACGCCGTGGGCGCCGGGCGGTCGAGGACCCTGTTCGATGAACCCAATCGAGAGCATGCGCGGCGGCTCGCCCGTGCGATCGGCCAGCAAGGAGGTGGGTGACGGACCAACCAGGTCGATGCAGCGCATGATGTCCATGGCGGACCTTGCTCCACTGATGGAGCGCCCGGCCGCCGCAAGGAGGAGAACCAGTCTATGAAGCACTTGGGAAAGACCCGCGGCCTCGTCGCCCTGGCGGCGATCGCGGTCATTGCGGGGGCGTGCGGTAGCTCTGCTGCCACGACGGCCCCGGCGACGGCGGCCCCGGCCACCGCGGCTCCGGAGAGCATGGCTCCGGCCACCGAGGCCCCGTCGGCCGAGGCCATGACCTACAAGATCGGCTACTCGAACGGCGGCGGCGTCGGCAACGGCTTCCGCGAGGAGCAGGTCTGCACCGCCAAGGCGCAGGCGCTGGCCTCCGGCCAGGTCTCCGAGCTGATCACGATCCACCGCAACACGGACGCCGCCGGCCAGCTCCAGGACATCCGCGACCTGATCGCAGCGGGCGTGGACGCGATCGTCTTCAACCCGAACGACCCCGACGCTCTCAACCCGGCGCTCGAGGAGGCCAAGGCGGCCGGCATCATCACCGTCGCGGTTGATGCCTATACCACCAACCCGGACACCTACAACCTCTACAACAACCAGATCGACTACGCCTACCTCGGCGCCAAGTGGCTGTTCGAGCAGATGGGCGGCAGCGGCAACGTCTACTACATGCGCGGCTTCGCCGGCCATCCCGCGGACAACGACCGCGACATCGGCTTCAAGAAGGCGCTCGCCGAGTACCCGGGCATCAAGATCCTCCCGAACGACGACGGCGTCCACACCGGCTGGGATCCGGCGACCACCACCCAGCTGATCAACGACTGGATCGCCAGCGGCTCCTACGACGACACCCAGGGCATCTGGACGTCGGGCATGGACTCGCAGGTCGTTGACGCCATCAAGGCCGCCAACAAGGACTTCGTGCCGATCGTCGGTGCCGACCTCGGCGCCTTCGTGGCCCAGCTCCTCAACCCCACCGACTACCCGAACCTCGAGGGCGTCGCCGTGACCAACACCGCCGCCGTCGGCGGCGCCGGCATCGGGCTCGCGCTCAAGCTCCTCAACAGCGAGTCGGTCACGACCGATTCGTCCGCCACCCAGCCGAACACCGTCCTCCTGACCCCCGTCGCGGCCGACAACGTGACCGACGCCGGCAAGGCGCTTCTCGCGTCCTGGCAGGTCGACGGCCTCGATCCCAACTGGCCGCTCGGCCTCCAGATCGAAGGTTTCACCACGTACACCCCCGAGCAGGCCGTCGCCTGCAAGGGCCCGGGCGAGTAACCTCCCCGAGTCATCTCGGAACACCTGGGAGATGCCGGCTCGTCCGGCATCTCCCGTTTCTGCAGGGGACGCATGACCCTCACTGCCACTGACCTGCTGCTCGAGGCCACGGGCATCTCCAAGACCTACGGCGCGGTCGTCGCGCTCAAGGCCGCGTCCCTTGCCGTCCGCCCGGGCGAGGTCCATGCGCTGATGGGCGCCAACGGCGCCGGCAAGAGCACCTTCGTCAAGATCCTGACGGGCGCCGTTCATCCCGACAGCGGCCGGATCGTCGTGCGTGGCCGGCAGCGCGTCGTCCACTCACCGGGCGAGGCGCGCCGCGGCGGTCTCGTGCCCGTCTACCAGGAGCCGGCGCTGATCCCGGACCTGGACATCCGGGACAACCTCCGCCTCACCGATACGCCCCTGGAGCCATTCCTCTACTGGCTCGGCGAGCTGGGCCTGCAGGACCTCGATCTGTCGAGCATGGCGCGGCGTGTGCCGCTGGCCTCGCTCCGGATCATCGACCTCGCCCGTGCCCTCGCGATCGAGCCCGACGTGCTGATGCTCGACGAGATGACCGCCGCGTTGCCGGCGAACCTCACGGAGCGGGTCCTCGAGGTGGTGGGTCGCCAGCGGGGCGGCGACCGGTGCGTGATCTTCATCTCCCACCGCATGATCGAGATCGCTGCCGTCTGCGACCGGGCAACCGTGCTGCGCGAGGGCGAGACGGTTGGTGTCGTGGACCTGGCTGATGGCGCCGAGGACGAGATCGTGGCGCTCATGCTGGGCGAGTCGTCCGACGATCTGCCCGGTGTTGCCCTGCGCACGGCCGCGGCCACCCGGTCACCCGGCGCCAGGCCGCGCATCGCGGCCCGCGACCTCAGTGCACGCAAGAAGCTTCACGACGTCTCGTTCGATCTCTACCCGGGCGAGGTGCTGGGCGTCGTCGCCCTCGAGGGCCAGGGCCAGGACGAGCTGTTCGAGATCCTGTCGGGCTCGGAGCGTCCCCGCAGTGGTCGCCTGCTCGTCGACGACGCGCCGGTGTCGTTCCGCCACCCGGCCGACGCCATCCGGGCCGGTCTCGTCTACGTGCCGGCAGACCGGGCCGAGGCCCTGCTGATGCAGCGGTCGGTCCGCGAGAACATCGCGCTCCCGTTCACCACGGCCATGCGTCGCTGGGGCCTGATCGGGACCACGGAGGAGAAGAGGAAGGTGGAGGGCGGCATCGAGACCCTCCAGATCGACACGCGAGCCCAGGGCGAGGTCCGGCGCCTCTCCGGAGGCAACCAGCAGAAGGTCACGATCGCCCGGTGGGTCGCGGGTGGCGTGCGGACGCTGCTGTGCTTCGATCCCACCCGCGGAATCGACATCCGGACCAAGAACCAGATCTACCGGCTGCTGCGCGATCTCGCGGACGCCGGGGCGGCAGTGCTGTTCTACACGTCCGAGCTCAAGGAGGTCCAGCTGGTCTGCGACCGCGCGATCGTGATCTTCGGTGGCCAGGTGGTCGCGGAGATCCCCGTCGCCGATGCTGACGAGCCGGCGTTGCTGCGGGCCGCCTACAACCTTGCGGCCGATTCGGTGATCCCGCAACTGGCCCGGCTCGCGCCGGCCGGGAGCCACGGCGACCCGGAGGACGTGCGATGACAGCGACGATCGCCCCCGTCCCCCGCACCGTCCCGATCGTGTCGGCCCTGCAGCGCAACGCCTGGACCATTGGTCTGATCGCGTTCCTGGGGCTGCTCCTGGTCTTCACCAAGTTCATCCAGCCGAGCTACGGGGTCACGGGGGTCCAGGGGCTCGCGATCTCGGTCCTGCCACTGGCGCTGGCGGCCGTGGCGCAGGCCATCGTCGTCATCTCGGGCGGGATCGACCTCTCGGTCGGGGCGATGATGGCGCTGACGAGCGTCGTCTCGGCCTCCCAGATGAAGGGCCAGCCCGAGGAGTTCGGCGTCGTCGTCGTGATCGGCGTCCTCCTCCTGGGTCTGGCGCTGGGCGCCATCAACGGTGGTGTCGTCGTTGTGACCCGGGTGCCGGACATCGTGGTCACCCTGGCGATGTCCTTCGTCTGGGCCGGCTTCGCCCTGCTGGTGCTCAAGACGCCGGGCGGCGGCTCCGTCGCCTGGCTCAAGGATCTCGTCCTGGGCTCGCTCGGCAACGAGTGGATCCCCAAGGCCGCCGTCGTCCTCATCCTGGTTGTCGCCGTGGTCTGGATCCCCTTGCGGCGTTCGCGTCTCGGTCTCTCGATCTACGCCATCGGCAGCAACCGCCTCGCAGCCTTCCGCAGTGGCGTGGCCGTCGGCCGGACGAAGATCATGGCCTATGCCTTCACGGGCCTGTTCGCGGCGCTGGGTGGCCTGTCGCTCACCGCCAGCACCGGGATCGGGACGCCCGTGCCGGGGCCCTACACGCTCATGAGCGTGGCGGCCGTGGTGCTCGGTGGTGTCAGCCTCGCCGGTGGCCGGGGAGGCGTGTTCGGACCGATCGTGGCGGTCATGATCCTCCAGCTCATCCGGACCGACATCACGTTCCTCAGGATCAACCCGAACCTTGCAGTCGTGGTCCAGGGGGTCATCCTCATCGGAGTGGTCATGATCGGCAGCCTGGTCCAGATCCGGCGGGCACGCGCATGAGCGGCGTTGCCAGCGCCCCCGACACCCGCAGTCCCTGGCTCACGGCCACCGCGTGGCAGGGCCTGTTCCGGGACCGTCCACTCATCCCGCTGCTCGTCCTGCTCGCGCTGCTCGTCGCCGTCCTGGGGCTGGTCAAGCCGGACATCATCCAGCCCGGCTGGGTGGGTGTGACGCTGCGAGCCGCCATCCCGCTCGCGATCCTCGGTGCATGCCAGACCCTCACCTTCCTCACCGGTGGCATCGACCTCTCCGTCGGAGCCGTCGCCTCCATGTCCGGGTTCGTGGTCGCGACGCTCGCCGGCGACCAGGGGCTGGGCGTGGCTCTCATCGTCGCGCTCGCGATCGCAGCCTTCGTCGGCTTCCTGACGGGTATCGGCGTGGGAGTGTTCAGGGTCCACCCGCTGATCATGACCCTGGGCATGGGCCTGGTCGTCCTCGGCCTGGCGAACGTCTGGCAGCTGATCATGGTCAAGACCGGCTCGGGTGTGCCCGACGTCGAGCGGTGGCTGGGGTCGGGCCTGACCTTCGACATGCTGCCCAACAGCCTGTTCGTCTTCGTGCCGCTGGCAGCCCTGATCCTGCTCCTGCTGCGGCGCACCGGCTACGGCCGGCTGCTGTACGCGGTCGGCGACAACCCCGTCGCCTCACGCCTGTCCGGCGCCCGTTCCTGGCAGGTCCTGATCGTGCTGTACATGCTCTCGGCCGCCATCGCGGCCGTCGCCGGCTTCCTCATCTCCGGCCTCACGAACGTGGCCAGCGTGACGCTTGTCGACTCGTACGTCCTGCCGTCGGTCGCGGCGGCGGTCATCGGTGGCACGTCGATCATGGGTGGCCGCGGGGGGTACTCGGGCACGATCGTGGGCGCGCTGATCCTGACCGTCCTGACCTCGCTGCTCACGGTTCTCGGGTTCCCGGAGGCGGTGCGCCAGATCCTGTTCGGGTCGATCATCGTCGCCGTGGCGGCTGCGTACACCCGTGTCACGTCGGAGTCCTGAGCGAGTTCCGGCGGAGGGAGCGATACGATGACGGCGGGGACAGCGACGCGCCACCTGGGCCTTGATCTGGGCGCGACCAACCTCAAGTGGGCCGTGGTGGAGCACGCCGATGGCGCCTGGACGACGGTTGCCCACGACCAGGCGCCGACGAGGATCGTCGCCGATGCCGACGCCGTCCCGGCCGCGGTCACCGCCCAGCTGGGGGAGATCGCCGCGGCCGCCATCGTCTCGTGGGGGCCCGTCCTCAGCATCGGTATCGGGGTGCCGGGCCTGTACGACCCCGCCCACGGAACGACCCGGTTCCTGCCCAACATCCCGGGGCCGTGGGATGGCCATGCCGTTGCAGGACCGGTGGCCGAAGCAGCGGGAGTGCCGGCGCACCTGATCAACGACGCCAGGGCGTTCGGCCTGGCGGAGCTGCGGCTGGGGGCGGGACGAGGTGCCTCCTCGATGATCGGGCTGACGCTCGGGACCGGCGTCGGCGGCGCGTTCGCCGTCGACGGGCGCATCCACCTGGGCCACGATGGGACGGGCGGGGAGCTCGGACACCAGACCATCGATCCCGACGGGCCGTGGTGCACCTGCGGCAACCGCGGCTGCATGGAGGCCTTCGCCCGGGCGGACCAGATCGCCGCGGCCTGTGGAACTGCGACAGTCGAGGAGGCAATCCGGGCCGCACGGGCCGGCGAGCCCAGGGCGCTGGCGGGCGTCGCCGACGTGGGCCGGTACCTGGGGATCGGGATCGCGAACATGGTCGTCGTGATCTCGCCGGACCGGATCGTCATCGGCGGCGGAGTCGCGGCCGCGGCAGACCTGCTGTTCGCGTCCATCTGGGCAGAGGTCCGGCGTCGGGTCCACATCACGACCCTCGACGACGTGAAGCTGGTCCCGGCGGAGCTGGGAACGTGGGCAGGCTCGATCGGTGCCGCCGTGCATGGCGCGGAACAGGCCGGCGTCGTGTGATGCCCCCGACGGCGTGGCTCCCGCACTACCGCCAGATCGAGCTGGCTCTCCGTGAGCGCGTCCCGACGCTGCGCCCGGGTGAACGGCTCCCCTCCGACAGCGACCTGTGCCGGGAGTTCGGGGTCAGCCGGATGACGGCCCGCAACGCCATGCAGCGGCTGGCCGACGACGGGCTGGTGCGGCGCATCCCCGGCCGGGGCACCTTCGTGGTGGAGCCGCCCGCCCACCGTCACGCGGACCGGCTGATGGCCTTCTCGCACGAGATGGAGCGCAGGGGCCGCCGGGCCGGCTCGCGGCTGCTCGCCCGCGAGATCCGCCCCGCCACGGAGGCCGAGGCCACCGCCCTGGAGATCCGCCCGGCAGAGCCCGTGGTGCTGGTGCGGCGTCTCCGCCTGGCCGACGATGTCCCGATGGCGATCGAGACGGCGGTCCTGATCGGCCGCACCGCGGACGCGGTCATGGTGGCCGACCTCGAGGCCGGGTCGCTGCACGAGGCCCTCGCCCGGGTCGGCCTCCAGCTCCGGCGCGGGCACGCCACGATCACGGCCGAGGCCGCCTCGCCCGAGGACGCGCTCCTGCTCGGGGTGCGCGCCGGGGAGCCCCTGCTGGTGGAGCGGCGCGTCATCCTGGGCGTCCAGGGCCGGCCGGTCGAGGCGACCGAATCGCGCTACCCGGGGCACCTCTACGCGCTCGACGTCCGGTTCGAGGTGCAGGACGGCACCCATGCCGGAGCCGGGGACGGCGCCGCGTGAGCGGGGGCATGCCGGTGCGCCGCCTCCTGGTGCCGCCGCCGCTCGATGCCCGCTTCCGGCCCATGGCCCTCGCTCGAGCGGCGCTTCACGCCGAGATCGGCGCCAGCGGCGCTGGAGTCCCGGTTGCGCTGGCCATCGAGCAGCCCACCGGCTCCGCCTGGCGCCGCGAGACGGTCGTCTACCCACCGGGCCACCCGGACGAGGACGCCTCCCACCGCGCCGTGGAGCGCCTGTGCAAGTTCCTCCTCTGGTCCCGTGGTGGGTCGCGCCTCTACGTGGACGGGCCCCCGGCACTGGTCGCGTACCTCGACCGCCACTACGCGGCGGATCCCGCGGGCATGTTCGACGCCGCGTTCATGGGCCCGCGGCTGTTCGGCACGCCGTTCGAGGTCGTGGGTGTCCCGAAGGCCGACTTCCCTCCGTCGCGCGAGGCCGCCGTCGCGCTCGGCCGCCATCTCGACGGGTGCCGGATCGGCTTCGATCTCGGCGCCAGCGATCGCAAGGCCGCAGCCGTGATCGACGGCGAGGTCGTCTTCAGCGAGGAGATCCCCTGGGACCCCTCGCGGCACGCGGATCCCCAGTGGCACTTCGACCAGGTCATGGACTCGTTGCGCCGCGCCGCTGCCCACCTGCCGCGGGTGGATGCCATCGGCGGCAGCTCGGCAGGTGCCTACGTTGACAACGAGGTGCGGGCCGCGTCGCTGTTCCGGGCCGTTCCCCCGGAGGCGTTCGAGAACCGCATCCGGGGGCTGTTCCACGAGCTGCAGCAGGCCTGGGGCGGCATTCCCTTCGTGGTCGTGAACGACGGGGAGGTGACCGCGCTGGCGGGCTCGATGATGGCCGGCACCGGCGGCCTGCTGGGGATCGCGATGGGGTCCAGCCAGGCCGCGGGCTACGTGGATCGCGAGGGTCGCCTGACCTCGCGCATCGACGAGCTCGCCTTCGCGCCGGTCGACGATGCACTGGACGCGCCGATGGACGAGTGGTCGGGTGACCGGGGCTGCGGCGTCCAGTACTTCTCGCAGCAGGCCACGGCGCGGCTCATGGCGCCGGCCGGCATCGACGTCGACGACCTGATGCCCCTGCCGGAGCGTCTCGTCCACCTGCAGGAGCGCATGGCGGCCGAGGATCCGCGCGCAGCGCTCGTCTACAGGACCGTCGGCAGCTACCTCGGATACACGTTGCTGACCTACCGCGAGGAGTACGACCTGGACCACCTCCTGCTGCTCGGGCGGGTCATGACCGGCGTCGGCGGCGACCTGATCATCGAGACTGCCCGCGCCGTGCTCGAGGCAGAGGACCCGGTCGCCTCGGAGGGGATCACGTTCCACGTCGCCGACGAGCACCAGAAGCGCCACGGCCAGGCGGTGGCGGCGGCAAGCCTGCCCGAGGTCCGCTGATGGCCGCCAGGCCAGCCACGCCCGGAGCGATGTCGTCCCGGGAGCGTGTCCGGACGGCACTCGATCACAGGGAGCCGGACCGGATCCCGCTCGACCTCGGCGGCTCCCGGATGACCGGCATCCACGTGCGCGCCTATGCGGCGTTGCGCGCCGCGCTCGGCCTGCCGGAGGCGGAGATCCGGGTCGGAGACCTCACCCAGCAGCTCGCCGAGGTGGACACGGACGTCATGGATCTGCTGGGCTGCGATGTCCGGCTCGTGGGACCGCGTCCGGCCGCCGGGTACCGCCGCGAGATCGTGGAGGCGGACGGGTACCGCTCGTTCCTCGACGAGTGGGGCGTGGGGCGGCGGATGCCTATCGACGGGGGCATGTACTACGACTCGTTCGGAGCACCGCTCTCGGGCGAGGTGGACCGGGCGACGATCGACGCCTTCCCGTGGCCCGATGCCACGGATCCCGGGCGGTACCTGGGCCTGGCGGAGTCCGCGCGACGGATCGTGGACGAGGAGGGTCGCGCCGTCCTCGTCAGCTCGATCTGTGGGGGTCTCACCGAGGGCCTGTTCAAGATGCGCGGGTTCGAGGACGGGTACATGGACCTGGCCGCCGAGCCCGAGCGCGCCCGCCAGGTCATGGAGAAGATCCTGGAGATCAAGCTCGCGTACTGGGAGCGAGCCCTGGCCGAGCTGGGCGACACCGTCGATGTCATCGGTGAGGCGGACGACCTGGGCGGTCAGGACCGACCGCTCTTCTCGCCGGCGACCTACCGGACGCTGGTGAAGCCGCTCCAGGCGGAGCTGTTCTCGTTCATCCGGGCGCGGACCACGGCCAAGGTGTTCTTTCACAGCTGCGGCGCGATCCGGGAGCTGATCCCGGACCTGATCGAGATCGGCGTGGACATCCTGAACCCCGTCCAGGTCTCGGCGTCGGGGATGGACAGTGCCTCGCTCAAGAGCGAGTTCGGGCGCGACATCACCTTCTGGGGCGGAGGCGTGGACACACAGGGGATCCTGGGCGGCGGGACGCCCGACGAGGTCCGGGCGGAGGTCCGGCGCCGGATCGAGGACATGCGCGAGGGCGGCGGGTTCGTCTTCGCGACCGTCCACAACGTGCAGCCGAACGTGCCGCCCGGGAACCTCCTGGCGATGTGGGAGACGTGGCGCGAGGAGGCGGCATATGGGTAGCGTGCGGGCGGTGGTCGTTCGTGGGCGGCTCGTCCTGGACGAGGCGATCGTCCCGGGGCGGCTGCACGTGCAGGACGGCTGGATCGCGGCCATCGAGCCCGATGACGCCGAGGCGTCCGGGCCGCTCGTCGTGCCGGGGTTCGTGGACGTGCACGTGCACGGGTGGGGCGGTCACGACGCGATGGGCTCCACGGCAGACCTGGACGGGATGGCGCGGGCGCTGCTGCGGCACGGCGTGACGTCGTTCCTGCCCACCGCGGTGACGGCCTCGCTCGACACGTTGCGGGAGTTCGCGGATCGGGTGCGCGGCTGGATACCCGAGGCGCCGCTGGACGGTTCCGCGCCGCTGGGCTTCAACCTGGAGGGGCCGTTCATCTCGCCCGCGCGCAAGGGGGCGCAGAACCCGGCCTTCATCGCGGACGCGTCGGCGGTTGCCTTCGAGTCGCTGGCTCCGCTGCTGCCGGGAATGAAGGTCATGACCGTCGCGCCGGAGATCCCCGGAGGGCTGGGGCTGATCGGCTGGCTGGCGGCCAACGGGGTGGCTCCCTCCCTGGGTCACTCGGCCGCCACCGTGGATCAGGCTCGGGCAGGCTACGCGGCCGGCGGTCGCACCACGACCCACCTGTTCAACGCGATGACCGGGGTCGTGCACCACGCGCCGGGTCTGGCAGTCGCGGCGCTGACCGATGATGCCGCGTACGTGGAGCTCATCGCGGACGGCCACCATGTGCATCCCTCGCTGTGGCCGATCATCACGCGGACCAAGCCCGCTGACCGGTTGATCCTGGTGAGCGACGCGCTGGCGATCGCCGGGATGGGCGAGGGGCGCAGCCTGAGCGGCGGCCTGGACGTGGAGGTCAAGGGAAGTCGCCTCACCCTCGCCGGCACGGACACCCTGGCGGGAAGCGTGATCGCGCTGGACTCGGCCGTCCGCAACCTCGTCCGGTCGGGTCTCCCGCTTCCCGTGGCCTCGGCTGCAGCCAGCCGCAACCCGCTGGCGCTGTTGGGCATTACCGACCGCGGCCGGCTCGCCGTCGGTCAGCGCGCGGACCTCGTGGAGCTGGACGACGATCTCGCCGTGCGCAGGGTCACCCATGATGGGGAGTGGCTCGTCCCTGGCTGAGCATCTGCCAGGTGGGTTGACGTGGTCCGGAAGTCCGGTCACAGTCCCGCGATGGATCCCGACGCCGCATCGGTCGCTCGCGAGCTGCGTGACCGGGAGCCAGTCTTCCACCGCCCGGAACATGGAACGAGCCGCGCCAACTTCGAGGCGATGACCGTCCCGGACTACTGGGAGGTTGGCGCGTCGGGTCGCGTCTACGACCGCCTGGTGTGTCTCAAGGAGCTTGAGCGCCGCTACGCGGACGCGGCGTATGACCCCCTCGAGGGCCTCCAGGTGAGCGACTTCGCTGTCCGCGAGGCAGGGGCCGACACCTGGCTGGCGACCTACCAGCTCCTCCAGGGCGAGCGACGGACCCGGCGTGTCTCGGTGTGGCGAAGGACGATCGCCGGGTGGGTCCTCGTCTATCACCAGGGCACGGTGATCGGGTGACCGGCCGACCCCGACGGGCGACGGGCGACAGCCTGGCTCCAGCTACCCCTGGCGGCTCGCGCCGCTCACCAGCTCCTCCATCCGCTTCGCCGAGTACGACGGCCCCTCGTCCCGGGTCAGCTGCGCCAGGACGTCCATCGGCAGGTCGTTGACGATCGCCCCGTTCGGGTTGAACAGCAGGTGCTCGTCGATTGCCAGCCCGAACGCGGAGCCCTCCTTCACCGCGTAGTACAGGTTCCGCGGCGCCACGGAATCGCCCACGTTGAGGACCCGCACGCCGGCCGCCCGCAGCTCACCGAAGAGCGCAACCTCGGGCCGGGTGTGGCAGGTCACGACGTCGTCGACCTCGATCGTGGTCCGCGCGAAGTCCTTGTCCCGGAGGACCGCGGAGCCTGCCTGGACCTCCTCCACCGTGGTGCTCGTGATCACGGTGACGGGGTGCTTGTAGGGTCGGGACGAGAGCACCTCCGCGTCACCCTGCGCAAAGCGCTTGCGCAGGACGTACATGTGGATGACCTCGCAGTCCGCTGCGAACTCCCGGTTCTCGGTCACGATCGTGACCTGCTTGCCGATGTCCGCGAGGAACGCCGCGGTATCAGTGGCCGCATACGAATCGCCCCACAGCAGCACGCGGGCACCGAGCTTGCGCATCTTCCGCCCACCCGGGTGGCACTCGCAGGCGATCTTGGGACAGGCCATCGCCTCCTCGAAGGGCACCACGCGCGAGGCGTCACCGGCCACCTCGGGCACGTACGAGACCGCCCCCGTGGCGTTGAGCACCAGGTCGAAGCCGCGCAGCTCGTCCACCGTCGGCGCGTGGTTGAGACGGATGTCCACGTCCAGGTCGAGCAGCTGGTCCCGGATCCAGTCCAGGTACCAGCGCATCTTCTCCTTGCCCGGGACCAGGCAGACGTAGAGCATCGCCCCGCCCAGCTCCGCGTGCTTCTCGAACAGCGTGACCTGGTGCCCGCGCTCCGTGGCGATCCGGGCCGCCTCCATGCCCGCCGGCCCGCCACCGACGACCGCCACCCGCACGGGCCTGGGCGTCGGCTGCATGTCGTGGTAGGCCGGGTTCCCGCAGGCAGCGTTGATCGAGCAGGCGATCTCCTTCTTCGCCAGCAGCGACTCCTGCCAGCAGCCGCCGAGACACGAGATGCACTTGCGGATCGACTTGACCTTCCCGTACTGGGCCTTGACCGGCCAGTAGGGATCCGCCAGGAGCTGCCGGGCCAGCCCGACCAGGTCCGTCTTGCCCTCGGCCAGGATCTGCTCGCAGTACTCGGGGTCACGCAGCGAGTGGCTGGTGATGACCGGGATCCGGATCGCCTTCTTGACGGCCTCGGCGGCGTACGTCGCCCAGCCCTGGGGGTACTGCATCGGGTCGAAGCCGGCGCCGGGGCTTTCCTGCATGCCCTGGGACAGGTCCACGGCAGCGCACCCGGCCCGCTCGAGGACGCGCGCCGTCTCGACGCCCTCCTCCATCCCTCGGCCGCCCTCGCACCACTCCTCGAACGAGTAGCGGACGAGCACGGGGAAGGACTTCCCGCACTTCTTCTGGATCGAGTCGATGACCGCAAGCGGGAACCGCATCCGGTTCTCGAAGCTGCCACCGAACCGGTCGTTGCGCATGTTGAGGTACGGGCTCATGAACTCCGACAGGAGGTAGCCGTGGGCCGCGTGGAGCTCCACTGCGTCAAAGCCGGCCTGCTTCACCCGCCAGGCCGCCTCGCTGAACAGGTCAACGAGCTCCAGGATCTCGGAGATCGAGGCCTCGCGGATCTCCTTGCCCTTCTCCTCCGCGTTCTCGTAGATGATCTCGTGACCGGCTGACCACGGCAGCTTGAGGATCCGGTCCGTGGCGCCCAGGGTGTTGTAGCGGGGGATCGCGCACTGGCGCCCCGGGTGCTGGAGCTGGACCGCGCACTTCGCGCCGTAGCGGTGCATGGATTCGGCCAGGCGGGCGAGGCCCGGGACGTAGTTGTCGCCGTCGGCCACGAGGCAGGTCACCGTGGGCCGGCCGGTCTTCATGTCGGGCGTCGTGGCACCCACGATGATGAACCCGCTGCCACCGCGTGCGATGTCGCCGTGGTGATGGATGTCGCGTTCGCTCACCTCGCCGTCCGCGTGCGAGGAGCTGATGTCCGTGGGCACGTGGACGATGCGGTTGGGGAGCTCGATGTTGCCCATCTGGAGCGGGCTGAACAGGTGCGGGAAGGCCATGGCCGGATCTCTCCTGGGTGAAGGGCGGATCTCGAGGCCTTGATCGTGGTCCCGGACGGCGGATCCGGCAATGCCAGAGAGGGTCGATGAAGTGGCAGAAGCGGCTGCCCGGTCCGTGAGGAGCATCCGGATCGATCCAAACGGCCCTGTCCGATACGGCTGGCGGCCTGCGACCGTCGGTGCATGGCCGTCTATGTCTGGCAGCAGGACCTGGAGCCCGCCTTCCCGCTGGCCGTGCTCGAGTACACGGCCCGGGGAGACGCTGACCGGATGCACTGGCACGATCACCTCGAGATCGCGGTGGTGCTCGAGGGTCGGGGCGCCTTCCTGTTCGGCCGTCGGGCGATCCCGGCGGAGGCCGGTGACATCTTCTTCATCGACAACTCGCAGCCGCACGTGGCCCTGGCGGATCCCGGGTCGTCCCTGCGCCTGCTGCTGGTGCTGTTCCGGCCGGAGCTTGTCGCCGGGCCGGGGTGCCGGGAGCTGGATCTCGGGTACCTCGCACCGTTCCGCGTGGACGAACGGGTCGCGTCGCCGCGCATCCGCGGGTGCTCACCGCTGGCGGCGGAGGTGGCACCGGTCCTGCACGAGCTGCGCGAGATGTGGGAGCGCCACGATCCGGCGGAGCGGCACCTGGCCGACGCGACGCTGCGCCGGGCCCTTGCCCTGGTCAACCGGGAGCGGGGCGCCGGCGGGAAGGCGGCTGCTGTTCGTGCCGCCGCCGATCGCCGGGAGCAGATCCGGCCGGTTCTGGCCTACGTGGACCGCCACTGCCGCGAGAGCATCACCCTGGACGACGTGGCAGAGGTCGTCCACGTGAGCCCGTCCCGCGTCCGGCACGTGTTCAAGGACGTGACCGGCGTGAGCTTCAAGGAGTACGTGACGCAGGTCCGCGTGGCCGAGGCGAAGCGGCTCCTGCTGGGGACGGACCTCTCCGTGGCGGAGATCGCCCGCGCCGTCAGCTACACGAACCTGCACCAGTTCTACAAGGTCTTCTACCGATCCTGCGCGATGTCGCCGGGGGAGTACCGCCGCTACTACACGCCGGCCGGTGGTGAGGTCGCACCGGAACGCATGGCCTGAGACCCCACCCCGGACCGCCTACCCCCCCAGCTTCCTAGGTCTGCAGCTCCCCGCCGAGCGTCGCGAGATGCCCGGCAAGCTCCGGCGGCAGCCGATCGCCGAAACGCGCGTAGTGCTCCTGGATCTGCGACAGCTCCGCAGCGATCGCGGGGCCGTCCACGCGCAGCAGCTCTGCGAGATCCTCTTCCGCGATGTCCAGCCCGGTCGTGTCCAGGTCGGCCGGAGCCGGCAGCAGGCCGATCGGCGTGCGCTCCGCCTCCACCTCGCCGTCGCAGCGTCGGAACATCCACTCGATGACCCGGCTGTTCTCGCCGAAGCCGGGCCACAGCCAGCGCCCGTCGGCGCCGCGGCGGAACCAGTTGACGTAGAAGATCCGCGGCAGCTTGTCGGGCGTGGTCGCGCGCCCGACATCCAGCCAGTGCGCCCAGTAGTCGGCCATGTTGTAGCCGCAGAACGGGAGCATGGCGAACGGGTCGAAGCGCAGCTTGCCGACCTCGCCGAACGCCGCGGCGGTGGTTTCCGAGCTCATGATCGAGCCCATGAACACGCCGTGCGACCAGTCGAAGGCCTCTCGCACGAGCGGCACGACGCCTGCGCGGCGGCCGCCGAACATGATGCCGTCGATCGGGACCCCGGCCGGGTCCTCCCACTCGTCGGCGATGGCCGGGTCCTGCCGTGCAGGAGCCGTGAACCGGGAGTTGGGGTGGGCGGCCGGGCGTCCGGCGTCCGGCGTCCAGTCGCGCCCGGTCCAGTCGATCAGGTGCGCCGGCGGTGTCTCGGTCAGGCCCTCCCACCACACGTCGCCATCGTCGGTGAGGCCGACGTTGGTGTAGATGCAGTTCGCATCCAGGGTGCGGATGGCGTTGTAGTTCGTCTTCTCGCTGGTGCCGGGCGCGACGCCGAAGAACCCGGCCTCCGGGTTGATGGCGTACAGGCGCCCGTCGTCCCCGTAGCGCATCCAGCAGATGTCATCGCCGACCGTCTCGACCTTCCAGCCGGGCAGGGTTGGCACCAGCATCGCGAGGTTGGTCTTGCCGCACGCGGACGGGAAGGCGCCGGCAAAGTACTTGCGGCGGCCGTCCGGCGCGGTGACCTTGATGATCAGCATGTGCTCGGCCAGCCAGCCCTCATCGCGGGCGATCGCGGACGCGATCCGGAGCGCGTAGCACTTCTTGCCCAGCAGGGCATTGCCGCCGTACCCGGATCCGTACGACCAGATCTCACGGGTATCGGGGAAGTGGACGATGTACTTGGTCTCCGCGTCGCACGGCCAGGGCACGTCCTGATCGCCCGGCCCGAGCGGGGCACCGACGGAGTGGAGGCAGGGAACGAAGTCACCGGCGGCCCGGATCACGTCCAGCGCCGGAGCGCCCATCCGGGTCATGATCCTCATGTTGACCACGACATAGGCGGAGTCCGTGATCTGCACGCCCAGGCGGCTGATCCGGGAGCCCAGCGGGCCCATCGAGAACGGGATCACGTACATGGTCCGGCCGCGCATGGATCCGCGGAACAGGTCGGTGAGGGTGGCCCGCATCTCGTCGGGGTCGCGCCAGTTGTTGGTGGGGCCGGCATCGGCCGCTTCACGCGAGCAGATGTAGGTGCGGTCCTCGACGCGGGCGACATCGCTCGGGTCGGAACGCGCCAGGAAGCTGTTCGGACGCTTTTCGGGATCGAGCTTCGTGAACGTGCCAGCCTCGACGAGCTCGCCGCACAGCGCGGCGTACTCCTCGTCGGTGCCGTCGCACCAGTGCACACGATCCGGCATTGCCAGGGCGGCGATCTCGTCCACCCAGCGGACGAGCTCCGGCATCCCGTCGGGTCGGCTCATCCCCATGTATCCGGCGCCGGTTGGAAGGGCGCCTGTATCGACTGCGCTCACTGTTGCCTCCGCATGGCCCCGAGGCTAGGCATGGCATCTATCGGGGCCGCTATGAGCACCCTACGCGGCCGCCGTGACGATGAGCGGGGCCGACCCGCCCTCGGCTGCAGGCCGAGACGCCCAATTCTGCCCCTGCTCGAGTGGGAAGAAGGGCGGGCAATCGACGATAATCGTCCGGCCTGCTCCCGTCGCGACAGTCTCAAACGCCGGGTGACCGGCCCCTCGCACCCCCCACAGGGAGGGCGGAACGCCCGATGGATCTCGAGACGCTGGCGAGAGGCAGGTACCTGTCGCTGACAACATTCCGGAGGGACGGCACACCCGTCGCCACCCCGGTCTGGCTGGCCCGCCAGGGCGACGAGCTGGTGGTCTTCACTGCGAAGTCCGCGGGCAAGGCCAAGCGGCTCCGGAACGGCGACAGGGTCCTGCTTGCCCCGTGCGACATGCGGGGCCGCGTCACCGGCGATGCCGTCGAGGGCACGGCGCGCCTGCAGGACGAAGCCGAGACGGCAGCCACCATCGGTCTCATCCGACGGCGCTATGGCGTGCTGGGTCGCCTCCTGTTCTGGTGGGAGGGCCGTCGTTCTCGGAACCTGGAGGCCAGCCCTCAGATCGGGATCGCGATCCGCCTGGGCGTCCCCGGACCGGGCTGAGCAAGCGCCGTCACCTTGCGATGGCCCCCGGGCGCCAGCCCGGCGACGCCCACCACCCGGATGCTGCCTCCAGTGCCCCGGCCACGTCGAACACGGTCGCATCGTCGTACGGTCGGCCCACGACCTGGACGCCGGTCGGGACCCCGTTCGAGGCGATTCCGCTCGGCACGGCCAGCACCGGCCGACGGCTCAGGAGGTTGAACAGCGGCGTGAGCGCGGCCTGCAGGTAGAAGTCAAGCTCCACGCCGCCCACGGTGACCCTGGTCTCGGTGTAATCGTCGTCGGCGGCGTAGCCGATCGTCGCCATCGTGGGGCAGACGAACGCCAGGTAGGGTGCGAGCACGTCTGTGACGGCGGCGTCGATCTCCGATTCCAGCTTGAGGCCGCCGTAGAAGCCCACCTCGGCGAACCCGGCGTCCGCCTTGTCGCGGAAGGCCCGGACGTAGGGCGTCAGCCGCTCGTCCTGCCCGGCGGCCACCTCGTCCACGCTGGGGCCCATGATCGCGCCGTAGTGTGCGAACGCCGCCCGGAACAGCATCTCCATCGAGATCGGGATCTCGACCTCCTCGACGATCGCACCGAGATCGGCCAGCGTGGACGCGACCCGAGCCGTTGCCGCGGCCACCTCCGGGTCAACCGGGGCATCGCCGAGGGTGCGAGCCCAGGCGATCCGTCGGCCGGCGATGCGCCCGGGGCTGCCGTCCACGGTGATTGGTCCCGGGAACGGGAGGCTGGCCTGGTCGATCGGGTGCTGCCCCGCGATGACGTTGTGGAGCAGCGCGACGTCGGCCACGCTCCGGCCCATCGGGCCGTCGTGGCAATAGGCGTCCAGGTTGAACGGCGGTAGCGCGGGGACCCGGCCGTAGGGCGGCTTGTAGCCCACCACGCCGCAGAGCGAGGCCGGGATCCGGATCGAGCCGCCGATGTCCGATCCGGTCGCGAGCGTCGCGGTGCCGGACGCCAGCGCAGCCCCGGAGCCGCCCGAGGAACCGCCGGGCGTGCACTCGGTGTTCCACGGGTTGCGGGTGACGCCCCACAGCGGCGTGTGCGTGAAGCCGGCGGAGCTGAACTCGGGGGTCGCCGTGCGCGCGTGGACCACGCCTCCGGCGGCGACGATGCGCTCGATAACGGGATGCGTGACGTCGGCGACGTAGCCGTCCATGAGGTGCGAGCCCAGCTGTAGAGGCTCACCCTCGATGGCCTGCTCCTCCTTGACGCCGACCGGCAGTCCCTCGAGCGCCCGTGGCTCGCCGCCGCCCCGGCCGAGGTAGCGTGCCTCCGCCTCGCGAGCGGCCGCCAGGGCCGTGTCACGCCGGATGGTCGTCAGCGCGTTGATGGCTGGTTCGACCAGCTCAGCCCGCCGGAGAACGGCATCCAGCAGCTCGACCGGGCTCAGCTCCCGCGATCGGAAGGCCGCCAGGGCGTCACCGGCGCTCAGGTAGGGGAGATCGACGCCGCTCATCGGGTCGTGCCGTCGGGCGCGGTCTCCACGCTCCCCGCTGGTGGCTCGACCTTGTTGCGAAGCAGGGCCGCGAACCCTCGAGATGACGGGAACGCCTCCATGACCATGACCAGCCCGACGGTCAGCGGCACCGCCAGGAGCGCCCCGCCGGCGCCCAGGATCCACGCCCATACGAGCACCGAGAGGAAGACGACCAGCGGGCTCAGGTTGAGCTCGTTGCCCATCATGACCGGCTGGAGGAAGTGATCCTGGGCGAAGTTGATGAGCGTGTACCCGACCACGACCGCCACCGCCGTCCCGACCCCACCCTCGAGGAACGCGAGGATCGTCGGCGGGATGACCGCGATGAACGTGCCCACGTTGGGGATGAAGCTGGCGGCGAAGACGAGGAACGCCCAGAGACCCGGCAGCGGCACGCCGAGGACGATGAGGAGCACCAGCACGAACACCGCGGCGAACAGCCCCAGTTGCGCACGGACGAGGAGGTATCGACGCAGGTCGGTCCCGAACTGCTCGGCGCCCGCCAGGAGGGGATGCCCCTCGCCGAACGCTGCTGCCGCTCGTGCGTGGAGGCCGGCCGCCCCGAAGAGCGCGTAGATCATCGTGAAGGCGAGGATGAAGAGCCCCAGGCCGGCGCCGGAGACGGCGGATCCGACCGGCCGGATGAGGGACGTGAGCATCTCCGGAGAGATGATCGCCGTGATCGCCCCCACATCGGTGGCGATCCCGACCTGTGCGAGCAGGTCGCGGAAGGCGGCAATCTGGTCACGCAGGCGGCTCTCGTACTTGGGCACCTGGATGACCAGCTCGCCAATCGAGATGGCGATGATCGCCACGGCCGCCAGGACGACCGCGAGGATCGTCAGCATCGCGACGGCGAGGGCCACCGAGCGCCGGGCGCCCCGCCGCTCCAGCTTGCCGACCAGCGGCCACGCGACCAGTGCGATGAACAGCCCGAACAGCACGGGGACCAGGAGCGATGCCACCTCGCGCAGGGCGAGGGCCGCCACGAGCACGAGCACAAACCCGGCCAGAGCCCCGAGCGGGCCGGCCAGCGGGCCGCCCGGCCGCCCCCGATCATCCGTGCGCGCTTCCGACATCTCGACCCTCCGCCGGCTGGCCACCACGGGCTCGCCTCCGGCGAACGTGACGCGGTGCACGGGCGATGATCGCACCAACGCGGGGTGGACGGTGCGCTGAACGGTGCCGTTCCATGTGCCGACGGCATCGCTGGCGCGCGCGTACCCTTGCCCCGCTACCGGGACCGTCCTCCGGGCCTGTCGCGAACGGGCGTGATCCCGGCACACCGTCGAAAGGGACCGCATGACGCCGTCGTCTCCAGCGCCGCGGCTGGCCCGCCTCAACGTGGCACCCGTGAAGAGCATGGGGCTCCTGCACCCCGAGAGCGTGCAGCTGACGGCGACCGGCATCCCCTCGAACCGTCGTTTCCACCTCGTGAACGAGGCAGGACGCCTGTTCACGGGCGCCGATCACGGGCCGCTGGTCCGCGTCCGATCGTCGTTTGACCCCGATGCGGAGACGCTGAGTATCGCCTTCCCGGACGGGTCCGTGGCCACCTCTGCAGCGAACCTGCTGGGTGCCCCGCACGTGACGGATGTCTGGGGCAGGCCGGTTCCCGGACACTTCCTCCTGGGTCCGCTCGCCGATGCCATCGGTGCGTTCGTGGGCCAGCCGCTGCAGCTGGTCCGCGCCGATCTCGAGGGCGACGGTTCGGATGTCCACCGGCTGTCGCTCATCTCCCTGGCCTCGGTCCGCGACCTTGGTGCCCGCAGCGACCGCCCGGATCTCGATCCGCGGCGGTTCCGGATCGACCTGGAGCTCGATGGTTGCGACCCGTTCGAAGAGGACACGTGGGACGGCCTGGCGGTTCGCATCGGCGAGGCCGTCGTCCGGGTCTTCGGGCCGATCCCGCGCTGCGTGGTCACGACCCAGGATCCGGCAACCGGCGTGAAGGACTTCGACACGCTCAAACGCATCGCCGAGTACCGGCCGCTGATGCAACGCCCGAAGGGCGTTCCGTTCGGCATGTACGCGGAGGTTCAGCAGCCGGGGAGGATCGCCGTCGGGGACCCGGTGGAGCCTCTCGGGCGCTGACCCGGCCATCTCGAGCCTCGCCCAGGCCCTGTCCCGGTCACACTCCCGGGCCATCCGGAGCGGCCCCGCCCTGTCTGCAACTCAGCGCTGGCGTAGCGCCGGCTCAGGTCGGCCGTCGGCCGCGGCGGCCCCGCCGTCGACGAGCCAGCTCGCCAATCGCACTCGCGGCCGAGACGCCGACGAACAGCAGGATCGCCACCACGTTGAGCAGGCCGCCGAGCTCCCACGCCCGGGGGAGCCCCAGCACATCCCCGCCAATGATCCTGATGAGCAGCCCGGCGTGCAGCAGGGCGAGGTGTCCGTAGAAGACCGGCGTGTACGGAAGCGGCACCCGCAGCACCGCCGGCACGATCACCGGCGCGTGTCCGAAGACCATCGAGATCACGAACCCCAGGAACAGCGCGTGGAGACGCACGTCGTAGGCGCCGCCGCCGTCGGTGCCCGTGACCAGCCATGCGGCGCCGGCCACGGCCAGCCAGGCGTAGCCCGTGAGCAGCGACAGAGCGATGAAGCGGGTCACGCCGGGCATGCGGACCGTGCGCCGCGCCAGATCGTTCCTCGCCAGCCAGGCCGCGAGCGCCAGGAGCCCGATGCCGCCAACCCGCGTCCCGGCATCGGGAACCGCCAGCGATCCGGTGACCCCGGCGACGAAGATCCACGCAGCCACGATGAACTGGCGTCGCTTGAGCAGGGTGAGCTGGCCGAGGCGCGCGAGCTCGAGGCGTTCCCCCGCGATGGTCAGGACGAGGAACGCGGCGAGCCACGGCAGCGCGTCCGACACGGGCCGCCCCACCGCCAGTAGCAGCGCGGCCACGGGCCACGCCCCGGCTCCTGCGGCCTGGATCCCCAGGTGCAGGGACCGCTCGCGGGTCGCGAAGGCGGCGTACGTCCCGACCAGAAACACGCCCCCTGCCACCAGGAGCCATGCGGCCGGAGCCGGTGGAAGACCGAGCACGATGGCGAGCGCACCCACGCCCGTTGCCAGCGGCGCGGCGTAGCCCAGCGGCCGGCCGAGCGCCACCGCACGCTCCAGCGCGATGACGGTCCCCAGGAAACCGAGCGTCATGAGCCGCCCGTGTCCCGCCGCGAGGCGCCCGGCATCGACGGGCATCAGCGTTCCCAGGAGCACGAGCGCGCCGGCGAGGCCCGCCAGGAGCGCGATCCCGCCCATCGCCAGCAGGACGAATCGGCCGCTGGGCGCGTGGGCCGCCTGCACGGTCAGGCCTGCCAGCCCAGCGCGATCCGCGCCGCGGGCGTCATCAGCTGCGGCGACCACGCCGGCTCGTGGGTGACCTCCACCTCGACGTCCACCACGCCGGGGATCTCCAGGAGCGCCCACCGGACCTGGTCCTCGAGGTAGGAGCCTATGGGGCAGGCGGGCGATGTCGTGGTCATCAGGACGTGCGCGACTCCGGCGTGCACGTCACTCTCGTACACGAGTCCCAGGTCGACGATGTTGAGGCCGAGCTCCGGGTCCATGACGGTACGGAGGTGCTCGAGCAGGGCATCGTCGTCCACGGCCGGGAGCAGGCGGGAGAGATCGACCGCTGGTTGATCCATAATGTTGACTAGATTACTATGAATTAGGTCCCGACCGGAACCAGCTCGTCAAGGAGACGCCATGGACCCCCGCACGTTCACTCCAGACTGGCGCGAGATCGTCACGTACGCCGCCCCCGGCCCGCAGCCGGCGCTGCTCGTGGACGAGGATGACCTCAAGGTGCTCGTGGGCGGCCTCGAGCCGGGGGGCATGATCCCGCCCCACCCCGAGCGACGCGCGGTCTACCACGCGCTCGAGGGCGAGGGCGTGTTCCGCCTGGACGGCGCGGCGCTCGAGTTCCGGGCGGGTGCCGTGGTCGTCGCGCCGGCAGGCTCGACTCGCGGGATCGAGGCGGTGACCCGGCTGGCCTTCCTCGCCGTGCGGATCGGAGCCCCCCTGGACGCCGGCGGCTGATCGCCACCGGCCGCTCGGCGACCGCTGAGCGCCGCGCCGCACATTCGCTCCGCCGCCGCGTCGCCCTGCCGCCCTACAATCGACCCTGGGTGAACCGTCTGCGTGGCGGTCCGGAGCCCATCTCCGCACGAGGGGTCCTGCACGATGATCGATCCGGAGCTCGAAGCCGAGCGCGACGGGCTGAACAACTACCCGGTGGCGTTCCTCCAGAACCTGATCGACAACGGCGAGGGCTGGCAGGCCGAGGGAGCGCTGGGACGGGCAATCGTCAACGCGCTCGAGGACGGTCGCTGCGTCCTCGGTCCCGTCGCACACCATGACTACCACGGCAGGGTGGTGCCGGCGCGCAAGGACGTCGCCGCGGGCGACAAGGGCAGCCTCGAGTATGCGAACCGCCTTCGGGCCGAGCGTGGTGAGCCGCAGCTCCTCGAGGGCGCGGACGGGACGATCTCGGTCGAGACGGCCCCCGCCTAGCTCCGCGCTCCCGCCGGGGTTGCCCGGCGCCCTAGACCGTGACCTCGCCCAGCGCGTCGCGCAGCTCCGAGTACGCCTCCAGGCAGAGATCCGCGGGGTCCATGGACCGGACCTGGACGCAGACATGGTCGGCGCCCGCGTCCAGGTGCTCGCGGACCCGGCGGGCGATCGCAGTGGCATTGCCCTGTGCGATCACAGCGTCCAGGAGCCGATCGCTGCCGCCGCCCGCGATGTCCTCGTCGGACCAGCCGAGACGGCGAAGGTTGTTCGCGTAGTTGACAGCGGCCAGGTAGCGCGTCGCGAAGGCCCGGGCCGTCTCTCGCGCCCGTGCCGGGTCTGAGTCCAGGACGGCCGTGAGCTCCACCGCGAGGACTGGATCCCGGCCAATCCGCTCGCGAGCGAAACGCGTGTGCTCGACCGGGACGAAGTACGGGTGGGCGCCGTCGGTGCGTTCAGCGGCCAGATCCAGCATCCGCGGTCCGAGGGCCGCCAGGATCACAGGGGGCCGGTCTGGCAGCTCAGGACCGGCCCATGCGGCGGCGTCCATGGCATCCAGGTAGGCCGTCATCGTCTCGATCGGACGTCCATAGGTGCCACCGCGTGCGGCAACGGACGGGGCGTGGCTCACGCCGATCCCCAGGACGAACCGGCCGGGGTACGCCTCGGCAAGTGTCCGGGCGCCGCTGATCATGGCGGCCGCGTCGCGTGCGTAGATGCTGGCGATGCCCGTGGCGATCACCATGCGCGGGCTTGCGGCCAGGAGCAGCGCCGCGTGCGCGAGCGCCTCCTTGCTGCCGATGCTCTCCGGGAACCAGGTGGCTGCGTAGCCGAGGCCCTCATACGCCGAGACGGCCGCCTGCCCGTCCACAGCGCGATTTGCCTGCAGGCCGAAGCTCCAGACCCCGACCCCGCCGAGGGCTGCGCGAAGAGTGTCCTGTCGTGTCGTCATGACACGGAGTCTAGCCGGGGGCGCGCGATGCGGCCCCCCGGGCTCGCAGGCTGGAGGCGCCGCAGGTGAGCTACTGCTCCGGGTGGACCCGCTCGACGTCGATCGCACGGACCCGGCGCGACCGTCCCTCGTCCGTCTTGACGGTGGCGGAGGGGATGACGCCCATGGCCAGCGCCGTGACGACGGCCAGCTCGCCGGCGTACAGGCCCGCGCCGCCGATCCGAACGCGGTCGCCCACGGAGAGGTCGTTTCGACCTTCAAGCGCGGTCATGTCGATCGTGGTTGCCGGCGTTCGATTGCTCCTCGGGTCGCCGGGGGCCAGGGGGTTCCGCCCGCCCTTGGTGGCGGTCTTCGCCACCGGGTAGTTCACCTTGCGTTTGCGCACTGCGGTTGTCAGACCTCGCTACGGGAGATGGGCGGCACGAGCCGCGCGATCCCTGGATCGGCCCGCATGGACCGCCAGGACATGGTTGAGCACGTCGCGCAGGCTGGTCGTCATCGTACCGATGACGGGGTCCCCTGCGCCGGAGTGCAGGGACAGGGTATCCGACGCGGCGTCGTGCACCGAATCGGCGGTGGGAATCCAGTCGCCTGCGCCGTCAGGGCGGCGCTGCGACCGGCAGGCGGACCTCGAAACGTGCTCCCGCACCCGGCTCGTTCGCTGCCGTCACTGTCCCGCCCTGAGCTTCCACCAGCGACCTGGCGATCGCCAGCCCGAGGCCGGACGTCCCGGTCGAGCGGTCGCGCGACTCGTCGGCCTGGTAGAAGCGGTCGAAGACGTGTGCGAGGTCCGCTTCCGCAACGCCGGGCCCGGAGTCCACGACCGCCAGCACCGACCAGGCGCCCTCGGCGCGCGCCTCCAGCTTCACCCAGCCCCCCGTGGGCGCGTGGCGCAGCGCGTTGTCCACGAGGGCTGACAGGACCTGGCGCAGGCGATCCGGATCTGCGACCACGACCGGCGCACCCACGGTCCGGGAGGTCACGGTGATCGCCGCGACGGTCGCTCGAGGCTGCATGTCGCGCGCGATGGCGTCAAGGAGCGCGTCCACGTCCATGCGCTCGCGCCGGAGCGGCAGCGTGCCGGCATCGGCCAGGCTCACGGTGCGCAGGTCGTCCACGATCCGTCCCAGGAGCCGCGACTGGGTGCGGATCGTCTCCAGGTGAAGGTCGTCGTGGGGATAGACGCCATCCAGGACCGCGGAGGTCGTCGCGTCGATGACGGCGAGCGGCGTCTTGAGCTCATGGGCCGCGTCCTGGAAGAACCGGCGACGCGTCGTCTCGGCCGCCTGCAGCTCCGCGGCCATGCCGTCGAACGAGCGCCCGAGCGAGCCGATCTCGTCCCTGCGGTCGCCCAGCCCAGAGCGTACTTCGGTCCGGCCGCGGGCGATCTCCGCCGCGGCGTGCTCCAGCCGGCCGAGCGGGCGCGTCATCCGCGTCGCCAGGAAGACTCCGAGCAGGGACGCCACGATCGCGGCCACCGCGGCGACCGCGATGATCGTCTCCGTGGTCTCCTGCTGGACCTGAGCGGCGTGCTGCCCACCCATGCCCGCGCCCGCGCCGCCGCCGCGCCCGGCGCCGATCCCTCCGCCCATGCCACCGCCCACGGCGCCTGCTGCCGGGTCGGCCTGCATGGCCGCGAAGCCGCGGCCGACGATCGTGGGCGCGGTGAGCGCGATTGCGACCGCGGTGAGGATGGCCACCAGCGCGAACGCTGCCGCCAGCCGGGTGCGGAGGCTCACTGCCGCGCTCCCCGGTAGCCCACGCCACGGACAGTCTCCACGTACGGCGCCCCGGCGGACCGCGTCCCGAGCTTGTGGCGGAGGTTCTTGACGTGGCTGTCGATCGTGCGGTCGAAGGCGTCGAAGGTCTCGCCGAAGACCCGCTCGCCCAGCTGCTCGCGCGTGAGAGCGGTGCCGGGATGGGTGGCGAAGGTCACGAGCAGGTCGAACTCGGCTCTGGTCAGCGGGATCACCTCGCCGTCGCCCCGGCTGACCTCGCGGGCCGCCCGATCGATCTCCAGGTCGAGCCAGCGCTCGGACGTCGCGCTGGTCTCCGCAGGCTCGGGCGAGCGCGCTGTGCCCGTCGGGCCGAGGCGGCGGAGCACGGCCCCGACCCGGGCCGCCAGCTCGCGGGGCTCGAACGGCTTGGTGACGTAGTCATCCGCGCCGATCTCCAGGCCTGCCACACGGTCGATGACGTCGTCGCGGGCGGTCAGCATGATCACGGCGGCTCCGCTGCCGCTCGCACGAAGCTCCCTGAGCACCTCGAAGCCGGACCGGCGGGGGAGCATCACGTCCAGCACCACCAGGTCCGGCACGGTCTCGCGGGCCAGCTCCAGCGCCGTCTCGCCGTCCGCCGCCGTCACGACGTCATGGCCGTCCCGAACCAGGTAGGCGCGGACGACCTCAACGATATGCGGCTCGTCATCGACGACGAGGATCCTCGACATGATTGGCTCCGACATGACGGGACGGCCGGGACCGGGCTGGTCCGGGCCGTCCCCATTCTCGGCGTTCTCCGCTACGGCGTCGTGCCGGTCCCGGGCACGACGCCGGTGCAGGTCCCGTTGCCGGCCCCACGCATCCCGCTCATGCCACCACCGTAGGTGCCACGACCGTTGAGGCCGCGGCCGGCGCCCATCCCGCCACCGTCCATCCCACGACCGGCGCCGATGGCCGCGCCCCGCATGCCGCCCGGCGCTGCCTGGTTGACCATGGACTTCGCCTGGACCGCCAGGTTCGCCTTGAGCGCGGTTGCCTGGTCGGCCGTGAGCGCGCCAGCGGCGACGCGGGCGTCGATCCGCGCGCTCCACTGGGCAACGAGCGCGTCGATCAGCTCCTGGGGATCGACCTTCTGCTGCTCTGCGATCTGGGCCAGCGTGAGGCCGTCGTGCCGCAGCTCCATCACCTGCGCGGAGGTGAGCCCCAGGATCTCCGTGAGTGCCTGGTCGCGGGCGACCGGGCCGCCCATGCCCATGCGAGTCGGGGCGGGCGAGGCCGCGGAGACGGCTGCGGCCACGGCAAGGATCGCGAGTGCCGCGATCGAGAGGGAGATGGCGAGTCGTCGCATCGGGTTTGTGGCCTCCCGGCCGATAGGGTCGCGGCCGGCGGACCGGCGACACCACTCTCGGCGTCGGTTCAGATCCTCGGGCGCATCCGTGGAGGCGGGATGGAGCCTGCGTGGAGGCTGCGCGGAGACCGCAGCGTCAGGTGGGACAGGCTCCACCGCGTATGCGCAGCCGGATCCGCCACGCCGCCGTCACGGCCAGCAGCACGAGCGACGCGGCGCCCAGGATGGGTTGCAGCGGGGCCCAGATCGAGAGGGCGCCGCTCCAGCCGAGCAGCACCAGGGCGATCTTGTTGCACACCGGGCAGCCGATCGCGAGAAAGGCACCCACGCCGCCGATCGTGCCGAGCGTCGAGGACCGGCGCTCCTCGTCCGGCCGGACGGGCTGAAGGGGCTGGAGGGAAGCGATCCGGCAGGCTGCAGCGCTCCGGTAGATTGCAGGCCACCAGCGGGCTGCACGCCCCCAATGGGAGCGAACTGCAGGGGCTGCGCACGTGCGGCGGGCAGCGGGGCGGTGTAGGTCGCTCCGACGATCCCGATCAGCGGCGAGGACAGGAGCCAGACGGCGATCGCGAACGCCTCCGGCGGGATCTGGCGCCCGAACACGGGGTTCGGGATGATGGCCGTCACCATCCCGTAGCCGACGAACGCGACCAGGGTCCACGCGAGCGCGTGGAGCCGGAAGCGCCCGTCGATCACGAGCGGACAGGAGCGGGGTAGCACGATCCGGCCTCCGGGAGCTCGGTCAGCCGGCGACCGAAGCGGTGGCGGGCGTGGGGTCGTGGTGCGGGCCTTCGACCAGGACGTCGCCGGACTCCTCGGCGCCCGTGACCGCGTCGATCAGGAGGTATCCGTGGTGGATCTCCACGGCGCCACTGGCGAGCGTGGCCCCCACGGCGCAGTACTTCGTGGCGGAGAGCTCGATCGCCCGGCGAACCGCGTCGACGTCCACGCCGGTTCCCTCGACGACGTGCGTGACGTCCAGGCGGGTGAACGCGTTCGGGTGGGCATCCATCTGCGTGCCGCCGACCTCGATCCGGTAGCCGCTGACGTCCTGGCGCTTCTTGCGCAGGATCGAGATGACATCCATGCCGGTGCAGCTGGCCAGCGCGATGGGGAGGAGCTCGGACGGGCGCATGCCGGCGTCGCCCTCGCCGCTGTCAAGGACGATCGAGTGGCCGCTTCCGGCGCTGGCGCTGAAACGGAGGCCGTCGCCCTCGAGGGTGACGATCGCGGTCTTGAGGGCCATGGGTATGACTCCGGGCTGGGCGGTCGTTGTCTCCGACCGGGGTTCTGGGTACTGGTCAACGGGCCGCTGGGACAACCATACGCGTAGTTGCGCAATTTCGCAACTAGAGCGACGGGCACGGCTGGCGGCTGCGAGCGTGGTTTCCGGCATTGCCGGGGTTGCGCCCGCGCGGGCGCGAGGCGTCGCCCTGCCGGAGGTGGCACGATCGGCCTCGACATGGATGCCACCCACCTCCGCAGCGTGCTCGCCACCGGCCATCCCGTGCCCCTCGACGGCGGCCTTGCCACCCAGCTCGAGGCGCAGGGCGCCGACCTGTCCGACCGCCTCTGGTCTGCACGCCTGCTGATCGAGGAGCCGGAGGCGATCACCGCGGCGCACCTCGCCTTCTACCGGGCCGGCGCCCGGGTCGCGACCACGGCCAGCTACCAGGCCACGTTCGAGGGGTTCGCGGCGCGGGGGATCGACCGTACCTCGGCCGAGGCGTTGCTGAGGCGGAGCGTGGCCCTGGCGGTGGAGGCGCGGGCGCGATACCTCACGGAGCTCGAGGGAAGAGGGCTTGCGGAGCAGGCTCCGCTGTTCGTCGCGGGGTCCATCGGTCCGTACGGCGCCATGCTCGCGGACGGCTCCGAGTACCGCGGCAACTACGGACGATCGGTGGCCGAGCTGGGCGAGTTTCATCGCGCCCGTCTGGACGTGCTCGTGGACACGTCCGCGGACGTGCTGGCGGTCGAGACCATCCCGGAGCTGGAGGAGATCGAGGCGGTCGCGGCGCTGCTCTCCGACCGGCCGGCCGCCGCGGCCTGGATCAGCGTCTCCTGTTCGGACGGGGCCAGGCTCCGCGGCGGCGCCACCGTGGAGGAGGCCACCCTGGCTGCGGCGGCATCGGCAGGCGTCGTGGCGGTCGGGGTCAACTGCACGCCCCCGGTCTTCGTGGAGGAGATCGTGGCGAGGATGCGGGCGGTGACAGCGCTCCCGATCGTCGCCTACCCGAACAGCGGTGAGGGCTGGGACGCGTCGGCGCGGCGCTGGACCGGGGCCGCATCCGAGCGGGTCGATGCGACGGCCGCCACCCGCTGGCGCGCGGCCGGGGCCACGCTCGTTGGCGGCTGCTGCCGCGTGACTCCGGACCAGATCACCGCGCTCGTCGCGGGGCTCTGACGCTCGCGCGGGCCCGCTCCGACGCACCCGCCGGGCACGGCAGCACCAATCGGCGCAGTCGGGTGACAATGGGCGTCGTTCAGCCACCGTCCACCACCCGTCCCACAGGAGGTCAGCCAGCGTGATCCGTGGCCTCGCGTCCCTCGCCCTGATCCTGGTCGTCGCGGGTTGCGGCGGGTCATCGGCCAACCCTGCCGCCAGCGGTCCCGCTGCCTCGCCTCTGCCCGCGGGCACCTACACGTCGTCGGCGTTCCAGCCGCCGGTCAGCTACACCCTGCCCGATGGGTGGACGCTCGCCTCGGACACCGCTGGATATCTGCAGCTCCACCCCGTTGAGACCGATCTGATGGGCCTTCACCTCTTCCGGGACGTCCTCGCCGCGTCGCAGGATCCCTCCTGCCCCACGACCCCCGAGCCCGGCGTCGGCACGACCTCATCGGAGCTCGTGACATGGATGCGCAGCCTCCCGGGCCTGTCGGTTGGAGCACCCGTGATGGTCACCGTGGGCGGGTTGCGCGGGACCGCGGTTGACGTCGCGATTGCCCCCGGCTGGACCCAGTCGTGCTCGTTTGCCAACGGTCTCCCGACGGTGCCGCTTCTCACCAACGGAGCGGACCTGCGATGGGTCGTGGCCGGAAGCGAGCGCCTCCGCCTGTACGTGCTCGACCTGCCCGACGGCGGGACCGTGATCGCGGACCTGGACGCGTTCGACGGTGACCTGTACGGCCCCCTCATCAACGCCGGGGTGCCGATCGTGAAGTCGCTCCAGTTCGCGACCGGGTGAGCGGCGCGGCGATGGGCATCAACGGCCGTGTGCTGGCGCTCGTCCCGGGGTACGAGGAAGGTCCGCGGATCGGTACCGTGGTGGAGGCGGCGCTGCAGCACCTACCCGTGCTGGTCGTGGACGACGGCTCGACCGACGACACGGCGGCCGCCGCAGAGGCCGCGGGCGCGGAGGTCATCCGCCAGAGCCCGAACCAGGGCAAGGGGGCGGCGCTCCGTGCCGGCTTCCGGCACGCGCTGGACGCCGGCTACGACGCGGTCCTCACCCTCGACGCCGATGGGCAGCACGACCCGGACGAGATCCCGCGGTTCATCGCCGCATTCGGCGCCTCGGGCCGCCCCGGCGCCTCGGGCCCCCGCCCAGAGCTGATCATCGGCTGCCGCGACTTCTCGCGGATGCCGGCCGTGCGGCGGCTGTCCAACACGGTGGGCACGGCCGCCTTCTCCTGGGCGGTGGGTCGTCAGGTGCCGGACAACCAGTCGGGGTACCGGCTCCTGGGCCGGCGACTGATGACCGCGATGCTGGACAGCCACGAGACGGGTTTCGAGTTCGAGGTGGAGATGATCGCCGTCTGCATCCGCAGCGGCTGGACGCTGGGCTGGGTGCCGATCTCGACGATCTACGCGGGAGCCCCGAGCCACGTGAAGCCGGTGGCGCACCTCCGGCACTTCATCCGGGCCACCAGGGCGGCACGCAGGCTGGTCCGCCGTCCGTGAGCCGGGAGGCGGGCAACCCGTGCCCGCGCCGCCCTCCACCTCGAATGTGCCTCGGGACCCTGTGCATAAGGCAACTTCACCCGCCCTCCACCCGGACTGAAGCCTCAGGCCTCATGCTTCGTGGTGCCGACCTTGTCCCGGCGTGTGCCGCGAACCCGAAAGACGAATGACCGAGCCCAACGACCAGCCCATCCCGCCGGCCTACCCCGCCGTCGCCTCGGCCCACCCCGCCGCGCCGGAGCCACCCGCGCCGGAGCCACCCGCGCCGCCCATGGTGCCGACCGCGCCCATCGCATCCATGCCACCCGCGCCCGCCGGGAGCAGGGGTGTCTCGCGCGGCCTCATCGCGGTGCTTGCGCCCGTTCTGGCGGTCGTCGTCTTCTCCGGCGGCGTGTTCTTCGGACGTGCCAACCTGGGACCGGACGGTGCTTCTGCAACGTCTTCCCCGGTCTCCTCGGACGAGAGCGCGAACCTCGCGCTGATCGAGGAGGCGTGGCGCGCGATCCAGGACAACTACGTCGACGCCACGAACCTTGACGACAAGACTCTGGCGTACGGTGCCATCCGGGGCATGACCAACGAGGTCGGCGACGAAGGGCATACGTCGTTCATGACCGGCGCGGAGGTCAAGGCATCCGACGAGTCCCTGTCCGGCACCTTCACCGGGATCGGTGTCCAGCTGTCCGGGAGCGAGCTTCCGCCCGTGATCGGCGCGGTCATTCCCAATACGCCTGCCGAGGAGGCGGGTCTCCTGCGCGGCGACCGGATCCTGGCGGTGGACGGCACCACCACCGACGGCGAGACCATCGACCAGGTCGTTGCCCGGGTTCGCGGGCCTGACGGCGAGCCGGTCACGCTGACGGTGGGACGGAGCGGCACGGCGGATTTCGACGTCACCATCGTCCGCCGCAAATTCGACCTGCCCCTGGTCAGCTGGGCCATGGTTCCCGGAAGGAACGTCGCGATGATCCGCCTGGAGCAGTTTGCGACGGGATCCACCAAGGCTCTGAAGGACGCCATCACGAGCGCGAAGGCGGCCGGCGCGACTGCGCTCATCTTCGATCTGCGGTTCAACCCCGGCGGCTACGTGACCGAGGCGGTGGGCGTCGCCAGCCAGTTCCTGTCCGAGGGCATCGTCTACCAGTCCCTTGATCGCTCGGGCAAGCACGAGGACGCCGCGATCGAGCCCGGCGGCCTGGCCACGGACATCCCGCTTGTCGTCCTCGCGGACGGCGACACGGCAAGCGCCGCCGAGATCGTCACCGGGGCGATCCAGGACGCGGGACGGGGCACGGTCGTGGGCGTCAAGACGTTCGGGACCGGAACCGTGCTGGGGCGCTTCGACCTGGCCGACGGATCCGCGCTCCGGATCGGCGTCGAGCGCTGGCTCACGCGCAACGGACGGCCGATCTGGCATGAGGGTCTGGACCCGGACGTGAAGGTGGAGCTGCCCACGGCCGCAACGGCCGACCCGCTGGTTCCGCTCGTCCCCTACCTCCTGCGCGACATGACAGCGGCGCAGTTGGCGGCGTCCACGGACACCCAGCTGAAGAAGGCGCTGGAGCTGCTCAAGGGCGACGGCTAGAGAAAAGGTCCGGAAACGAGGATGACCGCCGGCGGTGCCGGCGGTCATCCCGCTCTGGGTCAAGGTTTGCGACAGCCGGGCTATCCAGCCGCCGTGCGCGAAGCCGCCACGTGGCGGCTCCAATCCGAGGTCCTTCCGTCGGGCATCACGGAGCTGCCGGTCCAGCCGCAGACACAGGTCACTTCCTGGTCCCGGTGGCGGTACTCCGCGATCACGTGACGGCGCGGATCCGGCTCACTTGCCGGACGTCGCGGCGGTAGCCCGTTGCCGGGCCGCCGGACCTCGGTCATTCAGCCTAGGCCCGGCGCTGCGCGAAGCACGCGCTGCAGTAGACGGGCTTGCCGGAGGTCGGCCGGAACGGGACCTCGGTCTGCTGGCCACAGGCCGAGCAGGTGGCCGCGAACATCTCGCGGGGGCCGCGGGAGCCGCCGCCGGAGCCGTAGCCGCCGCCGGAGCTGTAGCCGCCGCCGGAGCTGTAGCCGCCGCCGGAGCTGTAGCCGCCGCCGGCGCTGTCGCCGCGCGAGGCCTTGCGGCTTGCGCGGCAGGACGGGCAGCGGCGGGGCTCGGTGAACCCGCGCTCGGCGAAGAAATCCTGCTCGCTGGCAGTGAAAGTGAAGGACTGGCTGCAGTCAGCACAGCTGAGCGTCTTATCGACGTTCATGAACGGTCCACTCCTCGTGGTGTGTGCGACGGTATCCGCGATCTGCCTCTGCGGAACCCGTGAGGTGGTGGATCGAGTCTGCCGTGCGATTGCCTGCGCCCATCGATGGGGCGTTTCGGGAGGATACGCCATCGTGCGAATAACGCAAATGGGAGTTGCGGGATGGTTGCGGCCAGGAGCCACGTTCGGGGCCTGGCCAGGCCTCCTGGCGCCTCTCGCGGCATGAGGGCACCCCGGCTGCTGGGGGGATAGCGACCGGGGTGCGGGTAGATGCTACGCCGTCGGAGACGGCCCGGTCATCAGGGCCCTGCAGGCAGCGACGCCGGCTGGCCCCTGCGACTGCGTCCAGGCGGGCGTTCGATGGCGGCACATCCACGGGCAGGCGTGGGCGATGGGAAGATACGTGCAACAGCGGCCTGAGAGACAGCTCTGTTCTGCGATCATGAATGCCACAACTTGGGGGATCCCAGCAACTCGACCTGCGCCGGCCGGCGTCCGCCGCGCGCCCGCATAGAGGTGAACTGGTCATGCGAATCCTGGTGGTGGGAGCCGGCGGCGTCGGCACGGCAGCGGTGGCCATCGCGGCGCGGCGCAGCTTCTTCGAGCACATGGTGGTGGCCGACTACGATCCCGCCCGCGTCGAGCACGCCCTGGCCCAGGTGGCCGGAGATGCCCGCTTCTCCGGCGCGCGCGTGGACGCCTCGAACGGGGACGCGATGGTCGCGCTCATCCGGGAGCACCGGATCACGCACGTGCTCAACGCCGTGGACCCGCGCTTCGTCATGCCGATCTTCGATGCCTGCGCAGAGGCCGGCGTGAACTACATGGACATGGCGATGTCGCTCTCGCACCCCCATCCCGAGCGGCCGTTCGAGGAGAGCGGCGAGAAGCTGGGCGACCGGCAGTTCGCGAAGGCGGGCGAGTGGGAGGCCGCGGGACGGCTGGCCCTCGTAGGCCTCGGCGTGGAGCCGGGCCTGTCGGACATCTTCGCCCGGTATGCGCAGGATGAGCTGTTCAGCGAGATCGACGAGGCAGGCGTGCGGGACGGCGCCAACCTCACCGTGGACGGCTACGACTTCGCGCCGTCATTCTCGATCTGGACGACGATCGAAGAGTGCCTCAACCCGCCGGTCATCTGGGAGGAGGGCCGAGGCTGGTACACCACGCCCCCGTTCTCCGAGCCTGAGACGTTCGAGTTCCCGGAGGGAATCGGGCCCGTCGAGTGCGTGAACGTGGAGCACGAAGAGGTGCTCCTGATCCCGCGCTGGGTGAAGGCCAAGCGCGTGACGTTCAAGTACGGTCTGGGCGACGAGTTCATCAACGTGCTCAAGGTGCTCCACACTCTCGGCCTGGACAGCACGACCCCGGTCACGGTCAAGGGAGCGGCCGTCTCGCCGCGGGACGTGGTGGCCGCATGCCTGCCGGATCCGGCGGGTTTGGGCGACCGGATGCACGGCAAGACGTGCGCCGGGACCTGGGTCACGGGTCGCGGCAAGGACGGCGCGCGGCGCGCGGTCTACCTCTACCACGTGGTGGACAGCGACTGGTCCTGGCAGGAGTACGGCTCACAGGCGGTGGTCTGGCAGACGGCGATCAACCCCGTCATCGGACTCGAGCTCCTCGCGCGGGGAACCTGGTCCGGGGCTGGAGTCCTGGGTCCCGAGGCCTTCGCACCGAAGCCGTTCCTGGACTTGCTGGTGGAGTACGGGTCCCCGTGGGGGATGCGCGAGGAGCCGGTACCGGTCCTATGAGGATCTGTTAGGACTCAGGCTCCACCGGGTCCCATCCGTCCGGTCAGATCCCGTCGATCCTCCGCGGAGAGAGGCGAGGGCCGTAGCGCGGCGCCGTGGCGCCGGCGAGTTCAAGCAGCCGGATCACCCGGCCGCGTTGCCCGCGATACGGCTCCAGCAGTTCCAGCATCCGCTCGTCCGTACCGCGTGGCTCGCCGGCCAGGGCCCACGAAACCATATTCGGGATATGGAAGTCTCCGACGCTCACCGCGTCCGGGTCCCCGAACGCCCGGATGCCTACCTCGGCTGCCGTCCACGGCCCGATGCCCGGGAACGCCCGCAGCGCGCGGTACGCCAGCTCGCGGGCATCCGGGGCCGCCCCCGGGCCGGCCGCCGCCGCGCCCAGGCGCTCGAGCCGTGCCGCGTCCCGGCAGACCGCCCGGACCAGCTCCGCCCGCCGTCGCTCGAGGCCAAGGGGATGGAACGCGTGGTAGGGGAGAGCAGCGAGGATCTCCGGAGCCGGTGGCAGGCGCAGGCCCGGCGGCCCGGGTGCGTCCTCGCCGTACGCGCGGGCAAGCCCGCGGAGTGTCCGATGCGCCTCGTCTCCGGTGACCTTCTGGCCCAGGATCGCCGGGACCAGCGCCTCCAGCACGGCAAGGGTTCGACCGATGCGAAGCCCTGGTGTGCGCCTCGTCGCCGCTGCCACCACCGGGTGGCGCGGGACCAGCGCCGTCGGTTCGTCGTCCAGGCCCAGGAGCCCCTCCAGGCCGGCGAGCGCCCAGGCGCTGCCGGGTCCCCACGCCCGCGCACGGGCGATCCCTTCACGTGCCTCGATCAACAGCGTGACCGGTCCGTCCGGGGTCCTGGTCGCCCGCCACGTGGACCCGGAGACCTCGAACCGCATCGACGGGTCGAGGCGGCCTCGGGCGTGGATCTCCAGCGTCCGGCGGAGATCGAGGCGCCCGGTCACGTCCACCGTCCGCTCCGCATCCGGCTCGCGCGATCCTGCCTCGCTCATCACGGCTGCAGCGTACGCCCGCCGCTCGCCCGGGCCATCGGCGGGCAGTTGCGGGGCGCATCGACCGCGAGCCGTCCGGTCCCTCCAGGCGGGCCCTTGACGCTCTCGGGTAGCCTACAGATGCATCGTGCGTACCAGGATCATCGTCGCGATCGCGGCACTCATGGCCGCGTCCGCCCTGGTCGCCGTTCCCGAACCCGCGGGCTCGAGTGCCCCGAGCCCCGCCCGGACGGTTGATGCGGCGTCGTTGACGGCCGTCTCGATTGCTCTGCCCGCCGGTTCCACGGCGACGGCGATTCTCAACATCAATTCCGCGTCACGCTCGGCCGGTTGGATCGGGCCCGATTCGACGTTCCTCGAGCCGGGTCGTGACGCCGCGGCCAAGATCGATCGACCCGCCGTCCGCCAGCCGGCGCCGAAGATCCGGACCATCCTCAAGAACTACTGGCGGTTCGACGGCAACATCAGCTGGTACGGGCCTGGGTTCTTCGGCAGGGGCACCGCCTGCGGTCACAGGTACACGAAGACGATCCTTGGGGTCGCCCACAGGACGCTGCCGTGCGGCACGCTCGTCACGTTCCGCAACCCCTCCAACGGCCGCCAGATCACAGTTCCGGTCATCGATCGCGGACCGTACGTCAGGGGCCGCCAGTGGGACATGTCCAGGGGCCTGTGCGCCTACCTCGATCACTGCTACACAGGGTCGATCATGTGGCGTTTCGGCAAGCGCTAGGGCGGCTGGCCCCGTCGCGCCAAGGGCGGCTGGCCCCCGTCGCGCCACCGGCCAGCCAGCGAGCGACCAGCCGGGGCACCACCACCGGGATCAGGGATGGGGACTGCCGCTCACCAGTAGCTGGCGGAGGACATGGCCACCGGCAAGGTCGTCAAGCGCCTCGCGTGCTTCTTCCAGCGGGCGGCGGGCTGACACCAGAGACTCAAGATCCAGGCTGCCGTCCATGAACAGGTCCACGAGTCGCGGGAAGTCCACGGCCGCGTTCACCGAGCCGTAGTTGGAGCCCAGGATCCGCCGGTCGGCCTCCGCGAGCGCCAGCGGCTCGAACGTTGCCTTCCGACCGGTCGGCGGCAGCCCGACGATCACCGCCGCTCCGCCGAGGCCGATCGCCCCGATGGCCTGCTCCGTGGTCTCGATCTTCCCGATGGCGTCGAACACGTAGTCCAGCCCCTCGGGAACCGCGGCCGCCAGTGCCTCGAGGACGGGCACCTCGGACGCGTTCACCGTGTCCGTGGCACCCAGGCGCAGGGCGAGCTCGAGCTTCGATCCCACCACGTCCACGGCAACGATCCGTGATGCCCCGGCCAGCCGTGCCCCCTGGATGCAGCACAGGCCGACGCCCCCGCAGCCGATGACGGCAACGGTCGCGCCCGCTTCCACGCGGGCGGTGTTCTGCACGGCGCCGACACCCGTGGACACCGCGCAGCCGACCAGCGAGATCACGTCCAGCGGCGCGTCCTTGCGGACCCTGATCGCGCCGCTGGCGGGCACGACCACGCGTTCCGAGAAGGACGAGACCGCGCAGTAGTGGTACGCAGCCTCCCCGCCGATGCTGAACCGGGACGTGCCGTCGAACAGGACGCCGTTGGGTGCGGTGACCGTGGCCGCCTTGCGGCACTGCGACGTCCGGCCCAGCCGGCAGTAGCGGCACTCGCCGCACGAGGGGACCCACGACAGAACGACGTGGTCGCCCTCGACCAGCCCCGTCACGCCCGCGCCGACCGCGGTCACGATGCCCGACCCCTCGTGGCCCAGGATCACTGGCGTGGGGACCTCCCACTCGCCGCGGATAAGGTGGAGGTCGGAGTGGCACACGCCTGCAGCGGCGATCGTGACCTCCACCTCGCCTGCCTTCGGCGGCGCCAGGTCCACGTCCATGACGACCACCGGCTCGTTCGCGGTGCGCCACACGGCTGCCCTCACGCGCGAAGCCCCCAGAATGCGCGCGGCCGGGCCACGTCCCTGGCGTGCTTGACCATCCAGCCCTCCCGGCAGCGCTGATCCGCCTGCTGGCACGATCACGAATCCTAACCCGCCGGCACCTGCCGGCGACTTCGAAGGCTGCAAGGTGGGCTGGGACGCACAGGACGGCGTCCTGCTCTGCCCGTGCCACGGTGCCGCCTTTGATCCGACAGACCACGGCGCGGTCCTCGGCGGTCCCACGAACGCGCCGCTGATGGAGCTGCCGATCATCGTGGACCACCAGGCCGGGACGATCAGCCTCCGCGCCTGAGGCCGGGGTCGAACGCCAGGACGCCCGCCTCGACGGCTCGTTGGTCCTGCTGGGAGTCTCCGCCGGAGACGCCGACGGCGCCGACGAGGATCCCGTCCCGCTCGAGCGGCATGCCGCCGGCGAAGATGATCGTCCGGCCGCCGGCGACGGTGTGATAGCCGAAGAACTCGGTGCCGGGCTGGGTGATCGGCGGGAGGTCCGCCGTGGACATGTGGTTCGTGAGGGCCGTGTAGGCCTTGTCCCTGGCGAGCACGATCCCGGCCAGGTCCGCAGCGTCCATCCGCTCGAAGGCGACGAGCTGGTCGCCGGAGTCGACGACGGCGCAGCTCATCGCCACGCCGAGCGAGCGTGCCTCGGCCTGGACGGCGTCGATGATCGCCCGTGCCGCGGCCAGCGTGAGACCCGCCGCCTGCGATGCGGTCGGACCCCGCCAGCCGTCCACGTTGTCGATGCCCAGCGGGTCCAGCGGCTTGGTGTGTTCATCGCGAGATGGGCTCATGGACGCTCCCTCATGGTTTCTCCGGCGCCGGGACGACGGTCACCTCGTCCGGCACCTCGTCCGGCACCCTCGCCGACTGCTTCGCCTGGCTCCGGAAGACCAGGTAGACGATCACCAGCGCCGTCAGCGTGACCAGCAGGATCAGCGAAGCGATGGCGTTGATCTGAGGGAGTGATGCCGCGCCGGATCGACCCGAAGACGAAGAGGGGAAGCGTCGGCTGGCCGGGACCCTGCACGAACGAGGCGATGATGTAGTCATCGAAGCTGAAGGTGAACGAGAGGAGCGCGCCCGCCAGGATCGCCGGGCGGAGTTGCGGCAGCGTGACCTGGCGCAGGGTCCGCCAGGGGGTTGCGTAGAGGTCGGCCGACGCCTCGACGAGGGCGCGGTCCATGCCGGACAGGCGCGCCCGCACCAGGACGAAGACGATCGCCGACGTGAACACGACGTGGGCGCCGATGATCGTGTGCAGGCCGGACTGGAGGACCGGTGCGGCGCCCATGCCCAGGCTTCCCCACACGTAGCTCAGCCACGGGTTGACCCAGGCGAAGAAGTTGACGTAGAAGATCAGGGTGGCGATCGCGATCACGATCCCGGGGATGATGATCGCGACGTAGGTGACGGCCTCGAAGGCGACCCGGATCGGGCGCGCGGCCCGGTTGACGGCGAGGGCTGCGACGGTGCCCAGGGTGGTGGCGATGAGCGCCGTCCAGAGGCCGACGATGACGCTGTTGCCCAGCGCACCGAGCGCGAAGGCGTCGGACAGCGCCTTCTCGTACCAGCGCAGGGAGAGGCCACGCAGCTCGCCCGTGCGCTCCCCGGCGTTGAAGCTGAAGACCACGACGAGGGCGATCGGGACGTAGAGGAAGACGTAGAGGAGGATCGCATGGCCCCGGAAGACCCGGTCCACCCAGCGCCCGGCCGAGTCGACCGCGGCCCGCGCGCCGCCGGCACGAGCGGGGCCGCTGCCCGTCGGCGAGCCGGCCACGCTAGACAAGGGAGATGTCCCGGCCGACCTGACCTCGCGCGCCGACCCTCAGGTACAGCGCGACGGCGATCAGCACGATGAGGATGAGCCCGACGGCCATCGCCGAGCCGAACGGCCAGTTGCGGGACTGCAGGAAGGCATCGACGAGTGCGTTGCCGACGAAGAAGACCTTGCCGCCGCCGAGGAGGGCAGGGATGAGGTACTCGCCCATGATCGGGATGAAGACGAGGACGACACCCGAGAGGACTCCAGGCAGGGTGAGCGGCAGCGTCACCTGGCGGAACGTGCGCCAGCGGGCCGCCCCCAGGTCCTTCGAGGCTTCGAGGAGCCGCTTGTCGAGCCGCTCGAGGCTGACGTACAGCGGGAAGACCATCAGGGGCAGGTAGTTGTAGACGATCCCGATCATGACCGCGAGCGGCGAGTTGAGCAGGACCACCCTGCCGAACCCGAGGCTCTCGATCAAAGCGGGAATGCCGGTGCTGCCCAGGATCGTGAGCCACGCGTAGGTTCGAATGAGGAAGCTCGTCCAGAACGGGACGATGACCAGGACCAGGAGGAGGGTCTTCTTCGGCCCCGCCCGCGTCGCCAGGTAGTAGGCCAGGGGATAGCCGACGAGCAGGCAGAGGGTGGTCCCGCCGAGGGCGAGAAGCAGCGTGTTCGTGAACGCGACCGAGCGCGTCGGCAGGTGTGCGTAGTTCTCCAGGGTGAACCCGGGTGCGTACCCGCCCTGCGGTGCTCGCTCGCCCACGCTGAAGACCAGGAGGATCCCGAGCGGCACGGCCAGGAGCAGGAAGTACCAGGCGCTCGTGGGCAGCAGGAACAGGGCGGTGGCGGCTCGCCGCCTCCATCGCCCTGCCTCGTGTCGCGGTCGCGCGACTGTGGTCACGGGCGCCAGGCCCTTGGGCGATCGGTCACCGTCAGGCCGACTTGAAGCGTGCCCAGAGCTCTGCCCGGTTCGGGTCGGTCAGCGTCACGGCTGCGCCGAACTCGAGCGGCGTCAGGAGCGCGTCGTCGGGGTAGATGATCGGGTTGCCGGTGAACGAAGCCGGCAGGAGCCCTGTGGCCACCTCATCGACAACCGGGTAGCCGTGGAACTCGGCGTCCTTGGCGGCGACCTTCGGAGTGCTCATGTAGTCCAGGAAGGCGTAGGCGGCCTCGCGGTGCGGAGCGTTGGCGATGACGGAGAAGAAGTCGGACCAGAGCTCGCCGCCCTCGCTGCCGATGACGTACTGGATCGCAGGGATGTCCCGGTTGAGCTGGACGCCGTCGCCGGTCCACGCCATGGCGATCCAGGCGTCGTTGTTGCGCATCGGGGGCTGGTAGTCGCTGGTGATCGCGAAGAAGTGCTTCTTCGCGTCGACGAGAAGCTCCTCCGCCTTGGCCAGCTCGGCCGTATCGACGGAGTTGAACGAGTAGCCGAAGTACTTGAGGGCATTGCCGATCCCGGTCAGCTGATAGTCGTGGATCGTCGCCTTGCCGGTGTAGTCGGTCCGGAGCAGGTCGAAGTAGTCCTTCCAGCTCGTCATCGGCTTGGTCACGAACTCAGTGTTCACGACGTAGCCCGTGGTCCCCCAGTCCTTGCTGACGCCAAGCAGGTCCGACGAGCCGGCGGGATACGTCGCCGGCTCGAGGAACCGGGCTTCGTAGCGGCTGGCATCGAAGCGGGGGAGCTTCGCCAGGTCGAGCGGTTCGAGCAGCTTGAGCTCGCCGTAGGTCTCGAAGGTGTAGTTGGTCGGGACGAGGACGTCCCATCCTGTGCCCCCGGCCTGGAGCTTGGCCAGCATCTCTTCGTTCGAACCGAAGATCGTCAGGTTCACCTTGACCCCGGTGAGGTCGGTGAACGCCTGGATCGTCTGCGGGTCGTGGTAGTTCGGCCAGGTGGTGAGGTAGAGCTCGCTGCCCAGGTCGACGCCCTCCGGCGGCGTCCAATCGGCGAAGGGATCGATCGCCGGGGGGGCATCCGACGCGGCCGCAGCCGACGCCGGTGCCGCCGTGGCCGGTGCCGCCGTCGCGGGCGCGGACGTGGCCGTCGGTGCGCACGCGGCGATGACCGCTGCCGCCGTGGCGAGGCCCGTCGCCTCCATGAACCGGCGGCGTGAGATCTTGCCCTTCTGGAATGCCAGGTAGTGCTTCTGGAACTCTTGCTGATCCACGGTTCCCCTTCCTTCCCGGGCCGAGCCCGAACTCCCCTCCATGCGTGGACGATGACGGTCAACTGATCAGGATGAGGTTTGCCTCCTCGTGCCAGCGGATGACGACGGGATCGCCGGGACCGATCCCGGCCACACCGGTGGCACCGTCCGAGTTCTGGCGCCGCGAGACCACCTCGCCGGCCACGTCGGTGGCGATCCGGAACTCGGTCTCGTCGCCGAGATACGTTCCCTGGCGGACACGCCCCTCGATGCTCGTCCAGCCGTCCCCGACGGGCTGCGCGTGCGCCGCGGCCTCCACCCGCATCCGCTCGGGGCGGATCGCGATGACGACCCGGGCGCCCGGCGCGGGCCGTGCGGCAGGGTCGGTGACCACGCCCGCGAGCCGGAGCCCGGTGTCGGCCTGGACGAGGCCCCGGCCGGTGGCCGGGTCGTGCTCGAGGAGGGCGCCCTCGATCGGGTTCGAGACGCCGATGAAGTCGGCCACGAACCGGTTGATCGGCCGCTCGTAGAGCTCCGTCGGCCGGCCCTGCTGCTGGATGCGGCCGTGCTGCATGACCACGATGGTGTCGCTCATGGTCAGGGCCTCCTCCTGGTCGTGGGTCACGTACACGAACGTGATCCCGACCTCCTGCTGGAGGGCCTTGAGCTCGAGCTGCATCTCCTTGCGGAGCTTGAGGTCGAGCGCCCCGAGGGGCTCGTCGAGGAGCAGCACGGTCGGGTGGTTGATCAGGGCCCGGGCAAGCGCGACGCGCTGCTGCTGGCCGCCCGACATCTCCCAGGTGCGGCGCTGCTCGTAGCCCGCGAGGCGGACGAGCTCGAGGGCCTCGCCCACGCGGCGGGTCTCGTCCGCCTTGGTGGAGCCCTTCCTCTGGCGCAGGCCGTAGCCCACGTTCTGGGCCACGTTCATGTGCGGGAACAGGGCGTAGTGCTGGAAGACCGTGTTGACGCTCCGTCGGTAGGGCGGCACGCCGGCGACCGGCTCGCCCGCGAGGTAGATCTCGCCGCTGGTGGGCTGCTCGAAGCCCGCGATCATCCGCAGGGTCGTGGTCTTGCCGCAGCCCGACGGGCCCAGGAAGGAGTAGAAGGATCCGCGCTCGACCGAGAGGTCCATCGCGTCCACCGCGGTCACCGCGCCGAACCGCTTGGTGACGTTCGCGATCCGGACGTCCGGGACATCGGCCACCGGCTGCGGCTGGGAGATCGGTTGTTCGGTGACCTGGGCGGGATAGGCGGAACCGATCACAGATGCCTCACGGCGAACGGGCACTCCTGGGGGAAGCGACGGATGAAGGGTTCGGCCGGGCGCCTGCAGGCCGAAGGTCATAACACCGTATTACCAATGGAGTGCCGGAATACTGCCGGAATGGCTGGCTCATGTCAACACTCTTCCTTGATTTCGCGCACATGGCAGGCAAGGAGCCCTGTCGGCCGCCCGGCCCACGCCGAGAGCTCGACGCCCGCCCCCGCAGCCCCGGCCGCGGCCCGTTGGAGGATGGCGGCGCATGGCATCCTTGGCGGCGATGGATCTGGCTCTCCCCGACGCGGCTCGAGCGGATTCGGGAAGGACCCCCAGTCCTGGAGGGACCAACGGATGGCACCTGAAGAACCGGTCCTGCTGACGGCCCCGACCCCATGGGGCGTCCGCCTGACCCTGAACCGCCCTGCCAAGCTGAACGCGCTATCCGGCGAGATGGTCGCCGCGCTGGACGCAGCACTTGTCGCGGCGGCCGCCGACCCGGAGGTTCGGGTCGTCGTGATCGAGGGTGCCGGGCGTGCCTTCTCGTCCGGCTACGACCTGACAGAAGGGGGGGAGGTGTCCCCGGGGCCGGTCGCGTGGCGCGCCGCGCTGGCTGCCGATGTCGCGGCGACGCTGCGGATCCTGGATTTCCCGAAGCCCGTCATCGCCCAGGTCCACGGTTACGCGCTCGCCGGCGGCCTGGAGATCGCGATGGCCTGTGACCTGGTGATCGCCGCCGAGGGCACCAAGCTCGGCGAGCCGGAGATCCGCTTCGGGTCGGCGCCGGTGACGCTGCTCATGCCGTACCTCATCGGCCAGAAGAAGACCCGTGAGCTGCTCCTCACCGGCAATCTCATCGACGCCACGGAAGCTGAACGGATCGGCCTGATCAATCGCGTCGTGCCGGCGGAGCAGTTGGCCGCGGAGGTGGACGCGCTGGCCGATCGCCTTGCCCGGACGCAGCCCGAGGTGATGGGCCTGACCAAGCTGATGCTCAACCGCGCGATGGATGCGGCCGGCTTCCGGACGGCCGTCGAGGCGGCGATCGACCTAGGCGCGATCATCAATGCGGCCGGCACGCCCGAGCAGCTCGAATGGGACACGATCGTCCGTCGCGATGGAATGAAGGCCGCCCTGGCCTGGCGAGACCGGCGCTATGACGAGCGGCTGGCCGAGAGCGGCCGGGGCGAATAGGGCACGGCGTACCGCGCGACTCGAGCTGATCCGGGAGCGCGGCCGGGACCCGCCCGACCGCCTCGAGCACCGCGATCATGCCCAGCATCCGACACGTCGGAGATCGGTTGGTGCCCTAGCGGGCCAGAGGCGCGAAGACCGCCGTGAAATGCCGGAGCGCAGTCGGCTGCTTCGGGATCCGGTAGCCGCGCAGGCTCGATGCCCGTGACGCCACGTCCCTGGCCACCTCGATCACGTAGTCCACGTGACTCTGGGTGTACGTCCGGCGCGGGATGGCGAGGCGCACCAGGTCCATCGCCGCGGGCGTCTCGGTCCCGTCCGGGTGGAGCCCGAACATCACGGTGCCGATCTCACACCCGCGGATGCCGCCGGCGCGGTACAGCTCGACCGCAAGCGCCTGGCCCGGGTACTCGAGCGGCGGGATGTGGGGGAGCATCGCCCGCGCATCGAGGTAGATGGCGTGGCCGCCGAACGGCTTGACCAGGGGGATCCCGGCCGCGTCCAGCGCGTCGCCCAGGTAGGCCGTGGACGTGATCCGGTAGCGCAGGTAGTCCTCGTCCACGACCTCCTTCAGCCCCTGGGCGATAGCCTCGAGATCGCGTCCGGCCAGCCCGCCGTAGGTCGGGAAGCCCTCGGTCAGGATGAGGAGGTTGCGACACCTCTCCGCCAGGCCGTCATCGTTCATGGCCAGCCAGCCGCCGATGTTCGCCATCCCGTCCTTCTTGGCCGACATCGTCATCCCGTCGGCCAGGCCGCCGATCTCACGGATGATGTCGATGACCGGACGGTCCGCCTGCCCCGGCTCGCGGGTCTTGATGAGCCACGCGTTCTCGGCGAAGCGGCAGCCATCCAGGAACAGGGGCTTGCCGAAGCGGTCGCACACCTCGCGCACCGCGTGCAGGTTGGCCAGGCTGACCGGCTGGCCGCCGCCCGAGTTGTTGGTGATGGTGACGACGACGACGGGGATGTCGTCACCGCGGGCCGTCAGCAGCGCCTCGAGCGCCGCGACGTCCATGTTGCCCTTGAACGGGTGGACCAGGGCGGGCTGGCGCCCCTCGGCGATCACGAGGTCCACCGCGTCGGCGCCGGTGAACTCCACGTTGGCGCGGGTCGTGTCGAAGTGGGTGTTGTTCGGGATGACCTTGCCGGGCCCGCCGATCGCGGTGAACAGGATCTTCTCGGCCGCACGCCCCTGGTGGGTGGGGATGACGTGCCGGAACGGGAACAGGTTCTGTACGGCCTCGAGGAACACGAACCAGGACGGACTGCCCGCGTAGCTCTCGTCGCCGTGCTGGATGGCCGCCCACTGGTCCCGGCTCATGGCGCCGGTGCCCGAGTCCGTCAGGAGGTCGATGAGGACGTCGTCGGCGTGAAGGCTGAACAGGTTCCAGCCTGCGGCCTCGAGGGCGCGCTCGCGCTCGGCCTCCGTGGTGAGCCGGATGGGCTCGACGGCGTGGATGCGGAAGGGTTCGATGATCGTCTGCCAGCGGTCCATCGGTCGAGGATACGCCGCGATGGGTGATGGAGGCGGCCCGGAGTCGCGGTGCTGGCCATGCGACCGGACGCCGGCTGATCGTCGGCAGCGCGACGTGTTGGCCCATGCCAAACTCAGTCCTAGCGGACGACATCACCGGACCGTGAACGCCGCCCGCCCCGTGCCGTATCCGACCCTCGAGCACAACGAGGACACCCGCGTGGAATCCCCAGGCGCCACGGGCGCAGCGATGCACGAGTCCGGCCGCGGCCGCTGGCTGGGCCTGGCGATGCTGAGCCTGGGCGTGTCCATGATCATCGTGGACACGACGATCGTGAACGTGGCCGTCCCGTCCATGATCCGCGACCTGGACCTGGACTCCACCACGGCCGAGTGGATCAACACCGTCTACGCGCTGGTCTTCGCGGCTCTCCTGATCACGCTCGGGCGCATTGGCGACCTCGTCGGCCGCCGGAAGCTGTACCTCCTCGGCCTGATCGTGTTCGGGATCGCATCCGTCATGGCCGGCCTGTCCCAATCGGGCGAGATGCTGATCCTCGCCCGCGTGCTGCAGGGCGTCGGCGGCGCGATGATCCTGCCGGCGACACAATCGATCCTGAACACGAACTTCCGGGGCCGGGATCGCGCGATCGCGTTCGGCATCTGGGGCGCCATGATCGGTGGCATGGCCGCAGTCGGGCCGCTCATCGGCGGCTGGCTGACCACCTACCTGTCCTGGCGCTGGGCGTTCTTCATCAACATCCCGGTGGCGCTCATCGCGATTGCCGGCACCCTCCGCTACATCGGCGAATCAAGGGACGAGGGCGCGCAGTCCGGGCTCGATCCCATCGGCTTCCTGCTGATCACCAGCGGCCTCGGGGCGTTCGTTTTCGGGCTCATCGAGGGCCGCAGCTACGGCTGGTGGGAGCCCACCAGGCCGTTCGAGATCCTCGGCTGGACCTGGCCGTTGGAGAACATCTCGATCATCCCGTTCCTGCTCGCCTACGGCGTCCTGGCGCTGGCGATCTTCCTCGTCGTCGAGGGCCGCCGGTCCCGCGCAGGCAAGTTCTTCCTGTTCGACGTCGGCCTCTGGCTGTACCCGGCGTTCCGCTACGGGAACCTGGCTGGCACGATCGTTGCCCTGGGCGAGTTCGGCCTCCTGTTCGCGCTCCCGCTGTTCCTGCAGGCGGTCGTCGGCTACAGCGCGTTCGAGACGGGGCTCGTGTTCCTCGCGCTCGCGCTTGGCGCGTTCTTCGCAGCGCCCGTGTCGGCGCGGCTGGCGCACAAGTACGGTCCGCGGCGCGCGGTGACCCTGGGTATGGCCCTCGAGGCCGTGGGCATCATCAGCACATCCCTGCTCATCTCCTCAACCGTGAGCGGCCTCCAGCTGGCCGTGCCCCTGTTCGTGTACGGGGTCGGCGTTGGCCTCGCGACGGCGCAGCTGACCAGCATCGTCCTGTCTGACATCCCGCCGGAGCGATCGGGCCTGGCCTCGGGGGCGAACTCCACGATGCGCCAGGTCGGCTCCGCGCTGGGTATCGCGATCCTGGGAACGGTCCTGTTCACCGCTCTCGGGAACGGCGTCCACGAGAACCTGTCGGCTGTTCCCGGCATCCCGCCCGCTGCAGTGGATGGCGTGGCCGAGGCGATGGAGCAGTCCGCGGGCCAGGCGCTGGTGGCAATCCGGCTTGAGCCCCAGTACGCGGCGGCTGTCGAGCCGATCGAGCAGGCCTTTGTGGACGCCACCCGGCTCGCCGGGTTCGTCGCGAGCGGCTTCGTGCTGGTGGGGGTCGTCCTCACCCTCCTGCTGCCGGAGATGCCGCACGACCGGCTGCCGGAGCGTGAGCCCGTGGAGGACGGGGACGAGGCCGAAGAACCAGCGGACCCCGACAAGGTGGAGCCGGTGCCCGCCTGATCGAAGGGTTGCTGGCCGCGGGTCGGGTGCTCCCCGACGCGCCCCCCTGACCCGGTGCCGCTCGCGCTGCCCCATCTGCGCTGCTCCGCGTCGCGGCGCGCGAGGTACGCTGCGGGCATGTGTCGCAGCATCCGCCAGCTCCGCCGGGTCGAGGATGCCGGACCCGCCACCACGGGCGAGGCCCAGGCAGCCGCCCTCCAGTACGTCCGCAAGGTCAGCGGCTATCGCGCGCCCGCGGCCCGCAACGAAGCCGCCTTCCGGGAGGCCGTGGATGAGATCGCGGCCGCCACGGAGCGCCTCCTCCAGGCGATCGGCACGCCCGTGGCCGAGGGACCCGATCCGTTCGCCGACCCGGTGACCCGCGCCGCAATCCTCGCGGCGCGCCCGGCCCCGCGGGCGCGGGCGTGAGCAACGCCCCGGGCGTGGACATGAGCCACGGCGCGGCACCGGCGCCCGCGCGTCCGGCACCGGCACCGGCGTGGTGGCGGCGCCCCGGGCTGGATGTCTCGGACGACCGGCTCGTGCTCAACGGCGCGGACCTCGAGGCCCTGGCGCGCACGCACGGCACGCCCCTGTTCGTCTACGACCTGGCCCGGCCGGTCGAGAACGTGCGGACGCTCCAGGCGGCGCTGACCCGCGCCGGCGTCCCGTTCGTCACGCGCTTCGCGCTCAAGTCCTGCCCGGACCCCAGGATCCTCGCCGTGCTTCGGCGCATGGGCGAGCCCGGCTCTCCGTCCGCCGTGGGGATCGACGCCTGCTCGCCCGGCGAGGTCCTCCACGCCCTCGCCAACGGTTGGGAGCCGGACGAGATCAGCCACACGGGCACGAACGTCTCCGAACGCGACCTGGACGTGCTCCTGGCGCACCCGATCCGGCTCAACCTCGACGGGGTCAGCCAGCTCGAGCGCGTCGGTCGCCGGTCGCCCGGCCGGACCGTTGGGATGCGGATCAACCCGGGGGCGGGTGCGGGCTACACCGAACACCTCGCCTATGCCGGGGAGCGGCCGACCAAGTTCGGCGTGACCGAAGACCGGCTGGACGATGCGATCGCCGCCGCGCGCCGGTACGGACTGGTCGTGGACACGCTGCATTTCCACGCCGGGTCCGGCTGGCTGGGCCAGCAGCTGGATGGTTTCGAGGCCGCCCTCACCCGTGCCACGTGGTTCCTGGACCGGCTCCTGGACGCCGGTCTTCCGATCCGGGAGGTCAACGTCGGCGGTGGCCTGGGCAGGATCGCCCGCGACGGCGAGTTCCCAGTTGACCTGGACGCCTACGCGAGAACGATCCGCCGCCACCTGGAGCCGTACGGGGTGACCGCGGCGTTCGAGCCGGGCGACTTCGTGGTGAAGGACGCGGCCGTGCTCCTGGGCGAGGTCGTGACCGTGGAGCGCCGGGGTGAGACGACGTTCGTCGGGCTGGACATCGGGTGGAACGTCAACTGCGCGTACTTCATCTACCGCTACGCCCAGGAGATCCTCCCGGTCCGGGACCCGCTCCGCGAGCGCACCCAGGTGGTCACGATTGCAGGGCACATCAACGAGGCGGGCGACGTGTTCGCGGAGGACTACGCGTTCCCGGACGTCGCCGAGGGCGAGGTGGTGGCGATCCTCAACGCGGGCGGCTACCTGCAGGCGATGTCGATGACGCATTGTCTGCGGCCGGTCGGGCAGGCGATCTACCTGGAGCGAGAGCCCGCGGTGTGACGGACTGGGCGAGATAGTGTGCGTCGGGTGCCCGCTCGCCAGCGCGTAGGCACCGTGCCCGCTCGCCAACCGCTGCCATGCGATTGTTCTCTGTGAGCGAACGGCTCATCCTCGGGGGCGGGGTCTTCCACGACCCGGGGCACGGATCGGCGCCGTCGGCCGGCGGCAACCGCCGATGCGCCCCCAGGCTCTCCGGGGACACGTCACGGTACCCGCGATAGCATCCGCCCATGACCACCCAGCCCGCGGACCCCTCCCTCGAGCGCCGCGCCACCCGCGCCGTCATCACGGCGTACCGCGCCGGCCGCGTCGAGACGCGCGAGGATCGCCTGTCGGGTGAGGAGCCCATGGCCATTCGCGTCTGCGGGCCTGGCCAGGCTCCCGTGGACGTCGCGGTGACCATGCGCACGCCCGGCAACGAGTCGGAGCTGGCGGCCGGGTTCCTCCGCACGGAGGGTCTGCTGGAGGATCCGGCGGACATCGTCGCAATCGAGGTTGCGGATCCGGCCACGCACGCCCACCCGGACGACGACGTCATCGTCCGCTTGGCCCACCCGTTCGATGCCACGCGGATCGCCGCCCGCAACTTCGTGGCCACCGCGTCGTGCGGGATCTGTGGCAAGGCCTCCCTCGACGATGTCCAGGTCCGCTGCCGTCCGATCCCGGATGGCCCGGTGGTGACGCCTGAGACGCTCCTCGCGCTCCCGGGACGGTTGCGGGCGGCCCAGGACGTGTTCACCGCGACGGGCGGCATCCACGCCGCGGGCCTCTTCGACGCCGCGGGCGAGCTGCTCGATGTCAAGGAGGATGTTGGCCGCCACAATGCGCTGGACAAGCTCATCGGTGGCCGCTTCCTTGCCGGCGAGCTCCCGCTGAACGATCGCATCGTCCTCGTCTCGGGCCGCGCCAGCTTCGAGCTGGTCCAGAAGGCCGCGGTCGCCGGCATCCCGATCCTCGCCGCGGTGTCCGCCCCGAGCGATCTCGCGGTCGAGGCGGCGGAGCGGCTGGGTGTCACCCTGATCGGGTTCCTGCGCGCGGACGGCTTCAACGTCTACGCCCGACCCGGACCGGGTCGCGGTCGGGCCGGCGTAGGGTTCGTCAGCGCCTGCGTGGGGATCGTCAGGGGCCGGGCGACGGCGGTGGCAGCGAAGGCGACGGCGGGGCCATCAGCGAACGCTCGAGCTCACGGTCCAGCCGGCGCTTGGTCAGCCACAGGTACGCAACCCCGAGCAGGATCAGCGCCAGGACGATCACCATCGCCGCGCGCCGGAAGTTCGTCTCATCGATCTTCGCGGTCGCGAGCGCCTTCGCGTCCCCGGCCTTGGTCACGGCATCGGCGGACAGCTCGGCAATCGACGTGAGCTTGGTCGTGTGGACGGCCGCCTGGGCCTGGATCAGGCTCGTCTTGGCCCCGGCCAGCGCCACCTCGGCATCGGAGGTGATCATGCCCAGCCCCGCGGCATGCTGGATCTCGTCCTCCGCGTCCAGGTAGGCCTCCTCGGCGCTCGTGACCGCGTCCGAGATCCCCTCGATCTGCGAGTAGATCTGCGAATCCGGGTGGTGGCAGGTGTCGCACCGCCGGTTCTCCGGTTCCTGGAACTGGTCGAGCTCCAGGCGCAGCGTGTGGTTCTGCAGGTCATGGCACGTGACGCAGGCGTAGTCGGGCGGCGTGGGATGGAAGAAGAGCTCCGAACTCGGCTTGGTGACATCGTGGGTGCCGTGGCAGGTCCAGCACTTCGGGGCCACGGCCTGCAGCTCCGAGTGGCGGCTCTCCATGTACAGGTCCTGGGTCGCCGTGTGGCACTTGCCGCACACGTCGACCACGGTCGTCGACGTTGGCGGCTGGGCGTCGTGGGAGCCGTGGCAGCCCACGCAGGACGGTGCGCGAAGGTCCTTGTTGTCCAGGAGCGCGTGACCGTGAACGCTCTTGGAATAGACGTCGTACTGGTCGGTGGGGATCCCGTACGGCTCCATGCGCTTGGCGTCGGCGTGGCAGCTGGCGCACAGCTCCGGCACGTTGAGCGCAAAGGTCTTGGCCGTCGGGTCAGAGACCTTCTTGACGTCGTGCACCCCGTGGCAGTCGCTGCAGACGGCGACGCGAACGTCGTTGTTGACGATCAGCTGCTGGCCGTGGACGCTGGACCAGTACTTCGCGTACTGGTCGGTCGGCAGGCCGGACGCCTTCATCGTGTCGACGCTGGCGTGGCAGCTGCCGCACAGCCCCACCGTCCCCTGGCGGTCGGGCGCCCCCACGAAGCCGATCGCCGGGTCCATCGCCTTGGTGATCTGGTCCGATCCGGGATCGCCGCCGTGGCAGTCGGCGCAGGTCACGCCGCCCTGGCCATGGACGCTGTCCTGCCATTGGGCCGCGATATCCGCCTGCTTCGCGTTGACCGCGTTGTGGCAGTCGTAGCAGCCGTTCTCGCCCCCACCATCCGGGTGGGCGACCTGCGGCGGAACCGGCGGCGCGGTGGCAGGGGGGATCGTCGCCGTTGGAGCCGGCGTCGCGTACATCCACTCGGTGTCCGACGGGCCGGGCGTCTGGGCGGCGGGCGCCGAAGCTGATGGGGACGGGGACCCCGCGGCGGCCGCCGACGGGCTCGGGCTCTCAGCGGAGGCCGAGAACGCGACCGCGAACCACGCGAGGCCGGCGAGGGCGAGCGTGCCGCCGAGCCGGACGAGCCGGCGCACCCTGGGCTGGTGGAGCATCGCTGTCCTCGGTCATCTCAGCTGACGTAGCCCCAGATCGTGAACACGATGAGGCCGACGATCACGAGGGTGGCTCCCGCGACGGCGATCTTGCGCCGGCGCATCACGACCTCCGGGTTCCGGTCCAGGAACGGCCAGATCACGAGCACCGCGACCCCGACGATGGGCACCATGATGCCGATCACCTTGATCGGGATGACCTTGAGCAGCTGGTAGACGCCGAGGTAGTACCACTCCGGCTTCGTGTGCTCCGGCGTCTGCAGCGGGTTCGCCTGCTCCTCCAGACCGGCCGGGAAGACCGAGGCGAGGACGACCAGGATCGCCAGCAGGACGTACCAGGCCATCAGCTCGTCGATGATGTAGTGCGGGAAGAAGGGCCGCTGGGGCTCCTTCTCGATCTCGGGCGTCATGACGCGAGGCTCGGGGCGCTTGGGGTTCGCGAGGCCGAGCTGGTGCACGAGGATGAGGTGCACGGCGAGCAGCGCCACCAGGGCCAGCGGGCAGCACCAGGACGTGGATCCCGAAGAAGCGGGTCATCGTGTCACCCGTGACATCCGCTCCGCCCCGGAGCAGCAGCAGCAGGGAGTCACCGATGAGCGGCACGCTGCCGGCGATCTCCGTGCCCACCACCGTCGCCCAGTAGGCGAGCTGGTCCCAGGGCAGCAGGTACCCGGTGAAGCCAAAGGCGAGCGTCACCATCAGGAGCAGCGAGCCGAAGACCCAGGTGAGCTCGCGCGGGTACTTGTACGCGGCCTGCATGTAGACCCGCACCAGGTGCAGGACCACGAACAGGATCATCAGGTTGGCGGCCCAGTGGTGGACGGACCGGATCAGCCAGCCGAAGCTGACGTCGCTGGTGATGAACTTGACGCTCTCGTAGGCGGCTTCGGGCGTCGGCTTGTAGTACAGCGCCAGCAGGGTGCCGGTGGCCGCCTGGATGCCGAACAGGAACAGGGCGATGCCGCCGAAGTAGTACGTCTTCGCTGACATCGGGATGCGGACGTGCAGGCTGGCCCTGATGACGGGACCGATCTTCGTCCGCTGGTCGAGCCAGCTGGTGGCCTTGCCGCCGGTGGGGGCCTTTGGGGTGGCCGCCATCTCAGGCCTCCGTCAGGTAGATCTGGTCGCCCTCGACCGACACGGTGATCGGCGCCAGCGGTGCCGGCGGCGGGCCCGAGACGACCACGCCGGTCGCCGGGTTGAAGCGCCCGTCGTGGCAGGGACACTGGATGGCGCCGATCATGTCGTTCCAGGCGACGACACAGCCAAGGTGCGTGCAGATCGCGGAGAAGGCCTTCACGCCCTGGTCCGTGTTGACCACGATCGCGGGCTTGCTCCCCATCGCGACGACCTTGCCGGCCCCGGCGGGGATATCCGCGGTCGTCCCGACCAGGACCTTGCCGCCGCCCGCGGAGGCGCCGTTCTTCGAGGGGATGAGAAACCCGATGACCGGGGTCAGGACCATGGCGGCCGTGGTCACGATGGTCAGGCCGCCCAGCCAGCGCAGGAAGCCTCGCCGCGTGGTCTGGCCGTCCGCCTCAGCCGGTGGACCACCACCCTCCGTGGCCGGACCACCACCCTCCGTGACCGATCCTGCGCGGGCCTCTGGTTCCAATGCGCCCTCCGGGCGACGGGAGCACCAACCGCATGGTTGCAGCCCAATGGACGGATTGTGGGCGGTTGCACGGGCACAACAACCTATGGGTCGATATAGAAAAGGCACATTCCGGGTGACACATGGCCCGCCGCCGGAATGACCAGCGGCCCTGAGGCGCGCAGGCATCCCGCAGTCGCCGGTGCTCAGGCGCGCGCAGACGCCCGGCGCTCAGGCCCGGCGGGTCAGGATCTCGGGGTCAGTGGCCACGCGACACCAGTGGGAAGGTCCGGCAGCGTCGTGCCCTCCGTGCCTTCCTCGGCGCCTCCCTCCGTGCCGTGGAACGACGGCGACGTAACGGGCAGCACCGGATCCGCGTGGCAGCGGGCGCAGTACACGGGCTGGTGGCAGTAGGCGCACGCCGTGTTGCCCTGGTCGCGGATGACCTTGGCGTGGTTGGTCGACATCGTGTCGTGGTCCACGGTGACGGCGCCCGTGGCGTGGCAGTTGACGCAGTAGTCGCGGGCGTGGCACTCGCCGCACGAGTTTCCACCCGGGTCGATGTCGGTCGACACGTCCTTGTGGCTGAAGACCCACAGGTCATCGGCGTGCGTCGTCGGCGGCTCGCCGAGCGGCAGGCTGGCGACGGCCGGTCCGATCTGCGGGAACGTGTGGCAGGTGCTGCAGGCGGACGGGATGGTCTGCCTGGTGGCCACGCCATCCTTGACCAGGAAGTGGCCGCCGTCGTGGCAGCGGAAGCAGCCGGGGAAGTCCATGTGCCCCAGTTGGTTCGGGTACGTGCCGGGGGTGACGCTCATCTCCGGCGTCGACGACACGCGGTGGAGGGCCTTGATCTGCTCGATCGCATTGTCGATCTGGGCCGCCTTGGAGGCCGCGACGTCCGGGTAGTTGGCCGCGTAGAAGTTCTGCAGCTTGTCGATCTCGGCATCCGCCGTCGCGTCGTCCGGGTAGCCCGCCCACAGGAGCCGCATCCCTTCCCGTTTGATGTACGGGAGCGTGGAGTCGATATCGCCCTTGAACAGCTCGTAGTCCATGTCCGTGCGCGGGTTGGGGATGGCGTGCCCCGCCCGGTTGTGGCAGTCGTAGCACGTCATCAGGCTCATCGTCTCGGTTTCCAGGATCGCGTCGATGTCGGGCTGGACGTCCTCGGCAACGCTGATCTTGTCCTGGGCGATGAACTCCTGGGTCGATCCATCGCGACCCTCGGATACGACGTAGTCGATGGTGGCCTTGTGCTCGTCCGGCGAGGCGAACGTGAGCTCGCGGATGACATGCCAGTGCACGCCGCGCTCGGCATCGAGGGCATCGCCGCCACCTGGGCGGATCATCAGCCCGACGAAGTTACGGGTGTTCGGCTCGTCCTCGAGGAACTGGGTGCTGGCCTTGAGGACCGCGAGGGCCTCCCGCTCAACGTCATGGCACTTGTCGCAGGTGTCGGACGCCTTGGGCAGGAGCGAGTGCTCGGGGGGCAGGATCGGCGTGGGGTAGGTGCCCAGGACGACGCTCACCAGCTGGCGGGTGCCGCTCATCTTGGCCTTGATCCAGCCGGCGATGCCCGGTTCCACGTGGCACTCGCCGCACGTGACCTCGGCGTGGGCGCCGGTCTTGTAGGCCTCGAGCTCGGGGTCCATGGTGTGGCAGCGTCCGCAGAAGTCGGCCGTCTCCGTCCAGTGGACCAGCGAGACGCCGGTGAACACGCCGACGAAGCCGAGCGCCCCCAGGATCAGCAGCAGGGCCAGCAACCCGCCCTTGGAGCTTGGGAGGTGGATCCGGCGGCCACGCAGGTAGAACGGGTTGCGGCGGCCACGCAGGTAGAACGGGTTGCGACGACGAGCCTTGGCGGGTTCAGAAACCCCCTCGGTCGCCACGGGCGCCTCCGCCCCCTTGGAAGGCCCGGCAACCGGCTCGTCACCGGCCCCCGGCGGCGTCACCCCCGCTTCGGCGGGCGGCAGGGCGTCGGGCGTCTCGGGGTCGCTCATCGCGTCCTCAGTTCATCAGGGCCGCAACGGCGCGGTCCATCTCGTCCCTGGGGAGCGCACCGATCCGGACCTCCCGGACCTTCCCGTCAGGGCCGATGAAGAAGTGGGTCGGGATGCCCATCGACCGGTAGGCCGCCGCAATGTCGGCATTCGGGTCCACCACGATGGGGAAGGTCAGCGCGGCCCTGCCGGCGTACCCGCTGACATCCTCGGCGGTCTCGTTGATGAACACGCCCAGGACCACCAGGCCCTGGTCCTTGTTCGCGCGGTACGTGGCCTCCAGGTCCGCCGACTCGGTCCGGCAGTCGGGGCACCACGAGGCGCCGAACGTCAGCCAGACCGGCTTGCCGGCGTAGTCCGAGAGCGACACGGTCGTGCCGTCGTAGGTGACGCCGGTGAAGTCCGGCGGGACCGCGCCCACCACGGGGGCAGCGGCAGCCGCCCCCTCGCCCAGGTCGATCTGGGTCACGCCGTCCGATGGCCCCTGGCCGCTGGCCGCGTAGACGAGGACCCCGATCACGACGACCGCGATCACGCCGATGCCGATCGTCTGCAGCCGGCCGGCCGTACGCCCGGAGGACCGGGCCGTGGTTCCCGCTGCGCTCATGGTGCCCTGACTCCCTTCGTGCCGTCGGCTCAGCCGAGGCCGGAGTAGCTGTGGAGCCCGCCGAAGAACAGGTTACCGAAGTAGGTGAACAGCGTGGCCGCGAAGCCGATCACGAGCAGCACTGCCGCCCGCTTGCCGCGCCAGCCGCGCATGACGCGGGCGTGGAGGTAGGCGCCGTAGATGAACCAGGTCACGAGCGACGCGGTCTCCTTGGGGTCCCAACTCCAGTAGCTGCCCCACGCCGTGTCTGCCCAGACTGCGCCGAGGACGATCGTCAGGGTGAGGAACGGGAAGCCGACGATGACCGCGCGGTACCCGATGTCGTCCAGCACGTCCAGCCGCGGGAGGCCCCAGCCGCCGGGCTCGTCGCGGTTCGTGACCCAGGCGATGAACACCTGCAGCAGGTACAGGACCGACGCGGCGAAGGCGATGGTGAAGCTGCCGTAGGCGACGATTGCCACCGCGACGTGGACGGTCAGCAGGAGGTTGTTCTGCAGGGCCGGGACGAGCGGCGCGATGTCGGCCGGAATGGTCCACGCGTAGAGCAGCATCGCGAGCGCGACCGGCATCGCGATCAGCGCGAGGATGCGCTGGTGATACCGGCGCTCGAACAGCATGTAGGCGAGCAGGATCCCGAACGCGAACGCCATCGAGAACTCGTACATGTTCGTGAACGGGCCGTAGCCGGTCGCGATGGTTCGGAACACGAGGCTGGCGAGGAGCGTGAACACTGCCAGCCAGCCCAGCATCGTGGCGTAGCGCCCGATGGCCGCCGTGCGGGGCCCGGAAGTGATGCCCACGGATCCGCTGGTCACGGGTGCACCGGCCGTCTGCATGCGGGCGGCCCGGAGTCCGGACACCGCGTACATCAGGTAGAAGATCGTGGCGAGCCCGGTGCTCAGCATCGCCGCGATGAACATGTACCCCGAGAGCTTTTCCATGGCGGGGACTCCCTCAGCTCTGCGCCGGCGTCTGCAACGCCGCGCGAATGTCAGTGACCAGGTTCTCGAAATCGGTGGCCTGGGAAACGTCCTTGGTGGTCAGGGTGGCCATGCCGAGGACCGCGCCCCCGTTCGGGCGGGCGACGATGCGGCCCCAGACTCGCTTGTGGCGGATCATAAAGCGGATCGAGAAGCCCCCGAACAGCAGGAGCGAGCCAATCCAGATGAACAGGACCCCGGGATCGCGGGCCACGTTGAGGCCGGTGAACTGGGTCTCGCGCTCGAAGGTGACCGTGAGATCACCCAGCTGGGTGGCCACGCCCTGGTCGATGATGCCGTCCGCGATCTGAGAACCCTCACCCGCGGTGTACAGCTCCGCCTGGATCTGGCCGGGCTTGATCATCCCGTCGCCGCTTCCCAGCGTGCCCACCAGCCAGATCACCTCGCCGGCGCCCGGGACGGTGAACGAGCCCACCGGCCGGTTGTCCGCGTTCGTCCGCCACGCGAGCGGCACGCCGCCCGAGTAGAGGATCTCGCCCGCGGCATCCTTGACCGTCATCACGGCCGCGGCCCCGAAGAAGGCCTGGTAGAAGGTGAGGTTTCCGTAGCGGTACGGATCGTTGACCCGCACGGTGTGGCGGTCGATCTCGGCCCCGTCCTTGAACACGACGATCTGGCTGGCGTAGTCGATCGGCGAACCCGTGACAGTGTCGTACTTGTCGGTGAAGTCGATCAGCTGGACGCTGAGGCCCGGTTCGGCGACCACGGGGAGCGTCTGCCCCTCGGCGACCGTGAACCCAGCGTCGCGATAGCCGAACATGCCGCCGATGATGGCGCCCGCCAGGATGACGACGATCGAGACGTGGGCGATCAGGCCCGCCCACGCTGCGTACCGGAAGCGGTCCCCGTAGAGGTGGATCGCGCCGTCGTCGGTCGAGAGGAAGCGGAAATGGCGGCCTCGCATGACGCTCTCCACGATCGCCAGCGTCTCAGCGGGGGTATGCCGGACGACGATGGCCTCGTGCTGCGGGGCGTGCTCGAAGAACTGCGGCCCCACGTCCACGCGGGGCTTGGTGGTGGTCCGCCAGATTCCAGGGATCCGGTGGATCGAGCAGGCGATCAGGCTGATCGTCAGGCCCGCCACCAGGATCCGGAAGAGGATCGAGTTGAAGACCTCGAACATCTGGATGGTGTCCAGGAACCCGGTCCACCCGCCGTACTTGGGACGGATCTCATCCAGCCAGTTGGCCTTCGCGTCGGCACTGACCAGGACCCCGGGAGGCGCCTGGATGATGAGCGATCCGACGACGCCGAGCGCGGCGATGGCCAGCATGAGCACCATGGCCGTGCGCATGGACGAGAGGAAGTGCCACAGCCCTTCCAGCGCCCGGTCGACGCGATCCATGAACGAGGGCCCCGCCGCCGCGGCGGCCGGAGCGCCATTCGGCGGAAGCGGCCGGGTGTGGACCTCTTCGGTCATATCCGACTACCTCCTCAGAGACCGAAGGGCGACCCGAGGGTCGCCAGCCGGCCGAGTGTGTTGGTGAGCATCAGGACGCCGAGCAGCACGAGCAGGAAGCCCGTGACCACGTCGACGGCACGGTGGTGGCGCCCGACCACGGTCAGCCGCCGGGAGACCCAGGACGCGCCCAGGGCCACCGCCAGGAACGGGATCGCGAGGCCCGCGGCGTACGCGACCAGGAGCACGGTCCCCTGCAGGACGCTCGACGTGGCCGTGGCCAGGCCGAGGATCCCGCCCAGGATCGGGCCGATGCAGGGGCTCCAGCCCGCCGCGAACAGCAGGCCGAACAGGAAGGACCGCGGGTAGCCGGGCCGCTCGCCCGGGCTGGCGATCGACGCGAAGCGCGAGCCCGCCGGAGGCGCCACCGTTGTCGTCGGAGCCGCCGCCGGCCATCACCAGCCCGCCGCCCATCGAGGGCATGGCGCGAGTGTCGCGCCACAGGGCACGAACGTTGATCACGCCCGCCACCTGAAGGCCGAGGAAGACCAGGAGCGCTCCACCGATGGTCGTGAGCACGCGGCGGTCGATGAAGGCCCCCAGGGCGCCGATCACGGCGTAGAAGGCGACGAACACGAGCGAGAAGCCGATGACGAACGAGAGCCCGTGCATGAAGGCCGGGCGGCGACCGGTGGTGCCCTCACCGGTCGCGCCCATCATGTAGCCGAGGTACGCCGGCACGAGCGGGAGGCAGCAGGGGGACGCGAAGGACACGACGCCGCCGATGAAGGCGATGCCGATGCCCAGGATGCTGCCGAGCTCGTTCACGGCACCGTGCTCGCCGCAGGCGATGCGGAGGGGGCCGGGGTGGTGCTGAGGGCCGGGGATGCGGCGGGCGAGTTGCCGGGGATCATCGAGGACTGGGCCAGCGAGTCGAGATGCGACCGGACGGTCTGGGCAAGAGGCGAGGTCGGGTCCAGGTCGATGACCGTGTTCCACTCGCGCTGGACCGCGGTCCAGTCCGGGGGCGTCTGGTTCAGGTACAGGAAGCCCAGGTCGTAGTGGGCCTCCGCGTTCTTCGGGTCGATGACCAGGACCTTCTTCCAGGTCGTCTCGGCGGCCGGCAGGCTGCCCAGGTTGAAGCTGACGGCGCCACGGGCCAGCATGGCGTCGACGTTCTCAGGCTCAATGGCGAGGAGCTTGTCGAGCCAGTTGCCGGCGTCCGCGTACTGCTCACCCGCGTAGTACTCGTCGGCGAGGGCGAGGAGTGCGACCGTGTCATTGGGGTTGGCGGCAAGGCTTTCCATCAGCGAGCTGACCTTGGCGAGATCGACCGCCGGCGGCCCCTGGGTGGCCTGGGCCACGGCGCCGGGCTCCTGGGAATCGCCACCGATCGCGCCGACGACCTGTATCCCGCCGAACCCGACGGCGACGATGGCGATCACGGCGACGCTGGCGATCACGAGCCGCTTCCAGGGGTTGGCGGCCTGGGGAGCCGTGGCCGCTGCGGCGGCTGCCGGGCGGATGGCCTTGCGATGCTGGATCGGTGCCGCGACCGGGCGCGTGGCGGCCTTCGGCTTCGGCTTGGCATCCGGGAGCATGTCCGGGTGGGCGCTCGGGGTCACCGATGCGTAGAGCAGCGCGAGGTCGTCCGTGTCCGGGTCATCGGCTGTGGGCTCGATTCCGGCGTCCGCTGCCGCCAACGCTGCTGCGGGGATGGGGTCTGTTGCCGGAGCGGAGCCCCGGCGGGCCGGAGGTGTCGCCGGCCCGCCGGGTACGACCGCAGGCGGCCTGGCCGGGCTCCTGAGGGCCGAGCCCTGGAGGCCGACTGGGTCGGTCAATTGGAGGTACGCCTCGTCCAGCGCCGTGGCCTGGGCGTGAGCCCACCGTCGGAGCTCGGGAGGCGCGGACGCGAGGTACTGGCTCGCGGCCTGGTGGAGGTTGTCGAGATCCTCGGGGGAGGCGCTCTTCGGGAGTCCGAGCCGGGCCAGCAGCTCGTTCTCTGCAGCGGACCCTGAGGTGGGGAGGCCGGGGCCGGTCATCGAAGACCTCCCCGGGGGCGCGGGCGGGAAGCGGCGCGCGCCGACGTGCGATACATCGTGGAACCCTCATCTGATGCCGCGGGGGACCGCGGCTTGACACCTGCCCTGATTGTCGGCGGCAAGCACCCATGCGCCCATCCGTCGGGGCGCACATTTCGGCCGGGACCTGGACGGGCTAATGGGTGGAGAGAATCGAAACCCCCTGTACCGGTCGATACAGGGGGTGATTGGAGAGGCTCGGATGCGGGCGCAGAGGATCAGGGGCTCGTCGGCAGCGCGTAGGTGTAGTCGACGTGAGACTTGCCGTGGCAGGTGAGGGTGCAGCTGCCCCATGCGGTCGGCGTCGCGGCCCTGAACATCTCGTTCGCGCCGTGCGGGATTACGTTGGGAGCGAAGTTCACCAGGCCGGTCGCTGGCGCCTGCCCATTCACGGCGAGGGCAGACCCGTGGATACGGAAGTGGCACTCCGCGCAGATGGCGTTGCCCTGGCCGGCGCCGCGGACGTCGATGTCGCGGCCACCGACACCGTTGCCGGAGATCTCGTTCATGTGGTAGCCGTGCCAGTTGAAGTTCGTGTCGGCTCGGTAGTCGGCGCTATCGTCGACCATCGGCGCTTCCGCATGGCACACGTAGCAGAGCGCGAAGTCCTGCGCCTGGTAGAGCCCGCGCGGCCTGAGGTCTCGATCCCTGTACGGCGCGATCAGGATCCCGCGGTTCGGTGAGGCATGGTTGCTCAGGATCGCGTCCGCGGCCGGCTTCGGGACCTGAACGGTCGCCGAGGCGTCGCCGTGGCAGTTCTCGCAGCGGACGGTGTCCTGGGTTCCAAAGACCCACAGCTTGTAGGGGGACGTCCCGGCAAGGCTGAGCGCCATTGCGTTCGTCTGGTTCTTCCCCGCGGCCTCCACTGGGTGATAGGAGACGTTCGCCGGGTTCAGCTCGATGCCCTTGTCAAGCGACCAGCGACTCGGATGGGTCGGATCCTGCGCGGGCAGCTTCGTGAAACCGGAGTGGCATTTGAAGCACAGCTGGTACTCGAAGCCGGACGTGTTCTGAAGCGTGTAGGTCGGCGCCTCACCGGCCGCGCCGTTGACCACCGCGACGCCGGACGCACCGGCGATCGCACCGGAGGCCGACCAGCCGCCGACGCTGTTCACGGGTCGCGTGGCGTCCGCGAGGTGCGGCTGGTGACAGTCTCCACAGGCGCTGTGCCGGTCCAGCGTGGCGCCGAACTCATCCTCCTTGCCCGAAACGTGGCTTGAGGGCGACGTGGCCGGGTGCGAGTACCACGACGACGTCGTCGGGTCGTTCGCCGGGAGCGACGAGCTGGACCAGTCGCTCTGGACGTCGCTCGACGCGCCCGTGCCGTCGTGGCAGACGAAGCAGGTCGTCGACTGGGGGCCGGACTGCTGGAGCAGCATCAGCCCCTGGGCATCGTGGGCCGCGTGGCACGAGGCGCACGCGTCTGAGGCCAACCCGGAGATGATGTGCGGCGAACCTCCGGCGGCGGCTGCCGCGACGGACGTCTGCAGCGCGTACGTGGCCGTCGCGCCCCTGCCGGTCGACGCTGCCAGAGAGCGGGCGGTCGAACCGATGGAGGGGTCCAGCCGGTAGAGGGGGACGGGCTTGTCAACGGGCTTGCCCTTGCGCTGTCCGGGCGACAGGTCGAGGGACGGCTTGGTTCCCAGGGCCAACTCCGCCTCGGCCCCGGGAAGCTCGGTGGACCCGTCCATGAGGCGGAACAGGTAGTGCGCGCCCCAGTTCGCATCCACGGTGGCCCGGATGGCGAATTCGATCTCGGTGAAGCTGTGGGCGGGGAGCGTGATTTCCGTGAGCTCCCGGCCGGCGCTGGTCCTGCCCTGGACGGGCGTCGCCAGCGGATCGGTGGCCTGGCCGAGGCGCAAACCGGCGGCCTCGATCGGCTCCTGGCGCGGATCGAAGACTCGGCCGTCGTCGGACGCGCCGTAGAACGCCTTGCCCAGATCCGGGTCCACCATGGGCAGGGTCATCCAGTCGGCGGACGCGCCGGAGAACTGAAGCGCCGGCGCGATCGCGGCGTCGGCATCGGAATCGTTGACAACCTGGAACCGGACTCGGTACACGGTGAACCGCTGCGCCGCGTCGAGGGGTGCGTCCAGCTGACCTGGGTCGGTCACCGCACCGGCCTCGCTGACGGTATCGATCCAGACATGGTCCACACGCGGACCGGTGGGCTCGACCGAGGGCTCAGCGGACGGTTCAACCGACGGCTCGACCGAGGGCTCAGCGGACGGTTCGACCGACGGCTCGACCGACGGCTCAACCGACGGCTCGACCGACGGCTCGACCGACGGCTCGACCGAGGGAGCCGCGGTGGGTGCAGCAGACGGCTGGACCGACGGAGCCGGGGTGGGCTCGACCGAGGGAGCCGGGGTGGGCTGGACCGACGGAGCCGGGGTGGGCTGGACCGACGGAGCCGGGGTGGGCTGGACCGACGGAGCCGGGGTGGGCTGGACCGACGGAGCCGGGGTGGGGTCCAGGGCGCGTGCGGCCGGCACGGCGGGAGTCAGCGCTCCCACGGCGCCCGCAAGGACGAGGAGCACCCCAAACAGGGGACCGGCCCGGCGGCTTGCGGGTCGTTGCTGGCGGTTCATGCTGGCGAGGTCTTCGTCATGGCGAGGGGTTGGACGTACACCCGTAGAGGCGGTTGACCCGATCGGTTCTCGGCATTGTGACGGACTGTGAGCTGCGCGGAGGAGACGTCAAGCGTCGGCTTTGGCGGCTCTTCGGCGAGGCCCGTGCCGGTGAGGGTTGCGGGTGGCCGGGACGATCGTCGCCGGCCACCGCGCGCTGGTGGTTACGGAAGGTACGGGTTCGGGGTCGGTCCGACGAAGTCGCCGACCACCATCGTCCCCGTGGGATCGTGACAAGCCTGGCACGTGCCGCGGTTGTCGATCTTCAGGAGGCGAGAGTCGCCCACCGGGGCAGCCGCGCCGCCCGGGAAGTCCATGTTGGCGGAGTTGTAGCCCGTCATCTGGGCGTTGGAACCGTGCGACACGTGGCACGTGATGCAGTTCCGGGTGGGGTTGAGGGACGTGTGCCGATACTTGAAGATCGCATCGGCTTCCTCCACATCCCACCCCTGGCTCAGGTAGCGGGAGTGGCACGTGGTGCACCAGTTGGCGATCTCCGTGGTGAACGTCGAGGGCATGCCGTTGGGCGCGTCGTTGGACCCGCCGCTCGCGGCATCCCACGGGACGTAGCGCCGGAAGTAGTCACCAGCCGTTGATGACAGGCCGAGCCCAACAACCTGGCTCGCGTAGAGCGTTCCGGTGCCGCCGGCGGTCTGGATGATGGTGAAGTTGCGCGAGTCGTCGTTCCGGGAGCGGCGCGTCCTGGACGACCACTCCTGCAGCCGCAGGCACAAATGCATCGGTGCCGATGGCGACCGGTGCGGGGATGGGGTTGAGGATTCGGTAGTTGCCGTTGCCGTGCGGGTTGTGGCAGGTGCCACATTCCATCTCGACTTCGGGTCCCGCGTACGCGGCGAGGTCGTTGGGGCCGTTGCCCCAGGCGACGCCGTCGGCCGGTCCCACCACGCCTGCCACGTTGGGCAGGTGGGCGGAGGTCACCGGCTGCGATCCGGCGGTCCGGACCGGCACCTTGGCTCGCTGGGAGACGTTTGACGTGCCTCTCGGAACCGAGAGACGCGCAGCCTCACCCGACCCAATGCGGGCATTGACGAAGCCGCCACCTCGGAGATAGCCAAGAACGACGGAGCCACGGTATGTCGTGGTCCCGACGCGGTACTGGATGCCGCTCTCGACATCGATCTTGGAACCGAGGCCGGTGGCCCCGTGGCAGGACAGGCAGAGCGCAGTCCCCTCTTCGACGAGGAGGAACATGCCCTGCGCCGTGTGGGCGCGGTGGCAGCCAGCGCAGTTATCGGAGTTGATCCCGTTTACGCCGCTGTTGTTCGCAGCCACATGTGGTCCACTGTCTGCGAAGACGGGGACCGCGGCAAGGAACAGCCAAAGACTTCCGGCTGCAATCAGCAACATCAGCCTTCTCAAACTGTCCTCACCTCCTTTCTCTGTGCTACGTGGGCTTGACATTGGCCGCCACGATTGGCGGCGGCGCAGAACTCCGGTATCCACCTCCCTTTGCTGGTTCGGGTTCAGTAGCTCCACAACTGCACACGGTTGTTGGCGGAGTCGGCGATGTACAGCCGGCCTCGTGCATCGACCGTGATGCCGTTGGGGTAGGCGAAGGCTCCGTCGCCCGAGCCCTGGCTCCCGAAGCTGCCCAGGTACTCGAGTCGCGACGACCCTTCTTGGTAGCGTCCGAAGACGAAGACGGTGTGACCGGTCGAGTCAGCGACGTAGACCCGACCCTGTCCGTCCAGGGCCACCCCTCGCGGCAGGCCAAGGTTCCCCTCGCCGGCTCCCCGTCCAACACGGGCGACGATGGCCCCATCCTGACCGTAGACCAGCAGGCGGCCGTTGTTGCTGTCGGTCACGTACGCGTAGCCGGCATCGTCGATGGCCACGCCGTTGGGAAAGTCGAGGTCATCGTTCTCGCCGAAGATGCGGACCTGCGCGCCGGATGGATCGAACACCCGCACCCGGCCCGGGACGTCGCCGACGTCGGTGACGTACAGGTTGCCCGCCGCATCGAACGCGAGCCCCAGCGGCTGCCAGCCCGGGGCGTCCGCTGGCGGGGAAAACGCCCGCAGATAGGCGCCCTGGGTGTCGTAGATGTAGATCGATGCCGTCTGACGGTCCGAGACATAGATCTCGCCCGTGAGCGGGTTGAGCGCGAGGTAGGTCGGCACGTGGTCGGTGCCCGTGGAACTCGGCGGCAACATGGCCTGCACCTCGTTGCCACCGGTGTCGTAGATGCCCGCCGTCTGGTCCCCGGCGGTCTCGCCGATGTAGATCCGCTCGCCGTCAGGCGTCACGGCGACGCTCATCGGACGTGAGGCGCCGTAGATCGACGTCGTGTACGTGGGCATGATCGTCTCGCCCGGGATCGTCGGGACGGGGATCGGCTGGCGGAACAGCAGGTACCAGATCGCGAGGCCGAGCAGCGCCAGGAAGGCCAGCAGCAGCATCAGCAGCAGCAGCAGCCGGCGGCGCCGGCGGTTGTCCTCCTCCTCGAGGACGTCCTCCGGAGGGGCCGTGTCGCCCGGTGATGCCGCCGCGCCTGTCGGGGGGATGGCATCCACGTCGTCGCCGGGAGCGGTCATCAGTTGCTCCCTTCGGCGCTGGGTGACGGCATGACATCCGGGTGAGCCTGTGTGCCGTCACTCACGCGGCTCAGCCCGAGCTGCGCGGCCTGGCTCTCGGCGTCCAGCTCGAGGGCCTTCCGGTACCAGACCGCGGCCGTTGCCGGGTCGCCGCTCGCCTCGGCCAGCAGCCCCAGCCCGATCCGGGCATCGACCCCAGCATCACCGTCCGCGATGGCCTCGAGGCGGGCAACCGAGTCGGCCGGGGCGGAGGACTCACCGGCCGCGAGTACCGCCATCGCGGTGGCCATGGCGTCCGCCCACTCGGCCTCCCCCGCGTCGCCCGTCGCCGTGTAGGCGTCGGCCAGCGACCGGTACGGATCCGGCCAGCGCGTGGGCACGAACAGGATGGCCTTCCGCAGGGGTTCGAACGCCTCCTCCGGCTTGCCGGCCTTCACGTACGCGGCGCCGAGAAGGTTCATCGCGTCCGCGTCGGTGCGCTTGATCGCCAGGGCCCTGAGGAGGTTGTCCACGGCGTCGTCCGGCCGGTCCTGCTGCAGCGCGATCTCGCCGAGCCCGTAGTAGGCGGTCTGAAGCATCGGGTCCACGTTGGCCTGCTCGGTGTCCCTGGCGATCTCGACGACCTTCGCGAAGTCGGCCGCCGCCGCGTCGGCGTCGCCGGTCTTCTGGAACGCGAGGCCGCGGCTGATGTAGGCGGCCTCGTCCCGCTTCCCGGTCCTGATGATCTCCGAGTACTGCGCAATCGCATCCTCGTACCGACCTGCCGTGAAGTACAGGTCTCCGAGCCGGCCCCGTGACGCGATGTCGGTTGGGTCCGTGCGGACAGCCTCCTCGACCACCGCCATCTCGCGGTTCACGATCGAGGGCGCCGGCGCGCGGAATCTGTCAACGGCGTAGAAGGCGACGAAGGCGACGATACCGACGAACAGCAGCAGCGCGAGCCGCTTGATCCAGCGGTTCAGCTGCGCCTCGGGCATCGAGGTCAGGGACGTGACCCGGGACATGAATGGCACCTGTACTCCTTGGCCGGCGGAATCAGGGAGACCGACCTGCGTCAATCATCGCGCACGCGCCCCCCCAGTTGCATCCGTCGGGGGATAGAACTGCGATACAGGGCGGTGCCGGGACGCACCGGGAAGCCTGTATCCTCCGGCCCTCCCATGGATCGCGCGCACGCGTGAGAGGGGCCGGATGGCCCGTGCACGGCCCCGGAGCGATCCGACAGCAGCGCCGTCAGGCCGGCAGCAATTCCTTGGGCGTGTCGAAGTTGCCGGGCACGTCCACCTCGATGACGTCGCCGGTGATCCGGATCGGGAACTGCCGGAGGGGCGTGGTGGGCTTGCCGGAGATCACGCTTCCGTCCAGGGCGAACTGGCCGTCGTGGCAGTGGCAGGAGAACTGCCCGACGTCCGGGAGCCAGCCGTAGGAGCACAGCCCGTGGGTGCAGCGCGGGTCGTAGGCGATGATCTCCCCGGAGGACTTCTTCACCAGCCACACGGAGGCGGCCGTCGGCCTGCCGCCCAGGTCCACGGTGAACTCGACCTCCGTGGGGGTGCCCGGGACGAGGTCGTCCGGGTCGGTGTCCAGCTCCACGGGGACGGGCGGCCCGGCGCAGCCGGCGAGGATGCTGCCCAGGCTGCCCGCCGCCAGCGCGCCGACGCCGATGAGCAGCAGGACACGACGCCTTGGGACCGGCGTGGTGCGTGGATCGAAGGCCGGTGCGGTCTGCGGCCGGCGGAGGTCGTCGCCCATAACGGGCGACAGACTAGCCCGGAATCGGCGAGGGCTGCAGGCTGGGGTCCGCGTCGGCGGCAGGTGCGGGCTTGCCGGCGGCACCGACCACCGCGCGGATCGCGGCCAGGAAGTCGTCCGGGCGGGTGGACAGGGTCTCGCGGCGAAGGGTCCAGGCGCGGGTGGTGGTGATGTCCACGTCCAGCACCACGGGGCAGTCGGACCGGCGGACGACATCTGCGGCATCAACCGCGCCGCCCTCCTCCACCACGATCACGTCCGGGTCCAGGGCGATGGCGGCATCAACCGCCTCCGTGATGCCGATGTCCACGGCATCCACGGCCACCCCGGGCTCGGCGGCGAGCATCTTCAGCAGCCCCTCCCCCATCAGGGGATGGCTGTACAGGAGAAGCACGCGCACCGGATCTGGCGACACGATGGGCATCCTCGAGCGCGCGGGTCGCTGACGTACGTCCCGTAATGGGATGCTAGGGGTACGGGGCGTTCAATCCAATCCGTCGCCCGGCACAACCTGCGCCGGGGCCGGATGTATCCGACGGGGGACGCCGGGGTGTGCCCGATCCGCCCTTCGAGGTCAATCCCGGTTCGGCTCCTGGTTCGCGTAGCCCTGCCGAACCGCGTAGGCGGCCGCCTGCACCCGGTTGGTGAGGTGGAGCTTCTCCAGGGCGTTGTGGACGTGGTTCTTGACCGTGCCCTCGGTGATCGTCAGCTCGTTGGCGATCTCCTTGTTGGACATCCCCGCGGCGACCAGCTGGAGGATCTCCGACTCGCGGCGGGTCAGGACGGTGGGCTGGGGTGCTGCCGCGGCCTGGCCGCGCGTGGGGATCCCGCCGGTGCGCAGGGCCTCCAGCAGCCGGGTGGCCACCGCGGGGGCGATGGGCGCCTCGCCGCGCATCACGCCGCGCATGTCCTCGAACAGCTGCTCTGGGCGGACGTTCTTGAGCAGGTAGCCGTTGGCGCCGGCCTTGATCGACTCGAACAGGTCGTCGTCGTCCTCGGACACCGTGAGCATGACGATGGGCGTCTTGATCCCGGCAGCACGGATGGCCGCAACGCCGTCAACGCCCGAGGCGACAGGCATGTTCACGTCCATGATCACGAGATCGGGATGGAGCGCGCGGACCTTCTCCAGGGCGTCGCGACCGTTCTCACCCTCGCCCACGACCGTCATGTCGAACTGGGCGCTGATCAGGGTCGCGAGCGCCCTGCGGAACAGGGGCTGGTCATCGACGAGCAGCACCCGGAGCTTCGGAGGAAGGTGTTCCACGCATGTCCTCTGGGTCGAGCTGGACGACGATCGTCGTCCCGTGTTGCGGGGCAGTCTGCACATCGATGCTGCCACCGATCTGCTCGACCCGCTCGCGCATGGACTTCAGGCCGAAGCCGCCTTCCATGGAGCTGGCGATGGTCGAAGGGTCGAAGCCTACGCCATCGTCCTCGATCGTGAGCGTGGCGCCGGCGCCGAGGCAGTCGATCCGAATGCTGACGCGGTGCGCCTGCGAGTGCTTGCGCGTGTTGGTGAGCGCCTCCTGGACCACGCGCAGCAGCTGGACCTCTGACCGCGGCGTCAGGGCGCGGCGGGTGTCGCCCTCGCAGGTGAGCGTGGCGACGATGCCCGTCTGGCGGCTGTACTTGCGCAGGTATTCGCGGAGCGAGCCCTCAAGGCCGTCATCCTCGCGAACGGTCTCGCGCAGACCCAGGATGGCCTCACGGACGTCGCGGTAGGCCTCGTCAGCGGTCTCCGCGATGGCGGACAGCTCGTCCGCGATGCCGAGGCTCGCCTCGTCCTTGGCCCGGGCCTCAAGCGACCTGAGCTGGAGGTGGATCACGCCCAGGACCTGGGCGAGGCTGTCGTGAAGCTCCCGGGCGATGCGGTCGCGTTCGGCGTGGATCGTCCACTGCTCCTCGGCCTCGTGGAGGCGCGCGGTGCGGACGGCGATCGAGGCCATGTCCGCGAGGGCACCCAGGAGGCTGCGCTCCTGGGCCGTGAATGGGGCGCCTGGACGGACCACGCACAGCTCGCCCAGCGTTCCGTCGGGCCCGCGCATCGGACGGGCGGCCCAGGTGTCCGCCTCGTTCATGACCGGGAGCGGACAGAGCGGGTTCCGCGGGTGCTGGGCGGAGGCATCCTCGTGGGCGAGGAAGCAGACGCTGCCGTCGTCGGACATCGCCAGGCGCTCGCGGCTGGTGGCGGTGCGCGCGACGGTGTCGCGGACCTCGCTGAGGCAGACCACGGCCCGCTCCGCCCCGAGGAGGTCCCGGGCGTGGGAGGTGATGGTGTCGAGGGTGTCGCGCAGGTCGTTGCGGCTGGTCAGCTGGAGGGCGACGGCGTACAGAGCCTCTCGCTCCAGCTCGCGGCGGTGGAGGTCCGCGACGGTGATGCCCAGCTGGGCGGCGCCGGCGATCTCGCCCGCGATGTCCGCGAGGGCAGCCTCAGAGACATCCGGCTCCACGGGCGGGTGGAACGCGAGCCGGACATGGCCGATGCGATCGGTGCCGCGGATGAGCGGGAGGTCCAGGACGCCGGTGTCCACCCCCGGACGCTGGCTGTAGCGCGGGGCGTCCACGGCCGGGTCCAGGGGCTCGGCCAGAATGGAGCCGACCCAGGTGAGGCCTTGTGGGAGCGTGGCGGGGCGCTGGATCACGAGCGGACGGCCGTCGGTGCCGCGGACGGTGATGCTGCCCGCCAGGGCGCCGGTCTGGGTGGCGAGACGGTCCAGCGACTGTTCCAGGAGGTCGGGCAGAGAGTGGCCGCCCCGGACGGCGGAGCTGACCGCGTGGGTGACCGTGAGGTCCTTGTTCTGCGCGACCAGCTGCTTCTGCGCCCGGTCGAGGTAGATGGACACGATGGTGGCGAACACGACGATCGCCCCGCCCATGATCATCGCGGAGGCGACGTGGCTGGAGTCGTTGCTGGACGTGGGGTCCAGGACCAGGAAGCGGCCGAGCTCGAACAGCCAGACGAAGACGATCGGCAGGATCATCGTCGCCCACTTGAGGCGGTTGAGGTCGCGGGTGCCCAGGGGATCGCTCATCGCATCGAATGTGCCTTTCGATAGACATGGTGCCATAGGGCCGGGTGGCCCGTGCTCGCCCGGGTCACGTGGCCTGCAGCGGCGGGCTCGGTCACGGGCTGCCGCGCGCGGCGTTGAGGCGGACGGTTGCCGCCGAGGGTTGCGCGGGCCGCTGCGGTGTTGCCGTCGGCGTGTTGCCGTCGGCGGAAGGCGAGCTCCGCCGGATCAGAGCCGGATCAGCGCCTGGGGTCTCAGGATCGCGCCTCGTCCTCGCGCTGGCCCTTCGGGCGCACCTGCACGAACTCGAAGCCGAACCGGCCCTTGATGCACAAGTTGCCTTCCGTCACGTCGGAGTCGGCCGGCGAGAGCACCTTGACGATCCGGTTGTCCTGGACGTGCAACTCGAGCGTGCAGCCCACGCCGCAATACGGGCAGATCGTGTTCGTGACCGTCTGCGCGGACTCGTCCCAGGTGCCCGCCTGTCGCAGCTCGTACTCGGAGCTGAACATCAGCGCCCCGGTCGGGCAGACGTTGATGCAGTTGCCGCAGAAGACGCAGGCACCCTCGGCGAGCGGGATGTCGTACTCGGTCGAGATCCGGGCATCGAAGCCGCGCCCGGCGACCGAGATCGCGAAGCTGTTCTGGGCGTCAACACCGCACGCCTCGACGCACTTGTAGCAGAGGATGCAGCGCGCGTAGTCCCGGACGAAGAGGTTGTTGTCCACCTTCACGGGCTGGGCGACGGTCTCGGCCGCGGACCCGTCGAGGGCGTGGTGGTGGCCGGCATCGCGCCTGTCGCGCTCACCCGCCGCGGCCGGGGGGGCCGGCGGCCCGAACCGCGCGGGATCTGCCTCGTACTCCGCCATGTACGCGGCGATGGACCCATCCGGCAGCGCGGGACCGGCGAGGTCCACGTCCACCGACGAGCCGAGCAGCTCCAGGACGAGCTTCCGCGAGACCCTGACGCGCTCGTTCTCGGTGCTGACGCTCATGCCCTGCGAGACCTTGGCCGAGCAGGACGGGGCGAGAACCCGGCCTCCGGTGTCGACGACGCACAGGCGGCAGACGCCCTCTGGCTGCACCGTCTCGCCGTAGCAGAGCGTGGGAATGTCGATGCCCTGGGCGCGGCATGCCTCGAGGATCGTGGTGCCGGCGGCGACCGTCACGGGCTCGCCGTCGATGGTCAGCTCGACCTGCTTCGGCTCCGGGCGCACGGGCCTGGTGGGGAGCACGGGCGAGCGGGCCGGCTGGCTCGTGAAGATGACCGGGTCAACGCCCGTGTACGGGACCTTCGGCGCCGTCACGCCGGCATCCTCGAGGCTCATGCGAGCACCCCCTGCAGGCGCAGGCCGCTTGCGACCGCGTCGTTGGCGGTCTGGCCCAGGCCGCAGATCGAGGCGTCCCGCAGGACCTGACCGAGATCCTTGAGAAGCGCCAGCTCGTCTGCGGGCGTCCCTCGCGGCTTGCCGGCGATCAGCCGAGCCAGGAGCTCCTCCTGGCGGACCGTGCCCACACGGCACGGGACGCACTGGCCGCACGACTCGTCTCGGAAGAACTCGGCGATGCGGCGGAGGATGTCGAGCACGTCGGCCGTCTCGTCGAAGACGACCACCGCGCCGGCGCCGATCGTGGCACCCGCCGCCTTGGTGTCCTCGAACGTGAGCGGCATGTCGAGAGCCTCCGGCCCGACGAACACGCCGGCAGCGCCGCCCAGGTTGACCGCCTTCAGCGCACGACCGCCCGCCATCCCGCCGGCAAGCTCGATCAGGTCGCGGAGCGTGATCCCGAACTCCGTCTCGTAGACGCCCGGCCGGGCGACGTGACCCGAGACGCTGAACAGCTTGTGGCCCGCGGACTTCGCCGTGCCCAGGGCCGCGTACGCCGCGCCGCCCTCGAGCACGATCCCCGGGATGTTGGCGAGGGTCTCGACGTTGTTCATGACGGTCGGCTTCTGGAACAGGCCTGCCGTGGTGGATCGGGCGGCCTTGTTGCGCGGCTCGCCGCGCTTGCCCTCGATCAATTCGTACAGGGCCGTGCCCTCGCCGCAGATGTAGGCGCCGCCGCCACGGCGGATCTCGATGTCGAAGGCGAAACCGCTGTTCATCACATCCGGACCGAGAAGCCCGGCTTCCCGCGCCCGGGCGATGGCGTTGGCCATCCGCGCTTCACCCAGCGGGTACTCGCCGCGGATGTAGAGGTAGCCCCGCTCGGCGCCGAACGCGAAGCCGCCGATCGTCATCGCCTCGACCAGCGAGAACGGATCCTCCTCGAGGATCGCCCGGTCCTTGAACGTGCCGGGCTCTGCCTCGTCCGCGTTGCACACGAGGTACTTGACCGGTCCCGGGGATGCGGCGGCCGCCTTCCACTTCGTCCCGGCGGGGACCGCAGCACCGCCGCGGCCGAGGACCCCGGCCGTGACGACCTCCTCGATGACCCGCTGTGGCCCGACGTCGATGGCCGCCTTCAGGGCCCGGTAGCCGTTGTTGGCGAGGTAGTCCGTGAGGCTCGTGGGATCGATGCGGCCGACCCGGGCGAGGAGGCGGAGCCCGCCCTCCCCGACCTGGGGCATGAACCTTCGCAGGGCCTCGAGGCGCTCCGGGCTGGGGACCGTGTCCAGGGTCCCGGCCAGCGCGTCCGAGTGCTCCAGGCCGCGGAGACCGGCCTCGAGGTGGGCGATGATCGCCGGCGCATCGACCGGGCCGATGGAGCGGCGGACGGGGGGATCGCCGGCGACAGTGAACATGGCCGCGGGTGCACGCTCGCACTGGCCGAGGCACGGACTCCGCTTCCAGGTCATCGTCGCCCCCGGGGCGGGCTCTCCGGCCGGACCCAGCTCACGTTCGAGGGCCTCGCAGACGTCCTCGGCGCCGGCGAGCCGGCAGGCCATGTCGTCGCAGACGTGGACGACGGCTGGGGGCGTGGATACGGTCGACAGCAGCGCGTAGAAGGAGGCGACGCCGTAGGCCTCGGCGGGTGGGACGGTCAGGCGCCGGCAGATGTAGGCGAGCGCGCCGGGGCTGATCCAGCCGACAGCATCCGTGGCCGCGTGGAACGCGGGCAGGAGCATGTCACGGTGGGACCTGGCCTCGTGGCCGCCGCGGGCGACGCGCCCGTCCTTCTCGATATCCCGGTCGCCGCCGTCCCAGCCCCCGTGGACGGAGCCGATATCCGGATCGAGGACGGCGTCGATTGCAGCCCGTTCTGCCGTTGTTGCGGCGGTGTCGACGATGTGGAGATCCATGATGATCGAGTGTACGACCGAGGCCTATCGCGCCGCTGGGCGATTCCCGCTCCCGCAACCCAACCCGGTGTGGAACCGAGAGGCGGGCCCCCGGTCGGGAGCCCGCCTGATGCGAGGGGGAGACGCGCTGTCGCGCTAGCCTGCCGACCTCGGCACCTGCATTCCCTGCTTGACCTGGTGCGGCTTCCCGGCCGTGTTGGGACGGACGTCGAAGTCGAAGATCCGCGTGGGGATGTAGACGGTTGCACACGAGTTGGGGATGTCCACCACGCCGGAGAACCGTCCCTCGACTGGTGCCGACCCCAGGATCATGTAGGCCTGGATATCGGTATAGCCGAACTTCATCAGGTAGTCGATGGCGTGGTGGCAGGCGCGCTCGTAGGACAGCTGGCTGTCCAGGTAGTGCTGCTTGCCCGACTCCAGCTCGACCGACACGCCCGAGAACGCGATCCACTCGGAGTACTGGGGGTCGCGGATGCCGGGCAGGAAGATCGCGTTCTCGCCGACGCCGTAGGTGGCCATGCCGCCCTTGATGACGTCAACGCGCAGGTCCATGAACCCGCCCATCTCGATTGCGCCGCAGAAGGTGATCTCGCCATCTCCCTGGGAGAAGTGCAGGTCACCGAACGACAGCTTGGCACCCTTGACGTAGACCGGATAGAAGATCCGGCTCCCCGCCGTGAGGTTCTTGATGTCCTGGTTGCCGCCATTCTCGCGAGGCGGGGCCGTCCGGGCTGCCTCGGCGGCGACCCGGTCGAACTCGGCGCCCTTGAGCGTCCCCAGGATCGCGCTGTCCGGGAGCGGCGGGAGCGCCAGCGGCGGTACCCGGAGCGGGTCGGTCTTGATCAGATCGGTCTCGCGCTTGGTCCACCGCGCCAGGAGCTCGGCCGAAGGAGCCGTGCCCATCAGGCCCGGGTGGTGAATGCCCACGTACGAGCATTCCGGGATGTGACGCGAGGTGGCGACGTCGCCCGTGAAGTCCCAGATCACCTTGTAGGCATCGGGGAACCGCTCGGTCAGGAAGCCACCGCCGTTCGACTTGGCGAACACGCCCGTGTAGCCCCAGCCCATGCCGGCGTACGGCCCCGAGTCCTCCTGGTCGCAGGCGTCGATCTCGAGGATGTCGACGACGAGCAGGTCGCCGGGCTCTGCCCCTTCGACGTTGAAGGGTCCACTGAGAACGTGCACGCCGGGAAGCGGGGCGTTGAGGACGTCATCTGCCGAGTCGTCGTTGTGGATGGCACCGTCGAACCACTCGCGGATGTCCGCCCGGAAGACGTCGCCCGGCTTGACGGTCACGTTCGCCGGGATGTCCGGGTGCCACCGGTTGTGGCCGACGTACTTCTGGTCGATGAACTTCTTGGTGTTGTCCAGCGGGAACAGGTTTCGAGGCATCGATACTCCTTTGCCACGCGCCGACCTTCGTCGGCGCTACGCGCAAGAAACGTTGCGGTGGCTGGTGATCACCCCGCTTTCTTGTCTGCCTCTCCACCGCAGAGGCACCTTGTGGATGGCGATCAGGCCGCGGCCGCGCTCACAGGGGCCGAGCCGGCGGCAGGCGTCTTCACCGTGAAGAAGTAGAGGACGGAGAGGGCGGCGAGGATGACGAAGATCGCGATCGCGAGCTCGTTCGTGATCTTGATCGGGAGCAGATCCCCACCAAGGAGCAGCAGCGCCGGGAGCCATCCCGTGAGAAGCCCCTGCGTCGCGCACACGGCCCCGGTGTACCGGGTCAGGGACGTCATGCCCAGGCTGAGAACCAGCCAGAACAGGAACCACAGGAAGGCCCAGTTGAGCCACAGGACGCCGAGGACGTTGCTGACCGCATCCACCGGGCCACCAGCGTCGACGAGCCAGCCGGTCCGGAAGTTGAGGTATGCGTAGACGAGGGCGGCGATCACGACATAGCCGCAGAACCAGCCAAGGCCGCTGCCGTCCAGGTCAAAGGCGTTGTTCATGGCCACGTACAGGTACGTGAAACCAAAGAGGAACAGGCCCGATGCACCGAGGATCACGCCTGGATCGCCATCCGACGTGAAGATCAGGAACAAGGGCGTGACGACCTGGAGCAAGCCGACGAACACGTTCATCGGGATGAGCGACTTGCCCTTGACCCACCCGACCAGGCTCAGCCCGTTGATGAACAGAACCGCACCGACATAGAGGAGCCCCACAGCGGCCATTCGAAACGTCTCCCTTCTCACTCGGTTGACGGGAGTTGCGTTGACGATGCTTCAGCTCCCGGTCGGTCGCCTCGCAGGGACGGTCACCCAAGCGCAGGTCACACCGCGGCGGTGCCGCCGGTGCGTGAGCAACCCCGGCAGGCGGTCATGGCCGGGGGAGCCTGGCTCGAGCCGGCGTCATCGTGGCCATCCGCGGTGGCCTCCGCGCGCCGGCCGAGGGTATGGAAGTCACGACCTCGGGCTCGTCGCGGCTCTTGTCCGCGCGATCGAGGGCGGCCATCACCTCTCGGGCAGGTGAGCGGAGCATCGGGGCTGAGAAGACGCGTCTCGCTTCGCTACTGCACGACTCGCACACGATCGTGGCGGGGGCGGTACCGATCGGCCGCGTGATCTCGAGTACCCCGTCGGTTTCGCACCGATACTCGTAGATCGCCAACAGCAACTCCTGGTTCCTGAGCCTAGATCAGCTGCTCAGGGCAGACCAAGAGGAGGATGGCCCCAACCCGCGGTCCCATGGGACCACGCCGCCTTGCGGCCGTGCACGTTGCCGACATCCGCAACGCAGACGCGACGAGCGCGTGCGAAGACCGCGCCGGCTGGACTACTGTTGAGTCGCCGGCCCAGGGCGGGTCAGGTGCCCGGCACGGGGCCAGGGAGGTCAGGGCATGGTGCAGGCCGAGGCCGCGATCCTCGTCGGGATCGGGGGGCTCCTGGGGGCCAACGCCCGCTACCTCGTCTCTGTCTGGGCGGCCCGGCGGATCGGTCCAAACTTCCCGTACGGAACCTTGATCGTCAACCTGAGCGGCAGCCTGCTGCTCGGCTTCCTGGTGACCGTGATTGCCGGCCTCGCCGCGTATGAGCGCGAGGTCCAGCTGCTGGTCCCGGTGGGCTTCGTCGGCGCCTACACGACCTTCTCGACGTTCGCGTACGAGTCAGTCGGCCTCGTGCGCCGTCGCGCGTACGGCCTGGCCGTCACGAACGTGCTGGGATCCACGATGCTCGGGCTGCTCGGGGCGTGGATCGGGATCGTGGTCGCCCGTGCGATCTAGCAGGCCGGCGGCCGCGGGCGACCAGGCGGGCGGCGGCGCGGCCGGGAGGGAACCGCAGCCGATTGGTGACGACGGCGTCGTGGCGACGAATCGCTGGAGGGTCGTCTTCGGTCGGCTGACGCCATTCCTGGCGATCAGCGTGGGTGGCGTCCTGGGCGCCAATGCCCGCTACTTCCTGGGGCTGTGGGGGACGGCCTGGCTGGGGTCGGGCTTCCCCGCTGCGACCATGCTGATCAACGTCACTGGAAGCTTCGGCCTCGGCCTCTACCTCACGCTCGTGGCCGAGCGCTACACGGGACATCAGGCCATCCGGCTTCTTGTGGCGACCGGATTCTTCGGTGCCTACACCACCTTCTCGACCTTCAGCGTGGAGGCGATCCACCTCCTGGAATCCGGCGACGGCGCAGCAGCGCTTGCGTACGTGGTCGGTAGCGTCGTGCTCAGCATCGCTGCCGCTGCGATCGGGATCGGGGTGGCCCACATTGCGCTGGCCCGTCTCGCCGGCGGCGTGAAAGGCCCGCCGGCGTGATGACTGCGTTTGCGATCTGCCGGACGGGGTTGCCCCAGTGCCGATCGGTCGGTCCGGGACCGGTGGCGGTTGCCCGGGAGGTGCAGTGATGCGAGTTCTGATCGCCTACGACGGGTCTGAGGCGGCGGACGAGGCCTGTGATCTCGTCGCGACGATCGACTGGCCGCGCGGGAGCGAGCTGCGGGTCGTGACGGCGTACGCTCCCTACCTCCCGGGTGAGCTCGAGCCGGTCGAGCTGTTCGATCCGGCGACGCCCGTCATCGCCTTCGAGGCGGAGCGTGAAGCCGCGGAGTGCTGTGCGGGGACCGCCGCCAGCCGTCTCGGCCGACCAGGCATCACGGTGACCTCGACGGCGATCATGGGCCGGCCGTCGAGTGTCATCCTCGATCAAGCCGCCGCGGCGGCGGCCGATCTCCTCGTCACCGGATGTCGTGGCATGGGCCCGATCACCTCGGCGCTCCTCGGATCCGTGTCGGCCGAGATCGTCGACCACGCGGCCTGCCCGGTGCTCGTGGCTCGGCGGTCCTCGATCGACCGCGTCGTTCTCGCTGACGATGGGTCAGCAGGCGCCCGGACGGCGGCGGCGCTACTCGCCTGGCCGGTCTTCGTCGGCAGCAGGGTGCGCGTGGTGACAGTCGCCGCCGCGATCCCGCTCACGCCCGAGGGCGACCTGGTCGAGGCCGTGCTTGACAAGGCCGAGGCCGTGGCTGCCGGGGCGGCCGCCGAGCTCCGGACCGCAGGTCTGGCGGCCGAGACCGATGTTCGCGCGGGCGACCCGGCGCACGAGATCGTGCGATCGACGGTGGGCTGGGATGCCGATCTCATCGTCATGGGCAAACGGGGCCGGACTGGGCTGGATCGCCACCTTCTCGGGAGCGTCACCCGCAAGGTCCTGGCGCACGCGACGTGCTCGGTCCTTGTCGCGCGATCGCCGGTCCGGTAGGGGCCGACGCGCGGGCCGGAGCGGCAAGCCTGACCTGAGGGCCCCCGGTCCGCCGCCCGGGGGCCCTGGTGGGATCAGGCGCCCGGTGCCCGGTAGGCTGTCCGGCGCCCGAACGCATCGTCGACCTCGCTCGCCGCCAGGAGCACCGTCGTCTTCACGTTGACCGAGCCGCTGGCCCCGACGGTCGCCGCGATCGCCATCGCCGCCGCGTTGTCCGGCAGCTCGGCGATCGCGATGAAGTCGTCATCACCGAACGCCCAGTACGCGGAGTCGATGCGACCACCGACACTCGCGGCCATCTCGGAAACGGTCGTGACGCGGCTGGCGGCCCCCTCCTTCATGACTCCCTGGATGCCCTGCTGCGTGTAGGACGCGCGGAACAAGTAGAACGGCATTGGCCGAGCCCTCCGATACCCCCGGCGGCCGCGGGACGCGAACAGCTCAGGGTGAGGGAAAGTCTCCCACCCTGATAGCCGATGTCAAGGCGGCCGACGGTGGCAAGGCGGCCGGCGTGGCGGCGCGGGACAAGAGAGGCGGCGCCTGACTCAGCTCCATCGGCGGGCCGACCGGCGCTCAGCCGACCGCGACGGGCGCCTCGAGCTTCTCGATCCGGATCGCCGTCGCCTTGAACTCGGCCGTGCCGGACTTGGGGTCCGTGGCGTCGATCGTGAGGAGGTTGACCTCCACGTCATCGGGGTAGTGGAAGGTCATGAACGCCAACCCGGGGCGGAGGGCGCGATCGGCACGAACCGGCGCCTCGACGGCTCCGCGCCGGGAGACCACCCGAACGACCTCGCCCTCGGCGAGGCCGAACCGCACGATGTCCTCCGGGCACAGGTCCAGGGTCTCGTGACGGCGCTTGGGGGACGAGAACCCGCCCGATTGGACCCCGGTGTTGTAGGCATCGAGGTGGCGGCCCGTGGTGAGCCGGACCGGGAAGTCCTCGCTGAGCGCGTCCACCGGCGGTTCATGCTCCACGGGGACGAACGGGGCGCGGTTGCCCGGGACCGGGTCCGCCCAAAGACGCGAGTGGAGGAACGGCTCGCCCGGGTGCGTCTCGTCGTAGCAGGGCCACTGGAGCCCGTCCTCTGCCTCGAGGCGCGCGTAGCTCATGCCCCGGTGGGACGGGCAGAGCGCTCGCATCTCGTTCCAGGCGGCCTCGGCGCTCGCCTCGCCCCAGTCGTGGCCCATGCGTCGCGCGATCTCGTAGATGATCCAGAGGTCGTCGCGCGCCTCGCCGGGAGGATCGAGGGCCTTGCGGACACGCTGGACGCGGCGCTCGGAGTTCGTGACCGTGCCCTCGCACTCGGCCCAGGAGGCCGCGGCCGGCAGCACGACATCCGCCATCTCGGCCGTGGCCGTGAGGAAGATGTCCTGGACGACCATGAACTCGAGGCCGCCGAGCAGTCGCTTCACGCGGTGGACATCCGCCTCCGACTGGACCGGGTTCTCGCCGATGCAGTACAGGGCGGTCAGGTCGCCCCGCTCCATGGCGTCGTACATGACGCTCAGGTTCCAGCCGCGCTTGGGCGGGACGGTGACGTTCCAGGCCTTGTCGAAGGGTGCCCGGAGCTCGTCGTTCTCCACGTGCTGGAAGCCCGGCAGGCGGTCCGGCAGGGCGCCGCTGTCGCCGCCGCCCTGGACGTTGTTCTGGCCGCGGAGCGGGTTGAGCCCGCTGCCCCACTTGCCGACGTGCCCGCACAGGAGGGCGAGGTTGATCAGTGCCAGGACGTTGTCCACCGCGTTGTGGTGCTCGGTGATGCCCAGCGTCCAGCAGATCATCGCCTTGTCGGCCTGGGCGTAGGCATGGGCCGTCTCGCGGATGGCCTGGGCCGGGACGCCGGTCTCGCGCTCCGCGCGCTCGAGGGTGTACGGCTCCACGCCCGCCTTGTACGCCTCGAAGCCGGACGTGGCGCGGTTGACGAACTCCTCGTTGGCCAGGCCGGCAGCAATGATCTCGCGGCCGATCGCATTGGCCATGATGATGTCGGTTCCGACATCGAGGCCCAGCCAGAGATCCGCCCACTCCGCGGACGATGTCCGACGCGGGTCCATGGCGATCAGGCGCGCGCCGTTCCGGACCCCCTTCAGGAGGTGGTGGAAGATGATCGGATGCGTCTCCCGGGCGTTGCTGCCCCAGAGGAGAATGACATCCGTCTCCTCGAACTCACGATATGAGCTGGTGCACCCACCAGCGCCGAACACGGTCGCCAGACCGGCGACAGATGGGGCGTGTCAGGTGCGGTTGCAGCTGTCGATGTTGTTGCTGCCCAGGACGACACGGGAGAGCTTCTGAGCCGCGTAGTTGACCTCGTTGGTCGAGCGGCTGCAGCTGAACATCCCGTAGGTCCTGGAGCCGTGCGCCTCGCCCGCTGCCCGGAGCCCGGCAACCACCCGCTCCAGCGCCTCGTCCCAGCTGGCTGGGCGGAGAGGACTGGTCTGGCGATCGCCGTCGCGTACGAGCGGCGTAGTCAGGCGGACGTACTCCTTCGGCACTGGCGTACCTCTAGGGTGGGGTCCGATGGGGAGAGTGTAGTGCGCCGCGCCAGCTTGTGGGGTGGCGAAGTCGCGGCGATCGGGGACGGGGATCGCCCGTGGTGCACGCTGCGGACCCGGCCGGTGCGCGGGGATCGCCCGGTGGTAGCGTCGCAACACGGCGCGGGCAATGGCGCATCGGGACGGTTGCGCTGCCCGGCTGCCGCTGACCGGAGCCTGCCCGATGCCGATCTCCATGCGTGTTCTCTCGGACGACGACCGGACGAACGTCCACGAGCAGTCGCTGGCCGTCCTCGCGAGGACGGGGATGCGGATCGATTCGGAGCGCGCGCGCCGGATCCTGGAAGCAGCCGGCGCGCAGGTGAACGAGGCCGACCGCAGGGTCCGGTTCCCGCGCGCGCTCGTGGAGGCGGCGCTCGCATCGGCCCCGAAGCAGTTCTCGCTCGGCGGCCGCCGCCCCGGGTACGCGCTGCCCATGAACGTCGGCGAATGCACGCTCATCCCGGACGGCGAGTCCACGACGTTCTACGACCCGGTCACCGGCGTCCGGCGCGACGCGACGCGCGAGGACTGGGCCGCCGCGACGAAGCTCGTGGACACGATGGACGAGGTCGGCGCGTACTGGCAGATGGTGACCGCCGGCGAGGATGCCCGGGGGATTGGCGCGCTCGTCTCCCACCTGGTGGAGACGTTCCGCCTGTTCTCCAAGCACGTCCAGGACGCCCCGGGAACCGTGGAGGAGGCTCGCTGGCTGCTGGAGCTGCTGGCGGCGATCTTCGGCGGCCGTGAGGCCGTTCGACGGGACCACCCGTACTCCGTCCTGTACTGCCCGGTCTCGCCGCTGGCAATGGAGGAGGAGCACACGGACGCCTATCTCGCGACGGTCGGCTGGGACATCCCGATCGCGATCATGCCCATGCCGATGATGGGCAGCTCGGCACCGACCGGGCTGAGGTCCACCGTGGTCTCCGGCAACGCCGAGGTGCTGGGCACGATCTGCCTCGTGCAGGCGGCAGCGCCCGGGACGCCGGTCATCTACGCGCCCGCGCTGGCGGCGATGGAGCCGCGATCAGGGAGGTGGGGTGGCGGCAGCCCGGAGCACTCGCTGCTGGGCGCGGCGACCACCGAGATGGCCCGGTTCTACGGGCTGCCCGCCATCGCGTCCAACGGCGGCACCGATCACTTCGTCACCGGGGTCCAGGCCGCCTACGAGCGGACGCTGAACTGGGTGCTGCCGATGGTCTCGTGGCCGGACATCCTGATCGGCCCCGGATCTCTCGGCGGTGCGTCCACCCTGTGCCTGGAGCAGATGGTGCTCGACGTGGAGATCTACCGCGCCTGTCGACGGCTCCGGGCGGGGATCGGGACGGGCGTCGGCGAGGCAGACGTGGTCGCGGCGCTGGATGAGGTGGGTCCGGTCGGCGACTTCCTCAGCCGGACGGCCACCCGGGACGCGGTCCGCGGCGGCGAGTTCTTCAAGCCGAAGCTTGGGAATCACGGAACCTTCGATCACTGGGAGGCGGCCGGCCGCCCGGACATCCTGGACGAGGCGCGGGAGAAGGCGTACGCGGCCATCGCCGGCCACCAACCGATCCCGTTCCCGGACGACGTGGCCGCGGAGCTGGCACGGCTGGAGACTGCGGCCCGGACGTCGACCGCGAAGAATTGAGGCGACCATGCGGTACGAGGCGGCATTCCTGAGCGCGGATGAGCGGGGGAGGGTCCACGAGGAGTCCCTCCGGATCCTTGCCGACGTCGGGATCAGGGTCCACGGGGAGGTGGCGCTGCCCCTGCTCGCCGAGGCAGGCGCGGAGGTGGACCCCGAGACCCGGCTGGTGAGGATCCCGCCCTCCCTGGTGGAGGCGGCGCTGTCGAAGGCACCGCGGTCGTTCGTCTGCGGCGCCCGGAACCCGATCCACGACTACGCGGTGCCGTCCCCGGTGACCCGCTTCGCGATGGACGGGACGGCTGCCTTCACGCGGGATTTCACAACCGGGGAGCGGCGGTACGGCACCCGGCAGGACATCGTGGATGCCATGCGGGTCTTCGGGTCGTGCGACCTCACCGTGATGGGCTGGCCGCCCGTGGCTGCGAACGACAGGCCGGTGGCGTCGCGTCCGCTCCACGAGTTCACGGCCATGCTCACGAGCACCTCCAAGCATGGCCAGCACGAGCTCCATCGCCGCGACCAGGCGCCATATCTGGGGGCGATCATCTCGGCGCTGGCCGGCGGCGAGGACCGCGCCCGGGAGCGCCATGAGGCGTCGGTCGTCTACTGCCCGGTGGCGCCCCTCGTGCACGACGGCGAGATGCTGGACGCGTACCTGGACCTCGGGGCGTGGGATGTCCCGGTGTGCGTGCTGCCGATGCCCGTGCCGGGAACCACCGGCCCGGCGTCGGTGCTGGGGAACATCGCGCTCGCGAACGCCGAGGCGCTCTCTTCGATCGTCATCTTCCAGGTCGCCCGGCCCGGGCGACCGCTGATGTACGGCAGCGCCGTGGGCTCGATGGACTTCCGGAGCGGAGCGTTCCTGGCCGGCACGCCCGAGATGGGGATCCAGTCAGCGGCCCTGACCACGATGGGCCGCTTCTACGGGCTGCCCACGATGGGTGCCGGCTGTGCCACGGATGCGCACGACATCGGGCCCGAGGCCTGCATCGAGAAGCTGATCACCATGCTGCCGTCGCTCTCGGCAGGGGCCGACATCGTGGTGGGGTACGGGGAGCTGGACGGTGACCAGACGCTGGTCCTGGAGCAGATTCTCGTGGACAACGAGCTCGCCCACCTCGCGCTTCGCATGTACGAGGGCGTGGACGGGCGAGACGGCGCCGAGCTGTACGAGGACATCGCGGAGGTTGGGCCGGGCGGAAACTTCCTGGCCATGCAGGCGACGCGAAAGGCGGCCCGGAGCGGCGAGTTCTACGAGCCGGCGATGATCGGTCGGGCAAGCTACGACGCGTGGCACGCGCTGGGCAAGCCCACGATGTACGACCGGGCGCGGGAGCGGGTGCGAGAGATCCTGGACGGACCGATGGTGGACCCGGTGCCGGATGCGACGCTCGAGGACCTGGCCCGGATTCTGGCGGAGGCGGACCGGGCGCTCGTGGAGTAGGCGGAGGAGGCGGGCCCGCCGGTCGCGACCGTCGCGGATCGACCGCTTGCCATCGGGCGCCGGGGGCGTCACCATCTGCGCCAGGAGGTGCGTCCCCACCATGTACGGCACGATCGCGCGACTACACCCCAAGGCCGACCGGACCGACGAGCTCTACGCCTACGGCAGGCGGATGGAGCACGCCTCGGTCCCGGGCTTCAGGGCCAGCTACCTCTTCCGTCCCGACACGGATCCCTACGAGACACCGACCGTGTTCCTCGTCGCCGTCTTCGACGACAAGGCCTCGTATCAGGCCAACGCGGCCAGCCCGGAGCAGCACGACCGCTACCTCGAGCTGCGCGCGCTGCTCGACGACGACCCGGACTGGATGGACGGGACGTTCGAGGGAGCCTGAGAGGCGTTCCAGGGCGGCCGGTGGACGACCTCGATCCGTCGGCCTGCCCCCGACCCTGACGGGCGGCGCATCACCGAGAGTGCTTGTTGGCGCCCGAGCGAGCGCCACGATCCCGTCTGGCGTCGTCCTGATCACCCTGCGTGATCTCGGCGCATGTTTCCGCCCGTTTGCCGCCCCGTTTGGTGGCAGACCGGCCGAGATCCCGTGCAGATAGCATCCCAGGTGATGCCGGCCGCTGGTGGTCGCTGCCGGCCGCTGGCGGTGGCGCGGGCTAGCGGAGTTCGACGCCGGGCTGCCCCGCTGGCCGCTGCCGGCCGCTGCCGACCGCTGGCGCGGAGCTAGCGGAGTTCGACGCCGGGCTGCCCCGCCTCCACCGCACCGACTCGCCAGGCCGAGACGCCGGCGGCGGCGAGGGCCGCGGTGACCGCCGCGACATCGGCTGGGCGCAATGGCCGCCAGGAGGCCGCCGGAGGTCTGCGGGTCGTGGGCGAGGGTGACCATCTCGGGGGAGACGCCGTCGCCGATCGTCAGCGCCGGTGCCGTGAACCGACGGTTGTGACCGGCGCCGTCGGTCTCCGACGCCCGCACGCGCCAGGTCCAGGGAGCCGTCCAGGGCGGGCAGCGCGGCTGCCTCGAAGGAGAGCCGTGCTCCTGACGCCCGTGCCATCTCCAGCCCGTGTCCAAGCAGCCCGAAGCCGGTCACGTCGGTCGCCCCGCGGATACCGTGCCGAACGAAGACCTCGGACGCGGCACGGTTGAGGGATCGCATCTGGTCGATCGCCGCATCCAGGTGGGCCTGCTGGACCCGGCCCTGGCGCTGTCCGCTCACCAGCAACCCGGTGCCCAGGCGCTTGGTCAGAAGCAGGACGTCGCCGGGCCGCGCACCCCCCTTGCGGAACAGGCGATCCGGGTGCGCGGCCCCGATCACCGCCAGCCCGTACTTCGGCTCCGGGTCCCGGATGGTGTGACCCCCGGCCAGTAGCCCGCCGGCCTCGCGGACCTTCGACGCTGCGGCTTCGAACACGGCCGCAAGGGCGGCCTGCGGGAAGTCCTCCGGGAAGGCCGCGATCGACAGCGCGAACAGGACGCGCCCGCCCATCGCGAACACGTCCGAGAGCGCGTTGGCCGCGGCGATCTCCCCGTAGGTGGCCGGGTCGTCCACGAGCGGCGGGAAGAAGTCGAGGGTTCCGAGGATGGCGAGGTCGTCCGAGACGCGCCAGGCGGCGGCGTCATCGGGTGGCTCGAGGCCCGCGATGAGCGCCGGATCGGCAGGGCCCGAACCTGCCCCGCCGCCGGCACCCAGGCCGGCGAGCGCCTCGGTCAGCAGGTCCGCGCCGAGCTTCGCAGCGCAGCCGCCGCAATCGGTCATCTCGGTCAGGCGGATGGGCGGGAGGTCGGGGCGCGTCGTCATGACCGCGATCATAGGCGGGCGAGCGACCCGACGGACCGCGACCCGCTGGCGCGTCGCGCGTTACGCTGGCGGCTCGCCGGTGTGCACCACCGGCGGATGCGCGGGAGCGGAGGGGTCCCGGTGGGCCTCCCGGTCTTCAAAACCGGTGGCGCGGCGCCCGGCGTCGCGCGGTGGGTTCGACTCCCATGCGCTCCCGCCACGCGCATGCGCTCCGGCCAATCGCCGCGTATCGGCCCGCCAACTACCCGCTGACTGGGCGCCGATCAGGCGCCGACTAGGCCCCCGGGGTTCCGAACCGACCGGGATCCAGCTCGGCGGGTATCGCCGGCGCGCGGCCGAGGATCAGGTCCGTGACCAGGCGCGCTGACGCCGGTCCAGTCGAGATCCCCCACGGTCCGTGTCCCGCGCAGACGAACAGGTTCCGCTTGCCCGGAACCAGGCCCACCAGCGGCCGCCCGTCGTCGCTGAGCGGCCGGGCACAGGCGCGGACGCCACGGATCGGTGCCTCCGAGATGGCCGGGAGGAACCTGGACGCCCGCACCAGGATCGGTTCGATCCAGGCGGCCGGGTCCGGTTCGAGCGCCAGGTGCGTGGCCCCGATCGATGCGGTCCCGGGCGTCGGGGCGACGGTGGGCCTCACCGCGTCGTGCGTGGGCGCCTCGCTCTCCGCCGAGGCTGCGGGGTCGAGCTCCCAGCGCTGCCCGTGGCCGCTTGCCATGGCGATCATGTCCGCGGCGGCATCCTCCCCGATCTCATCGACGATGTGCCGGGTCTGCGCCCGCAGCTCGACCTCGACCACGACGCCCCACAGGGGCCGGATGGGAGCCCAGGCGGCGGTGGGGTCCAGCAGCGCCGGCGTCCATGGCCCGGCGGCGGCCACCACGGCTCCGGCGGCGATCAGCTCGCCGTCGATCCGAACGCCGGCGACGCCGTCGCCCTTGATCTCGAGCGTCGCCGCCCGCCCCATTCGAACGACGGTGCCGCGCGCCTCTGCGAGCGTCGCGTAGGCGTAGGTGGACGACGCCGGTGCGATCGGGTAGCCGAGCTCCGAGCGACATCCCCAGTAGCCTGCCGCGATCCCTGGTTCGGCCTCGCGCAGGGCTGCCTCATCGAGCACCGTCGCCCCGAGCTCCGGGTAGTACGCCTCGAGCGCCGCCTGCTGCGTGCGCACCGCCCTCTCCGACGTGGATACCTCGAGCAGGCCCGTGGGCCGCTCGCCGATGCGGAACGAGCCCGAGCTGCTCGCGAGCTCCCGGTACAACACCACCGTTTCGTGATAGAGCGCGACCATCACCGGGTCGTACGGGTGCCAGACCACGCCCGAGTTGGCTCCGGACGCACCCGAGGCCAGCCCGTCGCGCTCGACCAGGAGGACGCTGGCACCGGCGGCGGAGAGGAACGCCGCCGCGGACGTCCCGACGATGCCGCCGCCAACGATGACGACGTCGACCGCCTCACCCATGCGAACCGGCGCCGGCCTCCCGATCCGCCGTCGCCACGATCCGCGCCAGCTCCGCCGCCGCTCGTTCGTCCAGTGGCTCGGGCCGGTGCTCCCGGAGCAGCCGGTCCACCGTCGCCAGGGCAACGTCCCGTGGCGGGATCGGCGTCCCGTCCGGCGTGCTGCGGCCCGTCATGGCCGAGAAGTGCATGGCGCGCAGGCCGTCACGCGTGTGCTGCTGGTACAGGAAGTGGCCGCGCGGCCCAACCTCGCGAATGACGTCCATGGCCAGCGCCGCCGGGCTCGTGTCAAGCCCCGCGAGGTTGACGCGTACACGCTCGTGGAGGTCGGCGTCGAGCACGATCTGCTCGTGATGGAGGACGGTGCAGGCGTCCAGCAGCCCCATGCCGCTTCCCGTCTCGGCGCCCAGCAGGCTGCACAGCGTCAGGTTCACCGCGGACTCGGCCGCGACCTGCCAGCCGGGCTCGGGCGCGTCGGTCCCAAAGACGCCGGCGAGCGTGGGGACGCCCCAGGCGTGCGCCATCTCGACGCCCGCCCCGTAGGCCACCTCGCCCGACATGCTCGTCGTGAGGAACCCGCCGGTCCGCAGGTTCATGACCCCGGTCATGAGCGAGTGGAACACGGGCGCCCCGGGGTGGACCAGCTGGATCAGGACGAGCGCGGCGATGATCTCCGCATCGCCCTGGACCAGAGTTCCGGCGATGGTCGCCGGGCCCGTGGTCCCGCAGTTCGCCATGGACATGAGCCCGACCGGCACGCCCGCCGCGGCGAAGACCAGCGCTGCCTCCATGCCCTCGTCGTCCTGGGCGAGGGGCGAGATCGCACAGATCAACGATGAGAGCGGCGGCCGGGACCGCATGACACCCTCGGATCCCGCCAGGACCCGCGCCATCTCCACCGCGTGGCGGGCCTGCGTCGCCCCCATCACCGTCTCGGTCTGGACGTGCTTGATGGTGTTGGTGTACGAGGCGAGCAGCTCGTGGAGGGGTGCCGTCGCCGGGTGATCGGAGGCGGACACGATCGGCCAGTAGAAGCCCAGCGCGGGCAGGGCGTCGGCCACACGGGCCATGTCGGCCACGTCCGCGACGGTGGACGGACGGACCTGACCGGTGACCCGGTCCACGACGCGGATCCCGCTCCCGTCCGTCCCCACGTAGAACGCGGACCCGTCCAGGAGGAGATCCCAGCCGGCCGTGCGCGCGCCAAGGGTGTACGACCGCGGCGCCCTCGCCATCGCCGCCAGCACGAGATCCGGCGGGAGCCGGACGATCCGGCTCCCGTGGTCCACGGTGGCTCCGTGGTCCTCGTACAGCCGGCGGACGCGCCCGGACGGCACGTGGATGCCGACGGTCTCGAGGATCTCGAGCGTCGCGGCCCGAAGGTCGGCCAGCTGCCCGTCGTCGAGCAGCCGGAGGCGGCGCACGGACCGGATCGGCGCCAGCGGCGGCGTGACCGCAGACATGACCGTTACCCGAGCTGGCGCCCGGCGGCTCCGAGGATCCGCGTCAGCTCCGCCTTCTCCGCGGCGCCCAGCGGCTCCGGGTGGTGGTTCGCCCGGACCCACGCCGCCTTCTCGCGGGCAACCTCGATCGGGTCGCGGTAGCGGCCGTTGACCAGGTCGTGCTCGAGGCCGCGCACGAGCGACGTCCTCATGTGGGTGCGGGTGTGCTCCTCCGCCAGGAAGTGCCCGCCCGGGCCGACGGCCGCGATCACGTCCAGCGCCAGTGTCTCGTCACTGACGTCCGCTGCCATGAGCGCGTAGCGCGCCCGCTCGTAGAGCTCGTTGTCGAGGAAGATCCCCTCCGGGTAGAGCAGCGTGTACGTGCGGTCGAGGCCCATGCCCGTGACCAGCTCCGCGCCCGCCAGGCCGCCCAGGAGCGGGTCCAGCGCGACGTCCGCAGCCGCGAGCCAGGTGCCCGCGGCCGGCGAATCCGTGCCGAAGCACGCGCCCATCGACGGGACGCCCCAGTGGTGCGCCATCTCGACCGGCGCGTAGCGGATCCGGCCGTCGAGGGAGTACCCGACGTAGTTCCCGGTCCGCGGATCCGCCCAGGCCTTCATGATCGAGTGGAAGACCGGCGTGCCCGGGTAGGCCAGCTGCAGCAGCACGATGCCGGAGATCACCTCCGCGTCGCCCACCACCAGGGCTCCGGCCGAGGTGGACGGCGCCGTCGTGCCCAGGGTCGGCATCGAGAGGAAGCCCACCGGGATGCCGGCTTCGGCCATGACCAGCGCGGACTCGAGGCCTGCGTGGTCCTGCGCCAGCGGCGCGATGGAGCAGATGAGGTTCGAGAAGGCCGGCCTGCTGCGGAGCGCCTCGCGGCTGCCGGCGATGACGGTGGCCATCTCGACGGCGAAGCGGGCCGCCTCGTCGCCCATGACCATGCCCTGGAAGTGCTTGACGGTGTTGTTGTAGGCGGCGTCCATCTCGTGGAGCTGCGACGTGCGGCCCATGTCCTGGGCGCTCACCGTCGCCCACATGAAGCCGATCGACGGCAGGTAGTCGGCCACCCGGGCCATCCGGGCGACGTCCTCCTTGCGCGACGGCCGCTCGAGGCCGGTGTCGGGGTCGATGGCCGCGACCCCGCAGCCGTCGGTGGTGTAGTAGGAGGTGCCCTCCTCCAGCGCAAGGTCGAAGGCCGGGTTGCGGGCGGCCATCGTGAACTGCCGCGGGGCGGCGGCCATCGCCTTCCGGACGAGGTCCCGCGGGAACTTCACGATCTGGGTGGCCGCGTCCACCTGCGCCCCGTGATCGCCCAGGATCTCCAGCGAGCGCTGGTTCGGGAACCGGACCCCGACCGTCTCCAGCACGTGGAGCGTGGCGTCCTGCAACCGGTCGAGCTGCTCGTCCTCGAGGAACCGGACGCGGCGGGTCGTGCGGATGGGCTCCAGCGGCGGCGTCGGGCTGAAGGTCGCGCCCGTGGTCTCGTCCGTGGGGGTCATGGTCTGATCGTCTCCCGTCATGACTCGGTGGCTTTCTGGCGAGCCTTCCTCGACTGGTACGAGGTCGCGGCCAGGATCACGATGCCGGTGACGACCACGATGATCGTCGAGATCGCGTTGATCTCCGGGGTCACGCCGAACCGGATGCGCGAGTAGATGTAGAGCGGCAGGGTCGAGGATCCGACGCCCGCGTTGAACGAGGTGATGATCAGGTCGTCGAACGACAGAGCGAATGCGATGAGGGCGCCGGCGAGAACAGCCGGCGTGATCAGGGGCAGCGTCACATGCAGGAACGCGGCGCGCGGCGTGGCACCCAGGTCCCGGGCAGCCTCCTCCATTCGCGGGTCAAGGGAGATCGCCCGCGACCGCACGATGATCGCGACGTAGCTGATCGAGAAGGCGATGTGGGCGACGGCGATCTGGAGGATCGACCCGTTGGCGCCGAACAGGACGGCGAAGAACAGCAGCAGGCTGATGCCGATGACGACCTCGGGCGTCACCATCGGCAGCAGGATGAGCGCGTCGGAGGCGCCCGCCGCCCGGCTGGACCGGATCCGGGCGAGGCCCAGGCCCAGCAGCGTGCCGAGCATGGTCGTGACGATCACCGAGATCAACGCGACCTGCAGAGTCACGCCGAGGGCGGACAGCAGGGCATCGTTGCCGAACAGCTCCGGGTACCACTTGAGGGTGAAGCCGCGCCAGGCAAAGTTGCGCTTCGAATCGTTGAACGAGAACAGGATGAGGATGACGATCGGCGCGAACAGGAACGCGTAGACGGCGTACGCGAAGCCGGTGAGGATCGGGTTGCGCGCCCGCATCAGCCGATCACCTCGCGGCGGAGGAAGCGCAGCCCGGCGAGCATGCCCGCGATCGTGACCAGGATCAGCAGGAACCCGAGCGCCGCCCCGAATGGCCAGTCTCGGGCGGACATGAACAGCACCTGGATGATCTTGGCGATCGTGGTGGTCTGGGCACCACCAAGCAGGTCGGGGGTCACGAAGTCGCCGATCGCCGGGATGAAGGTGAGGATCGCGGCGGCGATGATCCCGGGCATGGTCAGCGGCAGCGTCACGTGGAAGAACGCCGCGCGGCCGCTGGCATACAGGTCGCGGGCGGCGTGAACGAGCGCCGGGTCCAGGCGGTCGATCGAGACGTAGAGGGGCAGGATCGCGAACGGCAGGAAGCCGTAGGTCATGCCCAGGACGACGGCCAGGTCCGTGTTCAGGAGCTGGACCGGCTCGCCGACCCCCATCGCCCCCAGCAGGGAGTTCACGACGCCGTTGTCACGCAGGATGATCATCCAGGCGTAGGTCCGGATCACGAAGCTCGTCCAGAACGGCAGCATGACCAGCACGATCAGCAGGGTCTTGCGCCGGCCGCCGTAGCGACTGATCCAGTACGCCACCGGGTAGGCGATGGCGATCGAGAAGATCGTGGTCAATGACGCGTACTTGAGCGAGTTGACGGCTGTCGGCAGGAAGTCGGGCTCCAGGGCCCGCCGGTAGTTCTGGAGCCCGAACCCCTCGAACAGGACGCCGCCGTACTGGTCGCGAGTCGCCAGGCTCACGATGAAGATCACCGCCAGCGGCGCGAGGAAGAAGACAAGCAGCCACGAGAGGCCGGGCGCGAACAGGGCCGCGTCGCGGAACCGCTGCTGACCCACGGTCGATCGGGGCGTGGTGGCTCGTCGTCGCCGGCGGTCAGCCGCCCGCCCGCAGCGTCGTCCAGCGATCCGAGTACTTCTGCTCGTCGGCCCCGAGGTCCAGGATCTCCTGGAGCTTCGCGACCAGTTCCGGGGTGGGGTTCACGGTCGGGTCAGCCAGGATCTCCGGGTCGATGTAGGCCTTGGCGGCCTCGTTGGGGCCCATGTAGCCGATGTAGTTGGTGTTCGCGGCGGCGACCTCGGCGTCGAGCATGAAGTTGATGAACGCGTGGGCCGCGATCGGGTGCTGTGCGCCGGCCAGCAGGACCATCGTGTCCGAGCCCCGGACCCCACCTTCCTCCGGGATGTAGTAGGTGACGGTGTCGCGCTCCTCCTGGACCTGGTAGACGTCCGCGCCCCAGGCCTGCATGAGCCAGACGTCGCCGGTGGACAGGACGCCGATGTCGTCCGTCGTGTACGTGCGCAGGAGCGGCTGCTGCTGCTGCAGCAGGGCCAGCGCCTCGTCAAGCTCCGCATCACTCGTCGTGTTGGCGCTGTAGCCGAGGATGATCAGGGCGGCCGCGAACGCCTCGCGCATGTCGTCGAGCATGGCCATCTTGCCCGACCACTGCTCGTCCCAGAGGGCCTTGTAGGAGGTCAGCTCGTCCTTGATCTTGGCGGTGTCGTAGGCGACCCCGGTGGTCCACCACATGTACGGCATGGAGTGCTGGTTGCCGGGGTCATAGCCCGGGTTCTGCCATTCCGCGCCCAGGTTGACGGCGTTCGGCAACAGGCTCAGGTCGAGGGGCAGGATGAGGTTCCGATCGAGGTAGCCCTTGATGTACGTCGAGGTGGGGAACGTCACGTCGTAGCCGCTGTTCCCGGTCGCGATCTTCGCGCCTTGAGTCTCCGCGCTGTCGAAGAAGTCGTAGGTGACCTTGATCCCGGTCTGGTCCTGGAACTTGCCGATCGTCTCCTCGCCGATGTAGTCCGCCCAGTTGTAGATGTAGAGCTCGCCTTCCGGCTTGGGAACCGGCGTCGGCTCGGCTGTCGGCTCGGTCGTCGGCCCACCCGTCGGGCCAGGCGTCGCGGCGGGCGGCGAGGTCGGGTCCGGCGACGCCGCTCCGGCGGCGCACGCGGCCAGGGTCGGACCGAACGCCGCTGCGGCGCCGACACCGGCCATGCCACGGAGGATCGTGCGGCGGCTCATCGGACGCCGCGGCCGGTAGATCTGGTCGAACTGACTCATCGTCGTTCCTCCTCCTTCGTCTGCGTCTCGGCGGCACGCTCGATGACGAGCACGTCCGAGGGTTCCCAGTCGAGCCTGACCCGGTCCCCCTGGGCCGGTCGCTCAGCCGATCGCGGTACGACGACACTCAGCACGAGGCCGCCGTCCGTCCGGACCTGGTGGCTCACCGACGTCCCCAGGTAGGCGCTCTGCAGCACACGGCCGCGGAGCGCCGGCACGGGTCCGTCGGCCTCCATGGATTGGTCGTCCGGGACGATGGTGATCGCCTCCGGGCGGATGGCAAGGTCGACGGCCGTCCCCACGGCTACCCCTCCGGCGGCCACGCAGCGCTCTCCGCCGTCCAGCCGCACCACGACCGCGCCGGGTTCCTTGGCTTCGATGGTCCCGGCCAGCAGATTGCTGGTGCCGATGAAGCCGGCGACGAACTGCGTGGCGGGCCGGTCGTAGAGCTCCTCGGGCGAGCCCAGCTGCTCGACGCGCCCGACGCGCATCACGGCGATCCGGTCCGAGAGGGCCAGCGCCTCCTCCTGGTCATGGGTCACGTAGATGAACGTGATGCCCACCTCGAGCTGGATGCGCTTGAGCTCGACCTGGAGCTGCCGCCGGAGCTTGAGGTCCAGCGCACCCAGCGGCTCGTCCAGGAGCAGGACCGTCGGCTCGCACACCAGCGCCCGGGCGAGAGCGACGCGCTGTTGCTGGCCGCCCGAGAGCTGGTCCGGCTTGCGACCCCCGAAGTCGGGGAGGCGGACGAGCTCCAGGGCGGCGCCGACGCGGCGCGAGATCTCGGGCTTGTCCGTGCCCCGGCGCCGAAGGCCGAACGCGACGTTCTCGAACACCGTGAGGTGCGGGAAGAGCGCGTAGCTCTGGAAGACCATGTTGACCGGGCGCCGCTCGGGCGGTTCCTGCGTGATGTCCTGGCCCCGGAGCAGGATCTGCCCGCCGGTCGGCATCTCGAAGCCGCCGATCATGCGCAGAGTGGTGGTCTTGCCGCAGCCGGACGGCCCGAGGAGTGAGAAGAACTCGCCCGCCCGGATGTCGATGGAGACGCCGTCCACCGCGGTGACCTCGCCGAAGGTCTTGCGGAGGTCAACCAGCCGCACGTCGGCTGCAGTGTCATCGCGTCTCGCCGGCATCGTCCCCAACGCGCATCCTCGTCCAGTCGGTCGTCGGCGAGAGGTGTTCCGCGCCGGCGGCCGGTCGTCATGTCTGCTGGATGGGGAGGTTGCGACCGGGGACGCCGGCGCTGCAACGGCCATTCGGCAGGGGTCGACCGCACCCCGGAGTCTGGGCGATCGAGCGCCGAACAGACGGCCCGTCCCGCATGGTGCGCCACGGGTTTCCCCGGCCTGCGATCATCGCGCCATGCCGGAGCAGCTCATTCAGCCATCCACGCACCCCCCGAGCGTCGAGCGGATCCTTGTCCTCGTGCGCGACGCGGCGGAGGTCTCCGAGCCGGCCGCCCTGAGCGCGCTGGTCCGCGAGGTCATCGACGAGGAGCGGCGGCGGCTGGGGGCGGGCGCGCCGCCCACAGCCGAGGGCGACCTGGCGGACGCGGTCCTGGCCCGCCTGGACGACCTGTCCGATCCGGCCCTGACGATCCCGCCGAGCGTGATCAACGCGACGGGCATCGTGCTGCACACGAACCTCGGGCGGGCGCCGTGGCCCCTGGCCGCCCGGGCAGCAGCGCTCGCCGCAGCCCGCTCGTACGGCTACCTGGAGCTGGACGAGGGAACCGGGCGTCGCGGCGCGCGGTTCCGGGTGGCCGAGGAGCACCTGGTTGCGCTGACGGGTGCCGAGGACGCGATGGTCGTCACCAACAACGCGGCTGCGCTGCTGCTGGCCGTGGGGCTTGTGGGGCGACGAGGCTCGGTGGTGGTGTCGCGCGGGGAGCTGGTGGAGATCGGTGGCGGGGTGCGAATCCCGGAGATTGTCGCGCGCGCCGGGGCTCGCCTGGTCGAGGTGGGGACGACGAACCGGACCCGAGCAGCGGACTTCGAGACTCCGCTGGCGGAGGGGCGCGCTTCGGCGGTCCTGCGGGTCCACCCATCGAACTTCGCGCAGTCCGGGTTCACGGAGGCAGCCGACCTGGCGGAGACGGCCGAGTTCGCCCGCAAGCACGGCGCGATCGTCATCGACGACCTGGGGTCCGGTGCGCTCCTCGACACCGCCCTCTTCGGCCTGGCGCACGAGCCGACGCCCACGGAGCGGCTTGCGGCGGGCGCCGACCTGGTCCTGTTCAGTGGCGACAAGCTGGTCGGCGGGCCGCAGGCGGGGCTGCTTGTCGGCCGGGCGGACCTGGTGGCCAGGCTGAGGCGGGATCCACTGGCACGGGCGATCCGCGCGGACAAGGCGATCCTCGCCGGGGTCGCGGCGACGCTGGCGATCTACCGTGCCGGGCGCGCGGCGCTGGACATCCCCGTCTGGCGGACGATCTCGATCGAGGCCGAGGCGTTACGGGCGCGGGCGGAGTGGGTTCGCGGCGCCGCCGCCGCGGCCGGGCGAGCCGATGTCTCGGTGGTGCCGCTCGAGTCGCCGGTGGGGGGCGGCTCGCTGCCGGGGCAGGTCCTGCCGTCGTTCGGGGTGTCGGTGCCGGCGGCGTCACCGTCACGGGCTGCCGCGGCCCTGCGTCGGGAGCCGGACCGGATCCTGGCCCGCATCGTCGACGGTGCGGTTGTGTTCGACCTTCGCACGGTTCCCGCGTTCGCCGACGACGTCATCGTGCGGCGGCTCGCGGACGTTCCGCCGCCGCGCTCGTGACCCCGCCCGCGTCGTGAGCGTCGTCGTCGGGACCGCCGGGCACATCGACCACGGCAAGACCACGCTGCTGCGCGCCGTCACGGGCATCGACGCGGACCGGCTGCCCGAGGAGCGCCGGCGCGGCATGACGATCGACGTGGGGTATGCGCACCTCGTCCTGCCCGATGGATCGGTGCTGGACTTCGTGGACGTACCGGGCCACGACCGCCTGGTCGGCAACATGCTTGTTGGAGCGGGCGAGATCGACGCCGCGCTGGTCGTGGTGGCGGCCGACGACGGGCCGAACGCCCAGACGATCGAGCACCTGGAGCTGCTGGACGCGCTCGGGATCCGCGAGGGCGTGGTGGCGGTGACGAAGGCGGACATGGTGGCGCCGGAGCGGGTGGCGGAGGTGATCGCCGAGGTCGAGGGCCTGGTGGGGAGGACGAGCCTGGCCGGGGTGCCGGTCGTCGCGGTGAGCGCGGTGACCGGCGAGGGGATCGAGGCGCTGCGGGCCGAGCTGGCGGTGCTGCGGGACCGCGTGGCGGAGGCTCCACCGGCTTCTGCGCCGCACAACCGGCCCCGGCTCGCCATCGACCGGGTGTTCGCGGTCCGGGGACGGGGCACGGTCGTGACCGGCAGCCTGCGGGGCGGGCGCGTTGCAGCGGGCGACGTGCTCCGACTGCTGCCCGACGGGCTCGAGGGGCGGGTCCGGGAGGTCCAGGTCCGGGGCGCGACGGTCGATGCCGCCGATGGAGGACGGACGGCGCTGCTGGTCGGGGGGGTTGAGGCGGCGGTGCTCCGGCGCGGCCAGGTTCTGGCGACGGACCCCGCCGTGGTGGCGACCTCGCGCGTGCTGGTGGCGATCCGCGCACCGGCCGGGCTGGGCGGGCTCGCCGGTGCCGCCGCTCCGGCGCCGGGGGATCGTGATCGCCTGCGGCTGCACCTCGGGACCGACCAGGCGGCCGCGCTCGTGGTGCGCGGGCCACGCGAGGCGATCGATCTACCGGACGGGTCGCTCCTGGCGATCCTGCGGCTGGATGCACCGATCGCGGCCGCAGCCGGGGACCGGTTCGCGCTGCGGCGGCCGTCGCCAGGGTCCGCGGCGGGTGGTGGTGTGATCCTGGACCCGGCGCCACCGCGCGGGGTTGCGCGGCGTCGCCTCACCGCGGGGCGCGTGGCGGCGCTGGCCGCTGCCGTGGGCGATGCGGACGCGCGGCTGGATCTGCACGGGGCGATCCGATCCGGGTCTCGCTGGAGCCTGGCGCCGGACGTGGCCGCGGCGCTGGCGGACCGGGCGCGGGCGATCGTGGCGGAGCATCACCGGAAGGAGGCGGCCTCGCCGGGGATCTCGAGCGCCGTCCTTCGCCAATCCCTGGCGATCGCGACGCGGAGGCTGGTCACCGTGGGCCGCGTTGGCGCCGACGAGGTGGCCCGCCAGGTCGTGGAGGACATGCTGATTGCCGGAGCCCTCGCCCGGGACGGAGAGACGATCCGGGACGCCGCCCGCGCCGCCGGACTGCCGCCCGAAACCCTCGCGGCGATGGACCGCCTGGAGACTGCCCTCTCGGTCGCCGCGCCCCCGTCCCTCGCGGACGCGTCGCGCGCGGCGGGATGTCCGCCCGATGGCGTGCGTGCGCTGGAAGCCACAGGTCGTATCGTCCGACTCGAGGACGACATGGCCTGGGCCTCGGGTGTCTACCGGGATCTTGTCAAACGCGCGCTGGCGATGGCCGCGACCGCGCCCCTCACCCCTGCCGCCTTCCGCGACGCCACGGGCTCCAGCCGCAAGTACGTCATGGTCATCCTCGAAGACCTTGACCGGCGCGGGCTCCTCCGCCGGACGGACGCCGGGCACGTCCTCGGCCCGAAGGCGATCGCCCGCATGCAGGCCCGGGCGGCCGCAGCGAGCAGGGAGGGGTCGTGAGCACGCCCGGCGTCGACGCGATCGTGCTCGCCGGCGGCGCATCGTCCCGGTTCGGCTCGGACAAGCTGGCGGCATCGCTCGACGGTCGTCCGCTGCTCCACCACGCTCTGGAGGCGGTGGGTGTGGTCGCCGATCGCATCGTCGTCGTCATCGGACCGGAGGCGCCGTCGCCGTCGGTTCCGCAGGACCTTGCCGCTCGCGTGGTGTTCGCCCGGGACGCCGCCGCCCACGGCGGACCGCTGGCCGGGCTGGCCGCAGGGCTCGCGGCCGCTGTCACCCCGGCGGCTGATGAGCCTCCGCGCATCGCCCTCGTCGTCGGAGGCGATGCCCGCCTCGCCCTCGTCGTCGGCGGCGACATGCCGGCACTCGTGCCCGCCGTGCTCCGGCTCCTTGTCGAGAGACTGGCCGCGGAACCCGCCCTCGACGCGATGACCCTCGCCGCACCACGCCCGGCTCCGCTCCCGGCAGCCGTGCGTCCCGACGCCGTCCTGGTTGCCGTGGACGCCATCCTGGCCTCAGGCGGCCGCCGCAGCCTCCTGGCACCCCTCGGGATCGTCCGCTCGGCCACGCTGGCCGCCGAGGAGTGGCGGGCGCTCGACCCGGAGGGTGACACCCTCCGCGACATCGATACGCCGGCCGACCTCCCGCAACCCTGACGCTGACTCTCACCGGCTGATCCCGCCGGGCGCCGCGAAGACCTCCGCGTCGCCGCGGATCGCTCTGTTCGGGCCTCAGGGGGAGGGCGTCCGAAGCATGCCGTCGTCCTGCCTCTGCCCCTGGTGGTCGCGCGGGCCCCCCTAGTCCAGGCCCGCTACCTCGTGCACGACGACGCCATCGACGAACGTGGCCAGGACGTGCGTCTCGCCGATCGGTCCCTCGCCCGGATCGAACAGGTCGCGGTCCAGGATCGCCAGGTCAGCCAGACGGCCGACCGCCAGCACACCGGTCTCGTCAAGGTGGTTGGCATAGGCGGACCCGGCCGTGGCCGCGGTGAGGATGTCCACGAGCTCGAGGCGCTCGTCTGGCAGGAACGGCTCCCGGGCGCCGCGTGACTCGTCGCTGACCCGGGTGACGGCCACCTCCATCTGGAGGAACGGATCCGGCGTTGACACGCTCCAGTCGGAGCCCATCACCAGCGTGGCGCCATTCGCGCGCAGCGAGCGGAAGGGGTACTGACGTGCGGAGACCTCGGGACCGAGGAAGGGCAGGGTCAGCTCCTCCATCTGGTCCTCGAGGACGGCCCAGTACGGCTGGGCGTTGGCGAGCGCGCCGAGCCGCCGGAACCGCGCGTAATCGTCCGGGTGGACGACCTGGATGTGCGCCAGGTGCGGCCGCGTGTCGGACCAGCCGTTTGCGTTGCGTGCCGCCTCCACGGCGTCGAGCGCCTGGCGGACCGCGCGGTCGCCAAGGGCGTGGAAGTGGGGCTGGAACCCGAGGGCGTCGATGCGAGTGACGACCTCCTTCAGCACCTGGGGATCGATGAAGTCGATGCCCCGGTTGTCGGTCGCGTGGCCGTGGCTGTCGAAGTAGGGCTGGGTCATCGAGGCCGTCTGGTTCTCGACGATGCCGTCCGTCATGAGCTTGACGCTGGTGGCGGCGAAGCGGCCGGCGATGCCGTTCGCCCGGCGCTCGACCATCTCGTCGATCTGCTCGAGGCCGCGCTCGCGCTCCCACCACTGCGCACCGACGACCCGCGCGGTGAGCTCGCCACTCGCCGCCAGGGCCATGTAGGCCTCCTGGTTGGGCGGGGTGAGCCAGGCGTCCTGCCACGCGGTGATGCCCAGGGAGTGGAGGTATCGCTGGCTCTCGAGGGTCGCGCGCCTCAGGTCGGCATCGGTGGTCGGCGGAACGTGGCGGTCCACGAGCGTCATCGCGCCCTCGTGGAGGGTTCCCATCGGGGTGCCGTCCGGGTCGCGGGCGATGCGGCCGTCATCCGGGTCTGGGGTGCCGTGCCCGATGCCGGCGATCTCCAGCGCCTTCGAGTTCACCCAGGCATCGTGCCCGTCGCGGTTGACCAGGAACACGGGGCGGTCCGGGACAATCCGGTCGAGGTCCTCGCGGCCGGGCCTGCCACCGGGGAAATCAGAGAGCGTCCAGCCGCCACCCAGGACCCAGGGCACATCCGGGTTGGCAGTGGCGTAGGCGGCGATGATGCCCAGGTACGCGTCCTTGCCTCGAGCGTCGTGGAGCTCGCACTGGATTCGCGCGAGCCCGGCCATCGGCGGATGGACGTGCGCATCCTGGAAGCCGGGCGTCACCGTCCGGCCGCGGAGCTCGACGTGGCGCGTGCCGGGGCCGATGAGGCTCCGCACATCGCGGTCGCCTCCGATGGCTACGATGCGGCCGTCCTTCACGGCCAGCGCCTCCGCCCACGTCTTCGCGGCATCGGCGGTGAAGAGGCGACCCCCGGTCAGGACGAGATCGGCGTGCTGGGCGTTCGTCATGGCGCGCAGTCTGTCACCCGGGAGCAGCGCCGCGGCACGCCTGTTGCGCCCCGCGGCCGTGGATTCCGGTCTCGGGCGGACGGCCGGGTACGCTGCGGCCATGACCACCGTCCACCTTCTCCACGCCGGCTACGCGGGCGACCGCGTGGGCTCGTCCATCGTCCTCGTCCGCGACGCGGATGCCCTGATCGTCGTGGACCCCGGGATGGTCGCGCGACGATCGCTGATCCTGGACCCGCTTGCCGCCTTGGGGGTGGCTCCGGAGGCCGTCACGCACGTGTTCCTCAGCCACCACCACCCGGACCACACGATCAACATCGCCCTCTTCCAGAACGCAGAGGTCGTGGACTTCTGGGCTCGCTACAGGGACGACCTGTGGCTGGATCACGCTGGCGATGGGTACCACCTCTCGCCGAGGAGCCGGCTCTGGCTGACGCCCGGGCACACGGAAGAGGACGCAACGCTCGTCGTGGAGGCGGACGATGCCGTCTACGCGATGACGCACCTCTGGTGGCGCGAGGACCGAACGCCGGTCGAGGATCCGCTGGGCTGGGACCAGGGCGCGATCGACCAGAATCGGGAGCGCGTGCTTGCGGCGGCAGACATCGTGATCCCGGGCCACGGCCCCGCCTTCCGGGTGGTGCGCTGACGCGACCCGGGCGCCATCGTCGCGGAATCCTCGACACAACCTCGACCTGACCTGCGCGGTCTCTGCATCCTCGGGTGCGAGCATCAGCTTCGATCAGAGCGATAGCCACCACGAGGTGATCGAGGATGAAGAGCAACGTACTGGCGATCGGTGTCGCGGCCGTGATGCTCCTTGGAGCCTCCGCCGCGGTCGTCGTCGGCGGCAACGGACCAGGGCCCGCGGCGGGCGACTGCACGCAAGACTGCGACGGCGTTCCGGACCGGATCAAGTCGTACGACCGTGATCGGGATCGTCTGCAGGATGGCACCGGCCCGGCCACGGAGCTGGAAACCCTGGAGGCTGACCAGACCAAGGACCAGACCAAGGACCAGACGAGGAAGCAGGCTCCGTGACGGCACCTGCACGGAAGACTGCGATGGCGAACCGGACAGGATCAGGCTCCGGGACGCGTGACAAGCGACCCGGTGCCGGCCGCGTGATCGCGACCGCGGAGCACGTCCGACGGCACGCAGACGCAGACCAAGGCGCAGACGCAGGACGCAGACCAAGACGCAGGCGCAGACGCAGGACCAGACCAAGACGCAGGACCAAGGCGCAGACGCAGACCAAGGCGCAGGACGCAGGACCAGCGACGCAGACGCAGGACCCAGACGCAGACGCAGACGCAGGACCAGGCGCAGACGCAGGACCAGACGCAGGACCAGACGCAGACGCAGGACCAGACGCAGACGCAGACGCAGACGCAGACCCAGACGCAGGACCAGACGCAGACGCAGGACCAGACGCAGGACCAGACGCAGACGCAGGAGACCGCCCAGACCGAAGCCGGTACCGGATCGACCGCCACACCCGGTCCGCGGCCCGGCGGGTCCGGGCACTAGAGACCTCCGGAGAGGAGCTCGCCGGCCCTCTCCGGGACCTCAACGGGACGGTCGGACCTTTCGGGGGCCGACCGTCCCGCGTTAGCGTGGTCGCGGTGGGAGCGCGGGCGCCCGACGCCCGAGGTACCTGCCGGGTGAACCTGCGCGGAGCCCCACGAATGCGACCATGAGCCTGCGGCTGCGGCTGGGCCTCTCCTTTGCGCTCGTCGCGGTGACGACCGCCCTCGTTACCGTGCTCGCCACGCCCGTGGTCGTCCGATACGGCCTCGAACCGGTGTTGCCGCCCGCGACCCCTGCCGTGAGCGCACCTGTGCCATCCGCAGCTCCGGCCGGATCCGGCCTGACGCCCGGACCCGAGAGCCCGGGTTCCCCACCGACGCCCTCGGTCGCCGGCAGCTCGTCACCGGCCCACGACAGCTCCGGCCGCCCTCCGTCCGCTGGCCCCGGCGGCGCCTCGCCGGATGCAACGTCGCCTTCGTCACAGAGCCCGACTCCGCGCCCGACCCCCAGGGCATCGGTCGGGCCGTCCGTTCCGCCCGGGCCGTCCGGATCGCCACCGCCGAGACCGTCGGCGTCACCGATCCGCAGCGGCCAGCCGTCGGTCGGACCGCGCCGGTCCGGAGATCCGGCGCCCAGCTCATCGCCGGTCAAGCAGGGACAGGGAACGCCAAGTTCGCTGGGGCAGGATTCGCTCGGGACGCCCGGCGGATCGCCGGCGCCGACGGGCGCGAAGGGTTCGCCGGGCCAGGAGGCGGCACGCGCCCGCCTTGCGCTCGCAGGCACCATCTCCGACGTGGCCGCGGAGGCCGAGACGACGGTGCCGTCCGACCAGAGTCCTTCGCCGGCGATCGGAGATGCTGCATGGGTCGAGGTGGAGCGCCGGACCTCGACCATCCTGGTGATCGTGGCCGCGCTGTCCGCCGCCATCGCGATCGCGATCGGGCTGATCCTCGCCGAAGCGCTGATCCGGCCGCTTCGGGATCTCGGGCGCACCGCCGCGGCGATCGCGGGCGGGGACCTGACGCGCCGCTCGGGGATCGCTACGCGGCGGGATGAGATCGGGGACCTTGCCCGGTCCTTCGACTCGATGGCGTGCATCGCTCCAGCAGGCCGACGCATCGCGGCGCGGGTTCCTCCAGGACGCCGCCCATGAGCTCGGGACGCCCGTCACCGCGATCCAGACGACCGCGAGCGCCATTCTCGACGAGGTCTATGAACCTGACCGGCGGCACATAGAGGCGATCAGGGACGAGGCACGCCTCCTCTCGCGGATCGTGGACGATCTTCGGACCATCGCGCTGGCGGAGGTCGGGGAGCTTCCGATGCAGCGGATCACCGTCGACGCAGCCGAGGCCGCAGCGTCCACGGTGGCCGCCCTTGCCGCAGCTGCAGCCTTGCGCGGGCAGCGGCTCGTTGCCGAGGCGACGGCACCCGCGATGGTGACCGGCGATCCAGACCGGATCCGGCAGGTCCTGGCGGCACTGGTCGACAACGCGATCAGCCATATTCCAACGGGCGGTGAGATCCGCGTCCGGACCTCGATGGTGGACCCGTGGGCACGCATCGATGTCGAGGATGACGGCCCCGGCCTCGGGGACGATGCAGATCGCGTCTTCGATCGGTTCTACCGTGCGGATGCCCCGCGGGATCGGACCGGCGGCCACGCAGGCCTCGGGCTCGCCATCGTACGGGCGCTCGTCGAGGCACAGGACGGCCGCGTGTCCGCCGGCAACCGGCCGGAGGGCGGCGCCGTGTTCCGGGTCGAGCTCCCGGCAGCACGCCCCGCGGGCGCGGGGAGTGGGCAGCCAGAGACCCGGTAGTCACCTCACCCGCGTGCCTCGGTGGGCCGAAGGGGTCGCGTTGAGGGCAATCACGGCCTCGAATTCGGGCTGGCCGGACCTCGTGAACCCGTGATCCGCGGCGCACGCTGGCTTCATGGCGAGGATTGCGGTCGTCGATGACGAGCAGGTGATCGCGGACGGGATCGCGGCGTATCTGCGGCGAGACGGGCACGAGGTTGACATCGCCGCAACCGCAGCCAGGGCGATCGAGCTCGGCAGGTCGAACCCGGACCTCATGGTCCTGGACGTGATGCTCGGCTCCAGCTCGGGGTTCGACGTCCTGCGATCCCTGCGGAGCGAAGGGCTGCGGGTCCCGGTCATCATCCTGAGCGCACGTGTGGACCTGGTGGACCGCGTGGCGGGCCTGGAGCTCGGCGCCGACGACTACGTGACCAAGCCGTTCGAGCCGCGGGAGCTCGTCGCACGGGTGGGTGCGGTGCTTCGCCGGACCGTGCAGGCCGAGAGTCCGACGGACGAGGCCGACCCCACGAGCGAGCCGCCGCGGGTGTTGGACCTCGAGATCGACACGGCTACCCGCGAGGTCCGGCGGGGCACGACCGACGTGGCCCTGACACGCACGGAGTTCGATCTGCTGGTTGCGCTTGCGGAGCATCCGGGTCACGTGCTGTCGAGGGTTCAGCTCGCCGGGCAGATCTTCGGCGGCGCGTACGACGAGTGCGACCGCACCATCGACAGCCACGTGCGCAACCTCCGCCGGAAGCTGGGTGTCCGGCCCGATGGCCGCGAGTACGTGCAGACGGTCCGGGGGGTGGGCTACCGCCTGGCCCGCTCGTAGGCCGGCGAGACCGTGCGGGCCGGCTCAGAGCGGCGCCGCAAGCCGACCCTGCGGTCCTGCTCTAGACTGCGGCGGATGCCCGGACCTGTGGCGCTCGTAGGCGCCGGTGAGTTCCTTGCTCCAATGGCCGAGTTCGATCGCGGTCTGCTCGAGGTGATCGGCCGTCCCCGCGCGCGGGTCGTGATCCTGCCCACCGCGTCCGCCCCTGACGGTGAAACCGCGTTCCGTGCCTGGGCCGATATGGGAACGGAGCACTTCGCGGCGCTGGGTGCCGAGGTGGAACCGATCATGGTCCGGGACGTTGCCGGGGGCCACGATGCCGCCGCGCTCCAGGCCGTGGGCGAGGCGGACCTCATCTACCTGTCGGGCGGAGATCCGCGCCACCTGGTGCGGGTCCTCCTGGGATCGCCCCTGGGCGCGGCGATCGTGACGGCCAACGCGCGCGGCGCGATCCTCGCCGGGTGCTCGGCGGGCGCGATGGCGCTGGTCGGGCGGACGATGGACTTCCGGGTCATCCCGAAGCTGCGCCTTCCGTTGCCGTTCCCGATCCGCTGGAGGCAGGGACTCGGGTTGGTGGACGGCGTCGCGGTGCTGCCCCACTACGACGCGTGGCCGGAGCCGCTGTCCGCGGCCGTGGCGCTCCAGGCGCCGGGAGGGTCCGTGATCATGGGGATCGACGAGGACACCGCGGCGGTCGGGCGCGGCGGAACGTGGCAGGTGCACGGGCGCGGGCGCGTGACGGTGTGGCGCGGCCGCCACCGGGAGCGGTTCCGCAAGGGGGACGCGTTCCGCCTCTGAGGGCCGCGCGTCCCAATGGCGCGGCAGCCTGAGGCCCGCTGCGATGCTCAGGCCGGCTTGATCGTTCGGAAGCAGTCCGAGCAGTAGATCGGCTTGTCAGCGCGCGGCTTGAACGGCACCTGTGCCTGGTTCCCGCAGGACGTGCAGATCGCGACGAAGTACTCGCGCGGGCCGCGGTCCTCGCTCCGCTCGTAGCCGTGAGGGCCACCCGTGACCCGGCCCTCGCCGTCGGGGCCCGAGTCGTCGCGCGTGGTACGCCGATAGGCGCGGCATGACGTGCAGCGCTTGGGTTCCGAGGTGAACGACCTGGCCGCGTAGTATTCCTGGTCCGCCGCGGAGTGGACGAACTCCACGCCGCAGTCGACGCAGGTGAGGGATCGATCGACGTATGTCACTGGCGGCCCTCCCGGACGCGTGGGGACGATGCGGGTGCGTGACCGTGGGGACCACGCCCGGTGTCGGCGGCGTAGCGGGGAGTCAGCCGTGACCGCGCGACCCAGCGTGCCGCGCCCGGAGCCCGGGAACGGGCGCACCGGTGGATCGGTCGGGTCAGCCTACACCCGGGCTCCGACGAGCCCCTGCGGGTGCCTTGCAGGACGGCCCGGACCGTGACGGCCGACCTGTCACAATGGCCCCCGAGACTCGGTCAGGCGAGTCGGGAGCGATGGGGGCGCCCGGATCGCAACCGGGTCCCGGGGGCGACCGGCCCGGCCCTGATTACCGTCGCGTACCGTGCCTGGTCCGTGACGGGAGGGGCGGGGAGCGGCTGCTCGTGGGACCCGGTCGGCAAGCCGATCTTGGCCGGCCGGAACCGGCGCCACCGAACGACGCGCCACGCCTGATACACCGACCAAAGATTGAACAGGGAGGCTGTCACCCGCATGCTCCGACTCCTCCATACCGCGGACGTCCATCTCGGTGCGCGCCACGCGGACCTCGGCGATGCCGCCGCGGCTCAGCGTGAGCGCCAGTTCGCCGCGTTCAGCGCCAGCGTTGACATGGCCCTGGCGGAGAAGCTTGACCTGTTCCTGATCGCCGGCGACCTGTTCGACTCCAACACCCAGCCCCGGCGATCCGTGGAACGCGTCGCCGGCGAGCTCGCCCGCCTGGCCAAGGCCCGCATCCGGACGGTGATCATTCCGGGCACGCACGATGTCTTCGACCGCTCGTCCGTCTACCGCGCCTATGACATGGCCGCCCTTGCCGGCACCCGACCGGCGGAGGAGCTCGTCACCGTGCTCACCCCGGAGCGACCGTGGATCCACCTCGCGGCGATCGATGCCGTGGTCCATGGGCCGGTCTTCGAGACCAAGCGGGCCCCGCACAGCCCGCTGCGGGGCCTCGCCGCGGTGGAGACGCCGCCGGCGACCTGGAAGATCGGCCTCCTGCACGCGGCCATCGCCATTCCCGGTCGCACGGACCGCGACGAGGTGGTCATCACGACGGACGAGATTGCCGCCAGCGGTCTCGACTACCTCGCGCTCGGCCACTGGCATTCGACCCAGACGGCGAAGGCCGGCGAGGTCACGTATGCGTACTCGGGTGCCCCGGAGCCCGTTGCGGTGGATCAGGACCGCGCGGGCAAGGTGCTCCTCGTGACACTGGACGAGAGCGCCGGCCGCCGCTCCGTCACCGTTGACGAGCGCACGGTCGGCAAGACCAAGTTCGAGCGCCTGGAGCTGGACGCGGCCGTGATCGAGTCCCAGCCCGCACTGGTCGCCCGGCTGATGGCCATGGCCAACCCGGACCTGGTGCTGGACGTCCGGCTCATCGGCGTCCGGCGGGACGAACTGGACCTGGAGCCCGCCGAGGTCGAGAGCGCCCTGCGGGGCAAGTTCCTGCGGACCAGGGTCCGGGACCTCAGCCGGCCCGTGCTCAGCGAGGGCCTGCTGCCGCCCGCCGAGACGATCTCGGGAGCGTTCATCCGCAACGTGGAGGGGCGCATCGCGGACCTCGAGGCCTCCGGTGATGGCACGGCCGTCCAGGAGGCGGAGGAGCTGCGGGACGTCCTGCGGCTGGGCCGGCTCCTGCTGGCCGGGCAGGAGGTGACCCTGTGAGGATCTCGCACCTCTCCCTCCGCGACCTGCGCCGGTACCGGGAGGCAGAACTCGACCTGGCGCCCGGGCTGACGATCGTCCGCGGCCCCAACGAGGCCGGCAAGTCCACCATCCAGCGCGCCATCGAGCTGGCCCTGACCCGCAGGGTCACCAGCACCGCTGCGGACATCGAGAGCCTCACGCCATGGGACGGTGACCCTGCGGCGCGGACCGTCATCGGCATGACCTTCAGCTACGACGACGAGGACGGCGGCACGCACGAGGGAAGCCTGGAGAAGTCGTTCCGCGGGACGCGTGGCCAGGTCCGCCTGGAGCTGGCCGGCGAGGCGATCACGGACCCGGCCCGTGCCGACGAGGAGCTGGCGGCCATCTCCGGCGTTCCCACGGAAGGTTTCTTCCGCTCCACGGCGTCGGTGCGCCACCACGAGCTCGCCGGGCTCCAGCGGGACGAGGGTGCCCTGAGGGACCGCCTCCAGGCCTCGATCAGCGGCGCGGACCGCGGCACCAGCCGGGCGCGCAAGAAGCTGGACCGGGCGATCACGGGGCTGGAGGCGAAGGGAGTCAAGAACCCCGGGCGGCTCAAGGTCGCCGAGGACGCCGTCAACGACACGGCAGCCAAGCTGCGCATCGGCGAGGACGAGCTGGGCCGCCTCGAGCGTGATCGAGACGCGCTGGCCCTGGCGAGGGGGCGCCGGACCGAGTCCGAGACGGCGTTGACCGAGCGTCGCTCCCTGCTGGAGAAGGCCCGCCAGGCAGAGCGGTTCATCGCGGACCGGGACGCGGCCCGTGAACGCTTCGACCGGTACCGCGCCGCCGTCATCGTGCGAGACGAGCTGGCGGAGCTGGACCAGACACACCCGTCGACCATCCCCCTGCCCGTCCTCCGGGCGGATGTGGAGCGCCTCCGCACGGCCGACTCGAAGATCGCGACGCTCGAGGCGACGCTCGAGGGCGAGGTCCAGGTCAACTTCCAGGTGGAGCCCGAGGTCCGCTGGCGGCCGTTGTCGCGCGCCGCCGTAGGCCTGGTGCTCCTCGGCGTCGCCATCGCCGTGGTTGGGACGCTGCTGAGTGCGGCAGACATCCTCAACCTCGGTTCCCTGCCGGTGGTGCTTGGCGCCATCGCTTCTGTGATCGGGCTGATCCTGGCGGTGGTTGCCCTGTGGCTGCGCCGCAGCGACAAGAGCCAGAAGCAGCTTCGTGACGAGGAGGTCAACCGCCGCCTGCGCGGCCGCTCCGAGATCGAGCAGGAGTTGCGCGGCGTCCGCACCGAGCGGGAAGAGCTGCTTGCCCGCATGGACATGCCCGGGACGGCCGAGGCCGAGGAACGCCTCCGGCAGGAGGAAGCGCACGTCGCCGAGATCGAGCAGCGTCGCGCCCGGCTCGACGGCCTTATCGGCGAGGAGCCGCTCGATACGCTGCCCGGTCGGCGGGACGCGGCGGCCCTCGAGATCGAGCAGAAGACATCCGCGCTCGACGCGCTTGGTCCGATCGCCCGCGAGCCGCGCGCAAGGGAGCGTCTCGAGGTTGAGGTGGCCGACGCGGAACGGTCAGTGGAACGAGCCCGGGACGACGAGGCATCGGCGCGCGCCCGCGTGGAGCAGAACCCCGTGGATGCCGAGGAGGTCGCCGGACTTGCCGAACGCCTGGCCATGTGGTCCGAGGAGCTCGCCGCGCTCCTGCGGCGGGACCGGATCTACACCCGAACCCTGGTGGAGATCAACGCGGCCGAGCAGGCGACGATGCAGCGCGCCACCCGGTACCTCGAGCGGCGCATGGTGGCCGACATCGCCCGGATCACGGGTGGCCGGTACAGGCGCGTGCGCGTGGACGACACCAACCTCGGTATCGAGGTCTTCGCCCCGGAGCGAAACGACTGGGTCCCGGTGACGGACCTCTCCCAGGGCACGCTCGATGTCGTCTACCTGGCGGCGCGTCTCGGTCTCGTCCGCCTGGTGACCGGGGACCGCCGCCCGCCGCTGATCCTGGACGACCCGTTCGTCACCCTGGACGACGTGCGGGCGCCGCGGGCGCTGGAGCTGCTCCGGGAGCTGGCCGCGGATTTCCAGGTGATCTACCTGACGACGTCGGACCGGTACGACCACCTGGCCGACAGCGTCGTGGAGCTGGCGGGTCCGACCGCCGCGGACGACCACGTCGAGCCCGCCGGGGTGCCGCCTGCCTGAGCTGACTCCGGGCCTGGCCGTCGTCCTGTTCGGCCTCGCCTCGGCCATCACCTGGGGAGCCGGCGACTTCGGCGGGGGCATGGTGAGCCGGCGCGCCCCGCTGCTGGGGGTGGTTGCCGTCACCCAGGTGGTCGGCATGGTCGCGGCTTTGGTCGTCGCCGTCGGCCGCGGCGAACCGGTGCCGCAGGGCCTGGACCTCGGCTGGGCCGCTGCCACGGGCGTCGCCGGCGTCATCGGGATGACCTCGCTGTACCGCGGCCTCGCCGTCGGGAGGATGGGTGTCGTGGCCCCGACCACGGGACTCATCGGCGCGGTGATCCCGGTTGTGGTGGGGTTCGTCACCGAGGGCATCCCGCCGCCCGCGGTGCAGGTCGGGATCGTGGTCGCCCTCCTGGCCGTCGTCCTGGTGACCCGGGTGCCGGGTCACGGTGATGGGCGCCCATCTGGCCTCCGCTGGGCCCTGACCGCCGGGATCGCCATCGGCGCCTTCAACGTCTTTGTCGGCCAGCTCTCCGGGGCCGGGGCATTCGGGCCGCTGGTCGTCATCCGGCTGATCCAGACGCTGATCCTGGGCGTCCTGATCGTGGCCTGGCGTCAGCCGTGGCGGATGGAGCGAACGATCGTCCCGAAGCTGGTGGGGATCGGCCTGCTGGACATGGCGGGCAACGCGTGCTTCATCCTGGCGGTGCAGACGGGCCAGCTGGCGATCGCCGCCATCCTGGCGTCTCTGTACCCGGTCGTGACCGTCCTCCTGGCCGTCACGGTCCTCCGGGAGCGCGTCACCCGCAACCACGTGGTCGGGATCGCGTTCACGGTGGTCGCGATCGTGCTCATCGGCACTGGCAGCGCTACGCTCTGAGGCGGCCGCCACCGGCACGCCCACCTCCCCGCGCTACCGCTGAGGACCCTCCGCCATGACAGACGCCAACCCGCCCGCCACGCTCGAACCCGTCTGGTTCGTCGAGGCCACGTATGCGCCGGATGCAGCCGAGACCCGTGTGCCGGTCCGCCCCCGTCACCTGGCGCGGATCGCCGAGCTCAAGGCGGCCGGCGTTGTCGTCGAGGCCGGAGCGTTCCTGGATATGTCCGCATCTGTCCTGCTGATCCGTGCAGAGACGGAGGCCGATGCGCTCGAGGTCTGCCGTCAGGACGCCTACATGCAGACCGGTGTCTGGGTCGAGCTCCGCGCCAAGCCGTTCGGGCGCGTCCGGCTCGCCACGGAGGGCTGAGCCGAGTCAGCGGAGGGCTGAGCCGAGTCAGCGCCGGCGCTCCACCACCACCGCGTCCACGGCCGCGGGATCCTCCAGGCGGATCACGGCCGAGAACCCCTCGCCCTCCAGCCGGCCGGCATCCCGGGTGGCGGCGACCCCGGTCAGGTGCGCGCGCACGGCGGCCTCCGGCACCGCCCGTGCGCCGCGGGCGGCGTTGCGGCCCAGGACGACGGCGTCCGGCAGGGCCAGGACGACCGCCACCGACGGCACGCCGGCCGCCTGCGCGCGGCCCAGGAGGGCTCGCCGGGCGTGCGCAGTGGCGTTGGTGGCGTCCACGACCGTGGTGTGTCCCGCCGCCAGGCGCCGTCCGAGGGCGCGGTGCAGCGCCGCGAATGCTGCCCCCGTGACCCGCTGGTCACCGGGGTCGCCGGCGATGGCCTCCCGGAACGCGTCGGAGGAAAGGACAGCCCCGGCGGGAAAGTGCCGAACGGCGAACGTGGACTTGCCGCTGCCGGCGGCGCCGATGAGCACGACGAGGCAGGGATCCGGGAGCGAGATGACGACACGGCCGGTCATCCGTGCATCATGCCGCGCGCCCGCAGCCAGACGATGGGCGAAGATGAGGCATGACCCGCATCGCCATCGCCTGGTTCCGCCGGGATCTCCGCATCCACGACAACCCCGCCCTCACGGCGGCAGTGGCGTCGGCGGACGTGGTCATCCCGGTGTTTGTCTTCGATGACGCATTGCTCAACGGCCGCTGGCCCGCGCCGAACCGCGTCTGGTTCATGCGCGAGTCGGTGGTGGCGCTGTCCGCGGCGCTCGCGGAGCGGGGCGCAGGACTCCGGATCCTGAGCGGCCGGGCGGCCGAGGTGATCCCGGCCTTTGCCCGTGAGGCAGGGGCGTCGGACCTGTTCCTCACCCGTGACGCGACCCCCTATGGCCTCCGGAGGGATCGCGCCGTCGTGGCGGCGCTCGAGGGGACCGGCACCACCGTCCACGCACTCCGCGGCCTCTACGTCCACGAGCCGGATGAGATCGCCACGCGGGACGGGCGTCCGTACACGGTCTACGGCCCGTTCCGGCGCGCGTGGGACCTCCGCCCGAGACGTGCCGTCCTGACGACTCCCGACCGGATCCCTGTGCCGCGTGGCGCCGCTCCCCGGCCGGACCCGGTGCCGGAGGTCGCACCGCCGACCGCGGATCGTGCGCTCATCCCGGCGCCCGGCGAGGCAGACGCCAGAGCTCGGCTCGCCCGCTGGCTGGCGGCGGCCGTGGACGCACCGGTGGACGCACCGGTGGACGCCTACGCCGCCTCGCGCAATCGACTGGACCTGGACGGCTCGTCCCGTCTCAGCCAGGACCTGCGGTTCGGGTTGCTCTCCCCGGTGGAGGTGGTGGACCGGGCCGCCGGGGACGCGGACGGCAGACGCACCTTCACCCGCGAGATCGCATGGCGGGAGTTCTATGCCCACGTGCTGTGGCACCACCCGTTCGTCGCCAGGGAGCCGTTCCGGTCCTCGTTCGCCCGGTTGCCGTTTCGCGAGGATCCGCTCGCGTTCACAGCCTGGGCCGAGGGCCGCACCGGCTACCCGGTCGTCGACGCGGCGATGCGCCAGCTGAGGGCCGCCGGTTTCGTGCACAACCGTGGGCGAATGATCGCCGCGTCGTTCCTTGCCAAGCACCTGCTCCTTGACTACCGCCTGGGCGAGACGGAGTTCATGCGTCACCTGGTCGACGGCGACCTTGCCTCCAACAACGGCGGCTGGCAGTGGACGGCGAGCACGGGCACCGACCCCCAGCCGTACTTCCGCGTCTTCAACCCCACCCTGCAGGGCGAGCGCTTCGACCCGGGTGGCGCCTACGTCCGACGCTGGGTCCCGGAGCTGCGGGGAGTCCCGGACACGTACATCCACGAGCCGTGGCGGATGAGCGAGGCCGCCCAGGCGGCAGCCGGCTGCCAGATCGGGGTGGACTACCCGCAGCCGATCGTGGACCACGCGGAGGCCCGCGCCCGGGCGCTGGCCGTATACGGTGCGACGAAGGCGCAGTCCGGGGAGGGACGCTAGGGCCGGGCGGGCTCCGCCGATGGCGCGACGGAGGAAGTTGTCGGGGCCGGCGTCGGTGGAGCGGTCGGACCGGCGCGTGGGCGGTGCGGTCGGCTTGGCCGTGGGCGGTGCGGTCGGCTTGGCCGTTGGCGCACTCGTGGGGCCCGCGCTCGGCGGGCCGGACGGCTGTGCCGTGGGTGTCGGCCTTGACGTCGGCTTGGGCGTGGCCTTGATCCCGCAGGTCGTGGACGACGATGCCCGCCTCGTGCTGCCCGTCCCGGCCGAGGGCATCGTCTCAAAGCCCTCGGGTCGCGTCCCGGCCGGCGTGAACAGCCGCGCGGCCATCGCCTTGATCTTCTTGAGATCAGGCAGCTGGATCGAACCTCGCTTGTCGTAGCCGCTCCGCACCAGCGGGTGCTTGACCACCGTCCGGAAGACGTCCTTGCGGCCGACATCGGCTGCGGCGTCGATGTAATCCGCGATGAACGATGGCTTGATGTTGGTGGTGATCGTCCTGCCGAGCGACTTGAGGAACGCGCCCGGGTTCTCCAGGAATGCTCCGCGCACCATGCGGTCCCGCAGAGCCGCGATGAGCTCCTGCTGGCGGGCCGCCCGGGTGAAGTCGCTCTCGCCTGCCGCCTTCCGGACCCGGGCATAGGCGAGCGCCTGGTTTCCGTTCATGCGATAGCGGCCGGGTGACACGCCGAAGCCCGCGATGCCGTACTCCTTGTACCTCGGGTCGCAGAAGCCGTCCGTGACGTTGATCGTCACGCCGCCGACGGAGTCCACGAGGTATACGAACCCGCCCAGGTTCACCTGTGCCCACATGTCGATCTCGAGGCCCAGCAGGCCGCCGATCGCCGCGGCGAGCACGGACTGGCCGTCCCTGGCGCCGGGGAACTTGCCCGGGTGCCAGCGCACGTAGGAGACGAGGCCGTTGATCTTGCCCTTGAACGTGCGTCCGTCGGGCAGCGGCACGTCCACGAGGTCGCGCGGGATGGACGCCATCGAAACGGTCCGTCCGACCGGGTCGAGCGACGCGACGATCATCGTGTCCGTGAGGGCGGTGTTGCGGCCCACTCCCGAGTCCATCCCGATCAGCAGCACGTTGACTCGCGGGATCCCGGGTGTGGGGGAGGGTGACGGCGAGGCCTCGGCCGATGCTGACGGCGTCGGCGAGGATTCGATGCCGAAGTCCGGGTCGTCCGACTCGACCGGCGGCGGCGTCTCTGCGGGCACCCACGCGCCGCCGGAGTCCACCGGTTCGAAGACGGCCGCCGCCGCGCTCCTGGCCTCCAGCGTGAGGCCCGCCAGCCAGATCTGCGGCCCGACCACGATCGCAACGGCGACCAGCCCGGCCGCCAGCGTGGTGAATGGGGGCCGGAAGGTAGTGATGGCGCGGACGGCCCCGAGGGCCATGAGCCGCCAGCCGAGCACCACCACCTGGAGTGCGAGCAGCACGCCGAGGACCGCCGGGTCGAACAGGCGCGTCGCGAACGAGGTGGCGCTCCCGGTCGCGATGGCGATCACGGCGACGCCGCCCATCACCACCATGAGGGCCACCAGCGGCAAGCCCAGCGCGGCTGCCCAGCGCGACCGTCCCGCGACCTGGTGGCCGAGGCCCGGGAAGATCGCGCTCAGCAGCAGCAGGCGCGGCGCGGTCGCCCGACCCGGGCGGCGTCCGGGTCGGGCCTGGGTGGGGCGGCGGACGGGTGTCGGGTCTGGCATCGCGCGCAAGGATGCGGGTCCTTCCAGGATCGTGCAACGCGGCGTCGCGGGACCCGGTTCCGTCAAGGCGCCTGTTCGGGCCCAAGCCTCCGCTCGCCTCGAGGGGCCGGCGGTGGCGACCTCCGCCTGGTGCGTGCGCGCAGGAAGCCTGTTCCCTCAATCGGCGCACTGCGCTAGGATCGCGTCATGACGACCGGAGTGCCTCCAAGTGCCCAACCTGCTGCAGCGGTCGCGGCTGCGCGGATCGCGGCCTGGCGTGCTCCTGGAGCCGCCGTTCGCGCCTGACGAGAACCAGCCCGACATCATCGCGTCGGGCGATGTCCGCTGGCTGAACCTTGAGCGTCCGCGCGAGGCGGACCGCGAGTGGCTGGAGCGGGAGTTCGGCTTCCACCCCCTGGCCATCGAGGACGTTGCGTCGCGCAACCAGCGTCCGAAGCTGGACGCGTACGACGACTACCTGTTCATCGTCCTGCACTTCGGGGTGTTCGACAAGTCGCAGGACCGCCTGCTCACCGCGGAGCTCGACCTGTTCGTCGGGCCGGATTTCCTGATCACGCTTCCGGACCGGAACCTGCCGCCGCTGGCGGCGATGTTCGAGCGCTACCGCGAGCGCGACGAGGTGCGGGATGGCGTCTTCTCCAAGGGCACCGGATACCTCCTCTACAAGATCGTCGATACCTGCGTGGACGCGTCGTTCCCGATGCTGCGCAAGATGGGCGCCAAGCTGGACCAGCTGGAGGACGACATCTTCGAGGGACGGTCCGCGGAGATCGTGCGCGAACTGTCGAACGCGAAGCAGGAGATCATCAACTTCCGCCGCGTGGTCCGCCCGATGCGAGCGGTGCTCCGTGACCTGGAGCGCACGAAGCAGCGCTATCTCGCCGAGGACCTCGACATCTACTTCGACGACATCACGGACGCCGCCGAGCGGATCTGGGACGTGCTGGAGAACTACAAGGAGGTCGCGGAGGCACTGGAGGACTCGAACGAGTCGGTGCTCTCACACCGGCTGAACCAGAGCCTGCGCGTGCTGACCGCCTTCAGCGTGGCGCTGCTGCCGCTGACGCTGATCGCCAGCATCGGCGGCATGAACGTGGACCTGCCGGGTGACGAGACCCTGACCGAGTTCTGGCTGATCATCGGGGTGATGGCGCTGACGCTCGCGGGCGTGCTGCTGTTCTTCCGCAGGCGCGGGTACCTGTAGCTGCGCCGCGCGCCGGCAGCGCGACGCGCCACCCGGACCCGCGACCGGCGATCGACTACCCCTTCGGGAGCGGGCGCTCTCCAAAGCCAACGTACTTCACGTCCGGGCGGATCAGCCGGTTGTTCGCGCCCTGCTCGATCGCATGGGCGGTCCAGCCGGCGTGGCGTGCCAGCGCGAACGTTGCGGGGAAGAGGTCCGGCGTAAGGCCCACGCCCATGAGGACGGGCGCCGCGTAGAACTCGACGTTGGTCTTGAGGGCCCGGTCCGGGTGCTTCTCCGCCAGGACGCGCAGGGCGACGTCCTCGACCGACATTGCGAGCGCCAGCCAGTCCGGCTTGTGCTCCATGCCCTCGGCCACCTCGCGCAGGGCGGCGGCGCGTGGATCGTAGGCCCGGTACACGCGGTGCCCGAAGCCCATCAGGCGCACGTTGTTCGCGATCGCGTCGCGGACCCACTCCTCGGCGTGTTCCGGTGTGCCCACCTGGTGGATCTGCTCCACGACCTCGGACGGGGCGCCGCCGTGGAGCGGGCCCTTCATCGCACCGATGGCGCCGCAGACGGCCGACGCGATGTCCGCGCGGGTGGAGGTGATGACGCGGCAGGTGAACGTCGAGGCGTTGAAGCCGTGCTCGGCGCCGACGATGAAGTACGCGTCCAGCGCGCGGGCCGTGGCCTCGTCCGGCTTCTCACCGTTGATCTGGTACAGGAACCCGGCGACGAGATCGAGGTCCGGGTCCGGTGCGACCGGCTCCAGGCCCTGACGGAGGCGGGCGAACGCGGCCAGCGCGGACGGCGAGAACGCCGTGAGCGCGCGGGCCTGCTCGGCGGTCGGCGGCCACGCCGGGTCGGTCACCGCACCCCAGGCCGACACCGCGGTCCGAAGGGCGTCCATCGGCCGGGCGTCGTGCGGCAGGGCGCGGAGGGCCATCATCACGCCGTCCGGCACCGGCTGGCAGGGCAGCTTCGCGTCCGGCTTCCAGTCACCGGTCCAGAGCAGCTCCGTGATCGCCGCATACGACCCGCTCCTCACCAGATCGCCGATGGGGTAGCCGCGGTAGAGCAGGCGGCCAGCCTCGCCGTCGATGTAGGAGAGGGTGGTCTCGCCGGCGATGACGCCCTCGAGGCCGGGGGAGTAGGAGCGGGTGTCGGCAGGCGTGGGGACAGGATCGGTCATGCGCGAATGTTAGCCTCCCGGCCGAGTCCGTGACGTGCCGCCGGCTGCGGTGAGGCGAACCGGGAGGACGTCATCGTGTGACTGCCCAGTGCGTCAGTCGGCGAAGAACGACTGGAGGTGGGCGAGGAACTCGGCGGGGTGCGTGTGGTGCGCCGCATGGCGCGCGCCCTCGATGACTTCGAGGTGGCCCTTCGCGAGGCTGGCGTCGAGAGCCACGGCACCGTCCCGGAACCAGGCGGGGGACAGGGAGCCGGTCAGCTGCAGGACGGGGACGGTCACCAGCGCGAGGGTGTCCGCGGCGATCGCCGGAGCGTGGAGGGCGGCGTCCAGCTCGCGGACGACGGTCGGGCCGGCTGCTGCCCGCCGCGCCCAGATGGGGTCGGCGCGGAACGCCGAGAGCTCCGCCGCCGGCATGCCCACAGCCTCCGTCATGAATCGTGCGAGCAGCCCGTCCAGGTCACCCGCCGCGAGGTCCGCACGGAGACGGCGGAGCAGCTCCTCGTCATCGCTCCGCCCCGACGCATCACGTGCCGCGGGCGCGCCCTCGTAGGCGACGATCCGCCGGATGCTCCCCGTCAGCCGACTCGCGGCCAGCGCAATCCGCCCGCCCAGCGAATGCCCGACGACGTCGATCGGTCCACCTGCCTCGTCCGCCAGGATGTCCGCGACCGCAGCGACGTCCTCCAGCTCGCGGTCGATCGCATAGGCCGCCCCGTCGCTCGAGTTCCCGCGGCCCCGCCGGTCCAGCGCGTGGACCCTCCGCCGGCCCGCGAGGTCCGGTGCCACCACCCGCCACGTGCGGTGATCCGCGCTGGTCCCGTGCACCAGCAGCACGTCCGGCCCCAGTCCTGCCGAGAACACGGCGATGGACGTGCCATCGCGGGACGTGATGATGCGGCTCGGCGCGTCGGGGAAGGGCGCGACCATGGCGGGCAGCCCTACTCGCGCGGCAGCTCGGACGCCGCGGCCTCGTCCAGGATCCACGTTGCGTTGGTGGCCATCGTCATGCGCACCGGCAGATCGCGGGCGTCGTCGCCGCCCCAGGCCGCGCCGAGCACGGCCGCCTTGGACGCCCCGGTGGACACCACGAGGACGGATCTCGCGGCAGCGACGACGTCCGGGTGCATCGTCACGCGCTCCACGTGCGGTTCCACGTGGGTCGGGGCCGGCACCGCCCGCACGAGCGATCCCTCCTCCCAGACCGCGGACCCGGGGAAGACCGAGAGCACGTGGCCGTCGGGGCCGACGCCCAGCACCAGGACGTCGAAGGCCGGAACGCCCTCCTGATCCCGTCCGGGGCCTTCAAGGAGGAGCGACGTCTCGTAGGCCGCCGCCGCACCGACGGGGCCGTCACCGTTGACGATGGCCTCGGCGACCGGTACCGGGTGCACGTTCGAGACCGGGATCCGGACCCCGCCGTGGTCGCCGTCGTCCCCTTCGGCGGCCAGCAGCATCTCGTTGAGCGGCAGCACGTTCGAGAGTGGGTCGTCGGCCGGGACGAACCGGTCGTCGCCCCACCAGACGTGGACGCTCGACCAGTCCACGAGATCCCGGAGGGGCGGGACGCGCAGGTGCCGGTAGATCCCCGGGGCCGCCGAGCCACCCGTGGTGGACCAGTGGGCAACGCCGCGTTCCGCGATCGCGGCCGCCAGGGCGACGACGATCGCTGTCGCCGCGGCCTCGGCCGCAGCGTCGGGCGTCGGCAGGACGCGGACGATGGGCAGGCGACGGGGGCGCGGGGCGATCATGGGTCGACGTCTCCCGCGAGGCGCGCGGCCATGCGGATGGTTTCCACCGCGAGCGGATCGCGGCCTCCCATCTCGAGGGCCTCGCCCAGCAGGTCGGCATCCGTGGGTCGCGGCGCCTTGAACGTCCGGTCCATCGCCTCAACGCCGTCCAGCCAGGCGTGGACGTGGACGTTCTCCGCCTCGGCGGTCACGTCCGCGCGCAGCTCCGAGCCGCGCCGGTCGGCGAGCAGCTCCACGCGCAGTGTCGTCCCGGCGGGCATCGGGGAGGCGATCGGCCGGATCACGACCGCCACGTCGGAGGTCTTGCTGCGCAGGCGCGCCGCGAGCCCGTGGTGGAGCGGCGCCCTCTCGCCGGGCCGGGGCCGTCCGCCCGTGCCCCCGCCCGCGCCCCGGCGGCCCCCCCGTGCCTGCCCCCGTGCTTCGACCGGCGTCAATGGGGACACGACCCGCATCCCCAGCCGGGACGCCAGCCAGGCCGCGTGGTACAGCGGCTTGACGACGTTGGTCGTGCCGGGTGCTCCCGTCTCGTCGTGCGTCCCGTAGGTGACCGCGATCCGCCGGACGTGCCCGAGGAAGGGGAGGAACTCCGCGAGGTCGAAGACGGTGGCGATTGCCTCGCGCCAGCGCGACTGCCGGACCAGGGCGAAGTCACGGATCGCGATCCGCTCGTGCTCGTCGTACAGGCGGGCGAGCTGGCGGAGGCGCACCAGGCCATCACCGGACCAGCCCGAACCGTCCACCACGAGGCGGTCTGCGATGTCCAGCAGCTCGACCGTGGGGACCGAGTCCAGCGGCGGCTCGCCGGGCCACCAGGCGGTCACCGGCAGGTCGTGGATGAGCAGCGGGGCCACCAGCGCGGTCAGGTGTCGGCCCGGTCTCGCCCCCTGCCGTGAGGTGGATCACCTCCGAGCACATCTCCGGGGCATCGGGCCGCGGCAGGACGCAGTGGGCCTCGATCCGGGCGTCCAGCCAGGGCGGCCCGTCCGGATCCGCGGAGAGCACGACCATCGTGCGGCTGGGGTGCCGGCCGGCCAGGCGGCTGATGATCTCCGCCGCCCACTCGCCCACCTCCGGCTTCTGCGCGATGACCACCAGGTTCATCACGCTGGTCCGGGCCGCGATGTACCGGCCGCGCCGCTCGCCGTTCGCGTCCACCATCAGGTTCGGCTGGGCCCAGATCCGCGCCAGCTCCGTCTCGATGTCGTCGATGGTGCGGGCGCGGGACAGCCAGCGCAGCATCGGCTCTCCCGGTCTCGAGCGCCTCGAGCGGCTCGATCCGCCCGCCGCCGCTCGCCCTCGTCCCGACGGCGATGATCTCGCCCGGCTCCGGCGCCCCGGCCGGGGCGGCCTAGATCCTGCGCCACCGTCGGCCCTCGCGGGCGAGAAGGTCGTCGGCGGCCTCGGGACCCCACGTGCCCGCCTCGTAGTTCGGGAAGGGGGAGCCTCCTGCTCGGCCCAGGCGGCGACGATCGGGTCCACGATCGACCACGCCTCCTCCACCTCGTCGGCCCGGGTGAACAGCGAGGCGTCGCCCAGGAGCACGTCCAGGATCAGCGTCTCGTAGGCATCCGGGCTGTCCGTCTGGAACGCGGAGCCGTAGGTGAAGTCCATCGTCACGTTGCGGACGTCGATGCCCAGGCCCGGGACCTTGGCACCGAAGCGGAGCATGATCCCCTCGTCCGGCTGGATCCGCATCGCCAGCAGGTTGGGCTCCGGGTCCGCGGCGCTGTCCCGGAACAGCTGGTGCGGAACCTCCTTGAACTGGATCGCGATCTCGGTCGCCCGCTTGGGGAGACGCTTGCCCATCCGCAGGAAGAACGGGACCCCGGACCAGCGCCAGTCGTCGATCGTGAGGCGGGCCGCGATGTAGGTCTCGGTCTCGGACGCAGGATCGACGTCGGGTTCCGCGCGGTATCCGGGGACCGGCTTGGCCGACACCCACCCTGGGCCGTACTGCCCGCGCACGACGTCGCGGCGCGCCTGCTCCGGGGTGAGCCTGCCGACGGCGCGGATGACCTTGACCTTCTCGTCGCGCAGCGCATCGGCCTCGAAGGTTGCCGGCGGCTCCATCGCGACCAGGCTCAGCAGCTGGAGAAGGTGGTTCTGGAGGACGTCGCGGCTGGCGCCGGTCTCCTCGTAGAACGCGCCGCGGCTCTCGATCCCGATGGACTCCGCCACGGTGATCTGCACGTGGTCGATGTGGCGGCGGTTCCAGATGGGCTCGAAGATGCCGTTGCCGAACCGGAAGACCAGCAGGTTCCGGACCGTCTCCTTGCCCAGGTAGTGGTCGATGCGGTAGACCTGCCGCTCGCCGGAAGACCTTCCCGACCTCGCGGTTGAGGCGGATCGCGGAGTCAAGGTCCCGCCCGAACGGCTTCTCGATGACGACCCGGCGCCAGCCGCCTTCGTGGCGTTCGTGGTCCAGGCCCACCCGGCCGATCTGGGCGACGATCTCCGCGAACGCCGACGGTTGCGTGGCCAGGTAGAAGACCCGGTTGCCGCGGGTGCCGTGCGTCCTGGTCGAGGCCGTCCAGGAGCTCGCGCCAGGGACGTGTACGCGGCGGGATCGGCGAAGTCACCGCGGTGGTAGACGATCCGGGAGGCGAGATCGTCCCACGCCTCCGCATCAACCGGCTGGACGCGCGAGTACCTGTCCAGCGACTCCTTCAGCTCCCGCCGGAAGGTCTCGTCCGTGTACGGGCGGCGGCCGACGGCCACCAGCGTGAACTCGTGGGGGAGCAGGTGCGTGCGCCAGAGCTGGAACAGCGCCGGGATGACCTTGCGATGGGCGAGGTCGCCGGTGGCGCCGAACAGGACGAAGACGGCCGGCTCCGGGACGCGCTCCAGGCGGAGACCTTCGCGGAGCGGGTTGTCCAGGGGCTTTGCCGCGGGGGTGCGGCGCCGGCTCTCCGTGGCGAGACGCAGGTCCCGCATGGTGCGCGGGGCGTCCTTCCTGCAGGCGGCGCGGAGGTCGCGGGCGCGGAGCTCGCGGGCGCGGACGTCGCGGGCGCGGAGCTCGCGGGCGCGGACGTAGCTGGCGCGGGTCGCGGGCGCGCCGGGCGTCCTGGCGGCGGCCTCCGGACGTTTCGCCACGTCTAGCCCGTCTTCACCGGGTGGCCGCCAAACTCGTTGCGGAGCGCGGCGAGCACCTTGCCGCCGTAGGAATCGTCCTGGCGCGAGCGGAACCGGGTCAGCAGCGCAAGCGTGATGACCGGAGCCGGGACGTCCTTGTCGATCGCCTCCTGCACCGTCCAGCGGCCCTCGCCGGAGTCTGACACCCAGCCCTTCAGGTGCGCCAGGTCGTTGCCCTGCGACGCGAACGCGCGGACCGCCAGCTCCAGCAGCCACGAGCGCACGACCGATCCGTGGTTCCACATCTCGGCGATGCCGCCGAGATCGAGGTCGTAGTCGGACGCGTGCATGATCTCGAAGCCTTCGGCGTACGCCTGCATCAGGCCGTACTCGATGCCGTTGTGGACCATCTTCACGTAGTGGCCGGCGCCCGGCCCGCCCACGTGCATGTACCCGCCCTCGGGTGCCAGCGACAGGAAGATGGGCTCCAGCGGCTTCACGGCCTCGGGCTCACCGCCGGTCATCAGGCAGTACCCGACCTGGAGGCCCCAGATCCCGCCGGACGTGCCGGCGTCGACGTAGGCGATGCCCTTCGACCTTGAGCTCGGCGTGACGTCGGACGTCGTCGTGGAAGTTGGTGTTGCCGCCGTCGATGATCGTGTCGCCGGGTTCCAGGTGCTCCAGCAGCTCGTCGATCTGGGCCTGGGTGGCGTCGCCTGCCGGGACCATGATCCAGACGTGGCGGGGTCTCTCCAGCTTCGAGACCAGCTCCGCGATCGAGTACGCGGCCTCGGCTCCCTCCTTCGCGATCTCGGTCGTCTTCTCGGGCGTCCGGTTGTAGGCCACGATCTGGTGGTCGTCGCGGAGCAGGCGGCGGACCATGTTCGCGCCCATCCGTCCGAGTCCGATGAAGCCGATGCGCATGGGAGGGTCTCCGTTGGCGGGGAAGGGGCGAGGGGGTGGCCGGCGGGTAAAGGATAGGCGCGAAGGAGCCATCGCGCCCGAGTCGACACCGGCATGATTCGACCGGCGGGCGGCCGGCCGCGGTGGGTGCGCAACGGGGGTCGATGTGACGGACGGGCGGCGATGGTTGGCGGCGGTCCTCGCCTTGGCGGTGGTCCTCGCCCTTGCGACGGGCTGCGGTGGACCCGCGGCACCGCTCGTGACGGCGCCGCCGGTTCCCGACGCCACCGTGCCCGCACTCGCATGGATGGCAACCGACGTGCCCCGGATCCGCGACGGTGAGGCGGTGGCGGTGTCGTTCGGGCCGACAGGGTTCGTCGCGGTCGGTGGGGTCACCGGCTGGCGTCCGGACGGGAACGGCGGCTTCAATGGGTTCCCGCTGCGACCGTTCATCCTGCGGTCGTCCGACGGCGTGACCTGGAGCGAGGCGGCACTGGATTTCGACATCGCGGGCATCGAGCTCCAGGACGTCGCGGCTGGGCCGGGCGGCTACGTCGCCGTCGGCAACCTCGATCCCGGGCCCGTGGTGCGCCGCGTCGTCATCTTGCGCTCCGAGGACGGACTTTCCTGGGAGCCGGCCGCGCTCCCGAACCCGGACGACAATCGGTCCGCCTGGCGCGTCGCCTGGACTGGCGAGTCCTTCGTGGTCTCGGTGACCGCGCACGGCGAGCCCCTGCCCGTCGAGCTGGCCTCGCCGGACGGGCGGGCGTGGACGTCTCGCGAGGTGCCCTACCAGCGTTGGCTCGTGCCGACGACCGCCGGGTGGCTCGGGATCGGACCGCTCGACACCTGGACGACGCCGGACGGCGGCTCCTGGGAGGCGGACGCCCTGACGGGGCCGCGCGGCGGCACCGATGCCATGGTCCCCGAGCGGGGTGCCGTGACGCCCGGCGGCACCGTGCTCACGGGCTACTTCGACGGCGGCTGCAACCTGTTCGGCAACTGCGAGTATGGGACCGCGGCATGGTGGTCGTCGGACGCGCGGCACTGGTCGGCGCTGCCGTCCGCCTCGGAGGGCTGGCCCTTCGGAGGGTCGACCACGGGTGTGCACGTCCTCGGTGGTGGCGAGGGGCTGGCGGTCTACGCCAACGACCGTGACACGTGGGCCAGCGTGGACGGCTGGCGCTGGCAGCCGCTCGTCGCGGATGGGCCGCTGGTCCCGTCCGACCAGGCCGTGCGCGACATCGCCGTGGAAACGGAACGGTCGTGCTCGTGGGCGGCCGGTTCGATGGCGCCGGGCAGCTGCCGGCGCAGTCCGTGGCGATCGACGCCGCAGTGCCGGCGCCCTAGTCCCGGCGGCTCGCCCATCGAGGACGTCTCGATCGCCAGCACCTTGCCCAAACGGCGCCGGTGCCGGGGCTCGCCCGAGAAGCGCGCGGCGAGGAACGCGGCCGCGCACTCCACCGCGGGCTCGATCCCGATGACCCGCGCCCCCATCGCCAGGACGTTCATGTCGTCGTGCTCCACGCCCTGGTGCGCGCGAGTAGGTGTCGTGGCAGAGCCCCGCCCGGATGCCCCGCATCTTGTTGATCGCGATGGACGCCCCCACGCCGGAGCCGCAGACCAGGATCCCCCGGTCCGCGTGCCCGGACTGGATGGCCTGGCCGAGCAGCCACGCGAAGTCCGGGTAGTCGTCCTGCGGGTCGGAGCCGTCGCCGCCGAGATCGATCAGCTCGTCGTCGGCCGACAGCAGCGCCTCCAGCCTCGCCAGCAGCTCGTCCTTGAACGCGGCTCCAGCGTGATCGGCCGCCAACGCAACGCGCATCGCCGTCGCCTCCTTCAGCCGTGTCCGTGCGGGTGGCCGAGGGACGGGTCGGAGACGCCGACGCGCCCGCGCAGCCCCTCGCGGACCACGCGCCGCCCGACCGACGCCACGTTCTCGGCGGTGAACCCGAAGGCCTCCAGGATCGTCCCGGCCGGCGCGCTGGCCCCGAACCGGTCCAGCCCCAGGATCGCCCCCTCGTCGCCGGCCCATCGCTCCCAGCCCAGGGAGACGCCCGCCTCCACGGTCACGCGCTTGCGCACGTCTGCCGGGAGCACGCTCTCGCGATAGGAAGCGTCCTGGACCTCGAAGCGCTCCCAGCACGGCAGGCTCACGACGCGGGTCGGGATGCCGTCGGCCTCCAGCGCATCGGCAGCCGCCGCGCACAGGGCCAGCTCGGATCCCGTGGCCGACGAGGATCAGCGCGGGCGTCCCTCCGGCCGCCTCCCGCAGCACGTAGCCGCCGCGGCGGACGCCCTCGCGTGCGCCCTCCTTCGTGCCCGGCAGGGTCGGCAGCTTCTGGCGGGTGAACGCCAGCGCCACGGGCCCGGGGGCCGCATCCGCGAGCGATGGACCGCTCCACCGCCAGCGCCCAGGCCGCGATCGCCTCGTTCCCGTCGCCGGGACGGATGAACCACAGGTTCGGGATCGCGCGCAGCGCCGCGTAGTGCTCGACCGGCTGGTGCGTGGGCCCGTCCTCGCCCAGGCCCACGGAGTCGTGGGTCCAGACGTAGGTCACGTGCAGCCCGGAGAGGGCGGCGATCCGGACCGAGCCGCGCATGTAGTCGCTGAACGTCAGGAACGTGGCGCAGTACGGCAGGAACCCGCCGTGGTAGGCGATGCCGTTGGCGATGCCGCCCATCGCGTGCTCGCGCACGCCGAAGCGGATGTTGCGCCCCGCGTGGTCCGCGGCGAAGTTGTCGTGACCCAGCGCCTTGACGTCCGTCAGGTTGGACTCGGACAGGTCCGCGGACCCGCCGAAGAGCTCCGGCAGAGTGGCGGCCAGCGCCTGGATCGCGTCCTGGCTGGCGTTCCGGGTGGCGACCTCGGAGCCGGTCTCGTAGGCCGGGAGCGCCTGCGTCCCAACCGGCGGGCAGGGCACCGCTCACGCGACGGCGGAGCTCGGCCGCCTCGGCGGGGAAGTCGGCCTCATAGGCGGTGACGCGCGCCTCCCAGTCGGCCACGAGCGCCTCGCCCGCGGGGACGGCGCGGCGGAACAGCTCGCCCGCCTCGTCGGGGACGAAGAAGCTCTTGTCCGGGTCCCAGCCGTACGCCTCCTTGGTGAGGCGGACCTCGTCCGGGCCGAGCGGGGCGCCGTGCGACTTCTGGCTGTCCTGCTTGTTGGGGCTGCCGAAGCCGATGTGGGTGTGGACCGCGATGATCGACGGGCGGTCGTCGGCCTTGCGCGGCCTCGATGGCCGCCGAGATCGCCGCGACGTCGTTCCCGTCCTCGATGCGCTGGGTGTGCCAGCCGTACGCGGCATAGCGCGCGAGCACGTCCTCGGTGAACGTCCAGGCGGTGGGGCCGTCGAGCTGGATCCGGTTGTCGTCGTAGAGGGCGATCAGCTTGCCCAGCTTCAGGTGACCGGCGAGGGAGCTCGCCTCCGCGGTGATGCCCTCCTGCAGGTCGCCGTCCGAGCAGATGACGTACGTGCGGTGGTCGACGACGTCGTGGCCGGGCCGGTTGAACTCCGCGGCGAGGCGGCGCTCCGCGATGGCCATGCCGACGCCGTTGACCAGGCCCTGGCCCAGCGGGCCGGTGGTGGCCTCCACGCCCGGGGTCATGCCGTACTCGGGGTGACCCGGGGTGATCGGAGCCCCACTGGCGGAAGAGCTGGAGGTCGTCCAGGCTCACGGCGTAGCCGGTCAGGTGGAGCAGCGAGTAGAGCAGCATGCTCGCGTGGCCGGCGGACAGGACGAAGCGGTCGCGGTCCGGCCAGGCGGGGTTCGTGGGGGCGTGGCGGAGGTGGCTGGTCCAGAGCGCGTAGGCCATCGCCGCCACGCCCATGGGGGCGCCCGGGTGCCCGGAGTTCGCCTGCTGCACGCCGTCGATGGAGAGGGTGCGGATCGTGTCGACGGCGAGCCGCTCGAGGTCGTCCGAGGGGCTGGTCATCGCTGTCTCCGGGTGCGCGGGACGCGGGCTGGACCGGCGCGTCCCCGATGGCGGCGCGCAGCGCGGCGCGTTCGGCCGCGAGGGGCCATCGTACCGCGGGCGCGCGGCGTATCCTCGGCGCCATGCCCGCCCTGCCTGCCCCGCAGCCGGCTGCCTCCTCGCCGCTCCCGCCGTCGCGCCCGCCCGCCGGCGGCCCATCGCCGCCGCGCGTCGTCGTGCTCGGCGACCTGGTGGTCGATGTCGTCCTCGCCCCGGACCGGGACCTCGCGCGCGGCACGGACGTCACCGGACGCGTGACCCTGCGCCAGGGCGGCTCCGCTGCCTCGACGGCACGGTGGCTGGGCCGGATCGGAGCCCGGAGCTCGCTCGTGTGCGCGATCGGGCGGGATGCTCCCGGCCGGGCGCTCGTCGCCGCCTCGGCCGCGGACGGCGTCACCGTGCGCGCGGTGCGCGTCGCGGGGGCGCCGACCGGCCGGATCGGCGTGCTCGTGGAGCCGGGCGGCGAGCGCTCGTTCGTCACGGAGCGGGGCGCCGCGCTCCGGCTCCGGCCGGAGGACCTGCACCCGGCCTGGTTCGCGGGCGCCGATGCCCTCCACCTCCCGGCCTATTCGCTCCTCGACCAGCCGCTGGGCGAGGCCGGGCATGGTCGCCTCCGTCTCGCGCAGCGCGGCCGGCGTGCTCGTGTCGGTGGACCTCTCGTCGTGCGGCCCGCTCCTCGCGCAAGGGCCGCCGCGCCGCGCTGTCGCTGATCCTCAAGGCCGCGCCGGACCTCCTGTTCGCGACCAGGGACGAGTCCCGCGCGCTCGTGGGCGCGAAGCGCGATGGCGGACCTCCTGGACCTGGCGCCGATCGCGGTCATCAAGCGCGGCCGCAAGGGCGTGACGGTGCTCGCCCGCGACGGCGACGAGCCGTCTCCGGTTCGAGGTCGCCACCAGGCATCAGTCAAGACGCGGCGACACGACCGGCGCCGGCGATGCCTTCGACGCGGGCTTCCTGTCCGGCTGGCTCGAGGCCGGCACCGAGGGCCTCACGATGCCGCGGCCGCTGCGGCGGGGCGCGGTCGTCGGCAACCGCACGCCCTGCGCCACCTGTCCAGCCCGCCGGGGGAGCTTGTGCTCGCCTGAGCCGGAGCCGCTCGGTCCTGCGCGTACGGATCGGCTTCCAACCGCCGCGCTGCGTTCCGCTCCGGGGCGACCAGGAAGCGGTCGAACCAGTCGAGCATCCGGGTCATCCGGTCGATGCGGCGGTCGATGCGGCCGGTGGCCTGGATCACGTGGTACTCCTCGGGATAGAGGACGTACTCCACCTCGCGGCCGAGCCAGCGCAGGGCGACGAAGAACTGCTCGTTGTCGGCCGGCGGGCAGCGTCGGTCCGCCTCCGACTGGAGCATGAGCAGCGGAGTGCGGACCTCGGCCACGTTGCGCAGCGGCGACTGGCGCCACAGCTGCGCCACGCCCTCCGGGGTGGTCGCGTCGCCCATCCGGGCCGCGCGGCAGTACTCGGGGCCGCTGTCGCTGTGGGCCCACGCAGAGACCTGGTTCGTCACGCCGTTCTCGGACACGGCCGCCCGGAACCGGTCCGTGGTGCCCACCAGCCAGTTGACCATGAACCCGCCGTAGGACAGGCCGAGGGCGCCCAGCCGCTCGGGATCGGCCAGGCCGATCGCCACGGCGTGGTCGAGCGCGGCGTGGACGTCCTCGGCGTCCGGGCCGCCCCACTCGCCCAGCTGGGGCGCGATCCAGTCGGCGCCGTACGAGGCGGACCCGCGGATGTTGGGCAGGACCACCCGGTAGCCGCGCGCACAGAGGAGAACCACCTCCAGCGATGGGGCCGGGGCCCAGGCCCCCAGCGGACCGCCGTGGACGTCCACGATGGTCGGCAGCGGCCCATCGCCGGCGCCGGCCGGTGAGGCGATCCACGTCTCCACCGGGCCGCCGGGCCCGGGTGCCTCCACGAGCCGCATCTCCGGCCACGCGAGGCCGCCCGTCCAGGCCGAGCCCATCGTCGTGATCGGCCGCAGGGAGCCGTCCTCCTCGACGAGACACAGCTCGGGCGGCCGGGCGCCGATGGTGGCCGTGACCGTAGAGCCGGCCGCCACCCGCGGCAAGGGTGTTGGCCATGACGTCGCCCTGCGCGAGGCGCGCCGGGTCGCCGGCAGGCCGGCCACGGACCGGATCCACCGGGAACCGCCACGGGTGCGTCCGCCCCCGGTCCGTCACCAGGGCGATCACGGTGTCCGGGCCGGTCCACAGGGGTCCGGGCCGGCTGCTGGTCATCCAGCCCGTGAGGTCGGTGTCCGCCCAGTTGCCCACCGGCCGGTCCAGGTCCGGGGCCAGGGCGACGGCCGGCGCGCCACCGTCCGCCGGTCCCAGGTGGAGGGTGGGGGAGATGTCGTCGAAGAAGTCGGGGTCGTCTACGCCGATCCCGGCGATCCAGCGGCCGTCCGGCGAGTAGGCCGGCGATTTGACCGGCCCGGCAAGGGCGAGGATCTCGCGCGGGTCGCCACCGGCCAGCGGCACCTCCCAGATCGAGGTCCGGGGGTGGCGGTCGGCGTCGGGCTGCAGGTCGGCGACAAAGGCGATGGCCTTGCCGTCCGGTCGCCAGGCGATCTCGGAGGCCCCGCCGGGAACCGCGGTCAGGCATCGTGCGCTGCCCGTCCTCGGTGGCGGAGATCACGTGCACCTGGCTCCGGCGGTCGAGGTATCCCTCCTCGTCCCAGCGCCAGTCGAGCGTCGTCACGCGGCGTGCCAGCGGCTCGCCCGGCCTGGGCTTGGGGCCCACGATGAGCCGCTGCGGTCCGGTCTTCGCCAGGAAGGCGATCGACCGGCCATCCGGTGACCATGCCAGCTCCTCGACGCTCAGGTCTCCGGTGTCGATCGTGACCGGTTCGGCGGAGTCGCCCGCCCCGGCCAGCTCGAGGACCATCAGGTGCGAGTCCCGGTGCGGATCGTGGGAGCCGGGCTTCCTGCGCCGGAAGGCGAGCCGGCGGCCGTCGGGCGAGATCAGCGGGTGCTTGTCGCGCACGGGTCCGCTCGTCAGCTGGCGCGGAGCGCTGCCATCGACCGGCACCAGCCAGCAGTGCGAGACGTACCTTCCGCGGCTCACCGCGCGTCGCGTGATCACCGCGAACGACCCGTCTGGCGCGAGGTCGTGCTCTTCGAGGACGACCTGGTGGCGGAGGGTCTCGGGGGTGGGGAGCCGGGGGCGTTTCGTCGTGTAGCCATGCCAGCAGGCGTAGCCCGCCGGCCCGGCGGCCGTCGTCACCTGGTGCACCCCGCGCACCGCGGACGTACCCTCATCCCATGCTCAGCCCCGACCGCATCGCCATCGCCCCCGAGGTTGCCGACGCCCTGCGCGACAACCGTCCCGTCGTCGCCCTCGAGTCGACGCTCATCACACACGGATTCGCCTACCCGGGCAACATCGAGGTCGCCGCCGCGTCGGAGCTGGCCGTCCGGTCCGCCGGCGCCGTGCCCGCGACCGTCGCGCTCCATGACGGTCGCCTGCTGGTGGGCCTGTCCGCCGAACAGCTGGAGTTCCTGGCGACGGCCCCGCGCGGCACCGTGCAGAAGGTCGCGCGTCCGAGCCTCGCCGCGGCCATCGCCTGGGGCGGGTGGGGCGCCACGACCGTCTCCGCCACGATGATCGCCGCCCACGCCGTGGGCATCCGCGTGTTCGCGACCGGCGGCATCGGCGGGGTTCACCGCGGCGCCCTCGGTGGTGAGCGGCCCAGCCTCGACATCTCCGCCGACCTCGGTGAGCTGGCTCGCACCCCTGTGACGGTCGTCTGCGCAGGCCCCAAGGCCATCCTGGACGTGCCGCTCACGCTCGAGTACCTCGAGACGCATGGCGTGCCGGTCCTGGCCGTCGGGACGGACGAGCTGCCCGGGTTCTACTCGCGCGGAAGCGGGATCCCCGCGCCCCAGTCCGTGCCCGACATCGCGGCGGCGGCGGCCGTCGTCCAGGCACACGAGTCGCTGGGGCTTGGATCCGGGATCCTTGTCTGCACGCCGGTGCCCGAGGCCGACGCCCTCCCGGACGACGTCGCCCGCGAAGCGATCGCCCAGGCGGTCCACGAGGCCGATCGGGCGGGCATCACCGGCCCCGCCGTGACGCCGTGGCTGCTGGCGCGCGTGGCGGCGATCACCGACGGCGCGTCCGTCGTGGCCAACACCTCGCTGATCCTCAATGACGCACGGGTCGCGGGCGAGCTGGCGGTCGCGCTCGCGGGCTGAGACCTGCGCGGTCCGGCTGTGACGTACCCGATCCGTGTGTGGACCGCAGTCACCGAATCCTCGGTCACGGACGCGTTTGCGGCCATCTGCGCCTTGTCTGTGGCCGGGGCGCTGATTACACTCGCGACGATCGTGGTCTTCCGGTCCAGCGAGCGGCGTGCGAGGGATCGGGGCCTGCTCGACCGGACCACCGGCTCGTAGCACCCGGTCAACGCCCGGGGGCGGGCGGCGCAGCGAGGAGCAGCAATGCGGATCTACGAGGGGAGCCCGCGGCAGGATTTCGAGGAGGTCTTCCGGTCGATCGGCGCCTTTCTCGATGAACGCGGCATGCGGGACATCCTGCTGCTCGAGGTGCCGGACGGGTTCGTCGTCCAGGGGCTGGTCATGGCCGGTGGGTCGACCTCGGCGTGGTCCGAGGCGATCGGGACGCAGACCAAGGAGACCCTGACCTTCGTCGATGACGACATCGCCAAGTTCATGGAGGAGGCCGCGACGCGTCGCGGTGACGTAGAGCAACCGGCCCCGACGAACGTGGGTCACGAAGGCGCCCTGCGCGTGATCGGACGCTGGATCGACGAGCAGAAGCCGAAGGACGTGTTCCTGTTCGAGCAGGAGGGTGCCTACGTGGTCCGGCTCCTCATGGCCGGCCAGTCGGGCGCCCACCATCAGCTGGCCGAGTTCACCCGTGACGACGTCTCGTCGCTGGTGGCCCAGGGCCCGATGCATCGGGGAGGCAAGGCCGACCCCGGCGCCCCCGCCTCGTGACAGGGCGCCCGACACCGGGCACAATCAGTAGCGATATGTCGTAGCAAGGAGGCCCAAGCCCATGAAGGCGCTGCGGACCGTTGCCGTCGCGCTCGGGGTCACCCTGGGCGCACTGATCATCATCCCCATGGTCGTGCTGGCCGGACTCTTCGTCTGGCTGAAGCTGACCGAGGAGGACGACGAGGAGGCCCTGGAGCTCGAGCAGGAAGGCGCCTGATCGCGTCGTCCACCCCGGCGGGCCCCCGGCCCGTCGATCCCTCGAATTCGCGTTCGACGCCCGCCATCCCGGCGGGCGTCTCCGCGTCCCCGTCAGGCCTCGCGTCTCCCGCGGGCGTCTCTGTGCCTCCGCCAGTCGCCGCCGGGTCGCCCCGTGATCGCCGCCTGGCCGAAGCCGGCATGCTCCTCACGGTCCTGATCTGGTCGGCCAACTTCGTCGTGGTCAAGGCGGCAATCGCCGAGCTGGGCCCGCTCACCTTCACGTCTGCCCGGTTCGTCATCGCCACCCTCACCCTGTTCCTGCTGGTCCGCTGGCGCACGGGGGCGATCCGCCGGCCCACCGGGCTCACCCTGCAGCTGATCGGCCTGGGCATGCTGGGGTTCGGCTGCTACCAGGTGGCGTGGACTCTCGGGCTGACACAGATCACCGCTGGCGACTCGGCGCTGATCGTGGCGGCATCCCCGGTGCTCGTCGCGCTGCTGGCCGGAGCTCTGGGGATGGACCGCCTGACGCCCCCGAAGCTGGCGGGCGCGCTGACGGCGTTCGTCGGGGTGGCGCTCGTCATCGCCGGCGGTCACGAGCTGACGCTGGGGGCCTCGCTGGCAGGCGACGCGCTCACGCTAGCGGCGGCCGTGTTCTGGGCGGTCTACACGGTGCTCGGAACGAGATTGCTCCGGCGCGTTGATCCCCTGCAGGCGACGGCCTGGACCGTCCTGGGTGGGACGCTGCTGCTGGTCCCGCTCGGGATCTGGGAGGCGGCCACCTCGCCGGCCGTCGTGGTGACGCTGCCGGTGGTCGTGGCGGTGCTCTTCTCGGGCGCACTGGCCGTGGGGACGGCGAACGTGCTCGTGTTCAATGCCATTCGCCACATCGGGCCCACGCGGACCTCGGCGAGCCAGCTCCTGGTACCGGCGGGTGCCGTCATCCTGGGTGCGCTCTTCCTCGCCGAGCCGGTCCGGCCGGCCCAGGTCGTGGGCGGCGCGGTGATCATCCTGGGGCTGTGGCTGACGAGGCGGGGCAGCGTCCTGCCGACAAGCGTGCGGGCGCGGCTGCCGGGGGCCTGATCTACCAGCGATCCCAGCGCGCGAACTCCTCGAACGGCACCCAGCCCGTGTGAGGCTCCGCGACTCGCAGACCCCTCTTGCGTCGGCTGGGACACTTGCGCACCGTGGCGCATCTACCTCGCATGACCGACATCACGATCGGGGACATCCCGGCGACCGACGCCACCGTCCGCCTCGCGGCGAGCGGCGACGAGGTGGCGTTCGCGCGCCTGGTGGAGCGACACCACGGATCAATGGCGAAGGTCGCCTACGCGGTGTGCGGTGATGTCGAGTCCGCACGGGACGCCACGCAGAGCGCGTGGGCCATCGCCTGGCGCCGGCTCTCCACGCTCCGCGACCAGTCCCAGGTCCGATCCTGGCTCGTGGCGATCGCCGCGAACGAGGCTCGCCAGGTCGTGCGCAAGCGCGGCCGCCGGGTCGTCGTGGACATCAGCGAATCACTGGACGCCGCGCCGGGGGCAGACCCCGCGGACCGGATCGGCGCCGTGGATCTCGCCCGTGTCCTTGCCAAGCTCAAGCCCGACGACCGCGCGCTCCTCGCGCTCCGGTTCGTCGCCGGTCTCGACTCCACCGAGATCGCCGTGCAACTCCACCTCTCCCCGTCGGGCGTGCGCAGCCGCCTCGCCCGGCTCATCGAGCGTCTCCGGACGGAGCTCGACCATGCCTGAGCCGACGACCTTCGAAACCCGCCTGGCCGACGCCTTCGACCGGTACACCGACGCCGCTCCGCGCCACGTGAACGCCCGGGTGCTCGCCGCCGGGCTCGCCGCGGGCGGGCGTGGCCGAGGCTTCGCGCTGCCCCGCCTCGCGCCGCGGCTCGGCGGTTTGCGCCTCGCGCTCGTGCTCGGCCTGCTGGCCCTCGCGAGCGTGGCCGGCCTGCTGTTTGCCGGCGGGTTCCTGGCTCCCGAGCCGGCACCGCTGGGCGGCGGCGGCCGGATCCTGGTCCAGCTGACGGATGACGATAGGACGCACCTGTTCGGTGCCGACGGCACCATCCGGGCGTCGGCCACGATGCAAGCCCGGGGATGCCCGCAACTGCTGGGCAACGTCGACGCGGTGAGGCTGGGCGGTTTCGGTGCGGATACGTTCCGCTCGTTCGACGCACACTTGTTCCCCTCGTTCAGCGGTCAAGGCCAACACCGGCAGCTCACGAACTACGGGGGCTTCGAAGTCTGGTCGGGCGACCGTGGGTCGAGGGCGTTCGTCGATCAGGCGGCGGGCGCCTCGGTGGTCACCTTCCGCGATGGCGACGTCGCCAACCCCCACATCGACTGGTATCCGATCGTCGGCGCCTCCGGTGGCGCGCTGTCGCCTTCCGGCGATGTCCTCGCCCTGGCCGTGCCCGATGGACCGGACGCCCTCCAGATCCACCTGCTGGGCGGCGGCACCGACAGGGTCATCGCGGGGCTGCCAGTTGATGACCCGGAGGCGTATCCGTCGATCTCCTGGTCGCCCGACGGGTCGCGCTTCGCCGTCTCCACCCTGCCGGGTGATCGGGGCCTGACCCTCGTCACCCCGTCGGATGGGAGCGTCCGCAACGCGGGCCATCCGGATCTCGCGTCACGGTCGAGCTTGTACGTCCCTGCCGGCGCGTGGTCACCCGACGGTGGATCCATCGTCGCAATGACGGACACCGGCGAGCTGGAGGTGATCGACCTCGACGAGGGCGCCCACCAGGTCCTACCGTTCCTCGTTGGCCCGGCCATACCGGCCGTCAGGTGGTCGCCCGACGGCACGAGCCTGGCAGTTGTCACCGAGTGGCGAGGGTGGCCGGCGCGGCAGGCCGTCACGATCTACCCGCTCGACGGGTCGGAACCCCGCGTCGTCGAGCTGCCCGGGACGACTGGCGAGAGGTCGGAGATGGCCTGGTCGCCCGACGGCACGATGCTGCTCACGGTGGATACCGCCGGCCCGGTCAAGAGCCGGACCGGCGACGCCGCAAGGCTCTGGGCAACCGACGTCTGGGGCGACGCCCAGTCGAGGTCGATCGCGTCCGTGCCGCAAGCCGCCGACTTCCCGCTCCGCGGGCTGGGCGCTCCCTGTCTCGAATGGCTCCCGGAGGTTCAACCGTGAAGCGTCCCGTCCTGGCCATCGTGGCCGTCCTGGTTCTCGTCGGCTGCGGAAGCGCTCCAGCCGCCACGCCTGTCCCATCGGAGGCACCTTCGACGCCGGCGATCGCGTCCGAAGCCCCGACGGCAGACGCGACGCCCGCCCCGACGCCCACCGCCGCACCGGACCTCGAGGCGGAGCTGGACAGCCTGCTGGGGACCGATTTCAACGGCTCCGCCCTCGTCGTGAAGGACGGCACGGTCCTCTACGCGAAAGGCATCGGCATGGCCGACGACGCGAACAAGATCGCGAACACGCCGAGCACCCGCTTCCGCATCGGCTCGATCACCAAGCAATTCACTGCGATGGCGATCCTGATCCTCGAGTCACGCGGGCTCGTCAAGCAGGGCGACCCGGTGTGCGACTACCTGGACACGTGTCCGAAGGCGTGGAGCGGGGTCACGATCGAGCACCTGCTCGACCACACGTCCGGGATCGCGGACTTCACCGAACAGCCGGACTTCGACAGCATGATGGCGGCGACGCCGGCCGAGACCGTGGCGAGCGTCGCCAAGATCCCGCTGGAGTGGACGCCCGGCACGTCGTTCGGGTACACGAACACCGGGTACGTGCTGCTCGGCATGGCCATCGAGAAGGCGTCCGGCAAGCCCTACGAGGCGTTCCTCCAGGACGAGATCTTCGGTCCACTGGGGATGAAGGACTCCGGCTACGAGCACGGCGACACGCCGGCGCTCGCCGTCGGCTACGCGGACGGCTTCGAGGTGGCCGAACCGCTGGACATGTCCGTGCCGTACGCCGCGGGCGGCCTCTACTCCACCGTGCTGGATCTCCAGCGCTGGGAGGAGGCGCTGTACACGGAGCAGCTGGCGCCGGCCGCGGACATGGCGCGGTACTTCACACCGCTGTGGGATAACACGGACCTGCTCGGCTTCGGCTACGCCTACGGCATCTACGTCGGCGACGAGCGCGGCTCGCAGCGCGTCTGGCACGACGGCGGGATCAACGGCTTCTACGCCGGGCTCTCGCGCTACCCGGATGACCGCATCGCCGTGGCGCTGCTCACCAATCGTGAGTCGTCCCCCGATCTCTTCCTGCTCACCCGGGCGGCCGCCCAGATCGCCCGCGAGGGCTCCTGACGGGACGCGCTCTCGACGAACGTCTGGTGCAGAGCGTCTCCCCCAAGCCGAAAACCTGCATCAATTCCGCTTGCGCCGACGCCATACCCTGCAGAACCGGCCGAGTGCGCCGGGAAGGGGCGCCGGCAGCGATGCCGGGGCCAGGGTGAGGGACCAGGGACCGTGGAACGGAGGGAGCTCGTCGAGCGGGCGGGGCGGGGCGATCACGACGCCTTCGCCGTGCTCGCCACGGCGTCCGCCACGCGCCTCGACGCGGCCGCACGCCTCATCCTGCGGGACCGCGAGCTCGCGCGCGACGCGGTCCAGAACGCCCTCGTACGCGCCTGGCGTGACCTGCCCGGGACTTCGTGACCCGGAGAGGTTCGACGCCTGGCTGCACCGTCTCCTCGTCAACAGCTGCCTCGACGAGGCCCGCCGGCGCCGGCGCCGTCCCATCGAGGTCGAGATCCTTCCCATCGACGAGCCGGTTGCGGGTGGCGACGCCGCACGCAGCCTCGCGGACCGCGACCTGGTCGAGCGGGCCCTGGCCCGGCTCGACCCGGAGCACCGGGCGCTCGTCGTCCTCCACTACTACCTCGGCTACCCGTTGCCCGAGGCCGCGGCCTCGCTCGGGATCTCCCTCCCGGCCGCGAAGTCTCGGCTGCACCGGGCGATGCAGGGCCTGCGCCGGACATTGACCACGGACGTGCCCCCCGTCCCCAGCCCGCAGGGAGGGAGGACGGCATGACGACCGATCGACCGGTTCGACCCGTTCGAGCAGCGCATCACGGCCGCGATCGGCGAGATCGCCGCGCCGCGCCGGCCCGACTACCTCGAGGGCATCCTCCGGCAGACCGCGCGCACCTCGCAGCGGCCGCGCTGGAGCTTCCCGGCGCGATGGCTCCCAGTGCAGACGGCAGGCGCGGGTGGACGGGCGTCGCGTCGAGTCGTTGTCCGGACGGTGATCCTGCTCGTCGTCCTGGCTGCCCTCGTCGCCGGGGCCGCAATCGTCGGGAGCCGCCTGGTGACGCGAAGCGACCCGGTCCTGGGCGTCTTCGAGCGGACGGGAGACATGCCGCAGAACTGGCGGTTCTCCGTGACCCAGGCAGACGGGCGCGTTCTCGTGATCTCGCCCCCAGGCGCAGCCAGGTACGACCCGTCGACGGGTCGATTCACCGAGATCAGCTCCAGGCTGCCCGAGTCAGCGGAGTTCGGCAGCGCCACGGTGCTCATGGACGGGCGGATCCTCGTGATCGGGCAGGGTCTGGACGGACGCCAGACGAGCACGCTGTTCGATCCCGAGACTGGGCGAGCTGTCGATGCCGGGCCTACGGTCGTTTCGCGCCTGGAACACGTCGCCGTCCGGTTGCAGGACGGGCGCGTGCTCCTCGCCGGCGGTGATCCGGCTCAGGTCGGCCAACTGCGCCCGGTGCAGGGTGCTGGCGGGGCCACGGCCACCGCAGAGCTCTATGACCCCGCGACCGGCACCTTCACGCCCACCGGGGACATGGCCCGGCCGCGAGGCCTCGGAGCCACTGCGACCCTCCTGGCCGACGGGCGCGTCCTCGTCGCCGGTGGCGCGGGCGGTGGCCCCGATGATCTCGCCGAGCTGTTCGACCCTACGACCGGTCAGTTCACGCCGACGGGCGCGATGAGCGAGCCCCGCACCGACTTCACGGCGACCCTGCTGGACGACGGACGAGTCCTGTTCGCCGGTGGGTACTCGACCGCGGGCGCCCCCAGGGTTCGTAGGCTGGCGACGGACGGGGACATCTACGACCCGGCCACGGGCACGTTCTCACCCACGCAGCCGATGGTGGTTCCACGTTTCGGCCACGTCGCGGCCCTCCTTCGCGACGGACGCGTCCTGATCGCCGGCGGGTATAGCACGGGCGAACTGCAGACACAGACCAGCGCCGCGGAGATCTTCGACCCGTCGACGGGTCTGTTCGAGCCGACGAGCCCACTGGGGATCCCGCGCGCATACGCCGGTGCGGCAGTCCTTCCCAGCGGGGACGTTCTGGTATTCGGCGACGCCACCCACCCGGACCGGGTTGGCCAGCCAAGCGGTCTCGCTTCGGGCACTGCGGAGATCTTCCGATGACCAGCGCGTCTCGCGCTGCCGGACCCGCGAACGAATGGCCTGCAGGCTCTCCCGCATCGAACGCTCAGGCTCGAGCGGTCGTCAGCAAGACGAATCCGCCGCCACCCTAGGAGTCCCCGCCGTGACCACCATCTCCCTGAGGCTGTCTGCTTTGCTCGCCGCGACCGTGCTGTGTGCGGCGTGCGCATCTGCCGCCCCGTCAGCCCCGGCCGCAACCGCCGCGCCATCCACGTCCGCAACCCCGTCACTCGGAGCGAGTCCGGCCCCATCGCTCACTCCGGCCGCAACCGCGTCGCCCATCGGCACACCGTCCGGGCCACCGACCATCGATTCGGCCGGCGCCATGACGATCCACATCTCGCCCGGAGCAGACTGGCTCGCGATTGCGGATGGCGCGGTGTGGACCGCGGCCGGTCGGGACATCGTGCGGCTCGACCCAGTCACCGGTGAGGTGGTAGACCGGACCGAGATCCTGGGCATCTGCCTGGGCTTCGATGTCGGCTATGACAGCCTGTGGGCCGGCAGCTGCGACGACCCGGCGATCTGGCGGATCGACCCAAAGAACGGGGAGGTGCTCGCCACGGTCCCCCTCGCCGTCGACGGGATCCAGGACGAAGGTTCCGTAGCGGCCGGAGAGGGCGGCGTCTGGGTGGTGTCCACGGCCAACGAGCTCATCAAGGTCGACCCGGTGACGAACAAGGTTGTCGGGAGCTGGCCGCTCCCGGTCGGCGCCGCGGCGGTCCGTGCCGGGCTGGGGTCGCTGTGGGTCACCGTCTCCACGGCGGACCAGGTCCTGCGGGTTGATCCGTCGGATCCCACCGTACAGACCCCCGTCGACGTCGGCGCCTACCCTCGGTTCCTGGCGGTCGGCGAGGACGCCGTGTGGGTAATGAACCAGCGCGACGGTTCGGTCACACGAGTCGCCGCGGATGGCACTGTCGTCGCCACGATCAAGGTGTCGCCCCCGATCGAGGGCGGCGACATCGCAGTTGGCGGCGGTTCCGTCTGGGTCCAGCCCGGCGGGGAGCTGCTGGTGAGGATTGACCCGGCCACGAACGACGTCGTCGCAACCTACGGACCCAGGTCCGGGAGCGGCGGCGTCGCAGCCAACGAGGACGCTGTCTGGGTCTCGGCGCACGACGTGTCGACGGTTTGGAAATTGCCCCTGCGGTAGTCGACCGGAATCCGAAGGCACCGGACGGCACTTGGGTCCTGGCGAGTGGGCAGCGGCACCCGCAGTGTTGATAATCGGCCACCCGTGACGGCCGGGATCGCCTTACGCGCCGCAGGTCGACGCTCCCTGGGCTCGCCATCCGGTCCGGCGCGGTGACCAGCCTACGGCCACGTCTGCGTACGAACACTTGCACATGACAGGCTCGCGTCCCGAAGCCACAGACGGCTCCCCGGGGGAGTCTGTCCGACGCAGGGCCGAGGGCGATGTCGCGGCGTTCGCCCGGACCGTACGGCTCTACCAGGCGGGCGGAACCCGCCTGCTGCCTATCGTCTTGCCGCTGCGGGTCCCAAATCGCAATGAACGTTTGACACCCGTTGTCCACTCATAGAGTGCAACCGCGCCGCCCCCTGGCGCGGCACCGAGGGAGGACCGGGTGCGAGACATCGTCGAACAGGCGATGCGCGGCGATCGCGAGGCATTCGCGTGGCTGGTCAACCAGACCAGCGACCGGATGTACGCCGTCGCGACGCGGATCCTGCGCGACACGTACCTTGCCGAGGACGCCCTGCAGAGCGCCCTCGTCACGGCCTGGCGCCAGCTGCCCACCCTCCGGGACCCGGACCGCTTCGAAGCCTGGGTCCGCAAGCTCGTCGTTCATGCCTGCTACGCCGAGGCCAGGCGTCGCAGCACGTGGGCGGCCAACGTTCGCGCCCTGCCGATCGACGGACCGACGGGCCCGGACGACATCCTCGGTGTCTCCGATCGCGACGCACTCGACCGACGCCCACCGAGGGGCACCAGCCGGACTGGGGGACGGCGCCGCTCGTTCCCTGACGACAGATCCTGGCGTTCCGCGGCGGCCCGTCCCCCTGGGCGGGCTGCCGGCAGGACCGGCGAGCTCGCGCGAGCTCGGACGCATCGGACTGCGTGCGTGCGGCGCCAGGGTGCCCTGAGGACGGGGGGCCTGCGAGGCTGGCGCCACGACGAACGTCCGAAGTGGGAGCCCGATGGCGCCAGGATCCTGTTCACGCGCTGGATCGACGGCCAGTGGGACCTCTGGGTGGCGGGCGCCGACGGGTCTGGCCTCGTGCAGCTCACGAACGACGCGGCCGAGGAGCAGGACGCCTCGTGGAGCGCCGCCGGGGACCGGATCCTGTTCAGGTCGGGCGAGGGCAAGGCCGGCGAGGTGTGGTCGATCTCACCGGACGGCTCGGACGCCAGGAGGCTGGCCTCGGGCGCGGTGACAAGTGCGGACTGGCACCCGCTTGCGGTCCCGATCGACAACGGCTCGCCCATGGCGACGGACAGCCGCGGAGGCACGCCCTCCACGCCGGCATCGATCACGCCGAGGGACACACCGAAGCCTGCTGTCGCTGCCGGTGAACCATGGATCATGTTCGAAGCAGGCGTCAGCGGCGCGCGCGACGGCGTCTTCCTGGTGCGAGAGGACGGGTCCGGGAGGCACCAGGTCGCTACCGGGGTGCCGGGCTCGCACAAGCACCCCGATTGGTCGCCCGACGGGCTGCGGATCGCGCTCGTGTCGGAGACCGATGACTCGATCTGGATCGCCGACGTCGACGGCTCGACCAGCGAGCGGGTCGTCACGTGTCCGGGCGGGTGTGACTACCCGGCGTGGTCGCCGGACGGTCGAACGCTCGCGTTCACCGAGTACGAGAACGACCCGACGGTCACCGCCCCGACGGCGTCCTCGATCAAGCTGATCGACCTCGACACCGGGACGATCACGTCCGTTGTGCGCGAGGAGCGGCCGCTCCTGGTGGACGTCGCGCGCTGGTCACCTGACGGGATGCAGCTGGTCGTCGGTGTGGACCGGCTGGGCTCGGCCGGTGATGAGACCGGGGCCGCGATCGCCGTCGTCCCGGCTGCAGGCGGCGACCTCCGCTATCTCACCGGCTTCGACACGTTCGCATACCACCCGGACTGGAGCTGGGTGACGGACACGATCGTGTACGGGACCGATGTCCGCATGTTCAGGGTTCCGCAGCGGCCCGGCGATGACACCTGGAACCTGTTCACGGTCCGGCCCGACGGGAGCGGACTGGTGCAGGTGACGAGCGTCGCCGCCGGAGAGAGACTGGCCCACGCGTCGTGGACGCCGGACGGGACGCGGATCATCGCCATCGGAGAAAGGGCCGGGGCGGGCGTGTTCGTGGACCCGGCGAGCGGGGCGTTGACGACCATCGGAGGCTCCCGGATGACGCATCCGCGCCTGCGGCCCACGGTGCCGTGAACGTTGATCGACGCCGCGGGGTACGCCCCGCTGCACTGGAGCCGCACGCGAGGCGCGTCAGGCTGGGCGTCAAGACGATTGGCGCCGCCGGAGCCCTGCCACGAGAACGCCGCCGACGACGACACCCACCACGACCAGCACGACCGTGACGACCGTCCCGTCTGCCCCCGACGTCGGGGCGCGGTCGCCGGGTCCCGGCGGCCACGGAGCATCGAAGAACGCGACCAGGTCCGCCATCCCGCCGATGGCCTCCGTGCCGAACTCCTCACGGACCCCGGGCGCCAGCACGTACTTGCCGGTGGCGCCGTCCTCGGCCGCGCGGACCGCGATCCAGTAGGTCCCATCCTCCGGGGCGGTCGTCTGGACGCCGCCCCAGGCGATGAACCCGAGGCCGCCGTGGACCTCGCGCTCGCCGCCTTCGGCCTCGTGCGCGAGAGCGCCGTCGGTGCCCGTTGTGGTGGCGAGTGCAGCCGTCTCGTCATCCGCGGGTGCGGGCAGGCCCGGTCCCAGCACGGCGAACGAGGTCGGAATGCCGCCGGCGGCGTCCGGCGCGGTGACCTCCACCACCAGCGCGTCGCCCGCCCGCAGGTCCATCCGGTACCAGTCCACCTCGCCGGGCGCGTCGAGGGTGGCGCCGATCGCGCGCGAGAGCGTCGGGTCCTCGAGCACGAATGCCGTCCCCGGCGACTCGTTGCCGGGCTCCACGACCATCGGCGCGTGGGCCGCGACGGGCGCCACGGCGACGGCGAGCAGCAGCGAGGCTGCGGCGATCCCGGCTCGGACTCTCATGTCTGCAGTTCGCTGCCGCGCGCCCGATGGATGCCATGACGCAAGGTCGGATGCGGCGTCGGGCACGCCTTCAGAAGCCCAGCACCCGGGTCCCGATGAGGAAGCTCAGCGTGGCGACGGTTCCGCACAGCACCGTGCCCCACGCGATGTCCACGACGGCGAGCGTCACCGACCAGCCCTGGAGGGTCGCGAGGTTCGTGAGGTCGTACGTCATGTACGTGAAGAAGCCGAACGCTGCGCCGAGCATGAGCGCCTTCGTCCAGCTCCCGGCATCGATCGCCGGCACGACAGCGAAGAAGATGATCCCCGCGATGGACAGCAGGTAGAACAGGATCGCCGCCCACCAGACGATTGGATCCGCCATCAGCGATCCCATCTGGCTCCGGTAGAAGCCGCGAGCGATGAGTCCCAGCCACACGAGGTCGATCAGGAAGAAGACCGGCACCGTGACCAGGTACAGCAGGACGTATCTCGACATGCGCCACCCTCCGTCTGCTCGTCGTCTGCGCCTTCGGCACCGAACCGCAACCGGCGCCCACAGCGAATCCGGTTGTTCCGCGCCCCTCGGATTCGGTAGCATTGGAAAAACCCCCGGAGGACCCGCGACCCATGGCGAAGTATGTCTTTGTGACCGGAGGCGTGACCTCCTCACTGGGCAAAGGCATCACCGCCGCCAGCGTCGGCCGCCTGCTCAAGGCACGGGGCCTGCGGGTCTCCATTCTCAAGCTCGATCCCTACATCAACGTGGATCCCGGGACGATGTCGCCGTACCAGCACGGCGAGGTGTTCGTCACGGACGACGGCGCCGAGACCGACCTGGACCTCGGCCACTACGAGCGGTTCATCGACGAGAATCTTACCCAGGGCTCCAACGTCACGACCGGCCGCATCTACTCCGCGGTCATCGCCAAGGAGCGGCGCGGGGACTACCTCGGCGGGACGGTGCAGGTCATCCCGCACATCACCAACGAGATCAAGGAGCGGATCACGCGCGTCGCGCGCGACGGGGATCCGGACGTGGTCATCGTCGAGGTCGGCGGCACCGTGGGCGACATCGAGAGCCTGCCGTTCCTCGAGGCGATCCGCCAGATGCGCAAGGACCAGGGGCGCAACAACGTCCTCTACGTCCACGTGACGCTGCTGCCGGCCCTCGCCGCAACCGGCGAGCTCAAGACCAAGCCCACCCAGCACTCGGTCAAGGAGCTGCGCGGCATCGGCATCCAGCCGGACGTGATCGTCCTGCGCTCGGACAGCGACGTTCCGGACGAGATCCGGGAGAAGATCGCGCTGTTCACCGACGTGGACGTGGACGCGGTCATCCCGGCAGCCACGGCCTCCACCATCTACGAGGTTCCCCTCCAGTTCGAGGCCTTCGGCCTGGGACGCATCGTGGTGCGGGAGCTTGGTCTGGGCGACCCGGATGCGGTCCCGGACCTGGACGGCTGGCGTGCGCTGGTCGGGCGGATCAAGGCGCCGAAGCCCACGCTGGAGATCGCGCTCGTCGGCAAGTACATCGAGCTGCCGGACGCCTACCTCTCGGTCACCGAGGCGCTGCGTCACGCGGCCTGGGCGAACGGCGTGGACGCGAAGGTTCGCTGGGTGAATTCCGAGGCGCTGACCCCCGACAACCTGCAGACGGCGCTCGGTGGCGCGGCCGGCGTGCTCGTGCCGGGCGGGTTCGGTCACCGCGGGATCGAGGGCAAGGTCCTTGCCGCGCACTGGGCCCGCGACAACGGCGTGCCGTACCTGGGCCTGTGCCTGGGGCTCCAGTGTGCCGTGATCGAGTTCGCGCGCGAGGTGCTGGGCACGAAGGACGTCAACTCCACCGAGTTCGACATGTTCACCGTCAACCCGGTCATCGACTTCATGCCGGACCAGCGGGACCTGGAGGACAAGGGCGGCACCATGCGCCTGGGTCTCTACCCGGCGCGACTGGCCGAGGGTTCGAAGGCGCGCGCGGTGTACGGCCAGGAGGTCGTGTACGAGCGGCACCGCCATCGGTTCGAGGTCAACAACCGCTTCCGCGCCGCCCTCGAGGGAGCGGGGATGGTGCTCTCCGGCACGTCCCCTGACGGACGCCTCGTGGAGATCGTGGAGTTGCGGGACCACCCGTGGTTCGTGGCCAGCCAGTTCCACCCGGAGTTCAAGTCCCGTCCGGAGCGCCCGCACCCGTTGTTCCACGGGTTCGTGGCAACCGCGCTGGCCCTGCGCAACGGAGCGGAACCGCGGCTGACGGCCGTGGGGCCCGGGCCGGTCGAGCACGCAGGCGGTGCCGAGGACGCTCCGGCGCTGGACGCTCCCGTGCAGGCTGTGCCCGTGGACGACGTCTCTGCCGAGGCCGCCTCCACCTCCTGACCCGGGCGAACCCGCGGCCGGCCTTCAGAGGGCCGCGACCGCAGCCTCCAGGCGCGTCGTCGCCGTCGCGTGGTCTGTGTCCGCGTCGAACCAGATCGGGTCGCCGATCACGAACTCCACGTCGCCGCGGAGCCGGCCGGGGAACCGCCGCCGATCGATGATCGACATCTCGTTGATCCGCAGCTTGACCGGCACGACGGGCATGGCGCCCTCAACCGCGATGAGGCCCGCGCCTGCCTTGAACGGCTGGAGCGGTCCACCCAGGGTCAGCCGCCCCTCGGGGTAGATGAGCACGTTGAACCCCTTGTCCAGCCGTGAGCCCAGCATCTCGAGGCTCTTGCGGACGCCGCCCTCGCGCTGCAGCGGGAACGCGTTCGCGAGGACCGAGGCCAGCACCCCCTGCACCGGGTGCTCGTAGATGGTGTCGGCCGCGGCCGCCACGGACAGCTTCCAGCGCACGGCAAATGGCAGGCGGCTGAGGATGATCGCGTTGTCCAGGTGCAGGCAGTGGTTCGGCGTGAACAGGACCGGTCCCTCCACGCCCGCGAGCCTGTCCAGGCCGGTCACGCGGACCCGGTAGAACAGGAGCACGAACGGGTACATCAGCAGGATCTGGAAGGCCAGCCCGACGGCTCTGACCGCGGGCGACAGCGGCCAGCCCCAGGACCGCTGTCCGCGCTTGGCGCCACGAGCCGCCTCCACGAGCGTGACCAGGTCCTTGACGGTGGCGTCCGGCTCAAGCGCGTCGTCATCCACGAAGACGCCCAGCTCTTCCTCGATCACGCTGAGCAGCTCCACGCGGCGAAGCGAGTCCAGGTCCAGGTCGCTGGACAGGCGGGCCGTCTCGGCGACGGTGGAGGGATCGAGGCCCGCCACGCTCGCGATGATGGCCGTGACCGGATCGACGTCGGCATCGGCGCTGGCCCGTTGGGGATGGGAGGCCGCCGCCGGCAGGGGTGCCGTACCGGGCTGCTCCAGCTCCACGAGCCGGGCAAGGATGTCCGGCTTCCGGACCTTGAGCGTGTGAGTTCGGGGCAGGTCGGGATCAGGCCACACTGTCGTCCCGCGGATCCGCTGGTGGGGAGCCAGTCGGGCGTTGGCGGCGCGCACGACCTCCTCGGAAAGGGTGGGGTCATCCATCAGAAGCACGGCGTGGACCCGGAGTCCGGCGCCGAGCGGCCAACCCACGACCGTCGCGTCCCGGAGCCGGACGTCCTCGCGGAGGACCGCTTCCACGTCCTCCGGGTAGACCTTCTGGCCGTCGGGCAGGGCGAGCATGTCCTTCTTGCGACCCCTGAACGTGAGCATGCCCGCCGGGGTCATCGCCCCCAGGTCGCCGGTGTGGTACCAGCCGTCGGCGTCGATGGAGGCGGCCGTGGCCACCGGGTTCTGCCAGTAGCCGGCAAAGCGGCCCGGTCCCCTGGCCAGGATCTCGCCGTCGTCGGTGATCCGGACCTCGACACCGGGGATCGGCTCGCCCACGGTGCCGAGGACGTTCCGCTCCGGTCGCGTGAAGCTCACGACCGGGCCCATCTCGGTCTGGCCGTAGCCCTGGAGGACGTCGATCCCCATGTCCTGCCAGCGGGTCGCGACGTCAACCTCGAGCGCCGAGGCTCCGACCCCGATCGTGTGCAGCCGGCCGCCGAACTCCGACAGGACCGGCCGGAACAGCAGGCGCTTGATCCGCCGCGGGGAACGCTGCGCGACGCGGTGCAGGGTCTCGAAGCGCGAGCGCTGGCCTGCCTGGTCCACCTTGCGCTCGATGGCCGCATCAAGGAGGCGAAGCCCCTGGGGAACGATCAGCAGGACCGAGACCTTGAAGTCGCGGAACGTGCGGAAGAGGACGGCGGGCTGGCGGCTCACGGGGTAGACGATGCTCGCGCCCACGATGAGCGGTCCGATCAGTCCCAGGACCTGCTCGTAGAGGTGCGAGAGGGGCAGGATGGACAGCAGCCGGTCCTTCTCGTTGAACGGCAGGACCTGCGTCATCGAGGTGGCGCAGCCGACGAGGTTGCCGTGGCTGAGCATCGCGCCCTTCGGCTCGCCCGTGGTCCCACTGGTGAACACGATCTCCGCTAGCGTGTCCCGATCTACCGGGACGGCGGGCAGCGGCTCGGCGCGACGGGCGAGATCTGGGAGGGTCTCCAGCCACACGATCGGCAGCCCCAGCTGACGGGCCGACGCCTCGGTCTGGCGGGTCGCGACGACGATCGTGGCCCCCGTCTGGGCGACGATCTTGCGCCCGAACTCCACGGTGTGCCGGACGTCGAGCGGGACGGCGACGCCGCCGGCGTGGACGGTGGCCAGGAGCGCGATGCCCCACTCCGGGCGGTTGACGGCCCAGATGATCGCCCGGTCGCCGGGACGGAGACCGGCGTCGGTGAGCACCCTGGCGGCGCGGGGGACTATCGTCGCGAGATCGCGGTAGCGCCACGTCCGGGTCCGGAAGGACGGCCGGATCATCAGGGCCGGGCGCGCGTCGAACCGTTGCGCGCTCTCCTGAACCAGCTCTTGCAGAGTCTCCACGTCGGAATCCCTCCTCGTCGTCCGCCGTTCAGGTTCCTGGCCCGTTCGCAAGCTCCGAGAGCGTCCGCGCCGCATCCACGGTCAGCGGCGGGTAATGGGCGAAGACGATCACGTCGACGTCCAGCTCGGCCAGACGTTTCAGGGACCGCTTCGCTGCCCGGTGGTCGTCGCTGTAGAGCGCGCTGGCGTGGGACACGCGTCCGAAGCGCCGCTGGAGCACGTCGCCCACGAAAAGCACCCGATCGCGGGCGCCGTACAGGCAGACGCTCCCTGGTGTGTGCCCCGGCGTGTGGACGACCTCGAGCCCACCGAGCACGGGCAGCACGTCTCCATCGCGGATCGGCGTGAAGTCGGGGAGCTCCGGGGTCATGGCTGCGAAGACGCGCCCGCGCGACGGGTGACGCAGCGCGGTCCGCCAGCCGGTCCGCATCGCCTCGCCATCGGCCGGATGGATGAGGACCTCGATGCCCATCGCCGCCAGTTCGCGCGCGCCGCCGGCGTGATCGGGATGCCCGTGGGTGCAGATGACGCGGGCGAGATCGCCGAGGGAACGATCGTGCCCAGCGAGCGCCCTCTCTATTCGGCTGCTCGAGCCGGCATACCCGGCGTCGATCAGCGTGGCTGGCTCCTCGTCCACCAGGTAGGCGCGGACGCGCACGAGCGACACCGCGTGGACGCGCGCGGGAACCGAAGCGTCGTCTCCCATCGCCATGCCCCTGTGACGCGAGTGGCCACGATCCGTTGCGCCACGGCGTGCCCTCGCCCGTCTGGAGGGATTCCGCCGCATGGATCCCGGGCTGTCCAGATCCATGCGGCAGGGCGGCCCGGGGGTGAGCCCCGGGCCGTGACGGCTTGGCTCAGCGTGCGAAGTAGAGGGTCCGCGGGGCCGCGCGAGCTAGGTGTGCCGTCCGGGGCGGCGGACCGGTCGGGCGGCGCGGGCAGCCGTCATGCCGGAGCTCGAACGCCTCCACATGGGCGGGCCGCAGGCATCTTCGACGAAGCCCTCGAGCGCCGGATCGATGCCGTCCGAGCAGCCCGCGCCGCGCCGATCGATCACGATCAGCCGGGCGAAGCGTGCGAGGTCGTCCAGGAACGCGGCATACGGCGGGTACCGCCGGTTCCACTCGAGGCTCGAGTACCAGCTGGGCAGGTAGACCAGGTCGACGGGCCCGGTGCCCGTGATCTCGTGGCGATCGATGCCCCGCCCAGGGTCGCGTAGAGGATGTCGCGCGGCTCACCCGCGAGTCTGGACCACCCGGTACAGGTGCCAGCGGTCCGGCACGCCCTTGAGCTCGTGCTCGTCGCGGTCCTCGTAGGCGATGCCGGAGCCCGCGGTGAGGTCCTTGACAGTGGAGGAGACCCAGACCTCGCCGGCATGCGCCAGCGCCCCCACCCGCGCCCCGATGTGGACGCCCACGCCTGCGACCCCGTGATCGGCGCGCTCGACCTCGCCGGTGTGGAGCCCGGCCCGGATCTCGACCCCCAGGGGCCGACCGGCCTCGATGATCGCCTGGGCGCAGCGGATGGCCCTCGCGGGGCCATCGAACGTGGCCAGCAGGCCGTCTCCCGTGCTGTGGACGAACTCCCCCCGGTAGCGGGCCACGATCGCCTTGGCGGCCCGGTCGTGCTCGTCGATGAGCCGGCGCCACTTGGCATCGCCCAGCACGGCGGCCGTGGCGGTGGAGTCGACGATGTCGGTGAACAGGACCGTGGCGAGGACGCGGTCGAAGGACTCCTGCTCCTCGCGGGTGGCGCGAACGAAGTCCCGCAGCGCGCCGACCGCCGACTCGATGTTCGAGGGCCACGGCGGGAAGTCGCCGGCCGGGACCATGATGGTCTTGGCGCCCGGGATTCGGGCGGCGAGATCCTCGCGGGCGCGCAGCACGTCCGGGTCCTCGGGTTCCTCCGTGAAGATGGCGAGCGTTGGCACGTGGATGCTCGGGCAGACCGCCCGGAAGTCGAGCTCCTCGAACATCTGGTTGAAGGCGATCACGTCGCCTGGAGAGCCCATGTTCCGGCAGGTCCTCGCCGCCCACCGGACGGCGACCGGGTCGGCCGCGATTGATGGTGCGCCCATCTGGGTCATGAGGTCGCCCGCGCGTTCCTCGAGTCCCCACGCTTCCTCGAGGGTTGCCCTCCACGCCCTCGTCTCGCTGGGGTCCGCGCCGAACGGATAGTCCAGGGTGCGCGTCACCTTCGCCTGAGCATTCCAGAACGCGAGCGCGACCGCCCGGTCGGGGTAGGTCGCGGCGAACATCGCACACAGGGAACCCCCGTCGACCCCGGCTCCCCAGAGCACCGTACGTTTCGACCCCGCCGCGTCGAGAACGGCGCGGAGGTCATCCATCCGGGTCTCGAGGTCGGGCAGACCCTTCGAACGATCGGACAGGCCCACGCCCCGCTGGTCGAGCATGATCAGGCGCGCGAAGGACGCCATCTCGCGGTGGAAGCGCGCGACCGGCGGATGCTCCCAGAGCAACTCCAGGTGCGAGAACCAGGGCGAGATCCAGAGCAGGTCGACGTCGCCCTGCCCGAACACCTGGTAGGCGATGTAGGCGCCGTCGTTGCTGCGCGCATAGCGTGTCTCGGGGATGTTCACGTGTTCACCACCCAGTACAGGTGCCAGCGGTCCGGCACACGCCGTTCCAGGCGTATCGCGTCTCGGGTCGTCTGGTCATTGGCGCCTACCACTTGATCGCTGTCGCCGCGCTCCGGGATCCCGCACCTAGCGACCGCCCCCGTGCGGCGCGTCCAGCAGGTCGGCGGAATCTAGCACCGAGGACCAGTCGCAACTCGCCTGCGGAGCGCTGGCACCGGTCTGCCGCCGCCTGAGCGCTACACCTGAGCGCGAGCGACCGAACGCGGGCAGAGCTCACCAGCGGGGCACGGCGACGCGCGCGGGGCGGTTCCGCTGCTCCAGGGAGCGCTCTCGGTCCGATGGTCGGGCGGTCGACGCCGCAGGGGTGAGCTTCGGGCCGTAGCCGCAGGATCAGCGCGCGGAAGCCGGCGGCGGCGACCGCACGCGGTGCGCAGGACTTCACCGCCGCGGGCGACCTCGAGGTCGCACGCTCGGTGCGCCGCTGCCGGGGCTGGCGAATTGACGCCGCGGCGCGCATTCCGATATGCTCCAAGCATCCCCACCGGCCGCGTGCGACGGCACCCCAATTCCGCACGAGTACGGCCCGTGGCGCGACCCATTCTCTCGCCGCCGGATTCCGCCGCCGACGGGACCCCGCCCTCCGAGGTGCGTGCAACCCCATGCCGAACGGCCCCGACCAGCGCTCCAGCCGCAACCGCCGGCCGCGCCGTCGCCCCCAGTCCACCAATCGCCTGCCTGTCACCGAACAGGACGAGGTAGCAGAGCTCGAAGCCGCCCGCGAGCGAAACGACCTGGACATCCGCGACTTGCGCGAGATGTCCGTCAAGGAGCTCCGCGAGGTCGTCACGGGCCTCGAGGTGGACATCGAGTCGACAGACCGCCGCGACGAGCTGGTGGACCAGATCCTCCAGGCCCAGACCGAGCGTGCCGGGCTGGACTACGCCTTCGGCATCCTGGACATCGTGGACGAGGGCTACGGCTTCATGCGCCGCCACGGGCTGCTGCCGAGCCCGGATGACGTCTACGTCTCCTCCAGCCAGGTGCGCCGCTTCGGCCTGCGCATCGGCGACCGCGTCACCGGCGCCGTCCGCGCCCCGCACGAGGGCGAGAAGTTCTGGGGCCTGATCCGGGTCGACAGCGTCAACGGCGTCGATACCGACACCGCCCGCCGCCGCCCGCATTTCGGGGACCTGACGCCGATCCACCCGATCGAGCTGATCAACCTCGAGTCTGACCCGAAGAACCTGAGCCAGCGGCTGGTCAACCTGGTCAACCCGCTCGGCAAGGGCCAGCGCGCCCTGATCGTGAGCCCGCCCAAGGCCGGCAAGACGATGCTGCTCAAGAGCATCGCAAACGGCATCAGCGACAACTACCCGGACATCCTCCTCATGGTCGCCCTCATCGGCGAGCGTCCCGAGGAGGTCACGGACATGCGCCGGTCCGTCCACGGGGAGGTCATCAGCTCCACCTTCGACGAGCCGACGGAGAACCACACGCACGTTGCGGAGATGGCGCTGGAGATCGCCAAGCGCCAGGTCGAGACCGGCCGGGATGTCGTGATCCTGCTGGACTCGATCACCCGCCTGACGCGCGCGTACAACCTTGCGCTTCCGCCCAGCGGCCGGACGCTCTCGGGCGGCATCGACCCGATCGCCCTCTACCCGCCCAAGCGCTTCTTCGGCGCCGCGCGCAAGATCGAGGAGGGCGGCTCTCTCACGATCATCGCCACCTGCCTCGTTGACACCGGGTCCCGGATGGACGATGTCATCTACGAGGAGTTCAAGGGCACCGGCAACTCGGAGCTCATCCTGGACCGGAAGCTGGCGGAGAAGCGGATCTTCCCGTCGATCGACGTGCAGCGCTCGGGCACCCGCCGCGAGGAGCTCCTTCTCGAGGAGGGCACCCTCAAGATGGTCTGGACGATGCGCCGGATGCTGTCGGCGGTCGGGACCAACGAGGGGATCGAGCTCCTGCTCAACCGGATCGCGAAGACCGAGAGCAATGCGCAATTCCTGGCGCAGCTGACCAAGAGCGCGGAGTAGGGCGACCGCCCGCGGTCTGCGCGGTGTCCGCCCGCCGTCTGCCCGCGACCCTTCTGATTTGCGCAGAGTCAGGACCTTTGGCCCCTGATTCGGCGCCCAACGGCCTCCACGGAACGAGGTCCCGAGGTTTGCGCCCCCTTCGACGGCTCTGGTAGGGTTCGCTGCAGTCGACGGTTGACCCGGAGTACTGGTGGGTCGGCCGCGGGGGTCGAACAGCCTTCCATCGCGACCTCCGAGGGATCGGGCCGGCACCCATCGGTGTTGGACCCCCGGACCCACTTCTCGTGCCAGGAGACCGTATTGCAGAAGCAGCCGGACGGCACGCAGCGTCCTGAGGACGTCCTGCGTCAGGTCCGACGCCCCGCCTCTCTCGCGTCACGGATCAACCGCCAGAGCATCAGCGCAGCCAGCGCGCTCCGGGCCCGGTTCCGGGGCCGTGCTGCCCTCCCCGCAGGCTCCCTGATCGCCGCACTCGCAGCCGCCCTTCGCCCGTTCGCGACCGCTGAGCGCGCCCTTCCCGTGGCCGTCGCCGCGATCGTTGCCCTTGCCTCGCTGCTTGCCCTCCTCCCGAACACCCCGCAGGGCGCCGTCGGTGGCACCCAGGGACGCGGCTCGGACGTCCGCATCGCAGTCGGCGGTGGGCTCGGGTACGAGGAGGCCATCGACCTCGAGGGGGGTGTCGATCCTCAGCTCAACGGCGGCGGGTACATGACCGATGCCAGCTTCGAGCCCATCAGGATCCCCGACGTCATCATGGGTGCGGCCAACTCCGAGCAGGCCACCACCGAGCCCGGGCCCGTCCTCGATGACGGGACGATCCTCACGGGCTATGCCCCCGACACCACCGTCGAGGATGGTTCCGAGCTGCTCGAGACCTACAAGGTCAAGTCCGGTGACACGCTGGTAGGGATCGCCCACAAGTTCGACGTCTCGATGATGACCCTGTGGTGGGCGAACAAGCTCAAGTCCAAGGACGATCTCAGGATCGGCCAGGTGCTCAGGATCCCGCCGGTCAACGGTCTCGTGATCACGGTCAAGGAGACTGACACGCTCGAGTCGCTGGCTGCGAAGTACGACGTCAGCGAAGCGAGGATCGTCGATCTCAACGAGCTGGCTGATCCGACGCTCGTCGTCGACCAGGTCCTCATCCTGCCGGGAGCAAAGGGCGCCCCGATCCCGACGCCCAAGCCCACGCCCAAGCCGACAGTCAAACCCCGCAGCGCCTCCAGTGGCGGCAGCACCTCCCGCAGCAGCTCCTCCCGCGGCGGTCCGGCGAACTACAACGGCGGCTCGTTCCGGTGGCCGGTCGTCGGTGGCGGCAACTACATCAGCCAGTACTACCGCTACGGCCACTACGGCGTGGACATCGCCGCGGACTACGGATCCCGGGTCGTCGCGGCGGCCGGCGGGAAGGTGATCTTCGCGGGCTGGAAGTCCAACGGCGGCGGCTGGCAGGTCTGGATCTCGCACGGCAGCGGCCTGTACACGACGTACAACCACATGTCGGGCGTCTCCGTGGGCAACGGCCAGTCCGTCGGCAAGGGCCAGCAGGTCGGCCGGATCGGCCAGAGCGGCCGTGCCACCGGTCCGCACCTCCACTTCGAGGTCTGGCGCGGCAGGATCTGGGACGGCGGCCAGCGGGTCAACCCGCTGCGGTACTTCTAGCCGGCACTGCCCCGTTCCCGACCGCGCCGGGGACCCGTGCGACAATGCCCGCGATGTTCCTAGATGACGTTCGCATCGTCGTGCGCGCCGGAGCCGGCGGCGACGGCGCCTCCACCTTCCGTCGGGAGGCCCACGTGCCGCGCGGTGGCCCCGACGGGGGCGACGGCGGTCGCGGAGGGTCCGTCTACCTGAGGGTGGACGCCGGTCAGACCACCCTCCATGACTTCCGCTTCAAGCACCATTTCTCGGCCACGCCGGGCGGCCGCGGAGAGCGGTCCAAGCGTCACGGCAAGGCCGGCCAGGATCTGCGGCTGGCGGTCCCGCCCGGCACGGCGGTCATCGACATCGCGAGCGGCGAGCTTGTCGCGGACCTCGTGGCCGTGGGCCAGGAGGCCATGATCGCGAAGGGCGGCCGCGGCGGGCTCGGCAACGTGCACTTCGCCACGGCCACGCACCAGGCACCCAAGCACGCGCAGAAGGGCATCCCCGGCGAGGGGCGCGAGTACCGCCTGGAGCTGCGGCTGATCGCGGACATCGGCCTTGTCGGCCTGCCGAATGCCGGCAAGTCCACGCTGCTCGCCGCCCTGACGGCGGCCACGCCGAAGATCGCCGCCTACCCGTTCACCACCCTGGAGCCGAACCTGGGCGTGATGGACCTGGGCCTCGATGACGGCCGACGCCCGACCATCGCGGACGTCCCGGGCCTGATCGAAGGCGCGTCTGATGGAGCAGGCCTCGGCCACGCGTTCCTGCGCCACGTCGAGCGGACGCGGATCCTGCTGCACATCGTGGACGGCGCGGCGCGCGATCCTCGCTGGGATCATGACGTCATCCGCGACGAGCTGGAGGCCCACGACCCGGCGTTGCTGGCCAAGCCCATGCTGGTCGTGTTCAACAAGATGGACCTGGCGGAAGCCCGCGAGGCCTGGCCGGCGTTCGAGGCGGCCCTGCGGGGCCTGGACGTGCCGGTGCTTGCGATCTCGGCCGATACGGGCGAAGGGCTGGAGGAGCTGCGCACCGCCATGGGGGGGCTGCTGCCCGATGCGGACGAGCTCGCGGAGCCCCCCGAAACCGCCGGCGTGGTGATTCACCGGCTCGAGGCCTCGGACGACAGGTTCGAGATCGAGCGCGAGGACGATGCGTTCCGGGTGCGCGGCCGCCGCATCGAGCGGCTCACGACCCAGACGAACTTCGATGTCGAGGAGTCCGCCGAACGGTTCCAGCGGGAGCTGGCCAGGCACGGGGTTGACACGGCCCTGCGCAAGGCGGGCATCCGGCCCGGCGACATGGTCCGGATCGCCGAGGTGGAGCTGGAGTGGGAGTCGATCGAGTACGGCCGGTGACCGACGACGACGCGGTCGTGCACGAGGCGTTAGTCGGCGAGGCCGACGTGCGGCCACCATTGCCGGTCGTGTCCGGGTCGGTGGGGATCCTCGGTGGTACGTTCGACCCGATCCATCACGGCCACCTGGCCATCGCCGAGGAGGCCCGGGAGGCGCTGGGGCTGGAACGGGTGCTGCTGGTCCCGGCCGCCGATCCGCCCCACAAGCCCGCGCGACGGGTGACATCGCCGTCGCACCGCCTGGCGATGGCCGAGCTCGCGATTGCCGGCAACCCGGCCCTGGCCGTGAGCGCGATCGAGGTCGAGCGCGGCGGGGCGTCGTACACGGTGGAGACGCTCGAGGCCCTTGCGGTGGGCGGCATCGTGGACCCGTGGCTCATCCTCTCCGCCGAGGCACTGGCCGGGTTCCCGGCCTGGCACCGGCCGGACCGGATCCTGGAGCTGTGTCGCCTGGCGGTCGTGCCGCGCGGCGGCTACGAGGTGCTCGATCCGGCATGGGTCCGGGAGCACTTCCCCGGGCGCGAGGCGCGCGTAACGTTCCTGCCCGGGCCGCTCTTGCCGATCTCGGGTAGCGTGGTGCGCCGACGGGCCGCCGCGGGCCGCTCCGTCCGCTATCTCGTCCCCGACGCGGTCGCCCACTACATCGCCGACCATGACCTCTACCTTGACCCCCCCAGGAGGATCCCGACCACGTGACCGAACCCAAAGCTTCCGCTGCCCCCCGCCCGGACGGCCTGCCGGCCCGCGAGGCTGCGGCGCCCCGGACCGACGACCGCGCGCCGATGGACCTCGCCCGACGAATCGTCGAGCTCGCCGAGGACAAGAAGGCCGCCGACATCGTGCTGCTGGACCTGGGCGAGCTCACGACCCTCGCGGATGCGTTCGTGATCTGCTCGGGTGGCTCCGAGCGCCAGATCTCGGCCATCGCCGACGGGATCGTCGGGGGCCTCCGGGACGAGGGGACGAAGCCGATCGGCCGCGAGGGCACGCCCGAGTCCCACTGGGTCCTGCTGGACTTCGGGTCCGTGATCGTCCACGTCTTCACGCCGCCGGAGCGCGACTACTACGGCCTCGAGCAGCACTGGTCCGGCGCGAGGATCATCGTCCGCGTTCAGTAGGCTCCCGGGGCCGGTGTTCCGGCCGGTTGGCGTACCCCGGGGTTGGCACGCCCGGCCGGTTGGGTGGCGGAGGGGGTACTGCTAGGTCATGTCCGGCCGTGTACGGGACTCCTAGCATCCGATCAGGTCGTCGGCCGCTTGGGTTGGCGCCACCGGAGAGACCCGATGTCGGGCCTGCGCGACAAGTGCCCCGGATGTAGCCGGCGCCTCATCATCACCCGATTCGATACGACGTTCAGGCTTGCCGACCGGACCGAGCGGCTGTGCTTCGGCATTCCCGGCGGCCTGTGCGAGGCCTGCCACCAGCTGTACATCGATCCCGAGCTGATCGAGATGCTGGACCTGGGCGAGGGACGCTGCGTCTTCGCCATCGAGAGCGACGTCGTCCTGCAGGAAGAGGCCTGGTCCTCGGCCGACTGACCGGTTCTCATCGCACCTGCGGCCCGAGATCAGCGACGGGTCGCCACCTTGACCGCGACGTGGTCGTGGAGCCACATCGCGAAGGCCAGCCGGCGCTGGCGATCCGTCCCGGACGCCCCCTCGACCCCCTTGACGGCTGCGTCCAGCTCCAGGACCCCCTCGAGCGCGTCCTCGAGCTCGGACACCGTCCAGTTGCGAGCGGCCCTGTCCGCCTTCTCCACGCGGTAGGGGTGCACGCCCATGAGCTTGACAAGATCCGCCGGCGCCCCGTGGCTCGCCTGGTGGTCCGCGGCCATCAGGAGCTCCCGGACACGCGGTCCCAGCTGGGCGAGGATGACGGGCTCCGGAACGGTGTCGAGGAGGCGGTCCAGCAGCGGGGTGGCGATCCGGACGTTGCGGTTGCCGACGGCGTCGAGGAAGTCCCACGTGGAGCTGGAGACGACCTCGGGGACGAGCGCCGCAACGTCGTCCAGGGTCACGGCGCCGTCGAGGCGGTACAGGGCCAGCTTCTCCAGCTCCGAGACGGCCTGGGCGCTCATGGCACGGCGATCGACGTCCCCGCCCACGGCGTCGCCACCGACTCGCCTCGCGAGCTCTCTTGCTGCCGGGTTGTCGAGCGTGACGCCCATCTCCCGGGCACGGCCCTGGATCCAGCTCGGGAGCTCGTTGGCCTTGGGTGCCGCGAACGCCCGACCGGATCCGCCGGCCTTCCTGACGGCGGCCTCGAGGTTCGTGAGCATCGCGGCGCGCTTCCGTCCGTCACCCACCTCGACGAACACGAGCGCGTTGCCGGGCGCGACGGTCCTGAGGAGACTCTCGACGGCTCCCTTGCCCGCCTTCGAGCGGATCAGCGGTCCAGGGTCCGTCACCACCGCCAGCGTCCCGCCTCCGAACATCGGCGCAGTGGCGACGCGCTCCGCGATGGCCTCGGGCGTGGTCTCCCTGCCGTTGATCCGCCATCTGTCGGGCGCGGCGCCCGAGTCGCGTTCCATGTCCTTGGCGATCGCCAGCACGGCCCGATCCACGGCCCAGCCGTCGTCTCCCCAGAAGTAGGCGAGGACCGGCACGTCGAGGCTCATGCGGCGGCATCCCGGAAGGCGCGACGGGACCAGCGGAGGCGGCGAACGTCCGCTGGCCGCACCCCGGCCGCAGCGCACACGCCCAACTCCAGCTCGCGCGCCCGTGCCTCCAGGAGCTCAGCCTCGGATTTGCTCCAGCCTCCTGCGGGGGAGCGGCGAAGCCACGCCCCGAAACGCTCCGTCATGGGCTCGAGGCGCTGGCCGGCACGCTTGTCTGCATACGAGACCACCCTGGCCTCGAGCGGGGCCGTGCGAACCAGGGCGCGGTAATCCGGACTCGCGAGGCGTGTCACCGGATGGTCGCGGACCACGTCCGCCAGCTCGGGCCAGCCATATGCCTCGAGCCAGGCCGCGGAGCCCTCGCCGTGACGGAGCGCGGCCGGGGCTCCGGCAGCGGGCAGCTTGTCGATGTCGTGCAGGAGCGCCGCCACCTCCACCAGCGAGCGGTCCACGGCATGACCGTTCACCGCCATCCGCAGCGCGAGCCACGAGGCGACGTCCGCCACGGCGCACACGTGGCGGACGTACCACTCCGGCGGCTCCAGGGAGCGCAGCAGGCGGGCGGCCTCGGACCGGGACGGGATCGTCATCGGAGGGATCGTAGCCGGTGACGGATGCGCGGGTGGGGGACAGGGGGGCGGCGGACAGCAAACCTGGCCCCTGTTCGGCTATTGACCCCGTCGAGGCTGCGGCCGCCAGACTGGTCGGGGTGCCGGCCGACCGTCCCGTCCCGGCCGCGTGCACGACCACTCCGTCCGGGCGCAGGGCCACCTCAATCGTTCCGTCCCGGTCGGTTCGGTACACCCGGGCGCCCGCCTCCCGCAGCCGTGCGAGCGCCGAGGGTGCGGGGTGGCCGTAGTCGTTGTCGGCGCCGACGGAGATGAGCGCGATGGCTGGCCTGGTGACGCCCAGGAGCTCGGCCGACGTCGCGGTTGCGCTGCCGTGGTGGGCCACCTTGAGGACGTCCAGGCGCGGCAGCCCGCGGGCGACCAAGGCCGGATCGACATCATCCTCCGCGTCACCGGTGAGCAGGAATCGCCGGCCGCCCACCTCACCCAGGAGGATCACCGAGGCGCCATTGATCGCTCGGCCGGTGGCAGCGGGTTCCCCGGGCACGGTGCCCGGGCCGGGCCACAGGACCGTCAGGCGGATCTCGTCGAGCAGGATCCGGGCGCCGGCCGCAAGGGTTCCGTGCGGAGGGCCGTGCCGCAGGGCTGCGTCCCATGCCGCCCAACCGGGACCTGACCCATGCATGCCGGGCTCGTAGGCCCTCCCAACCCGGTACCTGTCCAGCACCCGCACGAGCCCGGCGACGTGATCCTCGTGAGGATGGGTCAGGACGAGCACGTCGATCCGGCGGTCCCACGGTGGAATGCGGGCATCCAGCTGCAGCAGGAGCCGGTCCGGGTCCGGTCCTCCGTCCACGAGCATCCGGGCCCCGCCCGCGCTCTCGACGAGGATGGCGTCCCCCTGGCCGATGTCCAGCATCACCAGTCGGGTCGAGCGGCCCGCGGCATCTCCCAGGGCGAGCGTCGCGACACCGACGACGAGTGCCGCCGCCACGGCGATGCCGCGCTGGGCCGCGGTCGACCCTCGTCGGGACCTCGACCCGGCAACCGGTGCGGGTCTCGCTGGTGCGGGCGTCCTGCGGGTCCCGTCCCCGCGTGAACGGATCCGCCGGAGGAGCATCGGAACAGCGAGGATCGCGATCGCTGCCATGGCCGCCGCCGGAGCCGCGAGACCAGGCGGCAACGCGAGCGCCGCGAACGGGAGCCCCGCGGCGACCCGCACGAGCGCGACGATCACGTGCAGCACGAGCCAGCCCGGGAGCCCGGCGACCACACCGACCAGCGGCGGTCCCCCGACGGCGACGAGTCCACCGGCCAGCATCGCCGCGACGCCGCCGGCCATGGCGACCGGCACCAGCGGGACGACGGCAAGGTTCACGGCCGGCGAGACCAGCGACAGCCGGCCGAAGGTGGCGATGACGTCCGGCAGGGTCGCGGCCTGGGCCGCCAGGGAGATCCCCAGGCTCTCGGCCAGCCACCGGGGCACACGCCCCCCGCGAAGCTGTCCGATCCACGCCCCGAGCGGTGAGGCCCAGGCGAGCAGGCCCGCCGTTGCCATCACCGACAGGCGGAAGCCGGCGTCGCCGATCATCCCCGGGTCCACCAGCAGGAGGATTGCCGCTGCCAGCCCGAGGGCGACCGCGGCCCGACCCGCCCGTCCTGACTCGCGTGCCGCCAGGACCACGGCGGCCATCACCGCGGCCCGGACGACCGACGGCGAGGCACCCGCCGCCACCACGTAGGCCACGATCGTCCCGCCCACGACCACGGCGACCAGGCGCCTCGGTCTCCCGCGCATCACCGCGCCCACGAGGCCGGCGACGATGGCGATGTTCCAGCCCGAGATCGCCACGATATGGCTCGCGCCGGCCGTGGCGAAGTCCGCCGCGAGGTCCCGGTCCACCCGCTCCCGCAGACCGATGAGGATCCCGGCTGCCAGCCCCGCCTCGGGCTCCGGGAGGGCCAGCCTCAACGCGTCGCCGGCCCCGTCCCGGAGCGCCTGCAGGCTGCCGCCGTCCGGCGGCGTCAGGATGCGCACATCCGATGCCCGGAGACTGCCGGAAGCCCCCGTTCGCCGGAGGTACTCCCCGTAGGGATCGTCGTCCGGCGGCGGCCGGAGGCGTCCGTCCACCTCCACCTCGGCGCCGGCGGCGAGGACCGGGAAGGCGGGCAGGGTGCCCGCGACCAGCACGTCTCCCGCCGCCGTGTGCAGGCGTAGCCGCGCGACCTGGCTCCCGTCCAGCGACGAGCTCATGGATTCAACTGACGCCCGCCACGGCCCCGACGTCGTGTCGGGGAGACCGGGTGGGGGCGGCGCCGATGGTCCAGCCAGGACGCGCAGCCCGAGCAGTACCATGCCGACGCTCACTGCCGTGACCGCGATCCCGCGCGGACCGGCGAGGGCGGACCAACCCGAGCGGCCGGCCGCGACCCCGAGCAGCCCGGCGACACACAGCGCCGCCGCCGGCAGGCCAGCGGCGGCCGCGACCGCTCCGACGGCGACACCCGCGGCGAGCCACACGCTGCGCGGAACACCGGAGCGCCGGGTGGTCACGGGCTGACGGTCACGAGCGCCTGGATCTTCGCCAGCGTGGCCGCACCCACGGCCTTCCGGTCGCGGACGTCGTCCAGCGAGGCGAACGGCCGCTCCTCGCGGGCCGCGATGATCTTCGCCGCCGTCGCCGGACCCACCCCGGGCAGCGTGTCCAGCTGCTCCGCGGTCGCCCGGTTCAGGTCGATGAGGCCGGCGCTCGTGGGCCCTTCCGCGCTGCCACCCCCGGCACCCGCTCCGCCACCGGCAGCCGCCGGCGCCCCGGTCTCGCCCCGTGCAGGCACGTGGATCTCGTCGCCGTCCCGGACGAGCGCCGCGAGGTTCAGGGCCCGGTCCGCCCCCTCGACATCCACGCGCGGTCCGAAGCCGCCCGCAGCGGCCACCGCGTCCGCCACGCGCGAGCCTGCCGGCAGCCGGTAGACCCCAGGCCGGGTGACGGCCCCGCCGACCTCGACCACGACCTCGACCTCGGCTTCGCCTGCGGCGATCGCCGGGTCCGCCGACGAAGGACCCGCCTGCACGAGGGCTCCGGCGACGAGGTTCCCCGCGCCATCGACACCGACGAGTGGCTCGGGCCGCGCGGCCAGGACGAGGGCCGCGCCCGCGATGGCGACGGCAAGGGCCATTGCGCTGATCGCAAGCCAGGGCATGCCACGTGTTCCGGCCTCCGCGGCCGGGGGCTCAGGTTCACTGGACTCGAGGACGCGCCAAGGCGCGCTGGAGGGCTCCACGGACGGACAGCTCCCCGGCGGGCACGGAGGCGGGCGATGGGGTGACCGCCGCCTCGTCGGGGGCACATCCGGCGGGGCGGTGGTCTGGCCGAACTCTATGAGGCGCCACTTATTGGCGACTTATCCCTGCGCGGGCGCAGTCCGGCAACCCCGTCTACGATCATTTCGTGACCAGCGATCCGTTTCCCAGCGAGCGCGTCGCCGCGATGGCGCGGCGCATGCCTGCATACCTCCGCCTGGCGTGGCGCCTCGCCCGCGATCCTCTTCTCAGCCGCGCGCGGCGGGCGGCGGTGGTCGGGGCCGCGGGTTACCTCGCTTCGCCGATCGATCTCGTGCCGGGAGTGATCCCGGTACTCGGGCAGCTGGACGACCTTGCCGTGGCGTTGGCAGTGATCCGCCTGGCCCTGTCCGGCCTCAGCCCGGAGCGACGCCGGCTCCACCTGGAGGCAGTCGGCCTGACCGACACGGACCTGTCCGCGGATCTACGCACCATCGGCGCTGCCACGGTCTGGATCCTCCGCGTCGGCGCACGCACCACGGCCCGGGTGGCGACGGTGGGCGGACGCGCGGCGATCTCGGGCGCAGGTCTTGCTGTCCGGACCTCGAGGGTGATGGCGAAGAAGTCGACGGGTGCCGCGAAGTCCGCCTCGGGCGCGGCGCGGGCTGCGACAGGCGCTGCGCGGTCAGCATCCGACGCGGCGCGGTCTGCAACAGGGGCGGCGCGTTCCGCCTCGGGTGCTGCGATGGCACGGATCCCGCGCCGCCGGTTCCGAGACCTGTCCGTCGAGACACTGGCCGTCGAGCAGGAGGGCGACCCGCCGCAGGAGTCCACGAAGACGTAGATCAGGCGGATCGACCCTCGAGGCGCGTGGCGGCAGTGCACGCCGCGTCAGAGATTGCGTGGGTGGCCCTGCTGAACGCCCGGAGCGGCAGGGCAGCGAACCCCCGCATCCGAGCCGGCCAGGCGGACGTCATGTTCTTATCCAGGTTGGCCAGGAGACGGTGGCGGGATGCCGCCCGCTCGAGCTCCCGGGCGCGCTCGCGGGCGAGGTCATGGGCAAGCCAGGGGTGCAGCATCACGTTGCGTCTCCTTTCCAGTGGTTCTGCCGCTCGAAGCCTTCACGGCTCTCGAGGCCGGCAGCCGCGGCGATCGCCCCGAACACGAGGAGTCCGCCCACGAGAAGCGGAATGAGGACGTCCATAGTTGCTGCTCCGAGTGTCATGAATGGTAACCAGTTTGCTGGCGCAAACCGGTTACGAGAATACCCACTTGCGCGTAACCTGTCAATACCAATAAAATGGTTACCACAACAGATGAGCACCGCAGACGCCACACCCGCCCCCGCCGTCCATGTTCTCGGGCATGCCCACGACGCGGACCTCGAGACGTGCCTCGACTTCGTCAACACCGAATCGCACGACGACGGCGTCGCGACCGAGCACCTCGTGACGGCCGAGGATGCGATCGGCTGGTTCGTCCAGCAAGGCCTGGCGCACGAGCACGCCCTCCGCGACCAGGCGGGGCTGGGTGCTGGGCCATGGCTCGGACGCGTGCATGCTGCCCGGGCGGCGCTCCGAGCTGTCTGGGATGCGCAGGTGGAGCATCGGGTTCCGGATCAGCGCGTGCTCGACACCCTGAATGCCGTTCTCAGCGAGGCGCCGCGCATCGAGCTGGTCGCCGGCGATGCGTGTTGCGGCATCGGGCACCGCCACGCAACGGACGACCCGCTCGGTGAGGCGCTGGCGGGCGTGGTCGGACCTCTGGTCCGCGCGATTGCGGCGGGCGAAACCGGCCGCTTCCGGATCTGCGCGAATGACGGGTGCCGCTGGGTGTTCGAGGATACCTCGCGCGGTGGTCGCCGCCGGTGGTGCGAGATGTCCTCCTGCGGCAACCGGGCGAAGGTCCGCCGCTTCCGGTCGCGACGGAAGGCCGGTGACCCGGCCGACTGCCGCCGACGTCGGCGAGACGCCCGCGACGGAGACCTAGATCTTCTCGAGGAGCGGCCTGACCTCCGTCGCGTAGCGCGTCATCGACTCCTCGTCGTAGAGCGACGGGTAACCTGCGATCAGGTGCCGGTACCCGAGCTCCACGTACGGGGCCAGCTTCTCGACCACGTCCTCGGGCGTGCCGACGGGCTGGTCCGTCCAGTGGCGGGCGACCCGGTTGCGCTCGAACGCCTCGTGGAACACGCGCTCAGCCTCCGCGCGGTCATCCCGGATGACGACGACGCCCACGTTCGTGGTCCGTTCGATCTCCGCGGGGTTGCGGCCAACGGTCTCGCAGTGCTGCTTGAGGATCTCCTCCTTGCGCTGCACCACCGCGAACCCGCCGCCGATGTTGCACATGTCGCCGTACCGTGCCACCAGCTTGAGGGTGACCTGTTCCCCGCCGCCGCCGATGCAGATCGGCAGGTGCGCCTGGACGGGCGCGGGGAGGTTGCGCGTGTTCTGGGAGTGGTAGTGGTCGCCCTTCGCCGTCGGCTCGGTGCCGTCGAGCATGCCGCGCATGATCGGGAGGGCCTCGCCCAGCCAGCGGAGCCGCTCCGGGAACCCGGACCCGAAGTCGATGCCGAAGTCGATGTGCTCCTCCTCGAACCACGCCCCGCCGATGCCGAGGATCGCCCGTCCGCCGGAGATGTGGTCCAGCGTGGTCGCCATCTTCGCGACGAGCGCGGGATTGCGGAACGGGTTGGCACCGACCATGAGGCCGATGCGGGCCCGTTTCGTCGCCTGTGCCCAGGCCGCGATCGTCAGCCAGCCCTCGTAGTTGGGCCCGTGCGAGTCGCCGACGATCGGATAGAGGTGGTCCCAGGTCCAGAGGCTGTCGTAGCCCAGGGCGTCGGCGCGCACGCCCGCCCCGAGCAGCGCCGGCCACTCGGCGTACTGGTTCCAGCAGAGTGCGCCAATCCTGATGTCGTTCATGGCCCCAGTCTATGCCGCGGACATTCCCGGTGAATGACCCGCGCTGTGCCACGGGCCGGTGCGAGAATGGCTCCCATTGGGATTCGCCCGAACGGAGTTGCTGCCATGGCCTCGATCCACCCCTACCTCGACGACTCGGATCGGCCCGACCGGCTGAGCGGCGGGGTGGCGATGATCCCGATCACCACGCCCAAGGGCACCTTCCGCGTGTGGACCAAGCGCGTCGGCAACAACCCGAGCGTGAAGGTGCTGCTCCTCCACGGCGGCCCGGGCGCGAACCACGAGGGCTTCGAGGCCTGCGACAGCTACCTGCCGGCCGCGGGGATCGAGTACTACTACTACGACCAGCTGGGCTCGTCGTACAGCGACCAGCCCGACGACCCCGACCTGTGGGAGCTCGACCGGTTCGTCGACGAGGTGGAGCAGGTCCGGATCGCCCTGGGGCTCGACCGCTCGAACTTCTTCCTGTACGGCCAGAGCTGGGGCGGCATCCTGGCCATGGAGTACGCCCTGCACCACGGGGAGGCGCTCAAGGGGCTGGTCATCTCCAACATGATGTCGAGCTGCCGCGCCTACAACGCGTACGCCGAAGACGTGCTCATGCCGGCGATGGACCAGGACGCGCTGGCGGAGATCAAGGATCTCGAGGCGCGCGGCGACACCGCCGATCCCCGGTACATGGAGCTTCTCCTGGAGCACCACTACGTCCAGCACGTGCTGCGCATGCCGGTCGATGAGTGGCCGGAGCCCATCACCAGGATGTTCACCAGGATCAACCAGTCGATCTACGTCTCGATGCAGGGGCCGAGCGAGCTCGGTCTGAGCGGCAAGCTCCTCGACTGGGACCGCACCGACGATCTCGCTCGCATCGAGGTGCCCACCCTCGTGATCGGCGCCCGCCACGACACGATGGACCCCGCCTTCATGGAAGACATGGCACGCCGTTTCCCGAAGGGCCGGTACCTGTACTGCCCGAACGGGAGCCACTGTGCGATGTACGACGACCAGGAGACCTACTTCACCGGGCTCGTCGACTTCCTCCTCGCCTCGAGCGTCGAGTCGTAGCCCCGGGGCGCCCGGGATCGCGTTCGATTCAGGAGGTCGTCGGGGTATCGCTCGCGGTTGCTGCGACGGCTTCGAGGGCCTCCTCGGTCGCCTCGTGGGTCTCGACGGCACCGCCGAGCTCGGTGAGCCAGGCCGAGATGGCATCCACCTCGTCCGGAATGACCAGGACCCCCACGGCCGCCTTGCCCCCCTGGAGCTCGCCGCCGATGCGCTCCCTGTCTTCGGCGCTGAGCCTCAGGCCCTTGTGGTGGAAGTGCCCGAGGATGCTGCCTCCGGCCATTCCGACCAGCAGGGTCGGTGGTGCGACGACGGCCAGGAGGAGCCCGATGCCAGCGCCTTTCCCGCCGCTGCGCGCCCCGAGCTTGTGCTCCTTGAGATGGCCTGCCTCATCGACAACGAGCACCCCGATCGCGCCGAGCCAGATCCCCTTCGTTACCTCTGCCCAACTCTTGAGCGACGTGACGGCCGCGTCTGCCTCCGCCTCGTCGGCGAAGATTGCCAGCACCAGCTGCTTGTCAGCCATTCCGGGGTCCTCCTATCGGGTTCCCGCAAGGGTACTGCCCGACGCGCGCCGCCATGGCCGGCATCCAGGCTCCGCTCGACCTCGGTGATCTCGTCCAGAGTGAGCCTCGTCGGCTACGGGCGCTGGTCCGTGCTCGGCCGCTCCCACAGGTTCACGCCGCCCTCGACGGCGAAGCGGTCGATGGCGGATAGCTCCTCGGGCGAGAAATCCATGTTCGAAAGGGCGGCCACGTTCTCCCGGAGCTGCGCCACCGAGCTCGCTCCGACCAGCGTGCTCGTCACCCGCGGATCGCGCAGCACCCACGCGTAGGCCATCTGGGCCAGCGACTGGCCCCGGCCCGTCGCGATCTCGTTCAACGCTCTCACCCGATCGAGGTTCTCAGGGCTCAACACCTCGCGCGGGAACGAGTCGCCGCCGGGCCGGTTCAGCCTGGAGTCGGCCGGGATGCCGTCGAGGTACTTGTCGGTCAGCAGGCCCTGGGCGAGCGCCGTGAACGCGATCATCCCGCTGCCCACGTCCTCGAGGGCATCGAGCAGCTCCGCCTCGGGCCACCGGTTGAAGAGGTTGTACGAGGGCTGGTGGATCAGCAGCGGCACGCCCTCGGCCCGGAGGAGGCCGGCCATCTCGCGGGTCTTGCCCGCGGAGTAGGACGAGATCCCGACGTACAGCGCCTTGCCCTGCCGGACGGCCGTCGCGAGGGCGCCCGCCGTTTCCTCCAGGGGCGTGTCCGCATCGAACCGGTGCGAGTAGAAGATGTCGAAGTAGTCCACCCCGACGCGGCGGAGACTCTGGTCAAGGCTCGCCAGCACGTACTTGCGCGAGCCCCCGCCCTGCCCGTACGGGCCCGGCCACATGTCCCAGCCGGCCTTGCTGGAGATCAGCAGCTCGTCCCGGTGCGCGGCGAGGTCCTCGCGCAGGATCCGCCCGAAGTTGATCTCCGAGGACCCATATGGCGGACCGTAGTTGTTGGCGAGGTCGAAGTGCGTGATCCCGAGATCGAACGCCGCGTGGACGATGGCTCGCTGCGTGGCCATCTGGGTCGTATCGCCGAAGTTGTGCCACAGCCCCAGGGACATGACCGGCAAGCGCAGGCCGCTCCGCCCGCAGGTGCGATAGACCATCGCGTCGTAGCGGGCCGCGTCGGGTTCGTAGGTCATGAGATGTTCCTCCGGTTGCGCGCCCCGCGCCGCGACCCCCCGCCCGCTAGCCGCGGACGACGATGTTGACGAGCTTGCCGCCGCCCGCGTGGATGATGCGAAGTGGCTCCCTGCCGTCCAGGGCAGCCTGGACCTTGTCCCGCGAGAGGATCACCTGCTCCAGCTCGATGTCGCTGATGCCGGCCGGGACGGTGACCTTGTCGCGCATCTTGCCGTTGATCTGGATCGGGATCTCGCGGGTGGCCTCCACCACGGCGGTCTCGTCCACCTCCGGCCACCGCTGCACGTGGATGGACTCCCACGCCTCGCCGCGTGCCGCGGCCAGCCGCGACCACGTCTCCTCGGTGATGTGCGGTGCGGCCGGAGCCAGCATGAGCAGGAGCAGGCGCACGGCCTCGTCCCACTCGGGCAGCCCCGCGACGGACGTGCCGCGATACCGGAACAGCAGGTTCGAGAGCTCCATGAGCTTCGCGATCATCGTGTTCCAGCGGAACCCGTCGTAGTCCTCGGTCACGTCGCGCAGCGTCCGGTGGGCCGCGGCCCGCATCCGGTCGCGGGCGTCGGACTCGGACTCGCCGGGCGGCAGGGCGCCGCCGGTCTGGTCGCCGGCGTCGCGGCCGTGCGGATCCAGCGCGATGGTCCAGACGCGATTGAGGAACTTGTTGACGCCGCCGATCCCGGTCGGGCTCCACGGGCCGCCCTGGTCCCAGGGACCCATGAACATCAGGAACAGGCGGACGGTGTCCGCGCCGTAGCGGACCACCAGCTCGTCCGGGTCCTGCACGTTGCCGCGGCTCTTGCTCATCCGCTCGCCGTCCGCGCCCAGGATCTGGCCCTGGTTGAACAGCTTGCGGAACGGCTCGGCTTCGTGGACCAGGCCCAGGTCACGCATCGCCTTGGTGAAGAACCGGCTGTAGAGCAGGTGCATCACCGCGTGCTCGGCGCCGCCCGTGTACTGGTCGACGGGGGTCCACTCGCGCACCTTGTCCACGTCTACGGGGGCATCCGTGGCATCCGGCGAGAGGTAGCGGAACCAGTACCAGGACGAGTCCATGAACGTGTCCATCGTGTCCGTCTCGCGGCGGGCGGGTTTGCCACACTGCGGGCAGTCCGCGGCCAGGAACGCCTCGTCCCGGGTCAGCGGGTTGTCGCCGCTGCCCCGGTAGTCGACGCTGTCGGGCAGCAGCACCGGCAGCTGGTCCGCCGGTACGCCCACCGGGCCGCAGTCCTCGCAGTGGATGACCGGGATCGGCGTGCCCCAGTAGCGCTGGCGGCTGATCAGCCAGTCCCGCAGCCGGTACGTGACCGCCTGGCTGCCCCGACCGTCCTTCTCGAGCCGGTTGACGATGTCGTGCCACGCGTCGGCGGCCCGGTCCCCGGTGTATTCCCCGGAGTTGACCATCACCTCGTCGATGGTGTGCTCGGTGAAGGCGCTCGTCAGCTCCTCGTCCGGATCGGCGCCCTTCGGCATCACGACCTTGACGATCGGCAGGCCGAACTTCCGGGCGAAGGCGAAGTCCCGCTCGTCGTGGGCGGGGACAGCCATGATCGCCCCCGTGCCGTACGAAGCCAGCACGTAGTCCGCGATGAAGATCGGGATCCGCTCCCCGTTGACGGGGTTGATGGCGTCCGAACCGAGGGCGACGCCGGTCTTCTCGCGGTCGGCCGACAGGCGGTCGATCTCCGTCTTGGTCGCGGCGGCGGCCACGTAGCCGTCCACCTCGGCCTTGCGATCCGGCGCGGTCAGCGCGGCGACCAGCGGATGCTCCGGGGCCAGGACCATGAACGTGGCGCCGAACAGCGTGTCCGGGCGCGTGGTGAAGACGCGCAGCTCCTCGCCACCGCCGTGGTGGGCGGAGGGGGCCGTCTCGAACACGATCTCCGCGCCGGATGACCGCCCGATCCAGTTCGTCTGCATGATCCGGACCGGATCCGGCCAGTCGAGACCGGTGAAGTCCAGCAGGTCGTCGGCGTAGTCCGTGGTGCGCAGGTACCACTGCGGCAGCTCGCGCTTCTCCACCTTCTCACCGCAGCGCCAGCACCGGCGCTCTGTGCCCTCGACCTGCTCCCGGGCCAGCGTCCCGTCGTTGGGGCACCAGTCCACCGGCGAGACCGAGCGATAGGCCAGGCCCCGCTCCAGGAACTGCGTGAACATCCACTGGTTCCAGCGGTAGTAGCCGGGATCGCAGGTCACGACCTCGTTGTCCCACGCGAACGTGGCGCCCATCGTGCGGAACTGGACCCGCATCTTCTCGATGTTCGCCATCGTCCACTCACGCGGGTGGAAGCCGCCCTTGATCGCGGCGTTCTCGGCCGGCAGCCCGAAGGCGTCGAAGCCGATTGGCAGGAACACGTTGTAGCCGTGCATGCGCCGGTAGCGAGCGATCGCGTCCGTGGGCGTGACGATGTACCAGTGGCCGATGTGCAGCGCCCCCGAGGGGTACGGGTACATCGTCAGCAGGTAGTAGCGCGGCTTGCTGCGATCGTCCAGGTCGGTGTCGTACAGACGGAGCTCGGCCCACGTCGCCTGCCACCTGGGTTCGACGGTCGTGTGGTCGTAGCGCTCGATGCGTCCCCGCTCGTCGCGGGCGACGCTGTCGGCGCCTGTGGTCGCGCTGTCGCCTGTGGTCGTCACGGTCACGGACCCTTCGGATGAAACAAGACCCCCCGCCGGTCCCGGCGAGGGGTCAGATGATCGGCGTTACCGGGGTGTTGGTGGAGCTACGGGGGTTCGAACCCCGGACCTTCTGAATGCCATTCAGACGCTCTCCCAGCTGAGCTATAGCCCCACGGTTTCGTGCTCGATCAGAGCTGCTTGCTGAGCGATGGGGAGTTTAGCATCTTCAACCGGCCGAGCCGACAGCAGACGCTCTCCCAACTGAGCCATTACCCGTTGCCGGCTCGAGCTCACGGCGCCAGTCGAGGTCCGGCGCCTTCGATCTCGGCCCGGTTGCGTCTCAGCCACTCGGCCGTCCGTGGCGCCCAGCGTCCGTCCGCGTCCAGCAGCACCGCCAGGCGGCGAAGGTCCGACACCGTGTCGACGTCCGGCCACGACTCGACGCCGGCAACCTGCCAGCCGGCCGACGCGAGGCCCTTCTCGGCGGCATCGAACGCGGTCGTGCCGCCGGTCGCACTCTCGGTGAAGGCACGTCGCAGCCTGTCAGCCAGGTTTCGCCGAAACCGGCGTCGGATCGGCGCCGGGGTTGCCCGGGGTACCTGCCTCCAACGGGCACCGACGAGGTGGTAGCCGCCGTCGTCGGCCGCGCCCAGCACCGCGCCCCGCGGGCTGCGGGCGAGCACGGCCAGGGCCGCCTCGATGCGGGCGGGCGGCAGCCCCGGAGCGTCGCCTGCGACGGCGATTGCGCGATCGGCTCCGCGGTCGAACGCCGCCAGGAAGACGTCGGCGAGAGCCGTCCCGAGCCCCGGCCCGGTCTGCACGATCGGAGTCCAGGCTGGACCGATGATCCGGACGACCGCGTCGACATCGGCGACCGACGGGAGCATGGCAACTGGAGTCAGATGCGCGGCTCGCGACGCATCGAGCGCGCCGTCGGCGGCATCGGACATGCAGGCGGTCCAGAAGGCCGTCGTTGCCTCGTCGCCGATATCCGCGGCCAGGCGCGTCTTGGCCCGACCCGGCCCGGGAGCCTTGACCATGAGGGCGAGGAGCGGGCGCGCCGCCGTCTCCGACCAGGCACGGCCGACCATGGCCCGGCCGGCCGCCACGGACGCCCGCAATGAGCCCGACACCTTGCTCGTGCCGCCCTGCCGTCGTCGGAACCGGACCGGCACCTCCCGGAACCGGATCGTCGGCTCTGCGATGACCCGTGCGACCAGCTGGGTCGTCCAACCGTAGCCTGCATCGCTGAGATCGAGTCGGGCGAGCGTGGGAGCGCTCAGCGCCTTGAACGGCGGCAGGTCGCGGACGGTCCGTCCTGCCCGGATCGACATGATGACGGCCACCAGGTCGTTGCCGAGCCGGGCGTGCCACGGCATGGCGCCGGTCTCGATCAGGCGACCTGGTCGTCGGCCGAACGCCACGTCCGCCCTGGACAGCGCCGAGATCAGGACCGCCAGGTCCCGGGGATCGCACGATCCGTCGCCGTCCAGGAATGCGACCACGTCATGGGCGTGGCCGGACGCAGCGGGATCCAGCGCGCGTCCGGCGCCCGTCAGGCAGGCGCGCCCGTAGCCGCGTCGCGGCTCCTCGATGAGGAGGCCACCGGCCTCCACCGCGACGCGCCGTGTCCCATCGCGCGATCCGCCGTCGACCACGTAGACGCAGCACGCCCCCGAGTCCCGCAGGCCGCGGACGATGGCTCCGATCGCGGTCTGCTCGTCGATGACCGGGATGACGGCGGCGACCGTCGGAGCGCCGCCGGTGCGAGTGCCGCCGCCTCGTTCCACGCTCATGGCGTTGCCCCGTCCGGCTCCGGGCCCCAGACGATGAACTCGCCGTCGTCGACCAGCACCGCTCGTTCGCCGGCCATGAGCGTGGCGAGCATCTGGTCGTGGCGACTCCGGGTCCGCGGTGTCGGCGACCATGGCAGGCGATCCATGACCACGTACGAATCCGCCGGAGGGATCGAGCTGGCGATCAGCCGCCGGACGTCGGGTCGCGCGGCGAGTGGGGCGACCAGTCCCTCGTCGGCAGCGACGATCGCATCGGCGGGAACGACGACGGCCACCAGCTTCAGCCGATCCAGCCTTGCCGGCCGGGCGGCGAACGCAGGGTCGCTCGGGTCGAACGGCGGGATCGAGCCCTGGACCCATGCTCCGACCGCCGCCGGGACGATCAGCAGGACCGCCAGCACTGGAGCGAGCCGCCGGAGCATGGACTCGCCGGCGCCACGGCCCGGTGCCCGCTGCCGTCGCCTTCGTCGCAGCCGTCGCTCGACGATCGCCAGCACCCTCCGCCCGCCAAACCCGGCGGCAACGACCAGCGGCACCACGAGGATCAGCGCGTACTGGAGTCGGAGGTCCGCCTGGAAGCGGTTGTCAGACAGGAGCGCGGCGGCCATCGGTGGCAGGACGAGGAGCAACCAGCGCGGACGGACCAGGGGCAGGCCGAGCAGGGCAACGATCATTCCGGCCGCGGCCAGCCATGGTGTCGCCCGGGCGACGTGGGCAACGACCGCCGAGGTCTGCTCGAACGGTGCCCACAGGACGGCGAGCCCGCCGCCGAGCCAGGCGTAGTAGCCGTCGGTGTCGAGCCGGGCGCCGTCGCGGATGGCCGGCATCACCACGCCGAAGGCCGCGATCGTCCACGCGGCCGCCACGAGGACGAGGAACCGGCCCTGGCGGCGTGCCGAGCCGCGACCCCGGACTGCTACGGCCAGTCCGACGACGGCGACCGCGTAGCCGACGTCCTCGCGGGTCGCGAGCGCCAGCAGCGCCAGTGCCCACATCGCGCGATGGCGCTTCGTCAGGCCGGCCCAGCCGGCCAGGAGTGCCAGGCCGATCCCGGCGGTCTCGGGATGGAAGTCGGAGCGGATGACGTCCTGCATCGTGCCCCACACCGGGATCCCGATCGACAGCACCGCGGCGAGGGCCGGGCCGAACCGGCTCGGCCTGAGCAGCGCGCGGAGGAACAGGAACGCGGTCGGGATGAGCGCCGCGACGGACACGGCGTGGAGCAGGTTGAGGACGCGCACGTCCGGCCCGACGAGGCCTTCGATCACGGCCGGGACCAGGAGGATCGGCGAGAAGTGGAGACCGAGGAACGATCCCTCGTGGAAGCTCGAGATCCACAGGCCGCGGTCCGCCACGTTCCAGATGATCTGCTGGAAGAACGCGAGGTCATACGGAGGGGCCGACAAGCCGTCGACCCGGTTGAGGAGGAGGGTCGCCACCCACACCGCCGCCAGGATCGTCGCCAGCCCCACGAGGTGGGTGGGCGCGACGAGCGTCGTCGCCGCACGCCGCCCTCGAGCGCCAGGATCGTCGCTCGCCATCGTCGCCGCGCTCGCCCTGCGGCCGAGCCCGAGGTTCATCCGGCTTCCTACCGGACCGTTGACGTATCGGCGTGTCGCTCGGACCTTGTCAGGAGCGGCTTCCCCGACGCGCGATAGCGGTCGGCGATCCCTCGCGCCGCGGTCCCGATGGCGTCGACAGCCGACAGCCGCGGCGCCCACCCGAGCGCCCGTAGCGCCGAGGTCTCGAACTCGACGTAGGCCGTGTCACCCGGCCAGCCGCCGCCGCCCGCCCCGGGGCCTGCGAAGGCCAGCTCGACCGAATCGGGCCCCAGTCCCAGGGCCGCGATGACGACCTCGGCCACGCGACGAACCGTCACCGTTCCCTCGGTCCCGACGTTCAGGATCGTCATCGGGGCAGCCGGCGCTGCCCCGACTCCGCGACGGATCCCGGCGACAAGGTCGTCGACCGCGATGTACGGCTTCGCCTGCGTGCCGTCGCCCAGGATCTCGAGTCGGGTCGGGTCGCGCAGCAGCTTGACCACGAAGTCGTGGACCACGCCGTGGTTCGAGCGCGGGCCAACCGTGTTGCCGAAGCGGAACGCATGGGCTCGCCAGGCGTACAGGCTCGCGAAACCGGAGATCAGCGCCTCGCCGGCCAGCTTCGCGGCCGCATAGTGCGATTCCGGCAGCAGCGGGCCATCACCTTCACCGGTCGGGATCCGGGCGGGGCGGCCGTAGACGACCCCGGACGAGGCGAACCAGATCTCGTCGATGCCGACCGCGCGCATCGATTCGCAGACGCGCTCCGTGCCGACGATTCCACTTTCGAAGTCGCGCTCCGGGTGCGCGAAGCCCCCGGCGATGTCCGTCCCGGACGCAAGATGCACGACGCGACGGTGGCCGGACATGGCGGCTCGGAGCGTGTCCCGGTCCGTGATGTCGCCGCGGACGAAGCTGAGGCGCGGGTCACCGTCGAACCGGGTCGCCCAGTCCGGCTCGGCGGTCGAGAGGTTGTCGAAGACGGTGACCGGCGCTCCGTCACGCAGCAGCGATGCGACCACCTCGCCGCCGATGAACCCCGCCCCGCCGGTGACGAAGGTTCGCACCGGTTCCAGGCGATCCGTCATCCGGGCCATCGGCGACGAGTGCGCGCCATCCGAGCGTCAAGACCGTGCCAGCGACCGGCGCGGAAGGCCGCCAGGCACAGGAGCGGAATCCACTCGACCGAGTACTCGTAGATCCACTTGTCGTTCCACAGCGTCGCGAACTGGAGATGGAGCGCCATGCCCGCCGCGACCACCGCTGCGATCGGCGTGAGCAGGCCCAGGATCAGCAGGACCCCGACGACCGTCTCGAGCAGCCCGATCGAGAAGCCGAAGAACCCGAAGTTGGGCAGGACGACACCCTCGACAAAGGAGCGGTACGGCTCGATCGGATGCTGCTGGGTGATCACCTCGTACTTGATGATCGACTCGGCACTGCGACCGCCCTCGGCGTTGATCACGAACCCCAGCGGCGTGTCAGGCCACAGGTTCGGCACCGCCGGAAGGATCTTGGCGAGGCCGTTGTGGAGATAGACCAAGCCGAAGAAGATCCGCAGCGTGGCCATTGCGCGGCCGAACCACTGGCCGTTGGCGATCGCCGCGATCGCCTCGGATTGCGCTGTGCGTGCGGTGGGTTCCACGTCTGCCCTCCCAGGAGCCGGTGAGCGTGCTGGCGCCGCCGTTCGGGCCGCCAGACGGTGCGTCACGTGATCGTGTGAAGCCGACACTAGCGATGGGTCGTGACGCTCGCGTGACGAAGTCCCGGCCCGCTCAACCGCAGACGAACTGGTCGAGCCGGGCCGGCCCGGCGGCAAGTATCTCATCCAGGCGCTCGCGGACCGCGACCAGGGCTTCGGCCATCGAAGCGTCCGGCGGCAGGTCGAGCCGCATGTCGGCATCGTTGGACAGCGGGTGCCAGAACCAGCCCTGCGCGTCGCAGGTCAGCTCGGGTGCGACGTCCTGGGGCCGGATCGGCTCGCCCTCCGAGGCGGCTCCGCGCAGCGCGACGGGGCGAAAGATCCGGTCGTCGGGCCGGATGCCGAGCTCGTCCGCCAGGCGGTGGAGCTGCGGGATCTCGTCGAGCGCCTCCTCGGGCAGGGACGCGGCGAGTCGAACACGCGCTCCGGCATCGAGCAGGGTCCGGATCCCGCGCATGGCACCCGCATGGGCGCCGCGCCCGCGGTGTGCGTCATGGCGCTCCGGCGTCGCCGAATCGAGGCTCACCTGGAAGGCGATCGGCCGGCCGGCCTCGATCAGCGGCCGGATCCGCTCCCAGCGCGGCCCGCGGAGCAGCATCGCGTTCGTGAGCAGGGTCAGCGGCAGGCGATCGGTCACATAGACGATGAGATCGGCGATGTCGGGCCGGAGCGTGGGCTCGCCGCCGGTCACGAACACCGCGTCCATGCCGGCAGCGACGGCCTCGTCCACGAGACCGCGGATCCGCACGTCCGACAGCCGTCTGGGATCTGTCTTCGGGCCGGCAACCACGCAGCAGTAGTCGCAGGCGAGGTTGCAGTCGTAGTTGGTGTAGAGCCACAGGCGGGTGGGCATGAACGAGTCGCCCGATCGCGAGCCCGGGGTCGGCCGGGACTCGCGTTGGCCGTCCGCCGGCCAGTCTGTCCGCGCTTGACCCTTGCGCAGGTAGTGAAACGTCCAGCCGGGCCGATCTGGGTCGGGGACCACCGTCAGCAGCGCGTGACGACTGACGGCCTCGAAGGTCCGGAGCTGCTCGGTGAGCCGATCGCTCGGACTGGCGATCCGCACGATCTGGCCGTCGCGGATGTCGAGCAGCGCCCGATGGAGAGGCAACAGGAGCCCGGACTCCAGGTCGGCCGTTGGGTCCTCGACCACGGCATGGACCGGGAGCTCTCGGCCGCCACCGTAGTTGGCCGGCTCGGCGGTCACGGTTGCTGACTGCCGACGCGGCGGAATGTCGAGTACTGGAACTGCTGGGGGAAACCCGTCGGCGTGTGATGGAGATAGCGACGGCTGTCCACCAGCCGGAAACCATCGCCGAGCTCCAGTGCAAGGGTCTCGGGTTCATAGCGCTGGACCAGCATGCCGCTGCAACGCTCGGGACCGTCGTCGGCGAACGTGGCGACGATGGCCGTGCCCGCGTCGGGGACGGTCCGCCGGGCCAGGTCGGCGTAGCGCCGCCTGGCGGCTGGCTCGAGCAGGAAGTGGAACGCCGCACGATCGTGCCAGATGTCGAAGGTTCCGACGTCACCGAGGTCGGATGCGTCGCCGACAATCCATTCGATCCGCTCGGCGCGGTCGCCAAGCCGGTGGCGGGCCAGCGTCAGGGCCGCGTCGGAGATGTCGAGGACGGCGATCCGCTCGAGGTCGAGGTCGAGCAGGTGATCCACGAGCCACGACGCGCCGCCGCCGACATCGATGATGCTGCGCCCCCCGCGCTCGATGGCGGCCGCCACGAGCTCACGCGAGTTGAACGGATCCGGCTCGTACCAGCCGACACCGGTCATCTCGCGCGTGGCGTAGATCCAGTCCCATGGGTTGGCCGAGGCTGGGGCATCCGAGGACACTGGGCACTCCCTCTTCTGAGCCGGCTCGATGCTGAGGGTAAGGATATTGGATGACGGCTCGATGACGACCGGGCGACCCTGCCTGACGGACCCTGGCCCCTGCCTGCGATGCTCGACCGGCGTACGGGGATGACCCGGTCCCAGCGCGGCTCGGCCCGCTACGATCGTGCCATGCCGTTTGACCCCTTCGTCCGACCGCGCCGGTTCCTGCGACGGGGCGCGTGATCCTGCGCCGGGGCATCGCGCCCTCCGCCGCGACAGCCGCGGTCGAGACCGACGCCGTCGCACGTCTGCCCGGTGGCACGCTCCCGTACACGCTGCGCCGCTCGCCGCGGGCCACGCGGCTGCGGGTGACGATCCACCCCGAGCGCGGCGTCGTGGTCACCGTGCCCGCGGCCGCCCGCCGTGGCTGGAGCCGCCCGGAGGTCGTGGTCGAGACGTTCCTCGCCGAGCGTGAGCCATGGGTCCGCCGCCACCTCGGCCGCCAGGCGGCATCCCGCGCCCGGCTGGAGGATCGCCCCGCGCTGGACGACGGCCGAGTGATCCCGTACCTCGGCGCCCCGCACCGAATCCGGGTCACCGAGGCACCGCCCCGAACCCGTTCCTCGCGTGTCTCGAGGATCGGCGGCGACGAGGGCGACGAGCTGCTGGTGGAGCGGGTGGCCCGGGACAGGCGCCCCACGGAGGCGATCCTCGAGGCGTGGTTCCGGCAGCGCGCCCGGGCGGCGCTGCTGGCGGCCATCGATCGCCACGCGCTCCCGCTCGGCGTGTCCCCCTCGTCCGTCACCATCCGCGACACGACCAGCCGATGGGGGAGCTGCTCCCGGCGTGGCTCCCTCTCCTTCGGCTGGCGGCTGGTCCTGGCGCCGCCCGGAGCGCTGGACGCCGTCGCCGCCCACGAGCTCTGCCACCTGCGGGTGTTCGGGCACGCACCACACTTCTGGGCGCTGCTGGAGACGCGCGTCCCGGACTACGCGATCTGGCGCCGGTGGCTCCGCCGGCACGGACCGGAGCTCCACGCCGCGCTGGACTGACGCCGCGAGTCCCTCCCGCGTCCACGGGGCAACAATCGGGCCGGTTCGAGCGTCACAAGACTGCCCGGATGAACCCGGGCTTCCGCGCATCCGATCCTCGAGGTCCCATGTTCCCGCGCCTCGCGCCCGTCGCCGTCTCGCTCGCCCTCCTCGTCGTCGCCGCGTGCGGCGCATCGGCCGCCCCGACACGGCCGTCCATCGCGGCCGTCCCGACGGCCGTGCCCACGGTTGGGCCCCTGCCCGCCATCGATCCCGACCCACAGCCCGTCATCACGGCCTCGCCGGACGCCGGCAACGTGGGGGGCGATCGCCTCGGCCCGGAGCTGACGATCGAGATGGTCGACGAGGACACGATCGGCGCGACCATCAGCGACCCTGCTGCGAAGGCCTGGCGCCTGGTGGTGGCGGGCATCGGCGAACGAGCAGGTGACCGGTGGGAGATCCTCGTCGAGACCGGCGACACCGGACCCGACATCCTCGCCACCGAGATCAGGGACGGTCGGATCGTGGACGAGATGGACCTGTCCGGGTTCGCGGACGGGACCGCGGCCGCCGGCGGCTGCCACGGCACGCTGCCGGTCTGCCTCGCCTCGGACGGGTTCCGCCTGCCGCAGGACGGCGACGGCACGTTCGCGGTGCGGCTGGCGCTGCCGGAGTCCGGGACTCCGCTGACGATCACCGGCGGGACCGCGACCTGGCCCGGCGAGCCGTTCATCCTGGGTCCGTGGACCGACACGGAGCCCTTCCCCTGGAACGCTGCCGGCTGACAACGGGCGCGCGGCCACGCCGCAACGAGAACAGGGGGGTGCTGGTGGGCCGGGGCAGAATCGAACTGCCACAGCCGAAGGCGAGGGTTTTACAGACCCTTGGGCTCACCACCTGCCCAACCGACCCACGATGGTGGAGATGAGGGGACTCGAACCCCTGGCCTCCGCGATGCGAACGCGGCGCTCTCCCAGCTGAGCTACATCCCCAGGGAGCCGCACCCGACACGTCGGGTCGACCGGCCCGGAAGTGTAGCACGCGACATCGTCCCGGCCGCCCCGCTCGACCGATAGACTCGGCCGATGCCCGCAGGTCTGATGGCCGGTCTGTTCACGTCCCTGGCCTGGGGCGTGGTGGACATCACTGCGGCACTGTCCGGCCACCGGGTTGGGAGCCTCCGGACGCTGGCGGCGACGCAGGTGATCAGCGTCGTGGTGCTGCTGGGGTTTATCGCGCTCGATCCGGCGCGCCTCGGGTCGGACCCGATCACAGGGATGACGGCCGGCATGCCGATCGGGGTCCTCGCGGGCGTCGCGTACCTCGGCTACTTCACGGCACTGAAGCTGGGTCCGCTTGCCGTCGTGAGCCCGATCATCATCGCGTACGGCGGCCTGACGGTGATCCTGGCCGTGCTGTTCCGGGGTGAGACCCTGCTGCCGCTCCAGGCGGCGGGCGCCGTGCTGGCGACGGCCGGGGTGATCCTGACCGGCGTGGCGTTCAGCCGCCGCTCGCTCCGCAGCGCACGGCTCGTGGGCCCCGGGGTGCTGATCGCGTTCGTCACGATCGGCCTGTTCGCGCTGGTGACAGTCTTCATGAGCGACCCGATCCGGGAACACGGCTGGCTGCCCGTGGCGGTCGGCTCGCGGCTCGCGAATGCGTCCTTCGTCCTGGTCCTGCTGGCGATCGGCTTGCGGGGATCGACGGCCCTGCGGCCGCTGATGCTTCCGGGCAACCCGTGGAACCGCGCGGTGGTGCTGCTGGTGCTGGCCACGGGACTGTTCGACGTGGCCGGGTACATCGCCTTCGCGATCGGCCTGGAGGTCGCCCCGGTCTGGCTGATCGGCCTGGCAAGCTCGTTCGGTCCGGTGCTGGCAATCGGGTACGCGGTCTGGCGCATGGGTGAGCGCCTCCGGCCGACGCAGTGGGCAGGGCTGGCGCTGCTGGGCGTCGGGGTGGTGGTGCTGGCGGTCTCGGGCTAGGGGTCGTTCGGGCGCCGGACAGGGTGGATCCTGACCCCTTGACGACTAGAACATTCGTTCTATTATTGGACGTCCGATGGCTCGCACATCCGACGTCTCCGAGGCTCTCGCCGCGCTCCAGGCACGCTGGGGTGCGGCCGCTCCACGCCGCGGCAGCGAGCTCGTGGGGATGATCGAAGGAGCGCTTGCCCGCGCGCCGCTGCCGCTCGAGGAGCCGGTGGGTGAAGAGGCCTCAGCCCGCGCCCCTGCCCCTGCGTCCGCGCCGTTCACCCCGGCCACGCGAACCCGGCCCGGTGTGCCCGCCGCGGACCTGGACGGGCGCATCGTCTCCACCGGGTTCGCCGCACTGGACGCGGTCCTTGGCACGGGGGGGCTGCCGCGCTCCGCCACGGTCGTGCTTCGCGGGGGCGTGTCCTCGGGCAAGACCACGGTGGCGCTGCGGGCGGTCGCAGAGGCTCAGGCGGGCGGGGCGATCGTCGCGTGGCTGGACCTCGCACGGGCGTTCGACCCCGTGGAGGCCGTCGCCCGCGGGATCAACCCGGAGTGGCTCGTGGTGCTGACGCCGGCGGATATCGAGGAGGCCCTCGCGCTGGCCGGCTCGTTGCTCGCAGCCCGGACCGTGGACCTGCTGGTGCTGGACCTGCCGGATGGGCGAGACCCCGCGGTCGCCGGGAAGCGAGTGGGGGACCGGCTGGGCCGGCTCGCGGCGCTGGCCAGGCGCGCAGGGACGCTGGTCGTGGTGCTGGAGCCGGTGGCGCTGGGCCGCACGCTGGCGGCGGCCGTGGAGGAGGCGAGCGGCCTGCGGCTGGAGTTGCGGCGATCGGGCTGGATCCGCCTGGGGCGGGACGTGGTGGGGCAGCGCAGCGAGGCCACCGTCGCGCGCAACCGCTACGGGCCGCCCGGCCGTCGCGCCGACCTCGAGATCCTGTACGCGGAGGGCGGCCCAAGGGACGCCTGCCTGCGCCGGCCCGGGCTCCTGGATGGGCTCATCGCGCCGGCCGCACCACCGGGGCTTGCCGTCGCCTCACCGCTCTTCAGAGACCTGAAAGGCCCCCCTCCATCGGCTGATACCCATGCGCCTGCTGTACCTGCTCTGGCCTCACCTGCCCCTCCGCCTGGCGAGGGTCCGCCTGGAGACGCCCCCGGGGGGTCGCACCTCCCCGGGGGACGGCACCACCTCCGGCTCCTGGCCTCACGGCCCGATCATCCTCGGCGGACAGCCCTGGATGGACGGAACGGTCGTGGACGCGGATCCGCTCGCACGGGCACTCGGCGTCCGGCGGGGGATCCCGCTCGGGACCGCCCACCGGCTGGCGCCCGAGGCAACCTTCCTCGACCTCGCGCCTGACGCAGACCGGGACACCCTCGAAGCGGCCTGCGAGCGCCTTGCCACGTTCAGCCCGGGGATCGCCGCCTCGAGCGACGTCCGGGACCCGTCGTTCGGGCGGATCGCCGTCCACGCCGACGGGCTGATGCGCCTGTGGGGCGTGGAGGAGCGGCTGGTCGTCCGTGTGACCGAGGCCCTGGCTCCAATCCTCCCGGGACCACCCCGGGCGGGGATCGCCGGAACGGGCTTCGCCGCGGGCATCGCGGCCGCGCACACCCCCGAGGGAGCGCCACCGATGCTCGTTCCGCCCGGCGACGATGAGCGGTTCCTCGCCCCGTACCCCGCCCGCCTCCTCACGCGGGACGCGGACATCCGGGCCCGCCTCGCCCGGTTCGGGCTGCGGACGATCGGGTCGGTGGCGGAGCTGCCACGCTCGGCCGTCATCGCGCGGTTCGGGGACGAGGGCGCGAGGCTTCACGCACGGGCAAGGGGCGAGGAGACCGAACGCTTCCGCCCTCGGAGAGCCCCGGAGCGGATGGCGTTGGCCCTGCCACTGGACCCGCCGGCGGAGGGCCTCGAGGCGCTCCGTTTCGTTCTCCACCGGCTGGCGGCAGCGCTGGGCGACCAGCTGGCTGCGCGAGGCCAGGCCGCGGGGCTCGCCCGCCTTGCCGTCACCTTCGATCTCGCGTTCGCCCGCCGCGGGACCCCGGCCGGGCTCCATCTCGAGCAGCGCTTCCCGGAGCCCACCGCGGACCCCGCGGCGATCGAGCGGCTGCTCTTCGCACGCCTGGAACAGGCTCCGCCATCGGCTGCCGTCGCGCGCCTGGAGCTGGAGCTGGGCCTGGTGGACACGGCGCGGGGTCAGCAGCTGCCGCTGTTCACGCCCCAGGCGGTCCATGACGCGCGTCTCGCCTGGCAGCTGGCCCGTCTGGCGATCGCGTTCGGGGCGGACCGGGTGCGCCGGGTGGAGCTGGCCGACACGGAGGCGCCATTGGCCGAGGCGCGCTGGCGCTGGCAGCCGGTGGCGGGCGCGGCGGTGACGGACGGGGACGGCCGGACGGGTGCGGCGATGCCGGCCGGGAGGGGGCGCCGATGACGCGCCTGCTGCGGGAGCACCCCGCGATCGACGCGCAGCTGGACGCCGAGGGGCGCCTGGTTGCCATCGACTGGGGCGGCCGCCGGGAGCCCGTGGAGGTCTGCAACCGGTGGCGCGTGGAGGAATCGTGGTGGCGTGAGCCGATCGCCCGGGACTACTTCAAGGTGGTGGGGAGGAACTGGCTGGCCCTCGTGTACCGGGACCGCATTGCCGGCACGTGGCACCTGGAACGGCTCTACGACTGAGCGAGCTCGAAGGGATGGCGGCGACCGAGCGGCATGCCTGGCCCCTGACCGTCAGCGGACGGCGGGGGACCCGAGGATGATCGAGACGACGAACAGCACGAGGAACACGCCGAGGACGAGGACGAGTGCGCCCAGGTCACGCGGTCGAGTCGTCTGCACCGATGGTCCCCCAATCCGTGACCGAGTTGCTCCACTCGGTCGCCGATACCAATGACGCCGCAGGCCCTCCGAATGTTGCAGCCGCCCCGAACCGGCGGAGACCGCGAACGGGATCAGGCCGGCAGCGCGGCGATCACGAGCAGCAGGACGAACCCGATCAGGACCAGTGCCAGCACCCCCGCTCCCAGGAAGTCCCGCGTCGTCGGCTCCATGCGCCTTGTTCTCCTTCGTTCCGAAATCAGCCCCCGCCGCCGAAGCAGCCGGCCGCGAGGAGCACGGTGATCATCGTTGATTCGGACGCCGGACGGAAGGTCAGGCGGGCGCGGCACTCCGGCAGGTCGCCCTGCATGTCGAGCACCCGGGACCCGTCCTCCAGCGGCGAGGAGAGGTCGAGCGTGCTCATGCCGATTGCCTCGAGCGCGTTGCGATACCACGCCGCCACCTCATCCACGCCAGCGAGCGCGAGGTGGGCGCCCGAGACGGGTTCTGAAGGCGGCTCGCCGACCGCTGCGTCGGGGAAGACGGGGAAGTCGGCCGGGAGGACGTCCACGATCTCGCCCCAGTCGGTCTGGGTCGTGGGGATGGTGGTGATGGGCGGTTCCACGGGTCCGGAGCTGCCCGGGGTCCCGCCGCCGGGGACCGCCGTGGGTTCCGCCGCGGCCGTTGGCGCGGCGGTCGGCGCGTTCGTCGATCCGCTCGTGGGATCAGGACCAGTCGTGAACGAAGGCGACGATCCGCCGCAAGCGGAAGCTCCCAGGGCAATGACGAATACGAGGATCAGCGGACCGGGCCGGATGCCGTCAAGGGTGGGTCGCATGCCGCCATCGTAACCGGCGTTCGCTTTCCGGCAGAAGAGGGCCCCCGCCGCCCGAGCGACGAGGGACCTCGGTCATCGGCCCCCGGGCTGCTCAGGTCCGGGTGGCAGGTCGGCGGTCGTCATCGCGACGGCCCGCCGCCGGTGTGGTTCCGCGGGCAGTCAGCCCACCGGAACGGAGAGCGGCCCTACGCCGCCGCCTGTGTGATCGCTGGGAGGAGCCCCAGGATCAGCCCCGCGGAGAGCGCCGCTGCCGCACCTCGCAGCAGCAGGTCGAGGGCGAGGCGCCGGTCCGGGTGGAGCATCCGCTTGGCGATCACGTGTCTGAGACGCATGACTCCATGGATTGGTTACGCGCCGCCGCAGATTCCTCCAGCCAGGCGCCGACGGCGCTCGCCCTACAATTGCCGGCCGTGACCGCCATCGCCAGCTCCCTCGTCCTGCCCGGCGCCTTCCGCGCCGTTGTCTTTGACATGGACGGGCTCCTGCTCGATACGGAGCCTCTCTGGGCGCAGGCAGAGGCCGATCTGCTCGAGCGCCACGGCGATCGCCTCACTGCTGCGGACCGCGAGGCGACGCACGGCCGGGGTATCGCAGAGTCGGTGCAGATCTACGCGCAACGGCTGGGTGGCCTGGATCCCGCGCTGCTGGCGGAGGAGCTGGTGGCCCTCATGCGCGCTCAGTACGAAACCGGGCCCGGGATGCTTCCCGGAGCAGAGGCGTTGGTCCGGGCCCTGGAGGGCCGGGTGCGGCTGGGCGTGGCGTCGAGCACGGCCGGACCTCTCGTCCGCCTGGCCCTGGAGCGGACGGGCCTGCTCGACGCGTTCGAGGTCGTCACGTCCGGGGCGGACCTGGGGCGGTCGAAGCCGTTTCCGGACGCCTACCTCGAGGCATGCCGCCTGCTGGACGTCCCGCCGTCGGATGCGATCGCCTTCGAGGATTCTGCGGTTGGGGTCCGGGCGGCCGTTGCGGCGGGCATGGTCGCCGTCGGGGTTCCGGACCGACCAGGCGTGGAGCCCGCGTTGTGGGCGGCCGGGGCGCACCACGTGGTTGCGTCGCTGGCGGACGTGGTGGTGTCGCCCGTCTGAGGCAGGGAGGCTGGATGCCGCCCAGCCGGTCTCCACTCGCCGATCGGCTTGCCACTTCGCTCATCGACAATGAGCCCGCTGGCGCCTCTTTCCGTCTGGTCAATATCGAACGGATGTTCTAGGATTCCGGACCCGCCCCCGGAGATCCCCGTGCCCCTCCCCCCGTACGCAGAGCTTCACTGTCACAGCCACTTCTCGTTCCTGGACGGGGCGTCCGCCCCCGACGACCTGGTCGCACGGGCCGTGGAGCTGGGGCTGACGGGGCTCGCGGTCACCGATCACCAGGGGCTGTACGGTGCGGTCCGGTTCGCGAGCGCCGCGGAGGCGGCCGGGCTGCACGCGGTGATCGGGATCGAGATCGAGCTGCTCGATGCGGCGGTGGCGGACCCGGACGGGATCGCGGTTCCGGGCCGCCGGGCGTGGCGCCCGGGCCGCCGGTCGCCGGTCCGCCCCGAGGCCCCGCGTGCCGTGGAGGGTCGCCCGGCGCGGCCCCGTCCGGATCGGGCCAGGCTGCCCGGCCATCGGCAGGTGGTCAAGGAGGATCACCGGGGGATCGGGGAGGCGGAGCGAGGGCCGCACCTGGTGCTGCTGGCCCGGAATGCGATCGGCTGGCGGAGCCTGTGCCGCCTGGTGTCGCGGGCGAACCTGGCGGGGACGAAGGCGGTGCCGGCGTTCACGCACGCGCTGCTGGAGACGCACGCGGAGGGGTTGGTTGCGCTGTCGGGTTGCCGGCACGGGGAGCTGGCGCGGCGCCTGCGGGCGGGCGATCGCGAGGGGGCTCGTGCGGCGGCGGAGCGGTACGCGCGGATGTTGGGGAGCTCGGATGCCGTCGCGACAAGCGGGTTCGCCCTGGAGCTCTCGCACCACCTGCTCCCGGACGACGACTGGCTGGCCTCGGAGACGGCGCGCCTGGCCTGTGAGCTGGGGTTGCCCGTGGTGGTGGCCAACGACGTCCACTACGCGCTCCCGGAGGATCGCGAGCTCCAGGACGTGCTGGTGGCGATCCGGCACGGGCGGACGCTGTCGGAGCTGCGGGACCTGCGCCGGCCGGACGGCGAGTCGTACCTCAAGGGAGCGGCGGAGCTGCTGGCGATGCCGCCGGGGGATGACGCCGTGGTCACGGCCGATCCGGTGCTGGCGCGGGCGTGGCGGGAGGGGATCGCGGCGTCGGTGGAGCTTGCTGCGGCGTGCCGGGTAGAGCTCGCGTTCGAGCGCTACCGCTTCCCGGGGTTCGCGGTGCCGAAGGGCGAGACACCGTTCAGCCACCTCTCCGGCCTGTGCTGGGAGGGTGCCCGACGCCGGTACCACCCGTTCACGCCGGCCGTGATGCGGCAGCTGGCCCACGAGCTGGACGTCATCGAGAAGACGGGCCTCGCCGAGTTCTTCCTCATCTGCTGGGACCTGATGCAGTTCGCCAAGTTGCGCGGGATACCGGCGCAGGGCCGCGGGAGCGCGGCGGGCTCGATCGTGGCGTACGTCCTGGGGATCGCCCGGGTGGACCCGATTCGCCACGAGCTGCTGTTCGAGCGGTTCATCAACGAGGGCAGGACGGCGTACCCGGACGTGGACATCGACTTCAGCTCCGAGCGGCGGGAGGAGGTCATCCAGTACGTGTACGGGAAGTACGGGCCCGAGCACACGGGGATGGTCTGCAACCTCGTCACGTACCGGGCGCGATCGGCGGTACGCGAGGTGGGGAACGCGCTCGGGTTCCCACGCCCGCTGGTGGACCGGGTGGCGAAGGCGCTCGAGACGCACGACAGCGTGATGGTCCGGCGGGACCTGGAGGCGGAGGGCGGGTTCGCGCAGTTCTTCGCGCGACCGGGGGAGGGGTCCGGCGCCGTGCGGGCCGCCGCCCCGGTTCCGTCAGCCCCAGTTCGGGCCGCCGCCCCGGTTCCGTCAGCCACCAGCCCGGCTGGTGGTAGCGCCGCCAGGGACGTGGCGCCCTGTCAGTCACCAACCACGCTGGTGGTAGGCGGGGAAACGGACGGCGAGCGACGCCTGGACGGCACGGAACGTATCGCTCCGAGCGTGAGCGGGGTCGCGCGAACGACTGGACGCGTCACCAGTGCCGGCACGACCAGGACGACCACCAGCCACGTTGGTAGGTGGCAGGACTCCGTGATGGAACCTGGACCGGGCGTTCGCCTGGGTGCGGTGGAGGGTGCGGCGGCGGTTGCGACGACGGCCGCGACGACGGTGGCGGGCGCGGTGGCGGGCGTGGTGGCGGGCGTGGTGGAGGGTGCGACGACGGCCGCGGCGAGGATCCGCCCCGGCGAGGACGAGGGCGGCCCCGGCGACTCCCCGGTGAGCGAGCGCTGGATCAGGGAGGGGCCGCCGGGCCGCGCCCTGGAGATTGCCGCCCGCCTGGATCCCGAGAGCGGCGTCCTCCAGTCCGAGGCCCGCCGCCACGATCCGGCCCCGACCGATGCCCGCCACGAGCCGCAACCACCCAGGGACCCCGGCCGCCACACGGGCTCCGTGGTGGCACTCTCGGACTGGGAACGCTGGCTGGAGCTGTGCGCCCGCGTCGACGGCTTCCCCCGCCACCTGTCCATCCACAGCGGCGGCATGCTGATCACGGCAGCCCCCCTCATCGACATTGCTCCCATCGAACGAGCGACGATGAAGGATCGCGTCGTCGTCCAGTACGACAAGCGTGACGTCGAGACGATGAAGCTGATCAAGCTCGACCTGCTCGGCCTCGGGATGCTCGCGGCCATCGACGAGACCGTGCAACTGATCGAGCACGACTGCGCCGTCTGCCTGGACCTGGACCGGATCCCAGAGGAGATCCCGGAGGTCTTCGCCATGCTCCAGGCCGCGGACACCGTGGGCGTGTTCCAGGTGGAGAGCCGGGCGCAGATGCAGACGCTGCCGAAATCGCGTCCGGCCAGCCTGGACGACCTGGTCGTGGAGGTGGCGATCATCCGCCCAGGCCCCATCCAGGGCAACGCCGTTCACCCGTACCTGCGCCGCAAGCAGGGCCTGGAGCCGGTGACGTACCTCCACCCCAGCCTGGAGCCGATCCTTCATGACAGCCTCGGCGTGATCCTGTACCAGGAGCAGGTGATGAAGATCGCGATCGATGTCGCGGGGTTCACGCCGGCGGGTTCTGACGGGTTCCGGCGGGCGATGGGGACGTACCGATCCGCCCGCGAGATGGAGCAGCTCCACGCGGAGTTCGTGGACGGCTGCATCCGCGTGCAGTCGATGCCGCGTGACGACGCCGAGGAGCTGTTCCGCAAGTGCGCCGCCTTCGCCAGCTTCGGCTTCGCCAAGAGCCACGCCGCCGCCTTCGCCCGCACCGCCTATGAATTGAGCTTCCTCAAGCTGTTCTACCCGGCGCAGTTCCTGGTCGGGCTGATCAACGCCCAGCCGATGGGGTTCTACCCGGTGGAGGTGCTGGTCAACGACGCCAAGCGCCACGGGGTCGCGGTGCTGCCGGTGGACGTCAACCGGAGCTCGCACCGCACGACGACCGAGTGGGTGGGTCGGCCCGGCTGGGTGCTGGCGGGGGCTGCCGGGGACGATGGCACGCACGATGCCGATGCCGGCGAGCCGCTGCCGGAGGGCGCGGGGATCGAGGCGAGGCCGGGGCCGGTCCGCTCCAGCGCCTGTGTGATCCCTCGTGCGGCGGCGCGCGAGCGCTGGGCGGCTGAGACGATGACCGGCTGGGGCGTGCGGCTGGGGCTGCACCTGGTGAAGGGAATCGGCGAGGAGCAGCAGGCTCGGCTGGACGCGGAGCTCGCCCGGGGTCCGTACACGAGCCTGGCGGACGTGGTGGAGCGGACCGGCCTGGCCGAGGAGGTCGTGGAGCGGCTGATCCGGGCGGGGGCGCTGGATTCGCTGGGCCGGCCCCGGCGGGAGCTGCTCTGGCAGCTGCGCGAGGTGGCGGGGGCGGCGAAGGGGCGCGTGGACGGGCGATCCATGCGGGGGGCCGCGGAGTCGAAGCGGGCCGCCGGGCGGCCGATGGACCTGCGCCTGCCGGCGACCGAGGCCCCCGCGCTGCCGCCGATCACGGAGCCGGAGCGCCTGGGCGACGCCTACGCAGTGGTGGGCCTGGATGCGCGACGACAGGCGGTGGGCCTGTTCCGGGAGGCGCTGGATCGGCTTGGCGCGGTGACGAACGCGGCCTTGGCGGACCGCGGCCCGGGGCCGGTGCTGATCGGCGGGCTGGTGGTGACGCGCCAGCACCCGATGACCGCGCGGGGAACGGTATTCCTGGCGCTGGAGGATGAGACGGGGATGGTGAACGTCACCCTCTGGCCGGACACGTGGCAGCGGCTGCGGTCCGTGGTCCGCCGCCACGCGCTGATCCTGGTGGACGGCGACCTCCAGCGGGAGGGGAACGTGGTCAACGTCATCGCACGCGGGGTGGTGCCGCTGGTGGAGGCGGCAGGAGGCGCAGGTGGCCCCGAGTCACCATCGGGCGTCAGGCAGCTGGGCCAGGCCGGGATGCGGCGCCTCGGGTAGGGATCCTGGGCGTGCTCAGGGCCGCGCTCGGGCGCGTTCTTCCGCGTTCGGACGCGGTCAATCGCGCCGGCCGACGGCGCGGAGGATCAGCGGCGCGCGGACGAGCTGGCGGTCTTCTGGCGCGGCTTCGCCTTGCCCTGCTGCTGGCGCGCCTTGTTGCGGTTCGGGTTGGCCAGGTCCAGGAACCGGCGGTACCAGGCGGCCGCCGAGGCGAACAGGGCGGCGCCCACCGGGGAGAGCATCGCGGCGGAGGCGATCGCCGTGCCGGCCGGCTCGCCTGCCGTGAGCAGCTTGCCCGACGGGCTCGACAGCACCACGGCGTAGCAGGCGGCAGCGATGATCCCGAACACGAGCCCACCCAGCCAGCTCGCGCGCTTGGCCGTGAAGCCGATCAGGAACGCGCCGGCCATGGGCGGCGGCACGATGAGCATCGAGATGACGGTGTACGAGATGCTCGAGACGGTGTCGAGGCTCTTGCCGGCCAGCGGCTCCGGATCGCTGAAGTTGATCGATGACGCGAACTCGTTGGTCGAGATGATGAACACCGCGGAAGCGGCGACGGTGATCGCGATGGCGGCCAGCACGCCCCAGTGCGTCAGGACCTTGGGGGCTGCCAGGAGGTCGCCACGCAGGTCGAGCGGGCGATAGGCAGCCTTGAACGACGCCACGATCCCGGGCCGCGCCTGCGTGGACGTCTGCGATGCGGCCCCCTTGCCCTTGGCCGGAGCAGTCTCGGCATCCGCAACGGCTGCGGGTTCGGCCAGCGCGGCCTGCTCGGCCCGGTGTCGGCGACGGGCAGCGGTGCGATCGGTGCGCTTGGCGCGAGCCACAAACTCCTCCTGTCGAGCGGTGCCGCAGCGCGTTGTCGGCAGATGCGGGCCGGTGCATCGTACCGGGTCCCAGCATCCCGGGCTAAGCGACGCGTAAGTGAGGCCCCGTAGGCTGCTGTCCCTGCTCACCCTGCCGATCACGCCCGCCGCGGAGGTCCTCGATGGCGCGTGTCCGGTTCGCGGCGTCTGCCGCACTCACCCTGTTCATGGTGCTCGGGCTGAGCGCCCGTGGGCCGTCGCTTGCTGCAGCCTTGCCGGAGGCTGCTCCTGTGGCTGCCGCCAGCTGGCCCGCATCCTCCACGCTGGTCATCGCGGAGGTCGTGACCGGCGGCGTGTCGGCCTCTGACGAGTTCGTGGAGCTGTACAACGCGTCGACATCGTCCGTCGACCTGGTCGGGCTGGAGGTGGCGTACGTCACGAGCTCCGGGGCCACGGCCACGCGGAAGGTGGCGTGGACGGGTTCGGTCACGGTGGAGGCCGGCCGGCACGTGTTGCTGGCAAACGCGCTCGGGGTGCACGCCGGTACGGCGGACGCGACCTGGTCCGGCGGGCTCGCCGCGACTGGTGGAACGCTCGTGTTGCGGCCGATCGGGGGCGAGCCGCTCGACGCAGTCGGTTGGGGTGACGCGGCGAACGTGTTCGTCGAGGGGACGGCGGCAGCGGCGCCCGCAGCGGGCATGTCGATCGAGCGATTGCCCGGCGGCACGCTCGGCAACGGCACGGACACGAACCACAATGCGGCGGATCTCGTGGTGAACGCGGCGCCGGTCCGCCAGGGTCTCACGGCGGATCCGACCCCCGCACCGACACCGGTCCCGACCCCCACGCCGACACCGGTCCCGACCCCCACGCCGGTCCCGACGCCGGCCCCCACGCCGACCCCCGCACCGACGCCGGCCCCGACCCCCACGCCGACGCCGACCCCCACGCCGACCCCCGCACCGACGCCGGCCCCGACCCCCACGCCCACGCCGACCCCCACGCCGACCCCCGCACCGACGCCGGCCCCGACCCCCACGCCCACGCCGACCCCCACGCCGACGCCGGATCCACTGTTGCCCATCGAGGCGCTTCGGGCCCTGCCCAACGGGACCATCGTGTCTACCGAGGGGGTGCTCACCACGGATCTCGGCGCCCTCGAGGGCGGGCTGACCGGGTTTGTTCAGGACGCGACGGCGGGGGTAGCGGTCCACCTGGACGTGCCGCTCGTGCCGACGCTCCCCGCCGGGACGGTCGTCAGGCTCCATGGGACCCTCGACGAGCGGTACGCGCTGCGCGTCCTGCGCGTTGCCGCGGCCGACGTGGTCGCGACGGGGTCCGGCTCGCTCCCGGAAGCGGTGCCCGCCACGACCGGCCAGGCGGCCGAGCCGCTGGAGGGTCGACGGATCGTGCTTGCCGGCGCGGTGACCGAGACGCCGACCGCGATGGCCGATGGGCTGGGGCTGATGCTCGACGACGGAAGCGGGCCGATCCGGGTGATCGTCGGTCCGGTGGCTCTGGGCACCGCCGCCCCTCGCACAGGGGACCGGGTCACTGCCACCGGCCCGCTCGGTCAGCGCGACAGCAGCGGGACGGGGCTCACCGGGTACCGGCTCCAGGCGTCGCTGGCTGACGAGCTGACGGTGCTCCCGCCTCCGACGCCTTCGCCCAGCCCTTCGCCCACCCCGTCGCCGGATCCCACGCCCACACCGTCAGCCACCCCGTCGCCGTCGGCCGAACCCTCCGCAACCGCCACCCCATCCGCGTCGCCGTCACCGAGCGTCGGCCCCACGCACTCACCGACGCCATCCCCGAACCCCACGGTCGTGACGGTCGCCGCGGCCCGCCTCGTCGCACCGGGAAGTACTGTCGTCACCCGCGGCGTGGTGGTCGCGGAGGCCGGGCGCCTTGGGACACCCCCGCTGTTCGCCATCGATGACACGACGGGCGGCATCGTGATCCACCTTGCCGATGGCCAGGCGGTTCCGCCGCGCGGAACCCTGGTCGAGGTCCGGGGCGCCATCGCCGTGCCGTTCGGCCAGACGGAGATCCGTCCCACCCCCACCGGGCTGTCGATCCTCGGCACAGGCGTGCTGCCCGTCCCCATGGCCCTCGAAGCCGGGGCCGCGGGCGAGACCGTCGAGGGCAGGCTCGTGATCGTGACAGGCACGATCACCACCTCGGCATCCAGGGCCACCAGCGGCGACCTGTCGCTCACGATCACCGGGGAGGACGGGGCCACCCTCCGCGTCATGGCCGATCGCGCAGCCGGACTCGACGCGGCTGTCCTGCGCAAGGGCGCCATCGGAACCTTCACCGGCATCGTCGGTCAGCGGGCGTCCCGCAAGGGAGCGCTCGACGGCTACCGCGTCTGGCTCCGGGACCGCGCGGATGTTGTGCTGGTCCCCGCCGGCAGCGCATCCCCGGCCACATCCCCGCCCGCCGGCTCCTCTGCCGGCGCCTCGGCTGCCGCGCCCCTGGTCACGATCGCCGCTGCCCGCGTCCGCGAGGGGCGGGAGGTGACCGTCGAGGGAATCCTGACCGTGGACACCACGCTGCTCGATGCGAGCGCACGACGCACGATCGTGGAGGACTCGACGGGCGCGATCGAGGTGTATCTCTCGGGACCGGATGCGGCCGTCAAGGCGGGTCGTCGTGTCCGGGTCACAGGGACCGTCGGCCGGGCGTGGGGTGCGCCGCGCCTGCGCGCGGACGATGTTCGGGTGCTCGGCGAGCGGGCGCCCACCGCGCATTCGCTGGCCATCGCGCCCGGCGCTGCAACGGAGTGGCGCCTGGTCCGCGTGCGCGGCACGATCGTGGACGTCCACCGGTCCGGGGACCGCTGGCAGGCGGAGCTGCAGATTGGCCGCACCCGGATCCTGGTGGCCGGGCTTCCGGGCAGCGGCATCGCGGTGGCCGCGGTCACCAAGGGACGAACGGCGACCGTCACGGGCATCGTGAAGCGACCGTACCCGACGGCGACCGACCGACGGTATGCCGTCCTCCCCAGGCGGCCCTCGGACCTCGTGCTCGGTGCGGAGGCCGCCGCGTCACCCGGCTCTGCGGCGGTCGGCGTCACGGGGCAAGGGCGCGGCGGGAAGGCCGAGATCCCGCTCGCGGACGGGGCGCCGGCGCACGCCCCGGACGTGGACCTCGCAGATCTTGCGGCACACGCGGGCCGGGAGGTTCACGTGGGCGGGCTCGTGACCGCGGTCGAGGAAGCGGGTATCCGCCTGGACGATGGGACGGCGAATGCCCGCATCGTGCTGGCGGCCGCGGCAGCGGATCTGCTCCCGGTCCTGCGTCCCGGCGACGCGGTCAACGCCACGGGAGTGGTCGAGATCGGCGACGCGGCCCGGAACGAGACCGTGGTGGTCGTCTCGGATCCGTCATCCGTCGCGCTTCTGGGCGATCTGGGCTCAGCCGACGATCCGGGCGCCGCCGCCGGCGACGCCGTCCTCGAGGCGGGGACGAGCCTCGCGACCCAGCCCGACGGTGCCGCCGCAGCGGACTCGGTCGTCTCGGACACTGAACGCAGCACGGTTCTCGGCGCGGCCTCGGCGGTCATGGTCACGCTGGGCATCACCGGGCTCATCGCCGGGGTGGCAGCACTCGTCCGCCGCCGCCGTTCGAAGCGCCTGCTCCGGTCCCGGATCGTCGCCCGGCTGGACGCCATCGTCGGCCCCGGCACCCACCCTGCCAGTCCTGTTCGGGACGCCCTGGCGTGAGCCCGGTGCGCCCCACACGGCTCCCTCGTGCGCAGGACGGCTTGACGCTCGTGGAATCAGGCGCCTATCCTCGGGCGCAGCGCACGCCGGGTGAGCGTGAGGCATCGAGGGAGCGAGCTCTTGCAGAACGCGGATATCCGCGTCGCGACCCCCGCCGGCGAGCGGCAGTACCACATCGGACTCGGGCCGGGCGAGCTCGCCGACTACATCCTGCTTCCGGGCGACCAGGACCGGGTCGACAAGGTTGCCGCGCACTTCGACGAGGTCGAGATGCGCCACCGCAACCGGGAGTTCGCCTCGGCGACCGGCACCTACAAGGGCCTCCGCGTCTCGTGCGTCTCAACGGGTATCGGCACCGACAACATTGAGATCGTGCTCGCCGAGATCCTCGCCCTGGTCCAGCGCCCGACGTTCATCCGGATCGGCTCCTGCGGTGGCCTCCAGCCCAACATGGGCCTGGGTGACCTCGTGATCTCGACCGGGTCCGTCCGCATGGAGACCACGACCAACTGGTTCGTCCACGACGGCTACCCGGCCGTTGCCGACTACGAGGCCGTGCTGTCGCTCGTCGAGGCGGCCGAGCGGGTGGGCCAGCCGTACCACCTCGGGATCACGGCGACAGCGCCCGGCTTCTACGGTGCGCAGGGGCGCCCGATCCCCCACCTTCCCATCCGCTACCCTGACCTCGCGGAAGAGATGTCCCGCCAGGGCATCCTCAACTTCGAGATGGAGGCGTCGGCCGTCTTCGTGCTCGCGGGACTCGCTGGGTGTCGTTCCGGTGTCGTGTGCACCGTCTACTCCAGCCGCGTGACCGGCGAGTTCGTGGAAGGGGACGTCAAGGATAGGGCGGAGGCCGCCGTGGTGGAGACGGGGCTCGAGAGCCTCCTGATCCTCGCGGCGCTCGACCGCCAGAAATCGATGGCCGGGGCGGCGCGCTGGCGCCCGTCGCTTTGGACCCCAGCATGAGCGCCAGACCCTAGCGACCACGCGGACTCGAGAGGCGTGCTCTCGTGACGCGGATTGCGTGAGGAGGATCGAACCCCATGGCAGAGGCCTACTGCGTCAAGGACAAGGTCAAGGTCGAGGTCCAGAACCCCGAGCAGATCACGATGAAGAACGGCAAGCCCGCGCTCAAGGGCACCTGCCCGAAGTGCGGCGGCAAGGTCTTCCGGATCGGCGGCTGACCTCGTAGCTTCAGAACCACAGATTGAGCCCCCGAAGGCACGGCCTGAGGGGGCTCAATGGTGCTCGGCATGGTCCCAATGGGCCCCCCGCATTCCGGGCCGGGGGGTCGCGGGAGCCGATAGATCCCTTTGCTACCATTCTCCCCGAGCACACGTTCCAGAACCACCCGAGGTCACGCCCTGCCCCTTCCCACGGCCATCGCCCACGACCCCGGCCCTGATCCCGGGCCAGCGGGCATGACCCCTCCCCAGAACCGGTCCTCTGGCCGGTCCGACCGCCGAGGCAGAACCCCCGGCTTCGGGGTCGCCGCCACCGCCGCCATCCCGGCGACCGTCGCAGCGCTCCCGACGTCGTACCGCCCGGCCGATGCCGCCGGATGGCCGAGGGTTCGTCCCACCGTTCCTCATCCTGTACCGTCGAGCGCTCCCCACCGTGCGCCCGCCGGCAAGCGTCCCCCGCCCAAGGAGGCCTCTACATGACCGTTCGTGTCGGCATCAACGGCTTCGGCCGCATTGGCCGCCAGTCCCTCAAGGCACTCATCGAACGTTCCCCTGATGTCGAGGTGGTCGCGGTCAACGATCTCGTCGACGTCAAGACGAATGCACTCCTGTTCAAGCACGACTCAACCTACGGGGCCTATCCGGGCGAAGTCAGTCACACGGACGACTCGATCGTCATCGATGGCAGGACGGTCAAGGTCCTCCAGGTCAAGGACCCGGCGACTCTCCCGTGGGGAGACCTCGGCGTCGACATCGTCATCGAGTCCACCGGCCTCTTCACCGATGCCGAGAAGGCAGGTGCCCACATCGCCGCCGGCGCGAAGAAGGTCATCATCAGCGCGCCCGCCAAGAAGGAGGACATCACCATCGTCCTCGGAGTGAACGAGGGCGCCTACGATCCTGCGAAGCACAACATCATCAGCAACGCGTCCTGCACCACCAATTGCCTGGCACCCGCCGCGAAGGTCGTCCACGATCGCTGGGTCATCAAGCGTGGCCTGATGAACACCATCCACAGCTACACCAACGACCAGCGCATCCTGGATGTCGCGCACAAGGACCCGCGTCGCGCCCGCGCCGCCGGCCTCAACATCATCCCCACGACCACCGGCGCCGCCAAGGCCCTCGCCCTCGTGATCCCGGACCTCAAAGGCAAGTTCGACGGCTTCAGCCTCCGCGTTCCGACCCCCACGGTCTCGGTCGTGGACTTCACCGCGGAGCTCGAGAGGAACGTCACCCTCGAAGAGCTCAACCAGGCTTTCCGTGACGCGGCGGCCGGCCCGCTCAAGGGCATCCTCGGCGCCTCCGACGATCCGCTGGTGTCGAGCGACTTCCGCGGCGACAGCCGATCCTCGATCGTCGACCTCCCGTCGAACATGGTCCTGGGTGGGAACTTCATCAAGGTCATCGCCTGGTACGACAACGAGTGGGGCTACAGCTGCCGCGTCGCGGATCTGGTGACGTTCGTCGCCGACCGGCTGGACTGACCCGGAGCCCTCGGGGCTCCCGGAGGAACCAATGATGGACAAGCTCACAGTCCGCGACCTCGATGCCGGGGGCAAGAGGGTCTTCGTCCGCGTGGACTTCAACGTACCGCTCGAGGATGGACGGGTCACAGACGACTCGCGCATCCGGGCGGCGCTGCCGACCATCCGGTACCTGCAGGCGCAGGGCGCCCGCGTCGTCCTTGCCAGCCACCTCGGCCGGCCGGTCGGCAAGGTCAGTGACAGCTTCCGGCTCCGGCCGGTTGCCGAGCGCCTGGGCCAGCTGATGGGCAAGACCGTCCCGGTGACCGGCGACGCCCTTGGAGTGGGCACGGAGGACGCGGTGCGGCGACTGCGCAACGGCGAGGTCCTGCTCCTCGAGAACCTCCGCTTCCATGCGGAGGAGGAGAAGAACGATCCGGTGTTCGCGGAGGCCCTCGCGGCGTACTGCGACGTCTACGTGAACGACGCGTTCGGGACCGCGCACCGCGCCCACGCGTCAACCGTGGGGATCGCGAAGCTCCGTCCGGCGTATGCCGGGTTCCTGATGGAGAAGGAGCTCGCGAACCTCGGCAGGCTGCTCGACAACCCCGAGCGGCCGTTCGCGGCGATCATCGGTGGGGCCAAGGTCTCCGACAAGATCAAGGTCCTCAAGAACCTGCTCGCCAAGGTCGACATCATGGTGATCGGCGGCGGGATGGCCAACACCTTCCTGCTCGCTCAGGGCAAGCCGATCGGCAAGAGCCTGGCCGAGCCGGACCGCGTGGAGGACGCCCGCGCGATCCTCGCCGCGGCCGAGGGGAGGGGCGTCAAGGTCGTCCTGCCGGTGGACGTGATCGTGGCCAAGGAAGTCACCCGCGGCACCGAGTACAAGACGCTCTCCGCGGACAAGGTCCCGGCCAGCTGGCACATCGTGGACCTTGGCAAACAGACCCTGTCCAACATCGAGGAGGCCCTGGCGGATGTCCGCACGGTCCTCTGGAACGGCCCGCTGGGCGTGTTCGAGATCCCCTCGTTCGCGCACGGCACCAAGGCCATCGCCCGGTTCCTCGCGGATCGCGCGGAGGACGGCGCTGTGGTGGTCGTCGGTGGCGGGGATTCCGTCGCCGCGATCTCGCAGCAGGGCCTGGCCGACAAGATGACCCATATCAGCACCGGTGGCGGGGCCTCCCTCGAGTTCCTCGAGGGGCGCGAGCTGCCGGGCGTGACGGTCCTCCTGGACCGTGAGCCGGAGGCCGTCAAGTGAGCGACACAACCATCGCCTGGGTCGATGCCCGGGAGATCCTCGATTCCCGGGGCAACCCGACCGTCGAGGTGGACGTTGTCACGGAGGACGGTTCGATGGGCCGCGCCGCCGTCCCGTCCGGTGCCTCGACGGGTGCTCACGAGGCGGTGGAGCTCCGCGACGGCGACGTATCCCGCTACGGTGGCAAGGGCGTCCTGACGGCGGTCGGCAACGTCACCGAACGGATCGGGCCATCCATCCTCGGCTTCGATGCCGCTGACCAGTCAGGCATAGACGACGTCCTGCTCGAGCTGGACGGCACGCCCAACAAGGGCGAGCTGGGCGCCAACGCGATTCTCGGCGTATCCCTCGCCTGCGCGCATGCCGCGGCGTCCTCGCACGAGGTGCCGCTCTACCGCTGGCTCGGCGGCGTCGGTGCCCGGATCCTGCCGGTCCCGATGTTCAACATCCTCAATGGTGGCAAGCACGCCCTGAACTCCACGGATTTCCAGGAATTCATGGTCATGCCCGTCGGGCTCGCCTCGTTTCCCGAGGCGCTGCGGGCGGGAGCGGAGGTGTTCGCGGCGCTGCGCACGATCCTCAGCGACGAAGGTCACGCCACCGGCCAGGGCGACGAGGGAGGCTTCGCGCCGTCCCTGCCGACCAACCAGGCCGCGGTCGAGGTCGTCATCCGCGCGATCGAGAAGGCCGGCTACAGGCCCGGCGACGAGATCGCCATCGCCCTGGATCCCGCCATCACCGAGCTCGTGGAGCCCGGCAGCGGCGAGGACGGCAGGCCCACCCGGTACGTGCTGGCCCGCGAGGGCCGCACGCTGGAGTCCGGCGAGGTCGTGGACCTCTGGGCCGATTGGGTCGCCCGCTACCCGATCATCTCGATCGAGGATGGCCTGGCCGAGGACGACTGGGACGGCTGGAAGCTGATCACCGAGCGACTTGGGTCCACGGTGCAGCTGGTCGGCGACGATCTCCTGGTCACCAACACCGAGCGAATCCGCCGCGCGATCGACGAGAAGGCCGCCAACGCGGTGCTCATCAAGCTCAACCAGATCGGGACGCTGACCGAGACGGTCGACGCCATCGAGCTCGCGCGCCGCGCCGGCTGGGCGTCCATCGTGTCCCATCGCTCCGGCGAGACGGAGGACACCACGATCAGCGATCTCGTGGTCGCGATGGGCACGGGCCAGATCAAGACCGGCGCCCCGTCGCGCTCGGAGCGGGTTGCCAAGTACAACCGGCTGCTCCGGATCGCCGACGAGCTCGGCGACGATGCCCGGTACCTGGGTCGCGCGGCGCTCTCGGGCGCGGCGGGACGCGGGGAGTTCTGATCCTGGACTGCGCGAACCGGGGAGATCGATTGGAGGGTGTCCCGTGAGCCGGTTCGTCGACCACGGTGCGGTCACCGCTGCCTGGGTTGGTCTCGGCATGGCGGTCACGATCGCGGTCAGCTTCCTGCTCGTCATCCCCATTGAGGCGGTCTACTGGTACCTCGCCCTGCCAGCGGGGCTCCTGATCGGCTACTACGCCAATGCCCGCTCGCTGCGGGCTGGCGGCCCCTGGAGCCGGATCCTGGCCAACGCGCTGTTCGCCGGGCTGGTGACGGGGATCACCTACGCGGTCCTGCTGCTCGCGGTGAAGGCGCTGTTCTTCAACGTGGATGGTGGCTACCGGGACGCGTCCTCGGGCGGTCCCATCACCTGTACCACAGGCGCCGACTGCGTCTACCAGCGATACCTCGCCGCCGGCCAGGGCGAGGCGTTCGAGGCAGCCGGGATCACCGACGTGGCCACGTTCACGACGTTCTACTGGGGGCAGCAGCTGAGCAACGCAGGGCTGACGCTCGTGCTGTCGGTCGGTGGGGCGCTGGGCGGCGGCGTGATGTACGGGCTGGCGAACCGCCGCAAGCCGGAGGAGGCGATGGCGCCCGCCGAGACGCCCGCAGGCATCGAGCCCGGGGGCGGCCCGCAGGCCTGACCGATGCTCCAGCGGGGCCGAGACCACGCCGGGGAGCTGGCTGGGGAGCGGGCTGGGATGCGTGCCGGGGAGCGTGGCCGGGGAGCGGGCCGGGAGATGCCCGGAGGAAGCCCCTGGCCCTGTCCGAATCACCAGCAGTGCTATCGGGCGCCGGTCGTCGCATCCCGCGGCTCGCCAGCGGCCGATAGGAGGCCGTCATCACGGACGGTGCTGAGGGAGCTGACATGCGGGTCCCGTGCACCCGCGATCGACCGCGATCGACCGCGACTCGGTCGCTCCTTGTGACCTGATAACACCAGTGGTGATCTAGCGCGGCTCAGGCCGCCCCCGGGTGCCCGTAGTACGGGATACGCATGGCCGACGCCCTCTGGCGGCCACTTCCGGAGCAGCCCTGCTCAGGGGATCGAAAACGCCCCGGTCGGTGACCGGGGCGTTCGGCGTTGCGAGAGGGAGCGAGGACTACTCGGGCTTCTCCGCCTTCTTCGTCTTCGGGGCGGCCTTCGCGGCCGGGGCCTTGGCGGTGGTCGCCTTGGCGGCCGGTCGTCTTGGCGGCCTTCGGCAGCCGGCGGCCTTCGCGGCCGGCGCCTTGGCGGCCGTGGCCTTCGCGGCGGCGGCCTTCCGGTGGTCGCCTTCGCGGTGGTCGCCTTCGCGGTGGCTTTCGGCGCAGCCTTGGTCGCGCGGGCCTTGGTGGCCTTCGCGGCGGGGGCCGCTGCCGGTGCCGCGACCGGGGCGGTGCGCCTCGGAGCGCGTGCTCCGTGACAGGGCGGCGCGCGCCTTGCCGGCGGCGGTCTGGGCGCCCTTGGCCTTGACGGCCTTGCCGGCCGCGATGCGGGCCTTGGCGGCCTTGGCGGCGGCAGCCTTGCCGGTGGTCTTGGCGACGTGGCTCGCGCTCACGACGTTTGCGCCCACCATGGCGGCGTTGATCTTCTTGGCGAGGCGGGACTTGCGGCGGGCCGCTGCGTTCGCATGGATGGCGCCGGACTTCGCGGCGCGGTCCAGGGCCGAGATGGCCTCTGCCATCGTGGCGGCGACGTCGACGCCCTCGGGCTGGGCGGTGGCAACAATGACGGCCTTGGCAACGAGCGTCTTCGCCGCAGACCGACGGGGCTGCAGGATCGCGTGCCGGCGCTCAGCCTGGCGGACGCGCTTCAGCCCGGACGGATTGCGAGCGCCCTGCCATTTCCGGGGCGTTCTAGCCAAGGTGGCGGATCTCCGTTTCCGTGTGCGTGCGGGGAATTCAAGACGCGCGCGAGCGTAGCCTGCCCGAGGCGCGACGGCGAATGGTAGCAGAGCCCGCTGCAACCGGCCAGCACGGGATCCGGCGGCCGTTCGCCGGACCGCGCCGGATCAGCCCCCGCGCAGGCGCCGGGCGCGGTAGCGCTCGATCAATGCCGACGTGGAGCGGTCGTGATCGTTGGACACGTCCGTCGCGTCTGCCGTGAGCTCCGAGGCGATCCTGGTCGCGAGGACCTTGCCCAGTTCCACGCCCCACTGGTCGAACGAATCGATCCCCCAGATCGCCCCCTGAACGAACACCTTGTGCTCGTACAGCGCGACCAGGGCGCCCAGCGTGCGGGGCGTGAGGCGATCCGCCAGGATCACGGACGTGGGGCGGTTGCCCTCGAACACGCGGGCCTCGACCTGGTGGGCCGGCACGCCATCCTCGATGACCTCGTCGCGCGTCTTGCCGAAGGCCATCGCCTCCGCCTGAGCGAACAGGTTCGCCATCAGCAGGTCGTGGTGGTCTCCGATCTCGGTGGTGGGGTTGACGAAGCCGATCAGGTCCGCCGGCACGATCCGCGTTCCCTGGTGCAGCAGCTGGTAGTAGGCGTGTTGGCCGTTGGTACCGGCCGTTCCCCATTCAATCGCGCCGGTGTCGTAGGCGACCCTCGTGCCGTCGGTACGCACGGTCTTGCCGTTGGACTCCATGTCCAGCTGCTGCAGGTAGGCCGGGAAGCGGCTGAGCTCCTGGCTGTAGGGCAGGACGGCGTGCGTCTCGAACCCGAAGAAGTTCCCGTACCACGTGCCCAGCAGGCCCAGCAGCACCGGCAGGTTCTCACCCAGCGGCGCCTCGCGGAAGTGCTGGTCCATCGCGCGGAAACCCGCCAGCAGCTCCTGGAAGTCGTCCGGGCCGATGGCGACCATGAGCGCCAGGCCAATGGCGGAATCCATGGAGTACCGGCCGCCCACCCAGTCCCAGAAGCCGAACATGTTGGCGGTGTCTATGCCGAAGTCGCGGACCTTGCCGGCATTGGTGCTGACCGCCACGAAGTGTCGCGCCACTGCTGCCTCGTTGCCACCGAGGCCGGCCAGCAGCCAGTCACGTGCCGTCCGGGCATTGGTCAGCGTCTCGAGGGTCGTGAAGGTCTTGCTCGCGACGATGAACAGCGTCTCCGCGGGGTCGAGGTCGATGACCGCCTCCCGGATGTCCGCGCCATCGACGTTCGAAACGAACCGGAAGCGCATGGACCGATCCGAGTAGTGGCGCAGGGCCTCGGTCGCCATGGCGGGCCCCAGGTCCGAGCCGCCGATCCCGATGTTGACGACGTTCCGGATCCGCCGGCCGGTGTGGCCCGTCCAGTCGCCGCCGCGAACGCGGAGCGCGAACGCGGCCATGCGGTCGAGGACCTCGTGGATGCCCGGGACGACGTTGTGGCCGTCCACCTCGATGCGGGACATCGACAGTGGCCCGGAGGGCCGTGTGCAGGACGGCGCGGTCTTCGGTCACGTTGATCCGCTCGCCGGCGAACATGGCGTTCCGGCGCGCCTCGACCCCGGCGGCGCGCGCGATCGCGACGAGGAGGGTCATCGTCTCGTCGGTGACCCGGTGCTTCGAGTAGTCGAGGTAGAGCCCCGCGCCCTCGGCAGTCAGGCGCTTGCCGCGTCCGGGATCTTCCGCGAAGAGGTCGCGCAGGTGACGGTCTCGCAGGGCGTCGTGGTGGGCAACGAGCGCCTGCCACTCGGGGGTCTGGTCGATGGGCGTAGCTGCGTCACGGGTCATGGCTCCCGCAGCGTAGCGCTCTCGTGGGCCGAGCGTCGGGAGGACGAATGTGCGCACCCGTCGTGCCGGACAGCGGTGCCGGCCAACCGGATCTGTTCGGCTTGCGTGGATTGGCCCCTCACCCGTGCGGAAGAACCGCCCAGCCGGCGTCGGTCAATCCCTGCAGCTCGCCCAGCCCGATGTCGAACCACGCCCCATGGAGCACGAGGGATCCGGCCGCCTCGCGGGACCGGATCCACGGAAACGTCCGCAGGTTGACGATCGACTGCTCGATGGACCGGAGCTCCAGCGCGCGCCGGCTCCCGGCCGGGTCGGCGCGGTCTGCAGGTTCCAGCTCATCGGCGAGATCCCGCAGCCCGGCGACCCAGGTGCCGATGAAGTCGGACACGGCGAGCGGTGCCGCAGCATCGAGGGCGGCCGCCACGCCCCCGCACCGTCCGTGCCCCATGACCACGATGGAGCGGACACCCAAGGCGAGCACCGCGAACTCGAGTGCGGCACTGGCGGCGTGATTGCGGGCGTCGGGTGCGTACACGGGCACCAGTGCGGCCACGTTGCGAACGACGAACAGCTCGCCTGGGCCGGCGTCGAACACGGCCTCGGGCCCGGACCGGGAGTCCGAGCAGGCCACGACCATCGTCCGCGGCCGCTGCCCGTCCTCCTCCAGTCGCCGATACCGCTCGCGCTCCACCCGATAGCGGGTATCGCGGAACCGGTGGTAGCCGGCGAGCAGGTCGGCGGGCAGGGCAGGGGAAAACGACACCGGGTGACCTCGATCAGGCAGGCGGGGCGGCTGCAATCGTACCGGGCGTCCGAGGTGGGACCGTGTACACGCACGACCCGACGACGGCGCGGTCCTCGAGCGTGGTCGTGGTCCGGACCTCGTAGCGGGCGAGCTCCGCGAACCCGGCATCGGCCGGCAGGTAGCGCCGGCCCGGGTCGCCGAGGAGGACGCGGGTCCCGCTCGCGGTCGCCGCGTGGATCCAGGGGAGGACGCGCTCCGCCAGCGGGCATTCATACCAGGTGTCGCCGGCCAGCAGCACGTCGACATCGGGCGGCGCCTCCTCGAGCAGGTCGCGGCGGATGAACGACAGGTGGACGCCGTTGGAGCGTGCGTTCAGGCCGACGGCTGCTTCCGCGAAGGGATCCGTGTCGGCGGCCGTCACGGATGCTGCGCCCAACCGGGCCGCCGTGATCGCCACCAGGCCGCTCCCGGTCGCGAAGTCCAGGACCCGCTTTCCGCGCACCTCGTCGGGGTTCTCCCGCATGTAGCGCGCGAGCGCGAGCCCTCCCGCCCACGCGAATGCCCAGTAGGGAATCGGGGCACCCTCGATGCCGAGCGCATCCTCAGTCGCATGCCATGTCGCGTCGAGGTCGGTGGCCATGTGCAGCCGGATGCCGTCGACGCCGGGCACGGCCTGGAGGCGCGTGCGCCGCGAGACGAGCGACCGCCGAAGGGACATGGGGAGGGGGCGTGAGATGCACGCCCGCGCCGCCGGTTGACGATGCCCCGCTGCCATGGGAGAGAGCATTGCACGCGCCAGCTCGGACGGTGCTGCTCGATGCCCGGCGCCCGTGACCGGCTACACTCCCGCGTCGTGACCATCCCCCAGTCCCGCCTGCGGAACTTCTCGATCATCGCCCACATCGATCATGGCAAGTCCACGCTCGCGGACCGCCTGCTGGAGCTGACCCACACGATCGAGGGCCGGCAGATGATGAGCCAGGTCCTCGACTCGATGGACCTGGAGCGCGAGAAGGGCATCACCATCAAGGCACGCGCGGTCCGCCTCGAGTACACCGCGAGCGACGGCCTGGTCTACGGGCTCAACCTCATCGACACGCCCGGCCACGTCGACTTCAGCTACGAGGTCAGCCGCAGCCTGCAGGCCTGCGAGGGCGCGATCCTCGTCGTGGACGCCGCCCAGGGCATCGAGGCCCAGACGCTCGCCAACGTCCACCTTGCCATCCGCGAGGGCCTGACGATCATCCCGGTCCTCAACAAGATCGATCTGCCGTCTGCCCAGCCCGACGTGGTGATGGAGGAGCTCGAGAACGTCCTCGCGATCCCGCGCGAGGAGGTCATCCTGGCCTCGGCCAAGGAGGGGACTGGCGTCGCCGAGATCCTGGAGGCGATCGTCGCCCGGATCCCACCGCCGAAGGGCGATCCCGCTGCGCCGCTGCGCGCGCTCGTGTTCGACAGTCACTACGACCCCTACAAGGGCGTCGTCTGCTACGTGAGACTTGCCGCGGGCACCATCCACGACCACGACGACATCCGCCTCATGGCCAGCGGCGCGGAGGCGGAGCTGCTGGAGCTGGGCTTCTTCCGCCCGCAGCAGGTGCCGGTGGGCGTCCTCACGGCGGGCGAGGTGGGCTACATCGCGACGGGCCTCAAGAACGTCCGCGAGGCGCAGGTGGGCGACACCGTGACGACGGCCGTCAAGCCCGCCACCGAACCGCTCCCCGGCTACCACGAGGCGAAGAGCCTGGTGTTCGCGGGCCTGTACCCGCTCTCGGGGCCGGACTATCCCATGCTGCGCGACGCGCTCGAGAAGCTGCACCTCAACGACGCCTCGGTCACCTACGAGCCTGAGTCGTCCGTAGCCCTGGGGTTCGGCTTCCGGTGCGGCTTCCTCGGCCTGCTCCACATGGAGATCGTCCAGGAGCGCCTGGAACGCGAGTTCAACCTGGACCTGATCGCGAGCGCGCCGTCCGTTGAATACCGCGTCCAGCTGACGATGGACCGCGGCTGGGTCACGGTGGACAACCCGGCCAAGTTCCCCGATGTCGGCGAGATCGAGACCATCGAGGAGCCGTGGGTGAACCTGGGCGTGGTGACGCCGGACCGCTATATCGGGTCCTTGATGGAGCTGACGACCAACCGGCGCGGGTCGTTCAACAATCTCGAGTACCTGGATCCGCAGCGCGTTCTCATGCACTTCGAGCTGCCGCTGGCGGAGCTGATCGTGGACTACTACGACCAGCTCAAGAGCCGGACCCAGGGCTACGCTTCCATGGACTACGAGGAATCGGAATACCGGGCCGCCAGCCTGGTCAAGCTGGACGTCCTCGTCAACGGCGAGCCGGTCGATGCGCTGAGCCTCATCGTCCACCGGGACACTGCCCAGGCCACGGGTCGCCGGCTGGCCGCGAAGCTCAAGGAGCTGATCCCGCGCCAGATGTTCGAGGTGCCGGTCCAGGCGGCGATCGGGAGCCACGTCGTGGCCCGCGAAACCATCCGGGCGATGCGCAAGAACGTCCTCGCGAAGTGTTACGGTGGCGACATCACCCGCAAGAAGAAGCTGCTCGAGAAGCAGAAAGAGGGGAAGCAGCGGATGAAGCGCGTGGGGTCCGTGGAGATCCCGCAGGAGGCCTTCCTCGCGATCCTGCGCATGGGCGAGGGCTGATGCGCCCCGCTCGCGCCCGCTGACGCGCGCCCCGTGCCGGATCTGCCCCTGCCCGGTCTGTCGGACATCTCGCAAGTCCCGGACCCGCTGCGCATCCTGATCGCCATCGGGCTGACGGGCCTGCTGGTCATCCTGCGGTTCGACGCGGAGCGCTTCAATGCTGCCGAGTACGACGACGTGGACCGCTGGGGCCGCCCGCCGTCCCTGTTCCGCCGGCTCGCCTGGTACACGCTCGGCATCGGCATGATCCTGCTCGTGCTGTTCGTCCACCCGGCCCCACAGACTGACCTGTACCTCGGACTCGGGGAACGCCTCGGAGCCGTGATCCTCGGCCTTGCCTACGGTGCGATTGGCACCGCGATCGCGATCGGCATCGCCCTCTACCGCTACCACCGCGTTCGCTTCCCGCCAACGATGTCGTATCCCGGGGCGGTGATCAACGCCATCGCGACGGCATTCGTGGACGAGGCCCTGTTCCGCGGCATGGTCTTCGGCTTCCTCGTGCTGGCCGGCATCGATCCGAACCTCGCGAACGTGACCCAGGCCCTGCTCTATGCGCTGGCGACGCGCCTCGGGGCGCCGGGCCGGCCGTGGTACATGCTCGTCACGGCGCTCGTCATCGGACTCGTTGGTGGGTGGCTGACGGCCGTCACCGGCGGGATCGGTGCCGCGTTCCTGGGCCACGCGATCACGAGGGTCGCGATCTTCACGACCACCGGGCACGCTGGATTGCCGAAGGCCAGGGGCACCGAGGCCGAGGAGGTCGCGAAGCGACGGGCGACACCCGCCGGCTGGCGGGTGCTCGACAGCCACGACCAGTCCCGGAACCGCTGATCACGGGACCGACCGGGGGCGCCCAATCGCCTGAGCCCGAGCCCGAGCCCGAGCCCGCGGCCCTGCGGCCGACGCCCGTCCCGGCCGCGCCCGTCGCGCTCTACGCCCACGTCCCGTTCTGTGTCTCGCTCTGTCCCTACTGCGACTTCGTGGTCTACGCGGGTACCGCAGCGCGAGGGCCGGCGGCGCGCGTGGAGGCGTACGTGGCGGCCCTGCGGGCGGAGATCGGTCTGCGAGCCGACGCGGTGGAGGCCTCGTTCGGTTCGCCGGGTTCGCCCGGGCGGCCGCGGCTCGAGACCGTGTACGTGGGCGGCGGTACGCCCACCCTGCTGTCGACGGAGGTGCTGGCGTCGCTCCTGGGCCTGATCCGCCGTCGGTTCGGGATCGCGGAGGGCGCCGAGGTGACGATCGAGTCCAACCCGGGACCCGACGAGAGAGGCGATGCACAGGGCCTGGTGGCGGCGGGGTTCAACCGGCTCTCGCTGGGGGCACAGGCGATGGACGAGGCGTCGTTGCGGCGGCTCGGGCGACGACATCGTCCGGCCGACGTGGCCGCCGCCGTGGGTGAGGCACGGGCGGCGGGGTTCCGGTCTGTCTCGGTGGACCTGCTGTATGACGCACCCGGGCAGTCCCAGGAGGCATGGCTGGCGACCCTGGACGCGGCGCTCGCGCTGGCTCCCGACCATGTGTCGGCCTATTCCCTGACGCTCGACGATCCGGACGAGGAGGGGCTGACGGGGCCCCTCGGCGATCATCTGCCGACCCGGCCGGGAGCCCGCCGGTGGCGCGAGGCGGCGACGTCCGCGCAGTCCGAGGATCGCGCGGCCGAGCAGTACGCGCTGGCCGTCGAACGCCTGGCCGCTGCCGGCTACCGCGGCTACGAGATCTCCAACTGGGGCCGGCCCGGGCACGAGAGCCGGCACAACCTCGCCTACTGGGGGCGCCGTCCGTATGAGGCGGTCGGTCCCGGGGCGCACGCGTTCGACGGGGTCACCCGACGCTGGAACGCGGCACGGCTGGACGGCTACCTCGCCGCGCTGGCGCCGGAGGCGAGCAGGACGCCCGTGTTGCCGCCGGGTGGTGCGGAAGTGATCTCGGCCGCCGACGCCGCCGCCGAGGCGGTGATCCTCGCCCTGCGCCTGGACACGGGGTTGCCGATTGCCGAGGCCGGTGCCGGACCACTGGGGGAGCACCTGGCGTGGGCGCGGGGGGAGGGGCTGGTCGAGAACTTCAGCGTGGGGGGCGAGCGTGTTCGCCTGACCACCCGCGGCCGCCTCCTGTCGAACGAGCTGTTCAGCAGGCTCGTCTAGGGCGTCCGCGCGGGACGGCCCTGGGGCGGCCCGAGCGCGGTGTGGTGCGGAGCGACGCCCCACTCGGTGTCGTTGACACCCTTGCGCGGCGGGCGCTAGACTCTCGCCAACGCAGTTAGCACTCTCATGGTGTGAGTGCCAACCTTGCAGGAGAGGCTACATGGCGCGTCGGGTTCGTCGCTCCAGCGGCCCCCTTGATCTTCGCTCCCAGGCGATCCTCCGGGCCGTCATCGAGGAATATGTCACCAGCGCGGCGCCCGTCGGCAGTCAGGCCCTCGTCGAGCGCTACCGCCTCGGCGTGTCCAGCGCCACGGTGCGCGCGGTTCTCGCGGAGCTCGAGGCGGCAGGCCTCCTGACGCACCCGCACACCTCGGCCGGCCGCATCCCGACCGAACAGGGCTACCGCTACTACGTGGAAGCCATCGTGGACACCGTGCCGCTGCCGCCCGTCGAGCAGCTGATGATCCGCCACCAGTTCGGCCAGGTGGAATACGCGAGCGAGCACTGGTTCCGCCTCGCAGCCACGACCCTCGCCTCCGTGACGCGTGCGGCCGGCCTCGCCACCCCGGCCAAGCCGACCTCCGCGCACCTGCGCAGGCTGGACCTCGTCTCGATCAGCGGCCGGCTCGCAAGCCTGATCCTTGTCCTGCGCGAGGGCGCGCTCAAGCAGGTGCTCATCACGCTGGACGAGGCGACGGACCAGACGGACCTGACCGCCGTGGCGAACCGGCTGAACGCCTTGCTCGACAACCTGACCGCCCTCGAGGCGGAGCAGGCGCTCGCGGTCCTCGACCCCGCGGACCCGAGCCTGGACCTGCCCCGCCGCGTCGGCGAGCGCGTGGTCCGAGCGCTCCGGGAATTCGACGGCGCCGCCATCGAGGAGCTGTTCAGTGACGGCCTCCTCAACGTCATGGCCGCGCCGGAGTTCGCCCAGAGCGAGAAGCTGCGCCGTGTCTTCGCCGCCCTCGAGAACCGCGCCTATCTCGCGCAGCTGATCGACGGCGTCGCCAGCTCCGGGCGCGTCTGCGTCTTCATCGGCCACGAGAACCCGGCCGAGGACATGTCGGACGTGTCTCTCGTTCTCGCCCCGTACGGGCGGCCCGGCCGCGCGGTGGGCGTGGTCGGCGTGCTCGGCCCGACGCGCATGGCGTACCCGCAGGCGATCGGCACCGTGCGCTTCGTCTCCGGGCTCATGAACGAGCTCATCGACCACCTCTACGCCTGATCCGCGTCCGCGCGGACACCCCTGACCCAGACCACCAGAACCGGAGAACCATGAGCCGCAAGACCCGCGCCGAAGAGCGAATCGAGGCGCTCGACACATCGCCCGAATCGCTCGCCGCCGCCCAGGTCGAGGCCGTCCGCATCGAGCGGGACGAGGCTGTAGCCAAGGTCGAGGCCGAGCGTGACGGGTACCTGGCCGCCCTCCAGCGAGAGCGCGCGGAGTTCACGAACTTCCGCCGTCGCACCACTGACGAGCGCCAGCAGGAACGCGGCCTCGCGGGCGTGGACCTGATCACGAAGGTGCTGATCCTCGCGGATGACTTCGATCGGGCATTGGAAACCCGCCCGACCGAGCTCACGGACAACGCCTGGGTGGAGGGCATCGCAGCCATCGATCGCAAGCTTCGCCTGCTCCTCGAGAGCGAGGGCGTCGGTGCGGTCGAGGCGGCTCCCGGCACCCCCTTCGATCCCCGCGAGCACGAGGCCGTCGTCAGCGTCCCGGGCACCGGGCGCGCCGAGGGCGAGATCGTGGAGGAGGTCCGGCGTGGCTACCGCCTCCGCGACCGCCTGATTCGTCCGGCCCTGGTGGCGGTGGCGGCCGCCACGGAACCTGACGCCGGCCCGGATCCCGGCCTCGTGAACTGATCCGACCGCCACCCGCCCCTATCCACTCGACCCCGATCCAGACACCAGGAGACAGAACCCAGATGGGCAAGATCATCGGCATCGACCTCGGGACGACGAACAGCGTCGTCGCTGTGATGGAGGGCGGCGAGCCCACCGTCATCCCCTCGTCCGAAGGCAACCGCACGGTGCCGTCGGTCGTCGGCTTCTCCAAGACCGGCGAGCGCGTTGTCGGCCAGCTGGCCAAGCGCCAGGCCGTCACCAACCCGACCAACACGGTCTACTCGATCAAGCGCTTCATGGGCCGCCGCTGGGACGACCCGGAGGTCCAGCGCTCCAAGGGCTTCGTGCCGTATACCGTGGAGAAGGACCCCAAGTCCGACGGCATCCGCGTGGTCGCCGGCGGCGGCCACTACACGCCGCCCGAGATCAGCGCAATGGTCCTCCAGAAGCTCAAGTCGGATGCCGAGGCCTACCTGGGCGAGAAGGTCACCGAGGCGGTCATCACCGTCCCCGCGTACTTCGACGACACCCAGCGCCAGGCGACCAAGGACGCGGGCCGGATCGCGGGCCTCGACGTCAAGCGGATCATCAACGAGCCCACGGCCTCGGCCCTGGCCTACGGCCTGGACAAGAAGCACGACGAGAAGATCGCCGTCTACGACCTGGGCGGCGGGACCTTCGACATCTCGATCCTGGAGCTGGGCGAGGGCGTGTTCGAGGTCAAGGCCACCAACGGCGACACGCACCTGGGTGGGGACGACTTCGACCAGCGCGTGATCGACTGGCTGCTGGCCGAGTTCAAGAAGGACCAGGGGATCGACCTGTCCAAGGACCAGCAGGCCCTCCAGCGCCTCAAGGAGGCCGCCGAGAAGGCGAAGATCGAGCTCTCCTCGACCTCGACCACCGAGATCAACCTGCCGTACGTCACCGCCGACGCCTCGGGGCCGAAGCACCTGGTCATGAACCTGTCCCGGGCGAAGCTCGAGGACCTGGTCCGCGACCTGATCGGGATGACGAAGGGGCCGGTCCTGGCGGCGATCAAGGACTCGGGGCTCAAGCCGGGTGAGATCGACGAGGTGATCCTCGTCGGCGGCATGACCCGCATGCCCGCGGTCCAGGAGATGGTCAAGGGCCTGTTCGGGAAGGAGCCCCACAAGGGCGTCAACCCTGACGAGGTGGTTGCGATCGGCGCCGCCATCCAGGCCGGCGTGCTGGGCGGCGAGGTGAAGGACGTCCTCCTCCTCGACGTGACGCCGCTGTCCCTGGGCATCGAGACGCTGGGCGGGGTCATGACCCGCCTCATCGACCGCAACACCACCATCCCGACCTCGAAGTCGCAGGTGTTCTCGACCGCCTCGGACAACCAGAGCCAGGTCGAGATCCACGTCCTGCAGGGCGAGCGCGATTTCGCGAACGACAACAAGACCCTCGGCCGGTTCATCCTGGACGGGATCCCGCCCGCCCCGCGAGGCATCCCGCAGGTCGAGGTCACGTTCGACATCGACGCGAACGGGATCCTCGACGTCCGGGCCAAGGACCGGGCGACGTCCAAGGAGCAGCAGGTCCGGATCACGGCCTCGTCGATGCTGTCCAAGGATGACGTGGACAAGATGGTCCGCGAGGCCGAGAGCCACGCAGACGAGGACAAGCAGCGGCGCGAGGAGGTTGAGCTCCGCAACCAGGCGGAGCAGCTGACCTACCAGGCCGAGCGGACGATCAAGGACCTGGGCGACAAGGTGTCGTCCGAGGATCGCGCGACCGTCGAGACGCAGGTCGAGGGGATGCGCGAGGCGCTCAAGGGTTCCGACACGGAGCTGATCAAGGCCGGGATGACGACCCTGGTCGAGACGCTGTCACGGGTGTCGACGGCCGCATACCAGGCGGCCTCGGAGAGTGACGACGCTGCTGGCGGCGAGGGTGCCTCCGACGGCGAGTCCGGGTCCGCCGAGTCCGGCGAGGCGGGATCCGGCGAGGGCGCCGACGCAGAACCTGCCGACGAGACGGTCGAAGGGGAGTTCAAGGAGGTCTAGCGCCTCACGCGGATCCTCGTTTCCGAGCACGGCCCGCCGGCCTCCGGCGGGCCGCTCAATTCCAGCCGTCGCGTCCCGCCCAAGCCCCGCCGTCGTCAGGGTGCGCGAATCGCGAGACCGAACCGAACGGGATCGGTTGCGGGCAGGAAGGGGCCGCGGCTTGACCCCGGCTCATGCGCGCCCGGACCGGCGGCTAGACTCTGCGTCGTGATCTGCGCATGTGACGCCCTGCCAGGCAGGCCCTGCGAAGGCAACCCCGGGTGAAACTCCAGGGGCGGCGGATCGGCGACCAGCGCGTGCGCATCGAGCGGGTCAAGCCGCAGGAGTTCCACGTCGGGCGCGACCGGCGCGTGCGCCGACCTCCGCCTCCGGCCGCGGTCGTCCTGGTTGCGGGGTTCGCGATCCTCATCGCGGTGGGCTTCGTGATGCTCATGCTGCCCTTCGCAACCGCGGATGGCACGTCGACCCGGCCGGTTGACGCATTGTTCATCGCCACGTCCGCCGTCTGCGTGACGGGGCTCGTGGTCGTGGATACGGGAACGCACTGGAGCCCGTTCGGGCAGGTCGTGATCATGCTGCTCGTCCAGGCCGGCGGGTTCGGATTCATGACCGGATCCACGCTCCTGTTGTTCCTGCTCGTGGGGCGCCGGACGGGACTCCGGGACCGGGTCCTGGCCCAGGAGTCCACCGGCGTCGCCGACCTTGGCTCCGTGACCGCCCTGATCGGGCGCCTCGCGGTGTTCACGGTGATCGCCGAGGGGCTCGGGGCCGTGGCCCTGTTCATCGCCTTCATGGCCCGGTTCGGCGACCCCGGGAAGGCCGCCTGGGAGGGCCTGTTCCTCGCAGTGTCGGCGTTCAACAACTCCGGTTTCGACCTCACGGGCGGCTTCCGGAGCCTGGCGCCGTTCGCCGACGACCCGTTCGTCCTGGCACCGATCGGGCTGCTGATCGTCTTCGGCGGCCTGGGCTACGCCATCGTCGGAGACGCCCTGGCGAAGCGCCGGTGGCGGCGGCTCGCCCTCGAGACGAAGCTCGTCCTGCTCACGACGTCGATCCTCCTGTTCGGCGGTGCCGCGGCGATCGCGGTCTTCGAGTGGACCAATCCCGCCACCCTGGGGCGGATGCCGGAGCCGCAGCGCCTGCTCAACGCGCTGTTCGAGTCGGCAACACTGCGGACGGCGGGGTTCAGCGCGCTGCCCACCGGCGAGCTGGCAGTGGCGACGCTGTTCGTCGTCATGGCGCTCATGTTCATCGGTGGGGCCTCGGGTTCCACGTCGGGCGGCATCAAGGTGAACACCTTCTCCATCCTGCTGTTCACGATCATCTCGACGGCACGCGGGCGTCCATCCGCCGAGGCGTTCGGGCGTCGCGTGCCGCACATCCTCATCTACCGGGCCCTGTCGATCGCGCTGCTCTCGGTCGCCGCCGTGTTCGTGTTCGCGCTCGGGCTGGAACTCATGGCGGGCTTCTCCTTCGTCAGCGTCCTGTTCGAAGCCGTGTCGGCGGTCGGAACCGTCGGGGCCTCGACCGGCATCACCCCCAACCTCCCCGATGCCGCCCGCTTCTGGCTCATCCCGGCGATGTTCATCGGTCGCCTGGGGCCGCTCACCCTCGTCATCGCCCTGTCGGCGCGCGCACGGCCGGTTCGGTACCGACCGGCCGTCGAGACCATTCGCATCGGCTGAGGCCGGAAGGAGACGCATGAAGCACTCGGTGCTGGTCCTCGGCCTTGGGCGTTTCGGCTCGGCGGCCGCGCGCGAGCTGATGCGCCTGGGGCACGAGGTGCTCGCCATCGATTCCAACGAGGCGGTCATCAACGACATCGCGCCGGAGGTGACCCACGCGCTGCAGCTGGACGCGGCCGACGAGCAGGCCCTCCGGGCGGTAGGAGCCGCCGACTTCGACCACGCAATCGTCGCGATCTCCAGCGGGATCGAGACCAGCATCTTCGCGACGATGGCGCTCAAGAAGCTGGGCGTGGGCAACGTGATCGCAAAGGCGGCGAACCCGCTCCACGGGGCGATCCTGGAGATGGTGGGAGCGGACCGGGTGGTCTTCCCGGAGCGTGAGATGGGGTTGAGGGTCGCCCACTCGTTCAGCGTGCACAACGTCATCGACTACCTCGATGTCGCCCCGCGGTTCGGGATCGTCAAGGTGCGGCCGCCGCAGTCGTTCATCGGCAGGACGATCCGGGACCTGGACCTGACGAACCGCCTGCACCTGACGCCGATTGCCGTGCGACGCGGCGACGAGGTGACGGTGAACCCGCACCGGGATGACGTGCTCAAGGCGGGCGACGAGCTGATCCTCATCGGTCTCGACGATCGGCTGGACGCGCTCGGGGAATAGCCCGCCGGGTCACACGAGCCAGCGAGTTCCCGTGGTGGCACACGGCGACGAGCCCGGGTCACACGAGCCAGGGAGTCCCCTGACGATCCGCGCGACCGGTCGTCGCCGCTGCGGTAAGATCGGGGATGCAACCGACCGACCGGTCGGTCGGTCGTCAGCAGAGCGTACCGACGGCAGCACCGCCGTCCGAGCGAGGATCCACGCCCGTGCCCAAGCCCGATCCTGCCGAGCAGAGCCGGAGTCGCCGCGAGCGGATCCTGGACGCAGCGTTCACGGCCTTCGCCACGCGCGGCTACCGGGATACGGCTGTGGACGACATCGCGGGCGCGGCGGAGACGTCCAAGGGCGGCATCTACTTCCACTTCCCGACCAAGGACGCGATCTTCCGTGAGCTGATGCAGACCACCGCGGACAAGCTGGTGGGGCGGGTGGAGCGCGCGGTGGCCCTGGAGGCGGAGCCGGTGGCGCGCGCGGAGGCGGCGATCCGGACCGTGCTGTCGACGTTCGCCGGTCACCGCACGATGGCCCGGCTGCTGTTCCTGGACACGGTCGGCGCGGGCCGCGTCTTCCAGGCCGAGGCGAACGCGCTCCACGCCCGGTTCGCGGTGCTGATCCAGGGGTACCTGGACGACGCCGTGGCGGCCGGCGCCATCCCGCCGCTGGACACGCGGATCACGAGCATCGCGTGGTTCGGGGCGATCAACGAGGTGGTCGGCCGCTGGCTCCTGGCGGACCAGGCGGCCCAGCTCGAGGATGCCTACCCGGCCCTGCGGGCCGCCCTCCTGCGGAGCGCCGGCGTGCCGGCGGAACGGATCGGCGAGATCCCGCTCCCTGCGGAGGGCTGGGACTTCCCCGAGGCCGCACCGTGACCGCGGTTCACCCGACGCCCGGGCGGGTGGATGGCGCCGGACTGGGCGAGCGACTCCATCGCCTGTTCGGCGGGGCGGGTCCCGCGGCCGGTCTCACCTCGGCCACGGTCGCCGTGACGGGGATCGACCCGATCTCGCTCTATGCGGCCACCGTGGAAGCCGATCTTGAGGCCGTGCTCTGGCTGCGCCCGTCCGAGGGCACGGCGTTCGTGGGGATCGGACGCGCCTGGGCCACGGAGCCTGCGGGTGAGAGCCGCTTCCGTGCCGCCGAAGCCGCCTGGCGCGCCCTGGTGCGCGACGCCCGCATCGACCGCCAGGACGGTGACGGCCGCGGCGCGGGCCCTGTCCTCCTCGGTGCCATGGGCTTCACCGGCCGTGCCCCCGCGGCGGACGACGTGTGGTCCCCATTCGGCCCAAGCTCGCTCGTCCTGCCCGAGCTCCTTCTCTCGGTCACCCCCCGCGGCGCCACGCTCACCGGTTCCATTGTCGGAGGCGGCGTGGATGTTCCCGGGACCGGTGCTCCCGAACCCCGCGCCCTCGAACGTCTCTGGGACCAGCTCGCGGAGCGCGCCCGCAATCTCGCACCCAGCCCGAGCGGCATGGTCGCCCGGCCTGTCTTCGCCCCGCTGATCACGGCCGAGGAGCAGCCCCCGAAGGACGCCTTCCGCCGCCTGGTCGGCATGTTCTCGGGTGCGGTCGGCCGCGGCAGGATCGACAAGGTGGTCCTCGCCCGACGCGTCGGCCTCCGCTCCCCGGTGGAGCTCGATGTCCCGAACGCCCTCCGTCGCCTCGCCGCCAGCGCTCCCGAGAGCACCACCTATGCGTTCCGCCGCGAGGGGCGCACGTTCCTGGGTGCCACCCCCGAGCGCCTCGTCAGGACGGAAGGCCGCACGTTCCGGACCGCCGCCGTCGCCGGCACGATCGGCCGGGGGGCAGACGCAGCCGAGGACGACGCGCTGGGCCGTGCCCTCCTGGCCTCGGAGAAGGACCACGAGGAGCACGCGATCGTCGTGGCGGCGATCCGGGAGCTGCTCACGCCGGTCGCCGACACGCTGGAGGTTGCGCCAAGGCCCGGCCTCATGACCCTCCGCTTCGTCCAGCACCTCGTGACGGAGATCTCCGGCACCGTGCCCGACGCGCACGGCCTCCTGGCGCTGGGCGAGCGCCTCCACCCGACGCCGGCCGTCGGGGGTGAGCCGCGGGACGTGGCGCTCGCGATGATCGACGAGCACGAGGGCTTCGATCGCGGCTGGTACGCGAGCCCGATCGGCTGGCTGGGTGCGGACGGCGATGGCGAGCTGTGCGTGGCCCTGCGCTGCGGGATCGTGGACCGGACGCGGGCGACGCTGTTCGCCGGGTGCGGCATCGTCGCGGATTCGGACCCCGACCTCGAGTGGGAAGAGTCGCGGATCAAGCTGCGCGCGGTGGTCTCCGCGCTGGGCATCCCGGGTGACGAGCGATGAGTGACGCGGCGGGTCTCCGGGCCTTCGTCGAGGCGCTGGTCGCGGCGGGAATCCGCGAGGCGGTTGTCTGCCCGGGGTCGCGGAGCACCCCGCTTGCCCTGGCCCTTCGTGCGTCGGCCGGGGTTCGCGTCCGGGTCCTCTACGACGAGCGTGCAGCCGGGTTCTTCGCCCTGGGGATGGCCCGGACGTCGCGGCGACCGGTCGTGCTGGTTGCGACCTCGGGGACGGCGGTCGTCGAGTTCGCGCCGGCCGTAGTCGAGGCACAGCTCTCACGGGTGCCTCTGGTCCTGCTGACGGCGGACCGGCCGGCAGAGTTGCGGGACCGCGGCGCCCCCCAGGCGATCGACCAGGCCAACCTCTACGGTCGGGCGGCGAAGTGGTTCACGGAGCTGCCGTTGCTCGATGGCGATGCCGCCACGCTGGCGCACTGGCGATGGGTGGCGGGACGCGCGGCGGCCGTGGCGATGACGGGCCCGGCGGGACCCGTTCAGGTCAACGTGCCGTTCCGGGAGCCGCTCCTGCCCGACGGACCCCTTGGGACGCCGGCGGCCGATGCCGGGGCCGAGCCCTTCGTCGCGTCGATTGCCGGGCGCCGGATGCTGGACGAAGACGCGCTGGGCGCGCTGGCAGGACGGCTGGCCGGGGTGGAACGCGGGCTCATCATCGCCGGGCCGGACGACGATCCGGCGCTGCCGGCCGCCCTCGCCGCACTCGCCGCCGCCACCGGCTTCCCGATCCTGGCGGATCCCCTCTCCGGGCTTCGGACAGGGCGCCACGACCGGGGCGCGGTCATCGCGCGGGCGGACCAGCTGGTGCGGCCCGGACCGTGGATAGACACGCACGCACCAGACCTCGTCATCCGCACCGGCGCCATGCCCACATCGAAGCCGTTGGTGGAGCTGCTCGCGCGCGTCCGCCCGGAGGTTGTGGTGCTGGACGGCGATGGCGGCTGGCGCGAGGCGGCGCTGGTGCCGGCAACCTTCGTCCACGCCGACGCGGCGATGACGGCCCAGGCGCTGGCCGGGATGCTGGAACCCGCGAGCCGGACGTGGTCGGGCGGCTGGGTGCAGGCAGATCGGGCGGCCGGCGAGGCGATGGCAGGCTGGCTCGCGGCCCTCGACGAGCCCTTCGAAGGCTCACCCTGGCCGGTTCTGGCCGGAGCCCTCCCGGACGGTGCCGTCCTGTGGGCGGCCAGCTCCATGCCCGTCCGCGACATGGACGCCTGGCTCCCGTCCACGGACCGCGCCATCGCCGTGCGCGCGAACCGGGGCGCCAACGGCATCGACGGTGTCGTCTCCACGGCGCTGGGTTCGGCGGCGGTCGCCGGGGGCCCGGTTGCCCTGGTGTGCGGCGACATCGCTTTCCTTCACGACCTCAACGCCCTGGTCGCCGCTCGCCTCCACGGCCTGTCCGCCACGATCGTGCTGGTCAACAACGACGGCAGCGGGATCTTCTCGTTCCTGCCCCAGGCCCAGCCCGAGGCCGCGCTGCCCGGCACCGGCCTTCCCGAGCACTACGAGGAGCTGTTCGGGACGCCGCACGGCATCGACGTCGCGCCGATCGTGATCGCGCTGGGCGGGGAGCATCGCGTGATCCAGGGCGGGGACCTCGAGGAGGCCATCCGCGCCTCGGTCGCCCGGCCCGGCGTCCGCGTCCTCGAGCTCCGAACCGACCGGACACGGAACGTGGACCTGCACCGCGAGGTGGCGGCGGTCGTCGCGAAGGCGCTCGCGGAACTGGTGCCGTGAGCGGCCTCGTCATCGACGGCCTCCGCTGGGAGGTCCGGGCCCGCGGGACAGGTGCGCCCCTGCTCCTCCTGCACGGCTTCACCGGCCGCGGCACGGCCTGGGGCGCGCACGCGGCCGCCTTCGCCCGTTCCTTCCACGTGATCACCGTCGATCTCCCCGGCCATGGCCGCTCGGGCACGGGGGCGCCGGCCCGCATGACGATCGAGCGGACAGCGGACGACCTCGCCGCGATCCTCCGGCAGACGGGCACCGCCCCCGCACACGTCCTCGGCTACTCGCTCGGCGCCAGGATCGCCCTCCGTCTCGCGGTCGCGCACCCGGATGCCGTCCGCCGCCTCGTGCTCGAGAGCCCTTCGGCGGGTCTGGCGACCGAGGATGAGCGTGCGACCCGCCGCGCGGCCGATGACGCCCTGGCGACGGGGATCGAGCGCGACGGCATCGCGACCTTCGTAGCCGCATGGGAGCGCCAGCCCGTCTTCGCCAGCCATGCCTCGCTTCCGCCCACGCGCGCCGCCCGGCTCCGCGCCATGCGCCTGTCCAACCGGCCCGACGGGCTTGCGGCCTCGCTCCGCGGCGCCGGCCAGGGCGTGATGGAGCCCCTGTTCGACCGCCTCGCCTCCGTTCGCGCGCAAGCCCTCGTCATCGCCGGCAACCTCGACGCTCGTGGCGAGCCGCGGGCGCGGCAGGTCGCCGACGGCATCCCGGGCGCACGGCTGGAGGTCATCGCCAACGCCGGCCACACTCCCCACGAAGAGCAACCGCGCGTCTTCCGTCGCCTCGCCCTCGACTTCCTGCAGGAGGTTCCCGCCGCATGACAACGCCGACCGCGCCCGTTTCCTGGACTTCCATCGTCGAGTACAAGGACGTCCGGTACGAGCACTCGGGCACCGGCATCGCCAAGGTGACCATCAACCGCCCCGAAGTCCGCAATGCCTTCCGCCCGCAGACCGTGCGTGAGCTGATCGATGCCTTCGCGCGGATCCGCGACGACGCGTCCGTCGGCTGCGTCCTGCTCACCGGCGAAGGCGACATGGCCTTCTGCTCGGGTGGCGACCAGACGTACAAGAGCCACGGCGGGGGCTACCTGGACACCGACGGCGTCGCCCGCCTCAACGTCCTTGACCTCCAGCGTCAGATCCGGTCCCTGCCGATCCCGGTCATCGCGCTGGTCAACGGCTATGCCATCGGCGGCGGCCACGTGCTCCACATCGTGTGCGACATGTCGATCGCGTCCGAGAACGCGATCTTCGGCCAGGTGGGCCCGAAGGTCGGCAGCTTCGACGCGGGCTTCGGAGTCGGGCTGCTGGCGCGGCTGGTGGGTGACAAGAAGGCGAAGGAGATCTGGTTCCTGTGCCGCCAGTACTCGGCGGCCGAGGCCCTGGAGATGCACCTCGTCAACCGGGTCGTGCCACTGGCGGACCTGGAGGCCGAGGGCGTGCAGTGGGCGAACGAGATCCTGGACATGAGCCCCACCGCGATCCGGTTCCTCAAGTCGGCGTTCCTCGTCGCGACCGACGGCCTGGCGGGCCTCCAGGAGTTCGCGGGCAACGCCACCGGCCTCTACTACACGACGGACGAGGCGCACGAGGGGTCGACGGCGTTCCTGGAGAAGCGGCCGGCCGAATACCGCAAGTACCCGCGACGGCCCTGATGGCGAACGCTCCGGCGGCGGGCTCGGCTCCCGGCCCCACGGCCACTGACGCCCCCGCGCGGCCGTCCACGTTCCGAATCTGGCTGCTCGCCGCCCGGCCGGCCACGCTCCCCGCGGCGCTCGCGGGCGTGGTCGTGGGCCTGGGCGCGGCGCTGGCCGTGGGTGCCCCGTTCCGCCTCGACACCGCGCTCGGGTGCATCGCGGTCGCGCTCCTGCTCCAGGTGGTCGCCAACTTTGCCAACGACCTGTCCGATTTCCGGCGCGGCGCCGACACGCCCGATCGCATGGGTCCCGTGCGCGTGGCGGCGGCCGGCCTGGTGACGGAGCGGCAGCTGGAGGCCGCGATCGCGATCACCATCGGGCTGGCCGGGATCGTCGGGCTGTGGCTGGCCGTGGTCGGTGGGCCGGTGCTCATCGCGCTCGGCGTGCTGGCGGTGGTCGCCGCGCTCGCCTACACGGGCGGGCCGTTCCCGTACGGCTACCGCGCGCTGGGCGAGGTCTTCGTCTTCATCTTCTTCGGCCTGGTGGCGGTGACCGGAACGGCCTACCTCCAGGCGTTGCGGTTCGACGCGCTGTTCCTCGTCGTCGCCGTCCCGCCGGGGGCGTTGATCACGGCGATCCTGGTCGTCAACAACCTGCGCGACATCCCCACCGACACGGCCGCCGGCAAGCGCACGCTCGCGGTGGTGCTGGGCAGGCGGGCGACGCAGGCGGAGTTCGGCTCGCTGCTGGGCATCTCCTACGCGGTGCCGGCGATCCTGGTCGCGGCCTGGCTCGCGGGCTGGTCGCCGACGGGAGGTGAGGCACCGCTGGTGCCGTTCGTGCTGCTGCCGATGCTCACCCTGCCGATGACCCGCCGCCTGCTGGCCGCGGTGCGCGGTTACGGCGAGGCACGCGAGCTCAACCTGGTCCTGAAGGGGACGGCGCGGCTGTCGCTGGTCTTCTCGTTGCTGTTCGCGCTGGGCCTGGCCCTCGCCGGGTCGTCGCTCGAGGGCCTGGCCGGGTGAGCGCCGTCGTCTCGATGCGGGCAGACAAGGTGCGTATCCCGTTCCGTCGCCCGTTCCCCACCGCGCAGGGGATGTGGTTGGAGCGCGAGGCATGGATCATCCGGCTCGAGCACGTGGACGGCCGGCTCGGGCTGGGCGAGGCGGTGCTCGAGCCCGCGGACGGTGACACGGCGTCGGTCGTGCTCGACCACCTGGTGAACGATGCCGTGGGGATGGCCCGGAACGGCCGCCTGCCGGCGGGACCGGAGCTCGAGATCCACGGCTCCCCGGGACGGGCGCTGCGGGCGGCGATCGATGCCGCCCTTCTGGACCTGGGGGGCGTGCCCGTCGAGGCCCTGGCCTCCGGCGGGATGGGTGTCGGTGTCAACGCGACGATCGCGTCGATCGGACCGGCGGAATCGGCCCAGGCCGCCCACCAGGCGATCCGGGCCGGCTTCACCACGCTCAAGCTCAAGGCCGGTGCGGAGCGCGAGACCGAGGTGCTGGTGGACCGGGTCCGCGCGGTCCGCTCGGCGGTGGGGCAGGACGTCCGGCTCCGGCTGGACGTGAACGGCGCCTGGGACCTGGAGACCGCAACCGAGCGCCTCCAGGCGATCGACCGGTTCGCCCTCGAATACGTCGAGCAGCCGCTCGCGGGCGACGACGCGGCGGACCTGGCCGAGCTCCGGCGGCGTGTTCGCACGCCCATCGCCGCGGACGAATCGGTGACCTCGGTCCGGACCGCGCGCGAGCTGCTCGATGCCGCGGCCGTCGACGTGCTGGTCGTCAAGCCCGCGCGCGTCGGCGGGCCGGTGGCCGCGGCGGAGATCGCGGCCCTGGCCGCGGCGCGGGACGTGCCGGTGGTGGTGAGCACGCTGTTCGAGACGGGCGTCGGGATCGCCGCGGCGCTGGCCGTTGCCGCGGCGCTGCCTGCACGCCGCGGGGCAGGCCTGGAGCGGCCGCCGGATCACGGGCTGGCGACGGCCGGGGTCCTGGTAGCACGACCTGCTGGTCGAGGCGCTGCCCGTTGACGAGGGCCGGATGCGGGTGCCGGGCGGGCCTGGTGGGGCCCTGGGTATCACCATCGACGAGAGGGCACTGGCCCGGTTCCTGGTCGAGTCGGCCGGGGGCGGCTGATGGGCGGCTGGTCGGCCGAGGGGCTGGTGCGGGCGCACGCCGCGGCCGTTGGCGATGCACCCGCGATCATCAAAGGGTCGGCGGTCTGCACCTGGGCGGACTTGGACCGACGATGCGAGGCGGTGGCGGCCGCAGTGCGCGGGGCGGGGGCGGCGAGTGGAGCCGTGGTCGCTGTGCTTGCCGAGCCATCGGCAGACGCGATCGCGGCGATCCTCGGCACGATGCGAGCGGGCGCGGTCGTGGCGCCAGTGCCCACGGGCCTGGCCTCACCGGAGCTGGCGGCGGCGCTCGACGTCCTGGCACCGGCCCTCGTGCTGCACGACGGGGGGCACCGCCTCGCGGTCGCGGGCACGGGCTTCCGCGGAGTCACTCTCGACACTGCCATCGCCGCTCCGCTCTCGCCCGTCTCGCCCGTCTCGGCGAACCCGGCGGTCGGCGTGGTGTTCGACCCCGAGGCAGCCGCCGTCATCGTCCTGACCTCGGGCACGACCGGGCGGCCGAAGGGCGTCGTCCTGTCGGGCCGGGCGATGGCAGCGAGCGCGGAATCGTGGCTCGGGGCCCTGCCGCCAGCCACCGGCTGGCTGCTGGCGCTGGGCCTGGGGCATGTGGCAGGTCTCGGGATCCTGTGGCGGGCGATCGCCCGGCGAGTCCCTGTCCGGATCGTCGACCGCGCCGATCCGGCCGTCCTCCTTGCTGCGCTGGTCGCCGACCCGGCACCGAGTCACGTTTCGCTGGTCCCGGCCCAGCTCATCCGCCTGCTCGATGCCGCCGGCGATGTTCCGCCCCCGGCTTCGCTCCGCGCCGTGCTCCTCGGCGGGGGCCCCATCCCGCCTGCGCTTGTCGTCCGTGCGATCCGGTCCGGGTGGCCGGTCATGCCCACGTACGGCCTGTCCGAGACGGGTTCGGGGGCGACCGCCCTGTCGGCGACCGAGGCCCCGACCTCCCCAGAATCCGCTGGTCGGCCGCTGCCGGATGTCCGCATCGCCATCGACCAGCCGGGCGCGGACGGGGTGGGGGAGATCATGGTGGAGACGGCGGCACGCTTCTCCGGCTACCTGGGCGAGCGCGGAGGTTCGGGCCCTGTCAGGGATCCCGTCCGCACCGGCGACCTGGGCCGCATCGACGGCGAAGGCCGACTGTTCGTCATCGACCGCCGCCTCGACCGCATCGTCCGCGGCGGCGAGAACATCGCCCCGGCCGAGGTGGAGTCCGTCCTGGTCGCGCACCCGGCCATCAGCGATGCCGTCGTCGTCGGGCGCCCGGATGCGCTCTGGGGCCACGTCCCGGCAGCGGCGATCGTCCTCGCCGATGGCGCCGCGGACCCCGGTGACGAGGCACTTGCAGCCCACGCCCGCTCGTCCTTGGCCGGGTTCAAGGTCCCCGTGTCGTTCCTGCGCCTGGACGCCCTGCCGCGCACGTCCGGCGGCAAGCTCCGCCGGGAGGCCGTCCGTGCGCTCCTCGCGGGAGAGAGAACCGGGGTCCTTGCCCGTCCAGGCGGCGCCCGGATCGGCTGGCGGATAACGGGATCAGGGTCGCTCGCGCTGTTGCTCCTCCACGGGACGCTCTCGAACGCCCGGCAGCTGGACCGGCTCGCCGCGACGCTCGCGCGGCGTGGGGATCTCACCGTCCACGCCCTCGACCGGCGTGGGAGCGGCTCCGGGCGTCTTGCCCCGGGCGCGCCGATCGTCGGACTGGATCTCGCCGTCCACCTGGCGGACATCGTCGCGTACCTCGACGTGCGGGATATCGAGCGAGCTGCGATCGTCGGCGTGAGCTTCGGAGGCGTCCTGGGCCTGGAGCTGGCGGCCCGGCACCCGGAGCGCGTCGCGGCGGTCGTTGCGTTCGAGCCGCCGTACGGGCCGCTGGCCGATGAGCGGACACGAGCCGCATTCGGCATGCTGGCCGGGGCAACCGCGGACGCGCATCGCACGGGCGGTGCTGCCGCGGCGGCCGAGACGTTCCTGCGGGCGGTCGCGGGCAACGCCGCATGGGAGCGCCTGCCGCCGCGGAGCCGCGCGTTCCTCGCCCGCGAGGGTGACGGCGCCGCCGCGGACGCCGCCCTGACCGGCACGCGGCCGGAGGAGCTTGCATCCATCACCGCCCCGGTGGCCATCCTCACAGGCGGCGCGAGCGAACCCATCTACGGCCCCATCGCGGATGCCCTCGCCGCGCGCATCCCCGGGGCTCACCGGGATACCCTCGATGGTCTCGGCCACGCCTCGCCCATCACGCAGCCGGCCCCCGTGGCGGCCGCGATCCGCCGGGCGCTCGGGCTGGCCGGCCTCGTGGTCGAACCGCCACCTGACCCCGACCCCGTCCTCGAGCCGGTCTCGTCGACCAGTGACCCGGAGCACGCCGCATGACCCCCGTCCCGCCTCCCGACCACACCCCCTCCGGTGACTCCACCGGCGCCGGCAACGCCGCGGGCCAGCCCGAGGTCCAGGTCATGTTCGACCGGATCGCGCCCCGGTATGACCTCATGAACCTCCTCATATCCGCGTTCCAGGAGCCGCGCTGGCGTCGCAGGCTGGTGGCGCATGCCGCCCTTCGCCCCGGCGGCGCCGCGCTGGACGTCGCCTCGGGTACCGGCAAGGTGGCCGCGGATCTCCACGCCCGGGTCCAGCCGGGCGGCCGTGTCCAGGGCGTGGACCTCTCGCCCGGGATGACCGCCGTCGCCCAGCGTCGGTACGCGGATCGGCCGGGGCTGACCTATATCGTCGGCGATGCCCTCGCCCTGCCGACAGCCGATGCCGACTTCGACGCCGCGACCATCGCCTTCGGCATGCGCAATCTCCCGGATTACAGGCAGGGCTTCGCCGAGATGGCGCGCTCCGTCCGGCCGGGTGGCAGGGTGCTCTGCCTCGAGATCGCGCGGCCGCGCAGCCGGCTCGCCCGGTTCATGCGCTGGTGGTTCGATCGCATCGTTCCAGTCATCGGCAGAGTCGCCGGGCAGGGTGGCGCGTACGGCTACCTGGTCAAGAGCGTGCAGGCCTACCCGTCGCCGGAACGGATCGCGGAGATCATGCGCGAGGCGGGCCTGGTCGACGTGACGTGGCAGGGCCTGACCGGCGGGATCGTGACGCTGCACGAGGGAACCGTCCCGCCGCGCTGAGGTCGGCGTCCCGCAACCCGTGCGGAGGTCCGCCAACCGTACCGGACCCCACCGTACCTCCGCGCCATGGCGGCCGAGTATCGGACCAGCCAGCCTGACCCGTGACGCTCCCCATCACAACCAAGGAGTCACATCGTGCCGCGCATCACCAGCCGGGTGTTCACGGATCTGGCGGTCTGGATGACCGGTTTCGGTCTTGCGATCGGCCTCGTCTTTCCGCCGTTCTGCCTTCTCCTCGGCCTGCCGGCCGCGTCGGTGCTGACGCCGGCGTTCTTCGCGGCGACGCTGGCGGCCGGGCTCGCGGTCGGAGCCGTCAACTTCGCCCTCGCGCGCCTTGTCGTCGGACGCAGGTTCCGGCACCTGGCCGAGGCGATGACAACCGTGGAATCGCAGCTGGCGTCCGCCGTGTACACGCAGGACTGGAGCGGCTGTGATCCGGAGCGATGCGCGCTCGCGGTCGATTCGGACGACGAGGCCGGCTCCTCCGCACGTGCCTTCAACAGCCTGATCCGGACCCTCGCCAAGAGCCACGCGGTGGAATCTGCGATGCACGACTTCAGCGGCGTCCTGTCGCGCGAATTCGAGCTCGAGGGCCTGGGATCCTCGGCGCTCGACGGTCTGCTCAGGCACACCGCATCCGAAGCGGGCGCGATGCTGGTCGTCCGGGAGGATGAGCTCGTCCCGCTCGCGAGCCACGGCATCCGCGCCCCCGAGAACCTGGCCGCCAACGACCACGTGCGGCGCGTCGTGCGGCTGGGCCAGATCGAGCGCTTGCGCGTCGAGGCGCAGGAGCTGGTCGTGGACTCCCTCCTGGTGGGCGTCGCCGCACGGGAGATCCTCGTCGTCCCGGTCGAGTTCAAGAGCGTCCCGCTCGGCGTGATCGTGCTTGCGACCACCGGCACGTTCGAGCGCGACGACATCGAGCTGCTCGACCACCTCAGGACCGACCTCGGTCTCGCGGTGAACAACGCCCTCGCGCATGACCGTCTGGAGCGCCTGGCCGCGATCGACCCGCTCACCGACGCGTACAACCGCCGGTTCGGGCTCGGCCGCCTGCGCGAGGAGTTCTCGCGAGCCGTTCGCGCCGAGGCTCCGCTCGGCATCCTGATGCTGGACATCGACCACTTCAAGGCCGTCAACGACACCTACGGCCACCTCGTCGGCGACCGTGTCCTGCGCGCGGTGGCAGGTGCCTGCCGGCGCGTCATCCGGGAAGGGGACGTGCTGGTCCGCTACGGCGGCGAGGAGTTCCTCGTGCTGCTGCCGGGCGCCGGCCGTGACGACGTCGTCCAGGCCGCCGAACGGATCCGCCGCGCCGTGTCCGAGACGACGGTCGAGGACGGAGCCAGCCGGATCACCGTCACCGTGAGCCTCGGCGCCACCACCTACGCGGATGCCAGCGAGACACCGGAGGCGCTGGTCGCGATCGCGGACCACGCGCTGTACGAGTCGAAGGACGGTGGCCGCAACCGGGTGACGGTGGGCGGCGCTCGGTGACCGGCCCGGCCGCGTTCCAGACGGGAGCGCCCCAGACGGTGCCGCCCCGGGCGGTCCCGCCGCAGTCAACGCCGCAGACGGTCCCGCCAGGGTAGAGGCACCCGGTATCCTGCGGCGCGTGCGATCCCCGCTCGCGCCCGTCGTCGAGACCGTCGCTCCCGCGCGGCTTGGCCGGAGCTTCCGCTGGCTCCTTGCGGAGTCGGTCGTCACCAACGTCGGCGACGGCGTCGCGCTCGCCGCCGGGCCGCTGCTGGTCGCCTCGCAGACCCGAGACCCGCTGCTGGTCTCGATGGCGCTCATGGCTCAGGTCCTGCCGGCCCTCCTGTTCGGGGTGGTGGCCGGTGCCATCGCCGATCGCCACGATCGCCGGCGGATCGTGATGGCAGTGAACCTCGTCCGGGCGGGTGTGCTGACCGTTCTCGCCGCCACGATCGTGACCGGGGCCGTGAACATCGCCGCCGTGCTGGCGGCCCTGTTCGTCATGGGCACCGCGGAAACCTTCGCCGACGTGGGCAGCAGCAGCCTGCTTCCCCGCCTCGTGCGCCGCGAGGATCTCGGGATCGCCAATGCCCGGCTGCAGAGCGCCTTCCTGCTCACCAACCAGCTGCTCATGCCGCCGATCGGTGCGTTCCTGTTCGCCGTCGGCATGGCGCTGCCGTTCGCAACCAACGCGGTCTGCTTCGCGCTTGGCGCGCTGCTCGTGTCGCGGATCGTGCTGTCGCCGAGGGACGAATCCGAGCCGGTGCAGGCGCCTTCGGGCCTGCGGGCGGACATGGCGGCGGGCCTGCGCTGGCTGCTGGCACACCCGCCCATGCGGACCCTGGCCCTCACGATCTTCGCGTTCAACGTCACGTTTGGGGCGGCGTGGTCCGTGCTCGTCCTGTACGCGCAGGAGCGCCTGGGGATGAACGACGTGGGGTTCGGCCTGCTGACGACGGCGATGGCGGTCGGCGGGATCATCGGGACCGCGTCCTACGGGCGCCTTGAGCGCCGGTTCGCGCTGGGCGACATCATGCGGGTCGGCCTGCTGATCGAGACGGTGACGCACCTCGTGCTCGCGCTGACCACGTCGGCGGGGGTCGCGCTGGCCACCTTCGTCGTGTTCGGCGCGCATGCCTTCGTGTGGGGCACGACATCCACCGTGGTCCGTCAGCGCGCCGTGCCCGATCCGATGCTGGGGCGCGTGACCGGCGTCTACACGGTGGCGAGCTTTGCCGGGATCGTCGCGGGGACCCCGATCGGCGGGCTGCTCGCCCGCCAGTTCGGGATCACGGCGCCGTTCTGGTTCGGGTTCATCGGGTCGGTGCTGCTGGTCCTCGTCCTCTGGCGCCAGTTCCCGAAGATCGCCCACGCCGGGACGGCGGAAGCAGGCAGGGCATCGACTGACACTGGCTGACGCCCGGCCCCCGTCGGCGGGTGCCGTGCCGGTCCCCGCGACCGGGACGCCGCCACGCCGGAGGCCTGACTGACCGGACCGGAACCGCTGCGGTACCATGCCCCGCCGATGCCCGATCCGACGACCCCCGCGCCGCTCATCCAGGCCCGGGGCCTGACCAAGCGCTTCGGCACGCTCACCGCGGTCGATGCCGTCGATTTCGATGTCGCGCCCGCAGAGAGCTTCGGCTTCCTCGGCCCGAACGGCGCCGGCAAGACGAGCATCATGCGCATGGTCGCGTGCGTATCGCCGGTCACGGAAGGGACCCTGCGGATCCTCGACCTGGACCCCGCCACTGATGGCGCGCGGATCCGCGGCCGCCTGGGTGTCGTGCCCCAGCAGGACACGCTGGACACAGAGCTCTCGGTCCGCGACAACCTGGTGATCTACGGCCGCTACTTCGGTCTCAGCCGTGTGGAGGCGGGCCGGCGCGCCGGAGAGCTGCTCGACTTCGCGCAGCTCGGCGAGCGGGCGAACGACAAGGTGGAGCCGCTGTCGGGCGGCATGAAGCGGCGCCTGACGATCGCCCGCGCCCTGATCAACGAGCCGTCGATCCTGCTGCTGGACGAGCCGACGACCGGTCTCGATCCGCAGGCCCGCCACCTCCTGTGGGAGCGGCTGTACCGGCTCAAGCAGCGTGGCGTGACGCTCGTCCTGACCACCCACTACATGGACGAGGCGGAGCAGCTCTGCGACCGCCTCGTGGTCATGGACAAGGCGAGGATCGTGGCCGAGGGCTCACCGCGGAGCCTGATCGGGCAGTGGTCCACGCGGGAGGTCACGGAGATGCGTTTCCCGGTCGGGGTGCAGGAGACGCTTGAGGGCAAGCTGGACGGCCTGGGCGAGCGGATCGAGATGCTGCCGGACCGCGTCCTCGTCTACTCCGATGACGGCGAGGCGGTCGCGGTCGCCGCCCACCAGCGGGGTCTCGTGCCCGAGACGGTGCTCGTGCGGCGCAGCTCGCTGGAGGACGTGTTCCTGCGGCTCACCGGCCGCAGCCTGGTGGACTGATGGCCGTCGCGGAGGTCCCGGGGCGACCGCAGGCACCGGGCACCGGGGCGTCCATCCCCCGCCCGAGCCGCCTCGCCGGCCTGCGCGCCACGTATGAGCACCAGTGGCTGCTCTACGTGCGGACCTGGCGCGGATCGATCTTCGGCAACTTCGCCCAGCCGGTCCTGTTCCTGGTCGCGATGGGCATGGGCCTGGGCTCCTACGTGGACGCCGCGGGCAGCGACGCGATGGGCGGCGTGCCGTACCTGCAGTTCCTGGCGCCGGCCCTGCTCGTCTCCACGGTCATGCAGGGCTCGGTGTTCGAGGCCACCTTCCCTGTCCTCTCCGGGTTCACCTGGGTTCGCCGCTACCACGCGATGTACGCGACCCCGCTGACCCCATACGCGATCGCGTTCGGCCAGCTGGCCTGGATCGCCACGCGAGCAACGCTCGTGGGCTCGATCTTCCTGGTGGTCATCCTGCTGTTCGGGGCCGCCGCGACGCCCGGGATCATCCTCGCGGTGCCGGTGGGGACGTTGACGGCGCTCGCTTTCGCCGGGCCGATCGCCGCGTTCATGTCCTCGCAGCGCGACACGTCCGCCTTCAACGTGATCTGGCGTTTCGGGATCACGCCGCTGTTCCTGTTCTCGGGCACCTTCTTCCCGATCGAGCAACTACCGGAGCAGATCCGCTGGATGGCGTGGCTGCTGCCTCTGTGGCACGGCGTGGACCTCGCCCGGGCGCTCGCGCTGGGGACGGTGGCCGAGGATCCTCTCGTGCAGCTGGCCCACCTGGTGATCCTGGGCTCGTGCGCGATCGGGGGGTCAATCGCGATGTTCGTCATGTTCCGTCGCCGGCTGGAGCGCTGACGATGCTGCAGCTGGCCGCCCTCGGGCGCGTCCTCCCGTTCGGCATCGGTGGGCGTCGGGCGCTGCTCCTGGTCGAGCGCAACGTCCTCGTCTACAGGAACAGCTGGATGATCATCCTGTCCGGCTTCTTCGAGCCGCTGTTCTACCTGCTCGCGATCGGCCTGGGGATCGGTGGGATCGTGGGGGACATCCCCGGGCCCGACGGCACGATGATCCCGTATCCGGTCTTCGTGGCGCCGGCGCTGCTGGCGTCGGCGTCGATGAACGGGGCGATCGCCGAATCCACCTTCAACGTGTTCTTCAAGCTCAAGTTCCAGAAGACGTACGACGCCGTCCTGGCGACGCCGCTGGGCCCCGGCGACGTGGCGCTGGGCGAGATCGGCTGGGCGGTGATCCGGGCGACCCTGTACGCGTTGGGGTTCATCGTCGTGATCGTCCTCATGGGGCTCGTCGGGTCTCCGTGGGCGGTGTTCGCGGTCCCGGCAGCGACGCTGCTGGCATTCGCGTTCGCGGCGACCGGGATGGCGGCGACCACCTACATGCGCTCGTGGCAGGACTTCGACCTGATCAGCCTTGTCGTGCTGCCGCTGTTCCTGTTCAGCGGCACGTTCTACCCGCTCACGGCCTACCCGGAGCCCCTGCGCGTCCTCATCATGCTCACCCCGCTGTGGCAGGGGACCGACATGATCCGCGCGCTGGTCACGGGCTACGTGGAGCCGTCGATCCTGTGGCACGTGGCGTATCTCGGGACGATGGGGCTGGTCGGCCTGTCGATCGTGGGGCGCCGGCTCGACCGGCTGCTGCTCAAGTAGGGGCGAGGGCGCGGCGACGGATCGGGGCGCTGCGTTCTTCATCGTGGCTCCCCGTCGCGGCTCCCGACCACGTTCGCCGTCGGGGCCGGTAGCATCCGTCGATGCCCGCCACCGATCCGTCCGAAGTCCTTGCCGAGGCGCGCTCGGCCTCTGGCCCCGCAGCCCTCGGCGCCGCGATCCGCGATTGCCGCGCATGCCCCCGCCTGGTCGAGTGGCGCGAGGACCAGGCGAGGATCAAGGTCGCCCGCTTCCGCGACGAGACCTACTGGGGTCGCCCCGTCCCGGGTTTCGGTCCCGCCGACGCCCGGATCCTCCTCGTCGGCCTTGCCCCGGCGGCGCACGGCGCCAACCGCACGGGCCGCGTGTTCACGGGCGATGCCTCCGGGGACTTCCTCTGGCGCGCGCTCCATGCCGCCGGCCTCGCCAGCCAGCCCGATGGCCGCCGTGCAGGCGACGGGCTCGAGCTGCGCGGCACCCGTGTCGTCGCGGCGGTCCGGTGTGCGCCCCCGGCCAACAAGCCCACCCCGCTGGAGCAGGCAACCTGCCGACCATGGCTCATCCGAGAGCTGGAGGTCATGGCGGAGCTCGCGGTCATCATTCCGCTCGGCGCCATCGGCTGGGCTGCATCCCTGCGGACCCTGGCCGCCCTCGGCCACGCGACCCCGACACCGGGACCGCGCTTCGGCCACGGCGCAGAGGCGCGGATCGGCCCGTACGCACTGGTTGGCTCCTATCACCCGAGCCAGCAGAACACGTTCACCGGTGTCCTGACCCCGCCGATGCTGGGTGACGTCCTGGAGCGGGCGAAGGCGCTGGCCGGGCTCGCGCCCCGGAGCCGATAGACTCTCCTTGCCCATGGCAGCAGAGCGCGATTTCTACGAAGTGCTCGGCGTCGAGCGTACGGCCAACGACGCCGAGATCAAGCGCGCCTACCGCAAGCTCGCCCAGCAGTGGCACCCCGACGTCAACAAGGAAGCCGCGGCGCAGGATCGCTTCAAGGAGGTCAACGAGGCCTACCAGGTCCTGGGCGATCCGCAGCGCCGGCAGACCTACGACATGTTCGGCCGGGCGGGCCTCGGTGCTGCTGGGGGAGCGGGCGGAGACCCCGGCTTCGGCACTGCGGGCTTCGGCGGCTTCTCGGACATCTTTGACGCGTTCTTCGGCGGCGCGGCGGCCGGTGGCGCAAGGCGGGGACGGCCAACCACGGGCTCGGACCTCCGCTATGACCTGCGCATCTCATTTGTCGAGGCCGTGCTGGGCACCGAGAAGGAGATCGAGTTCCCGGTCCTCGGCGCCTGCGACACGTGCGGCGGCACCGGTGCGAAGGCGGGAACGTCGCCCGTCCAGTGCACGCAGTGCAACGGGCGCGGCGAGGTCCGCTCCATCCGCAACACGATGCTGGGCCAGATGGTCAGCGCATCCCCGTGCCCCCGCTGTCGTGGTGAGGGCAGGATCGTGGAGTCGCCGTGCGACGGCTGCCGTGGCGAGGGCCGCACCGAGCGCCGTCGGAGCCTGCGCGTGACGATCCCGGCCGGTATCGACGAGGGTCACCAGATCCGTCTCTCCAACGAGGGCGAGACGGGGCCGCGGGGCGGCGCGCCGGGGAGCCTGTACGTCGCCGTGCACGTCGCAGATCACCCGTCCCTCACCCGAGAGGGCACGGAGCTCATCTACGAGGCCGAGATCTCGATCGCCCAGGCCGCGCTGGGGACGAAGCTGAACGTGCCCACGGTCGAGGGCGACGGCACGGAGGTCGAGATCAAGGCCGGCACCCAGCCCGGGACGGAGATCCGGCTCCGTGGCCGCGGCGTGCCGCACCTGCGGCGCCAGTCGGTGCGCGGCGACCTCCACGTCGTCGTCAACGTCAGCGTCCCGACGAAGCTGTCGAAGCGCGAGCGCGAGCTGCTGGAGGCATACGCGAAGGAGGCCGGCGAGGGCGTCTCTGCCGGTGGCGGGCTGCGCGAGAAGCTGGGCCTGTGAGCGCGAGGCCCCCGGCCTCGGCCGAGTCCGGGGCCGAGGCGATCGCGGATCCGCTCGCCGGCATCGATCTCGCCGCTGCTGCGGCCATGCCGGGCACCTGGCTGGAGCTCTCCGTTGCCGCCGACCACGAGGCCGTCGAGGCAGTCTCCGAGATCCTGTCCCGGGCCGCGCCCGGAGGGACCAGCGTGGAGCCCGCGTTCGAGCTGGTCGAAGAGGGCCTCGCCGCCCGCGTGGACCTCGCCCGGCCGGCGATGGTCCGCGCCCATCTCCCGATCCTGGACGTCGGAGCGATCCGCGCGGCCGTCTCACGGGCGGACCGGGAGCTCGGCCACCTCCAGGCGTTCGGCATGCGGCCGATCGGCGACCTGGCCGCGGCCATCGTCCTGGAGGCCGACTGGGCCAACGCCTGGAAGGCGCACTTCCCCGTGCTCCGCGTGGGCCGGCGCATCGTCATCCGGCCCACCTGGCGGCGTCACCGGCGGCAGCCGGACGACGTCGTGCTCGCCCTGGACCCCGGCATGGCGTTCGGCACCGGGCTCCACCCGACCACCCGCCTCTGCCTCGCCGCGCTCGAGTCGCTGGCGGACCGAGGGGTCCTGGAGCGCGGCGGGGCGGACGGTGGGCCCTCGCGCGTCCTGGACGTTGGATCCGGATCCGGGATCCTGTCGATCGCGGCGGCCAGGCTCGGTGCGCGGAGCGTCCTGGCGGTGGACGTGGACCCGATCGCGGTGGCGGCGAGCACGGCCAATGCGCGGCGCAACCGCCTGGCGCGCGTGATCCGCGCCCGCGAGGGGAGCGCGCCGAGCGGCGAGGGCCCGTTCGACGTGGTCCTGGCGAACCTCATCGCGTCGCTGCTGATAACGCTTGCGGACGGCCTGGCGGCGGACCTGGGGCCGGGCGGCACCCTGATCGCGTCCGGGATCTTCCTGACCCGCGAGGCGGACGTCGTCGAGGCTCTCGCCGCCCGCGGCCTGGATGTCGCCAACCGGTGGGCCGAAGGCGACTGGGTCGCACTCGAGCTCCACGGCCCTTCGGCGGATTCCGCCTGACCGGAGGGGCGGCTGCAGGCGTGACGGCGCTGCGCGGATGCCCGCACAAGTGCTCCCCGCGGTCCCTGCGCTACGATCCGGCCCCAATGCCGGACCTGTCCTTCCTGTTCCCGTACATCCTTGCGACGCACATCAGCCTGGCGATCGCGCTGTTCGTGCCCAGCCTGCTTCTGCCGTTCACGCTCCGCAACCGCCTCGTCAACCGCGGCTACGACGCGCCGCAGTCCGGCCGTTTCGTGGGGCTGATGCTCGCGATGCAGGCGCGTGGAGGGATCGTCATCGGCGCGGGCCTTGCGCTGACCGGCCTCGCGATGGTCGCGGTTCTCGGGACGCGCATCCTGGAGCAGCCGTGGCTGATGGTCAGCCTCGCGATGTATGCGGCCACGGCGGTCGTCGCCTTCGCGATCCAGCGGCCGACGTTGCGCCGCCTCGTCCGCCGTGACGGGATCGAGACCGACGAGGAGCGCGAGGCCTGGCGCGCAAAGGCCCGGGGTCAGCGATACATCGCCTACGCGATCACCACCGCCGTGGGGCTCATCGCGTTCCTGATGTCCACGAAGCCCGTCCTGTGGTGAGCGCCGGCCGCGCGGTTCGAGCAGCAGCCCCGGACGCGGCGGATGGCGCGCGTCCCCGGTCCGCCGCCATCGTCAACCTCGGCTGCAAGGTCAACCAGTCCGAGATGGAGGCCGCGGCCCGGCTCCTGCGCGAGGCGGGCGTCCCGCTCGTGGACCCGCACGATGCCGCGGACCTGTACCTCGTGAACACCTGCACCGTCACCTCCACCGCGGACGAGAAGTCCCGAGCCGCCGTCCGGCGTGCGCGTCGCGCGAACCCGGAGGCACAGGTCGTCGTGACCGGCTGCTCCGTCGCGGTGGACCCGGCGGTCTTCGCCGCCGTGGACGCCCGCGCCCGCCTGGTGGGCAACGATGACAAGGCCGCATTCCTGGCGGAGCTGGAGACGCTGCTGCGGATCGGCGGAGCCCCGGACGTGGGTGATCAGCCGGGCTCACCGCTTGATGCCGCCCTGCCCACCCTGTCCGGCGTGGAAGCGGTCAGCGCCGGCCGCATCGACGGCATCGCGGACGATCGCGCGTCGGTCGAGCGCACCCGCGCCTTCGTCAAGGTCCAGGACGGATGCTCGTTCCACTGCACGTACTGCATCATCCCGCGAGCCCGCGGCGACGAACGATCCCTCTCCCCGGAGGTCGTGCTGGCGGACGTGCGGCGCGCGCTGGCGGCCGGACACCGGGAGATCGTGCTGACCGGGATCAACATCGGCACGTACGACGGGGGCTGGTCGGAGCGAGGTGCACGCGGCTCCCACGTGCGCGCCGCGCTGACCCTGGCCGGCCTGGTCCGGCGGATCCTGGCCGAGACGCCCGCGGAGCGGATCCGTCTCAGCTCGATCGAGCCCCAGCACGTGGACGAGGAGCTCCTCGCCGCCTGGGTCGACGGCGCGCCACGCACGCTCCCGCACCTGCACCTGCCGCTCCAGTCCGGCGACGACGGGGTGCTGCGCCGCATGGGCCGCCGCTACGGTTCCGACGACTACGCGCGCGTCGTGGAGCGCGTCCGGGACGCGATCCCCGGCGTGGCGATCCACGCGGACGTCATCGCGGGCTTCCCGACTGAGGACGAGGCGGCGTTCGCGCGGTCCATCGCGTTCATCCGGGGGCTGGACCCGGCCGGGCTGCACGTCTTCCGGTACTCGGCGCGGCCGGGGACACCCGCGACCCGGATGGAGGGCGCGGTGGACGAGAGGACGAAGAAGGTGCGCGCGGGCGAGCTGCTGGCGGTGGCCGCGGACGCGCGCGCCGGGTTCGCACGGCGGGGGCTGGGGACGGAGACGCGTGTCCTGGTCGAGACCCGGCTGCCGGATGGCCGATGGGTGGGCCACGCCGAGGACCACGTGCTGGTGGCGGTGACGAGGCGTCCGCGCGATCCGGCCGACCTCGAGAATGCGATCCTGACGGTGCGCCGGGCGGCGATCGACCCCGACGTCGCCGAGCGCGTCACGGGTGCGATGCTCCACGTTGACCCGGCGCCGCGTACCCTGCGGGCGACGCTGCCCGTGCTCGCCGGCTCGCCGGCCCAGATCGGAGGAGACGCATGAGTGATGACTGCCTGTTCTGCAGGATGGCCACCGGCCAGATCCAGGTCGCGCGCCTCCACGAGGACGGCCTCGTGTTCGCCATCCGCGACATCAATCCGCAGGCACCCACCCACGTCCTCGTCGTGCCCAGGGCCCACATCGTGTCGGCGGCCGAGCTGACGGACGAGTCCGGGCCGCTCCTGGGGCGGCTGTTCGCCGTCGCGGCCGAGATCGCTGCACGCGAGGGCCTCGATGGCGGCTGGAGGCTCGTGAGCAACGTCGGCGCGGACGCCGGGCAGTCCGTGGCGCATCTCCACGTCCACCTGCTCGGCGGGCGCGCGATGGGCTGGCCGCCCGGATGACGGGTTCGCCCGACCACGGCGGCACCGATGCCACCACACCGTCCCGCCGTGGCGGCGGTCCGCCGCTCGTGATCGCGGGGCTCGCCATCGGCAGCCTCGCACTGGGCGTGTTGCTGATGATCGTCTCGGCGCTGGGCCTCGGTACCGGAACCGGCGCCACGCCCACCACGGTGCCCGACGGCGAGGCCGCGCGGCTCACCCACGCTCTCGTCGTCAAGGCGCTCGGGGATGCGTCGTTCCAGGTCCAGGACCCGCCCAACGACTACCGCCCGGGCGAGAGCCCGGAGCTGTACTCCGTGCCGCGCGGCCTCGTCCAGGTGATCGTCCCGTCCGAGCCCGAGGGCGAGCACGTCGTGATCTACGAGCTCCCGTCCGCCAACGAGGCGGACCGCGTGGGGCGCGAGTTCGCGGCGTACCTGGCCAGCGGGACAGGTGCCATCCAGTACCCACGCGATTCGCGGTTCGTCATCCGGCGGGTCGGCCAGACGCTGGTGTTCTTCCCGTGGTCGCCGTCGGCCTCCGCGGACCCACGTGTCGCGGAGCTGGCGGCCGTTCTGGAGACGGTGGGGACGGCGGTCGGGCCGTGAGTGAGGGCCGCGAACCCCGGGCGATGGCGGGATCCTGCCACACGGCGCGGACGTGATCCAGACGTTCCGCGCCACGATCCAGCAGACCGGCAAGACCGCGTGCGGTATCCAGGTGCCCGAGGAGGTCGTCGTGGGCTTGGGTGGGAGCAAGCGCCCGGCCGTCGTGGTCAGCCTGGATGGCTATACCTACCGGTCCACCGTCGCGCCGATGGGGGACGAGTGGTGGGTGGGCGTCAACTCCGACCACCGCGCCGCGTCCGGCCTCAAGGCCGGCGACGAGGTCCAGGCGATTCTCGACCTGGACACGGCGCCCCGCGAGCTTGCGGTTCCTCCGGAGCTGGCTGCTGCCCTCGAGGCGGATCCGGTCGCGAAGGCGTTCTTCGACGGGCTCTCGTACAGCAACAAGCGGGTGTTCACGCTCAGCGTGGAGGGGACGAACAACCCGGAGACGAAGGCCCGACGGGTCGAGAAGGCAATCGCCCTGATGCGCGAGGGCCGCGTCCGCTAGGCGGCTGGCCCGTCGTCGTCCACCGGCAGCGGAGCGTCGACCGCAGCCCACGAGCGGACGGGTTCGCGCTTCACCTTGAACGTGTGCGTGCGCGGGAAGTCCACCTCCGGCCAGAGCCGCCAGCCGGCGATGCGCTGGTTGGGGCCCAGCGCCGCGTTCGCCCGCTTGACGGCCGCCTCGATCGCCGTCCGGACCTCCTCCGGCGACGAGACTTCGAGCGGCGGCGTGGCGCGCGCGTCGCCCGGCGAAGCGTGCGACTGCGGTGCCAGCACGACGGCCTCGATCCGCCCGGGCCTCGTCTCGAGCACGACGGAATCGCGGATCCCGGCCACACGCAGCGCGTTCTCGAGGTCTTCGGGGTACACGTTGAACCCGTTGGGCAGGACGATGATGTCCTTCTTGCGCCCCTGCAGGTGGAGCCGGCCCTTCTCGTCGAGCCGGCCGAGGTCGCCGGACTTGTACCAGCCGTCTTCCGTGAAGGCCGCGGCCGTCGCCTCTGGGTTGTTCCAGTAGGCCTTGAACACGTTGGGGCCCCTGAACTGGATCTCACCGTCCTCCGCGATCCGCAGCTCGATGGGCTTTGGAGGCCAGCCCACGCAACCGGTCGGGTGGTCGTCCATCGTTGTGCAGCAGCCCGCCGCGGTCTCCGTGGAGCCGTATCCCTGGAGGACGATGACGCCCATGTCCTCCCACGCCTGCTGGAGCGCGGGCGGCAGGAACGCGCCGGCCGCGACGAACAGGCGCACGCCGCCGCCGAGCTGCGTGTGGACGCTCCGGAACAGCAGGCGCCGGGCGCGGTACGGCAGCCGCCGCGCAACTGCCCGCATCCGGTTGAACGTCGCCGTCCGGCCCTGTTTCTCCACCTCGCGCTCGACCGCGCTCCAGAACAGGTCCAGCAGCTGCGGCACGAGCAGCATCGAGGTGACGCGGTGCTCCCGCAGCGAGTCGAAGATGACCCGCGGGTTCCGGCTCCGGACATACAGGATGTCGGCGCCGACGTCCATCCCGTAGAACAGCGAGACCGCCTGCTCCAGCGAGTGCGAGAGTGGGAGCAGCGAGACGATCCGGTGTTCTATCGGGTTGATGATCCGGTGGAAGGAGCTCACGCCGGCCAGGACGCTGCCGTGGGTGAGCATCACGCCCTTGGGTTTGCCGGTGGTGCCCGAGGTGAACACCAGCTGGAACGTGTCGTCGGTGGCCGGACGTTCCCAGCCGGCGACCTGCGCCTCCCAGTCGGCCGGGAAGGTCTCGTCCGGATCCGCAGACAGCTCCTCGATGATCGTGGTCGGGAACGTCTCCAGCCCTACCTCGCCGGGATCCGGCGCGTCCCGCCCGGAGCCCACCAGGAGCCGGACGGCGCCCGACGCCGAGATGATGTTCGTGATCGCGTCGGTGGACATGCGCGAATCGAGCGGCACGTAGATCAGCCGTGCGTACATCGCGCCGTAGTAGGCGGCCGGCAGGGCCGGCGTGGACGGAGACCAGGTCAGGACCCGGTCACCGGGCTGCAGACCCAGTGCCCGGAGCCGCCAGCCGGCGATCCGGCCGCGGCGCAGCACCTCGCGATAGCTCCAGTGGAACGTGGTGCCGTCGTCACGGCGGAGGCCGAGCGCGTCGCGGTCCCCGAACCGCGCGGCGCTGCCCTCGAGGAGATCGAGCAACGTCTCCATGATCGGCCGATCCTAGTCGGAACCGCGGCAGCGGGGAAGGGGCGAATGTCATTCGGCTGCCCGGTCAGGCCAGCCAGGCCGGCCGCGCCGGTCAGGCCGTGGCGCCGCTCACGTGGCGAGTCTCCGGCAGCAGCGCGATGAACGGGAGCGCGAGGAGCGCGGCGGCGGCCGAGATCATCAGGGCCGGCTGCAGGCCGATCACGTCGCCCAGCGCACCGACCACGACCGTCCCGAGCGCGCTCGTCATCGTGATGGCGAAGATCGTCAGGCCAACAGCGGCGCCGCGATTCTCGGGCATCAGCTCCTGCATGACCACCAGCTGGACGGGCCCGGCACTGAGGAGCGCCATGCCGGCCAGGCCCAGCAAGGCCAGCATCGCCGGCCCGATGGGCATCGCGAGGGCGAGGATCAGGAGCGGGGACCCGACGGCGCACGAGATCGCGAGCATCCGCCGCCGTCCGATGCGGTCCGACAGGGTGCCGCCCATGAACGCTCCGACCGCCCCGCCGATCGAGAACGCGGTGACCGCCAGCCCGGCCAGGAGGATGTCCGCGCCGGCTCCGGTGAGATACGTCGGCACGAACACGAGCAGGCCGACGCTGGCCAGCGACAGCATCGCGCTCGCTCCGGCCAGGAGCAGGAACCCGCGTCCGGCCGTGCGCAGGGCCGCCAGGGTGGAGCCCGCCGGGTGGGTGAGGTGGACGCTCGGACGGTGGGCCAGGCGGAGGTACAGGACGGCCGACGCGACGATGCCCGGGACGATGGCGACCCAGCTCCAGCCGAGACCGACCACGGCGAGGACCGCGGCGATCACCACCGGACCGAGCGCCCGCCCCGACTCGCCCCCGGCCATGAAGATCGATGTCCCACGGCCCCACTCCGTACCGGAGGCGCGGGTGACCAGCACGGCGGCCGCGGGATGGAAGACCGATGAGCTGATCCCAGCCACCACCAGCAGCACGGCGACGATGCCCACGGCCGGAGCCACGCCGAGCAGCCCGATCGCGAGCGCCGTGACCGCCGGCGCCAGGATGATCCAGGAGCGGGTGTCCGCTCGATCGGCGATGTGACCCAGGATGGGCTGGACCGCTGTCGCGAGGCGGAACGTCGCCGCCAGCAACCCGGCCACCGCCAGGCTGATCCCCAGCTTCGGGATCAGGAGCGGGAGCAGCACGCCGACGAACGCCGGGTAGCTGTCGTGGATCAGGTGCGCGGCCGAGACGGCCAGGATCGTCGGGGTCTCGAACCGGCGATTGACGGTCGGGATCGACGGAGCTGCAGGGCTGGGCGATGCGGCCGCCTCGGACGGCGCAGGCGAGTCTGTGACGGGGGCGGTCATGGGCGGATCGATTATCGCCCGGATCCGATCGGCGCAGGGGCGAGCATTCGGGCCGCGAGGTCCGAAAAGGGAGTTCCCGGATGGCACCGAAAGGAGTACCGTCTGCGCGCGACGACCGCCGCCTCGTTGTGACCGCTCACGGAGTCCGGGCAGCTTCCCGATCACCCGGCTTCGTCCCGTCGCCCGGCGCTGGTCCCGTGCGGGTGTGGACCGTCTGGGGACGGGAGGGGCCGGCGATGGTGGACGTACCGACGACGCTGGAAGTCGCGGCGCAGGCGCTGTCCGCGCTCCTCGCCGTGTGGCTCGGCCTGACCGTCGCGACGCGCTCCAGGCTGCCAATCGCCCGCGTGTTCACGTTTCTCGCGATCGTGGTCGCCTCATGGAGCACGAGCATCCTCATCCAGCGGCTGACCACATCGGTTGAGGTCTCGGAGGTCAGCCGTTCGATCGAGGACCTCGCGGCGGCCCTCGCCCTCGGGGGCCTGGCCCACTTCGCCCTGACGGTCTCGACCGATGGGCACCCCTCGCGCCGGCAGATGACCGTGATCGGCGTGAACTACGCGATCCTCCTCGCTTTCGCGCTGCCGACCATCCTCCATTTCGAGACCACGGTGGACGTCACGCCGCCCCACTTCTCGCTGGGTCCGATCCCGGGCGCGCTGCTCGGCTGGGGATGGGTCGTCGCGCGCCTCGCGGCGATCGCACTCGGCGCGGGCTGGCTGCTGCGGGCCATGCGCGTCCAGGGTGCCAGCCCGCTCCGCCGGCGCCAGCTCGGGGCGGCGCTGGCCACGATCGGGATGGCCGGGCTCGGCGCCAGCCTGCGCTTCCTCCCCGTGATCCAGGATGCGGATCGCTGGATCGGCACCTCGTTCGTCACGCTCTCCGTCGTGTTCGCGTCGTATGCGGTCTTCGCTGCCGGACTCTTCTTCGGCCCCGCGGTGGCGTCCCGCGCCTTCCGGACCTCGGTCGTCGGCGCCGCCGCCGTGGGCGCGCTGATCATCGTGCTGCTCGGCCTCAATGTCCTCAGCACGAACCTTCTCGGCCTCGCCGGTCCGTTCCTCCCGGCTGTGGGGCTGGTCGTCATCGCGGCCATCTACGGACCCCTCGGCTCGCGTCTCCGGGTGAGGGTCTCGGGTGGCGGCTCCCGGGCGGTCGCGCGGGACCGGTTGCTGCGCGCCCTCGGCGAACGGGAGCTTGCGGTGAGCCCGGCCTCTGCGGGCGTCCAGCCCGCGCTCGCCTACGTCATGAGGGCGCTCGACGTGACGGGGCTCACGGTCTCTGCGCCCGACGGCTCCCTCGTCGCGTCCAAGGGCGCGCCGCCGGCCCCGGACTCGGTCACGCCCATCCTGCTCATGGATGGCGGCGAGCTGGTTGGGGAGATGCGCGTGGGCGAGACGGCCTCCGGTGCTCCGCTCGATACGCGCGATCTGCGCCTCCTCGAACTGTCGGCGTCCTACGTTGCCAGCGCCTTGCGGACGGGCCGCCGGGAGGATGAGCAGGCGACCGAGCTCGACCGCCTCGCGGAGGCTCGCGCCGCCGTCGACACCCACGCGGAGGCACTCCACACCGCGCTGGTCAAGCGAAGCGATGTGGCTCCGGGCGTGCGCGTCTTTGCCCTGGGCCCGCTCCGGGTCGAGCGCGACGGGACGCGCATCGAGCACTGGGGTGGTGACAAGGCGGGCAGCCGCCAGGCGCAAGGGATGTTCGCGTTCCTCTACGATCGCGGCGAGCATGGCGTGGCCAAGGACGAGGTCCTCGAGCTCATCTGGCCGGACGTCGACCTCGAGCGCGCGGACCTCGCGTTCCATCGGACGATGGGCGGGCTGCGATCCACCCTGGACCCTGACCACCGGAAAGGCGATGGCTCGGCGGTCCGCTTCGCCCACGATCGCTACCGGCTCGCGGATCCGGTGGTCGCCTGGTCCGACGTGGACGCCTTCCTCGGGGCGCTCGACGACGCCGCCACCAGCCGGATCGTGCGGACAGGATCCGGCTCCTCGAGACGGCACGCCGACTGTACCGGGGCGAGTATCTCGACGACTGCCCCTACTACGGCGACAGCGTCTTCGTCGAAGATCGTCGGGCCCACCTGCGGGGCAGGTTCGTCGATCTCGCCGTCGCCCTCGGGGAGGCCTACGAGGTGGGCGGCGATCGGATGTCGGCGGCGGCAGCCTTCCGGGATGCCGTCATGCGGGCGCCGGATGGGTGTCCACCCGCCACGGAGGGTCTTGCGCGCCTGGGGTTCTGACACCGCAGGATCACCGCAGTCCGGCCGCAGTCGTTCCGGGGTGGTCGTCGTTCAAGGTGCACTTGTCAACACCACGCACCAGAGCGACCGCCATGTCCGCCCACGTCTCGCCTGCTCCGCTCGGACGAATCACTCCTCCCGCGTCCGGCCTCCCGGCCGGTGAGCCGGCCCGCGCCCTCGCCAGCTCCACGTTCGAGCAGTACCACGATGAGCTCTATCGCTCCGCGCTCCGCGCATGTCGCGACCCCGAGACCGCGGAGGACCTGGTCCAGGAGGCGCTGCTCCGGCTGATGGTCGAGGTCGACACGAGGGGTGCGCCAAGGAACGTTCGAGCGTGGCTCCACCGGGTGATCGCGAATCTGGCCGTCTCGCTCGGGCGGCGGTCCACGGTGAGCCGGCGGCACGCCAGCGCCCTCGTGAACCGCGAGGAGCCGGCCACGCCCGAGGGGATCGTGCTGGAGGGCGAGGCCCGCTCGACGCTTGCCTCGGCCCTGCAGACGTTGCCCCAGAAGGCGCGAACGGCGCTGCTGCTGGCCGCGAGCGGCTACCGCGGGGCGGAGATCGCGGCGATGATCGGCAGCTCGGACTGCGCGACCCGCACGATGATGAGCCGGGCCCGGCTCAAGCTCCGCGACCAGGTCGCCGCATGACCTCGCGGCGCGCCGATGGCCCTGGGGCGACAGCGCTGCCCCCGGGCCTGGCAGTGCCGCCAAGCCCGGTTGCAGGGTGACATCGGCCGCCACGCAGGTTTGACCCGTGCCGGGACCGCGCGTACACTCCGGCGGCCTGCCGGCTGGCTTTGCGCGCCTCGTGCGCGCCCGGTTGCCGGGACGCCCCCTGCGCCGTCGGGCATCGCGTGCGGGAGGCGGGTGCGAGACCCCTGCCCGAGGAGGTGAACCGGGATTGGCCGAAGTCCGAGTGGGTGAAAACGAGACGTTCGAGAGCGCGCTCCGCCGCTTCAACAAGAAGATCCAGCAGAGTGGCATCCTCGCCGAGGCTCGCCGACGCGAGCACTACGAGAAGCCCTCTGTGAAGCGGAAGCGGAAGGAAGCGAAGCGCAAGAAGAACGCGCGCGCGAGCAACGGCTGAGCCTCGAGGGGTTCGGCGGCCGGTCCAGCTGACCGCGTCGCCGCCCCCACGGCCCACCTGAAGCGTCGACCCGGGAACCCGTCCCGGATCCCACCATCGGCGCAGCTCGCGGGCACGGCACACCGTCGGGGCACATCGACGACGCCGTGACGCCCGAGGAGCCATCCGGTGACCCTTCGCGAACGACTCCAGGCCGACACGACCGCAGCCATGCGGTCGGGTGACGCGCTGCGCCGCGACGTGCTGCGAATGGTCCAGAACACCATCTACAACACGGAGAAGGCGAAGAAGGTCACCCTGTCCGAGGACGAGATCCTGGGTGTCGTCGTGCGCGAGGTGAAGACCCGCCGCGAGAGCGTCGAGGCCTTCCGCACGGGTGGCCGCGAGGACCTTGCCGCGAAGGAGGAGGCGGAGATCGCCATCCTCGCCGACTACCTCCCCCAGGCCCTGACCGACGACGAGCTGGGCGCCCTTGTGGCCGAGGCCGTGACTGCCACCGGCGCCGCCTCTGCCCGCGACATGGGCAAGGTCATGGGCTGGCTTTCCCCGAGGATCCGCGGCCGCGCCGACGGAAAGGTCGCGTCCGGCCTGGTGGCCCAGGCGCTCGCCCGCGCAGATGTGTCCGCGCACGAGGCGGGGCACTAGCCCCAGCGGCAGGACCAGCACGATGCTCTCCCGGACCGAAGGATCGACGATCCCCTTCAACCGCCGCGACGCGGGCCGCCTGATCGCGGCTTCCATCGTGCTGATCGTCGCGATGTCCGTGATCCTGGGCTTGGACATCCTGCCGGCCCAGACACAGCTCGAGGTGGGCAGGCCGGCCCCGGAGAACGTCTTCGCCCCGCGCGGAGGCCAGTACGACAGTGCCATCCTGACCGATGCCGCGCGCCAGGATGCCCGGGACGGGGTCGGGCCGCAGTACGACTTCACCGCCGCCCAGGCCGAGGCGATCGCCGTACAGCAGGCGCAGGCCTTCGAGCGGTTCGTCAAGCCGATCGACGACGCCTTCGCCGACGACGTGACCCCCGACGACCGCATGGTGCTCCTGGTGACGGCCATGCCGTCCCTGTCGACGGATCAGCTGGCCACGCTCGGGACCCTCCCCGAGGACCGCTGGACGGCAGTCCGCACGGAGGCCGCACGCGTCCTGGACACCCTCGAGCGCACGGAGCTGAAGGACACGCAGGTCGCCGAGGCCCGCGCCAACCTGCCGGGCCGGATGGCGGGCGACCTGACCTCCGATGAGCGTGCCCTGGCGGCGGCGCTGATCGCGCCGCTGGTCGTCGCCAACTCCTCCTACGATCCGCAACTCACCGAGACCCGCCGGGAGCAGGCGGCTGACGCCGTCGAGCCGGTCGAGAAGGGCTGGGAGAAGAGCGACATCATCGTCCGCTCCGGCGACCGGGTGACGCCCGAGGCATTCGAGGCGATCGAGTACTTCAACCTCAACAGGGGCGGCCTCGACGTCGCGCGCCTGGCCGGGTTCGTCCTTCTGTCGCTCCTCGTGATCGGCCTGCTGCTGACGTGGACCTGGCGGTTCCGGAGAGAGTTCTGGCACCGCAACAACGTCGTGCTGCTGCTCAGCCTGCTCCTCCTGGTCGCCGTGCTTGCGCTGAAGCTGACCGCCGGGCGCACGTGGCTGCCATACGCGCTGCCCCTCGCGGCGATCGGGATGCTGGTGACCGTGCTCCTCGACGCGGGTGCAGCCATGGTCATGACCGCGCTGATCGCGGTGCTCGCGGCTGCGGTCAACGGAGCTGGGCTGGAGCTCGCCGCCTACGTGATGCTGGGTGGCATCGCGGGCATCGTCTCGGTTCGCCGGGGGGACCGGCTCATCGTCTTCGTCCAGGCCGGCTTCGCCGTGCTCATCGTCAACGCGCTCGTGGTCACGACGTTTGCGCTGCTGGGGGACCAGGATATTCGCGGCGTTCTCGAGCTGCTCGTTGCGTCGGCCGTCTCGGCCGGTGGTTCGACCATCGTCGCCGTCGGCAGCTTCGCCGCGATCGGCTCGGTCTTCGGCATCCTGACCGTGTTCCAGCTCCTGGAGCTGGCAAACCCGTCGCAGACCCTGCTCCGCCGGCTCCTGGTGGAAACGCCGGGCACGTACCACCACTCGCTCATGGTCGGGAACCTGGCGGAGCGTGCCGCAGAGTCCATCGGCGGTGACCCCCTCCTGGCCCGCGTGGCGGCCTACTACCACGACATCGGCAAGCTTTCGAACCCGGCCGCGTTCATCGAGAACCAGGCCGGCGGCGACAACCTGCACGACGAGCTGGACCCAACGGCCTCCGCCCAGCTGCTCAAGAGCCACGTGAGCGCGGGCATCGACATTGCGTACAAGTCGGGGCTGCCGAAGGCGCTGATCGCGTTCATCCCACAGCACCACGGGACGGCGATCATGTCCTACTTCTACGCCCGGGCGAGGGAGGCTGCTGCAGCGCCGTTCGGTGGCCTGGATACCGCTGAGGGGCGGAAGGCGGCCGAGGCGGTGGATGCCCGCAAGTTCCGCCACGGAGGCCCCAAGCCCCAGACCCGCGAGGCGGCGATCATCATGCTGGCCGACTCGGTCGAGGCGTCGGTGCGGTCCCTTTCCGCGCGCGACGAGGCCGCGATCCGCGCGATGGTGGCCCGGATCTTCGACGAGCGGATCAGCGACAACCAGTTCAACGAGTGCGACCTGACGCTCCGCGACATCGAGACGATCCGCGAGGCCTTCGTGGAGCAGCTGCTGGGCATGTACCACCAGCGGGTTGCCTACCCGCAGAGCAAGGCCGTCGAGCAGGAGTCCCGTCGCGCCACGGACGGCACGTAGGGACGCCCGGGATTGCGCAGCCTCTACCTCGGCCCGTGGCGGATCGACGTCGAGTGGCGCGACGACGTTCCGCGGCTGCTCCCGGCCACCGTCATTGCGCGAACTGCGGCCGCCGCCCTGGATGTCGCGGGCGCGCCCGGCCCCGCGTCGCTGGGCCTGATCCTCACGGACGACGCGGAGCTGGCGGAGCTCAACGCGGCCCACATGGGCAAGGATGGCCCGACGGACGTGCTGTCGTTTCCGCTCCTGCCGCCGGCGACGTACCCGCCGCATCCCGGCAGGGCAGCGGCCGGCGCGGCTGCCGACGAGGCCGGTGACGCGTTCGATGACGAGGCCGACGCCGATCCATCGGTGGCTTTCCGGCTCCCGCCCGGCGCGCGCACGCACCTGGGCGACATCGTGGTGTCCGTGGAGCGGGCGGTCGACCAGGCGGAAGCAGGCCGCGGCGGCCAGACTGGCGACGTGCTCTGGGGGGCCCGCGATGAGCTGCGCCTGCTCGTGACCCACGGCACGCTCCACGTCTGCGGCTGGGACCACGCGGAACCGGACGAGGAGGCGGCGATGCGCGCGCTCGAACGCGGTCTCCTGGACGGCGGCGAGCTGCCGATGAGAGAGCCGCTCCGGCCCTGACGCCACCGTTCTTCTTGTTGCCGCGGCCACTGGGTCCGCTCGCGATCCGGGCTTGTGGGGTCGTGCGCGATGCCCGGGAGCGGCGGACGCCCCCCTGCCCCGGCAACTGCACGTGCCGCGCGCCTGGTCAGCGGTACCATGTCTCCTGAGCCCCGTCGGACCAGGTCCCGGGGCCGTTCGCCGTGTCCGGACGGGGTGTCCGGGTCACGGCCATCGAGGTGGGATCCGGATCGTGAAGCTCGTCATCGGCCTGGGGAACCCGGGCAGCCAGTACGCGGAGACGCGGCACAACATCGGCTGGATGGTCCTGGACCGGCTGGCGGACCGCGCCGGTCGGTCCGGACGCGGTCGCCAGCGCGACGCGTCCGAGAGCCTGCAGATCCGGTACAAGGGCATGGACCTGGTTCTCGCCAAGCCGCTCACGTACATGAACGACTCCGGGATCGCGGTCCGAAAGCTGCTGGCCCGGGAGCGCGCTCCGCTGGCCGAGGTGCTGGTGATCGCGGACGACTTCGCGCTCCCGTTCGGGAAGCTTCGGTTCCGAGAGGCCGGGTCGCACGGCGGGCACAACGGGCTGCGCTCGATCATCGAGGAGCTGGAGTCCGAGAAGTTCAGCCGGCTTCGGGTGGGGATCGGAGAGCCGGGACGCGGGGCGATCGACCACGTCCTCTCGAAGTTCGCCGCCGACGAGCGGGCGCGCCTGCCGATCCTCCTGGACGCGGCGGCCGATGCCGTTGAGGCGTGGGCGCGCGACGGGACGTCGAAGGCGGCGAACCGCTTCAACAGCTTCGAGCTGCAGGCGCCGGCGGCTCCCGGCGAGGGCGATGGCGCGGCGCCGAAACCGGGCGAGGTTGGCGGTCCGGCCGACGAGACGGGCGTGCGGCGGACGAAGACGGGATGGCGTCGGATCCTGGGCGGGGACAAGGGCGCGGGCGACGAGGGAGGTTCGGACGGCGGTCGGGACGGCGGCGGCCGACGGTGACGGACCGGTACCGCGGGCGGACGACCCGGGAGCGGAAGCTCGCCGAGAAGGTCGCGCGCGAGTGGGCGGAGCGGCGCGCCGCAGCGGAGGTCGCGGAGCAGGAGGTGGACCTGGACCGCGCGTCGGTCGAGGCCGAGGTGGAGCTGCTCGATCCTGCGGCGCGACGCGCTGAGCCGGACAGGCCTGGCGCTGCCGGGGCCGCGGGTGCGACGGCCGCGTCCTCTGCGGCACGCGCCCGGCGGGCGGCGGCACATGCGCGGGGGGACCGCGCCGGCACGGCGTCCCGCGGCGGCGCCGGACGTCGTGTGCCGGATCTCGCGGTGCTGCCGCGCCTCCTCCACGCAACGGGTTCGTTCGAGACGCTGCGGGAGCGACTCGGGCCTGCCGCGGCCCCGGCGGCCGGCATCCACGGGCGCCACGTGGGCTTGACGACGGTCCCGCACGGGGCGAAGTCCTACCTCGCGGCGGCGATCGCCCTGGCGGAGGGTGGCGAGCGGATCTGCTGGGTGGCGAGGGATGCGGAGATCGGCGACCGCGTGGCCGAGGAGCTGGGTGCCTGGCTGGGCGACCCGTCGCTCGTGGCGGTGCTGGAGCCCCGGACCTCGCTTGCCTACGAGCGCTCGGAGCTGGTCCCCGACGAGACGGCCGCACGCGTTGCGGCGCTGGCGGCGTGGCGCGGGGGACGAGCGAAGGTAATGGTCGCCAGCGTCCAGGCACTGCTCCAGGCGACGCTCGCCCCGGACGACCTGCCGGCCTCGATCCGGACCCTGCGGCCCGGATCGAGGGTGATCCTGGACACGCTCCTCGCGGAGCTCCTCGACCATGGCTACGCACCCGTCCTCGAAGTCGCGGGGAGGGGAGAGTTCGCGCGGCGCGGCGGCATCGTGGACGTGTTCCCGCCCTCGGCGCCGCTCCCCGTCCGGATCGAGCTGTTCGGCGACGAGATCGACTCGCTCCGCGCCTTCGACCCGACCGACCAGCGGAGCGTCGGAACCGTCACGGAGGTCGCGCTCCTGCCCGCGACGGAGTTCCTGCTCCCCCCGGGCGGTGCGGACGAGATCCGGGCGCGGCTGGGGCGGATGGCGGCCAGGCTCCCGGAGCGGCTGACGCTGGACCTGGCGCGGTTTTCGGGCGACGCCGTGACGGAGGGCGCGGCCCACGCGTCCTCCGGTCGCGCGCTCCCCGCGGGGGACGCTGCGGAGGTCTGGTGCCGGGTCGTTGCTCCCCACACCGGCCTCGACCACCTCGACCCCTCGACCCTCTTCGTCCTGGACGAGCCCGGTGACCTCGCCGACGCCGCCGAGTTCCTGTGGCGCCAGGCCGAGGAACGGCACGCGGAGCTGGTGGAGGGCGGCGAGCTGCCGAAGGACTGGCCCACTGCCTACCTCCCGCCGCGCGACTGGAAGGCGCGCCTCCACGGCGCGCGGACCCTGGAGCTCACCTGGCAGTCCGAGGCGGGCACCGCGGACGGCATGGCCCACGCTTCGAAGGGCCTGACGTCGGGCGACCTGTTCGGCTGGCGTGATCCGGTCCTGCCGCCGGGCCGCACGGAGCGGCTGGTCGATGGCGTGGAGCACTGGCTCTCCGAGCGGGCGCGCGTCGTGCTCGTGTCGGACCAGGCGCCTCGCCTGGCGGAGCTGCTGGGTGAGGCCGGGCACCCCGTCGGCATCGTCAGCCGCGTCGCGGAGGCGCCGCCGCCCGGGGCGATCGCGCTGGTGGAGCGGAGCCTCAACGGCGGCTTCGAGGGTGGCCCGGACGGACTCGCGGTCGTCACGGATCGCGAGCTGTTCGGGACCGTCCGCGTCCGGCGGCCGAAGGCGATGCGGCGCGTCGTCCCGCGCGACATCCTGGAGCGACTGACGGCCGGGGACCTCGTCGTCCACATCGATCATGGCATCGCGCGCTACGAGCAGATGCTGCGGCGCGGGGAGGCGGGCCAGGAGCGGGACTACCTGGAGCTCTCGTTCGCGGCAGGGGACCGGATCTTCGTCCCCGTGGAACAGATCAACCGGATCTCGCGGTACTCGGGCGGGGAATCGCCGCAGCTCTCGCGCCTGGGCGGGACGGACTGGCTGCGGGCCAAGCAGCGGGTCCGCAAGGCGGTCACCGACCTGGCGGAGGAGCTGCTCAGGCTCTACGCCAGGCGGGAGGCGGCGGAAGGGTTCGCGTTCAGCTTCGACTCGCCCTGGCAGGGGGAGATGGAGGCGTCGTTCCCGTACGAGGAGACGCCGGACCAGCTCCGTGCCGCGGTCGAGGTCAAGGCGGACATGGAGACACGGCGACCGATGGACCGCCTGGTCGTCGGCGACGTGGGTTACGGCAAGACCGAGGTGGCCCTGCGGGCCGCGTTCAAGGCCACGCAGGACGGCAAGCAGGTGGCAGTGCTCGTCCCTACTACCGTGTTAGCAGGGCAGCACTTCACCACGTTCTCACAGCGGTTCGCGGCGTTCCCGATCACGGTCAAGCTGCTGTCACGGTTCGTCGGGGCGAAGGACCAGGACGCGGCTATCTCCGGCCTCGCGAGTGGCGGCGTGGACATCGTCATCGGGACCCACCGCCTTCTGAGCAAGGACGTGGCGTTCCGGGACCTGGGCCTGGTGGTGGTGGACGAGGAGCAGCGGTTCGGGGTCGCGGCGAAGGAGCGGCTCAAGCAGCTGCGGTCCGCCGTGGACGTGCTGACGCTGTCCGCCACGCCGATCCCCCGGACGCTCAACCTGGCCCTGGCCGGGATCCGGGACATGTCGGTCATCGAGACCCCGCCGGAGGACCGCCTGCCGATCCAGACCCGCGTGGCGGAGGCGTCCGCCGGCCTCGTCCGGGACGCGATCCTGCGCGAGCTCGACCGCGGCGGCCAGGTGTTCTACGTCCACAACCGGGTCGAGACGATCGAGGCCCAGGCCGAGCAGCTGCGACGGCTCCTGCCCGGGGCGCGGATCCTCGTCGGGCACGGGCAGATGGGCGCGGACCGGCTCGAGAAGGTGATGCTCGCGTTCGCCGACGGCGCCGCGGACGTCCTCGTGTGCACCACCATCATCGAGTCCGGCCTGGACATCCCGAACGCGAACACCATCGTCATCGACCGCGCGGACACGCTGGGTCTCGCGCAGCTCTACCAGCTCCGCGGGCGCGTGGGCCGGTCATCGCGCCGCGCGTACGCCTATCTGCTCTACCGCCGCCGCGAGCGCATGAGCGAGGAGGCCCGCAAGCGCCTCCAGGCGATCTTCAATGCGTCCGAGCTGGGCGCCGGGTTCCAGATCGCGCTGGCGGACCTCGAGATCCGCGGGGCGGGCAACATCCTGGGCGGCGAGCAGTCCGGGCACATGGCGGCGGTCGGGTTCGACCTGTACAGCCGGCTCCTGGCCGAGGCCGTCGAGGAGGCGAAGGCGCGACGCGAGTTCCGCGAGCCGGTCCGCGAGGCCGTGCAGGCCGTGGTTGACCTGCCGGTGGATGCGCACCTGCCCGACGATTACGTGCCCGAGGTCGCCCAGAAGCTGGAGCTGTACCGGCGGCTGGCACGGACGCGGACAGTGGGCGACGTGGCGGCATTCCGGCAGGAGGTGCTGGACCGTTACGGCCCGATGCCCGCGCCGGTCCTGCGGCTGGCCGAGGTGGCGGAGCTGCGGCTGTCGGCTGAGTCCGCCGGCGTGGCCTCCCTGGCGCGCGAGGAGGGCTGGCTGGTCGTCCGGTTCGGGGCGTCGCTCTCCCGGGCGACCGCGATGCAGCTGCTGTCACCGTCGTTCGGGGCGCCGCTGCCGGGGGTGCGGGCCGGGGACATGACGTTCGCGTCGAACCAGGTCCGGATCCGTCTGCCGAAGGACGCGCTCAAGGGCTGGGTGCTGACGCAGGCAGTGGTCTCGCGGCTGGTGGCGGCCGCGGGTGCGACCGGAGGATCGGAGGCAGGGGCATGACGTGGCGGTGGAGCCGCCGACGCCGAGCGGCCCGGGTCGTCCTCCTCGATCCGGCGGGTCGCGTCCTGCTCTTCCGCCTGGCGCCGGAGCGCGATCCGGCCGGTCGCGGCTACTGGTACCTGCCCGGCGGCGGCATCCAGCCGCGCGAGTCGATCGAGGCAGCCGCCCTGCGCGAGCTGCGCGAGGAGACCGGCATCCGAGACGTGACCCTGGGGGCGATCCTCTCGGAGCGGGCCGGGGTGCGGTTCAACTTTGGCGGCCGTGACATCGTCCAGGACGAGTGGTACGTGGCAGCACACGTGGTGACTGCGCGGGTCGGCACCGGCCGCCGCGGCGACGGGGAGCGCCGGGCGATCGAGGCGCACCGATGGTGGTCGATCGCCGAGCTTGCCGCGAGCGACGAGGTCGTGCACCCGCCCGGGCTCGTCGATCTCATCGCGGCCGCGGGGCGGAGCAGCCAGAACAGATGAGGTGACCTGGCAGCCGCGGTCCTGCCTCGTCGCGCTGGGCTCGCCCCTGGACGGCGGCGTCGGAGCGGCTCCTAGCACTGACCATCCCATCTGCTAGGGTGCGGTCATGGTGAGCAAGCGGCTCGACGCGATGATCCACGGCTGGGTCGAGCGGAGCTACCTCAAGGGCATCAACGGCTACTGGGCCGATCTCGTCCTTTCGGAGTTCGCGTTCCTCGAAGAATGCGGCGGCACGGTCGAAGACGTGAGCTTCCACCAGAAGGGCGACTACATCCGCTACGTCGGACCCTGGGGCACGGTATTGCTCGAATTCGAGCCTGACTCGAATTGGATCGGCGGCGGTGCGCGGCTGTCGGGTGAGAGCGCGACGTTCGAGGGCGAACTCGACCGTCTCGTGCGCGAGCGGATGCCAGACAAGGTCCTCCCGCCGAAGTTGCCGCTGGACCGCGAGAACATCGCCGCGAACTTGTCCGTGTGGGCCGCGGCGCTGCGAGACTCGCCGGACCTGTTCTGATTCGAGGCCGGACCAGCCTTAAGGCAAGGTCCACGCCATGTGACATTCCCGCACGCTGGCTGACCACGGGGGTGGCCTCGCGCGGGCTCGAGGGAGCGGGCCACCGGGTCGTCCGACTCTGGCTGTCGCCCCCCGTGCGATGCATGCTCACCGCTGAGCGAGAGGCTCCGACGCGCGGCCCACGCTGCTGGCCGCCGGGACCGCGCCGAGCTACTGGCGGCCTGCGGGAGGTGGCGGGACATGCCAGAGACCGATCTGTTGCTTTCGCTGGCGGAGATCGCCGGCGTGTTCCTCGGCTTCGGGGCGCTGATCAGCATCAGGAGCGCCGGCACGAGCGACGCGTATGAACTGACGTACATCCGCGGCGTGGTCTCGATGGGGACCTATGTGATCGTGGCCGCCCTCGTCCCGGTGACGCTCGGCTACTACGGCATCACCGGTCACGAGCTCTGGCTGCTGAGCAGTCTCGTGTTCGTCGCGGTCTTCTGGGGAACGTTCGCGGTGGAGGTCGTGCGAGTGCCCGAATCACGGGTAGTCGGTCTCGCCACGCCGTGGGCGCGGCGGGTGGTCTCGGGGCTGCTGTACGTCCCCATGAACGTCGCGCTGGTCCTCGTCGTGCTCGGCCTGTTTCCGGACCAGGAGCCCGCCCTCTATCTCACGGCCCTCGGGCTCCTCCTGGTCTTCGCCGCATCCTTCCTGCTGAGCCTCGCGTACTCGTTCGGACGCCCGCAGACCGCCTGAGACGACCCGCCGCGCCCGGTTCACCCGTCGGCTCCGATTGCCGACCAGCCGGGTGACGCTCGCGGACGCGACCGGCATCTTGCGGGCCGGCAAACCCGCCCCGCGCTAGCCTTGGGTCACCAGTGCATGGAGACGCGCGTTGAAACTCCTTCTCACGTCCGCCGGGATCACGAACTCGAGCATTCGAGCCGCCCTGCTTGACATCCTGGGCAAGCCGATCGAGGCGTGCACCGCCCTCGCCAACTCCACGGCGAGCTATCCGCTCCGGCGCGGCCCGCAGCTCGCGTGGAACTTCATCGCCGGCGAGCAGCCCCAGACCCCGATGGCCGAGCTCGGCTGGAAGTCTGTCGGCGTCCTCGAGCTCACGGCGCTGCCCAGCATCGCGCGAGCCGTCTGGCTCCCCCGTGTCGAGGAGGCCGACGTTCTGCTCGTGAACGGCGGCGACACGATCTACCTCGACCGCTGGATGCGCGCGTCCGGGCTGGCAGAGCTCCTGCCTTCGCTCGATCTCGTGTACGTGGGACTCAGCGCCGGGAGCCTGGTCATGTCGCCATCCGTCGCGGACGACTTCGCTTCCTGGACCCGCCCTGTCGGGGGCGAAGGGCTGGGCCTCGTCGACTTCGAGATCTTCCCGCACCTCGACAACCCCGATCTACCGGAGAACACCATGGCCGATGCGGAGCGGTGGGCGGCCAGCCTGACAGGGCCCGGCTACGCGATCGACGACGAGACCGCGATCAAGGTGGTCGATGGGGTCGCCGACGTGATCTCGGAGGGGCACTGGCGGCTGTTCGAGGCGTAGTGCCGTCCCGCGCCGGTTGACGCGTCAGCCGACACCGGCGCTCACGACCGCCAGCGCGGCGGCGCTGGTCCTCGTGTCGCCCGTGGGAACCATCGCCAACCTCGCTCGTCTCGATCGCTTGGGACACGTGATCTGGACCGGCGAACCACCGACCACGACCTCGGGCGATCAATGCGTCGGCTCCGTAGCGGGTGATCCGCTGGTGGTGTCCAGCTTCTCCGGCTTGGAAGGAGCCATCAGTCCGTTGACAGGCAGCGTGCTTTCGCCGGTCCTTCCGAGCGACATCCGCTCACGCTCGCGGACCTCGGGGTGGCCTCTCGTGCGGTCGGATCCGCTTCGACGACCGAGCCGTTTGCCTCTAGCGCTCGACACCGGCTCGCCCGAGCCTTCGCAGCGGAGCGGGAGGCTCAGACGCGCGGCCCATCACCCACGGCCGCCGGGACCGCGCCGAGCCACTGGCGAGACCGACCCGACTGTCCTCTGCAGGAGGGTTTCACATGGCCGAGTTCGCGTTGTTCATCGGCTGGGGCGCGACAAACCCGGGTCGCGAGATTGCAGCGACGAAGGTGTTCGGCGAGGCCGTCGCCTACTGGACCGGGCTCGAGGCGGCGGGCGAGATCGAGAGTTACGAGACCGTCATCCTCGGGTACCACGGAGGAGACCTGGCTGGCTTCGCCCTGTTGCGCGGTGACCCGGAGCGGCTGGGGCGGCTCAGCATGTCGCCCGAGTTCCAGCGCCTCACCAGGCGTGCCGCTGCCGTCGTCAAGAATGTGGGCGTCGTCAACGCCGCCCTCGATACCCAGGCGTTGCGCTGGGTGGGTGAGACCAACCAGGCGCTTGCCGACCTGATCTGACGCTGGTCACCGCCTCCCGGCGGTGCACCGACACCCGGCCCCCGGGTTCGCTCCCGGCGACGAGCTCTCCTCGGAGGGTCGGACGCGCACCGGGCGTCCGGGGGCCGTCTGCCTCTGGTGTCTGCGCGCACGCGGGCGGACGCCGGCGTGGCCTTGTGCGAGCGTGATGCACCGGGTGACCGGAGCGGGGGAGCCCCTGCGCCCGGCGCCGGACGCTCCTCGCCGGGGCTCAGGGCGTTCGGGGCTCCGAGGATCAGGTGATCGCCCGGTGGAGCCGCCGGAACGTCGGCCGGAAGCCGAGCCCGCGCCACGCTCGGTCGGCCTCGAGATTGGTGGACCGCCAGTCGGTCGTGATCGTCTCGTAGCCCGCGTCCCGGCCCCAGGCGAGGATCGTCTCGCCGAGCGCCCGACCGACGCCGAGGCCGCGCGCCTCGGGCAGCACCGCGGCGTAGCCGAGAAACCCCGCCCGAGCCGGACGGATGAGGCTCGTGTTCGCGCTCGACTCCTCGATCGAACAGCCGGTCGCGGTGCCGACGACGCGGCCGCCGGCCTCGGCCACGAACGTCGTGAACCGCGGATCGTCGAAGTCCTGCTCCAGCTCGGCCCGGACCTCCTCGATGGGCTGGATGGGGAAGTGCGAGAACACCGGTGCGAGCCGGCTGTGGCGAGGCAGGACGAGGTCGAGCTCGGCCAGCGCGGGCAGGTCGGCCCGCTTCGCGCGCCGGATGACCAGTGCGGACTGGGACACGACGCCGAACGAGGCGGGCGGCGGTTCGCGAACGGCGTGGAGGTGCTGCTGCCCGAAGTCGAGGCTGAACCAGGCCTCCACCAGGTCCTCGTCCGCGGCCGGCACCAGGACGTGCTGGTTCGCCCGACCCGCGTCCACCCACGCCTCCGCAGCAACGGCGTACAGCGCCCGGACGACGGCTGGACCGGTCGCGGCGTGTCCTGCCGCCTCGACCCAGACGTTGCCGCCCCATGTCGCCGGATCCTTCGAGATCCCGATGAGGAACCCGACGAGCGATCCACCCGCCGACGCGGCCCAGGCCGTGGCCGAGTCGGCCGCGAGCAGCGATTCGATCTCGAGCCGCGCCGCGGCGGGCGTCTCGTAGGCCGGGTCGAGCAGTGGCTCTGCCAGCCGGTGCCGGCGGTGCCGCGCGGCGAGGAGCCCTGCGGCCCCATCGAGATCCCTCTCCTCGAAGGGACGGATCTGCACGGGTCGGGAGTGTGGTTCGGCCGTCGCCATGGCCGATAGCGTAGATCCTCTGGTCGGTGTCTCGCGTGCAGCGGGGCGACTTGGGCCGTCTGCCTCTTGAGTCCGGCAGCCGTAACGCAGAGCCTTCGCTGCGTGAGGAGCAGATGACCGGGGCTGAGCTGGCCTTCGCGGCGTTCGGAGTGGCCACGCAGGCGTTGCTGCTGTGCTTCTTCGCGGCGCGTCGCTGGGCGCCCCGGCTTGCGGCGCGTTTCGGCTGGGTGGCCTACGCCTTCTCCGGCCTCGGGCTGCCGCTGGGCCTGGGGCTGCTCCTCGACGGACAGACCTGGAGATTGTTCGTCGGCCCGTTGCTGATGGCCCTGTGGGCCCTCTTCGGGGCGATCGTCGACCTGTGGCGTCAGCGCCAATGGCGTGGCCCACCGGTGGTCTGGACTGTCCTCATCCCGTACGTGGCTCTCTACTTCTCGGCCCAGATGTTCCTGTGGTGGCCCCTGTGGAACATCGAGCGCGCCGCCTGGGTGCTCTTCCTCATCCTGTTCGTCGCGAGCACTGCCATCAACTTCCGCGGGCATTTCGGCGACGGGGCGGACGGCTAGGGACGGGGATCCACGCCGCGCCGGTCTTGAGGATCACCACCGCCCTCTCGCGGAGCGCGGTTCGCGGCGTTCGGTGGTTGCCGTACGCTGCAGGCACACGAGTGAACCGACCCGCGTCCACCACCAGCGGGGTCTCGAGCCCATGCACGATCCGGGAGCGGGAGGCTCGTTGAGCGAGGACGGCAGTTGAAGCGAGTGGCGAGGACCGGTGGACGAGCGCGGGTCCGCTTCGTCCGCCTCCTCATCGTCGCGCTGGCGGGCCTGCTGATCGGGATCGGCCTGTTCTGGGTCGTCAGTGCCGCAATGCAGCCGCGGCGCACGACCCAGGTGTATGACCCGCCGGTCCTCGCTGGGCAGCAGCTCTGGGGGGCGTGTGCCGGTGGGTTCTACGCCCGCCACGGGGACACGATCGTGCTCACCTCCACCGGCCACTGCACCCGCGAGGGCACCGTGGCCTACGACCCGGACGGCACAACCGTGCGCGGCGTCTTCGGCCCGGCCGCCCGGGATGACACGTGCCCATACCCCGGGCACAGCTGTGCGTCGTCCGACATCAACTACCTGGTGGTCGCGTCAGACCGCATCCCGTGGGGCCACCTCAACGTCGTGGACCTGGGCACGGCGGGCTACCGGGTCATCGAGCCCGGGACGCGACCGCTCGCCTGCTCCGACGTTGCGATCGGCGACCTGGTCGAGATCGACGGCCGCAACGTGTACCGGAGCGGGACGGTGGTCGAGAAGGGCGAGAACCTCCACCCGGAAGACGGCTCCTACTTCCCGTGCATGATCGCCGCGGACATCAAGGTCGGCGTCGGAGACTCCGGCGGCGCGGTCCTCGTGCGAGGCATCCCGGCGGGGGTCACGAGTCGCGCCTTCGGAGGCTGGCTCGGGTTCACGCCCCTGGCCGAGGGGCTGGAGCAGCTTGGGCTGGAGCTCTGCACCACGCCCGACTGCGGGCTCGAGCCGCCCGCGGCCGAGCCTGCGGGAGTGGACCAGTGACCACGTCGTCCGTCGGCCACGGCGCCCTCCGTGGGATGATCCCCGCACGTTCGTCCCCAGCGGCAGGAGGTCTGCATGCCCAAGCACGACACCGTCGAGGCGTACCTGGCCGCGCTCCCGGCCGACCAGCGCACGGTCCTCGAGGCGCTTCGCGCGACGATCCGGGCCGCCGCACCCCAGGCGACCGAGCAGATCTCGTACGACATGCCCGCGTTCAAGGCCAACGGCCGGCTCCTCGTCTCCTACGCGGCGTTCACACGCCACTTCAGCCTGTTTCCCGCGAGTGGGGCAGTGCTGGATGCGCTCGGTGACGAGATCGCGCCGTATCACACGGGCAAGGGCACGATCCGGTTCACGGCCGACAGGCCGCTGCCCGAGGACCTCGTGAGCAGGATCGTCAGGGTTCGCCTGGAGGAGAACGCAGGGCCCCGTGGCTGATCGGGTCCAGCTCAGGCGCATCGTCTCGGGGGAGCTCACGCCAGCCGAGCTCGCACAGATGCTGGACCTGTTCGCGGCGGCCTGGCCCGCGGCGGACTTCACGCCCGATGACGTCGACCACGCGATTGGCGGCGTGCACTGGGTGGCCGAGGCCGACGGGCGGATCATCGGGCACGCGTCGGTGGTTGAGCGCCTGCTCGAGGCTGACGGACAGCCGATCCGGACGGGCTACGTCGAGGCGGTGGCGACGCTGCCGGCGTGGCAGGGGCGAGGGATCGCGACGCAGCTGATGGAGGCAGCCGGCGAGCACATCCGGGCCGAGTTCGAGCTGGGTGCCCTGAGCACAGCCGCCCACCGGTTGTATGAGGGGCTTGGCTGGGAGCGGTGGAATGGGCCGACGTTCGTACGCACGGCCGCTGGCTCGGCCCGCACCGCGGATGAGGACGGCGGGATCATGATCCTCCGCACCTCACGGACGCCGACCCTTGCCCTGACCGAAGCGCTCAGCTGTGACTGGCGCGCGGGCGACGTCTGGTAGCGGTTCCCGACCCTCAGGCTCTCCTGATCACGTCGCCCACCCGCAGGGTGCCACCCGTCACGACGCGCACGTACATCCCGCGCATTCGCATCGCGCGCCCGGCCGGGGTGCTGATCCAGCGCAGCGCGTCAGCCCCGAACCGGGCGCTGAACTGGGCGCAGCCGGTATGCGGCAGCTCGCTCACCTCGAGCACGACGCTCCCCACCGTCAGTCGGGATCCGGCGGGCAGGTTCTGCTCCGAGAGGTCGAGATCCAGGTAGAGCTGGTCACCGGCGAGGGGCCAGCGCGATCGATCGGGCTCGATGGCTGCGAGGACGCGCGTGCTCATGAGGGTGATCTGGGCGGACGGGTCCGCGGACTTGTCCGGCATCGATCGGCTACCGCGCGTGAGCCAGGTGTCGCCGACCAGGCCGTTCGCCGCGTCCAGGACGGCGATCTCGAGGGTCTCCCGCTCGCCTGGGCCCGGCCGACCGACGATGAGCTCCAGCGGGGCGGCGTCCCGGGGCGAGGAGCGGACGTGCTCGAGATGGCGGTCCAGGTCGCGGGGCGGAGCCTGGGGGGGCGCGGGCGTCGGTTCCATGGGGCAAGTGTCGCCGATCGCGGGGTGAGGCGTCCTGCGCGACCTTCGCCCTCGTTCGTCCCGACTATGATCGACATCGTGAGCGATCCCACCCGGGTTCCCGTGGCCGTGCGGCCGGCGACGGTGGCGGACGTCCCCGCGCTGGCCGGCGTGCTGGCACGGGCGTTTGCGCGGGACCCCATGGTCACCTGGCCGATGGTCACGGACGATGACCTGGTCCCGCGGATCCGTGCCATGTTCGAGGCGGTGGACACCGTGTTCGCCGTCGAGGGCTGGTTGTTCGAGGCGGGGGGCGGGCTTGGCGTGATGACGCTCCTCCCGCCCGACAGCGAGGCGCGCCAGGCGGAGCTGGAGGAGGCCGCCGCCGCGGCGATCGACGCTCTGGCGCCGGATGGCGGGGAGCGGTACGGGCGGATGTGGGGCTGGATCGCGGAGACGCTCCCGGTGGAACGGCACTGGCTGCTGGACCAGCTGGCGGTGGAGCCGGCAGCGCAGGGGCGGGGGATCGGTGACGCGATGATCAGGTTCGCGATCGAGCGGGCCCGTGCCGACGGGCTGCCGCTCTACCTTGAGACGGGTGTCACCGGGAACGTGGCGCTGTACGAGAGGTACGGGTTCCGGGTGGTTCTCGAGGGGGACGCTCCCGGAGACGGACCGCACATCTGGTTCATGCGGCGTGACCCGGCGGTGTGACCCGGCGGCCTGAACCCTGGCGGCGGTGTGACCCGGCGGCCTGAACCCTGGCGGCGGTCTGACCCGGCGGCCTGAACCCTGGCGGCGGTCTGACCCCTGGCGGCGGCCGGGCCCCGCCGGGCGCCCGCTAGACTGCCACGATGGACGATGCCCTCCGCGCCAACCGCGAGCTGTGGGACGCCTGGACCGGGATCCACACTGCCTCGGAGTTCTACGACGCTCAAGGCTTCCGTGACGGCCGCGACCCGATCCGCATCCGCGAGTACGAGCGGGCGGAGGTCGGCCCGGTTGCCGGCAAGTCCCTGCTCCACCTGCAGTGCCACTTCGGCCTGGACACCCTCTCGTGGGCCCGACTCGGGGCCAACGTCACAGGCGCGGACTTCAGCGAGAAGGCGATCGAGGCGGCCCGCGCGCTCGCCCAGGACGTGGGCCTGCCGGCCTCCTTCGTGGTGTCGAACCTGTACGACCTGCCCGACGCCCTCGCGGGAGAGTTCGACATCGTCTACACCTCCCGCGGCGTCCTCGGCTGGCTCCCGGACATCGTCGGCTGGGCCCGCGTGGCGGCGCACTTCGTCAAGCCCGGTGGGATCCTCTACGTCACCGAGATCCACCCCGTCGCCCAGGCGTTCGAGAACGAGGGCGTGGCGCCCGGCGAGCTGCGCCTGACCTACCCCTACTGGTCGCACGAGGAGCCATTGACCTTCGACGTCAAGGGCTCCTATGCAGACCCCGCTGCGCCCACGGACCCTGGCCTCGTGGAGCACGGATGGGACCACTCGCTGGGCGAGATCGTGACCGCGCTGATCGATGCCGGTCTGCGGATCGAGTTCCTGCACGAGTTCGACCACTGCGAATGGGCCCTGGACTTCCTCGTCGAGGGCGAGGACGGCCGGTGGCGCCTGCCGGCCGGTGTGAAGGGTCAGCTGCCGCTCTTCTTCTCGCTCCGCGCCACCAGGCCGACCAAGGTCGGCTGAACGATGCGCCGGCGTCAGGCTGGCTCGCGTCGCGCAAGACAAGGGGGGCCAGAGGACCGCGGCCTGTCGCCGCCCTCGTTGTCCCGGACCGGGCATCATGGGTCCGTGCCCGCGCCCTCGATCCCACCCACCCTCCCCGAAGCGCGGACCGCCGAGCTGTTCGCGCCGGGCCTGCGCGGGCTGACGCTCGGTCTCATCCTCACGATCACGCTGGCGGCGCTCGAGTCGCTCGCCATCGGCACGGTCATGGCCGTGGTCGCAGAGGACCTCGGCAACATCGAGCTCTACGGCTGGGTCTACTCGGCGTTCTTCCTCGGCAGCCTGCTGGGGATCGTGGTCACGGGTGGCGCCCTGGACCGGATGCCGCTCTGGCGGCCGTTCGCGGTCGGCCTCGGGCTGTTCGCGCTGGGGCTGACGATCGGCGGCCTCGCCCCAACCATGCTGATCCTGGTCGCTGCCCGGTTCATCCAGGGCCTGGGCGCGGGCTCCGTGGGACCCACGGCCTACACCGCCATCGGACGATGCATGCCGGAGCGCCTCCAGCCGCGGATGTTCGCCATGCTCTCGACGGCCTGGGTGGTGCCGGGGATCATCGGACCGTCGCTCGCCGCGGTCGTCGGCGAGGCGTTCGGCTGGCGCTGGGTGTTCCTGGGCCTGCTGCCGTTCCTGGCGCTGGCCGGGGGCCTGGCGCTCTCGGCCCTGCGCAATGTGCCGGCGGCCATTCCGGCCACCGGCGACGAGGCGGCCTCCGCGAGGGTGCGCCGGCTGCCCAACGCCCTGCTGGCGGCCGCGGGTGCCGGCCTGCTGGTGGCCTCCCTCACCGCACAGCACCTGGGGCTGGTGCTGGCTGGTTCTGCCCTGGGCGTGGCCCTGCTGGTGCCTGCGTTCCGGCGCCTGACACCCCCCGGGACGCTGCGGCTGACCGTCGGCGTCCCGGCGGCGATCCTCCTGCGTGGCGTGATGACCTTCGCGTTCTTCGCGGGGGACGCGTACATCCCGCTGCTGATCCAGACCTGGAGGGGTTCCTCCCTCGTGCTCATCGGCGTGGTGTTCACCGTCACGACGATCGCCTGGACCGCTGGCACCTGGCTTCAGGCACGGTGGATCGAGGCTTGGGGGCCGCGGCGATTCGTGACGCTCGGCTTCGTCCTGATTGCCGTGGGCTCCGCGCTGACGCTGCTGGCCGTGCTGCCGGGCGTGCCGCCGGAGATCACGATCCTCACCTGGACCCTGCCCGGCATCGGCATGGGGTTCATGTACTCCGCCGTCACGCTCGTGGTGCTCCGTGGCGTGGCCAAGTCCGAGCAGGGATCCGCGACATCCGCGCTGCAGCTCTCCGACATCCTGGGCATCGCCCTCGGGACGGGCGTGGCAGGGGCGATCATCGCCTTCGGGGAGAGAGCCGGCGGCGACGGGCTGGGTGTCGCGCTCGCCGGCGTCTTCGCGCTGGCTCTGGTGGTGGCGGTCGGCGGCGCGCTCGCATCGGGGCGAATCGGGGCCGTGCGAGCCTCGCGGAGCACTCTCATTGTCCCGCGGAACCTCCCGACGGCTGCGGTAGACTAGCGGCCCGGCCCGGCTGCACGCCCACGCCGCGACTCGCCCGCCAGCGCCGCAACCGTTGCGCCACCTCCGGAGGTTTCCGAAGCCCATGTCCGCCGAGACGCTTCGCGCGAAGGTCCGCGAGATCCCCGACTTTCCGAAGCCCGGCATCCTGTTCTACGACATCACGACGGTCCTCAAGGACCCCGCGTCCTACAAGGATGCGATCGATTTGATGCTCGAGCCGTACAGGGACGAGCAGATCGACATCGTGGTGGGCATGGAATCGCGCGGCTTCATCTTCTCGGCGCCGATGGCGTACCAGCTGGGCACGGGCCTGGTCCCGGTCCGCAAGCTGGGCAAGCTGCCGGCCGAGACGCTGACCGTGGAGTACGCGCTGGAGTACGGGTCCAACACGCTCGAGATCCACCGGGATGCCATCCAGCCCGGTCAGCGGGTGCTGATCGTGGACGACCTCCTGGCGACCGGCGGCACCGTGCGCGGCACGATCGAGCTGGTCGAGCGCCTCCAGGGTGTCGTCGTGGGCCTGGCCTTCCTCGTCGAGCTCGACTTCCTCAAGGGTCGAGAGCGCCTCGAGGACCGCAAGGTCACCAGCGTCATCCAGTATTGACGGCCGCGGCTCCGCGCCATGCGGCCTGAGCGGTCCCGTCCCGTGACCGACCAGCCGGCGCCATGACCGACGGTCCCGAGCAGCCACCCGATCTCGCCCGGCGCCGGTTCTTCCGGCAGTTTGCGGGCGACGTCGTCACGTCCGTCGGATCGGTGCTGGGCGCGGCCCAGCTGCTCCAGCAGGAGTCCGCGGAGGCCGCGCGCGACATCCTGGGCACCACCGAGGCAACGGGAGGAGCGCCCGGCTCCACCGTGCGGGAGGAGGACGCCACGGGTGCCGGCTTCCGCGCCCCGTTCCGCTGGGACGGCGACGTCTGTCGCGTGGTGGACCAGCGCCGGCTCCCGGACGTGCTCACGGACCTGGAGGTGCGTGGGGCGGCAGATGCGGTCACCGCCATCAACGACGGGGCGCTGATCGGTTCCGCGGTCCAGGCGCAGGTCGCAGCCGTGACGGTGGCCCTGGTCGCCGGGCGCGCGACGAAATCCCGCCCGTTCGCCCGCCGGGCCACGATCCGCGGCGCTGCCAACGCTTTGCGGATCACGCGGCCGGGGTCCGCGGCCCTCGCCGCGGCCGTGGACCGGCAGCTGGCGCTCGTGGAGCAGCTGGGGGTGGAGGCCGACGGCGTGGCAGTGGCCGCGGCCATCCGAACCGAGGCGGAGGCGATCCTGGCCGAGGCCCAGGCGGAGCACGGGGCCTTGGTCGAGCATGGTGTCTCGGCCCTTCCCGGTGCACCGGATGAGGCGATCCACCTGCTCACGATCGGCAGCAGCGGGGCGATGGCAGGTGGGCAGTTCGGGACCGCGCTGTCCGTCATCATGACGCTCCATCACGCCGGTCGGCCCGTGCACGCGCTGGTCGCGGAGACGCGCCCGCTGTTCGAAGGTTCCCGGGTGGCCGCGTGGGAGCTGCGCCAGGCGGGTGTCCCGTATGCCGTGGTGACGGACGCCGCAGGCCCCGGCTGTATCGCCGCGGGTGAGGTGGGCGCGGTGCTCGTGGCGGCGGACCGCGTGGCTGCCAACGGCGACGTCATCGCGATCTCCGGCTCGTATCCTCTTGCGCTGGCAGCCTCCGCAGCCGGCATACCGTTCCTGGTCTGCGCGCCGCTGACGGCACTGGACCTGGCGACCGAGGACGGCGCGGCAGCCACGATCGAGGAGGGCCGGCCCAGTCCGGTGTTGTGGGCCGCCGGGACGAGGATCGCTCCTGCCGGCAGCCAGATCCGGAACCCCCTCCAGGACCTCACGCCCGCGGCGCTGGTCACCGCGATCGTCACCGGTGAGGGCGTGCTGCGGGCGCCGTACGCGCCCGCGATCGCGGCGGCGGTTGCGGCGGCCGACGCGCGCCGGACATCGGCGGGCTTCCTGGCGCTGGTCGCGCAACGAGCCGCCGAGGCGGTCACCTGATGGCCACGGCCGCCGTCGGCCGACGGAGCGGCATCATTGCCCGGACGACCCGGGATCGAGAAGTCCTGCGTGCATTCCTGGAGCGGGATCGGCTGTTCTCGGCCTACGCCCTGTGCGACCTGGAGGAGCGGGAGTTCGGGCGGACCCGGTGGGGGATCGCCGCGGAGGACGACGAGATCGTGGCGCTGGGCATGGAGTACAGCGGGCCCACGCCCCAGCCCCTGTTCCTCATGGGCCGCAGCGACGGCATCGCCGCCCTGCTCAAGGACGTCGTCCGGCCACGCGTGGCCTACGTCTCGGCCAACGAGGAGCTCCTTCCCGCGGTGACCCGTCACTACCGGGTGGACCCCGGTCCGCCAATGGTCCGGATGTGGGTCGACCGCGCCAGCTTCCAGCCGTTCCCGGCCACCGTGGAGCGACTCCTGCCGGTGGAGATCAACGACCTCAATCGCCTGTACCAGTTGGGCTTTGCCGCCTGGCTTCCGTCCACGGCCGTCGCCGAGGGTGTCTATTTCGGCATCCGGGTGAACGGGAAGCTGGTCTCCGCCGCCGGAACGCACGTCATCTCGCGGGACGCTCGCCTCGCGGTCGTCGGCAATGTCCTGACCCACACCGAGCACCGCGGCCGCGGCTATGCCAAGGCCGTGACCTCCGCGGTGACCGGGGAGCTGCTGCGATCGTGCGACCAGGTCGCGCTCAACGTGCGGTCGGACAATCCACCCGCGATGGCTGTCTACCGGAGCCTCGGGTACGTTGAGCACTGCCGGTACGAGGAGAGGCTCATTCGCCGGAACAGCTCGACGCTGGCCGACCTCACCGCCCCGATCCGCCGCTTCTTCGCGCCGCGCCGGTCCGGCAATCCCTCTCCGGCGACCCTCGTCACCCACGCTCACCCCATCGATCCGCCGGCGGCCGGCCCAACCGAGGAACCCTGATGACAGACCCCACGCCCACCGTCCCCTTCGACGTGACGGACCTCTCGCTCGCGGACGAGGGCGTCCGCCGCATCGAATGGGCCGAGCGGGAGATGCCCGTCCTGCGCCTCATCCGCGAGCGTTTCGAGCAGGAGAAGCCGCTGGCCGGTCTGAGGATCGGGGCGTGCCTCCACGTCACCACCGAGACGGCGAACCTGATGCGCACGCTCAAGGCAGGCGGCGCCGAGGTCCACCTCGCGGCCTCGAACCCGCTGTCCACGCAGGACGTGACCGCGGCGGCACTGGTCGCCGAGTATGGGATCGCCACCTACGCGCGCCGGGGCGAGGACAACGACCTCTACTACGCCCACCTCCGGACGGTCGCGGACACGCACCCCCAGATCACGATGGACGACGGCTGCGACCTCGTCTCGCTGCTCCACAAGGAGCGCCGCGACCAGCTGGCCGAGGTCCTCGCCGGCACCGAGGAGACCACCACCGGGGTCATCCGGCTTCGTGCCATGGCCGCGGACGGCGCGCTCTCCTTCCCGGTCGTGGCGGTGAACGAGGCCCTGACCAAGCACCTGTTCGACAACCGCTACGGCACGGGCCAGTCCACGATCGACGGGATCCTTCGGGCCACCAACATCCTGATCGCGGGCCGGAACGTGGTCGTGGCCGGGTACGGCTGGGTGGGGCGCGGGATCGCGTCCCGCATGTCCGGGCACGGGGCCCACGTGGCAGTGGTCGAGATCGATCCGGTCCGCGCCCTCGAAGCGCTCATGGACGGCTACCAGGTGATGACCGTCGGGCAGGCGGCGCCGTGGGGCGACCTGTTCGTGACGGCCACCGGCAACGTCAACGTCTTCCGTCGCGAGCACTTCTCCTCGATGAAGGATGGCGCGATCATGGCCAACTCCGGGCACTTCGACGCGGAGCTGGACCTCGCGGCCCTGCGCGAGATGGCCGAGGGCCACATCCGCGAGGTCCGCCAGAACGTCCAGGAGTTCGACATCGGCGGGAAGCGGCTCAACCTGATTGCCGAGGGTCGGCTGGTGAACCTGGGCGCGGCCGAGGGGCACCCGGCGGCGGTGATGGACATGAGCTTCGCGAACCAGGCGCTGGCGGCGGAGTACGTTGCCAGGCACCACGGGGAGCTCGAGGCGAAGGTGTACGTCGTGCCGGAGGCGATCGACGCCGAGGTGGCGCGCCTGAAGCTGGCGGCCATGGGGATCACGCTGGACGCGATGACGGCCGACCAGCTGGAGTACGTGTCCAGCTGGCAGCACGGGACCTGACCCGTGGGACCCGCCGGGGCCGGCCGTATCTCCGCGCCGTTCGGGAGCTGGCCCTCGCCGATCGACGTCGACCTGGTCGCGGGTGCCGCGATCGCGTTGGCCGAGCCGCAGCTGGACGGTGACGACGCCTTCTGGCTGGAGGGCCGCTCCACCGAGGGGGGCCGGCGAACGCTCATCCGGCACACACCGGACGGCGCGGCCCGGGAGCTGACCCCCGCGCCGTTCAACGTACGCAACGGCGTGCACGAGTACGGCGGCGGCTCGTACGCCGCGGACGGCGGGCGCATCGTGGCGTCCTCATTCGTTGACGGCCGGCTGTGGTCCATCGACCCCGATTGCGTGCGGCCCCCGGTGGCGATCACGCCGGAAGGGCCGTGGCGGTACGCAGACCTGCGCTTCGACCCCGTCCGACCCGTGCTCTACGCGGTGCGTGAGACGCATGATCCCGCGCACGGCCACCCGTCCACGGTGCGGAACGACGTGGTGGCGATCGCGCTCGACGACCCGGCCTTGGACCCGGCCGACGGCGGCGGTTCCGGCGGCGCTGGATCCGGTGTCGTCCGCGTGCTCGTGGAGGGGCCCGACTTCGTGGCCTCACCCCGGACCTCGCCGGACGGCCTGCAGCTCGCCTGGCTGGAGTGGGACCACCCCGACATGCCGTGGGATGCGACGCGCCTGCGGGTCGCCGCGATCGCCGAGGATGGCTCGCTCGGCGAGGCGCGCACCGTCGCCGGCGGCCCCGGGACCTCCATCGTGCAGCCCGAGTGGTCGCGAGACGGCATTCTGCATTTCGTCTCCGACGAGTCGGCGTGGTGGAACCTGTACGCGTTCGACGGACCCGATCGCCTGGACGGCCCGGCCCGGAACCTTGCCCCGATGGACGCGGAGCTCGGCGACCCTGCGTGGGTCTTCGACCGGTCCTCGTACGCGTTCGCGGACAACGGCGAGATCCTGGCAATCGCGAGGGCAGACGGCGGCGATGGCCTGGTCCGCATTGCTCGCGACGGAGCCGTCACCAGGATCGACCTGCCGGCCACGGAGCTGGAGGGTCTCCGGGTTGCCGGCAGCCAGGCCCTGGTGGTGGCCGCCGGCCCGCACGATGGGGCCGTTCTCCTCCGCCTGGAGCCCGCGACGGGCGAGCCATCCGGCGTGCTCGCGCGCTCGATCTCGGCGTCTCTGGACACGGACGCGCTGCCGGCCGCCGAGCCGATCACGTTCCCAACGACCGGCGACGCCATCGCGCGCGCCCTCTTCTTCCCGCCGACCAGCGGTTCCTGCCGGGGCCTCGAGGGGGAGAGGCCGCCGCTCATCGTCCTGTCGCATGGCGGTCCGACATCGTCCGCCTCGTCTGCCCTGTCGCTGGACCGTGCGTTCTTCACGTCTCGCGGGATCGCCGTGGTGGACGTGGACTACCGCGGGTCCAACGGCTACGGGCGCCCATACCGGGACGCCCTCAAGGGACAGTGGGGGATCGCGGACGTCGACGACTGCGTCGCGGCCGCCCGGTTCCTGGCCGACCGGGGCTCAGTGGACCCTGCCCGCATGGCGATCCGCGGCGGCAGCGCCGGCGGCTACACCACCCTTGCCGCGCTCACCTTCCGTCCCGAGGTCTTCGCCGCGGGGATCAGCCACTACGGGATCGCGGACCTGGAGCTCATCCACGCCGACAGCCACAAGTTCGAGGCGCGCTACGAGGAGTCGCTCGTGGCGCCGTGGGACACGGGCCGGCAGGTCTACCGGGACCGCTCGCCGATCCACTTCCTTCATCGCGTGCGTGCCCCGATGCTCCTGTGCCAGGGCCTGGACGACAAGGTGGTCCCGCCGACGCAGTTGGACGCGATGGTCGCCGCGTTCACCGCGCGCGGCCTGCCCCACGTTGCCCTCACCTTCCAGGGCGAGGGTCATGGCTTCCGGCGGGCCGAGACGAAGCGTGCCGTCTACCGCGCCGAGCTCGCGTTCCTGGGCCGCGTCTTCGGCTTCACGCCGGCGGACGACATCGAGCCGATGGAGATTCCCGGCCTCTGACGACACGCTCGATCTGATCCTGCGCACATGAAGCAGATGGGCGAGTGGGCTATCGTCTCCCAGCTCGCGTAGGCGCGGCGATCAGGGAGCGAGCAGGTCCCGAAGCGTATCAACGCCCCGCCGCACATCCGCGAACGACGTCGTCAGCGGCGACAGGCCGAAGCGGATCACGTCGGGCTCGCGGAAGTCGGGGACCACGCCGCGTGCGATGAGCCGGGCGGTGAGCTCCCTGGCGTCCTGGTGGCGGATCGACACGTGTCCGCCACGCCGGTCTGGATCGCGCGGGCTGCCCAGCGAGCAGCCCAGGGGTGCGAGCTCGGCGTCCAGGAGCGCGACCGCGTAGCCGGTGAGGGCCACGGACTTGGCACGGATCGACTCGATGCCGGCCTCCGCCGTGAGCGCGACGCCTTCGTCGACGCCCACGAGCGACAGGACGGGCGGCGACCCCACCAGCCAGCCTCCGATGCCGTCGCTCGGTTCGAACGTCGGGCCCATCAGGAACTGCTCGCGCTGGGCGAACCAGCCCCGGATGGGCGGGCGCAGCCGGCCCTGCAGCCGCGGCGCGACATACAGGAACGCCGGCGACCCCGGGCCACCGTTGAGGTACTTGTAGGTGCACCCAACCGCGAGGCCGACGTCGCGCGCGCCCAGGTTCACCGGGATCGCGCCGGCCGCGTGTGACAGGTCCCAGACGACGTGCGCTCCGGCGTGCCGCGCCGCCGCTTCCACGCTGTCCAGGTCCACGATCGCGGCAGACCGGTAGTTGACCAGCGACAGCAGCACGAGCGCGACGTCGCCGTCGAGCGCCTCCTCCACCTCGCGGGCCGACACGCCGTCCACCGGGTCGCCGTCCAGCCAGCGGATCGACAGGTCCCGGGCCGCCGCCAATCCCTCGAGGACGTACCGGTCGGTGGGGAAGTCGTCCCGTGCGGCGATGATCACCCGGCGCCCCGGCCGGTCGTCGAGTGCGGCGGTCGCGACCCGGTACAGGTTGACGGTGGTGGAATCGGTCACGGCCACGGTGCCCGGCTCCGCTCCCAGCACGCCCTTGGCCAGGGCATCGCCAAGGCGCAGGGGAAGGTCCAGCCAGTGGTCCCACGCGCCGACCAGCTCGCCGGCCCACTCGCCGGCGGTGCGTGCCAGGCGCTCCAGCGACCGTTTCGATGGTCGTCCCAGGGAGTTCCCGTCCAGGTACACGAGATCCGGATCGTTCACGACGAAGCGCTCGCGGAACGGGGCCAGGGGGTCGGCGGCGTCGAGCGGCGCCGGGTCGAACAAGGTCTGCATGGTCACCGCATCGTACCCGGCTTGGGGGCGGGAGCCGGTGGTAACCTCGCCCGGACCAGCCCGATCCGCCAACTTCCCGGAGCACCATGAGCATCGTCGACTCGGACCGATACCTGTTCACCTCGGAGTCGGTCACCGAGGGCCACCCGGACAAGATGTGCGACCAGATCTCGGACGCCATCCTGGATCGGATCCTCGAGGATGATCCCGACGCCCGCGTGGCCTGCGAGACCGCGACGACCACGGGCCTGGTGCTGGTCCTGGGCGAGATCACCACCTCGACCTACGTGGACTTCCAGGAGGTGGTCCGCAACACGGTGCGCGACATCGGCTACACGAAGGCCGACTACGGGTTCGACTACCTGACCTGCGGCACCCTGGTCAGCGTCAAGGAGCAGTCGCCGGACATCGCGCAGGGCGTGGACGGCTCGGAGCTGGGCGCCGGCGACCAGGGGATGATGTTCGGGTACGCGTGCCGCGAGACTCCCGAGCTGATGCCGCTCCCCATCGCGCTGGCGCACCGGATGGCCCGCCGCATGGCCGAGGCCCGCAAGTCCGGCCAGCTCCCGTACCTGCGCCCGGACGGCAAGACCCAGGTCACCGTGGAGTACGAGCGCGGCGTGCCGAAGCGCGTGCAGACGGTCGTCGCCTCCGCGCAGCACGATCCGGACGTCCGCCACGAGCGGATCGAGTCCGACCTCATCGAGTGCGTGATCCTGCCGGTGATCCCGGCCGAGCTCCGGATCGAGGATCCGGTCATGCATGTGAACCCGACCGGCCGGTTCGTGACGGGCGGGCCGATGGGCGACGCGGGGCTCACGGGTCGCAAGATCATCGTCGACTCGTATGGCGGCATGGCCCGCCACGGCGGCGGCGCGTTCTCCGGCAAGGACCCGACGAAGGTCGATCGCTCGGCGGCCTACGCGGCACGCTGGGTGGCCAAGAACGTCGTGGCCGCCGGGATCGCGGACCGGTTCGAGCTCGAGCTGGCCTACGGGATCGGCATCGCGAAGCCCATCTCGCTCTCGATCGAGACGTTCGGGACGGGCGCAATCGATGACGAGCGCATCCAGGCGCTGGTGGAGGCACATTTCGACCTCCGCCCGGCCTCGATCATCGAGGCGCTGGACCTCCGCCGTCCGATCTACCGGCAGACGGCTGCGTACGGGCACTTCGGCCGCGAGGACCTCGACGTGCCGTGGGAGCGGACCGACAAGGCCGCGGCGCTCGCCGCCGACGCGGGGCTGCCGGTCCCGGAGCTCTAGGACCGGGGTTCCTGCCCCGGCCCCTCCACGCCGGTCCGGCCGCTAGGTCCGCTCCGCGATCATCCCCGCCATGCCGCCGGTCTGGCCGCCGCCGCTCCGGCGGGAGCTCCACGTCAGCAGGACCTGCCCGATCACGAGCATGGCCAGGGTCACCGCCAGCATCATCGTGGCCACCGCGTTTGTCTCGGGGGATACCCCGCGCTTCACCTGGCCGAAGACGAAGATCGGCAGGGTGGACGAGCCGGGCCCAGAGACGAACGAGGTGATCACGTAGTCGTCGAAGCTGAAGGTGAACGACAGGAGGAACCCGGCCACGATCGCCGGCAGCAGCTGGGGGAACGTGATCTGCCTGAAGGTCCGCCAGGGCGTGGCGTAGAGGTCGAAGGACGCCTCGACGTGGGTCCGGTCCATACCCGACAGCCGCGCGCGGACCAGGAGCAGCACGATGCTGATGTTGAACAGCATGTGCGCCGCGATGATCGTCGGGATCCCCATCTGCAGCCGCAGGTCGGTCGCGTCGTTGATGATCCCGAACGTGGACGCGAACAGGATCAGCGTGGACAGGGCGATGACGATCTCGGGAACGATGATCGACGTGTACGTGAGGGCGTCGAAGCCGATGCGCATCCGCTTCCCGACCCGCTGGAGGCCGAGAGCCGCCATCGTCCCGAAGGCCGTTGAGAGGATCGCGGTGGGCAGGGCGACCGAGAAGCTGTTCTGGAGGGCCCCGATGACCACCTGGTCGCCGAGCGCCTTGGCATACCAGTCAAGGGAGAACCCGGTCCAGATCGTCGCCAGGCGGTTGGCGTTGAAGCTGAACAGGACGACGACGATCACGGGGAGGTAGAGGAACGTGTACACGAGCGTGGTATGGATCCGCAGCCACGCCTCGACCACACCGCCCCAGTGATCCACCCCGGACCGTGCCCGCGGGGGACGAGCGGCGGCCTTTGCGCCGGAGACGGGGACGGCAGGCGCCGTCAAAGCCGGGCCCTCACAGGACGCTCACCTCGCGGCCCTGCCGGCCGCGGTTCATGAACCAGACGTAGGAGGCCACGGTGACCAGCATCATGAGGATCAGGGCGACTGCCATCGCGGACCCGAACGGCCAGTTGCGCGTCTGGATGAACGCGTCCACGAGGGCGTTGCCCATGAGGAACGTCCGTCCGTAGCCCAGGATGGCGGGGATGACGTACTCGCCCATCATCGGGATGAACACGAGGATGCTGCCGGTGATCAGGCCGGGCAGCGCGATAGGCAGGGTGATCTGCCGGAAGGTCGCCCAGCGGGCCGCCCCGAGATCCTTGGACGCCTCGACGAGCGTCCGGTCCATCCGCTCCAGGGTGACGTAGAGCGGGAAGACCATCAACGGCAGGTAGCCGTAGACGAGGCCCAGGAGGACGGCGAACGGGGTCCCGAGGATACGGAAGTCCGGGTCACCGATGACCGTGCCGATCAGCCCGCCGATGTTGTCCTTGCCCAGGATGATCAACCAGGAGTAGGTGCGGATCAGGAAGCTCGTCCAGAACGGGATCACGAGCATCAGGATCAGCAGGCCCTTGCGCTTCCGCGCCCGGGTGGCGATGAAGTACGCCAGCGGCAGCCCCACCAGGAGGCAGCCGACGGTGCCCGCGACCGCCATCCAGAGCGAGGTGATGAGCGGCTCGAGACGCTGCGGCTGGGTGACCAGCTTGATGTAGTTGTCAAAGGTGAATGCGGGGTCGTAGCCGCCGTTCTTGGCCCGGACCCCGAAGCTGAACACCGTTACGAGGACGAGAGGCGCGACGAGCAGCACGAAGTACCACAGGCCCGCCGGGAGGACGAGCACGGTGGTCAGGAGGGTGGACGCGCCGCGCCGCCCTCCTGCCGTGGCTGCCTCGGGCTTCTCCGTCGCCGTCGCCGTCGCCATCGTCGCTGTCGATCAGGTGTGCGTCAGCCGCCGATCTTGGACTTGAACTCCTGCCAGATCTCGATTCGCTGCTCGTTGCTGGAGGTGTCCACGGCGCCTTCGAGGTTCTGCATCGCCGCCTCCGAGGGGAAGTACGCCTCGTCGGCCAGGATCTCCGGGTCGATGTACTTCTTGGCCTCGTCGTTGGGCGTGCCGTAGCCGTTGTAGTTGGTCTCTTCAGCCTGGATCTCGGGCTCATGGATGAAGTTCAGGAAGGCATAGGCGGCGTTCGGGTTGGGTGCGTCCTTCAGCATGACCCAGGTGTCGAGCCAGAACAGGGTTCCCTCGGACGGGACCGCATAGGCGACGTCGGCCGTGGCGGGATCATCCCGTAGCTCCGTCATGCCGCCCGTCCAGGACAGGGCCATCACGGCCTCCTCGCTGGCGAGCTTGAGCTGGTACGTGTCGGAGTCCAGGGCCAGGACGTGGGGTGCCAGGTCCAGGAGGATCTTGCGCGCCTCTTCGAGGTCCGCCGGATCGGTGGAGTTGAGCGACTTGCCCATCATCTTGAGCGGCATCACGAACACGTCGCCCATCGAGTCCACGACGACGACCTTGCCCGAGTACTTGCCTGTCGCGAGGTCGAAGAACTCCTTCCAGGAGGTCAGCGGTTCCTCGACCAGCTTGCTCCGATAGAGGATGCCGGTGGTGCCGTAGTTCTTGGGCAGCTGGTACTCGTCGTTCGGGTCCCACGCGAGGCCCTTGAACGCGGACTCGATGTACTTCTGGTTCGGGATCCGGCTCCAGTCCAGCTTCTGGAGGTAGCCACCCTCGACCATCGCGGGAACGTACTCCGCGGTCGGCACCGCGATGTCGTAGCCGCCGGCTCCGGCCTGCAGCTTGGCGAGAAGCTCCTCGTTGTTGGCGAACGTGTCGTACTGGAACTTCTCCACCCCGAAGTCCTGCTTGAACTTCTCGATGTTGTCCGGGGCGATGTAGTCGGACCAGTTGTAGACGTACAGCTCCTTCTCGATGTCGCCGACCGGAGCTGCGGTCGGGCCGTCGCCGGCGCTCGGTGCAGCCGTCGCCGCACCAGCCGTCGCGGCGGCCGTGGCTCCGCTGCTCCCACCGCAGGCCGCGAGCGCCGCGCTGCCGCCGACCAGCCCCGCGGCCGCCATGAAGCCGCGCCGCGACACCCGTGTCTGGGTCGCCCGCCGCAGGATGTCGTCCAGGTTCTCTGCCATGTCTCCTCCTCCAGGTGTCCGGCCGTGGGGTGAGCTCGTCACGCGACGAGGATGAGGTTCGCTGAATCCTCCCAGCGGATGACGACGGGATCGCCGGGACCGATCCCGGCCACACCGGTGGCACCGTCCGAGTTCTGGCGCCGCGAGACCACCTCGCCGGCCACGTCGGTGGCGATCCGGAACTCGGTCTCGTCGCCGAGATACGTTCCCTGGTGGACACGCCCCTCGATGCTCGTCCAGCCGTCCCCGACGGGCTGCGCGTGCGCCGCGGCCTCCACCCGCATCCGCTCGGGGCGGATCGCGATGACGACCCGGGCGCCCGGCGCGGGCCGTGCGGCAGGGTCGGTGACCACGCCCGCGAGCCGGAGCCCGGTGTCGGCCTGGACGAGGCCCCGGCCGGTGGCCGGGTCGTGCTCGAGGAGGGCGCCCTCGATCGGGTTCGAGACGCCGATGAAGTCGGCCACGAACCGGTTGATCGGCCGCTCGTAGAGCTCCGTCGGCCGGCCCTGCTGCTGGATGCGGCCGTGCTGCATGACCACGATGGTGTCGCTCATGGTCAGGGCCTCCTCCTGGTCGTGGGTCACGTACACGAACGTGATCCCGACCTCCTGCTGGAGGGCCTTGAGCTCGAGCTGCATCTCCTTGCGGAGCTTGAGGTCGAGCGCCCCGAGGGGCTCGTCGAGGAGCAGCACGGTCGGGTGGTTGATCAGGGCCCGGGCAAGCGCGACGCGCTGCTGCTGGCCACCCGACATCTCCCAGGTGCGGCGCTGCTCGTAGCCCGCGAGGCGGACGAGCTCGAGGGCCTCGCCCACGCGGCGGGTCTCGTCCGCCTTGGTGGAGCCCTTCCTCTGGCGCAGGCCGTAGCCCACGTTCTGGGCCACGTTCATGTGCGGGAACAGGGCGTAGTGCTGGAAGACCGTGTTGACGCTCCGGCGGTAGGGCGGCACGCCGGCGACCGGCTCGCCCGCGAGGTAGATCTCGCCGCTGGTGGGCTGCTCGAAGCCCGCGATCATCCGCAGGGTCGTGGTCTTGCCGCAGCCCGACGGGCCCAGGAAGGAGTAGAAGGATCCGCGCTCGACCGAGAGGTCCATCGCGTCCACCGCGGTCACCGCGCCGAACCGCTTGGTGACGTTCGCGATCCGGACGTCCGGGACATCGGCCACCGGCTGCGGCTGGGAGATCGTTGAATCCGTCATGGTCGACGTCGTCAAACGTGAGTCCTCGTCTCGGCGCGTGATCCGCGGCGGCGCTCCTCCGCCCGATTGCCGGATGGTACGTAGCCCGGCCACTCGCGTCAACGCAGGATTGGCTCTTGAGCTGCGAAGTTCGCACCCAGATGGGGCGCCAACCGCGAGATTCGCAGATTGCACGAAACCGCCACGCGCGAGATGTGGCCCGCCCAAAGCTGGTGCTCCCGGGTGGCGTGCGTCGCAACCTACAATGCGCGCGATGTACGTCGTGATCATGGCCGGCGGAGGCGGGACCCGCCTGCGTCCGCTCAGCACAGCCGCCCGTCCGAAGCCCTTCCAGCCCCTCCTCCCGACCGGCGAGACGCTGCTCCAGCGCACCATCGCCCGCCTCCGAGGGCCGGAGATGGACCTCGGGGACAGGGACATCTTCGTGGTGGCATCGGCGGCCTATGCGCCCCTCGTCCGGGCGCAGGCACCGGGCGTCACCCTGGTGGTCGAGCCCGAGGGGCGGAACACGGCCGCGGCGATCGCGCTGGCTGCGCTGGCGGTGGACCGCGACGCGGACGACGTGATGGTCGTTCTTCCGGCCGACCACCGGATCGACCCGGACCGGGAGGCGCTCTTCCGGTCCGTCCTGCGCGCGGCCGCGGAGGGCCTGTCGACCGGGGTGTTCGGCGTCGAGTCGCCGCTCGTCACCCTCGGCATCCGGCCCACGCACCCGTCCACGCAGTACGGCTACCTTGTCCCGCGCCTGGAAGCGGGCGAGGACATCGGGGGCCTTCGCGCCTACCCCCTGGCCGCCTTCCGGGAGAAGCCTGGCCCGGCCGACGCGGCCGCGCTGGTCGCCTCCCCCGGCGTCGCCTGGAACGCGGGCATGTTCCTGTGGCGGCGGCGGGCGATCCGGGCGGCGCTGGAGCGTCATGCGCCGGACGTTCTCGATGGCGTGGCGGCCGGGCTCGCGGCCGGCAACCTGGCCGCGGCGTATCCCCTCCTGCCCTCCCGCTCCATCGACTACGCGGTGATGGAGCCCGCCGGCGCCGCGGGCGCGGTGGTGATGGCCGGCCTGGACGTCGGCTGGAGCGACATCGGTACCTGGCCGGCGCTGCTGGACGCGCTGGGTGCGCCCGGCATGGACGGCGCCGTCGTCGAGGGCGGCGAGACGGTCGGGACGTCCGACGGCGACCTGCTGGTGGAGCGCGGGCCCCACGGCCTTTCCGTCCGCGAGACGGCGGCGGGTACGATCACCCTCGACGATCCCACCGCCCTGCTGCGGGGGGCGAGCGACGCACGACCGGTCGTGCAGGCGCTCCTGGATCGATGCTCTGAAGCGGAGGCCCGTGCGTGACGAACCTGGCGGAGGCACCCACCCCCACTCGTATCGTGTTTGGCACGGACGGGTGGCGCGCTCGCGTCGCGGACGAGTACACCTTCGAGAACGTGCGCCGCTGCGCAGACGGAGTCGCCCGCTACGTGATCGGGCGCGGGGAACAGGCGAAGGGCGTCGTCCTGGCGTACGACCGCCGGTTCGCCTCGGAGCACTTCGCCGCGGCCACGGCCGAGGTCCTGCTGGCCCACGACATCCCGGTGGCGATCAGCCGCACGGCTGTCCCCACCCAGCTGTGCTCCTTCGAGGTGGTCCAGCGGGGAGCGGCGGCGGGCGTGGTGATCACGGCCTCGCACAACCCCTGGACGGATAACGGGTTCAAGGTCAAGGCGCCGTCGGGTGCAGCCGCCGGCGCCGACATCCTCTCGGTCATCGAGGCGGGGATCGCCGTCAATGGAGGGACGGCGATCGAGCGTCGGCCGCTCGCGGACGCGGAGGCCGCGGGAATGGTCGAGTGGTTCGATCCCTTCGACGGGTACGAGCAGTTCGTGCGGCGCACGATCGACCTGGACGCCATCAAGGCCGCGGACGTCTCGGTGCTGGTCGAGCCCCTCTACGGCTCGGGCTCGGGCTGGATCCCACGCCTGCTGGCCGGCGGTCGGATCCGCGTCACCGAGATCCACAACGAGCGCAACCCGTTCTTCGGCGGTGTCAACCCGGAGCCCATCCGCCCGCACGTGGACGAGGCGCTGGCGATGATGGCCGGCGGCGGGTACGACCTGGGCCTGCTGCTGGACGGCGATGCGGACCGGGCCGGTGCGGCCGACGAGCGGGGCACGTTCCTCCACCAGCTGGAGGTCACGGGCCTGCTGATGTACTACATGGCCGAACACCGGGGCATGCGCGACCCGGTGGTCGTGTCGGTCAACAACACGTCGACGGCGGCACATCTCGGCCAGCACTACGGGATCGAGACCCACGAGGTCCCGGTCGGGTTCAAGTTCATCGGCCCGCGGATGATCGAGACCGGGGCGATGCTGGGCGCAGAGGAGTCCGGCGGCTACGGCTTCGGGATGCACCTGCCGGAACGCGACGGCATCTACTCGGACCTGATGCTGCTGGACCTGTTCCTGCGGGAGAAGGCGCGCGGCAACTGGCCCGTCTCCCGCGCCGTCGAGCTCTTCCACGAGCTGGCCGGACCGTCGTTCTACCGGCGGATCGACGTGCACTTCGACCGGCCCACCTACGACGCCGTGAAGGCGCGGGTCCTGGTGGAGCTGCGCCGCCAGCCCCCCGCGGAGCTGGCCGGCGAGGCGGTGGTGAGGACCCAGGTCCTCGAGACGGGGGACGGTTTCAAGTGGTTCCTCGCCGACGGGTCCTGGCTCCTCGTCCGCGCAAGCGGCACGGAGCCCCTGGTCCGGGTCTACACGGAGGCGAGCACGCCGGCGCTCCGCGACGAGCTCGTCGTCACGGGCGAGAGCCTGGTGCGCGGCGGCTGACGGCCGGGCGACCCGCCTCCGAGCGATCTCCCGAGGGGCGGTCGACAGGGCCGCACGGCCCAGGACGATCGTGCCGATTCTGGGGCTGACCCGGGGGCGTCGACGGGTGTAGGCTACGTGCAGTGACCGCTGTCTCCGGTCTCGTGGGTCCGACCGGACGGCTGGCCCTCGTGGACGCCCTGCGCAAGGGTGACTGGAGGTAGATCGGCGATGCACTCCTCTCTCATCGGCAAGGTCGAGAAGGCGAATCGCTATGCTCGCGAGTTGGATCGCATCTCGATCGAGCGCGTCGCCCTGACGTTCCGCGGTGACAACGACACCCATCACGTCAGCCTCGACGCCGGCCAGTGGCACTGCACGTGCCACTACTTCGAGAGTTGGGGATCCTGTGTCCATCTCCTGGCGCTGGAGAAGATATTCGGGGTCATGCTCCCGGAGGAGGCCCAGGTCTCGATCTTCAACGCCACCCCGGCGGGCGCGCTCGCCTGACCGCCGACGGCCGGAGGGCCGGTCGCTCAACCCGGGTTGCAGGGAACGCCGCCGCGCCTGAGCACGGCGGCGTTCGGTTGAGCTGACCCCAGACGCTACGGCACCACGTCGATCCTCCAGTAGAAGGCTGTCCTCTCGCCGGACGGGAAGTGCAGCTCGACTTGCACACCCCACGGGCCAGCCTCGACCGGTGCCCTGAATGTGATCGGGTTCCGGGCCTGTGCGCTCCGATCGACGATGCGACCAGCCGTCCCGTCCCGGATCTGGGTCCAGGCGACGGTCCACTGCTCGGGCATGACGGCCGGGTCCAGGGTGACCAGAAGCGGCGTCCCCGCCCGCGCGTGCGCCGCGCTCGTGGGCACGATCCAGGGCGAGTCCGAGCCGAGCCCGTTCCAGAAGAACGCCCCCAGCTCGCCGGCCACCGGGCCGACCAGGCCGCCGGCGAGGGATGCGGACGGCGGGCCCGGCACCTCCGTCGGGCGGGGAGATGGGATCGGGGTGGCGTCCGGCGCCGCGGAGCCCGGAGCCGGAGCAGAGGCGTTCGCCGATGGCCCGGGCGATTGCGGGCCGCCGACCGAGCAGGCGGCCGCCGTCAAGGCGACTGCGGTGGCCAGGATGGCGGTGGTGATGCTCGACATGAGGGCCTCCACCAGGCTCACTGGCCTGCGGCCTGGACGGACAGCGGGCAGATCTTCTGGGTGCAGCCCGCCGCCACCGCGATCCTGACAGCGGCGGAGGTCGACGTTCGTGTGCCCTCCGTCGACGTCGTGCGGTAGGCCGCGCGGTAGTCGCCGCTGCCGCGCATCGTGATGCTCGTGACGTAGGACCCCGCCGTGGCTCCCGACTTGAGGGTCAGTGCGTCCGTCCAGCTGCCCCCGCTGAGTCGCTGGAGGACGACCACCCGCCCGGCCATGGGGTTGTTCGACAGGCGTCCGCCGCCGGCGCTGGTCAAGGTGGCGGTGAAGGTGACCGTGGATCCGGCGACCACGCTTGTGGGTGCCGCGGCGAGCGTGGTCCGGGTCGGGACGTCCAGGCAGGTGCTGTAGGGGGTGGTCCAGGTGGCGACGTCGTACTGCTGCTGGAGGGTCGCCACGTCGCAGCGACCGAACACGTGGGCGTTCCAGCCGACTTTGGCCTTGGCGTGCGTGTAGGTCTGGACGACGGCGTCCTTGTAGTCGCTGTCGTCTGCGAAGTTGACGTGGTGGTCCAGGCCTAGCACATGCCCCAGCTCGTCCAGCATCACGTTCTCAGCGTCGTAGCATCCGGTCGGGTCGCCGTTCATCTCGCACCACCGGAGGGTGCCCCAGTCGAAGCGGTGCCCGTTCTCCCGCAACGAGATGGCGAACCAGGTCGGCGCGTCGCGGCGGAAGCAGGCCAGCCCGTTGACCCCGCACGGGACGTCGACGCCGTAGTAGACGGTGTTGCTGCCGGCCGTGTCGTAGGTGAACGTGGGCGCCTTCGACTTGCGCGACGCGTTCGAGTCTGCGGCGGCATCGTTGATCGCCGTGCGCATTGCGGCTGGCGGGGTGCCGCCGGTGGCCCACTTGAAGCGCAGGTTCGCGTTCTGGGCGAAGAGCCCGCCGGCCAGCACCGGATCCGGGCTGTGAGCGCCGGCCGGACCGGGCGCCCCGGCCACGAGGCCAAACAGGGTGATTGCCGACAGGCCCGCCGCGGCGAGGCGCCGCACGGCGCTGGACGTCGCTCGTCCCGTGATCACGGAAGCACCTCCCCGAGGTTGAGGGCGGCATGGGTTGAAGGATCAAGGTGACGGGCGGCCGAGGGCTGTCCGACACGTCCGCGCGGAGCGACAAGCACCGCCCCTCCGGGCGTCTCGGCCCCGCTGGTGGCTGCCGAGGTCCGACGCAGGGGCATGAGCCCGCCGTCTGCGACGACCGTCGACCGCCGTCCGGTGCCCAGGTCCAGGACGGTGAGCCGGCCCGCCGCCGCCTCGAACACCAGCGACCCCGAACCCGAGCCATCGACCGAGGCCATCCCGGCCTCCTCGACCAGCACGGCCCGCCGGCCCGTCCGGAGATCCACCGCCTCGATCGGGCACGGCAGACCCGCACACGCGCCGTGGACGACGGCGCGATCCTCGTGGACGCCGACGAGTGGTCCCGTTCCCTCGAACGCGTCCACGCGCCCGGTGGAGGGATCGAGCACCCGCGTCCGACAGGCGCGTTCTCCGCAGGACGACACGCCGAGCCGACCGTCCGCAGCCCACGAGAGCTCCGTGACGAACGTCGGCCCGAACTCGCCATCCTCGGGCAGGCCGGCGAGCACGCGCGCGGAAGGCCCGCCTGCGACCGACCGCTGCCAGACGCCCTCATCCACGCGTGTCACCCGGTTCACGCGGTGCTCCCAGACGGCCGAGCCGTCCGGCGCGAGGAGCGCGCCGCGGACCACCGCCCCGGCCTCCTGTCCCAGGGCCGTCTCGCATTCGCGCGCCACGTCCAGCAGCCGGAGGCGCGAACCGGTCCCGTCGTCCTCGCCGACGAGCACCACGCCGTCCACCGGGCCCGAGGCGAAGGACTCCGGCTCCAGGACCAGGTGACGGGTTGGCCCCCCGACCAGCCCGATCGCCAGGTGCTGCCCGGCGAGCGACCCGCTCTCGTCCAGCGTTGGGTCCAGCCGGTACCACGCCGTTCTGGTCTCCACGCCGATGGGCATATCGCCGGCCCGGGCCTCCCCGCACGGCGGTGGCTGCCAGGGCGGATCCTCGGCGGCCAGGACCGGCGGCCGCCCGGCACCGAGGATGCCGGCCAGCACCACCGTTGCGAGGGTCCCGGTTCCGACCAGGCATCGCACGATCTCCACGAGGGACCTCCTCCGGCGGGGTGAACGTGGTGGCGGGAGGAGGGCGAGGGGGCCATGGTGACCCTGTCGGATCACCTGCCACTTATGTCGGGCGAGTGGCCTGGCCTCTGTCGAGCCCACCGCACGCCTGGCCGGAAGGTTGGGCGCAGGGCCGCTGGAGGTTGACTCTGCACGGCGAGCGTCCTGCCGGTACGCTTCGTCCATGTCCGGTCCCCGGCCGCTCATCGCCCTCGCCCTCGCGCTGACCCTCGCCGCCTGTGGCACGGCCGTGCCCTCGAGCGGGGCGTCGACGAGTTCCGAACCGCCCGCGCCTTCCGCCGCGCCGGCCACGGACGCACCCGACGTCACCGCGGAGCCCGCCGACACGGAGGAGCCGATCGAGACGGAGCCCGCCGACACGGAGGAGCCCGTCGACACCGAGGAGCCCGCCGACACGGAGGAGCCGATCGAGACGGAGCCCTCCGAGACCATCGACCCGTCCGCATCTCCTGGTGCCTCCGACGGGCCGGCTGCAGAGTGCTCCGGCAGCGAGGCCAACCGGGAGTTCTACGATGGTGTGGCCGCAGCAGTCGACTGGACGGTCCTGTGCGCGGTCCTGCCCAAGGGCTGGTACGTATCGACCGGTTCGTACCGCCTCGCCAACGGCGGCAAGCTGGTGATCGGCTACAAGGGTCCCGGTGTTTCGACGCTGCAGCTGTCCGAAGGCGCCTTCTGCACGGACGGATCCGGCTGCGTGCCGGCCGGCACGGTGGGTGGCGAGGTCCCGTTGGGCCCGATGACCGGCACTCTTGTACGCCAGACCGACGGCGGGTTCTCCATCGTGGTCGACAGGGGCCTCAACCCGAGCTGGCTGCTGGAAACGCACGGCCAGGACGAGGCTGCCACGCTGGCCATTGGGGCCGCGCTCGCGGTGGTGACGCCGCAGGAGTAGGCACGCCAGGCGGGTCCCGCGGCTGGTCAGGGCGCCACCGCATCGGCGATGATGGCGTCATGCGGATCGAAGACTTCGAGCTTGAGCGGTTCTTCGCACGGCACGAGTTCGCCGTGCGCCACCTGCTCTGTGCCTCGGACGTGGAGGCATGGCCGATGGCGGACCTCCTCGCCCTCGCGGACCCGGAGGCGGCAGCCCTGTGGCACGGCCTCCGGCTGGGCTACACCGAGGCACCCGGGCACCCGCTCCTCCGGGCGGAGATCGCAACCCTCTACGAGTCCATCACCCCGGACGAGGTTGTCGTGTTCAGCGGCGCGGAAGAGGCGATCTTCGCGATCTCGAACGTCCTGCTGGGCCCGGGAGACCACGCGATCGTTGTCTGGCCGTCCTACCAGAGCCTGCATTCGATCGCGCGGGCGGCGGGCGCGGACGTGACGCTGCACGAGCTGCACGCGGCCGATGGCTGGGCAATCGACATCGAGTTGCTGCGTCGCCAGGTGACCCCGAAGACGAAGCTGATCGTCGTCAACGTGCCGCACAATCCGACGGGCGCGCTGCCGGACACCGCCACGTACCGGGCCGTTGCCGGGATCGCGGCAGAGGCCGGCGCCACGCTCCTCTCCGACGAGGTGTACCGGTTCCTGGAGTTCGATCCGACCGACCGTCTCCCGGCGGGTGCCGACGTCGGCCCGCACGGCGTCTCGGTGGGGGTGATGTCGAAGTCGTTCGCGCTCGCCGGCCTGCGGATCGGGTGGCTGGCGACCCACGACGGCCGGATCCTCGACGCCGCGGCCAGGTTCAAGGACTACACGACGATCTGCGCCTCGGCCCCCGCGGAGATCCTCTCCCTGGTCGCCCTGCGGGCACGGGACGTCGTGCTCGCCCGCTCACGGTCCATCGTGGGCGCGAACCTGGCGCTGCTGGACGGGTTCTTCGCCCGGCGCCCGGAGCAGTTCGCCTGGGTTCGGCCGCGGGGCGGCTCCATCGGCTTCCCCGAGCTCCGCGCAGGCGTCCCCATCGACCGGTTCACGGAGGACCTGATCGCCGCCGAGGGCGTGTTGCTGGCGCCGGGCTCCATCTTCGGGCACCCGGGCAACCACTTCCGCCTGGGTTTCGGGCGGACGGACATGCCCACGGCGTTGTCAGGGCTGGAGGCCTTTGCCGACCGGACGCTCGGCCGTCGCGGCTGACCGGCCCGACCCCGCCTCCACCCCGACGCCGGCCCCGACTCTGCGGGGGTCCTGCTCGCGGAGCCGTTGCGCCCCCGCTCCGGGACCACCGGTCCCGAGGAAGCGCCCCGTCCGGCCCTCCGGCGATCGGTGCCGCCGGAGCATGCTCTTCGTGACCAACTTGTCGGAGCTTTCACCATGCCTTCTCGCGCGCCCCGTCGCGCCTTGATCCTTCTCGCCCTGGCCGCGGCATCGACCGTCGTGCTCGCGATGACCGTTGCCGCCTGCGGCCTGGCGCCGACCTCCCCGCAGGGGGGGGCGGTCCAGGGGGAGGGCCAGGTCACCTCGGAGGACCGCACCACGACCGCCTTCAGCCACGTGAGCGTCGGTGCCGGCATGCACGTGATCGTCCGGACCGGTGCCGAGATCTCCGTGACGCTGGCGGCCCAGGAGAACCTGCTGCCGCTGATCACCACGGACGTCCAGGGCGATCAGCTGGTGGTGGAGGTCGCCGCCCCGGGCATCTCCAGCACGGAGCCGATCACGCTCACGATCCACCTCCCCGAGCTCGCGTCGATCGCGCTCAGCGCGGGCGCCAACGGCACCGCCGAGATCGTCGGCAGTGCGCTCACAGTGGATGTCTCCGCCGGCGCCACCATCAAGGCGATCGGCGAGGTGGACGCCCTCAAGTTGACTGCGTCGAGCGGTGCCAACGCAGCGCTGGGCGAGGTCGCGGCAGGGTCTGCCAGCGTGAACCTCACCGGCGGCAGCACGGCGGAGCTTCACGTCACGGGCGCGGTCACCGGCACTGCGGATGACGGCTCGACGCTCGTGCTCAGGGAGAAGCCGGCAAGTGTGGACGTTGTGACCAGCGGCGGCGCGAGCGTCCAGGGCGGCTGACGCCGCAGGGCGTGCCGAGCGTCAGGCGCGCTTGCGATCCAGGTCCAGGAACGGCAGTTCCACGACCTTGGCACCGACGCGGCCGCGACGTCCCTCGACGGTCCACTCCACCTGCAGCTTCGTGCCGACGCGCTCGTGGCGGGCCGGAACGTACGCGAGCGCGAGCGCCTGCTTGAGGATCGGGCTCCAGCCGTGCGAGGTGGCCTTGCCGACCTGGCGGCCGTTCGCGAAGACCGGGACTGGGGAGCGGTCGACGTACGGAGAGATCCCCGGCGGCAGGCCCTGGTCGTCGAACAGCTTCTCGATGTCGTACCAGTCCAGCAGCAGGCCCACGAGCCGACGATCAGGTCCCCCCGCCGCCACTTCAGCCTGGAGCGCGCGGCGGCCGACGTAGTCCGCCTTGTCGAAGCTCACGAGTTGGCCCAGGCCGATCTCGTAGGGGCTGTAGTTCTGCTCCGGGTTCATGGCGTGCCGGGCGGACGTGTAGTCCACCTCCAGCATGATCAGCCCGGCCTCGAGGCGCGTGACGTCCAGCGCCACGATCCCGGCCGGTCGGATCGCCCACGGCTTGCCGAGCTCGAACAGGGCGTCCCAGACCGCAGGCGCACCATCGGCCGGGATCCACAGCTCGTAGCCAAGGTCGCCCGTGTATCCGGTCCGGCTGACGTCGACGGTCACGCCGGCGATCGTCGTCGTTCGGCAGCGGAAGTACCGGAGGTCCGCGAAGTCCTCGCCGCTGGCCGCCTCCAGGACTGCGCGGCTGAACGGGCCCTGCAGGGCGAGGGCCGCGAGGGACTCCGTGACGTCCTCGATCATCACGTCCAGGCCCGCGGCGTTCTGGCTCAGCCAGCGGTACTGCGCGTCCGCCGCGGTCCATCGCAGCTCGTGCTCGCCCACGCGGTGGACGGTGCCATCATCGATGACCTTGCCGTGCTCGTCGCACCAGGGCGTGTAGAAGACCTGCCCCACCTTGAGCTTCGTCGCGTCGCGGGTGATGACGCGGTCGGCGAGGCGGATCACGTCCGGGCCGGTGAGCCGGTACTTGTACAGCGGGCTCACGTCGATGACCGCGGCCGTCTCCCGGATCGCGTTGTACTCGATGTCGTGGAAGTCCGCGTACACGGAGGAGGCGTAGTAGCCCGCCCACTCTCGCCACTGCATCTTCCGGTTCAGGGGCGCAGTGCGCGGATGGAATGCGGTACCGACGCTCACGAGGCTCCTCCAGGGACGATGACCGGGAGAGTATGCAGGAGATCAATGCAGGCTGGAGATGAGCCGTTCCCGGAGGTGGGCCGGCTGGCGACGCCGCGACCGGCGGGATCCGTGCAGCCCCATCGATCCGGGACGACAGCAGGTCTGCAACCATGTTCCGCATGAGCGAGAACCCGTTCCTTGGTCACGAGCACCGCCGGCCTGAGGTGGGTGCGACCGAAGCCGCCCGCATGCTGGAGGCTGCCTTTGGGATTCGCGGGCGTCTGACCGAGCTGGGCAGCCACCAGGACCGGAACTACCTGGTCGCGACGGACGGAGGTGGACGGTTCGTGCTCAAGGTCGCCCGGCAGGGGACGGGTCGCGCGGAGCTTGAGGCCGAGAACGCCGCGATCCTGCATGCGGCGGCGGCCGCCCTGCCGTTCGAGCTGCCGATCCCGCAGCCCGCACTGGACGGGGCGCTCATCACCGCCGCCACCACCGCAGGCGGCACCGTGCACGACCTGCGGCTGGTCACCTGGATCGACGGCGAGCCGATGGACACGGTCGCGTACCTGGCGCCGGCGGTGCTGCGTGCCCACGGCGAGATGGCGGCGCGGATCGCGATCGCCCTGGAGGGCTTCGACCATCCCGGGCTGGACCGGGTGCTGCAGTGGGACATCCGCCATGCCGGTGCCGTCGTGGACGCGCTGGCCCACTTCTCGACGACGCCCGCGCGGCGCGTGCTGGCGCAGGCCGAGATGGCGCGGGCAGCCGAGGCCCTGGTACGCCTGGAACCGGATCTCCGGATCAGGACGATCCACGCCGACGTGACGGACCTCAACACGGTGGCTCGCCGGGACACCGCCGGGCGGCCGATCCCCGCGGGACTCATCGACTTCGGGGACCTGTCGCGGACGTGGCTCGCCGCGGAGCTGGCGGTGACGATCGCAGCCGACGCCTTCCACGACCTGGCCCGTCCGCTGCAGGTCGCACGCGATGTGGCCCGGGGCTTCCTGCCCCTGCTGCCGCTGAGGGACGCGGAGCTGGCTGCGGTCTGGCCGATGGTGGTCGCGAGGAGCGCGGCCGTGGCCATCAGCGGCGACCAGCAGGCGACGCTGGAGTCGGACAACGCCTACGTCCACCAGACGCGCGATGAGGAGTGGGCGGCGCTCGAGGCCGTGGCGGCGGTGCCGTTCGCCCTGGCAACGGCGGTGCTGCGCCAGGCAGCCGGCCTCGCGCCCGCGGTGCTGTCACCCGCCAGGCTGGCGGCTGCTCCGGTGTTCGAGCCGGTCGCGGATCCGTGGGCCATCGACCTGTCGACGACCAGCGACGCCCTCCCCGGCGCGGCGATCGGCGACCCGGGCAGTGCGGCCGGCCTCATCACCCGCGCGGGTGCCGTGGGGCGCTGGGGCGAGGCACGCCTGGTGGACACGGTCCTCGACGCCGCCGGTGAAGCGCCGACCATCCACCTCGGGATCGACCTGTTTGCGGCGCCGGGCACCCCGGTTCACGCGCCCGTCGGTGGAGCGGTCACCCCGGGCGACGTCGGGCTCGTCATCGGCGCCGGCCTCGTCGACCTGCGGCTTGACGGCGTGGATCCGACCGCGGGCACCAGCGGGCAGGGCGGTCGAGGCGGGCGACGTCGTCGGCCACGTCGCGGCCATCGGACCGGACGGCCTTCCGCCCCACGTCCATGTCCAGCTGGTTGCCGATCCCGGCCTGGCCGCCCCGCATTCGGCCGTGCCGTCCCTCGCGGACGCGTGGCTGGCGCTCTGCCCGGACCCATCGGACATCCTCGGTCTGCCGCCGGGCCTTGCCGTCGCGCCAGGTGACGACGCCCCCGATCTCCTCGCGCGTCGCTCGCGAGTCCTCGCGGACGTCCAGGTCCACTACTTCGATGCCCCTCCCCGCATCGAGCGGGGATGGCGCCAGCACCTCGTCGACACGCGCGGCCAGGCGCTTGTCGACGTCGTCAACAACATCGCCGTCCTGGGCCACAGCCATCCGGCCATCGAGGCAGCGGTCGCCGCGCCAGCTCCGGCGGCTCAACACCAACTCGCGCTTCCTGTATGGCGCGATTGTCGAGTTCGCGGAGGCGCTCGCCGCCCGTTTCCCGCCCCCGCTCGACACCGTCTTCCTCGTCAACACCGGCAGCGAGGCGAACGAGCTGGCCCTGCGCCTCGCCCGCATCGCGACCGGCAACGACGACGTGCTCGTCGTTCGCGGCGCCTACCACGGCTGGACCGGGGCGACGGACGCGATCACGACGTCCCTCCTGGACAACCCGCGGGCGATCGGGTCACGCCCGGCGTGGGTGCATCCGGTCGAGGCGCCCAACGCGTACCGCGGCCTCCATCGCGGGCCGGACGCCGGGACCCGCTACGCGGACGACGTGCGGGCGACGATCGCTGCGCTGGCGGGAGGGAGCCGCTCGCCCGCCGCGTTCATCGCGGAACCGCTGTTCGGCAACGCCGGGGGCGTCGTCCTCCCGGACGGCTACCTCTCCGAGGTCTACACCGCGGTCCGCGCGGCCGGCGGCCTGGCAATCGCGGACGAGGTCCAGACCGGCTACGCCCGGCTGGGCGAGCACCAGTGGGCGTTCGAGCAGCAGCGGGTGGTCCCGGACGTGGTCACCGTGGCCAAGGCGGCCGGCAACGGAATGGCGGTGGGCGCAGTGGTCACCACCAGGGCCATCGCGGAGGCGTTCGCGGCCGAGGGCTCGTTCTTCTCCAGCATCGGCGGCTCACCGGTGGCCTGCGCGGCTGGCCTCGCCGTCCTCGAGACGATCGACCGCGAGGGGCTCCAGGCCAACGCCCGTGACGTCGGCGCGCACCTGAAGGCCGGGCTGGAGGAGGTGGCGGGCCGCCACGAGCTGATCGGCGCCGTCCACGGCATGGGCCTCTACCTGGGCGTGGAGCTGGTCCGGGACAGGGCGACGCTGGAGCCGGCCGCAGGCGAGGCCCTCGCGATCTGCGAGCGGATGCTGGAGCTGGGCGTGGTGATCCAGCCGACCGGTGACGGCAACAACGTGCTCAAGGTGAAGCCGCCGCTGTGCATCACCCGCGAGAGCGCGGACGCCGTCGTTGCCGCCCTGGAGCGGACCCTGGGCGAGGGCTGGTGACCGTGGCCCAGGCGGAGGTCTGCCCATAGGCGAGGACGGGGATGCCGTCCTCCGCCCGATCAGGCCCTCTCCCGTAGACTGCATCAGCACCAATGCAGCGTGAATAGCGGTCGGCCGCGCCCGGGGAGGACCCGGCAGAGCGCACCCGGTCGCCGGTCCAACCAGGAGGGTCGCGTGCCGCAGCGCTACGACGCGGTGATCATCGGCGGAGGCCACAACGGCCTCATCTCGGCCGCCTACCTCGCCCGGGCCGGCCTCAAGACGCTGGTCCTGGAGCGGCGCTACGTGCTCGGTGGCGCGGCCGTCACCGAGGAGATCATCCCGGGCTTCAAGTTCTCGGTCGCGAGCTACGTGGTCAGCCTGCTGCGGCCCGAGATCATCCGGGACCTGGACCTGCCCAGGTACGGCCTGGACATCCTCCCGCTGGACGGCACCTTCACCCCGCTCCGGCCGGGCGAGGGCCCGAAGGGTGGCGGCGGTGACTACCTGTGGCGGTCGAACGACCACGGCCGCACCGTCCGCGAGCTGCGGCGCTGGAGCAAGAGCGACGCCGAGGCGTACGAGGAGTACGGCCAGCTCATGGTGGAGATGGCCCGCTTCATCAAGCCGATCCTGGGGATGGTGCCCGGCGATCCCACCGAGAACGATCCGCGCCCGCTGATGCCGATCGCCTCGCTCGCCCGCCGCTTCGCGCAGCTGCCGGAGCGCCAGCAGGCCGTCTTCGTCCAGCTGATGACGATGTCGGCCAAGGACTTCCTGGACCAGTGGTTCGAGACGGACCCGCTCAAGGCCACGATGTCCGCCTCGGGGATCATCGGCACCTACCAGGGCATTCGGTCGCCGGGCACGGCCTACGTGCTCCTGCACCACTACATGGGCGAGATCGACGGTGCCTTCCGCGCCTGGGGCATCCCCAAGGGCGGCACCGGCGGCGTCTCCTACTCGATCGCCCGCGCCGCGCAGGCCCTCGGCGCCGAGATCCGCACCGAGGCGCCGGTCAAGCAGATCATCACCCGCCACGGTCGCGCGACCGGCGTCCTGCTGGAGAGCGGCGAGGAGATCGAGGCGTCCGTCGTCCTCGCCTCGACCGATGCCAAGGTCACCTTCCTCGACCTCCTGGAGCCCGGCACGCTGCCGGCCGACTTCGAGCAGGAGGTGCGCCGCTTCAAGTTCCGCGGCAGCTCCGGCAAGGTCAACATGGCCGTGGACCGCCTGCCGGACTTCACCTGCCTGCCGGGCGAGGGCGAGCACCTCCGCGGTGCCATCTCCTTCAGCCCCACGACGCGGGAGATGGAGCAGGCCTACGACGACGCGAAGTACGGCCACTGGAGCAAGCGGCCGTATGTCGACATGATCATCCCCACCCTGGTGGATCCCGGGATGGCGCCTCCAGGCAAGCACGTCATCAGCTGCTTCGTCCAGTACGCGCCGTACAAGCTGGCGCCCGAGCTGGGCACCTGGGACGACAACCGGGAGGCGTTCGGGGACGCGGTCATCGACCGGATCGCGGAGTTCGCGCCCAACATCAGGGACATCATCATCGGCCGCCAGGTCCTCACCCCGCTCGACATCGAGCGCCAGATGGGCCTCACCGAAGGGAACATCTTCCAGGGCGAGCTGTCCCTGGAGCAGCTGTTCTTCAACCGGCCCGTTCCCGGGTACGCCCGCTTCAGGACCCCGGTCCAGAACCTCTGGCTGTCCGGTTCCTCCACCCACCCGGGCGGCGGCCTGATGGGCGCGAACGGACGCCTGGCCGCGCTCGAGGTCCTCAAGGCCCGCGGCCGGAAGGTGGCCTGACGATGACGACGACGATGGACACCTACGACGCGATCGTCATCGGCGCCGGGCATAACGGCCTGACGGCGGCCGCCTATCTCGCCCGCGGCGGGCTCAGCGTGCTGGTGCTCGAGGCGCGCGATGTCGTCGGCGGCGCCGCGGTGACCGAGACGCTCGGCGGCGCCCGCGTCCCGACGCTCGCCCACACCGTGGGGCGGCTCCGGCCGGCCGTCGCGAGGGAGCTGGAGCTCTCGAAGCACGGTCTCGCCCTGGTGGCGCCGGAGGTTCGCGTCTTCGCGCCCCAACCGGACGGACGTGCCGTGACCCTGTGGGCGGACCTCGGCAGGAGCGTTGATGCGCTCCGGGAGTGGTCCGACGACGACGCCACGTCCTTCGTCGAGTTCGACCGGTCGGTTCGCTCGCTGTCGAAGTTCCTCGCGGACCTCGGCGACGAGGCTCCCCCGGAGGTCAAGGCCCCCGGCTTCGGGGATGCGTTGCTGGGGCTCCGGCTCGGGCGCGCGTTCCGTGGCCTGGGCAGGGAGGACGGGCGCACGATCCTGCGCGTCCTCGCGATGGCGGCCGCGGACTTCGTGGCGGAGTCGTTCTCCTCCGAGGCGGTCCGGGCGACGATCGCCTGGCGCGGCGTCCGCTACACCGCGATGGGCCCCTGGTCCGCGGGCACCACGCAGGTGCTCCTGGCCGACGCCGCCGGCAACGACGGCGGGGCCGCGGGCGAGACCATCTTCGCGAAGGGCGGCCCGTCCGCCCTGTCCGAGGCGTTGGCCTCGGCGGCCCGCGCGGCCGGCGCCGAGATCCGCACGGGTGCCAGGGTCGTCGCCGTCACCACGGCCGATGGCGTCGTCACCGGCGTCGCGCTCGCGTCGGGCGAGGAGATCACGACGCGTGCGGTCGTCTCCGGCCTGGACCCGAAGCAGCTGCTCACGAAGCTCGTGGACCCGGTGACGGTCGGGCCCTCGATGCGCTGGCGGGCCGGCAACATCCGGACCCCGGGCTCGGTGGCCAAGGTCAACCTCGTCCTGGACGGGCTGCCGGAGTTCCCGGCGACCGGCGGCGACGCTCGCGTCCTGCGGGGCCGGATCCAGGTGAACACCACCTCGATCGACGCGATGGAGCACGCCTTCGACGCGTCCAAGTACGGAGGCATCCCGGACGCGCCCGTCCTCGAGGCGACGATCCCGTCCCTGGTGGACCCGTCGCTCGTCGCCGATGCACCCCAGGGGACGCAGGTGATGAGCGTGCTCATGCAGTGGATGCCCGGCTCGCCCGCGGACGGCGGCTGGGAATCACAGCGGGAGGCAGTGGGCGATCTCGCCATCCGCACGCTGGAGACCGTGGCCCCGGGCCTGGGCTCACGCGTCACTGCCCGGCAGGTGCTGACGCCCGCGGACCTGGAGGCCGAATACGGCCTGCCCGGCGGTCACCCGCTCCACGCGGAACCGGCCCTCGACTCGTTCTTCCTGTGGCGGCCGCTTCTCGGCTGGGCGCGCTACCGGATGCCGGTCGAGGGGCTCTACCTCGCGGGCTCCGGAGCACACCCGGGCGGTGGCGTAACCGGCGCTCCGGGCCGCAACGCCGCCGTGGAGGTCATCGCTGACCGGAAGAGGCGCCGCAGGTAGGCAGCCCC
>CAVYBU010000009.1:0-40279 GCA_963766735.1 uncultured Chloroflexia bacterium
AAGGCTGGCCATCGCCCAGGGCAACACGAGGCGCTCATCGCGGTGACCCGGGACGGCGGGCGGGACTTGACCCTGACCATCCGGCTGACCCTGCACCACGCGCTGGCCATGGTTCGCTGTGAAGACCGCGAGCGGGCGCGAGCGACAGACTGATTGGGTCGATCCCGAGGACGTGGGCACTGCCATTCGGTGTCCTTCGTATCCGCGCTGGTCCTCCATGACCACGACACTTCCCTGGATCTCGACTGTCGTGCTTGATCTGCGACGTCGATCGCGAAGCACATGCGAGCCAGTGAGGAGCACAGCTCATGAACGATCAAGCGGCAACGACCGCTCAGACTGACGCCCGCACGCCGTCGTTGGCGGCCTCGCTGTTCGTGGTGGGCGTCATGGTCGGGCTCATCCTGTTCTCGGTCATCCAGTTCGGTAGCGAGGTGGCGGACGGCCCACTGCAGGTCAGCATGACCCTCGCCACCCTCGTCGCGCTCGGGGTGGCCTACGCCTATGGCCATCGTGGAGCGGTGATCAGCGAAGCGGTCCAGAAGAGCATCAGCGGCACGCTCGGCACGATGATGGTGCTGCTGGCCATACCTCGCCGCCCTGGGCGTGGGGCTCGCCGGAGCCTTGTTGTCCACCGCCCAGGGCACGCCAACCAGCGTCTACACGGGTGTCGCCATCCTGCCGCTCGTGCCCGGGCTGACCCTCTACCAGGGCATGCTCGCGATCTCGCAGGGCAAGACCGCGGTCGCCTTCGAGAGGCTCTTCGAGGCCGTCGTCATCTCGGTCGCCATTGCCGTTGGGGTTGCCGTGGGTCTCGCTCTCGGTCGGAATGGCGTCAAGCTCGGCCGACGGATCGTCGGGTGGCGCCCCTGAGCCAGGCGCCGTCGGGGGTGTCCGTGGTCGCCACCGCGAGCGCGGTCAAGGAGGCGGCCAAGGCGGCCGGAGACCCGACGCCCGGCTGACTCACCGGCGCCGCGCTCCGAGCATGCCGATCCGGGCTCGCAGCGCAGGCGGCGCCGGCGGTGGAGCTCAGGAGGAACCCGGCTCGGGCACGGCCTCCTCCGGAGGCAATGGGCGTTTCGCGTCCCATCCGGAGCCGTGCTTTGCGATGAAGTCGGCCGCGCCGGTATCCACCGAGGGATACACCCGATCGGGTCCGACCAGCTCCACGATGCCCGAGATCCGGAGGGCGTCCATCAACCGCCCATTGCCTTCTGCCACCGCGAAGGTGACCCCGCGGTCCCGCAACGAGACGACCAGGTCGTGCAGCGCAGACGTCCCCGTGAAGTCGGCATCGCTCGTGGCCTCCGCATCGAAGAGGACCCAGCTCACCGGCGAGTCGGCGGCGTCGACGAGGTCCTTGACCTGCCCCGTGAACCCCTGGGCGTTGCCAAAGAACAGGGCGCTCTCCCAGCGGACGACCAGCAGACCCGGCACCGTCCGGCCACTCGGCAGGCGCTTGACATTCTGCCAGGCATCCTGGGTGTCGCTGCGGGCGAGCACGACAAGGCGCGTCCGCGCCGCCGTCATGAGCACGGCGAACAGCGACAGCCCCACGGCGATCACGATGCCCGGCAGCAACCCGTACACCAACGCGGCGACGAAGGCGACGACACCTGTCCAGAAGTCGATCCGCTGCTGCCGGGCCATGGCCCGGAACGTCGCCAGATCGAACAGGCTGATCCCGGCCGAGATTACGACCGCGGCCAGCGCCGCTGACGGCAGTGGCGCCAGGACCGTGGAGAAGAAGACCAGGATGATGCCGATCACCACCACGCCGACCAGGTTGGCCACCTGCGATCGCCCGCCGGCCGACTCAGCCACAGCGGTCCGGGAGTCGCTGGCCGAGACCGACAGGCCGCCGACCAGGCCCGAGAAGGCGCTGGCGGCACCGAGGCCCAGCAGATCCTTGTTGGCGTCGACGCGATAGTGGCTGCGCTCGGCGAACACTGTCGAGGTGACCGTGGTGTCGGCGAAGCCCATGATGGCAACCGCGAAGGCGGGCAGCAGCAGCAGCCCGAGGTCGCCCATGGCGTCGATTGGCAAGGCGATCGCCGGAAGTCCGGGCGGCAGGTCCCCGACGACCGCCAGGCCGGCGGACTGCAGGTCCAGGGCGGCGGAGGCGACCAGGGCGATGACGACAGCGACCAGCGTACCGGGGATCTTCGGGGCGATCCGCTTCAGGCCAAAGATGATCGCGAGACAGCCCACGCCCACGACCACGGACAGCGCCTGCGCGTCGCCGAGGTGGGTGACCATCTCGAACGCCTTCGGGATGATGCCCTCCGCCTCGGTGTCAATCCCCAGGAGCTTCGGAGCCTGGTCCACGAGGATGGTGACCGCCAGGGCATTGAGGTAGCCGATGAGCACCGGCTTGGAGATGAAGCTGGCGATGATCCCGGCCTTGGCGAGCCCGGCCAGCATCAGGATCCCGCCTGCGATGAGCGCGATCGCGGCCGCAGTTCCGGTCAGGACGTCGACCGCGGCGCCGGCACCGACGATCGACACGAGGGCCGCGGCCACGATCGTCGAGGTGGACGAGTCGGGGCCGACGACGAGTTGCCGCGAGGAGCCGAGCAGCGAGTAGCCGATGATGGCGGCCATCGTCGCGTAGAGGCCGGCCTCGGGCGGCAGTCCGGCCAGCGTCGCGTAGGCCATCCCCTGGGGCACCATCACCACGCCAAGGGCGATCCCGGCGACCATGTCGCGGCGGATCCAGCTTCTCTGGAAGCCCGCTCGCCACGGCATCAGCCAACCCGACCACGCCGAGCCTGGCCTGCGCTCGCCCACTCTCGACTCAGCGGCCACGTCAACCTCCTGCGACAAGGTTCCGGAAGGAGACCCGGCCCCTGCGGCCGGCCTGGTGGGCTCCTGTTGGACGGCGGATCCCGCGGCCGACAGCGGCCACGCCCGCGTTCCACTCAGCGTCGAGCGCGACCCGGGAGTCCCGACGGAGCGCCCTCAAGGCAAACGCGATTGCGCTCCCCGGGTGGGTGCGGCCGAAACGCGGCGGGGCGGGGCACACAGATGGCGTGCCCCGCCCCGCGATCGTGGTGCCGTCAGCCGGCCTGCTTGGCGGCCTCCTTGATGGACTTCGCGGAGGCATCGGAGACGCCGGCGCTGCGGACCTTGGTGGCCGCCGGCATGGCCTTCTTGACCGCGTCGACATCGGACGCTTCGACGAGCGCGAGGATGCCCGACTGGTTGGGCCCAAGGGCTCCGGCCAGGGCGCCGCCCACTTCGGACTTGTGGAGCTCGTTGCGGAGCTTGCCGAGCGCGCCACCGACCGCACCCCAGGCGACGGTGCTGGCGATGATGCTGGGCGGGAAGATGATGCCGAGCACGAGCCCGCCAACGGCGCCCCACTTGACGCCCGTCTTGGTGGCGTGGTCGGTCATCTTCTGGATGTGGACCTTGCTGTCCGCGTCGGTCTTGATGACAAGGACGCCGTCAACCGTGGCCTGGCCGGCCGTCTCCGCGTCCTGCAGGGCCTGGTACGCCGCCATGGCTGCCGTATCGTCGGCAAACGCCGCAACCACCACGGCGTAGTCGTAGTCGGTCACAACGGCACCGACCGCCTGAACACCGGAGTCATCGCCGATCGCGCCCACCACAGTGGCGCCGGTGTCGTCGGCCTCTGCGGCCACCACTGCGTCCTGAGCCCCCTGGTCGTCTGTCATAGGTGACACCTCAATCTGCGTCCATTCCCGCGAAGACCGGGTGCGGACGCCAAACCCAGCCGACGAATTCTACCCAATGTCCCGCCGGGACACGACCAATGGCACTGCTGCGACGATGACCCTCGCCCAAGCGCAGCTCCGCGGTCCGCGCGAGCCCGATCAGTTGCGGGGTCCCGCGAGCGGCACGCCGATCGAGCGCATATGGGAGAAGACCGCGGCCACGGCCATGTGGCGATCCTCGAACTGGAGTCACAGTCCCACGGGCCCTCGTGCGATCATCGCGGCGTGATCCACGACCCTCTCCAACGGGCAGCCCAAGGCCCGCTGACCATCCGGCTGATCCTTCACGAAGCCCTGGCCATGTTCCGCCTCGGCTACCTGCGGGTGGCCCTGGTGGCCCTGCTCCTGTTCGTGCCGCCCGCGGTCCTGGCCGTGCTGCTCGAGGGGATCACGGAGGAGCAGCTGGACCTGCCATTCGGCGTCGGGGTGTTGCTCGCGATGGCGATCGGGGGCCTGTTCCGCCTCTTGGGCCCGGTCGTCTTCGCCGGCTACCTCGACGAGGCTGTGGGCAGCGAGTACTTCAAGGGTCATCGCCAACGGCTGCCAGAGGTGCTGCGGTCGCTGCCCTGGGTCTCGCTCCTCGTGGCCGACGTGATCGTGGTCGTCGGCGCGTCCATCGGACTCGCGCTGCTGGTGATCCCCGGGATCGCCTTCTACGCGGCCTTCGGGCTGGTCGGTCCGGTCATGGTCCAGGAGCGCCGCGGGATCCGTCCGTCGTTCGTGCGCACGCTGCAGATCAGCCGGACCGCCGTGATCCCGGTCGTCCTCCTGGTCATCGTGCCGCTGGCGGCCGAGCAGGTGATCCACGAGGCCGCCTACCGCGTTGCGCACGAGGAGGCGGTCCTGGTCCGGATCCTCGTGGAATGGCTGGTCGCGGCCATCGTCGGTGGTGCGGTTGGCCTGCTGGAGGTTGCGCTCGCCACGGAGCTCATGGCGCGCAACCCGATGCCAGCGGTCCAGCCCGACTCGGCAGTCGCCGGCGCCGAGCGGGAGCGATCCGCCTAGCTCGCGAGGCCGGCGGATACCCGCCGCGGGTCACCGGGCGTCGGCGGCCACCCGTCCGTCCGCGATCGCTGTCTTGAGCGCGCCATAGTCGAGATCGTTCTGGTTCGCATACGCCTCGGCGAAGTCCGCGACCGCGCCATCGAACGTGTCGCTGTTGCCGAGGTAGCCGGCGATCAGGGCCGGCTCACCGGAACGTGCATGAGCCCGGGCGAGGGTCCAGCCGCAGGCCTTGGCGTAGCGGACAAGTCCAGGGGGATCGAGCCGGGCAACGTCGACGCCCACCTTCCAGTCGCGCATCTGGCGGACGTAGAACGCCGGCTGTCCGGATGCTCCCAGCCAGCCGAGGAAGATGTCGCTGGCCGCCTGCATCACACGCTGGCCCTGCACCACCCGCTCCCCGGGCCAGCGGAACTCGCTCCTATCGAGAAACTGCTCGAGGACGGATGCCTGCGCTTCCTTCACCTGCAGGACGAGGAGGTCATCGTCCGTACGGCCCCGCATCAGCACGATGAACGCGCGAAGCCCGACGCTCCCGACGCCGACCACCTTGTGGGCGATGTCGAGGACCTGGTAGCGGTCGAGCAGCCGCCGGCGCTCGAGCGGGAGCGTCCTGCGGTAGAGGCGCGTCGCCTTCTCGACCGTGTCCTTGAGATCCTCCTGGTCCACGCCCGGCAGCTCGCCCAGCCGGTAGAGCAGCGGTGGCTGGTTGCGGAGCCGCAGGGTGCCCTGCACGCGTTCCGTCAGCTTGCCGATGGGGCGCAGGGGGTCCTCGGTGGTCACGTGACGAACCCCTTCGGCGAAGCCCTTGCGTTGGGCCTTTGGAAGAGCAGCCTGGATCGCCGAGCTGGTGAGGCGCGCGTACCAGGTCGTGAGGTACGGATCGGCTGCGAACCGGCTCATCGCCGACCGGTAGGTGGCGACCAGCGCCAGCACGTTCCTCCGGTCGTCCCCGGACGTGAAGCCATTGCTCCGGCCTGCGATGACGAAGCTCGCCGCGAGCCGCTTGACGTCCCACTCGAAGGGCCCCGGGAGCGTCTCGTCGAAATCGTTGACGTCGAAGACGAGGTTCCGCTCCGGCGTCGCGTACCCGCCGAAGTTGACGAGGTGCGCGTCGCCGCAGAGCTGGGCGCGGATGCCCGTTGCCGGTAGCGTCGCGAGGTCCTCCGCCATGATCGCCGCTGCGCCGCGGTAGAAGGCGAACGCCGACTCGGACATGCGGCTGTAGCGAATGGGCACGAGCGCGGTGACCCTCGTGGCTGCCTGCGCCTCGAGGATCGCGACGGGATTCCTCCGGCTGTCCGGCGGCGACCAGGCGGCGTGCGCCGACCTGGGGACCCGCTGACGCCGCTCACGACCTTGGTCGAGCTCGCCCTGGGTGGTGTTGCCTGCCATGCTCCCCATCTCCCGTTGCGGCCCGCCGCCCGTGGCGCCGTCCCTGGCGGCGCCGAGTCGACAGCGCCATTGTGGGCGCCGCTCAGCCGTCAGGACAGCCCGAGTGCCACGAGGATGCCCTGACCGGCGACCGCGAGGGCGATCGTCAGGACGAGGAAGCCCGCCAGGGATGCTGTGAGGAAGCGCACGAAGGACAGGCCCATGGTCGCGGCGCTCACGGTCGCGAAGGTCGTGAGCGGGTTCGGGACGACACTCAGCGCGAAGATGATCCGCTGCGGGTGCGTTGCCATGCGCCCGGTGACGGCCGCTTGCCCGTGGACGAGCATGGCCCTCGACCGGGCGACGATGCGATTGGGTGGCTTCGCCCCAGGCGTCGCGCCGTCCGGCAGCGTCCCTGCATCGTCGAGCGTCGAACGCTCGTCTCCCCCTTGCCGGTGGTGCCCGTGCCCCTCCAGGCGGCGGCGCTTCCCGATCCGGGTGGCCAGGAAGTAGGAGCTCTGGCCGAGGGCCATCGCCAGCGCGGCGGTCAGGGCCACGATCGGTGCGGCCAGGATCGTGCTCTGCTGCACGATCATGACCCAGCTGAGCGGGCGAGCGCCCGGGACCGGAACGAGCGCACCCCCGGCGCCGACCCAGCACACCACCATGACCCCGATGTAGGCGAGCACGCCCGCATCGATCGCGAAACCGACCACGCGCGCAATCGTCGAGGTCGCGACGAGCCCGACAGCCACGAGGACGGCGACCGCCGCGATGCGGCGGCGGACCGTGGTCGGCCATCGATCCAGCACCCAGGTGTGGGCCCGGTCCACCATCCCCGGCGTCGGCTCGTCGATCGACGCCGCCTGAGCGATCGACGCCGGCTCGTCGGTCGGCCTGGTGCTCGTCATCAGCGGAGTGTAGCCAGTGGTGACCCGGCGCCAACCGTGTTCGCGTACCTCTCCGGCGGCATCCCGCCTCCCGTGGCGAGCCGATCGCGTCGGCCGGACCGCGGGCCGTCGCCCGGCTGGGTCCGGCGCAAGCCCAATCCCCGGCCGCGTCCCTCACTCGTCGACTCGAAAAGATGGCGGTCGCTACAGTAGCCAACGCACGGAGGCATCCTGCCGGTACTGAGGGCTACATCAAATGGCAGTTGAACGCGAGGGGCAGACGGGCGACGCCGCCGCCCAGACCGGTAGCCCACTGCTCCTGGGCACGTCCGGTGGTGCGGTTCCTCCCTGGCTGGCGACGCTCGCCGGCTTCTCCTGGCGGGTCGTGGCCGTCGTCGCCCTGTTCCTGGTCCTGCTCGCCCTCGCCGTCCTGCAGTCCACCGTGGTGGCGACCATCCTGGTCGCCTTCCTCGTGGCGGCCTTCTTCGCGCCGCTCGACGGACAGCTCCGGTCGCGTGGCTGGGCTCCAACCAAGGCGGCGTCCGTGACGAGCGTCGTCGCGCTGCTCGGCGTGCTCGGGACCACCCTGCTCATCATCCTGGGCATGGCGCCGGCCATCGCTGAGATCGTCCGGTACGGCAAGGAAGGGGCAGACATCCTGTCGCAGCGGCTGCAGGAGCTCGGCTTCTCATCGACCGCGATCGCCTTCGCCACCGGGTTCATGGACAGCTTCGAGCGGTGGATCGCCGCCGTCGTCGACGCCACGGTCAACCGGATCGGCGACATCGGCACCGTCTTCATCCTCGGCGGGTTCCTGACGTTCTACGTGCTCCAGTCCGGCGACCGCGCCTGGGGCGGCATCGCCCGCGGGCTCGCTGGCTCGCACTACGACGATCTCACGGCGCGGGCCGGCCTCGCGCTCGCGCGCGTGAGCAGCTACCTGCGCGGAACGCTCCTGATGGCGGCGATCGACGCGCTCACCGCCCTCGTCCTGCTCCAGGTGCTCGGGGTGCCGCTCGCCGCGCCGCTTGCGGTGCTCGTGTTCATCGGTGGGACCATCCCGTACCTCGGCGCGATCTTCACGGTCGGCCTGCTGGTGCTCGTTGCCTGGGCAGCCCAGGGCCTCGATGCGGCGATCATCCTTCTCGTCGGGCTCGTGGCGGTCAACATCTTGCAGTCGCTGGTCGTGAGCCCGCGTGTCTTCGGATCCATTCCGCGGATCTCGCCCGCCCTCATCATCATCGCGCTCCCGGCAGGGGCAACGCTGTTCGGCATCCTCGGCCTCGTCGCCGCCGTACCCGTCGTCGTGGTGGTGTCCACGCTGCTGACCACGGTCATCGACATGCTCGACGACGACCCGCCCGAGGACCGCGGCGCGACGCTCATCCCGGTGTGGCTCGACCGCCTCGCGCAATGGAGCTGGCGTGCGGTCGCCGTGGTCGCCGCGGGCGCTGCGATCATCACCGCGATGCTCCAGGTCCCCATCGTGACCCTGCCGGCGATCCTCGCGGCCGTCCTCGCCGCCACGCTCCGGCCCCTCCTTGCCAGGCTTCGGTCCGCCGGGGTTGGGCCCACCGCGGCACCGGCCATCGCCACCCTCGGGAGCGCGGCCATCGTCGGCCTGGTCGTCGGAATCACGCTGGTGTCGATCTCCGGGTCGGCCGACGATATCGTGGCGCGGGCGTCCGAAGGCGCCGGCAAGACGGGCCTCGGCAGCACGCCGGTCGATCTCGTCGGCAATGTCGGGTCCACGATTTCGTCAAACGTGGGACTGCTCATCCAGAACCTGCTCGGGGTCGTGCTGGCCTTCCTGATGGTGATGTTCATCACCTTCTTCCTGCTCCGCGACGGTCCACGCTGGCTGCAAGTCATCCTGGCCCGCGTGCCGGATGGCCGGAAACAACCAGTCGCCTCCATCGTGGGCAACAGCGCCGACATCCTCAGCGGCTACATGGTGGGAACGGGCCTGATCTCCCTGTTCGCCGGGGTGACCGCGTGGCTGATGATGGTGCTGCTCGGGCTGCCGCTCGCGGTGCCGATCGGGGTGCTGACGTTCTTCCTGAGCTTCATCCCCTACATCGGCGATCTCATCGCGACCGTACTCGCCTTCCTTGTTGCGCTCGCGGTCGGGTCACCGACCGTCGTCCTCATCATGTTGATCTACACGCTGGTCATCAACGTGGTGCAGGGCAACATCGTCGCCCCGCTCGTCTACCGCCGGACCGTCAGCCTGCACCCGGCCATCGTGCTGCTGTCCGCTCCGGCGGGCGCCGCGATCGGCGGGCTGATGGGCATGTTCCTGATCGTGCCGTTCCTGGGCATCATCGCGGCGGTGTGGCGCCCGGTGTTGCGCCTGTTCGACCCGACGGCGGAACCGTCCGAGGCGTCCGCTCCGGCTGACGCAGCCGCACCGGCTGATCCCGCGTCTCCCACCACGGCCAGCGCTGGGTAGCGAGCGGGCGACCCCAGGGCGTTCTCCATGTCCACCCACTCGGCGACCGGGAGAGCGGCCTCGAAGGCCGTCATCAGGTCTGCCCCGATCAGGCCCCGGCCGCACATGCCGACGCGCCAGCCCGCCGTCGCACCGTCCTTGACCCCGTACCAGCACGGCTCGTGCCGGTAGTTGTAGTGGGTCCGGCTGATCACCCCGTAGGGCTTGACCCACACGATCGTCTGGCGCTGCCGAAGCCGATCCGCTCCAACCCCATCGCCACTGCCAGGACGTTCCGGTCCGCGTACCAGACGTAGGCGACCTCGAGGCTGGGCACGTTGCCCGCTCGGGGGAGCCACGGTCGGCGCGAGTTCGCGCTCTCACGCCAGCCGCCTCGCCGCGACAAGCCACTCATCCCGGCCCTCGATCGGGATCTCGTAGGTTGCCAACGCGCGCCCGACACCTGTCGGGCGCGCCACCCTCCACCTTCGAATCGGTGGGTTTCCGCGCCCAGGTCCGCCACCCCTGTGCCAACGCGCCCGATGCGCCCAAGTCCGCCTCCCGCACGGATCGCGCGACCGACACCTTCGAGACCTGTGCGGCACGAGGGCGTGAGGACGGGCCGCCACTTCGTCTTCGGCCACCGAACCGCTTCCCGTGATGACGACCCCGCACGTGAGCGCGGGCAGGTGGAGCATGAACCCGGGGGCCTGCGACTTCCGCCGCGACACACAGGATCGCCCGGTCGGAGACCGGGCGATCCTGATGATGGAGAGAGGAGTGGAGCTACCGGACTGAGACTTCCTGTCCGACACGATCGGCGGCCACCGTGGGCTCGCCTGCCGCGATGGGCTCCACCAGGAACGGCAGGCCGAGGTGGTCGACGCCGTCGTCCGCGAGATCCTGGTCATAGGTGCACATGCACGGTCCGCTGTGGGCGCAGCCGAAGCAGCAGTACGTCTCGTCCATGCGGTAGACGGGCCGGTCGATGAGCAGGGCGTCGCACGAGGCGCAGTAGCCACGCTGGGGTCCGTTGAAGATGCGCATGAGATGTCCTCCGATGCTGGGTGTCCTGGACGTCAGGGGTAGATCCCGCGCAGCCGGCTCGCGTTCGCGACCCGTTCGACAGCGAGGCTGTGCGCTGCGAGGCGCGTTGAGATCCCCTCGGCAGCGGCGCGGTGCCAGACCGCCTCCGCGGCCGCGAGGACCTGGCGGCGAAGCCGGTCATTGACCTCGTCGCGCGTCCATGCGAGGGCCGCCCGGTTCTGCGCCCATTCGAAGTAGCTGACGATCACGCCACCGGCGTTGCACAGGATGTCGGGGATCACGGTGACGCCGTTCTCACTCAGGATGGGGTCGGCCGAGGGTTCGGTCGGCCCATTGGCTCCCTCGGCGAGGATCCGCGCGCGGATGTTCCCTGCGTTGCGGGCCGTGATCTGACCGTCGAGCGCGGCGAGCACCAGGACGTCCACGTCAAGCCCGAACAGGGTCTCGTTGTCGATGAGCCTCGTTCCGGGTGTCCCGGACACGCTGCCGTAGGCCCGGAACCGCCGGGCGAGGTCCGGGACGTCGAGGCCTTCCGGGTCGTACGCGCCTCCGCCGACGTCCGTGATAGCGACGACCCTCGCGCCTGCTTCGTGGAGCAGGCGGGCCGTGGCCTCGCCGACATTGCCGAAACCCTGTACGGCGACGCTGGCGCCTGCCATCTCCAGGCCGAGGCGGCGCGCAGCGTGCCCGATGGTGTACACGACGCCCTGTCCCGTCGCATCCGAGCGACCGACGGAGCCACCGAGGGACGGGGGCTTCCCGGTGACGACGCCCGGCACGGAATACCCCCGGTGCATCGAGACGGTGTCCATGATCCAGGCCATCACCTGGGCGTTCGTGCCCACGTCGGGTGCCGGGATGTCCGACTCAGGGCCGATGACATGCTCGATCTCGGTCGTGAAGCGTCGCGTGAGGCCCTCGAGCTCCTTGCCGCTCATGCTCGTCGGGTCGCAGGTGACGCCGCCCTTGGCACCGCCGAACGGCACATCGGCCAGCGCGCACTTCCAGGTCATCCACATCGCGAGCGCGCGGACGTCGTCCAGGTCGGTCTGGGGATGGAAGCGGAGGCCCCCCTTCGCCGGTCCGCGCGCCACGTTGTGCTGGACGCGGTAGCCGGAGAACACCCGGACTGAGCCGTCGTCCATCTTCACCGGGAAGTTGACTGTGAGCTCGCGCTGCGGCACCCGAAGGACGGCGCGGAGGTCCGGCTCCAGCCCGAGGTGCTCGGTGGCGGCATCGAACTGCGTGAGCGCCGCGGCGAGGGCATTCTGCCCGGCGGTGCCGGGCGCTGCGGCGGGCGCCTCGGCAAGCGAAATGGTCATGGATGGTCTCCAGGCGAGTGGGTGGCGTCACGAATGGCCTACAGGCTCGCCCGGGCCCGGGAACGTCGGCGGGGACCGGCATGAACGCGGCGTGAACAATGGGCTCGAATGCATGAACGGGCTGTTCATGAAGCACCCATCGCGCCGGTCTATGCTCTGCTCATGCCGCCCCAGCCCGCGTCGGCGAAGTCCGCGTCGGCGAATTCCGCCTCGCTCCCGGTCCGCGATGCCTCGACCGTCGGCCCGTCGCCGTTGCTTCACGCCGCCCTCACGCTCGTTCCGCCCTCGACGACCGAATCTGAGCTCGAGAACCGGTTCGCCGCCGCCGGCGCGGATCTCCGGCCCCGGATCGCCGCCAGGCTCCTCGCAGACCTCGCCAACCTCGGGCTCGTCCGGGCAACGCAGCGGGGGAGTCGCGGCACCCGGTGGGTGGCGACGACGCTCGGCCTCCGGTACGTGGATGCCGGCCTGTACGGCGAGGCGAACATCCCGCTGGCGGAGCTGGAAGGCCTGCGGACGGACCTGCTGTCCACGATCGCCCACGAGCTCCGCACACCGCTCACGGCCGTCCGCACGAGCGCGGGCATCCTGCTCGAACCCTCGGCGCAGCCGACCGAGGACCAGCGCCGGACGCTGCTGGAGGCGATCGAGCGAAACGGGGAGCGGATGCAGCGCCTCGTGGGCGACATCCTTGAGCTGTCCCGCTTCCGGTCCGGGAGCGTAAGCCTCCAGCTCCGCCGCTTTGGCGCCGGGGCACTGGCCGACTCGGCGATCGCCGTGGTTGCGCCGCTCGCGGCGAAGCGAGGCCAGCGCATCGAGCGATCCCTCCCGGCGTCCCGTGACCATCGTGTCTACGGCGACCACCGGCGGCTGGAGCAGGCGCTGCTCAACCTGATCTCCAACGCCCAGCGCGTCGCGCCCGATGGCGGGGTCGTCTCGGTCAGTGTGGAGGAGCATGGGTTGTTCACGAGCTGGAACGTCATCGACGACGGACACGGGATCTCCGAGGCTGACCAGGCCCAGCTCTTCGAGCGGTTCTTTGTCGGCCGTAATGACCGCTCCGGCCCGCGCGAGGGCGTAGGGCTGGGGCTGCCCACCGCCCTGGCGATCGCCCAGGCGCACGGCGGCACAATCGGCGTTCGGAGTGCGCTTGGGCGTGGCAGCACGTTCTCGCTGATCGTCCCGACCGCTGGGCCCGAGGACGAGTCGTGATGCGGATCCTGGTCGTGGATGACGAGCCGGACGTCGTCGAGTCGGTCCGTCTCGGATTCACGCTCCAATGGCGGGAGGTGGAGGTGCTCGGCGCCGGCACCGGCGAGGCGGCGCTGGACATCGCAGAACGGCAGGCCCCGGACATCATCCTGCTCGATGTCGGGCTGCCCGACATGGACGGATTCGCGGTCCTGCGCGAGCTCCGTGTCTTCTCGGACGTCCCGGTCGTGATGCTGACCGCGCGGGACGACGCGATGGACAAGGTGAAGGGCCTGGGGCTGGGTGCGGACGACTACGTGACCAAGCCGTTCAACCATCTCGAGTTGATGGCGCGGGTCAAGGCGGTGCTGCGCCGCCTCGATATGCCTGCCCCTGCGAGTCGGGCACCGTCATTCGTGTCCGGTGAGCTTGAGGTGGACTTCGCCAGGCAGGAGGTTCGGCTGCGTGGCGAGCGGGTCGAGCTGACGCCAACCGAGTACAAGCTGCTCTATCACTTGGTCCGAAACGCGGGGCACGTGCTCCAGCACGGGACGCTGCTGGCCAAAGTCTGGGGTCGCGAGTACATCGACGAGGTGGACTACATCAGGGTCTACATCCGCCGGCTGCGCGAGAAGCTGGGCGATGACCCCGAGCACCCACGCTACATCGCGACGGAGCGTCGCCTGGGCTATCGGTTCCTGGCGCCGGAGGGAACATCTGCGCGCCACCGGGGCTGATCAGGTTGCTTCCGCGGGGGTCAAGTCCTCCCGCCTAGATCAATGGCCCCTCGACGTCCTGACTGCGGCATCCGCCTCTGGCTCCAGCCGGCTCGAGAGCCGCTCGCGCCTGGTCCTCGCAACAGCGGACCCAGTCGCTGTCGTGCCCACCAGCCGTTGCCATGTTGCGAGGCGGGTCGAGCTTGGCTGACGCGCGCCCAACACCTGTCGGGCGCGCCATTGCAGCCTATTGGGCAGCGCCGGCGACGTCGGAAGAACCCGCGCAATGGCTGATACTCGCCAATGACGACCACCGCTCCGCGCGTTTCGCCACGCTGCTCGACCGTCGCCTGTCTGGGACTCCTGCCACCGCCGGCGAGGCCAGGAACGGCACGGCGTAGGGGAGCGCCCCGGACACCGCGCGACTTGATGGTGCGGCTGCTCCGCCGGCTACCCTTGGATCTCCAGTTGACATTGAAGGGTTAGCGGCGCACGCTTGTCCCACCCCTTCATTCATACAGAGAGATTGAAGGGTTGCAGCCGGAGGCCGTATGCCGAGGACCGTCGAGCGGACCTGGGAAGGAAATCCTGGCGCGATGGGCGGGCGCCGGGCGCGTGCCTCGTTCCGGTACCAGGCATTCGTCCCTGACGAAATCGCGGCGCTCAGCCCCGTGGTCCCGTTCGAGGTCGCCGATCTCTCGGCCGATGCCGAGGCGGCGATCCGGGCGCTCAACGATCGCGCCTCGGTAGGCGGCCTGGAGGCAATCGGCCCGCTGCTCCTGCGGTCGGAGGCCGTGGCGTCATCTCGGATCGAGGGCTACGACGTCTCCTCGCTCAACCTGGCCAAGGCGCTCATCGACCCTCGGGCAGCGCGAGGCAGCGCCAGGGTCGTCGCGGCGAACGTGTCCGCGATGGAGGAGGCGATCGCGACCGGCGACCGAACGGACCCGGTCGCCGTGGACAATCTGCTCGCGATCCACGCGGTGCTGATGGCGGGCGACGAGCGAGCGCGGCCCGGTCGCGTGCGCGAGGAGCAGAACTGGATCGGCGGCCGGCTCGGGAACCCGTCCGATGCCGCCTTCATCCCGCCGCCGGAGGACCTCGTCATGCCGCTGCTCGCGGACCTCGTCGCCTTCGTCGCCCGGGACGACCTCCCCGCGGTGGCGCAGGCGGCCGTCGCCCACGCCCAATTCGAGACCATCCACCCATTCATCGACGGCAACGGCCGCGTGGGCCGGGCGCTCGTGCACGTCGTCCTGCGTCGGCGCGGCGTCGCCGCTCGCTTCGTCCCGCCCGTGAGCATCGTCCTGGCAGCCCGCCCCACCGCCTACGTCGAGGGGCTGGTTGCGTTCCGGGAGGGGCACGTGGCGGACTGGATCGGCTCGTTCGCGACCTCCGCAGCCGGCGCGGCCCTGATGTCGATCGAGCTGGCGGACCAGGTGGCCGCCCTGCAGGCGACGTGGCGCGAGCGCGCGGGCAGGCCGCGGGCCGGATCCGCGGCGAGCAAGCTCATCGCGCTGCTGCCCGCTCTGCCCGTGCTTTCGGCGCCGACCGCCCGCGTGGCGATCGGTGTCAGCCAGCAGCAGACGCTCGCGGCGCTCAAGTCGCTGGCCGAGGCCGGCGTCATCCGCCAGTTGAGCGAGGGGACGTACGACCGCCAGTACGCCGCGACCGAGCTGTTCGACCTGCTCGCGGCCTACGAGGAGGGGATCGTCGGCCCGGCGCGGAGCGCGCAGTCAGCGCGGTAGGCCAGCCTGGGGTGCGCTTGCGGTCGGTCGCGTCTGTGGCCACGATCAGGCTCATCGCGGCACCTGAGCCGACGTGGGCGTACACGGGCGGACCTGGGCGAGGTCGCGGGGCAGGATCAGCGCGCACGCGCCCCCGGGCCCGTTATGGCGGGCACTCCGGTGGCCGGCGTCGTTCGCGGGCGAAGCCGCAAGGGACGCCGATGGTGGGCGTCGCACCACCGGCGCGGCCTGCCCCGCCCGCCGAGGTACGGGAGCTCGGCACCGCAGGCCGGGCAGTGGCGCGCCGGTGCCAGACTCGCGCGGAGCGCCATCGTCGCGGACGTGGCCAGCGCCTCCAGGTCGTCAGCGATCATGCATCACCCCCTGGCGAAAACCCCCAAAAATGGCGAAACCCGGCCGCGTGCACACATAAGCGTCGGATAGTCGGCCGCGACCGCCTTCACGTTGTCGAGCATCGGACCGCAGATCGCGGTCTGCCAGAACGCGGGTGTCGCGAACGCGAGGACGAACGGCTGCTTGGCGGCGAGCGCATCTGCGACCGACGTCTCGGAGAAGGCGGGGTTCGGCGCCTTGTCCGTGGACACCTTGGCGAGATCGCCGTCGACGTCGGCCGCGGTCGGCGTGTCGACCGACACCCCCAGTGCACCGATCGCCGGCGTGGATCCGGTCGCCGCGACATCGAAGTCGGCTCGGATCTGCTCACGCCGGCCGTCTGGGAACGAGGCCGTGAAGCGAGCGCCCCAGCGTCCGGCCTTGGGGAACTCGACGTCGGCCGCGTACAGGCCCTTCTGACCCTCGATCGCCCACAGGAATGTCGCGTCGCTCGTGAACGCGACCTGATCGGGCGCAGCATCGACGTCGTACCACTCGGTGCCGACCGGCACGTCGGGTCCGGCGACCACGTTGTTGGCGCGATCGGTCAGCGAGAACAGGAAGCGGTTCTTGCCCGCGAGGATCTCCGATGACACGAAGATCGGCAGGATCTGGGGAGCGGCGGCCGCGGCCGATGCCGCGGGCGAGGCCACTGGCGAGGCAGCTGGGGTTGCCACGGATCCACCGCCACAGGCGGCCAGGGCGATCGACGCCATCGTCAGGACCAGGAGAAGACGACGCAACGGTGTTCCTCGGTGGGAAGGGGACGCCTTGAACGGGCGCGGGATCGACGGGATGGTACGGCGCATCGGTAGGTTCAGTCCTCGTCCTCGTCCTCGCCGCGCCACGCCTCGAGCGCCTCGCGCCCGATGAAGAAGGTCATGCCAAGGGCGGCCAGCGGGTCGGCCCACCACCAGCCGAAGAGGGCGTTCGCGCTGATCCCGACGAGCAGGAAGAGCGACAGCCAGAAGCAGGCGTCAGTCTGGAACGCGTCGGCGGTCATCGCCCGGCTGCCCAGTGCGAGCCCGACGCTCCGCTTCTGCCGCGCCAGCCACCACATGACCGACAGCGAGGCGATGGCGAGCAGGATCCCGACGAGCGACGGCTCGGGCCGCTCGTTCGCGAGGAGCGAGGTGATCGAGTCCCAGGCGATGTAGGCCGCGAGCAGGATGAGCGATCCGGCGACGAGCTTCTGCGCCCGTCGCTCCACGTGCTCGATCCGCTCCTCGTCATCCTCGTCGGCGTTCCGCTCGGCGCGGAGCCGCCAGATCATGACCGAACCCGACGCGGACTCGACGAAGCTGTCGATCCCGAAGCCCAGCAGGGCGACCGACCCTGATGCCATCGCCGCGGCGATCGCGATGACGCCCTCGACGATGTTCCAGCCGACCGTGAGGTACTCGAGCCGAAGGGCGCGGCGGAGGAGGGCCGGTCGAGTCGTCGCGGCGACGGTCATGCGTGGCTCCGTTCTTCCAACCGCCGGCGGTCGGCGGTCTCGAGCTGGAAGGTCGAGTGCTCGATATCGAAGTCGTCCGACAGGCATTCGCAGAGCGCGTTGAGGGTCACAGCCGGATCTGCCCCGTCGGCGAGCACGACGTGGGCCGAGACCACGTTCATCCCCGAGGTGATCGTCCAGGCGTGGAGGTCATGGCAGTCGATCACGCCCGGCGCATCAAGGATGTGCTGGCGCACGTGGTCCATGTCGACCCCCTTGGGCGTGGCTTCCAGGAGCACGTTGGTGGCATCGCGCAGGAGCGAGAACGTGCGCGGCAGGATCAGCAGCCCGATCAGCACCGAGGCCACGATGTCCGCCCCGGTCCAGCCCGTCACCGCGATCACGACCGCGGCGACGATCACCGCGACCGATCCCGCGAGGTCGCCCATGACCTCGAGGTAGGCGCCCCGCATGTTGAGGCTCTCCTTCTGTGCGTCGCGCAGGAGCAGCAGCGACACGAGGTTCGCCCCGAGGCCGACGAGCGCGAACGCGAGCATCGCGCCCGAGGCGATCTCCGCCGGCTCGGACAGCCGCCGCCACGCCTCGAACAGGACGAACGCCGCGATCCCGAACAAGAGAAACGCGTTGGTCACCGCGGCAAGGATCTCGAGGCGGAGATAGCCGAAGGTGCGGCCGCTCGTGGGCGGGCGCTGCGCGAACCAGATCGCCGCGAGGGCGAGGGCGATTCCCACGACGTCGGTCAGGACGTGGCCGGCATCCGCGAGCAGGGCGAGGCTGTTGGTGACGACCGAGCCGATGACCTCGACGACGAGGATCGTGAGGCTGAGGGCCAGGACCGCGACCAGGCGCCCGCGGTGCCCGGCGGCGGCCGACCCGTGATCGTGGCCCATCAGAAGGGCCATCCACCGGAGCCAGGAGCCCGTATCACTGGCGCTCGGCGACGTGGGTCGCGGCGCTGGTCACGAGATCGCGCAGGTGGTCGTCCACGAGCCGGTACCAGGCGACCCGTCCGACCTTGCGGCGCTCCACGGCGCCGCGCTCGCGCAGAAACCGGAGCTGATGGGAGAGCGCGGACACGCTCATGCCGATGACGAGCGCAATGTCGCACACGCACAGCTCCCCGTCGCTGATCGCGAGCAGGTGCAGGATCCGGGCGCGTGACGGGTCGGCGAGCGTCCCGAAGAGCTCGGCGACCTCGCGCGCACCGTGCGCCCCGAGCGACCGCCCGAGCAGTGGCTCGATGACAGCGGGATGGCGACACTCGGTCGAGCAGGCCTCGGCATCGATGTCAGATCCAAACACTTGAGCCATGCCTCTCCTGCAGCCTCAGCGTAGCTTGTCGACGTCCACGAGGCCGTCGTGGCGGCTGCCGTCGAAGATCACGGTCGGGATCTTGCGCGTCCCGATGGTCTCTCGGACAACCACCTGGTTGGCCGCGATGATCGAGGCCACACGCTCCGAATCCGCCTCAGCCACGATCGCCTCGATGCCGGCCTCGTCGAGCCCGAACTCCCCGAGCCAGGCCTGCAAGAGCTCGGTGGCTTCCTCGGGCGTCGCCCGGTTGACGACGGTCTGCCACGGCTCGCCCGTCGGGTCGGAGCCGGACAGGATCCGCTCCAGAAGCTGCCAGTCCAGTGGGACCTCGGCGCCGGCAACCGGATGGAGTCGCAGTGCCTCGAGGTAGCGCACGACGAGGCCGGAGTTCCGGAACTTGGTGCCGTCCAGATCTGGGATCGGGTAGGCGATGTAGGCCAGGTTGTAGCGGTCGGCGAACCCGGCCTCACCGATGTTCGCGGCGAGCTGCGCGCAGACCGAGCAGCCGGGATCGATGATCTCGAGGGCCGTGGGTCGGGCGGGGTCGAAGCCCGTCCGCCACGAGACGTTCGGGGGCAGGTACTCGGCCGCGTCCCACGTCCGCAGGCGGTCGGGGATCGCGCCGATGGTCTCGGCGACATCGGAGACCTCGCCCCCGATGGCGCCCACGAAGTCCAGCGCGAGCACCTTGTCGAGGAAGGTGGCCTCGAGGGCACCGATGGAGCACGCCTGGGCGCCCAGCGCGCAGCCCTGCGCATTCGCCTTGTCGCAGGTCCCGTACACCCACAGGTTGACGCCACCCTTGGCCACCACGTACGCGCTCAGGATCGTGGTGACGATGATCAGCAACGCCGCGACCTCGATCGCGATGGCCGCCGGGCGGACGAGGCCGGGACGCCACGCGGCGACCGGCGCCAGCAGGTGGTCCTTGATGTCCTGGCTGAAGGTGGTGTCGCAGGGCCGGAGCGTGACCCGCCGCAGCGTGCAGCCCCAGGCGCGCCGGAGGTACCCGCGGTATCGCGCGGAGAATGCGCCCAGGACGAGGAGGACGAGGAACGCTGCGATGCAGAACACGGATCGATCGTCCCTCTAGCCCAGGCCCCGGACGAGCCGGTCCAGCGCGCCGACCGCGGCGTCGACGTCGGCAGTGGTGTTGTGGAGGCCCACCGAGAAGCGGAGCGGCGGCGGGAGCGCGAGACGCTCGCGCAGCCAGTGGTGGGCGCAGAAGTAGCCGCTGCGGACCATGATCCCCTGCTTGGAGAGGAACACCGCGAGCCGGTGGGCGTCCTGCCGCTGCGCGTACAGGCTGACGATGGGGCTCGGCCCGGCGTTGAGGAGGGTGACGCCGGGGATCGCCGCCAGGCCCTCGAACAGGCGCGCGCCCAGCATTTCCACGTGCTCGGAAGGTGGGCGGCCGTCGATCCGCAGCCCGCCCAGCCAGCCCAATGCGGCGCGCAGGCCGACGATCTCCCCCCAGGCCTGGAGTCCGGGCTCGAGGCGCGTCCACGGCTCGTCGGCCAGGAGGTCGTAGTCGTCCTCCCGCACCTCGGACACCATGCCGCCGCCGATGAATCCCCCCTCGAGGCGGGTGAGGAGGTCCTGGCGCGCCACGACCACGCCGAGCGACGGCGCGTAGGCCTTGTGCCCCGAGAAGCAGATCGCGTCGGCGCCCGTGCCGTCCAGGAGGTCAACCGCGTGCGGTACGGCCTGGGCCGCATCGAGGATCACGATGCCGCCCCGCTCGTGCGTGTCCCGCACGAGGTCGGCGAGGTTGCCCAGGCGCGAGCCGTCGACGTTGGAGACCGCGTTGACGACGACCACGGCGCGCTCGAGCTGTGCGGGCAGATACGCGAGGGCGCCGTCCTTCGACCGATCCAGCACGAGGCGCTCGATGCCCAGCCGCCGTGCGGCGGTCATCGTCGGCAGGAACACCGAGTTGTGCTCGGTGTGGCTGATCACGACACGCCCGAACGTCGCCGACGGCAACTGCCCGAGCAGGAGGTTGAGCCCATACGTCGTGTTGAGCGTGAACGAGACAGCGTGCGTCCGGCGGGACAGGCCGAGGAGCTCGAGCACCGCGTTGCGGGCACCGTCCACCTCCTCGTCCACCCGGCTGCCCCAGGCGTACTTCACCCGGCCCCCACAGGCGCCGAAGGCCGTGTAGTACTCAGTGAGCGCGTCGATGACGGGTCGCGGGCGCAGGCTCTGGCACGCGGCGTCGAGGTAGACGTCGTGGGCGTCGAGCCAGGCGAAACCGTCCGGGCGACCGTTTGTCTCGGGCTCGGGGGGCTGGCTTCGTCCGAACCGCATCAGCGGCCCAGGGCGGCGTCGATCGCGGCGCGCAGCCCGTCGGGTGAGCGGTCTGTGACCATGACGCCGTTCACGAAGAACTCCGGCGTGCCTTGGACGCCCGCCTTTCGCGCATCCGCGAGGTCTCGATCCAGGATCGCGGTATCGCCCGCGATCATCGCCGCCTCGATCGCCGCGGTGTCGAGCCCGACGTCCGCTGCCGCGTCGAGGAACGCCTGCGTCTGCGGATCCTGCCGCTCGCCCCACTCCGGCTGGCGCTCGTATAGGAGATCCAGCAGTGCCCAGTACCCATCGTCGCTCTGCTTTCGCGCTGCTTCGAGCGCGAGCACGGCGAGCGTCGAGTTCGCGTGGCCCGGGACGTACCGGACCACGAGGCGGACCTGGTCCCCGTACTCGCCGAGGATCTGCTTGGTGTAGGGATTGAACGCGCGACACGACTCGCACTCGGGGTCGAAGAACTCGACGATCGTGACGGGCGCATCGGCGCGACCAAGCGTCGGGCTGTCCGCGCGGACCAGGGTCTCGTCCGCAGGCTTCGAGCCGTCGAGCGCGGCGGCCGCGACCACGACGAGCAGCACCAGAGCCGGGATGCCAAGGAACACGAGGCGAAGGGCGCGCCGGCGCGCCGCGTCGTCGGACCGTGCAGTCGCGGGACGCTTCCGGGTCGATGTGGACCGGCTAGACATGGGGACTACTCCAGCGAAAGCAAGACGGAGGGCAGCGGTGAGTCACGCAGCGCGGGTCCGACGTCGGCGTGCTCGGCGTGATGACGCGCCTGCAGCCTCGGACCCGGACACTTGAGCCATGGGTCAATTGTGCCCTCGGGCCAAAGGGTTCCGCTATGTGCCAGGCGGTACACGGTGTCCCTGTCGTTGGACCTATGGCGCACCGTTGAGCGACGGCTCAACAATGTGAGCAGACTGGCGAAACGGGGAGCGTCCCCCGACGAGCCGGGCCGCTCCTATACGAGGCCGAGGCCCTCGGCGATGAGGATCGCGCCGAACAGGACGAACGCCCCCGCCGCGAACAGTGCGATCGCACGCTCCGGGAGCCGCGTGCCGAAGAACGCCCCGATCGCGATCGCGATGGCATCGGCCGCCACCATGCCCGCCGTCGAGCCGAGCCACGTCCCGATCGGCTCTTCGGTGGTCGCAAGCGTGACGGTCGCGAGCATCGTCTTGTCTCCGAGCTCGGCCAAGAAGAATGCCGTCCCGATCGTTACCAGCGCCCAGCGGCCCGTGCGCGCGGCGCGATCCCGGTCGGCATCGCCGAGCTTGTCACCGCGCAACGTCCAGGCGGCGAACCCGAAGAAGGCGAGACCGGCGACGACCTGGATGGCGGCGGTCGGCAGGACGGCGGCGAACATCGATCCCAACAGGACCGACCCAGCGTGCACGATGAGGGTGGCGATCGTGACGGCGATCAGGACCGTCATCGCCCGGTAGCGCGAGGCGAAGGCAAGCGCCATCAACTGGCTCTTGTCGCCGAGTTCCGCGAGGAACACGACGCCAAAGGAGAGCAGGAATGCGTCCACGCGGGCTCCATCCGGTAGGTGGGCTCGGGTCCGACGGGAACGCCTTCGACCCGACACCCGGTGATGGTGTCGATAGTCGAAGGTCTCATCCGTCCGCCTGTGCGGACCCGGCGACCGGGCGCCATCGCGCCAGCATGTCGATCGACCGGAGGAGGACTACTCCCCTTCGCCGCCAGTGTCGGGGCGCGGGGCGTCGCGCGTCAAGCGCGAGGGACCTGCTCCAGCGCCGGCACCACCAGCCACCCCTCGGCCCGTCCGCGGTAGATCAGCTGCTCGGTCGTGAGGCCCGACCTCGCTCGTAGGTCGGCCAGGTGGCGTTTCGCCGTGCTCGGCCGGACGCCGACGCGCGCCGCCGCGTCCCGAACGGAGCCTCCCGTGGCAACGAATGCGGCCAGCACGTCGACCTGGCGGGCGGTTGGCGTCCGCGGGAGCGTTCCTCGCAGGTAGCCGTCCCTCACACCGGGCTCACGCGGCTGCGCGTGATGAGCCCGAGAACCACCGCCGTGACCGCCAGGATCGCGCCGATCTGGTCGGGTGCGAGGGAAAGGCCGAACGCCACGACCAGGGCGATGACCGCCTGGACGAGGGCGAGGACGAGCGCCGGTTCTCGGCCGAAGATCGTGCCGGGCTGGGTGTCCATGGCTCCTCCGCTCACTTCACGCGGACGATGTCGCCCGGGTGGATGAGCCCGGGGTTGGCGCGGTACTTGGCGTTCTCCGGGAACACCAGGAGGCCTTGAGCGTGAGGCTGTGCGCGGCAGCGATCGCGGAGAGGCTGTCGCCCGACTTGACGGTGACCGTCACGATCGGTGGCCGCAGGATCGCGTTGGCCCGGGCGATGACGCGCTTGTCCCGGGCCTCCCTTGTGGCCGGCGGCCAGGGGTCGCTGCGGCGGGACACGCTGTTGATGTCGGCGTGGGTGACCACGGTGCTGCGGTTGACCGGGATGCCGGTCGCCTCCGACGCCGCGGCGACGAGCTGGGCGACGGCCTCGAACTGGGCATCGGTGTAGGGCTCGGTGCCGGCGCCCGAGCACTCGATCGACTCGTGCACCCATTCGTTCATGTTCACCCCCGAGGCGACCGCGGCGGCGATCGTGGGGAGCTTGGTGTTGGGATGCGCGACGTCACCCTGGCTCCAGGCGGCGTACTTGGCCGGGTCGATCGCGCGGATGATCGTGCCGTCGCGGTCGATGTAGGCCGTGGCCGACGGTCCAGCGGAGCCGGCCCGGTTCGCGTAGTTGCGCTCCTGCATGGCCGTCGCCTTGGCGTTGGCGGTCTGGTGCAGGCAGGCGAGGATCGTCGGCTTCCGCCGTCGCCGGGCGCCGCGCGTCGGGTAGCCGTACGCCTTGTTGGTCAGCAGACGGGTGATCGTCGTCACCTCACGCCCCTCCACAGAGCCGAGGCCTCGAGCCCCAGTAGCGCGAGGATCGCGCCCAGAAGAGGGAGCAGGGTGCCGGGTGAGACGTTGTAGTCGGGGACGGCGACATCGAGGACGAGTAGGACGACGAGGACCAGAGTGAACGCAGCCGCGGCGCCGATCCGGGCCGAGGAGTAGTCGTCGGTCCGCCGGCGGTCCGGCGCATCGTCACGATGCTCATCGCCCATGCCGGCGCAGTCGGTCGATCCACGCATCGACGAGGGTCGGCAGGAGCCAGCGGTCGAGGGCGATGCCCATGGCCACGCCGGCGAGGAACGCCGCGACGAGCTCGAACCCGCTCACCGGGCATCCGACGGGTTGACGGCGCGGACGTACCCGGCGGGGGGACCCGGGAGTCGGTGTGGATCGGACCAGCGCGCCGTCATGCCTCAAGCGTGCGGGCGGCGGGCCGTGGTTACTAGTTGGCCGATTGGGCCATGGACGACTTGACGGACGTGATGCGCAAGCTCATTCGCCGCTTCGATCCGGCGACGGCAGGGCCGTTCGTCCGATGCCGGCTACTCGGCGGCGCCGACGAGTTCCTGTGACGGCGCCTCGGTCCGCTGGGCGGGAGCCTCGACCGCCGGCTTGACGCCGCGCACGACCCGCATCTCCTCCTCCGCGGTCAGGCTACCGAGAAGGTTCACGAGGCGGCTGTCGCCACGGGTCGACGCGTACGACACCGAGACCTCGGCGAAGCCTGCCTCCTCGACCAGTCGCCGCGCGTCGTCCTCGCTCCAGACCCAGACAGCCCCCAGGACCTGATGGGTCTCGGTTCCCATCGGCGACCTTCGCCCCGAGGCTCACGACGGCTCGTCCGCCGGGGCGCAGAACCCGGCACATCTCGGCCATGGCGGATCCCGGGTCGGGAAAGGCTTCCACCGAGCCCATGCAGGTGACGACGCTGAACCGCCCGTCTTCCCACGGCAGCGCCGCGGCATCGCCGTTGATGATCTCCGCGGTCCCGGCCGTGATCCGGTCGACCAGCCGCCGACGGGCGAGGCCGACCTGGATGTCGGACAGGTCCAGGCCCGCGACGTGGCGGACGTGCGCGGCCTGCGTTGCCAGGAAGACGCCCGACCCGCAGGCAACCTCGAGCAGGTCGTCGTCTGGCTGGAGATCGAGCTCTCGGGCCATCACCGGATAGATCGGTGCATGGAGCACGGGCATGGTCCAGTTGCTGCTGATCCAGCCAAGGGGGCCGCTCGGGACGCCAGCCCACGACCACGCCAGCTTCGTGAACCACGAGGTCCAGGTTGCGCCCCTCAGCCGTGGAGCAGCGAAGACCAGCCCTGCCACGATGGCAGCGAGCGCTGCCCGAGCCATCAGCCTTCGCATGGCACTACCTCCCGCGCACGCACCGCGCGTCGGTTTCGCCAGTGGCCTCGACGCGTCCCGGAGGCCACGTCCGGGCCGCGTGTCACGCGTCCCACGTGCGGAACGAACGTAGCCATGCGTTGCCGGGGATGGCTAGAGGCATCAGTCATGAGCTGGTCGGAGACATCACCGGAAGGGCCGGATCCAGCCTCGGGGGACGCGCTCGACGACCGAAGCGCGCTCCGGGGACTGCCGGGGGCGACGAACTCGTGTATCAGCGGATTCGGGCGGGCGGTTGCCACTCGTCCGATTGGGCCACGCCCTCCGGCTCAGGCAGCCGCGGCGCCAGGTACCACACGAGCTGGGCCGTGGTCGCCGCACCGACCCTGGACCGGGCGTTGGCCAGGTGGTGCTTCACGGTCGAGTGCGACAGGCCCAGGCGGTGGGCGGCCGCCTTCTCCGAACCTGCTGCGACGACAGCAGCGACCACCGCGAGCTCGCGGTCCGTGGCGCGCTCGGCTGGTCGGGACGGCCGGCGCGTCATGCGCTCCGGACCAGCTCGCACGGCTCTGGAGGCTCGGCGAGCCGCATCGTGATCGGAAGGTCGTTGGTGGCGGGGCTATCCCTCTCGCCCCGACCGAACTGACCTTCTTTCACGCGGACGACGCCGGTTCCGAAGGCCGCGTGCCAGCCTCGCGCCGAGGGCGACCCGGGGAAGCCAGGGATGGACGGGCACGCACACGTCAGGTGGTCGGTGGGACGGACCTGCCCGGGAACAGTAGCCTGAACTGCTTCGCGTACTGGCGCTTGCCCACGAGGCGCCAGAGCACCCTCACGGAGAGGGGCATGCCCGCGTAGAAGATCTGGCGGTCCGCCGGCGTGGAGTTCGCAAGCAGCATCCCGATTTGCGGCAGGAGTCGACTCTTCGGGATCGCCCCGACACTATGGGCGGCCATCGCCGTCCACTCTTCCGTGGTCACCACCCGCTCCGCGACCGGGATGACCTCAACCACTTCACGGCGCAGGTGCACCTTCAGCACATCGAGCATCCGGTCGTAGGCTTCGGCCAGCTGTTCGCCGACCGCCGGGTCGGCCGTCGCGCGCCATCGGGCGAGGAGCGGACTCGCCTCCTCGAGCAGTCCCGCGACCTGCGCGTGGTGCGCGCGCATCTGGCCGACGTGCAGCGCGCAGGCGGGAGCGCGCTGCTCGAGCTTGTCCCACAGGAGTTCGTCCTCGCTCTCGTGATGCGTATGCAGCGTCGCGTCGAGATCGGCGAGCCACTCCCCGAGGAACTCGCTGCGCGCCACGTCACCGGCGGGAGCGCCGCGCACCAGTCCGGGCGCCTCTTCGTATGCCCACAGGAACGCGTTGTGCAGGATGCGCATGTCCTCGCCGTTGCACAGCTTCGGCCCGTCAGGAACGGGCGGAGCGGTCTCACCGGGCAGGGGGACGTACTCCATGGTCATGACGGACCTCCTGGGGGCGCGATGGGTTGCACCCAAGTGTAGGTCCACGATCCTGCGTCGCCAACCGGCTGGCAACGACGTCGGGGGAGGCGCGGACCCATCGGGTCAGGACTTCGGAGCGGCCCGCGATCTGTTTGCTTCGGCCACACCTTCAGGCTCCGGCAGCCGCGTCGCCAAGATCCACACCAGCTGCGCCGTGGTCGTCGCGCCCACCTTGAAGCGAGCGCTCGCCAGGTGGTGCTTCACGGTCGAGTGCGACAACCCGGACCGAAGCTCGTTGCCTCATGCCAGCCGCCTCGCCGCGCGGCTGGTGACGACACCGCAGACCGTCACAGCTTCACCCGCGAATCGTCGTTGGGCGCAGGCGTTGCGGTCTATTCGCTCCTGGTGCCACGTCTGCGAGACCACCCTCGGAGCGCACCGGGCGTCCGGGTCCGTTTGCCTCTGGTCCGGCGCCCGTCCGCCGCCCACAATCAGCGGCAGGCGGGAAGCATCGATACGCGGTCCACGCTCCGTCCGCCGGGGCCGCGCCGGGCCACTGACGAGACCGACCCCGCGGCGTTGCGACGATGCCTGGGGTTTCTTGTTGCGGATCTCCCCCTGGAAGCATCTATAGGGTATGAACGGTCAGGCGATGAGCAGTCCGACAGTCGCCGCCACCGTCACCCTCGCGGGGGCGGGTGACGAGGCGGCCTTCGCCCAGCTTGTCGCGACCTACCACGCCGACATGGCCCGGGTCGCCTTCGCCGCATGCGGCGACCGCGACCTCGCCGCCGACGCCGTCCAGGCGGCATGGCTCGTCGCCTGGCGCAAGCTCCGCTCGCTCCGCCACCCCGACCGGGTCCGTCCGTGGCTCCTCGCGGTGACCGCGAACGAGGCCCGCCAGCTCCTCCGCCGCCGCCACGGCCCGGTCGTGGAGATCGACGTCGACGTCGCAGCCGACCGGCGGGCCGATCCATCGACGGGCATCGAGCGTCTCGACCTCCGTCGGGCGCTGGCCCATCTCTCGCCGGACGACCGGGCCCTCGTCGCCATGCACTACGTCATCGACCTCAGCTCCGACGAGCTCGGGGCGGCCGTCGGCACCTCGCCGTCCGCCGCCCGCATGCGTCTCTCCCGGGTCGTCGACCGCCTCAGGAAGGAGCTCTGCGATGGCTGATCGCGATCGCTTCGAGCTCGACCTCGCCGCCGCCCTGCGGACGTACCTGGAAGAGGCACCGACGGAGGTCCGCCCGACCCAGCTCGCCCGGCACTTCGCCACGGACTACCCTCCGGGACGGACGTCGATTGGCCTGCGGCGCTTCGCCGCCATCCCGCACCCGGCCTGGGTGCTGCTCCTGGGAGCGGCCCTGCTCGCCGCCCTGCTCGGTGGTGCGCTCCTCGCCGGCTCGCAGGTGCAGCGGAAGCTCCCGGCCGTGGTGCCGCCCGTCGCCCCGTCCGCCGCCCCGGCGTACGCAGGAACCTGGGATCCCATCCTGGCCACCACCCGAGCCAGACCCGCTCCAGCCGCCGCCACCTGCCCGCCGGACACCGATCCGGCAACTCCTGGTGCGGCCGACCAGGAACGCCCCAAGGCGGGCTGGACGGGCAACCTGGCCGCAGCCTTCGACGGGCACACAGGCCGGATCGTCTATGTCGACACCCTCCGAGAAACCTGGACCTTCGACGTCTGTACCAGCACCTGGCATCGCATGAATCCGACCGGGGCGATGATCGGTGAGCTCAGCGCCGGACTGGTCTACGACGTCGACTCAGACCGCACCGTCGCCCTTGGCTTCGAACACATCTCGGTCTACGACGCCAACACCAACACCTGGACCCCCCAGCCAAGCATCGACACCGTCGGTTGGGGTGATGGCCGCATCGTCCCCATGGGTGCTGCGTACGACCCGATCTCCGGCTTGATTCTCACCACGCGGTTCTTGGATTGGGATGAGCAGGGCGAGACCGCCGGCGGCTACGAGCTATGGGCCTACGACGTTGACACGAACGACTGGACATTGGTCGGGACAGCCTCGTTCGAGCCGTCGCAAGCTCAGCGCCAGGGTAAGGACACACAATGGCTGGAGCTCCTCGGGTACTCGCAGATGATCGATCGACTCATCTTCGGCTCCGGTCGCGAGACGACAGCCCTCGTCGACCCCCGCACCGGAGAAGCCACCCCTGTTTCCACCGACACCCCGCATGTCGACCTGGTATGGCCCAGCGGCGTCTACGGGCCTGCCGGCGACACCGTCTACGTCAAGCTGGGCTCAGCAGACGTCTGCGGGTTCGACTCCGACAGCCTGACCTGGAACGCCTGCTTCGACGCACCGGTCGCCCTGCCGAACTGGCCGAACTGGGCGTCCGTGTTCGCCGCCATGGTCGGCGACCCGATCAACCAGCGACTGATCCTCATCAACGGTGTCGGTGGCGCCTGGTGGTCCGAAGCCATGGACGACGTCTGGGCAATCGACCTCGACAACGGCGAATGGACCCAGCTTCTCGAACCATCAACTCAATGAACCGTGACCTCACCTCCGGCCCTTGTACGAGCCCTGGCTTGTCCCGATCCCGGAAGGCGAGGCGGGTCGTGGGGTGACTGTTCTGCTGCGGGGTGGTTTCTGATACGAGACCGGACTATCTGAATGGCGGCACCTACGCGTTGGGTAGGCCACCCGGGACCGCGCCGAGCCACTGGTGAGACCGACCCGCTGCCAAGCGTTCCAAGGATGGTGACTCATGTGGAGCCGAACGTTGACCGCACTGGCCCCCGCGATTGCGCTGCTGCTTGCGGCCTGTGGTTCCGGCACCGCGGGATCGACACCGGTGACCACGACGCCTCCCGCCACGGCCGCGGCAACGGCCGCACCCAGCCCGGCCACGCCTGCACCGGTAGCGGGGGACGAGCCGTTCGCGCTGCTGACCGACAGCGTCGTGTACCACGAGGACGACGCTGGGGCCTGGTCGATGGACGTCTTCTATCCCGACGCAGAGGGTCCGTGGCCGCTCGTGATCGTCTACAACGGCATGAGCACATCCACGGCCGCCGGGGAAGCCCGGGAGATCGCCGCGCGCGGTGCCGTTGCCGTTGCCCCGCAGTGGCTGAAGGTGAAGCCTCCGGAGTTGACTCTTGAGGACTACATCGACGGAGGGCTGTTCGACCGCGCTGCATGCGCCGTGAACGCTGCGCAACACCTCGCTGCGGACTACGGCGCCGACCCGACGCGGACGACGGTCGCCGGCTTCTCCGCGGGTATGCACCCCACCGGATGGGTCGGCCTGGGCGTCGTGCGCAACGACGTGTGCCAGACACCGCAGCTGTATCAGCCGGTGGGGCTGGTCATGGGCGACAGCCAGTTCCTCTTCTACGAGCAGGGGTGGGACAGCTCGCTTGCGGACCCCAAGTCACCGGCGGCCGACACCGTTGACCGCTTCGTCAATCCGGAGCGATGGGACGTCCCCGACAACCTTGCCGTCTATCTGTGGACGTCGGACTACCCCTACGGGCGAGACATCGAGAATTCCGCCGTCCGCGGAGTCCTGGATCCAGTCACGAGACACGACGGGCACGCTGATCAATGATCTGACGATCCTCGAGGCATTCGACGACGAGTGGATCGACTGGATGGACAACGGCCTGCTCATGGAGATGCGCATGAAGGGGGCCGGCCTCGGCGTGATCCATGAGGCCGTCGGCGGCGAGCACGCCTACAGCTCACGGGTGTTCGATGCCATCGAATTGCTGATCAGCCGCTGACCCCAGCCGGTCCCACTCCCCGGCCGGCGTCGAGTCCGGCTAGGGCTCCAGGCTCGCCACCACCAGCCACCCCTCCGCCCGCCCGCTGTTGATCAGCTGCTCGGTGGTGAGGCCCGAGCGCGCTCGACGGTCCGCCATGTGGCGCTTCGCGGTGCTCGCCGGACGCCAACCCCATGTGCTCCGTCTAATCCGTGACTTGACTCGAAAGCTCCTGGTGGACGTGCCGGTAGATGGCCAGGCGGTTGGCCTTGAACTTCGTCTTGAGATACAGGAGATAACGAACGCCTCCGCCACTCGTCTTTCGGTCGAGCGTGTGAACGTAGTCCCGAGCGATCTTGAGGCCACCCTGGCGGGCCAGCTCGAGTGCGATCCAGTCAGATGGGCTGGCCCATTGCTTGATTTCCTGGACGATCCGGCGGGCGACCAGAGTGTCGTCGGGTTCCGGAATGAGACCGTATCCGTAGACAGGGCGCCCGAGGATCGGGTCTCTACCAACAATCCAGATCGAGTCATCCGGGATCTTGACTGCCATGCTGGCAATGCCGTCCGCCACGATGCGCTTCAAGAACCGCCGCATGGACTTCTGGACCCCCGCGCGAAGCGCGTTGATCCAGTTCGTGGCCATCTGGTAGACGGCCTTCGCCGGACCGCTGCCAATGTTGCGCCACCACTTCTCATTGTCGATCCCGATCTTCTTGGGCTTCCCCACCGCCTTGCCGAGTTCGCTGCGGGCACCCCGGGGGGAGCGGGGCGGTGTCAGACGATCTCGCCGGCCTCCTGGCGTGCTGCTGGTGTTGGGGGGGACCCCCACGCCCGGAGTTCTGGCTCCGGCACCGCGACGCGTTCGCGTCGTCCGCGTACCCGCCGCCCTACCCGACTTCTCCGTCACCAAGTAGGAGCCCCACCACTCGATCATGTGGAACGGCGAGATGCCCTCGGGAATGCCGGCGAGTGACTCCGACGACCAGTGCGTTCCCACTGGCGCGGGCGGTGTCCCCACGGGCAGGCGCTTCCCCGCCGCGGCCTCTATCCGCCGGCCCATCTCAGCGTGCATCTCAACCAGTGTCGTGGCCACGGCCTGCTGGACCGTCACGCCGTACCTCTGGCCCTCGCCCCGCAAGAATGCGTCCTTCCTTGAGGCTGAGGCCACGAGATCCGCGTTGCTGAGCATCGGGATCAGGACTCGATCGGCGGCGTCCTTGCCCAGGATCCGCGGAAGGGCACGCCGGGCTGGCGTCGATCCGCCAGCTTGGCGCTGGGTCGTCCGGACGGATCCGACAGGTTGGCGCGTCGGAAGATCGGCGATGAGCCTCGCGACGACGGCGTTCCCGACGACCGCCTGCAGTCTGAGGATTGCGTCAGCGCCTAGCCGAAGCTCGCGTTGCCCGACGGGGCGCCTACCTGGCTCGGAGTCCGCCCGGGCAAGGTCAGCAATGGGCCCGGCAACCCCTGTTGACGCGTTTGGCCTACCCCCGGCAAGCCTCAGTGACGAGGATCCTCTGCCCCAGATGGGTGGCGTCCCTATCGCGCGGTCCATGACCCTCCAGCGATCACGGGCGCCCGTCGCGTGATGGCCGCCCGCCAGGCGCCAGGGGCACGCAGACTGCGTCAGCCGCACGAGTGCGGGGCGTCCAGGTGTGTACTCCGCTGAAGACTATGGTGCGTATTGTCCCCCCCCAGCAGGGGTCCAGCAACACGCGGTCGCCACATCTGCCCCGATGGTTGTCTCGTTGCCCTTTCGAGCAGTTGTGGACGTCTGCTCACTCCCCCTCCTCGTACGGCGAGGCTCGGTCGATGGGTCAACAGGAGCGCCGAGCGGCGCGCTCCGACGGCCAAGAGGCGAATGGATGCCACGGGGATCGGCGCACGGGCGGGTGGCCGGATGACCTCGCCGAGACGTGAAGCGACGCGCCGGCGTGTCGTTCGGCGCTTCGCGAGCTCAGTCAGCCTCCCGGAGCCGTCGCAGCCACTGGTCTCGCCCCTCAACCTTCACATGCACGCTTCCCCGGGTGCCTCCTTGGGCTGACGCTCGCCTGATACCTGTCGGGCGCGCCAGACTTCCCGCCTGCCGAACCCGTTGAAGCCGGCCTAGGTGGGAACCCGAGCTGCGGGACATGGTGCCCCTCGGCGTGGCTGCTCCGATCCAAGGCACCACGCGCGGGTTGTCATCGATCACGAATGGCTCGAGGCCCGGGACGGCCGGAACCACGGCAACAGCGCGCCCCCACGGCCTACAGCGATTTCGAGGTCCTGGTGGTCGAGAGCTCGCGCCAGGGCGGCCTCCTCGACCGGGGTCAGGCGGTTCTCGAGGATCGGGATGTACAGCTCCTCCTCGGCCAGGTGCGTCTTGAGCAGGGCGTGGAGGCGCAGCAGGATCCGCCGCAGTGCCAGCACCGACGAACGATCGACGTGTGACGGCAGGTCCTCCATGAACAACCCAAGCCTCGCCACCAGGCGGCTGATCTCCCGGTGCTCCTTGACCATCACCACCGTGGTTCCGCTCGAAGCGGCGAGCCGATCGAGCGTCGGGAAGACCGCTGCCTCGACCGTCTCCATGTGGGGGATCAGGTGATCCGTCAGGCCGTCGTGCGCCTCGCGCAGCAGCGGCAGGTGGCCGACGAGCCCCGCCGTATCGAGGCAATCGCAGCCCAGGCAGTCTGCAAGGTCGTTGAGCAGGCCGACGTAGTGCCGGAGCAGGTGGTGGTGCTCATGCGAGACAGCGGTCAGCGGTTGCATCGTTTCCTCCCGGGGACGCTACGTCAGCCTGGTCGCCGCCCGCGCCACGAAGGGCGCGAGCGCCGGAGACCGTCACTCGAGGTTGCCGCCCTCCCCGGAACTGCCGAGCGCCAGGATCTCGGCCTCGATCTCTCGGACCATCAGGCGCAGTTGCTCGAGGCGCGCGCCGAGGTCCTCGGTGGCCAATTCCGGGTCGGGCTGCCGCGGTCGGCGATATCGACGTTCCATGGGCAATCCGGCCTCGTCGAGCCAGCCGACGCGGCGCTGAGACGTGGTCGCAGGGACCTCGGCCATACGACTCGTGGGCATGGGTTCCACACCCGTGCCGGTCATATCCGCAGCTCATCTCAACCTCCCGGGTCATCAGGCACGCCATCGATCCCATCGAGGAAGACGTCGATCAGGCGGGCTCGCTCCCGCATCACCGAGATCCATTCGTCGAGCGCCCGATGGCCCTCGTCGGCCAGCCGGTACGTCCGCCGCGGCGGCCCGTCGTTCGTGACCCACGTCGACACCACGAGACCTTCCGCCTCGAACTCGCGGAGTGCGCGGTAGGCCATCCCCTCGTCGACGCCGTCCGGTGCCAGGCAGAGGTCGTCGAGCTGGGTGATGAGGGCGGCGCCGTGCACCTCTCCCTCGGCGATCAGACGCAGCAGGAATGGCTCGAGCCAGCGACCGCGCCGGCCGCCTTCCCGGACCCAGCCCCGATGCGCGTCGTGGTGGTCGTGTGGGTGCGCGTGGTGAACGTCATCCTGATCCATGCCAATAGCATCCGTCTGCCACTGGCAGTTGCGCGAAGTGCCGCATGACCCCCCGATCGACCCGACCTGGTCAGCGGTGGAGATTTTCGGCCGCGACGAAGCTCAGGCCGTGCTCGGTCAGTGACCGCGCGGTGTGGTTCGTGGCACCGACCTTGTCCATGAAATTTGACTGGAGCGCCTCCCAGTCTCCGCTGGCGATCACCTCGGCCTTGTCCCGGAAGTAGTCGAGGATGTCCGAGGGGTGGGGGTTCGCCGCGTCGACGTCCGGATCGCCGCCTTCGTGCTTGGCGGCGATGTTCGCCACGTGGTCGGCGAGGCTCGACCAGCTCCGCGCGCCGGTCGTACGGCTGGCGCACGATGCTCTTGTAGGTCTCGGTGATGTGGTGCTCGAAACGGACAGCGTCCTGGAGCCCCAGCGCCCGGCGGATCTGTGCCGAGATCTCGAGCGTCCCGTTGTCGACCGAGTTGCCCCAGTTGAAGCCGCACCAGCGGGGTCGTGCCGTCCTCGCGCGCGAACAACCTCGCGCCCATGAGCGTCCACAGCCCGGAGAACGGGTTGTCATTGCCCATGAACACGGAGATCTTGAACTCGATGTCCACCCCCAGCCTGTGGAGCAGGTAGCCGGCCAGGACGGTCCCGGGGTTGATGTTCAGGACCTGTTGCACGCCGTACGTCGTGTAGAAGTGGAGGAACTCGTCCACCCACATCAGCGGATGATCGTTGGGCTGCCCGATACCACCAAAGTAGCCGGTGATCGTCGCAGGGCCGTCGAGGTGGACGTTGGAGCCGTCGGTGCCCTTCGTGTCCAGGGTCTCGACGACGCTGGCGCCGATGATCTGCATCGCGGCCGCAACCGCCGGCAGGTCCCCGTCCGCCTCCTGCTCCGCCATCTTCCTGACGCGGATCCAGCGGCCGGGCATCAGCGACCGGTCGGCGATCGCGCGCCGGGCCGCCTCGATCACCCACGGGAAGTACTGGAGCGAGCTGACCTCGAGGGTCACGGCCAGGTCGTCGCGGAAGGCCATCGAATTGGCCCGGTCGCCCACGACGCCGCGGCGGAAGTCCGCGACGCTGACGAACGCACCCCGGTCGCGCTGCTCGGCCAGCCACTGAAGGTCCGGCAGGTACGACGGCTGGATCTCCCGGACCCGGTCCAGGAGAGCCGGCAGCTGGCCCGCCTCCAGCGCCCGGCGGTTGATCTCCTCGGGGGTGCCGTACCGGGCCACGATCTCCAGCAGGTCGTTGACGATCCGGGCGTCCGGGTCGAGCAGGAACGCGTTGAGCCTCATCCAGCCGGTCGGCCGGGATCGCCAGCCGGGTCCGGAGGTCGGTCTCCGAATCCGTGCGGGACACCGTGGTCACAGTCGTCTCCTCTAGAGCGCCGGCTCGGGTGGCGAACCGTCAGTGGAGCAGCGCGAGCAGCTCGTCGTACTCGTCGTCCTTCATGCCGAACCAGTTTGCCGGGGCCGGGAAGGTCCGCTCGGTCACCTCGCCGACGTAGGCCGCGAGACCCTCGCGGATGACGGCCCCCGCGTCTGCGAACACCTTGGCCATCCGCGGGCGTGAACTTCGGGTAGAGCCCGAACGCGTCGTGGTAGATCAGCAGCTGGCCGTGGGCGTCCGGCCCGGAGCCCAGGCCCATGATGATGGCGCCCTGGGCCCGATCCCTGATCAGGCCGCACAGGCGATCGGGCACCAGCTCCAGCAGGACGCAGAACGCGCCGGCCTCCTCGAGGATCCGGGCGTCGTCGACGATCTTCTTCGCCTTCTGCGGCGCTCTTGCCCTGGAGCCGGAAGCCGCCGAGGGAGCTCGCGCTCTGGGGCGTGAGCCCCAGGTGGCCGATGACGGGGATCCCGCCTCTGCGATGCCGGCCACGCGGTCCGCCATCTCGGCACCGCCCTCCAGCTTGACGCAGTCGCAGCCGGTCTCCGCCATGAACCGGCCGGCGTTGCGGATCGCTGTCTCCACGCTGGGCTGGTAGCTCATGTAGGGCATGTCGCCCACGACCCACGCGTTGGGCGCCCCGCGCCGCACCGCCGCCGTGTGGCGGATCATGTCGTCCATGGTGACCGGCAGCGTGCTGTCAAACCCGAGCATCGTCATGCCCAGGCTGTCGCCGACAAGGATCATGTCCACCCCGGCCTCGTCCTGCAGGTACGCGGTCGGGTAGTCGTAGCACGTCAGCCACGTGATCGGGGTGCCGGCCGCCGCCTTGTCGATCAAGGCCGGCAGGGTCATCCGCTTGCGCTCCGTCACCGTGGCCTCCAGTCCAGCAATCGTGTCGTCATGCTTCATCGTCCGCGCCCGGGGCCGGCGGAACAGGTCCATTGGGCCCGAATGCCTCCGCGTGGACGCCCGTCGCGTCGAAGCGGGTCTGTGTCCGCCGCGGCATCGCGGCAGAGGTGATCAGCGCCGGACGCGGCGGGGAGCGCTGCGCTGGCCGGTGACGAGCAGGCGCACGTCAGACACGAGGCCGGACCTGACGACCACCACGTGGGTGGCCGCGATCAGGATCACACCCATCGCGATGGCGGTGTGGATGTCCGCCCAGCCGTGCTTGGTCACGGCGAACAGCAGGATCTGCTGGCCCGCGCGCCGGCCGTCCGCCGCCAGCCAGTGAACGACTCCGCTGCCGAGGATGATGGGCACGAGGATGGCCATCGCCATCACGACGACGGCGCGGACATAGACGATCGCCCTCGGTCGCCGGGCCGCTCTGAGGCGTCTCGCTTGCCGGGTGAGGATGAGACGCGTATAGGAGAGGACCCGGCGCCGCATCACCGTCACGTGGACGAGCGTCAGGACGACCGCCAGGACCGAGGCCACGACGCGGATGTCGTTCAGGCGTGCCTGGTCAGCCCGAGGAGCGAGGGCAGCTGGTCGGCGCGCCATCCATCGATCGCCAGCCAGAGAACGATCCCGCTCAGGGCCGACACGGTCCGAGTTGGCGATCATCGCCAGGGCGACGACGGATCGCACGTAGAAGATCGTCTTCGCCCGGGGGGCCGCGGACGTGGCGGTGGGGTGAGCGGGACGCGGTCATGGGGGTACCTCCGGGTACGGGGTCCTCGGATCTGTGCGGGCGGTCGGCGGTTCAGCCGGCCCGACCCTGGCCGGTCGGCGAGCCGATGATCGACTCGAAGTCGCCCATGGAGATGTAGGTCGGCGTGTATGTCACGCCCTGGCGACCAGGTTCCTGGCGAACGCACGGAGGTGGTTCTCGGAGCCGCGCTCGAGGTCCTCGTAGACCAGGGCGATGTCCTGGGTATCGGTCGCCCGCTCGCGCAGGTCGCTGATGTCCATATCCTCGATGAGCGCGCCGACGGTGAGGGCGTCGACGAGCGATGTCCGCCCGCGCGCCACCAGGTCGCCGTACAGGGTCTGGAGGCCGGGGTTCGTGGACTACCGGCCGGCTGACCGGCGGCGGGGTCAGCGATCCCGTAGCGATCCAGGAGGGTCTTGATCGGCCTCCACGTGGGTCGTCTCGGCGACGGCGATGTTCTCGAAGACCTGGCCTGCCCCAGGTGTCTCCGAGCGTCACGTACACGTCGTGGGCCAGCTTCTCCTCCTCACGCATCCACACCAGGCCATCGACCTCCTCGGCAGTCAGCGTGGCGACCGGCAGGGCCGCGATGCGGAGCGAGACGTCCCCGTTCTCGCCTGCACCCCGCTACGTCGCCCCCCGCGTAACCGCCGCCGCCCCCGGCCCCGCCGCCGTAGCCGCCGGTCCCGCCACCGACGCCGTTGCCGTTGCCGCCGAACTCCCGCCCCCGCCGGACTCTGCCCCTGCCCCAGCCCGCCGCCACCGGTCTCGGCCCCCGCCGAAGCCGCCGCCGGTGCCGGCAACGCCGAGCCGATTCTGGCCTCGTGGTCGGACCGGACCACGGCGGGGTCATTGCTCACCGCCCCGAGGGAGTAGGCCCCGAACAGCCAGGACCGCACCGAGACCGGCGACGAGCGCAACGACCCGGCGTCGGCTGCCGCGGTTGACCGTGGGTTGAGGCGGCGTCAGAACAGACATGGTATGAGGATCCTTTCGAGTCGAGTCGCGGTCCGCTCACTGTCGAACCGACCACGCGATGAGTTGACTCCATGCAGGTGGAGCGTCGGTGGACGCGCGATGGAGTCTTCGCGGGCTTATCGCCAGGTCCTTGCGCTCGGAGCCCTCGCCGCCGAGCGCCTGAACCCGCGTCCAGGCTGGCCCTCGCCCGTATCGCTGGCGGAGACGCGCTGCGTGACGAATGGACACGCCCAAGCCCATGTATCGATTCGTCGCGTCGTCGTCGAACTCCGTAGAGGAAGCGGGCGACCACCCGCCCCCAGGAGAACCCGGCAACACCGGCTCCAAGGGACGGCGCCGTCGCCGATGCGTTCGAGACGCTGGCGGTACGGAACTGCCCCGCCTGGTCCGACTCGGCGATCCGCCTGGTTCGCGACGCGGGCCGGGCGCAGGGATGTGCCCAGGAGACGTCGGTCGGCAGCGCGGCCGTGCTTCGGCGTCGGCAGGGTCCGGGTGAAGACCCCTATCCGGATCGGGGCGCAGGATGACGACGGTGGTCTCCCGGGAGCGGCGCGCCGCGAAGGCGTCGAGGTCCTTGTCGTAGGCGGCCCACCTGGCCCAGCAGGCGGGGCCGCTCATCAGGGCTTGCCGCGCGTCCGTGGACGGCGCGGGACCCACCGGGCAGGTCGACGGTGACGTCGGGCTGCGCCTGCAGGTTGAGCCACCACGCGGGCTCGGCATCGGCCCAGCCGTTCATGGCCATGGCGACCAGGTCGGGCCCGTCCTCGAAGTAGCCGAGGATGGCAACGCGCTCCTCGCCGGTGCGGCGCCCGACCGTGCGCAGGCGCATCATGCCCCAGCGGTCGGCCCTCGCGGTCCGGAGGCCGAACCGGCCGCCGGTGACCGAATATGCGGCCCGCTGCACCGCCCAGAACGTGCGCACGAACCAGCGCGGCGGCAGGGACGCGATCTTCGACGGTTCCGACATGGTGTGCTCCAGTCCGGCGTGGCTACGCAGCCGTGGAGACCCACGTCCATGCGTACCAGGCGGTCAACGCGTTGAAGACGATGCTCACGAGAATCAGGAAGTTGTCGTAGATGCCTTTGTAGGGCAAGCCGAACAAGTTGAACACGACGACGAGCACGGCAATGATGATGCGTCCACCCAGCCGATTGCGGATACGGCAACGTCAGGGACAGGACGACCATGATGATCGGGATCAGCATGATCACCGCGATCCCCAGCCACATTCCCTGGCTGGCTTTTCGGCCCTGATCTCCCCCGCGTCACGTGGCCGGCCATCAGGCGCAGCACGTCCCCCAGGAGGTAGGTCAGCATCTCCACCGCGACCCACAACCCCGAGAGAATGATCCTCACATCCGTCATGGTTCCCGTTGCCTCGCTCTGCTTCATCGTGGTGGTGGCCGGGCCTCGCTTGCTGCTACGACCTTCCCTCGGAGCTGTGCCCCGCCTCGATGTGGCGGATGGCCGCCGCCGCCTCGGGCAGTGGATAGGTCGCGCTGATGACCGGCCCGAGCGTCCCCTCTTCGACCATTGGGCTGACCTCGAGATCCTCGCGGTTCGGGGACGGAGAAGGGCCGGCGCAGACTGTGCTTCACGAAGGTGTTCCAGCACGACCGGCCGAATCAGGCGGACCAGCAGCGCCACGCCACTCGCGCCCGTGCCGCTCATGCAGGTCAGGGTGCCCTCGGCGTCAGGACACGTCGAGTGTCCGCGAGGGAGTGGTTCTCCATGTTGTCGAGGATCACGTCGTAGCGTTCCTGTGCCCCGGGGTGAAGTCCTCCCGGGTGTAGTCGATCACGTGGTGCGCGCCAAGCGAGCGGACCAGCTCCACGTCGTTCGGGCCGCACACGCCGGTGACCTCGGCGCCGAGGTGCCGTGCGATCTGCACCGCGAGACGTGCCCACGCCGCCCGATGCGCCGTTGATCAGGACCTTCTGACCGGCCTGCAGCCGGCCCGCATCGCGGAGGCCCTGGAGCGCCGCAGACGCCGACGTCGGGATGGCCGCGGCCTGCTCAGCTGATGCCGGACGGCTTGAGGACGAGCGTGTCCTCGGCGGCCCGCGCGTATTCGGCACAGGCGCCCGACTACGGCCAGCTTGCAGATGCCGAAAACCTCGTCGCCGGGTGCGACCGGGTCACGGCGCCCCCCGTCGCCTCGACCGTCCCGGCGATGTTGGACCCGGGCACGCCGAACTTCGGCCCGCGCAGGCCGCTGGTGACCCGGACCGGGAACGGCGAGCCCCGGACGCCGAGCACGTCACCGATATGGAGCCCCGCGGCATGGACGCGGACGCAGACACCTCCCGGTCGCCGATCCCGGGCTTGTCGATCTCCCGGCTCGACACTCAGCACCTCCGGCCCGCCATAC
>CAVYBU010000010.1:0-16377 GCA_963766735.1 uncultured Chloroflexia bacterium
AGGAACTCGGCGAGCTTCATGAACGCGGCCTTGATGGCGGTGTCGGCGTCCGGCTCTCCCTCCATGCCGAGCGCGGCGATGGTGACAATCTTCGAATCGCCATCCGCGTGGATCTCGAAGATGGTGCTCGGCGCGTCGGCGACGAGCGGGTTCTGGTAGTCCTTCCGGGCCGCGGCGAGGCCACCCTCCGCCAGCGCGAACACGAGCAGGTCCTGGATCTGCGCCTCCGAGAGAGTGGCGGTGCGGACCGGGCTGCCCGTGATCACGTCATCGGCCGAGGGCGTGATCGTCGTCGAGTTGCTGACGAACACGACGCGTCCGTCGCCGTAGAGCGTGAAGTACGGGACGTGGGCGGCAATCCACTCGACGGGCACGAAGCCGCCGGCCTCGTCGGCCCGCAGGATGATCTCGTTGGGCCCGGTCGGGTGGGCCAGCCCTTCCGGAGTGGCCGTGGGCGGTGGCGTCGGGTCGGTGTCGGCGGGGCGCGCGGTGCCGGAGCCCGTCGCGGTGCAGGCAGAGAGGGCGATCGCCAGGGTGAGGAGCGCGGCTGGGCGCCGCAGGCGGGTGGACATGTCGTCCGGGACGCGGGTCCGCGCCGTGCGGTTCCATCGCCGTTCGGTTCCATCGCCATTCGGCCCATCGCCGTTCGGCCCATCGCGGGAGGCAGTCCAGTGGGGCGCTCCGTCGGTCAGGGCCCGCGGACGCCCCGCCGCCGCGAAGCCTATGCTGGCCACGACCCAACCACCAGGAGGAGCCCGATGGGCGTGATCATCATCCGGGAAATGGTCGGGACGAGCCCCCGATCGTGGAGCGACGCCGCTCGCCAGGCCGTGGCGACCGCCTCGAAGACCGTGCGCAACATCCGCACGATCGAGGTGGTGAAATCGACCGCCCAGATCGACGACGGTGAGATCGTCGAGTACGAGGTCCAGCTCAAGATCGGCTTCGAGTACGAGGGCTGATCCCAGATAAGTCGCGGGTGAGCGGCGCGCGGCACCATGCCGCGCATGCCTGCGACGACCCATGGCTCCGACCGCCACGGAGCCAGATCCAACCACCCAGGGCCAACCGCCCGGGTTCCCGGGCACCCGCCGCTGGGCGGCCGGGTTGACGCTGCCGATCCCGCATCCCGTATCGTTCGCGCCATCAGACGGCGCCGCCACCGGCAGCAGTTCCCGGCCGAACCCGTCGACGTCAGGGCACGAGGGACATGCGCTGGTCGCGGTCGGGCCTGGGATCGCAGGTTCAATGCTGTTCGCGGGACCGATCGGGCGGCTGGGGATGAACCCGCTGCCGATCCAGCCGGCGAAGATCCACCCGCCGCTGCTCCGCCACGATGTCCTCTCCCGAGAGCGCCTCAACGGCTGGCTGGACAACGCGGCGAACGGGCGCGTCGCGCTGGTCATCGCCGAGGCCGGGTTCGGCAAGACCACGTTCCTTGCGGACTGGGCGCGCCACACCCGACGCGCAACGGCGTGGTACCGCCTGGAACCGGATGACCGGGACTGGCTCGCCTTCATCAGGCATCTGGTCGCAAGCGGCCGGGAGATCGACCCCGGGTTCGCTCCGGATACCTACGACCTGCTGGCCGCACTGGGGCCAGGTGGTCCGTCCAGGGATGACCTGATCGTCAGCGTCGCCCAGGAGATGGCCGAGCTCGCATCGTCGCTGCCCAACGGCCTGAGCCTCCTGTTCGACGACTACCACTCCGTCGACGGCAGCCCCGAGACCGAGCCCGTCATGAAGGCCCTGGTCGATCGAACGGGACCCGAATTCTCCCTGGTCATCGCGTCCCGGGCGGCGCCATCGCTCGCCCTGGGCAGGCTGCGCGCCCGCGGCGCCCTCTCGCGGATCGACGGCGACGGCCTCTGTTTCGACGTCCCCGAGACGGAGCGCCTCTTCCGGGATGCCTACCACCAGCCCCTGGACGCGGACGTGGTGGTGGACCTGATCGCCCGGACGGAAGGCTGGGCCGCGCTCCTGTCGCTGGTCCACACGAGTATTGACGAAGAGCGGAACTCGGACGCCCGGACCCTTGTCGGCCAACTGAGTGCATCTCGGGGTGATCTGTACGACTTCCTCGCTGAGGAGGTTATCGAAGGCCTTCCGAGGAGACTCGAGGAGTTCGTGATTCGAGTCTCGATCCTGACGGCAGTTGCCCCGGAGCGCGCGGCTCTGGTCGATGCCGGACCCCGCACCGAGATTACGAGTCTCATTGAACAGGCCGAGGGACTTGGTCTTCTCATGAGGCCAGACCGTGATCAGCCTCACCGGTTCCATCCACTCGTCCGGGACTTCCTTCGATCACGCCTTGAAGATCAGGTAGGACTCCCGGAGATTAGGGCCCGGCATCGGGCGGTTGGCGCGGCTCTCGTCGGAGTCGACTGGGGTGCGGCCGCGTGGCACTTCGCCCAAGCGGGCGACTCGGACGAAGCCGGGCGTGTGATCGATGACGCGATACCAGAAATCATGGCGTCGGGTCAGTTCGATCTCGCAGTGCCCTACCTAGATGGTTCCGCTGGCGCGACTGATAGGCCTGGGGCGCTCGTTCTCCGGAGTCGTCTCGAGTTCGCCAGGGGGAATCTGGAGAGGGCGAAGGCCCTGGCGGAGTCCGCCATCCGCGAAAGCCGTGGAGGCAGTCTCGCTGGATCGAGTCTGCTCAACCTTGCCTCACTGCTAGGAGTTGCTGGCTCCGAGCAATCCGCGGTCGAGTTCGCGAGGCAGGCCATGACGTGTGAACTCACACCCTCGCAGCAATTGATCGCCAAGGCCACCATCGCACTCAGGGAGGCTGCGGATGAGGGCGACCTCGAGGCGATCGCAGAAGACTTGCGGATCCTCGCCGCTCAGCAATCACATGATGGCCATCGGCGACACAGCGGGATCTCCAACCTCAACCTCGCCGCCGCCCTCCTTTGGATTGGCGATGCTCAAGGTTCGCTTGCAGCAGCCAATCGTGCCGACAGCGACCTCGCCGGATCTGCTGCAACAAGCGCGGAGCGCGTCGCAGCTCTCGCTGCCCGCGCTCGGGCATTCGCCCATTTGGGTCGCGTCGACGAGGCCGAGCGGATCCTGAACGCTGGCGGTTCACTGCCCTCTGCGCTCAGCCGAGATGAGGCGAGCGTCGAGTTGGCCTCGATCCTCAGCGATTTCGGTTCCGCCGAGAGTGCCGCTAGTGCTCTTGCCCGCATCGATCCAGACCACCTGATCCCCGGCTTTCGCGCAATCTGGGTGATGGCGCGCGGCCACATCGCCATTCGGACGGGGGAAACCGACCTAATCGCGCAGATGTGCAAAGAACTCTCCGAGGAACCGTGCCGCGACTGCGCCGGGAAGCTCCGGACCGAGTTGCTACGGGCACGATCAGCGATCGCCCTCGGATCCCAGGAGGCTGTTTCGAACATACGGGAGCTCGGGAGGATTGCGGATGCACAGCGATCACGAGTTGGACGGCTGTGGGCGGATCTGCTCCTGAGCGTTGCGTGTCCGGGGCCCATCCACGCGGAAGTGCTTCGAGTCGGCCCAGACGAGGGCTACTGTCTCTCGATGCTTGCCGACGAGCTCAGTCGCAATCTGCACCGAATGTCCGATGAAGCTAGAGCCCGTGTCGAGGCCGAGGCTCGGGTGGTGCCCGAGCGATGGCGAGAGGCACTTCGTCAGGCAACAGCTGAAGGAGGTCCCTCAAGCTCCGAGGGCGCACGCCTACTTTCCGTCGTGGGATCCTCAGACGACGCCGACTACCTCCGATCGATCGCTTCGACGTGCAAGGCATTTCGGCCGTACGCGGTATCCATCACGCGAAGGCTCGCGCCTACTGTCTATGTCGAGGATCTGGGCGCGGTGCGAATCCGGCTGGGCGACTCGCAGGTCGTCCGAGTGCGGAGGAGGAAGGTTCTCGGGCTAGCGTGCTTTCTATCGTCGCGGCAGGGCATGGCCTCGACTCGGGATGAAGCACTCGACGCGCTCTGGCCGGAACTCGGGCCAGACACGGCAGCCAACTCGCTTCACCAGACCATCTTCTACCTGCGTCGCGTCTTTGAGCCTGGGTACCGCGAGGGCCTGAGCCCTGGGTACGTGGTCTTCGACGGCGAGGTCGTCAGCCTCAGTTCAGACTTGGTAGACAGTGCGAGTCGGCGATGCTGGAAGACCTTGGGCCAGTACTCCGCCGACAGCGAGGAGGGCGCGACTCGCCTTCTGCGGTTGTATCGGGGCAAGTACGCCCTCGATTTCGCCTATGAGGACTGGGCCTCGTCCTATCGAGAGAACCTGCACGCGGCAGTTCTGGCACGCGTGGAGGCAGCGATGGAGGCGAGTGCGTCGGCAGGCAGCACGGATGCTGCGATCGGGCTTGCCCATTCCCTGATGGCGATTGATCCCGCCGCTGATGGGATCGAACTGGCGTTGGTGAGGATCTACAAGTCGAGCAGACGACATGCCGCGGCTGCCGAGCAGTACGCACACTACGCCTCAGTCGTGCGCGATGAACTTGGCGCAGAGCCCCCGAGCTTCGATGAGATCTGACCCGAATTCTGGAATGGACCAGGCTGCGACGTGCCGAGCGGCCCGGTGGGCATAGGTAGGGTTGCGTATTGACCGGTGTAGTCGGCCGTGCATATAGTCCGGCCCTGCACCAGTACTTTCGTACGGTGCACCAAGGAAACGCTTGGACGCGCTGATGCCACCACCTGAAATGGGCACTTAGGGTGGAGGCGGAGCGAGTAGTGCAACCGACCGGCTTTCGAGTCAGGTCGGTTTTCGTGTTCCTCGACAGGACACGGAGGCCGCAAGGAGGTACGAGCGTGGCACCGAGCAAGGGCCTCAAGGGCTGGTAGGACCAGGATCGCGGGAGGATCGACCGATGAAGGATCGCCTCATGCGACTCCTGGCCACTCTCGGCGCAGTCGCCGCATTGGCGCTCGCCGGAGGCGCGTCGCTAAAGGGCTTCTAGAAGCAGGCAAGGGCCTCAGTACACAAGTCCTCTTCACCCGTTGTAGGTGGAAGGGGCTAGAGTCCCTACCGTTCGGGAACTGAGGACGAATGCCGACAAAGCTGAAGCTCTACATTATTGGAGTCGTGGCAACGAGCGCTATCGCGCTCGTTGCTACGACTCGTTTGATTCCAGTCGAGGACGGGATTGCCCTGACTGTCGCGCCGTTCGGAATCTCTCTCGACTCAGGCAGGCCTCGCATTCTGGTGTGCGGTGACCCTGATCGCGTCCGCGCTTCCCGTCCGAATGCCTCGCGGAACAATGGTAGGCGTTTCGATCGCGCCGCTGATTGCGGCCACGGTCCTGGGCGGTCCGACCGCCGGAGCCTGGGTCGCGCTCATCGGGACGACGGAGGTGCGTGAGCTGCGCGGCCGTGTTCCGTGGTACGGCTCGCTGGCCAACCACGCCGGGCTGATGATCCCCGCGATCGTGGCTGGCATGGTCATGCGCGTACTCGGCGTCCCGGGGAGCGAGGAGTACACGATCACCTTCATCGCGGCTCTGATCGGTGCGGCAGCCTTCTTCCTGGTCAACGCGACGCTCACCGCTGCTGCGGTGGCTCTCCAAACTGAGCAGCCATTTCGCAGCGTGTTGCTGGGCGACGCCAAGGTCTTCGCCACGAACCTCCTTGGGCTTGCCCCGCTCGCTTGGCTCATGGCCCAGATGTACGAGGTGGCTTGGTGGGCCAGCTCTGCTGTTCGCCGTTCCGCTCTACACGACGCGGCTCGCCTACCACAACTTCATCGAGATGCGCGAGATGTTCACCCAGACCATCGGTGCGCTGGCAGAGGCCGTGGACAAACGCGACCCGTACACCGAGCAAGCATTCGCGTCGGGTCAAGGAGATCGCGCGGCGACATCGGTCGGGTCATGCGCCTGGGGGAGAGTGACCTCGAGGCCCTGGAGTGGGGCGGCCTGCTCCACGACGTCGGCAAGATCGGCGTGCGGGACGCGGTGCTGCTCAAGCAGGACAAGCTCAACAAGGAGGAGCGGGCGCAGATGAACGCGCACCCGGTCCTCGGTGCGGAGATCATCGCGCCGGTGACGCGACTGTCCCGGGAGCTGCCGATCATCCGCCACCACCACGAGTGGTACAACGGCTCGGGGTACCCGGACCGGCTCATCGGGGACGAGATCCCGCTGCTGGCACGCATCCTTCACGTGGCGGACGCCTTCGAGGCGATGACCGCCGCCCGGCCGTACCGGATGACGCCGCTGACCTCGGAGCAGGCACTGGGCGAGCTGCGGAAGTTCGCCGGCGTCCAGTTCGATCCCAAGGTGGTGGACGCCTTCGTGAAGACGGACTGGGCCCAGGACGTGGCCGACCCGGGCCGGACGCTGCAGGCGCGACCGATCCCGCTGATCTCGCAGCACGCGAACCGGACTGCCAACGCCGTCTGCCACGCCCGACGCAACCTGAGCACTTCCGCCTCGCCGGAGCAGCCTCGGCGGCGGTCGCACTCGTAGCCGCGGCGAACCGCTGCGGCACTGGCCGCACATGGAGCGGGTCCCCGGCCCCACAATCTCGGGATGCTGATCGGCGGTATCACGCTCGGGCTGGTGCTCGGCCTGCTCCTGGGCGGGCGCCTGGAGAACCTGGCCAACATCCGTCTGCGCTTCCTGCCGCTGCTGTTCGTGGCGGTGATCCTCCGGTTTGCGACGGAAGCGCTGCTCGGGATGGGCGTCGAGGTCGTGGACGCGCTGCGTGTGCCGCTGCTCGGGGGCGCCTACGGGCTCCTGCTCTTCACTCTCTGGCACAACCGCTCGTACCCGGGCCTGGCGCTGGCGTTCGTCGGGATCGCGTCCAACACCCTGGTGATCGTGTGGAACGGAGGCTGGATGCCGGTGTGGCAACCCGCCTACGACGCGTCCGGGCTGGCGGGACCGCTCTACTCGCAGCTCCACTTCCCGATCAGTGGCACCGGCGCCGAGTTCCTGCTCCACCTGGGCCCGCTGGCGGACGTCATCCCGTTCCCTATCCCGCCGCTGCAGAACGTCGCCTCGGTCGGTGACCTGTTCCTGACGGCCGGCCTGGCGTTCTTCCTGTTCGCCACCCTGATGAGAACGCCGGCCGAGACGCAGACGGCGATCGACGAGGCGAAGACGGGTCGCTACCTGGGCCTCGTCGGGCACGGCCCGCCTGCCGAGGCGTGGCGAGGCCGCGGGGGACGCGGCGGGCCTGGGCGTCCGCCCGGGAACCGGCCTGACGCCCGGCCTGCAGGAGGCCGCGGCCCTCGAACGCCCGCTGATGATGGGCGCCGGCGGCATCGGGCATGGCATCGCCGTCCGGGTCGCTCCATTGCGCCAGAGGGAGCCACCGCCGGAGCCGGAGTCGCGGCCACCACCGCCACCGCCTTCCCCGGTGGCATCGCTGTCCCCCGCCCGCGTCCTCGCCGGCGGGCGCTCGGCCCGCGCGTCCGCCGCCACCCGTACGTGCGCCTGGCGCTCAACGGCTCGTTCTCGGCGCTGTGGGTGGGCCAGGTGATCAGCCTGTTCGGGGATCGCGTCAACCAGATCGCCCTGGGCGCCTTCGTCTACGAGCTGACCGACTCGCCGTTCGCCGTGGCGCTGACCTTCTTCATGGGGACGATCCCCAACCTGGTCTTCTCGCCGATCGCCGGGGCCTACGTGGACCGCTGGGACAAGAAGCAGGTGCTGGTGGTCTCGGACATCCTCCGGGCGGCGCTGACCCTGCTCGTGCCGGTGGCCGTCCTGATCAACGTCTGGCTGGCGTACCCGCTGGTCTTCCTGATCACGACGGTCTCGATCTTCTTCCGGCCGGCGCGAGTTGCGATCCTGCCGCGCCTGGTTCCCAAGCGGGACCTGCTCTCCGCCAACTCCGCGATGTGGGTGGGCGAGACGCTGGCCGACGTCATCAACTACCCGATCGCCGGCCTGTTCGTGGTCTTCCTGGCTGGATCGCTGCCGATCGCGTTCTGGTTCGATGCCGCCACCTACCTGGTCTCGGCCGCCCTGCTGGCCTCGATCGCGATGCCGCCGCTGGCCCGCCGAATCCGCGGCACGGACGCCGCCGATGGTCCGGAGGGAGCGAACGAGGGCGAGGGCGGGACAGACTCCCAGACCTCGATCCTCACCGACATGAAGGTGGGATGGGCATTCCTCCGCCACGAGACCGTCCTGCTGGCGAACACGATCCAGGGGACGGCCGGCCAGTTCGCGGTCGGCATCGTCACGGTGTCCGCCATCATCCTGGCGAGGCAGATCACGGGTTCGGATGGCAACGAGTACCGCGCGACCTACGCGTTCATGGAGACGGCCATCGGCCTCGGCAACCTGATGGGCGGCTTCGCCCTGGGCATGGTGGCCACGCGTGTCCGCAAGGGGCGGCTGGTGATCGCCGCCTACACGGTCTTCGGCGTGCTGATCTTCCTGGTCGGCCTGACAGACTCGATCCCGCTGATCCTGGGGCTGCTGTTCGGGGTCGGCGTGGCGAACATGGCGTTCGTCATCCCCAGCCAGACGATGTTCCAGGAGCGCACGCCGCCGGAGCTGATGGGGCGCGTGGTCAGCCTCCGGTTTGCCCTCGTGTTCGGCGGTATGTCCGTGGCGATGGCCGTGGGCGGCCTCCTGGTGGGGGTCTTCGGGCCGAGCCCGGTGATCGCGGCGGCCGGGCTGCTGTCGATCGTCGCCGGCCTCGCGGGGCTGGGCGTCAAGGCGCTGCGGGAGGCGTGACGCGACGAACCGGCCCGAAGCGGGCGGGGCTAGGTACACTGGCGGCCGCGTGAGGCGACGCCTGAAGGCGACGCCCGCGGAGAGGAGATCGATCACCGGATGACCGACAACGAGCGCGACCCGGAGGCCGTTGGCCCCGAGGGCGCGACGGACGAGACCGAGGCCGCGGACGACGCCGCCTCCGACACCGACGAGACGACTGCCGACGAGACGACTGCCGAGCGGGGCGGACGACGAGAGCGCGGACGACGCGGGCGAAAGCGCCGACGAGAGCGCCGACGGGGGTACGGACGACAACGTCGACGAGTGGGCCGCTGCCGTATCCACCGGCCCTGCCGCACCTGCCGCTGCTGCCGCCGGCACGACGGGGAAGCCGGCCCGCGGCCGGAAGGCCAAGGCGGCTGCACCTGCCGCGGCACCGACGATCTCCGAGCAGGCCGTCCACATCGGCGACCGCGCGTCCGCCTGGTTCGTGATCGTGACGATCGGCGTGTTCGTGGCGATCTTTGCCAGCGCGATGCTGTTCGGCAAGGGCGGCTTCGTGACTGACGTGCTGGCAACACCGACGCCGGTCGTGACGCCTGCTCCCGTTGTCACGCCGGCCCCGACCGCGGCACCGACCGCGGCGCCTTCGACAGAAGCTACCGCGGCACCCACCGCAGCTCCCACGGCGGCGCCGAGCCCCAGCGAGTCGGTTGCTCCTTCTGCCAGCCCGGAACCGTCCCCCAGCGACGCCGCCTCGCCGAGTCCGTCGGCGAGCTAGCCCTCCGGCGATGGACGAGCCCCGGGCGCGCACGAGCGAGGCCCGGGCGCGCACGAGCGAGGCCCGGGCGCGGATGGTCGCGGACCAGCTCCTCGGCCGCGACATCCGGGACGAGCGGGTCCTCAAGGCCATGGACACCGTCCCGCGGGAGGCGTTCGTGCCGGCGAAGGAACGCGACTATGCGTACCTCGATGGCCCGCTGGCGATCGGTGCCGGCCAGACGATCAGCCAGCCGTACATGGTGGCTCGTATGGCGGAGCTGCTCCACGTGGCGCGCGGCGACCGTGTCCTGGAGGTCGGTACCGGCTCCGGGTACGCCGCGGCGGTGCTGGCGGAGATCGGGCTGCCGCGTGACGACGATCGAGCGGGAGCCGGGACTGGCGGCGGAGGCGCGCGCACGCCTGGCGGACCTGGGCTACGCGGACCGCGTGGACGTGCGCACGGGCGACGGGAGCCTGGGCCTGCCCGAGGAGGCACCGTGGGACGGCATCGTGGTGGCCGCGGCCGCCCCGGAGATCCCGGACGCCCTGCGCGAGCAGCTGGGCGACGGGCGGCGGCTGGTGATCCCGGTCGGATCGCGCCGGCAGCAGCAGCTCATGGTGGTGGAGCGGCACGGCGCCGAGTGGCAGGAGCACTCGGACGGGGCCTGCGTCTTCGTGCCGCTGATCGGCGGCGGGGGGTGGCAGCGGTGACGAGGTACCTCGCAGACGTGACCACGGGCCGGTGAACCGACCTTTCGGGAGCCGATCGCGCCCGGATATACTCGGCCGGCCATGACCCATGTGTTCGTTGCCCCCCACCCGGACGACGTTGCGCTCTCGTGCGGCGGGCTGATCGCCAGCCTGCGCGAGCTCGGCCAGAACGTCACGATCCTGACGCTCTACTCCGGCTCCGGGCAGCGCTGACCAGCTCACGCCGTACCAGCGCGAGGCACTGGGCTTCGGGTCCAAGGCGGTCTGGCCGGTCAGCGAGGCGTTCAACCGCGCCCACCTGCAGGCCGACTTCCCCGAGGACGCCGCTGCCGCCCCCTGGCAGGCGACGAAGGAGGGCCTGGACGCCACGCAGGGCGAGGCGGACGCCGCCGCCAAGCGGTTCTGGCAGCGCTCCTCCTGGTACCGCCGGGCGAGGATCCACAACGAGTCCCTGGCGGGCCAGCCGGTCATCGACGACCTGGCCACGCAGGGCGCGGTCATGACGTCCGAGCGGACGGACGCGGCCGCCGCGGGCGACACCATGGCCGAGCGGCGTCTGGAGGACGAGCGATACGCCGCCTTCGCCGAGGTCTCGGTCGTCTGGCTGGACCTCCCCGACGCGGTCTTCCGCGGCTACGAGGGCGACGACCAGCTCCTGGGCACGCCGCGTGCGGACGATCCGGCGCCGGTGGACCTGCTCCGCCGCGAGATCGCGCGCCTGGAGCCGTCCCGCATCTACCTGCCGCTGGGCATCGGCGGCCACGTTGACCACCAGCTGGCCCGCGACGCCGGGATCGCGCTCATGCACGACGCCCAGGCCTGGGTGATGCCCGGCCCGGACAACGCGGACATGACCGTCTTCTACGAGGACTTCCCCTACGCGTGGTGGGAGGACTTCGGCCGCCTGGAAGACCTGCCTCCGGACGCGCTGGCCGGGCTGCCGGAGGGCGTCTCGCTGACCGCGGACTTCGGGGACGTGGGCGACGTGCTGGAGCGCAAGATCCAGGGGATCCTGCTGTACGAGAGCCAGATCGAGCGGCTGTTCGACGACAAGGCCGCTGCCGCGGCCGCCGTGCGTGCGTACGCGGCGCGGGTGGCGGACATCGGCTCCGTCGCGAGCGGCGCCGCCGAGCGGTACTGGGTCACGACGCCGGCCTGACGGTTGTGATTGGGCGCATCGCCGCGCGGACCGGGTGGTCACGACCCGGCGGTGCTGACAGTCTCCTAAGGATCACGGCCGTCGGCGCGATGAACAGGACGAACGAAGCCCAGTAGAAGGCGGGAATGGCGACGACGGCGGCCGCCGCTCGTGACCAGGGACGCCACAGGGCGAGCAGCGCAAGCGCGATGGCCGCCCGGACCAGGTACGGCACGGGGATCTGCGGTCCGATCCCGACCTTGCCATAGGCCTCAACGAGGATGCTCAGCCAGGCGGGCCACAGCGCGAGCCATGGCAGCGTGATCAAGACGCCGATGACGATCACCGGCACGATCGGACGCCAGTCTCTCGGATCGACGGCGAAGAATTGGTGAGATCTTGGCAAACGCCGTGGCAGCGGCGAGGCGCGGCTCCCCCTGCACGGCCATGACGATGCCGGCCGCGATCACCAGGTTGAAGTGACCTGACGTCAGCTCCCATGGCATGACCGGGAACGCAAGCGCGAGACAGAAGCCGAACCAGCTTCCACCCAGGTAACGCAGAGCAGCGATCTCCGCCACCAAGACGAACCCCTGCTGCACCCCGGTGGGCAGCCAGGATGTGGCTCCGTAGAGAACCGCGATCGGCGGCGAGTAGAAGAAGGCGCCGTCGAACGCGGACGTGTAGACAGGTGTCCCGTTTCGGAGAGCGTCTCCGGCGGGATCGAAGATGTTGGTGACGTCCAAACCCGGCCACGGGAGCTGGCCCTGCCGGATGAGCATCCCCAGCTGGACCAGGAACCACACCACACATACGACTGCCAGAGCAAACCGCAGGAGCGGCCGGGCATCCAGGGCGGCGCCGAGGCGGGCAGGCAAGCTATGCGCGTGAGTGGTCACAAGCCCGCCTCCAACTCGACCGGTAGGGGAGCCAGATCACGCCGCCGGAGTCCTCGTCGACAACTGGCACAATTGGCCAGGAGGAGGTCGGAGCCGGCGGAGCGCACCTACAGTCGATCCTCCCGCATGGCTGCGCCCGACGATAGCAGGGCAACGAGCGGCACACCCGGCAAGGCCGTAGCATCACCGTCATCACCTTCATCGAAGCACGCTCGAGATCGCCGCATCATCCCGGGCGATGCGTTCAACTGCCTGGCCGCCGGCGAGCGGCTCAACGCCCGCCACCAACTGTGTGCGCTCGTGCCCGGTGATCGGCCGGTCGACCTCGACCGGGCCTCGCACCAGGATCGCGCCGTCGGTGTCCTCGTAGACCACCGTCCAGCCGGTCAGGTCCAGGTGCGTGCCGGCCGGGAGCACGAGGAGGTCGACCTGCCACCGGGCGAGGGCCTCGTCCGCGGCCGGGTCCGCCCGCGGCGATCGTCGCCCGGTCCGCCCAGACCTCCGCCGGGAACAGCTCGAACCGGGAGTCCAGGAAGTAGCAGGGCATCTGGCACGGCCCACTCGAGGAACGAGGTCCAGGTCTGGGCCGCAAGCACGCGGGTGCCAGCGGGGCCAGCTCGCGGAGGTCCGCCGCGATCCCGGACGGGGCGTAGGACAGGATCCCGGCGCGGCCGGTGATCGGGTCCGCTGGGCGCCACCACGGCAGGGCGGCCACCACCAGCCCAAGAGGAGGCCGCCACGACCACCGGAAGGCGGGACGCGCGTCGCGGGGTCGAGCTGTCCGGGAGGCGCTGGACACAGCGCGTCCGGCAGGCCGCCCAGCACGAAGACAGCGCCGAACGGCCACCAGGCGAGGCCGCGGACCGCCCAGACGCCGATCGCGAACAGCGCCGCCAGGAACAGCCAGTCCGGCCATCGCAGCGCCGCGCGTCCACGGACGGCCAGGACGAACGCCGCCGCGCCCGAGAGGTAGAACAGCAGGCCCGGAACGGTGAACGGGGTCGTGCGCTGCCACTCGCTGACCTGGCCGGAGATGACGGGGTTGGCGCCGATGCCCGGCGGCGTACGCCCAGACGCCCACCCCGAACGGGTTCACGAGCGTGGCGGCCGTGCCGGCCACGAGCACGGCGAAGGAGGCGCGCGCCGGTCGACCGCGGACGAGGTCGTCCAGCCAGGCGTAGCCCAGGAGGATCGGCGCGAGGACGAAGGAGCCGTGGATGTTGGCCCACGCGATGACAAGGAGGGGCGCCAGCCAGAACGCCCGCGGGTTGCGGTGTCGGCGCGCGACCAGCAGCAGCAGGGCGGCGAAGATCGCGATCGCGAACAGCTGCGGCCGCAGTGCCAGCGCGGGCGCAGCCAGGGCGAAGGCCACGAGCCCGAGGATCGACGCCGTCCTGGCCCGGGCACCGCGCGCAATCGCCGTCGCCACCAGCAGCCCGATCGAGAGCGAGACCAGCGCGGCCCGCAGGACCACCAGCAGCTCCCAGCCGCCGGCCCGGAACCCGAGCGCCAGGAGCACCTGCGCCAGCCACTGCTGGTCCGTCCACGGCGTCCCGGCCACCGTGAACGTGTAGGCGTCCACCGCCGGGATGACGCCGGTCCGCAGGATCTCGTCGCCGGCGCGCACCTGGTACGCGAGGTCCACGGCTGGGCAGCGGGACGAGCAGCGAGACCAGCGCAGGCAGCGCGACCGCCAGGAACAGCCAGAGACGTTCGAGGGTCATCGAGGCATGTTGAACGGGCGACCGGTCTGGAGCGTCGCATCGCGCTCATGCTACGGGCCGCTTGGCACGGGCGCCACGCGGGTACCGCCCAGTACGAGTACACATCGACGTCGTGGCCCAAGGCGCCAACCCGAGCGGACGAAGCGAGCGTCGCCGCTCCGAGCAGCACGTTGCCGTCGCGCGCGAGCCGCCGGGGTACCTGCAACCCGAGGAACGGCGCGCGGGCCCGATGCTACGTGCCGGATCCGGGCAGGTACAGTCCGAAGGTACGGTCGAACAGCATTGGGGCCGGGACTACCCTGCCCCAACCACTGGCGTGGACCGACCCGGGACGCCAAGGGAGGAGGACGCGTGTCCGACGACAGCGAGCCGCACAGCGACGGCCCATTCCTCCTGCCTCCGGTGAAGCGACTTGCACGACCCGCGACACGGCTCCTCCTCGTCAGCTCCACGGTCCTGTTCGCGGAGTTGCTGGTCATCCGATGGATCCCGGCGAACGTCATCTACGTCGGCTTCTTCCGGAACTTCCTCCTCATGGCGAGCTTCCTGGGGATCGGCCTCGGGATCCTGTGGGGCCGCAATCCACGGCCGCATCCAGATCTCCCCGTTCGGTCCGATGCTTCTCGCCATCGCGTTGCTCGTGACCACGCAACGGGTGAGCATTCAACTCCAGTCCCCGGGGGAGATCTTCTTCGGGCTCAGCGAGAGCACCGCCGCAGACGTCAACTTCATCGTGCTGCCGGTCATCGTGGCGCTGGTCGCGCTCCTGATGGCTTCTCTCGCGGTGCCATTGGGCGGCCTCCTGTCATCGATGCCCCCGTTGCGGGCCTACAGCTGGGACATCCTCGGCTCGATGGCCGGAATTGCCGCCTTCACACTCCTGTCTGGACTTGGGACGCCGCCCATCGTGTGGTTCGCGGTGCTGGGCGCTCTTCTGGTGCTCGGCGGTCTGGCAGTCGGAATCCGACGCTCCTCAGTGGTCACGGCGGTCACCATCTCCGCGACGCTGGCGGTCGTCCTGCTCGCGACGAAACCCGACCAGACATGGTCGCCGTACTACCGCATCGACCGCTACGCCGCGCAGGGCATCGAGGCACTGGACGTGAACGGGATCCCCCACCAGGCGATGTGGCCGGTGGACATCGCGCTGGAGGACCCGATCTACAACCAGGTCTACCGCTGGTTCCCGGAGCGGACTTTCGACAACGTCCTCATCATCGGCGCCGGAAGCGGCACGGACGTGGCGGTCGCCCTCGAGAAGGGGGCCAAGCACGTGGACGCGGTCGAGATCGATCCGGCGATCCAGCGGATCGGCGTCGAGCGCCACCCGGACCGCCCATACGATGACCCGCGCGTCACCCGAATCGTGGACGACGGCCGCGCCTTCCTGCGCAAGACCGACGACGCAGTACGACCTCGTGATCTTCGCCCTGCCCGATTCGCTGACGCTCGTGAGCACGTCGGCGAACCTCCGGCTCGAGTCCTTCCTGTTCACGCGTAGAAGCGTTCGAGGACGTGCGCCGCGCACGTCGGGCCGGACGGGTTGTTCGTTCTCTACAACTACTACCGGGAGGACTGGCTGCCCGCCAAGATCGGCGGCATGCTCCAGGAAGCCTTCGACGCCAAGCCCATCGTGCGCCTTCACGGACAGGCCGCCGCGACGCTGGCCGTCGGACCGGCGATCGAGGCCGTGGGCGGCCGCCCGCCGGGGGACAGCGTGGACGAGATCGACCTCGCTTCCGCCCCGCAACCTGCGACCGATGACTGGCCGTTCCTCTACCTGATCGAGCCGTACATCGCCCCGTACTACTTGGGCGCGCTCGCTCCTGATCCTCGTGTTCGCAGGCCTCATGGTCTGGCGCGCGGCGCGCGGTAGCGGAACGTCCCTCCGGCGGTTCAGCCCGCACTTCTTCCTGCTGGGCGTCGCGTTCCTCCTGCTGGAGACCCGGAGCCTCGTGACCTTCAGCCTGCTGTTCGGCAGCACGTGGCTCGTCAACTCACTCGTGTTCTTCGCCGTGCTCGCGAGCGTGCTCGCGCGCCATCGCCATCAACGCCCGCTTCCGATTCGGAACCCGGTACCACTCTATGCGGCGCTGCTCGTCTCGATCCTCGTGGCGTACGTCCTGCCGCCTGCGTCGCTCCTGGTCGAGCCGGTGTGGCTACGGTACGGCTGGCAGCCGTCGTGGCGTTCGCCCCGGTGTTCTTCGCCAACCTCGTGTTCAGCCACTCGTTCCGGGATACGTGGACCGCGGACATGGCGTTCGCGTCCAACCTGCTGGGCGCGATGGTCGGCGGCGCGGTGGAGTACCTGGCGCTGCTCACGGGCTACCAGGGCCTGCTCGTGATCGTCGCGGCGCTGTACGTGACCGCATGGCTGGCGTCGTCGAAGGTGCGCATCCTCGCCGACAAGGACCTGGTCAACGACGCGGAAGCGCCACCGTCATCTCAGGCCGCGGTGGTCAGCTGACCGCCGTCGCCACC
>CAVYBU010000011.1:0-29565 GCA_963766735.1 uncultured Chloroflexia bacterium
TGGCGCCATCGGGCTCCCACTTCGGACGTTCGTACAGGCCGGCCTTGTCGGCCAGCACTCGTGCAGGCCCCCCGTCCCAGGGCACCACCTTCAGGAAGGCGCCGCAGGTCACGCAGTCCAGGGATGGCGTCTCGAGGTAGGCGAGCTCGCGGTCCTGGGGATCCCACGCCGGCAGGCCGAGCCGTCCGAACCCGACCCGGACCAGGGGCCGGTCGACGGCGCCATCCGAGCGGTGCAGCATGATTCGGCCGGAGCCGTCGCCCTCAGCGCCCAACCGGTCAGCCCCTTCATCGACGCTGACAAACCCTGTCCCGTCGTGCTTGAAGACGAGGTCGTTCGCGATCCACGACCCGAGATCGCGAACGGGCGACCCGTCGGTCGCCACGACTCGCACCTGGACCGGCCCGTCGGTCGACCCGGGAACCTGGACGGCGATCTCGGACGGGGACAACCACTGGAAGGCACGCACGTCGGGGACCTCACCGACCAGCGTGCCGTCCGGCTCCAGGATCCGGAGGCGTCGCGGCTCGCCTGGAGCAGCGGTGGTCGCGTGGACCGCCGCCACATGCCTGGCGTCCGGCGACCAAGCCGCAGCGGCGTAGACGCCGTCGTCGCGGATCTGCCGTGGGTCGCCGCCGTCGCCGTTGGCGATGACGAGCCCGTCGGTGTACCCGACGGCGAGTCGTGGCCCGTCGGCCGCGGGAGGCTGGATCACGCGGCTGCCGACGAGTGCGAGCGCGCCCAGGAGCGCCGCCAGGAGCAGCGTGAGGAGCACGACCAGGCCGATCCTCGGGTGCGCTCGTGGCGCCGTCCCCGCGCTCCCCTGCTGCAGCACGACGAGGAGCCCAGGCCGCTGTCGAGCCGTCCGGGTCGAGGACATGACGGTCGCGAACAGCGTGTCCGGCTCCCGCCGGGGCGCCGCAGCGTCGAGCATCGAGCGCAGCTGGCGTTCGAGATCGTCGGAGCTGGTCATGCCGTCCGTCCAGTCTCTGCGCCGGAGCGTTCGTCAGCGGCGAGCGCCGCCCGCAGCGCGTCCGTTGCGCGGTGGAGCCGGGACTTGGCGGTCCCCAGCGGAATGTCGAGCGCCACGGAGATGTCGGCCAGGGACAGATCCGCGTAGTAGGCCAGGACAAGGATCGTCCGGTGATCCGTCGGGAGGTGGGCGAACGCCCGCTCCAGCTGGTCGCGGACACCGATCGACACGAGGCCGTCGGGCACCGGGGTGTCGTGGTCGAAAGCCAGCGGGATCTCGACGATCTGGCGGCGGCGGTCGCGCCGCGAGGCCCGATAGCAGGATCGGACCAGCAGCCGGTGGAGCCAGGCGTCGAGCCGGTCCGGGTCCCGCAGGCCGCGGATGTCCCGCCACGCCTGGATGAGCGCCTCCTGCACGGCGTCCTCGGCGCGGTCCGGGTCGCGGAGGATCAGCCTGGCCGTGGCGTAGAGCCGCGCGATGACGCCGTGGACGAGCACGCCGAAGGCCTCGTGATCGCCCTCCCGTGCCCTTCGCACCAGCTCGTGCCGCATCGGCCGGCTCCCTCAGTCCCTGGCCACGCCAGGGGCCCGCATGGTACGGGGTCTCACGGTGTCGGTCTGAGCCGGGGGTGCGTGGCGCTGATGCCATCGATTCGCACGAGCCCCGTGCCGTCGGCATCGACCTGCGCCGCGGTCCGCGTGTCCATCTGCACGAACAGCACCTGCAGGCCGTCCGGTGTCCAGCTCGGGTGCGACGATCGGACGTCATCCGACCCGTCGTAGACGAGCTCCATGAGCTTCGACCCGTCCGGGCGCATCGTGTACAGGCGGACCGGGGCGCCCGACGGGTCCACGTCGTGGGTCGTGAACACGATCGCGTCTTTCGTCGGGTTCCAGTCCGGGTACGTGGCGAACAACTGTGGATCCGTGATCGCCTTGGGCGTCGAGCCCGCCTTGACGGGCAGGATCGCTATCGACGCGCCGGTCTCCGATCCATCATCCTGGAACTGCTCGAGCTGGACGACGAGCCTGTCGCCATCCGGGGACCATCGGGGCTGGTCCACGAGCTGCAGCCGCTCGGTTCGCGTCACGACGGTGACCTCGCCCGAGGCGACGTCGACGATCTCGATCGCCGATGACGATGGCGGTCCACCGGCGACGGGCGGCCCGTGGTAGCGCGTGTGTGCGATCCGCTTCCCGTCCGGCGACCAAGCCGGGAAGTCGCAGTCACCGTCGCACGTGCCAACCGGTCGGGCGCTCGCACCGTCGACCGCCGCGATCCAGATCGCATCATCGAGTACGAAGGCGATCTGGGCCCCGTCCGGTGACCAATCCGGGTGCTTGGCCTCCCCTGGCGCAGGCATGGGCAGCTGGTGGGCCCCGGTGCCATCGGGCCGGACAAGGCAGATGGTGTCCGGCTGACCAGGCGTGGGTCCGCACGGCGAACCCCACTGGAAGACGATCCACGCCTCACCCGGCAGCACCGTGACCGGCGTCGGGGCGGGCGACGGCGTGGGTGCTTGACTCGGCATGGGTGCCTCGGTAGGGGCCTGGGTCGCAGCCGTGGTGGGCGCCGGGGTCGACGCAGCGGCGGGTGCCGCGGGCGACGGCTCGGTCGATGCGGGAGCCTGGGCCGGACTCGAGCAGGCGGTCAGTGCGAGGACACTCGCGGTGGCAAGCACGGCGAGCGCTGGACGCACCTTGGGCACCGCTGCTCCCGCACCGCGTGCAGACGCACGAGCCGGACGACGGCTCATCGCCTCGACGATCGTTCGAAACATCACTCCTCCACCCGACCTGCCGGGCAGCCGGTCGGCTGGCCCATGAGGTACGGGGCAGGAGGAACGGCGCGAGGTTCCATCTTCGTCGCCGCTGCCCAGACGCGCCGACGCGCGGGGTCGGCTCCGCGGCCCGTCAGGGCTCGTCGAGCACGGCTCGCGCGATCGCTCGAGCGGTGGCGCGATGGTCGGGGGTCTGCTCGCGGTTGGCCAGCAGGACGATCGTGAGGTCGTCGTCGGGGTAGCGGGCGAGGTACGTGTAGAACCCGTCGATGCCCCCGTCATGGGCGACGATCCGGTGGCCGTCCTCCTCGCCGACGTGCACGCCGTAGCCGTACCCGAACCCGACCCGGTCGGTGGTCTCCACCAGCGGGGTGGCGACCTGCTCGCGCACGGCGGCCGGGACGAGGGCGTCGGCGTCAAGGGCATCGGCCCACCGCTGCAGGTCGAAGCACGGTCGAGTAGAGCCCGCCGGCGGCGTACGGGACCGACATGTCGATGGCTGCGGCCGGCGTGAAGGCGGACGTCTAGCCGACCGCGAGCCCGGGCGTGTCGCCGTCCTCGTAGCCGCTGTCGGCCATGCCCAGCGGTTCGAGGATCTCGTCGCGCAGGAACTGCTCGTAGGGCATGCCGGACGCCCGCTCGATCACCATGCCGAGGAGCACTTAGCCCGTGTTGTTGTAGCCGAAGAAGCGGCCCGGCTCCCAGGCGAGCGGGGTGTCCGCGACATCGGCGACGGTCTCCGCCGGGGTCGACGCGGTCATCGGGTCGGAGTCGGGCTGGTCGGTGAAGCTCGCAATGCCCGAGGTGTGGGCGAGCAGGTGCTCGATCGTGACCGCCTTCCAGGCCTTCGGGCAGTCGTCGATGTAGTCGCAGATCGAGTCGCTGCGCTTGATCAGCCCGCGGGGCTCGAGGATCAGGATCCCCATGCCCGTGAACTGCTTGGTGATCGAGCCGATCCGGAACCGCGTCTCCGGGGTGTTGGCGAGCCTGGCAGCGTCGTCGGCCATGCCGATCCCCTTCGCGTAGAGGACCTCGCCGTCCTTCGCGACCAGCGCCGCGCCGTTGAAGTCGGTCCCGAGCAGCCGATCCAGGCGCGTCTCGAGGTCCGGGGTGGCCGTCGGGGTCGGAGCGGGCGCTGAGGTGGGAACCGGGGTCGCCGCGGGCGCCGCGGACAGACCCGCCGGGCGTGACGGCGCCTCCGTCGGTGCGCCGGGCTGTGCGCCGCTCGCACACCCGGCAAGGGCGAGGGCGGCGACGATGCCGAGGACGGAGCTTCTCATGGCGTACCTCCGGGCCATGCACCCGAAGGCCGGCGACCCGCCGGGCGGATCGCCGGCCCAATGGTGCTCGCGTCTAGCGGGTCAGCACGCCCACGTAGTGGTCGATCACCCCGCCGCCGACGTAGTAGCCCACGAGGTTGCCACCGCCGCGGATGCCCTCGTAGGCACCGGCGCCCGAGACGACCTTCCAGCCGCCCTGGTCCTGCGGCGAGTCGTTGGCCGTCGCCGCGTTGAGGTGGATCGTCAGCTTGTCCACGCCGTTGGCGCACGTGAAGGTCTTGTCGAGGTGGAAGGTGCCGGCCCGGCCGCCCCCGGCGAACCGGAAGTTCGAGTTGGTGGCCGTGCCCTCGGCGCAGAAGCCGCCGGTTGCGGTGAACGTCTCGGTGCCGCCGAAGCCGTCCACGGTGAGGGTGATCTCGACCGGTGATGCCGCCGAAGCGGCCGGGGCGAGCAGGGCCGCCGCGATGAGGCCGGCCGCGAGCGGGCGCAGGAGCGGGACGCGCATCAGGTTCCTCCCAGTTGTCTGGCGCGGCTGGAGCCGCGTTCACTGGGTATGGCGCACGGCACATGCGAATCGATGCGCCGATTCCAGAACCCGCTGCTAGTTGCCCAGTCGCGTCCACGGGACGGCCAGCCACGGCTCGCGAGGCGCATCGTCCACCTGCCGGAACTGCAGGGTGCCGTCGTCCGCCACCTGCCACGTGGCGGTGTTGAGGCCCGACGTGCGCGGCATCCGCCAGTCGAATGGCCACCGGATCACCACGCGCCCACCCTTCGCCGCGTAGTCGGCCGTGAACGTCTCTGTGATCCCAGCCGGGTCGCCGAGCTCCACCGAGAGGCGCCCGTCCGCGACGGTGATCGTGATCACGGTGCCGTCGTCGCTGAACTGGTAGCGTCCGGCAGGGAGCCCGCCGGCCCGGGGGGCGAATGCCGCCCGCCCCGCATCCCATGCCGCGATCTGCACCGCCAGCGGCTCCGCCAGGCACTCGGCGCCCTTGGCCTCGAACCCCGGTCCACATTCCGGCAGCGGGTGCCCGCTTCGGGCTGCGTCCACGACCGCACGGATGGCCTCGACGACGAGCTGCGGCCGGTCCTCCATGACCGAGTGGCCCGCGTCGGTTGCCACCATGTGCAGCGCGTTCGATGAGAGTCCGCCGAGCGCATCCTGGAGTGGCGACCACGCTCGCTCGATGTCGCCGGTCATCCGCCCGTTGGTCAGCACGATGAGCGGCAGGTCGCCGAGGAGTCCTGACTCGAGCAGCTGGTCGCGGCTCGCGGCCTTGTCCACCTGGTGGCGGCCGTCGACCCACGGCTCGCCCTGGTCCCCCCAGCCGCCTGGCCGAAACTGCTCTTCGTGGCTGGAATCGATCAGGATCAGGCCTGCCGTGTCCTCCGGGAAGCGCGCGGCGAAGAGGCGCACGATCATGCCGCCGTACGAGTGGCCGGCGAGCACGTATGGGCCCTCGATCCCGGCCGCGACGAGCACGGCGTGCAGCTCGTCCACGCGATCACCGACCGATAGTGCCTCGACACCGGGAAGGGCCTCGCTGCCGCCGACCCCCGGTCGGTCGTACCAGCAGGTGCGGACAGCAGGGGCCAGACCCTCGGCGATGGGATCGAACACCGACCCGCTGGAGTCGAGGCCGGCCTCGAGGATGACGGTCGGCCTGGCGGCGCCGGTGCACGACAGTCGGACCGATGCGCCGCTCACCTCCACGCGACGGAGCGGCCCTTCCGCTGCAGCGGTGGGCGGTTGCGACGCCTCGGCCGATGCCGGAGCGGTGGGCGGTTGCGACGGCCCGGCCGCTGCCGGAGCCGCCGTCCGAGCCGAAGGCTCAGCTGGGACTGCTGGCGACAGCGCCGAGCAGCCTCCGGCCATGGTTGCGGCGACGGCTGCGACCAGGAGGCTCGTCAGCACACGCCACCTGGCTGGCCGGGTCATGAAGCCCTTCACGGCGCCAGTCGCTGCCATTCCGGCAGGTTGTCTCCCAGCTGCACCTCGGACCCCTCGCCGGAGGCGGTGTCCACGAGGTACGTCCGCGCGAGGTCGTTGAAGTAGAGGAGCGCCGCCGATCCGTCCGGCGACCACACCTTGACGGTCCCCGTGCCGGCGCTCCCGTCGCTCCGTGGCGACATGTCTCGGCCTTGCCCCGAGCCGTCGGCGGGGACGACGGCCACCCACGACGACGCGTCCTGCGCGCCCTCGGAAGGAAGCACGAACCGCTCGACCATGAGCTGGGTGCCGTCGGGCGACCAGGTGGGCCACCCCTGGTGGATGCGCGGGTCCGCGGGCGCCGGCAAGGGCCGGTCGTTCGTCCCGTCGGCATCGATGAGGTGGACACGGAAGGACGTCATCAGGGTCACGGGATCGAGATCCATGGCGTTGTAGGCGATGGTCGATCCGTCCGGGGACCACTGGGCACCTGAGAGCGTGTACTCCAGTCCATACGCCGAGATGCCGATGAGGTCGAAGCGGGGGCCGACCGAGCCGTCCAGGTGCGCGAGGTAGAGCCCCTGCGAGCGACTGCTGGTTGTCAACGCCCGCAGGAGGAACAGATCCGGGTCCGCCGGACTGGGCAGGGCGTCATACGGGACGAGACCGTCGGGAAGGACGATCTCCTGCGCGCCGCTGCCGTCGGCCGGCACCTTGAACAGCCGTCGGGTCCCGTTCTCGAACTGGCCCGTCACGAGCACGTAGGAGCTGTCGTAGGCCCACCATGCCTGCGCCCACCCATCCTGGATCGGCAGCCCGAGGACCTCGCGAGAGGCTGATCCGTCGCTGTCGGCCATCATGAGGTGGTCACCGTCCGACGCGGTGCGCACGAACATCATCGTCGAGCCGTCCGGCGACAGGTAGGGGCCGCTCTCCCGGTCAGGCCCGTCGATGATCGCCGCGACGTCGCCACCGACGGATGACGCCCGGTAGATCCCCCCGTCGCGCTCGAACACGAGGGCGCCGTTGCGGGCCGGACCCACCGGGAGCGGGAGCCTGGGCCGGGAGCCGGCGACGAAGATCGAGGTCGCAGCGAGGGCGAGGAGCGCCGCAAGCGCCAGCAGCAGGATCGGGCGCAGCGGCGCCTGTCCGGCCCACGCCGGCGCCAGGGTCACGCCCGCGGGAAGCCACGTTCCCGGGAAGCTCCAGCGCGGCCGCTGCGAGGTGCGCGCGGTCTGCCGGAGGATGCCCTCGAGGTAGTCGGGCCGGCGCGGCGCGGCGATCTCGCCGATCGCGGCCGTGATGCGCTGCTCGAACGGGTCGAACCGGTCGACGGTCGTCATGCCGTCCTCCCTCCCTGCGGGCTGGGGACGGGGGGCACGTCCGTGGTCAACGTCCGGCGCAGACCCTGCATCGCCCGGTGCAGCCGAGACTTCGCAGCCGGGAGGGAGATCCCGAGCGAGGCCGCCGCCTCGGGCAGCGGGTAGCCGAGGTAGTAGTGGAGGACGACGAGCGCCCGGTGCTCCGGGTCGAGCCGGGCCAGTGCCCGCTCGACGAGGTCGCGGTCCGCGAGGCTGCGTGCGGCGTCGCCGCCCGCAACCGGCTCGTCGATGGGCAGGATCTCGACCTCGATGGGACGGCGCCGGCGCCGGCGGGCCTCGTCGAGGCAGCTGTTGACGAGGAGACGGTGCAGCCAGGCGTCGAACCTCTCCGGGTCACGAAGTCCAGGGAGGTCACGCCAGGCGCGTACCAGGGCGTTCTGGACCGCGTCGCGCGCGAGCTCGCGGTCCCGCAGGATGAGGCGTGCGGCCGCGTCGAGGCGCGTGGCGGACGCCGTGGCGAGCACGGCGAAGGCGTCGTGATCGCCCCGCCCCGCCCGCTCGACGAGCTCCCTCCGTTCCACGGTCCCTGGTCCCTCACCCTGGCCCCGGCGCACGATGTGCCGGGTTCGAAGGGTATGGCGTCGGCGCAACCGGATTCGTTTCGCCGTTCGCCTCGCCTGGAGTCCGCGATCAGGGCGTCGGGCGGAACCTCGGGTGGACGCCCGCGATGTATCCGCTGCTCGTGGCCGGCTGCGCGTCGCTGCCGTCGAGGGCGACGGTCGCCATGACCCACGGGTCATCGGAGCCGACCTTCGCCGTGACGAACGCGATCCGCGTGCCGTCGGGCATGAACGTCGGCTGGACGGCGAAGGCGTGCTCGTCCGCGTAGTGCGTGAGCTGTGTCAGGCCGGTCCCGTCGGGGTTGATCGTCCACAGGTCCGCCTCGGCGTCAAACTTCTCGGGGTCGACGGGCCGGAAGAACACGATCAGCGAACCGTCCGGGCTCCAGTCAGGGTTGGCGGGCCAGTAGGAGTCGCCGGTGATCACCGTCGGCTTGGGCTTGGCGGCGCCCACGTCGATGATCGCGAGGCTGCCGCTGTCGAAGTCCTCGAGACTGGTCGCGCCGTCGCGCCGGTGGAGGTACTCCGCGACGATCTTCGTACCGTCGGGCGACCACCGGGGCGCGAAGAGCGCGCGGTTCCTGGTGGTTGTGAGGACGACCCTCGTCGTCTTGCTCGCGACGTCGTAGATCTCGAGCGTTGAGACCCAGTCGTCCTCGAGCGAGTGACGGTGGAACGCGATCGACGTACCGTCCGGCGACCACGCGGGCTCGTCCGCGATCGAGCACGTGTCGCAGATGACGATGTGCTCGGGGTTGCCGCCGTCGGCGTCCGTCACCCACAGGTCGCGCGCAGCAGCGCCCTTCGTGCTGAAGACGAGACGCTGGCCGTCCGGCGACCAGTCCGGGTGGAGTTGCTCCGTGCCCTCGGCCGCATCGGTGGGAAAGAACAGGTCGGTCCCGTCCGGACGCACGAGCCTGACGCCATAGAGACCGTCGCCGCTGTCCCCCTGGAAGGCGATCCACGCCTCGCCGGGGAGGACCGCCGGCTTCGGCGTCGCAGTCGGAGACGCGGCGACCGTGGGGCCGGGCGTCGCAGCAGCCGACACAGCCGGAGAGGCTGAGGGCGCTGTGGAGGGCTCCTGGGTGGCGGTCGGCGCCCCGGTGGCGGCACAGCCGGCGAGGACCAGGACGGCCACGATGGCCAGGACGGGACGCTTCACGGTTGAACCTCCGGGAGCCATTCGAGACAGGGAGCGCCCAGCCCGCGGAGCGGGAAGTCGGCGGCTTGCGGCACGGACGCGATCGACCTCGACTGGGCGTCGCCCCAGACGTCGGTTGCCCAGAGCCTTGCGGCGTCGCCGGTCCGGCTCTTGACCGGGCCGGCGGTATCCACCGTGAGCAGCATCGTGCCGTCGGGCGACCAGGCCATCTCCGACCTCTCGCCAGTCGTCCCGGGCAGCTCGACGACGCGGGGTTCCGACCCGTCGAGCGGGTAGATCGTGACGGCCTGCCGCGCCGGCCACCCTCGCCACTCGGTGACAACTGCCAGGCTCGTGCCGTCGGGCGACCACCTGACGGCCGGTATGGCCGGGCCAACGAGGAACGGTAGGACCTGGTGGGCGCCCTCGTCGAGGTCGATCACCTCCAGCTCGCCGGTGTCCGTCATTGCGACGATGGATCCACCGTCGGGTGACCAGGCGCCGGCAGGGACGTACAAGCTCGACCGTGACGCGAGATCCGGATGGCCCGCGTTGCGGACGCTCCCATCCGACGGGGTGACGAGGGTCAGGCCCCGATCACCCGGCAGGGTGGAGACGGCGAAGCGCGACCCGTCGGGCGACCAGGAGATCGACGGATACGCCTCCGGGTCATCAACTGGCAGCCCCGCGATGACCCTGTCGGTGCCGCCGCCCAGCAGGTGGATCTGGAGGGCGTCCGGTCCATCGGGCACGGCCAGGGCGAGGACATCGCCGGAAGGCGACAGCGCGCCACCGGAGGCGCCGACGATCGGATACCAGTCGATGTGGGGGTTGGCGACGTCGCCATCGCGGAAGGTGACCACCGAGGCGCCCGCCGCCTGATCGACGAACGCCCTCGACCCACGGTCGCCCGACCAGACCTCGAAGCCCCCGTAGTTCGTGAGCTGCCGGTGTTGGCCTTGACCGCTGAACGAGGGGAACAAGTGCGCGTCGAACGAGCGGAACGTATCCGCACCGAAACCGCCCAGCCTCACCGCGTCGACGTTGCCCAGCAGTTGCGGGCATCCCCGGGCTTGCATCGTGGCCGACGCCCGGATGGTGCCGTCGGCACCGAACAGGTGCGTCCTGTCGTCATCCGTCAGCTGGACCAGGATCCGGCCGCCTCCGCCCAGCGGCGCCGGCTCGGGAGCCAGGAACCCACCGGCGAACAGCAGGCCGGCCACGCTCGCGAGCGCCAGCAGGCCGAGCACGATCGCGAGACGCAGACCACCGAGCCGCGGCGCGAGGTGCGGCAGCGCGAAGCCCCGGCCGCGCTGGCCCGCGGCGATCTCGGCGGCGAGCACCCGGGCGTTCACGTGGCGCGGAGCGGCGTCGGTGTACCGGTCGAAGGCGTCGGCCAGGCGGGTTTCGAAGGTCGTCGGTTCAGGCATGGTCGAGCTCCGTCCGGAGACGCTCGATGAGCCGGGCGAGGCGGCTGCGCACGCCCGACGGGGAGAGGTGGAGTTGCACGGCGATCTCGGTGGAGTCGAGACCGGCGACGAACCGGAGCGCGAGGAGCGCGCGGTCGTCGGGCTTGAGCTTGGCAAGGACACGGGCGAGATCCACGGCGCCGATCCGGTCCGCGGGGTCTGCCCCCGGCGCGGCGTCCAGTGATTCGCTGATGTCCACGACGACCCGGCGGCCGCGCTTGCGCACGACCTGGCGAGCCTCGTTCGCGGCGATCGCCACGAGCCAGGATCGGACCTGGGACTGGTCGCGGAGCGTGGAGAGCCGGCGCCAGGCGATGGCCCACGCGCTCTGCGTGGCGTCCCGTGCGGACTCGACATCACCGCACACCGCGTAGGCGACCTTCGCCATTGATCCGTGGTGTCGCTCCACCAGGCGCGCGAACGCCACCTCGTCGCCGCTCGCCGCGAGGCGGACGGTGGCGTCGGTCGCCGGGATGTCCCCGATCGTGATGTCGGTCATGCGAGGTAGATGCGCCACGGTGCGCAAGTGTCCCAGCCGACGCAAGAGGGGTCCGCGAGTCGCGGAGCCTCACACGGGCTGGGTGCCGTTCGAGGAGTTCGCGCGCTGGGATCGCTGGTAGATCAGGCCCCCGGCAGCCGCGCCCGCACGCTTGTCGGCAGGACGCTGCCCCGCCTCGTCAGCCACAGCCCCAGGATGATCACCGCGCCGCCCACGACCTGGGCCGGCCGGACCGGCTCGGCGAGGAAGATCGCACCCAGGATGACGGCGCCCGCCGGGACCAGGAGCTGGCTCGCCGAGGTCCGCGTGGGTCCGATGTGGCGAATGGCGTTGAACACGAGCACGTTCGCCGTCCCCACGGCCAGTGCGCCCGAGAAGAGCACCGCCACGACCACCGGCAGCGTCACCACGACGGCCGGCGAGGTGGCCGCCTCCCAGATCCCGAGCGGGACCAGCAGCAGCGTCCCACCCAGGACGGTCCAGGCCGTCGCCTGCAGGGGATCAACGCGCCGGAGCAATCTCGTTCCGAGCACCGTGTAGACCGCCCAGAACACGGCCGCCGCTAGCGTGAGCACGTCGCCTGCCAGCGAGGCCCCCAGCGTCAGCTCGTGACCGCCGGCGATGACGAGCGCCACCCCGACGAACGCCGTCAGCGCGCCCGCCAGCTTCGGGGGCGTCAGGCGGTCCATCCCCAGGGCTCCGGCCAGCAGCGCGACCAGCACCGGGGATGCCGCCACGATCAGCGCCGAGTCGCCAGCGGTGATCTGTGTCAGCCCGAGAGTCCACGCCACCTGGTAGCAGCCGAACCCCAGCATGCCCAGGCCGATCAGCTGCAGGGTGAGCCCGGTGGGCCGGCGGATCGCCCCCGTGCGCCAGCGGACCAGCAGGAACAGGGTGAGGGTGGCGATGACGAACCGGGCAGACGTGAAGGTGAGCGGGCCCAGCTCGGCGATTGCCGCCTTGACCACGACGAAGTTGGCCGACCAGATCAGGACCGTGAGGAGCATGCCGGCTTCGGCCAGGCGGCGATCACGGGGCGACCCGGCGGCGACTGGCGGAGGCACAGAGACGCCCGCGGGAGACGCGAGGCCTGACGGGGACGCGGAGACGCCCGCCGGGATGGCGGGCGTCGAACGCGAATTCGAGGGATCGACGGGCCGGGGGCCCGCCGGGGTGGACGACGCGATCAGGCGCCTTCCTGCTCGAGCTCCAGGGCCTCCTCGTCGTCCTCCTCGGTCAGCTTCAGCCAGACGAAGAGTCCGGCCAGCACGACCATGGGGATGATGATCAGTGCGCCCAGGGTGACCCCGAGCGCGACGGCAACGGTCCGCAGCGCCTTCATGGGCTTGGGCCTCCTTGCTACGACATATCGCTATTGATTGTGCCCGGTGTCGGGCGCCCTGTCACGAGGCGGGGGCGCCGGGGTCGGCCTTGCCTCCCCGATGCATCGGGCCCTGGGCCACCAGCGACGAGACGTCGTCACGGGTGAACTCGGCCAGCTGATGGTGGGCGCCCGACTGGCCGGCCATGAGGAGCCGGACCACGTAGGCACCCTCCTGCTCGAACAGGAACACGTCCTTCGGCTTCTGCTCGTCGATCCAGCGTCCGATCACGCGCAGGGCGCCTTCGTGACCCACGTTCGTCGGGGCCGGTTGCTCTACGTCACCGCGACGCGTCGCGGCCTCCTCCATGAACTTGGCGATGTCGTCATCGACGAAGGTCAGGGTCTCCTTGGTCTGCGTCCCGATCGCCTCGGACCACGCCGAGGTCGACCCACCGGCCATGACCAGCCCCTGGACGACGAACCCGTCCGGCACCTCGAGCAGCAGGATGTCCCGCATGCCGCGTTCATCGAGAAAGGCGCCGATCGACCGGAAGACCTCCTCGAAATCCTGCCGCGGGCTCCCCTCGTAGATCCGCATTGCTGCTCCTCGCTGCGCCGCCCGCCCCCGGGCGTTGACCGGGTGCTACGAGCCGGTGGTCCGGTCGAGCAGGCCCCGATCCCTCGCACGCCGCTCGCTGGACCGGAAGACCACGATCGTCGCGAGTGTAATCAGCGCCCCGGCCACAGACAAGGCGCAGATGGCCGCAAACGCGTCCGTGACCGAGGATTCGGTGACTGCGGTCCACACACGGATCGGGTACGTCACAGCCGGACCGCGCAGGTCTCAGCCCGCGAGCGCGACCGCCAGCTCGCCCGCGACCCGTGCGTCATTGAGGATCAGCGAGGTGTTGGCCACGACGGACGCGCCGTCGGTGATCGCCGCCACGCGCGCCAGCAGCCACGGCGTCACGGCGGGGCCGGTGATGCCCGCCCGATCGGCCTCGTGGACCGCCTGGGCGATCGCTTCGCGGGCGACGTCGTCCGGGAGGGCGTCGGCCTCGGGCACCGGCGTGCAGACAAGGATCCCGGATCCGAGCCCCAGCGACTCGTGGGCCTGGACGACGGCCGCCGCCGCCGCGATGTCGGGCACGGACTGGGGCGCGGGGATCCCGCTGCCGCGCGAGTAGAACCCGGGCAGCTCGTCCGTCCCGACGGCCAGGACCGGCACGCCATGCGTCTCGAGGTACTCGAGCGTGAGCGGCACGTCCAGGATGGCCTTGGGGCCTGCGCAGACGACCGTCACAGGGGTGCGAGCCAGCTCACCGAGGTCGGCGGAGATGTCGAGGCTGGGCCGCTCACCACCGAGGGCGCCGCGGTGAACCCCGCCGATGCCGCCGGTCGCGAACACGCGGATGCCCACGGCGTGGGCGGCGATCATCGTGGCGGAGACGGTCGTGGCGCCCCACCCGCCCCAGGCGATGGCCGCGGCGAGGCTCGGACGCGCGACCTTCCGCACGGTGCCGCGCGGGGCCGTCGCCAGGAACTCCAGCTGTTCGGCGGACAGGCCCACCAGCAGGCGACCGTCATGGAGCGCGACGGTCGCGGGCACGGCGCCGGCGGACCGGACGGCCAGCTCCGACGCGGCGGCGACCTCGATGTTGCCCGGGTAGGCGAATCCGTGTGTGATGAGCGTCGACTCGAGGGCGACGACGGGACGGTTGTCGCGCAGGGCGTCGGCAACCTCGGGGGCGATGGCGATGCGGTCGGGGCTGAGCATGGGATGAGGGTACGTCCGCGGTGCGCGGGGTGCACCAAGTGACGACGGCCGCCGGGCCGGCGGGCTAGCCTGTGGGCCATGGCTGACCGAACGCGCCGGACACCCCGGCTCCCCACCCCCGAGACGCTCCGCCGGCAGGTGGTCCTCGAAGAGCACGACCTGTCACCCGATGGGTCCTTCGCCGTGGTTTCACGGCGCGTTGTGGAGGGGGAGCACTACACGTCCAGCCTGTGGCTCGTGCCGATCCAGGCAGAGGCACGCGGCCGAGCCCCCACTCCCAGCCGCCTGACCCGGGGGCCCGTCCGCGACACGCGGCCCCTGATCTCGCCCGACGGCCAGCGCGTTGCGTTCCTGCGCGAGACGCCCGCCGACGATGACGCTCCCGCCTCGCTCCGGATCCTCGACCTTCGCGGCGGCGAGCCCCTGACCTTGCCCACCGGGGACCTGTCGGTGCGCGAGCTACGCGTGGTCGCCGGATGGCCTGCTGGATCGCGTTCACGGCCAGGACGGACCCGCAGCGGTTCATCGTCGGTCCCGTGCCCAAGACTGGCGAGCCTCGCGCGCGCCGCGTGACCACGATGGACTGGCGCTACGACGAGACCGGTTACGTCGATCGGGTGCGGCAGGTGCACGTCATCCAGGCGGCGGAGACTGGACAGCCGCGCTGCCTCACCAGCGTCGCCGGCGGCGTTGCCGACCTCGCCTGGCGCCCCGACGGCAAGGCCATCGCCTTCACCGCAGACCCACGAGACGACGCAGATCGCCACCCCCGGACCTCGATCTGGGAGGTGCCGCTCGGGGGCGGCGACATCCGCGAGATCATGGCGCTTGCCGGCCCGGTCAAGTCGGCGGCGTACTCTCCGGACGGCCGCTGGGTCGCGGGGATCGGGGTGGACGACCCGGACTTCTTCGACGACCTCTCCCCCACCCTGTACCTGGGTCCGGCCGATGGTTCCGCGCCAGCCGTGGCCCTGGCACCCGCTCTGGACAGGCCGGTCGGGAACTGGGCCGACACGGACCTGACCGGCTGGATGACCGATGGCCGACCCGGGCCCACCTGGGACGGGACGGACGCGGTGGTCGCGCTCGTCACGGATCGCGGACGGACGCACCCATGGCGCTTCCCACTGGATCCCGAGATTGGCCGGCCTGCCGGTCAGCCCGCGCCCATGGTGCAGGGCGATGTCATGGCCAACACGATGGCGCTGGGCGGCGGGCGCTTGACGGTGACGGCCACGGTGGGCGCCCGGCCACCGGAGCTGCTCCTGGTCACGAAGGCCGGCTCGCTGCGCCCGCTGACGACGATGGGCTCCTCGTGGATCAACGGCCTCGCCTGGCCAGAGATGCGCCGCGTGGACGCCCCGGGACCCGGTGGCACGATCGAGACGTGGATCGCCTCCCCGGCCGGCGCCGGCGACGAGCCGCTGCCCACCGTCGTGGACGTCCACGGCGGGCCGCTCGGAGCGTGGGCCCCGGCCCCGTCCCTGGAGGTGGTCCTGCTCTGCGCCCGCGGCTACCGCGTCGTCCTGCCGAACATCCGGGGCTCTGCGTCCTACGGTGCCGCGTGGATCAAGCCGCAGCTGGGCGAGTGGGGAGGACCGGACGCGGAAGACGTCCACGCGGCGCTCGACCACGCCATCGACATCGGCCTGGCGAACCCCGACCGCCTGGGTGTGCTGGGCCTCTCGTATGGCGGCTTCATGGTCAACTGGCTCGTGGGGACCACGGACCGGTTCCGGGCAGCCGTGTCCGAGAACGGCGTGAGCAACCAGGTCTCGGCGTGGGCCCAGAGCGACAGCGGCCCCGAGTACTGCCGCGCTGCCCGCATGGGCGATGCGACCACGCCCGAGGGCGTCGAGCAGCTGTGGCAACAGTCGCCGCTGCGGAACGTCGCCAGCGTCCGGACCCCGCTGCTGATGCTCCAGTCGGAGGCCGACCGGCGTTGTCCGACGTCCGACAACGAGCAGCTCTTCATCGCGCTCCGGTGGCTGGGCCGGGAGGTCGAGTACATCCTGTACCCGGAGGAGTTCCACGTCATCCAGGCGATCGGTCGCATCGACCGGCGGATCGACCGGATGACCCGGATGCTCGACTGGTTCGACCGCTTCCTGAAGACGTAGGCCACGGGGCGGCAACCCGTCGCGTGTGGGCCGGCGGGTCCGTATCGCCCGACCTCCGGTCCGCGGTCGCGCGGGTGGACCGTCGCCGGAAGCCGTTGCTCAGGCGAGCGCAAGCTCCCCCGGTGGGTGGGACAGGTGCCGGAGCGCGAGCCGGTTGCCCGCGATGGCGCCCCGTCGCACGGCCGCCGGCATCCCAAGGCCTCGATGCCGGGCCTCGACCCACGCGGCCAGGAAGCCGGCGTTGAACGCGTCCCCCGCGCCGGTGGTGTCGCCTGTCTTGACCGATGCCGTGGCGACCTCGAGGCGGAGAGGCTGGTCGCCGTCGCGGAGCAGCACGATGGCACCCTTGCGGCCGCGCTTGACGATCGCGATCGGCGCCAGGTCCAGCAGGCCCGCATGGCGCTTCGAGCCCATGAGGGCTTTGGCCTCGTCGCGGGTGGCGAACAGCAGGTCCGGGGCAGCCTCCCGGATCAGGGCCAGGGCGGAGCGGCGGCCCTTCGCGAGGAGTGGTCCGCTCGATGAGAGGTCCACCGTCACGAGGGCGCCGGCCTCGCGCGCGAGGCGGATGGCGACCATGCCGGCCCGGCCCAGCGGCTGGTCCAGGAGCGAGTAGGCCGGGAGGTGGACGACCTCCGCCCCCGCGAACCAGGACGGGTTCAGGTCCTCCGGCCGGAGCCGCAGGGCGGCCCCCCGATCCGTGACGAAAGAGCGTTCGCCGCCCGCCTCCACGAACACGCCGATCCGACCCGTTGGCGACCCCGCCACGCGCACCGCCCGCACGGTCACGCCGTCCGCGGCCAAGGCGGCGACGAGGGCCCTGCCTGCAACGTCCCGGCCCACCGCGCACACGAGAGAGCTCCGCGCGCCGATCTTCCCCAGCCACCGTGCCGTCGAGGCAGCCGAGCCGCCCTGGCGCAGGGCCACGCGTCCGGTGATGTCCGTGCCACGGGCGAGGTCTCGATCCGCCGCCAGCACGACATCCATCACCAGGTCGCCGACCACCACGATGCGCGGCCGATGAGCCGCCGGCAGGCGGGTGGACGGGGAGCGGCCGGGAGGGGGCCGGCTCGAGGCAGGCTGGGCGGGCATGGCGCCGAGGATACGCCGCCGCCCGCGATACGATGGCCCCCGCGGCTCGACTCGCCGCGCCGTGCGCGCCGCCACGGGGACGCGCCGGTCCATCCCGCGTCCCGCGCACCCGGAGACAGCGATGACCAGCCCCTCCGACGATCTCGATCTGCTCGCCGTCAACACGATCCGCACCCTCTCGATCGACGGAGTGCAGCAGGCGAACTCCGGGCACCCTGGCGCCCCCATGGGCGCGGCGGCGATGGCCTACGCGCTCTGGACTCGCCACCTCCGCCACGCGCCGACGGATCCCGCCTGGCCGGACCGCGACCGGTTCGTGCTGTCGGCCGGACACGCGTCGATGCTGCTCTACTCGCTGCTCCACCTGACCGGCTACGCCGTGAGCCTGGACGATCTCCGCTCGTTCCGGCAGTGGGGCTCCATCACGCCCGGCCACCCCGAGTACGGCATGACACCGGGCGTGGAGGCCACCACGGGTCCGCTCGGGCAGGGCCTGGTCAACGGCATCGGCATGGCCATCGCGGAGCGCCGCCTCGCCGCTGAGTTCAACAGGCCGGGACACGACGTCGTGGACCACCGCACGTACGTCATCTGCTCGGATGGCGACCTGCAGGAGGGGATCACCGCGGAGGCGAGCTCCCTCGCGGGTCACCTGAAGCTGGGCAAGCTCATCGCCCTCTACGACGACAACCGGATCCAGCTCGACGGCCCCACCGCCTGGACGTTCACCGAGGACGTGCTCGCGCGCTATGCGGCGTACGGCTGGCATACCCAGCGCATCGAGGACGGAAACGACGTCGCGGCGATCTCGGCGGCCATCGAGGCTGCGAGGGCCGACGGCCGCCCGTCGATCATCGCGGTCCATACCCACATCGGCTTCGGCAGCCCCAACAAGCATGACAGCCAGAAGTCGCACGGCGCCCCGCTCGGCCCGGATGAGGTCCGCCTCACCAAGGAGGCGTACGGCTGGGACCCGGACAAGACCTTCTTCGTCCCCGACGAGGCGGGCGAGCTGTTCCGCCGTGCCGTCCCCGCGGGCGAGGCGCTCGTGGCGGATTGGGAGGCGCGTGTCACCGCCTACGCGGCCGACTTCCCCGCCGAGGCGGCCGAGCTCCGCCGCCGCGTGAGCGGTGCGCTGCCCACCGGTTGGGACCAGGCGCTCCCGGCCTACGACACCGGTTCCGGGATCGCCACCCGGAACGCCAGCCAGGACGCGATCCAGGCGCTGGCCGCGGCCCTGCCGGAGCTGTTCGGCGGGTCCGCAGACCTGTCCGAGTCCAACCTGACGGACGTCAAGGCGCTGGGCCACGACCACTTCGAGGCCGATCACGCGGGGCGCAACATCCGCTTCGGCGTGCGCGAGCACGCGATGGGCGGCATCGCCAACGGCATCGCCTACCACGGCGGGTTCCTCCCCTACTGCGCGACGTTCCTGACGTTCAGCGACTACATGCGGGGCTCGGTGCGGATCGCGGCCCTCTCCGGCCTCCACGTCACCTACGTCTGGACCCACGACTCCGTGGGCCTGGGGGAGGACGGGCCAACGCACCAGCCGGTCGAGCACTACGCGGCGCTGCGCGCGATCCCGAACCTGTGGTTCATCCGCCCCGGCGACGGGAACGAGGCGATCGCTGCCTGGGCGCTGGCGGCAGAGCGGTCATCGCTCGCGGATGCCGCCCCCGGACCTGTGGCGCTGGCGTTCACCCGCCAGAAGCTGCCGACGCTGCCGGGCACGAAGGAGGGGGCACGCGATGGCGTCCGCCGCGGCGGGTACGTGCTCAGGGAAGCGACCGGGGGAACGCCCGAGCTCATCCTCGTGGCCACCGGATCCGAGCTGGCCCTGTGCGCGACGGCTGCCGATGCGCTGGAGGCCGACGGCATCCCGACCCGCGTCGTGAGCCTGCCGTGCTGGGAGCGGTTCGAGACACAGGACGCCGCCTATCGCGAGAGCGTGCTCCCGGCGGGCGTGCGCAAGCGGGTGACGGTCGAGGCCGGCGTCTCCCAGGGCTGGGAGCGCTGGGCCGGCGACGAGGGCGCGATCCTGGGGCTGGACCGGTTCGGGGCCAGCGCACCGGCCGGGACCATCCTGGAGGCCTTCGGGTTCACCGCCGAGAACGTCGCATCTGTGGGGCGGCGGGTGGTCCGCGAGGGGCTCCGCGGGCGCGTCGGCGTCTCCGATCCGTCCCTTGGCCACCCGCACGTACGCGGCTGAAGGAGCGACGGCGATGCGCGTTGCGTTGGCGGCCGATCACGCTGGGGCCGCGTTCAAGGACGAGCTCATGGCGAAGCTGGAGGCGCTGCTCCAGGCCGATGACGAGCTGATCGATCTCGGTGGCGACGGCTCCGACCCGCAGGACGACTACCCGGACTTCGCGTGGCTCCTTGGCCAGGCAATCCAGACCGGGCACGCGGACCGGGGGATCCTGGTCTGCGGCTCCGGCGTGGGGGCGTCCATCGCGGTCAACAAGATGCGCGGCATCCGGGCGGGGCTCTGCCACGACACCTACTCCGCGCACCAGGGCGTCGAGCACGACGACATGAACGTGCTTGCGCTGGGGGCCAGGGTGATCGGGATCGAACCGGCGGTGGAGTGCGCGGAGGCGTTCCTCGCGGCGCGCTTCTCGGGCGAGCCCCGGCACCGGCGGCGCGTGGGCAAGGTGCTGGCGATCGAGGCGTCCTCGATGGGCCCGGCCGAGGGCAGGGGAGAGGGCTGACCGAGAACACCTCCACCGAGGCCTGACGCCCATCCGCGTCGAAGGCGGTCGCTGGCGTGCAGGCCTATGCTTGACCCGCCGCCGTCGCACCCAGTTCCGGCCGCCAACGGAGATCCCTCATGCGCATCGGCTTCATCGGACTCGGACGGATGGGCGCGAACATGGTCCGCCGCCTGCTCCTCGACGGCCACGAGATCGTTGCCTACAACCGGACGCCCGAGAGGACGACCGAGATCGCGAAGGAGGGAGCCGAGGCCGCCTTCTCGATCGGAGAGCTGGTCTCGAAGCTGGAGAGACCTCGCCACGTCTGGATCATGGTCCCGGCAGGCGACGCCACTCAGGCGCAGATCGACGAGCTGCTGGAGCACCTGGAGCCCGGCGACACGATCATCGACGGCGGCAACACCAATTTCCACGACGACGTCCGACGCCACGCCGAGCTCAAGGTCAAGGGCATCGCCTACGTCGACGCCGGCACGTCCGGGGGGATCTGGGGACTCCAGGTCGGGTACTGCCTGATGACCGGTGGTGAGGCCGAAGCCGTGAAGCCGCTGGAGCCCATCTTCCTGTCGCTGGCACCTGAGGGCGGGTACATGCATGTGGGCGGGCCGGGCGCAGGCCACTACGTGAAGATGGTCCACAACGGCATCGAGTACGGCCTGATGCAGGCGTACGCCGAAGGCTTCGAGATCATGCACGCGTCCGACTACGACCTCGACCTTGGGGGCATCGCCGAGATGTGGAACCACGGTTCGGTCGTGCGCTCGTGGCTGCTGGAGCTGGCGGTCCGGGCGTTCGCGTCGCAGGGCAACGACCTGGCGCACCTGAAGGGCTGGGTGGCGGACTCCGGCGAGGGCCGCTGGACGGTGCAGGAGGCGATCGACAGGGACGTCCCGGCGCCGGTCATCACGCTTGCGCTGCTGACCCGGTTCCGCTCGCGCCAGGATGATTCCTACGGCGGCAAGGTGCTCGCCGCGCTCCGCAACGAGTTTGGCGGCCACACGGTCAAGACGGGCTAGACGTGGCGAAACCTCCGGGGGCCACCGCCGGGACGCCCGGCGCGCCCGCGAGCCCCGCGCCCGCGAGCTCCGCGCCGCCTGCGAGGAAGGACGCCCCGCGCACCATGCGGGACCTGCGCCTCGCCACCGAGAGCCGGCGTCGCACCCCCGCGGCAAAGCCCCTGGACAACCCGCTCCGCGACGGCCTCCGCCTGGAGCGCGTCCCGGAGCCGGCCGTCTTCGTCCTGTTCGGCGCCACCGGCGACCTCGCCCACCGCAAGGTCATCCCGGCGCTGTTCCAGCTGTGGCGCACGCACCTGCTCCCCCATGAGTTCACGTTGGTGGCCGTCGGCCGCCGCCCGTACACGGACGAGACCTTCCGGCGGGAGCTGAAGGAATCGCTGGACAGGTACTCCCGCGTCCAGCCGGTTGATGCGGAGGCGTGGGACGAGCTCGCCTCCCGGATCGTCTACCACCGCGGCGACTTCGCCGATCCCGCGGCGTACACGTCCCTGGCGGAGCTCCTGGACGGCCTCGACCAGACGCACGGCACCCGCGGCAACCGGGTCTTCTACCTGGCCACGCAGCCGTCGGCGTTCGCGGAGATCGTGGCCCAGATCGGCCGGGTGGGCCTGGACCACGAACGCCACGAAGGCGGCTGGCGACGGGTCGTCATCGAGAAGCCGTTCGGGCGGGACCTTGACTCCGCGATCCGCCTCAACCGCGAGGTCGGGAAGGTCTTCCGGGAGCGGCAGGTCTACCGCATCGACCATTACCTGGGCAAGGAGACGGTCCGCAACCTGCTGGTCTTCCGGTTCGGAAACGGCATCTTCGAGCCCATCTGGAACCGCCGCCACATCGACCACGTGCAGATCACCGTGGCGGAATCCATCGGGATCGAGGGCCGTGGCGCCTTCTACGAGGAGACGGGCGCCAGCCGCGACTTCCTCCAGAACCACCTCCTCCAGCTGCTGAGCCTGGTCGCAATGGAGCCGCCGGCAACCTTCCAGGCCGATGCGCTGCGCGACGAGAAGGTCAAGGTCATCCGTGCCATTGGCAGGCTCACCCCGGAGCAGGCCCGCCGCGACGTCGTGCGCGGGCAGTACGGCCCAGGGTGGGTCGCGGCCAAGCCGGCCCACGGGTACCGCGCGGAACCCGCCGTCGATCCAGCGTCCGAGACCGAGACCTACATCGCGGCCCGCCTCACGATCGATGACTGGCGCTGGTCGGGGGTTCCGTTCTTCCTGCGGATGGGCAAGCGCCTCCCGAAGCGGGCGACCGAGATCGCGATCCAGTTCAAGGAGGTGCCGCACCAGCTGTTCCAGGACAGCGCCACGGATCCGGAGCCCAACCTGCTCGCGATGCGGATCCAGCCGGATGAGGGGATCATGCTCCGCTTCGGGGCCAAGGTCCCGGGCCTGGGCATCGACGTCCGCAACGTGACGATGGACTTCACCTACGGCTCCGCGTTCCAGACGGACAGCCCGGATGCCTACGAGACGCTGATCCTGGACGTGCTCCTCGGCGATGCCTCGCTGTTCACCCGAGCCGACGAGGTGGAGGAGGCCTGGTCGATCGTGGACCCGATCGTCGCCACCTGGGCCGAGCAGGAGGCTCCTCCCTTCCCGAACTACGAGGCGGGCACGTGGGGTCCCGAGGCCGCCGACGATCTGCTCGCCCGCGAGGGCCGACGGTGGCGCAGGATCTAGGCCGCCCCGCCGGGGCGGCGAAGCCGGGCGAGATCATCGCCGTCGGGACGCGGCCGAGCGGCGGCGGGCGGATCCAGCCACTCGAGGTGTCGAGACCGGGAGAGCCGATGCTGCGCTGGCTGTCCCGCGCCCGCACCATCGACGACATCGAGACGGAGCTGGCGCGGATCTGGGCCCAGCCGAACCTGATGGTGGACGCGAACGGCGAGCGGCGCGGCCGGTACATCGCGGCCCGGACCAGCGTGATGAACCTGGCGGTCATTGCGCAGAAGCCGGAGGTGGGCGAGTGGGCGGCGGAGATCATCAGCCGCCTGGCCGGCCGGCACCCCAGCCGCACGATGGTGGTGCTCTCCGCGGATCCGGACGGGCCGCCCTGGCTGGACGCCCGGATCGAGGCCCACTGCGTCCTGCCGCGGCCCGATGCCCCGGAAATGTGCTCGGAGGTGATCCACCTCACGGCTGGAGGCGAGACGGGCCGACACCTGACGGCGCTGGTGGCCCCGCTGCTCATCCACGACCTGCCGGTGACCACCTGGTGGCCCGGCGAGCCGCCGCTCGACTCGGTCCCCACGGTCGAGCTGCTGGACATCGCAGACCGCCTCGTGGTGGACGGTTCGGGCTGGTCCGGTGACGGCCTGGTGCGCCTCCGCCAGCTCGCCCGCCTGTACGACGAGCACGAGCGGATCGCGATCCGTGACTTCGCCCTGGTCCGGCAGTCGCGCTGGCGCGAGGCAATCGCCACCGTCTTCGACCTCGCGGAGTTCCTCCCCTTCCTCGGGCACGTCCGGCGGATCGCGGTCACCTACGGGACGCACGACGAGACCGGAGCACCCGGCACGACCAACGTCGTCAAGCCGCTGTACCACGCGGCCTGGCTTGCGGCCCGGCTGGGGATGCGGGTCGTATCCCCATTGACGCCGGTCGAAGCACGGGGGCAGGCACGGGGGGGCCGCCGGGGCGCGGGCGGGGGCACGGGCGGACGGCCCCGGCCCGGCGAGAGGGCGCCGCTCCACCACGGGCTCGCGGCGCGCCTGCGCAGCAAGACCTCCGACGTGGCGGTCGTGATCCGGCCGATCGCCTCTCCGATGCCTGCCGGGACGACACTGCGCGTGGAGCTCCTCGCCCACCGGCGCGGCTCGGAGCTGCGCGCGGACGTGACCGCCGAGGCGGAGAACGTCCACGTCCACGCCTGGCTGGACGGCGTTGAGGCGATGGACCGGACATTCAAGGCGCCGCGACCCACGGATGCCGACCTGCTGGGCGAGGCCCTCGAGATGGGAGGCCGCGATCCGCTCGCGGTGGAAACCATCCGCATGGCCGCGCGCCTCGCGGGAGACGTCGACCTGTGATCGCCCCGCGCCCCCGTCGCCTGCCCATCGTCCGCGTCCTGCCGACGCCCGACGCTGCGGCCGAGGCCGCGGCGACAGCGATCGTCGTCGCCCTGGAGGCCGCGATCGCGGAACGGGGCGTTGCCCACTGGGCCACCACGGGTGGCTCGGCGGCCCCGGGGATCTACCGGCACCTGCGCGTCCCGCCCCTCCGGGATCTCGTGGACTGGTCGAGCGTCCACGTCTGGTGGGGCGACGACCGGTTCGTCCCGGCCGGCGACCCACTGTCGAACGTGCTGCCGCTCAACGAGATGCTGCTGGCCGCCGAAGGGGACGACGGCGACCACGGCGGGATCCGGATCCCGGTCTCGAACGTGCACCCGGTACCGGTCGCCGAGGCCATCGTCAACGGTGACGGCCCCGTCGGTGCGGCGGCGGCCTACGAGACGTCGCTCCTCCTTGAAGGCCCCGGACGGGATCAGGAGGGCGTTCCGGCCTTCGACGTCCTGGTGCTGGGCGTCGGCCCCGACGGCCACGTGCTCTCGGTCTTCCCCGGGTCCGCGGTCTGGGAGGAGGGATCGCTCGTGCGGGCGGTGCCGGCCCCGACCCACGTGGAACCGCACGTGGAGCGCGTGACGATGCACCCGGACGTCGTCGCTGCCGCGAGATCCGTCCTCGTGGTGTCCACCGGGGCGTCCAAGGCGGCCGTGCTCGGCGCGGCCTGGGGCGGCGACGACGCCCGCGATCTGCCGGTGCGCATGACGATGGCCACCAACGCAACGTGGATCCTGGACGAGGCCGCGGCGTCCGAGCTGCCGCGCGAGTAGGGCTGCCAGCCATGGCCGCGCCCTTCCCCGACGCGCCGAGCCGCATCGTCACGTCCCGCGATGGCACGTCCATCGCCGTGTTCTCGACAGGACTGGGGCCGGACGTGCTGCTGGTGCACGGGACCAGCGCGGATCACCGCACGTGGCGGGTGGTGGCGCCGGCCCTCGCGGGCCGGCGGAGGGTCCATGCGCTGGACCGGCGGGGACGCGGGAACTCGAGCGACGGGGCGGCCTATGCGATCGACCGCGAGCTGGAGGACATCGCTGCGGTCGCGGACATCATGGCGGACGAGGCAGGTGGACCGATCGACGTCGTCGGGCATTCGCTGGGCGGGCGGATTGCGCTGGCCGCGAGTCGGCTGACGGGGAGCATCCGGCGGATCGTCGCCTACGAGGGCGCGCCCGCGGCACGTGATGCGTCGGGGCGGAGCGATGACGAGGAGCTGCTCCGCCGTCTCCGTGCGGACCTCGCGGCGGGTGACCTGGACGGGCTGCTCGCACGATTCATGACGGAGGCTGTGGGCATGCCGGCGGCGGAGCTCTCGGCGTTCCGCGCCGACCCCATCTGGGCGCGGCGGGCAGCAGCCGGCCCGACCGTCGTCCGCGAGCTGGACGCCGCCCTCCACGCTCCGGCGATCGCCGCGGACACCCTCGCGCTGGTGACCGTCCCCGTCCTGCAGCTGACCGGCTCCCTGTCCCCCGCCTGGTTCCGGGACGGTGCCGTGGCTCTCGACGCCAGCCTCGCGAAGGGCCACCTCGAAGTCATCGAGGGCGCGCGCCATGCGGCGCACCACACGCACCCCGCCGAGTTCCTCGCCCACCTCCAGTCGTTCTTCGCCGACTGACGCACTGGGCAGTCACACGATGACGTCCTCCCGGTTCGCCTCACCGCAGCCGGCGGCACGTCACGGACTCGGCCGGGAGGCTAACATTCGCGCATGACCGATCCTGTCCCCACGCCTGCCGACACCCGCTCCTACTCCCCCGGCCTCGAGGGCGTCATCGCCGGCGAGACCACCCTCTCCTACATCGACGGCGAGGCTGGCCGCCTGCTCTACCGCGGCTACCCCATCGGCGATCTGGTGAGGAGCGGGTCGTATGCGGCGATCACGGAGCTGCTCTGGACCGGTGACTGGAAGCCGGACGCGAAGCTGCCCTGCCAGCCGGTGCCGGACGGCGTGATGATGGCCCTCCGCGCCCTGCCGCACGACGCCCGGCCGATGGACGCCCTTCGGACCGCGGTGTCGGCCTGGGGCGCGGTGACCGACCCGGCGTGGCCGCCGACCGCCGAGCAGGCCCGCGCGCTCACGGCGTTCTCGCCGTCCGCGCTGGCCGCGTTCGCCCGCCTCCGTCAGGGCCTGGAGCCGGTCGCACCGGACCCGGACCTCGATCTCGTCGCCGGGTTCCTGTACCAGATCAACGGTGAGAAGCCGGACGAGGCCACGGCCCGCGCGCTGGACGCGTACTTCATCGTCGGCGCCGAGCACGGCTTCAACGCCTCGACGTTCACCTGCCGCGTCATCACCTCCACCCGCGCGGACATCGCGTCGGCCGTCTGCGGCGCCATCGGTGCGATGAAGGGCCCGCTCCACGGCGGCGCCCCGTCCGAGGTCGTGGAGCAGATCCACCAGGTGGGCACACCGGAACACGCCGAGGAGTGGGTCCGCGACGCGATCGCGAACAACGTGCGCCTGATGGGCTTCGGGCACCGCGTGTACCGGGCCTACGATCCACGCGCCGCCGCCCTGCGCGAGGTGGCCGAGGGCATGGAGCACAAGCCGGACTGGCTGGCCCTCGCAATGTCGGTCGAGGACGTCGCCCTGCGCGTCCTGGCGGAGAAGCACCCGGACCGGGCTCTCAAGACCAACGTCGAGTTCTACGCGGCGCCCGTCCTCATGGGCGTGGGCCTTACGCCGGACCTCTTCCCCGCAACGTTCGCGCTGGCACGCCACGCCGGCTGGACCGCCCATGCGATCGAGCAGGGCGCGAACAACCGGCTGATCCGCCCGGACGTGAAGTACGTTGGCTTTGGAGAGCGCCCGCTCCCGAAGGGGTAGTCGATCGCCGGTCGCGGGTCCGGGTGGCGCGTCGCGCTGCCGGCGCGCGGCGCAGCTACAGGTACCCGCGCCTGCGGAAGAACAGCAGCACGCCCGCGAGCGTCAGCGCCATCACCCCGATGATCAGCCAGAACTCGGTCAGGGTCTCGTCACCCGGCAGGTCCACGTTCATGCCGCCGATGCTGGCGATCAGCGTCAGCGGCAGCAGCGCCACGCTGAAGGCGGTCAGCACGCGCAGGCTCTGGTTCAGCCGGTGTGAGAGCACCGACTCGTTCGAGTCCTCCAGTGCCTCCGCGACCTCCTTGTAGTTCTCCAGCACGTCCCAGATCCGCTCGGCGGCGTCCGTGATGTCGTCGAAGTAGATGTCGAGGTCCTCGGCGAGATAGCGCTGCTTCGTGCGCTCCAGGTCACGGAGCACCGCTCGCATCGGGCGGACCACGCGGCGGAAGTTGATGATCTCCTGCTTCGCGTTCGACAGTTCGCGCACGATCTCCGCGGACCGTCCCTCGAAGATGTCGTCCTCCAGCTGGTCCAGCTTGGCGCCCATCTTGCGCAGCATCGGGAACGACGCGTCCACGCAGGTATCGACGATCTTGTAGAGGAGGTATCCGGTGCCCTTGGAGAAGACGCCATCCCGCACCTCGTCGCGCTCGCGGTAGCGCTCGAACATCGCCGCCAGCGGCGGCAGGTTCCGGTCCGGAAGCGTGATCAGGAAATCCGGCCCGACGAACAGGTCGAGCTCCGCGGTGAGCAGGCGGTCCTGCGACTTGTCGAACACCCCGAAGTGCAGGACGATGAACAGGTAGTCGTCGTACGCGTCCAACTTCGGACGCTGGTTGCGCGACGCAACGTCCTCGATGGCCAGGGGGTGGAAGCCGAACTCCCGCTCCAGCCACTCGCGGTCCGCCTCGCGCGGACGCTCAAGGTTCAGCCAGCGGACATCGCCCGACGCGATGATGTCGGGCTGGTTCTCGTCAGGCGCGAACGGCGGCTCCAGGAGCACGCCAGGCCGCGATCCGCGCAGCCGCGACCGCTGCAGCAGGTTGGGCACTTGGAGGCACTCCGGTCGTCATGACGCGATCCTAGCGCAGTGCGCCGATTGAGGGAACAGGCTTCCTGCGCGCACGCACCAGGCGGAGGTCGCCACCGCCGGCCCCTCGAGGCGAGCGGAGGCTTGGGCCCGAACAGGCGCCTTGACGGAACCGGGTCCCGCGACGCCGCGTTGCACGATCCTGGAAGGACCCGCATCCTTGCGCGCGATGCCAGACCCGACACCCGTCCGCCGCCCCACCCAGGCCCGACCCGGACGCCGCCCGGGTCGGGCGACCGCGCCGCGCCTGCTGCTGCTGAGCGCGATCTTCCCGGGCCTCGGCCACCAGGTCGCGGGACGGTCGCGCTGGGCAGCCGCGCTGGGCTTGCCGCTGGTGGCCCTCATGGTGGTGATGGGCGGCGTCGCCGTGATCGCCATCGCGACCGGGAGCGCCACCTCGTTCGCGACGCGCCTGTTCGACCCGGCGGTCCTCGGCGTGCTGCTCGCACTCCAGGTGGTGGTGCTCGGCTGGCGGCTCATGGCCCTCGGGGCCGTCCGCGCCATCACTACCTTCCGGCCCCCATTCACCACGCTGGCGGCCGGGCTGGTCGCCGTTGCGATCGTGGTCGGGCCGCAGATCTGGCTGGCGGGCCTCACGCTGGAGGCCAGGAGCGCGGCGGCGGCCGTCTTCGAACCGGTGGACTCCGGCGGCGCGTGGGTGCCCGCAGAGACGCCGCCGCCGGTCGAGTCGGACGACCCGGACTTCGGCATCGAATCCTCGCCGACGCCGTCAGCATCGGCCGAGGCCTCGCCGTCACCCTCCCCCACACCCGGGATCCCGCGAGTCAACGTGCTGCTGATCGGGATGGACTCGGGAGTGGGCCGCAACACCGCCCTCACGGACACGATGATCGTCGCGTCGCTCGACCCGGTCGGACGGACCGTTTCGATGGCGTCCATCCCGCGCGACCTCGTGGACGTGCCGCTGCCCGACGGACGCACGTTCAAGGGCAAGATCAACGGCCTCGTCTCCTACGTGCGCTGGCACCCGGGCAAGTTCCCCGGCGCCAGGGACGGCCAGTCCGTGCTCGCCGCGGCGATCGGCGGCCTGCTGGGCCTCGAGATCGACATGTGGGCACAGGTGAACCTGGGCGGGTTCGTATACCTCGTGGACTCCGTCGGCGGCGTGACGATCAACGTCACGGACGGCTTCTGCGACCCGAGGTACAAGGAGTACGGCATCGCGGGCTTCGGCGTGTCACCCGGCCGCTATCGCATGAACGGAAACCAGGCGCTCGCCTATGCCCGGGTCCGGAAGGCGGCAGGCGAGAGCGACTTCACCCGGGCGGCCCGCCAGCAGGAGCTCATCGCGGCTCTGCGGGACCGCATGGTGCGCGGAGCATTCCTGGAGAACCCGGGCGCGTTCCTCAAGTCGCTCGGCAGGACGATCACCACCAACATCAAGCCATCGTTCATCGCGGATTACATCGACGCCGCAGCCGATGTCGGCCGCAAGGACGTCTTCCGGACGGTGGTCAAGCACCCGCTGGTGCGGAGCGGCTACGACAAGCGAGG
>CAVYBU010000012.1:0-10259 GCA_963766735.1 uncultured Chloroflexia bacterium
CTCGTTCGTCGCGGTTGAGAATCCGCGCTCACCGGCACGCGGTGGGTCGCGACCGGGATCAACAATGGCACGGGTGGCGTCACGAGCGTGGAGGGCGGCGTCGAGGTGACCGCTGTCTTCGCCGAGGACGGCAACGTGGCGGGCTCGGGCGGCTGCAACGGGTACAGCGCCACCTACACCGTCGACGGATCGAGCATCAGGGTCGGTCCGACCGCGGGGACGATGATGGCCTGCGAGGACGACGTCAACACCCAGGAGACCGTGTACTACGCGGCGCTGGCGGCGGCCACCACATTCGGTCTCCGTGACGGCGGTCTTGAGCTGCGGGACGACGCGGGAGCGCTCCAGGTCTCGTACCGGGCCACGATGCCCTGACCTGAACCCCGGCCACACAAGCCCGACCGCCGCGCCGCGAGGCGCGGTTGTCGGGCAAGGGCGCGGTGGCTACCCGGGTTGCGCGGTTCCGTCGACTGTGACCGGGGCTTCTGGCTCCGCGGGCGGGGCCGCCTCCGCGGGCGGGGCCGCCTCCGCGGGTGCCTCCGCCTCGACGGGCGTGTTCGTCCCCACAGGGGTCTCAGGCTCGACGGCCACCGGGGCCACCGGCTCGGCGTCCTTGAGCGGCCCCCCGACCTTCTCGTGAGGCCGTGCGTCAGGCTGCTGGCCCTCGCCGCGATCCGCTCGCGCCTCGCCGCGATCCGCTCGCGCCTCGCCTTGCCTCGCCTGCGATCGAGGAGCACGGCGGCCACCAGGCCCACACCGATGCCCACGGCAAATCCGACGGCGAGGTGGGCAGTCCGGCCCTGGGCCCAGCCCCGGGCATAGGCGCGGTCGTAGCGGTCACGATCCGTCCCCGGCCAGTCGCGCTCCAGACGCGCGACCAGCGCCTGCAGACGGGGCGTCGAAGCCGCGTCGCGAATCCGCCCGCCGATCTCGTCCATGCGGTCGTCGAGGTGCAGATCGCCGCCGGCCTTCACCAGGTCACGCCGGACGCTGCGCGCGAGATCGGTCGCATGATCGAGTCGAACCCTGGTCGTGCCGGGTTCGACGGCGAGCTGGGCAGTGTCGATGCGGACGGGAAACGCCCCGCGCGCGCGGTCGAGGATGGTCATGTGGCAGGCCCTCCGTCTGGCTGCTCCGCATCAACGTGTGAGCGGGATCGTGGTGCGCCGGCTGACGGTCCGGGGCGGGCATCACGGGTCTACAGGGTAGCCCGGGCCGGCGCCGCGAGGCAATGCTGACCAGCCTTCGTGGGGGTGCCCTGGCGCGGGGACGTGGTCGGAGCCGACGGGAGCCTCCACGCAGAGAGACGGAGCCAGATGCGCGGTCACTAGATCGAGATCGCGATGTTGGGGTTGACAAAAGAGAAAGGCAGCCTTATAAAAGAGAAAGCACATAACGCTTTATGAGGTTCTGTCGTGCTCTATGACATCATCGCCACCTGTCCCGTCTGCACGGGTGAGCTTGCGGTGACGCGGCTGCGCTGCAGCAGTTGCGGGACGATCATCGAGGGCGAGTTCGGGGTGGGGCGGTTCGCCAGCCTCACCCGCGAGCAGACGCAGGTCCTGGAGAGCTTCCTGCGCAGCCGCGGGAACCTCCGCGACATGGAGCGGGAGCTCGGGATCAGCTATCCGACGGTTCGGGCCCGCGTGGAGGCGCTGATCCGCGCGCTCGGGTTCGGGCCCCGCGACGAGGCGGATCCGGCCCCGAGCGGCGGGGCCGATCCGGGCACCGTCCCCGCCGCAGATGACATCCAGGCCGCCCGGAGGGACATCCTGGAGCGCCTCGCCGCGCACGAGCTGAGCGCCGAGCAGGCCGCCGAGGCCATTCGCGCGCTGGGAGGGAACGCCCGATGACAGGGAACGCAGCCATCGTCTCCCACTCCCGCGAGCTGCCGCTCGACCCGGGTGGGTCCGTGGAGATCGTCCTCGCGGCCAGCGACCTGAGGATCCGCGGGATCGACGGTGACCGGGTGGTCGTCAGGGCCCGGGACGGCAAGCCCCTGGACGATCGCGTCCACTTCGAGACCGCCCCCGGCGTCGTCCGCATCCTGGACGGCGAGGGCGGCTTCCGGGACGGCGAGGGCGGGTTCAAGCTGGGACCGGTCCAGGTGCGCATTCGTCGTTCCCCGGACCTCGACATCGAGCTTCCCCGGACCGCCTTGGTCTCGCTCCGCACGACGAGCGGTGACGTGGAAGCCCTCGGGATCGGCGGCGCCAGCCGATGGGCATCGGCGTCGGGTGACCTGCGGGTCTCCGTGTCTGCCGGTCCGGTGCACCTGGACACGATGTCGGGCGATGCCGTCCTCGAGTCCTCGGTCGATATCGCCCTGACGGCTCGGACGGTGTCCGGTGACCTGAAGGTCCGGGCGCCGCGCCTGGAGACCCTCGACGCCAGCACCACCAGCGGGGACATCCGGGTGGAAGGGGACCTGGCCCAGGGCGCCCGCCACAGCATCAGCTCCGTCTCGGGCGACGTCGACATCATCACGGGCAGCCCGGTCCGTCTGGAGGCCCAGACCATCGCCGGCGACATCCGGGCGACCGGGCCGCACGCCACGGAGGGTGGCCAGGGACGCCGCACGCTGGTCGTGGGTAAGGGATCCGTTCCGCTGGCCGTGCGCACGACCTCGGGCGATGTTCGGCTCCGGATCGTGAACGGAGCCGGGATCCTCGCCCCGCGGCCTCCGGTGGTCGCCGTGGCGCCGGCCGCGCCCGCATCGCAGGTCGCACCCGTACCGCAGCCTGCGCCGGAGGCGCCGGCCCCGCCCGAGCTCGCCGCCCAGCCGCCGGCGCTCGACCCAGCCAGTGAGCCCCGACCTCTCAACGAGGAGGACACCCAGGCCTGGAACGCCCCCGAGCCGGCGATCGACCGGCGCGAGGCCGATCGCCTGGACGTGCTCCGGGCCCTCGAGCGCGGGGACGTTGACATCGAGACGGCCTCTCGTCACCTCGAGGCGCTGGACGAAGCCGGCCCTCGCTCGTTCCGGGGGTGGTGCTGATGGCCACCGATCCGCTGGAGCAGGTCCTCAATCTCGTCGCCGACGGCACTGTCAGCGCCGAGGAAGCCGCTTCGATCCTTGCCGCGCTCGACGCCCGGTCCGGGCACACCGCGACGGCCGGCACCGGGGACACCCGGAAGGCCCCGCCCCGCGACGTGCCGCCCGCCGGCTCCAGCTACGACTCCCAGCCCGACGTCGACGCCGGCGGTCGAGCGGCCGTGTCGCTCCGGCTCGAGGTCAGCGAGGGCGGCCGCCAGATCGTGAACCTCCGCCTGCCGATCGCCGTCGGCCGCCTGGCCCTGGACCGCGTGCCCGGGCTTTCCGGGGACCAGGTTGACCGCGTCCGCGAGGCGCTCAACAGCGGCATGCGAGGTCCGGTCCTGGAGGTCGACGACGGCGACAACGTGGTCCGGATCGTCCTGGAGTGAACTCTCTGGCGGGGGCCCGCTCCCTGCCGATGTGGCGGGCGTTCGGCGTCCGCGACTTCCGCCTCCTGTGGGCGAGCGAGGCCATCTCCGTCCTCGGCGACCAGTTCCACTACATCGCCCTCGCCTGGCTGGTGATCAGCCTCACCGGCTCCGGCCTCGCGCTCGGCGCTGTGCTGATCGCTGTCGCGCGTGCCCCGGGCAGTCCTCATCGTGCCGTTCGGCGTCCTCGCCGACCGCCGGCCGGCCAGGGGGTTGATGGTCGCCGCCCACGTTGCGCGGGGCGTCATCGTCGGCGTGATTGCCGCCCTGGCGATGAACGGCATGGCCTCCGTTCCTGCCCTGATGGTCCTCGGCGTCCTGTTCGGTGCCGCGGACGCCCTGTACATGCCCGCCCAGCAGGCGTTCCTGCCGCGAACGGTGGAGGCGGATCGTCTGCCGTCGGCGAACGCGCTGCTGCAGGGCACCCTCCAGCTCTCATCGATGGTGGGCCCGCCGCTTGCCGGGATCGTCATCGCGATCGCCGGCACGGGGACAGCGTTCGCCGTTGACGCTGTCTCCTTCTTCGTCGCGGCCCTCGTCATCCTGCTCATGGGGCCGGCCACGGCTCGCCGGATGGCGGACCCAGCAGCCGGTGTGGCGGCGCCCGCTGGGACCGCGCAAGTTGCGACCGCGCCCGTTGAGACCGCACCTGTTGGGACCCCGCCCGCGCCAACGGGCCGGTCGTTCAGGGCGGAGCTGGTGGACGGCATTCGCTACGTCGCGGCCGACCCCGCGGTTCGCACCCTGCTGCTGCTGGCCATGGTGCTGAACTTCGCTCTCAACGGGCCCGCGGGTGTCGGGATTCCGTGGCTGGCGCAGCGGCGTTTTGACGCGGGTCCCATGGGTCTGGCTGCCATGGAGGCGGGCTGGGCCGCGGGCGCCCTCGTGGGGATCATGCTGGCCGGCAACGTGCGGCTTGAGCGCCAGGGCCGCGCGGTCGTCGCGGCCGTTGCCGTCGCCGGCGTGATGATGGTCGCCGTCGGATTGCTGGGCTCGCTGCCGGGCGTCGTCGTGGCACTCGCCGCGGCGGGCGCCACGATCGGCTACGTGAACGTCGTCGCGGTCTCGTGGCTGCAGGGCCGCATCCAGCCCGCGATGGTCGGTCGGGTGATGAGCATCGTGATGCTCATGGGGTTCGGGATCTCGCCCCTGTCGCTGGGGCTATCGGGCGCCCTGATCGACATCGACGCGACCGCCCTGTTCGTCGGGGCCGGTGTGCTGACGGTCGCCAGCGCCGTGTTCTCGATCGCGGTGCGCCTGCCTGCGATGCTCGACGAGAGGCCCGCTCTCGCTCAGGTGGGTGCGGCGGGCGCGGCCGGATCCTAGCCAGGCTCGCCGCATGACGGCGGACGACCCTCCGGCCGACCTCAGCCTGCGTTGGCCGCCGGAGTTTGCCCGGCGACGCCGGGCAGCGTCACGCTGAACCGGGCGCCGCCGCCGGCCGGGGAGTCGGCGCGGATGGTCCCGCCGTGTGCGTCGACGATCCGGCGCGCGATGGCGAGACCCAGGCCCGTGCCGCCGGACCCGTGCCGGGTCGTGCCCGACAGGCGGGTGAACGGCTCGAAGATCCGCTCCCGTTCGGCAGGTGGGATGCCAGGCCCTCGATCGTCCACCTCGATCACGGCATTCCCGTCGACGCCTCGCGACTCTCACCGTGACGGTCTCCCCGGGCGGCGAGTGGTCGATCGCGTTGTCGATCAGGATGAGCAGCAGCTGCACCAGGCGGTAGCGGTCGACGGTCGCCGGGACCGGCATGGGCGCGTCCATCTCGAGGCGCACGCTCCGCTCGGCGGCCAGCGCCGTGGCGCCGCGGACGGTGTCGGCGGCGAGCGCGGCCGCATCGAGACGAGCGGGCTCGACGGTCAGCCGGGTCTCGTCCCAGGCGGCCAGCTGGAGCAGCTCACCCACGAGGCCGCCCAACCGGTCCGCCTCGCCGATGATGTCGGTGAGCAGCGCATCCCCGTCGCCGGTGACCAGCGCCTCGCGCTCCAGCACCTCGGCGTTGGCGCGGATCAGCGCGGCGGGCGTGCGGAGCTCGTGCGAGGCATCCGCGACAAACCGGCGCTGGGCCTCGAAGCTCTTCCTGATCGGGACGAGCGCGCGGCCCGTGACCACGTAGGCGATCGCCGCCGCCCCGATCAGTCCCAGCGCGCCGACGATGAGGACGGCGAGCATGAGGCTCCGCGCCTGCTGGTCGTGGAGCGTCAGATCGAAGCCACCCTGGACGAACCCCGTCTGGGCGCCATCATGGGTGACGGGCATCGTGAGCACGCGCACCTCGACCCCGTCGGTCTCGATCGTCCGGACGTCCAGCCCGTCGCCGGCATCTCCGAGGGCTGCGGCGTCCGGGAGGCCCGGCAGCGTCTGGCCGGTCCGGTTGAGGAGGACCCGCCCTTCGGCATCGAGCACCAGCATGACGGTGTCGGCGACCGCCGGCGAATGCTCGCCGACCTCCTGCCGCTCCTCGCTGCCGGGCAGATCGCCATCGAGCGCCGCGACCTGTGCGCGGACTGCCACCTCGAGGGCCTGGTCCAGGTCCGCGTCGAGCGACGAGGTCGCCACGACCACGGTCGCCACCCCGACGCCAATGACCAGCAGGGTCAGGAGCGCCAGCGTTGTCGCAAACAGGCGAAGCCGCGTGCGACGCAGGAGTCGCTCGGTCGAGGTGGTCGCCATCGTCAGTCCGCGGCCTTGAGCGTGTAGCCCACGCCGCGCACGGTCTTCAGGCGTTCGGCCCGGTCCAGCTCGCCAAGCTTGCGACGCAGGTACGAGACGTAGAGGTCCACGACGTTGGAGTAGACGTCCGGCTCTGCCCCCCAGACCTGGTCCAGGATCTGCTGGCGCGTGACCACCTGGCCGGCATGGCGGATCAAGAAGCCCAACAGCGCGAACTCGCGCGCGGACAGGTCCACCGTTCGCTCGCCGACCTGCGCGACGTGCCGGAGCTCGTCCAGCACGAGGTCGCCCGCCGCCATCCGCCCCTCTGCGGCGGGTGCCGGGCGTCGCCCGAGGGCGCGGATCCGGGCCAGCAGCTCGGAGAAGGCGAAGGGCTTGGCGAGGTAGTCATCCGCTCCCGCGTCCAGTCCGGTGACCCGATCGTCCACGGACCCGAGCGCGGTCAGGAGCAGCACAGGTGTGGCGATGCCCTTCGCCCGGAGCAGGCGCATGACGGAGATGCCGTCGATATCCGGCAGGCCGCGGTCCAGGACCACCACGTCGTACGGGGCGGCCTCCGCGAGGGCGATCGCGGCCACCCCGTCGGGGGCGATGTCCGCCACGTGGCGCTCGGCCACGAGGACCCGCTTGATCAGGGCCGCCATCTTCGGTTCGTCTTCGACCACGAGAACACGCATCGCGCCGCATTGTGGGGGCGGCGGGCGTGTTGGTCGAGGGCCGGGGGCCTTCTCTGTGGAAACTCACATCCGGGACTCACGGCCGGGTGGGTGATCCAGTTCGACAGTGGGGGAGCACAAAGCCGCTCAACCCCGGGAGAACGACCTCATGATCCACCGAACTGCCATCTTCGTCGCGTCGCTGGCCTCCGCCTTCGCACTCGTCGTCGGCCTCGTCGTCGCCGGCTTCGCACCGTCGGCCGCCCCCATCGCGGCGGAGCCCGTGTCCGCTCCCGTCGTCGCTCCGACCGACGTGCCCCCGCCCGTCGTCCAGGTCGACACCGTCTACGTTGCGCCGGCCGCCAAGCCCCAGGACATCGTCGTCACCAAGGTCGTCAAGACAACCCGCAGCGGCGGCGACGACGAGAACGAGCACGAAGGATCGGACGACTGATGTCTGACCACCACCCGAATCGCCCCATGCCTCCCACCAGCACAGACGCGGGCCTGCGATCAACCCCGCCGGCCCGCGGCGCCGCCCCCATCGGCGGTGCCGGGGCACCGCGTCCGCATCGCGCCAGGCCGGATCCCCGGCCCATGCGGTTCGCCATCGGCATGGCGGGCCTCGCGTCGGTGACTGCCCTCCTGACGGCGATGCTGCCGTCCGTCACGCCGTCCCAGGTCGTGGTTGTCGACGCCGCGGACAGCACCACTGCCCTCGCCCCGAAGCCGTCCGTGGTCCACGTCACCAGGACGGTGGTTCTCCAGCCCGGCCAGACAGCCCCGCCGAACTCCTCGGTCGTGGTCCAGCCGAACCCGACCCCGCGGATCGTGGTCAAGACCGTCACCAAGCAGTCCGGCTAGCCATGACTTCCACGACGACACCCGTGAGCATCGATGCCCGCCGCCCCATGATGGGCGGGACGGTCGCCGTGCAGATCCTCGACGACACGGACGCGGTCCGCCTCGAGCGGGAGGCAGTGCGCGTCCTGGACCGCATCGAGGCCTGGGCCGCGCGCCTGACCCGGTTCTCGCCTGATTCCGAGCTGATGCGCCTCAACGCGGCGACGACGCTGCTGGTGCCCATCGGGCCCACGCTGACCGCCGCCCTCGACTGGGCGCGGATGGCCGAGGGGATGACCGACGGCCTGGTCGACGCGTCGCTGCTTGACGAGCGCCTGGCTGCCGAGGCCGGCCTCGATCCGGCGGCCCCCATCAAGGCCGGTCGCCGCTGGTCGCTCCGCCGCACCGCCCGCGGCGCCGCCGTCGAGCGGGAGCCCGGCGTCCGGTTCGATCTCGGCGGCGTCGCCAAGGGCTGGCTCGCGGATCGCGCGCTCGCGATCACACCCGGCCGATCGGCTCTGGTCGACGGCGATGGAGACGTGGCGATCCGCGTTGCGCCCGGCGACACGTGGGCCATCGGTATTGGCGATCCCCGCGAGCCCGGCACGCTGCTTGGCGCCGTCAACCTCGGTGCCGACGGCGATGCGACGCGTGAGTGGGGGATCGCGACCTCGGGCACGAGCGTCCACCGCTGGACTCACAGCGGCAGCGATGCCCACCATCTCATCGACCCGCGAACGAGGCGCCCCGCCGCGACGGACGTGATCCAGGCGACGGTGCTGGCCCACTCGGCGCGCGTGGCGGAGATCTTCGCCAAGACCGCCGTGATCGCCGGCACGGACCGCGCGTTCGGCGTCCTTGACCACCCCGGAGTCCTCGGGGTCCTCCTCCTCACCGGGCGCGGCGAGCTCCGCGCGACCCCAGGGATGGTGCGATGGCTGCAGTGAAGTTCCGCGGGCTCGACGCCCGCACCGGGCCGGCTCGCTGGGGCCTCGCGGCTGTGGCGATCGGGATCGTCGTGGGCGTGACCGCACCCGCGGCGGCCCGGGGTCTCGGGTTGGTCCTGGAGGCGAACCCCCAGGGCCTGGTCTGGCTGTTCGAGCGGCTGTTCGCCTGGCTCGCCTACATGGCCATGGCAGGCTCCGTGATCTACGGGCTGCTGCTGTCGACCAAGATCCTTGACGTCATCGCGCACCGCCCGATCAGCTTCTCGTCTGCACCAGGACCTGGCTGCGTTCGGGCTGGGCCTGGCCGGTATCCACGGGATGCTGCTGGGGCTGGACCACACCGTCCCGTTCACCTTCGCCCAGATCCTCGTTCCCGGACTGGCCCCGCACGCGCCGGTGGCGGTGGCCTTTGGCCAGGTGGCCCTGTACCTGATGGCGGCGGTGACCACCAGCTTCTACCTGCGCAAGCGCATCGGGCAGCGGGCATGGCGGACGTTCCACTACGTGACGTTCCTAGCGTTTGCCGGCGCCACCATTCACGGCATCGCGGCAGGCTCGGACAGCAACGCGCCCTGGGCCGAGGCGATCTACCTTACCTCCGCCGTGCTCGTGCTGTTCCTGCTCACCTACAGGATCGGGATGTCCGTCGTGGCCCGCGGCGAAAGCAGCGCCCGCGTGGCGAGCGCGCTTGCGGAGGCACGAGCCGGTGTGCCGGCTCGACACGGGACCGGTTCGCAGGATGCCGGCGGCCCGCCTGCGCAACCCCGCCCGATCTCGGTCCGCGACGGCGTACGCCTGCGCCGGAACCCCGTGGCCTGAGTGCGAGTGCCGGCCAGCCGAGTCAGAGCCCGGACAGGTCGCGCGATGAACGCCGCCTACCCTTGCTCAGGTCCAAGGATCGCCGTGAGGACCGACGCGAAGTCGCCGTCGGTCGTCACCGATAGCTGGTACCACTTCTCGTGCGCCGAGTCCCACCAGAATGCCTCGGACGCGAGGCCGACATCGGCAGACGGATCGGCCGGAACCCGGACGAACACCTCGAGACCATGGCGTTGCTGTGTGGTGCGGATCCAGTACGGGTTCGGCGAGTGGTCGAGGACCTCGTCCGACGGAAGGACGTCGTCGATCTGCGCGCCGAATTGCTGCTCGATGGGATCGAGGCCCGGGATCGCCTGACCCTCGGTCAGGGTGACCGCGAGCGACCCGATCCAGTCCCCGTCGATCAAGATCGTGCCTTCGAGCGACCCGCCCTCGGCGACCTGGTAGTCATCGCCTCGGTCAGCCTCGATCACCTCTCCGTCCTTGTTGGTCACGGTTGAGGTTGACGTTCCGCTGTAGAGCAGCCAGTAGGGATCGTCGATCGCTGGGGCACCGACGTGCGCGGGCCGGTTCGGCACGGCGCTCGGGGCGGGGGTCGGTGCCATAGTCGCCGGGGAGGCCGACTGATCGACTGGCGAGGGGGACGCTGCGGGCGTCACCGGCGGCGTCACGGGCGTCGTGGTGCATGCCGCAAGCACGAGGAGGGGCGGGAGCAGGGCGAGACGCCAGCGCACGAAGACCTCCGGTACTTGGTAGTGCTGAGCGTGGATCCGCGGCCGAGTCTGTCAGGAGGCGCTCGACCCCGGCGAGGCGGGGAGTGCTCCATCATGCGCCGCCGGCCCGACGGGTGTCT
>CAVYBU010000013.1:0-12621 GCA_963766735.1 uncultured Chloroflexia bacterium
GGGGCCGGAGCCGCGGCCGTCTCGGCCGTCTCGGCCGGTGTCGGGGGCTCCGGCGTCTCCGGGATCGCCTCGCCCTCTTGGCCCACCCAGGCGCAGACCTGGTTCACCGGGACGGTGTCGCCCACCTGGGCGACGATGCGGAGGAGGACACCCTCGTCGAAGGCCTCCACCTCCATCGCGGACTTGTCTGTCTCGATCTCGAACAGCACGTCGCCCCTTGCGACGTGGTCACCCTCGCGCTTGTTCCAGGCGATGACCGTGCACTCCTCGGTCGCCTGCCCCGGCTTCGGCATCAGGATCGCGTGCGGCATGGCTCGTGGCCTCCTGCGTGTCGGTCGTTGCCCGGGTCGGGGCTAGAGGAGGCCCTTCGCGGCCGTGTAGACGTCCCCTGCGTTGGGCAGGAACGCCTTCTCCAGGCACGTGCGGACTGCGGCGCGATGCCGTTGCGCGCGCCGATACGCGCTACCGGGGCGTCGAGGTAGTCGAAGGCCTCGCCCTGGATCCGCGACACGATCTCGCCGTGAAGCTGCCCGACGAGCACGGCCTGGCTCGCCACCACGCAGCGGCCCGGTCTTGCGCACCGACGCGAGCACGGTCTCGATGTCGAGCGGGACGAGCGAGCGCAGGTCCACGACCTCGGCCGAGACGCCGTCCTCGGCCGCCAGCGCTCGGCGGCCTGAGCGCGTCGTGCACCGCCGGCCCCACGCCGACGAGCGTCAGGTCGGTGCCCTCGCGCTTCACGTCGGCCACGCCGAGCGGCACGAGGTAGTCGTCCTCGGGCACCGGCCCCTTGCGCCGTAGTAGAGGCCCTGCGACTCGACGAACATCACCGGGTTGTTGTCGCGGATGGCGCGACTTGAGCATGCCCTTCGCGTCGTACGGCGTGGCGGGGTAGACCACGTAGAGCCCGGGGATGTGCGCGAACACGCTCTCCAGGCGTCTGCGAGTGCTGCCCGCCGTAGCCCTTGCCGCCGCCGACCGAGGCGCGGAAGACCAGCGGCACCTCGACCTGGCCGCCGCGACATGTAGTGCCACTTGGCGGCCTGGTTGCTGATCTGGTCCGATGCCATCAGCGCGAAGTCCATGTACATCAGCTCGACCACCGGCCGCAGCCCGACCATGGCCGCGCCGACCGCGGTGCCGCAGATGGCGGCCTCGGAGATCGGCGTGTTGAACACGCGCTCGCGCCCGAACGCCTCGAGCAGGCCCTTGGTGACCTTGAAGGCGCCGCCGTAGTCGGCCACGTCCTCGCCGTAGAAGATGACGCGGCGGTCGCGCAGCATCTCCTCGATCATGCGCCTCCTTGATCGCGTCCTTGTAGGTGAGCTGCGCCGTCGGCGCGCTTGATCTCGGGGAGGGAGCCACGAGCTCCACCGCCGCTGCGCCGCCGGGAGGTCGTCGGGCTGCCGTGTCCGTGTACATGTACTCGATCACGTCGGCCGGATCGGGGTCCGCCGCCAGCGCCGCGCGGACGGCGGCGCGGGCGTTGCGCTCCTTCACCCGGGTCTCGACCGCAGCGACCGCCGGCCTCGTCGGCGACGCCGGCCTCCAGGATCTGCGGCCTTGAGGCGCTCGATCGGGTCGACCGCCCTCCAGGCCGCCTCTTCCTCGCGCGTCCGGTACTCGTTGCGCGGGTCGCTCAGCGAGTGGCCGTAGTAGCGGTAGGTGTTGACCTCGATCAGGACCGGCCCCTGCCCGTGCGGCACAGCTCCGCGGCGCGGCGGACCGCGTCGCGCACGGCCAGCACGTCCATGCCGTTGACCACCTCGGCGTGCATGTCGTTGTCCGCGAAGCCGGCGGCGCGCCGGGCCAGGTGGTCGACGCCCATGACCTCGTCGTCGGAGCGATGCGTCATGCCGTAGTGGTTGTTCTGGATGAAGTAGATGACCGGCAGGCCGAACGGGTGATCGCCCGCCAGGTGGTTGGTGAACTGCGCCTGCGCCGCCCAGTTGAGCGACTCGAGGACCACGCCGTTGGCATAGGCGCCGTCGCCCGCGAAGCAGCAGACGACCCGGTCCGAGCGCTCGTAGCGGTGGGCCATCGCGGCGCCGGTCGCGATCGGCACGCCGCCGCCCACGATGGCGTTGGCGCCCAGGTTGCCCGTGGAGAAGTCGGCGATGTGCATGCCGCCGCCGCGGCCCGCGCAGTAGCCGTCCTCCTTGCCGAACAGCTCCGCGATCACGCGGTAGACGTGCTCCTCCAGCGCCGCCTCGAGGAGCTCTTCGCGCGTCCCGCCGGCGCTGCCCGGAACCCGGGCGCGAAGCTGCTCGTCGTCCATGGTCCGGATGGCGGCGAAGCCCTTGGCGACGGTGTCGCCGTGGCCGCGGTGGGAGCTGGTGACGTTGTCGTCGGTGCGGAGCATGCTGCAGGCGCCGACCGGGGAGGCTTCCTGGCCGATGGAGACGTGCGTCGGTCCGCGGTAGTCATAACCCGGGAGCGCGTCGTAGCCGCCCGACCGAAGCCGGACGATCATCTCCTCGACCTCGCGGATCGCGAGCATGTTGTCGAGCAGCTCCAGCGCCTCCGCGGGCGTGGTCGTGCCGGCCGCGATCTCGCTCGCCAGGCTGCCTGCATAGGTGAAGCCCCTGACGGTCCCCAGGGCCACCTCGAAAGGCTCCATGTCCGGGCGCACGTCGCTCTTGTAGGCCGTCTCGTTCGTCACCTGGTTCCTCCGGTCCGCCGTCGGGCGCCCGGGAGGAGTCCCGCCGCCGCTCATGCCTTGATCACCTTGATGCCGAGCCGCGCGAGGGTGCGCGCCGCCCGTTCGTCGATGCCGTCATCCGTCACCAGGATGTCCACCTGGTCCAGTCGCCCTGCGTTGACCAGGGAGCGCGTGCCGAGCTTGCCGCTGTCGGCCAGCAGGATCACCTCGCGCGCTCGCCCGAGCACCAGCTCCTTGGTGTAGGCCTCGCCGGGATCCGTGGTCGTCATCCCGCCCTCCAGCGAGAACGCGAACGTGCCCATCAGGGCTCGGTCCACGTGGATGTCCTCGAGGAGTCGGCGGGTCATGGGTCCGACCATCGCCTGGCTTCGTTCGCGCAGCTCGCCGCCGACCAGGATGAGCCGTGGCCCACGCCCGAGCAGCTCGTTGGCCACGGGCAGGCTGTTGGTGACGACCGTGAGGCGATCCCAGCCATGGAGGAGCCGGGCGGCCGCGAGGACCGTGCTGCCGGAGTCCAGGTAGACGGTGTCGTCCGGGGCGAGGAGCCGCACGGCACGGTCGGCGATCCGCGACTTCTGCGCGGCGGCGGCCTCTGCCTTGACGTCGAAGTGCGGCTCGTCCAGCCGGCCGTCCATGGCGACGGCCCCGCCGTGCACGCGGCGGAGGCGCCCGCCCGCTGCCAGCTCGTTGAGGTCCCGGCGGACCGTGGCCGGGGAGACGCCCAGGGTGGCGCTGAGCTCCTCGAGACGGACTGCCCGGCGCGTGTCCACGATGGCGCCGAGGCGCTCGCGGCGGGCCGCGGCGAGGTCGTGCGGCGGGGCAGGTGCGGCCGAATCGCTCACGTTTGTCAACGACATGAGCAGATACTAGCACAATCGTGCATGATCGATCACATCTGGCGGAGCGGTCTCGCGGGGGCCATGCGGCGAGCGGGTCACCTTCTCGCGTGGGCGTGAGCGGTAGACTCTGGCCTATCGGACCCACTGGAGCCCCCATGCCCGAAGACCGTGCCATCTCGCGCAGTGTCCTGGCCGATCAGGTCAAGGACCGCCTGCTGCAGGGCATCCTTTCGGGCCGCTATCCACCCGACTCACGGATCGTGGAAACGCGGGTAGCACGCGAGCTGGGCACCAGCCAGGCGCCCGTCAGGGAGGCCCTCCGGGGTCTCGAGGCACTGGGCGTCGTCGAGATCCTGCCCTTCCGTGGCGCGCGCGTCCGGAGCCCAAGCCTCCAGGAGCTGCTGGAAGCCTATGCGGTGCGCTCGGCGCTGGAGTCACTCGGCGCGCGGCTGGGGATCCAGCGCATGACGGATGCGGACCTCGCGGAACTGGAGACGCTGCACGAGGCGATGCAGCAGGCCGCGAAGATCGGGGACCGACACGAGGTCGCGGTTCACGACGCGGCGTTCCACGCGCGGCTCCTTGCCCTCGCGGGCAACCGGACGCTGGAGAGCGTGTGGAGATCGCTCGAGCCCTTCTCGCGGACCTACATCACGCTCGTCGCGCCGGGGGCGGACGCCCGATGGACCGCGGACCTGCACCCGCGCATCCTGGCGGCCGTGCGCTCGCGGGATCCGGAAGCCGTGGTCGCGGCGCTGCGGCACCACTTCGACGAGGCCTCCGCCCACCTGGCCGAGGGCTGGCAGACGGAGCCCCCCGCCGATGGCCGCCGGTCGCGCGCCGCTGCGGGACGGGTCGCTGCGGGACGGGTCACGCTGCCGGGAGCAACCGAGACCCTCTAGGCGCGACCCAGGATCGCGAGCACCTGCTCCGCGACCCGCGACGCCGACAGCCCGTAGATGTCCAGCAGCGCGTCGTTCGGGCCCGACTGGACGTAGGTGTCCTGGAGCCCGATCCGGTTGAGCTGCGTCGGGCGGAGCTCGCCCAGCACCTCGGCCACGGCGCCGCCCAGCCCACCGAGCACCGTGTGCTCCTCGACGGTGATCACGCGGCCGGTCCGCTCCGCGGCGGCCACGATCGCCTCCGTGTCGAGGGGCTTGACCGTCGGCACGTGGAGGACGTGGGCGTCCACGCCCCGGGCCGCCAGCAGCTCGGCAGCCTCCACCACGCGCGGGGTCTGGGTACCCGTCCCGATCAGCGTGACGTCGCGCCCTTCGCGGACCACCACGGCCTTGCCGAACGCGAAGCGGTAGCTCGCGTCGAACAGCCGGGCGGTGCCGTCGCGCACGAGGCGCACGTAGCAGGGTCCCTGGTAGGCCGCGGCCCAGCGGAGGACCAGGTCGGCCTCCACGTCGTCCGCCGGCGCCACCGAGACCATGCCCGGCATCGCCCGCATGATCGCGAGGTCGTCCACGATGATGTGGCTCATCCCCGTCTGGCCCGTGAACATGCCGGCGTACCCGGGCGTGATCTTCACGTTCGCGCCCGTCTGGGCGATCAGCACCCGGATCTGGTCCAGCGGCCGGACCACCGCGAACGAGACGAACGTGCTGATGAACGGGATGAGGCCCATGGTGGACAGCCCCGCGGCCACGCCCAGCATGTTCTGCTCGGCGATGCCCATCTGCAGGTAGCGGTCCGGGTGGGCCTTCTCGAAGATGTCGGCCCGCGTGGACGAGCCCACGTCGCCATCCAGCATCACGATCCGCGGGTCCTCGGTGGCCAGCGCCGCCACGGTCTCGCCGAAGATCTCCCGCATCGGGCGGCCAATCGGCAGCGTCATCGTCCGGCCCCTTCCGCGGTAGCGGGCTCGCCCAGCTCGGCCATGGCCAGCTCGTACTCCTCGGGCTTGATCGCCCGCGTATGCCAGAAGTAGCGGCCCTCCATGAAGGAGACGCCCTTGCCCTTCACCGTGTGCGCGATGATCGCGGTCGGGCGACCATCTCCCTGCTCGGCCTCGCGCAGAACGCCGACGATGGCGGGCATGTCGTGCCCGTCCAGCTCCAGGACCCGCCAACCGAAGGCGGCCCACTTGGCAGCCAGCTCTCCCGGTACCTGGGGCGCGATGCGCCCGTCGGGTCCGTCGCCCGGCCAGCCGTACTGCTGGAGCTTGTTGTGGTCGACGATGGCCACCAGGTTGTCCAGCCCGTAGCGCTGGGCGGCCATGGCGGCCTCCCAGACTTCGCCCTCCTGGCATTCGCCGTCGCCCAGCATCACCCAGGCCCGGACGTCCCTGCCCGTGAGCCGCGCGCCGAGAGCCATGCCCATGGCGGCGGAGATCCCCATGCCCAGCGACCCGGTGGACATGTCGAGGCCGGGCAGCCGGGTCATGTCCGGATGGCCCTGGAGCCGTGAGTGGGCGCCGTCGAACGTGAGCAGCTCCTCCACGGGGAAGTAGCCCCGCAGCGCCATCGCCGCATACAGCGCGATGGACGAGTGGCCCTTGGACAGGATGAAGCGGTCCCGGTCGGGCCAGGCGGGATCGTCCGGCCGGATACGCAGCTCGTGGAAGTAGAGGGCAGCCAGGATGTCGGCGGCGGAGAGGGGACCGCCGAGGTGGCCCGCGCGGGCGTAGTAGACGCTGCGGATGATCTCGACGCGGATGTTGCGAGCCACCTCCTCGAGACGCGCGATCCCGGCGGTGTCCAACGTGCTCACTGGGGGTCCTTCCTCTCGTAGGAACCGGAGACCACCGGGGGCGAGAACAGGCACAGGAGCTCCAGCGGCTCCGGGCCGTCCGCCTCGGTCGCGTGGAAGGTGCCGGGCGGCACGTGCACCACCACGCCGGGCTCAACCTCCGCCACACCGTCCGAGGTCACGATCCGGCCGCGGCCCGCCGTGCAGTAGATCGTCTCTTCCTCGGCGGGATGGACGTGGCCGGTGGGCTTCGAGCCGGCGGGGTAGACGGAGACGCCCATCGAGACCTGGCGGGCGTCGCTGTTGTGGGGCCCGAAGTACGAGTGCCATACCCGGCCGGGAAGCGGAAACTGCTCCGCCTCGTTGCGTGCGACCCGCTTGATCATCGAGGTACCTCACCGTCGGACGGCAGGCGCCGTCTCGGACACATAATCGATTATCGACGATACGCGCCCCGGCGCCGGCGGTCAAGGCCGCGACGGGGCGTAGTGAGCCCGCCGCCCGGCGGGGGAGGCGCAGGCGGGCACGAAAAGGGGGTCCTCCGCCGCATGGCGGGAGGACCCCCTTCGACTGGCGTCAGACGAGCTGGCGCCGGGCTACTACCACTGGCACTTGTTGGGAGGAGTCTCCGGGTCGCACGTCGCGACGGACTTGATCTGGTCGAGGATCTCCAAGCCCTTCGCGGCGTCGAGGAGGACGGCCTCGCCCGCCGTGCCGTCCGCGTTGAACGGCGTGTAGGAGGGGTTGACGGCGTTCACGCCCCCATCGGTGTAGAGGCCGGGACCGGTGATGCCGTCGTAGTCGATGTCCGTGCCCGCGCGGATGAGGGCCAGGCAATCGGCGTACGTGTAGCACTTCTCGCCATCTTCGCCGACCGCATGCATGGCCGGAGCCCAGGCACTCGCCTTGTACGACCCGGCGGCTTCGACGGCGAGCGCCGTCTGGATCATCACGTCGTACGTGGAGAAGTGGTACTGGTCCTCGGCGCCGCCGAACTTGTCGCCGTTCACCTGGTCCCACAGCGGCTGGTAGAACGCCCACGCGGCGGTGGAGGTGTCGGGCGAGAAGGCCGCGAAGCCGATGCCCTTCTGGGAAGCGATGGGCGCGGTGCCCAGCGTGTTGATGAACTCCTGCAGGACCCAGCCGGTCTCGCCGATCCAGTTGAGCGACAGGCCGGCCTCATCCGCCTGCTTGATCAGCGTGGCCGATTCCACCGAACCCGCCTGGACGATGACGGCGTCCGGCTTCAGGTCGGCGATCTTCTGGGCTTCTGCCCGGTAGGACGGCTGCTCGGCCGGGCTGTCGATGCGGGCCATTACTTCGAGCCCAAGTGCCTCGGCAGCCTTCTCGGCCGCGTCGGCTGCCAGCTGGAAGCCTTCGACCTGGGTGGCGAAGACCACGACCTTCTTGGCACCGATCGACTCCGCGTACAGGCTCCCGGACGTGCCCAGGGCCTCGTCGAGACCCTGTGCCCGGAAGATCGGCTCCGCGGCCTTGCCGCCCAGGTTGCCCGGGATCGCGCCGCCGTGGACGGACGGCCCGAGCGGCGAATCGTTCTCGGTCCACCAGTCCATCATGTAGTCGCGGTAGGTGCGGTACCCGTGGGCGATGCTGACCACGATCTCGGCGCCGCGCTGCTCGAGGCAGGCCCGGGCCGCCTGGGCCTCACCGACCGTGCCGAGGTCCTCGTGGTACAGCTCCCACGTGCGGCCCAGCGGCGGGTCGAGGTTGATGACCTCCTTGACCGGGAAGACGACGTCGTTGGTGAGCGATTCACCGTACGCCGCGAACTCGCCGGTGTAGTAGGCCAGCTCGCAGACCGCTACCGGCCCGGTCTCGGCGGGCGGTGCGTCGGTGGCTGCGGGCGGTGCGTCGGTGGCTGCGGGCGGCGCGGCGGTGTCGCCGGGTGCCGCTGTGGATGATGCGCCGCCGCACGCGGCGACGAGCAGGGCGAACACCATGATGAGGACCATGGCGCGACCCGACTTGATCCTGTCGACCATTCTGATTCTCTCCTCCTGTTTCGGGACACCCTTGGAATTGGGGGTCAGATCCGGTATCCCTCCTTGAGCTGCTGGGTCGTCAGTTGGGCGGCGTCCATCACTGCGAACGCCTCGCCCAGGCTCAGGACCATCACCCGGTCGGCGACCTGGAGAGCCTTGGTGGCGTTCTGCTCGGCGAGGATGATGGCGACGCCCCTGGTCTGGTGGATCTCCTTGATCTTGTCGAAGAACATGTCGACGTAGAGCGGGGAGAGGCCCGCCGTCGGCTCGTCGAGGAGCAGCACCTTGGGGTCCTGCATGAGGGCCCGCCCGCAGGCCACCATGCGCGACTCGCCGCCGCTGAGCGTTCCCGCCTGCTGGGCCTGCTGGTCCTTGAGCGACGGGAAGAGGTCGAACACCTCCGCCAGCCGCTCGTCGCGAGACCGGCTGCCGATCATCCCCCCGACCTGGAGGTTCTCCAGGACGGTGAGCTTGGCAAAGGTGCCCTTCTCCTGGGGCACGTAGCCGATCCCCCGCCCGGCGGTCTCGTACGGCGGCAGGGCGGACACGTCCTCCCCCTGGAACCTGATCTTCCCGGCCATGAGCGGGATGAGACGCGCCAGGGTTGCCAGCAGGGTGGTCTTGCCCGCGCCGTTGGCGCCCAGCACGGCGAAGACCTCGTTGCCGACCGAGAAGTCGAGCCCCTTGAGGACGGTGACCCCGTGGTAGCCGCTGCGCAGGCCTTCGACCTCGAGAGAGACGGAGACGGCCCCGTTAGACATGGCCCTCTCCCAGGTAGTTCTCGACCACGGTCCGGTTCTCGCGGATCATCTGCGGGTCACCCTTCAGGACCACGTTGCCCTCGGCCATGAAGTTGACCTCGTCGCACAGGCCCCAGATGACGTTGAGGTCGTGCTCCACGATCACCACCGAGGTGCCCGCGGCCGCGAGGTCCCTGACCACGCTCATCACCTTCTCGGTCAGGTCATCGGGAAGACCGGCCGTCGGTTCGTCGAGCAGGAGGAACGTGGGTCGCAGGAGCAGGCAGCGAATGATGTCGAGGAGCTTCTTCTCGCCGGCCGACATCGCGAACGTGGTCGGATCGGTGAAGCCGAAGTAGTCCAGGTAGTGGCGGATCTCGTCTTCGTGCTGCTTGAAAACGGTTCGCTCGCTGAAGATCCGAGCCGGCTGCTCGTACCTGGCCTCGGCCACGGCGAGCAGGAGCGAGTCCCAGATGGTGAGCTTGTCGAAGTCCATGATCACCTGGTTGGACTTCACGACGCCGAAGCGCGCCATCCTGCTGGCGGGCAGGCTGGAGAGCATGACCTCGGCGCCGCCCGGGCGCACGAGGGAGACCGTGCCGCTGTCGAGCGGGGTGGAGTGCATGATCATCCGCATCAGCGTCGTCTTGCCGGCCCCGTTGGGTCCGATCAGCCCCTCGATCGGCTTGTCGCCCAGGACGAGGTCGTCGACGTTCACCACGACGCGACCGGAGAAGCTCTTGACGGCCCCCTGGACACGGATCTGGGGACGGCTCACGGCCTTGGCCCCGACGTCAGCGACCATGGATCTTCTCCATGAGCCTGTCGCGCCGCATGTCGCCCAGGATGCCCGTCGGCCGGAACAGCAGCACGATGATCAGCGTGAGCCCGAACACCGCCTCCCGCAGCACCGGGATCGCCTGCGTGTACCACTCGCGCGGGAGGGGCAGGTAGGACTGGATCACGATGTCGAACAGCCCCACGGAGAGGACGACGCCGACGACCGCTCCCCAGACGCGCGCCGAGCCGCCCAGCACCAGGCCCACCATGACGGCCAGGGTGAGGTCGACCCCGAGGTTCGAGATCTCGAGGGTCCGCACGAAGACCCCGTACATCGCGCCCAGGAACCCCATCGCCGCCGAGGTGAGCGCGAACATCCAGAGCTTGGAGCGGAACGTGGCCTTCCCCAGGCTCCGTGCCAGTGGCTCGTTGCCGCCGATCGCGATCAGGAGGCGCCCGTACGGCGAGCGGTGGACCCGCCACACGTAGGCGAGGATCGCGGCCACGACGAGGGTCAGGATCACCAGCCACAGGAACTCGTTGTCCTTGACGCCGCCGACGTCAAAGGGGAAGTCGAGCCCGCCCATGCCGCGCGCCCCGCCGGTGAGGTCATCCTCGGTGGTCGCCAGGATCGCGACGGCGGTGGCGAACCCGAGGGTTCCCACGAGCATGCCGTCCGTGTCGAGGTCGGAGATCAGCCAGCCGACGAGGAGGCCCGCAAGGCCGGCGACCACGGCCGCCAGCGCGGCGCACACCAGGAACACCAACGGCTCTCCGAACGGCCAGTCCACCCGGACCTGCAGCACGCCGAAGACGTACATCCCGAGGCCCCAGAAGCCCACCACGCCGAAGTTGGCGACCCGGGTGAGGCCCAGCTGGAGGTGCAGCAGCAGGCCGAGGCCGATGATCATCACGACCTCGAACAGCCCGGCAATCAGGAATGCGTCGAGCATGCCGCTACACCTTCGCCGTCTCGGTGAGCCGGCGACCGCGCACCTTGAGCAGGACCATGAAGAAGACGATCAGCGCGAGCTGCGCGTAGAGCACCTGGCCGAAGGTCAGGGACATCGCAGCCAGGGCCACGCCCGTGAGCACCCCGACCCCGATGACGCCGCCGAGCCCCCAGCTGCCACCCACGAGGACCACCAGCAGGATGAACAGGAACTGACGCCAGCCGAGCAGCGGCGCCACGTTTGAGCCGACACCGAGGAACAAGCCGGCCAGCCCGCCTGCCACGCCGGCGATGAACCAGATCAGCGTCGTGACGGCGAGGGGACGGATCCCGCTCGCCTGGGCGAGGTCTTCGTCGCTGGCCAGGGCCCGGATCTGGAGGCCGTACCGCGATCGCTGGATGAACAGGTACAGGAGCCCGGCGAGCACGGCGACGCTGGCGAGCGCGAGCAGGCGGAATGACGTCACCCCGACGCCGATCACCATGACCGTGTCGGGGGGCGGGACGTCGAAGAACCGCACCGGATAGCCGAACACGAACTGAAGGCCGTGCCGGAGGAGGATCGACAGTCCGAACGAGATGATGATCAGTTCCAGCGAGCCCACGTTGCGCTTCTTCGCGGGCCGGAAGATGGCGAAGTAGGTGGCGACGCTGAGGACGCCGGCCATCAGCGCGGCCGGGAGCACGACGGCGTAGAAGTCGAGGCCATACGTGGTGTTGAGCCACATCCCGAAGTAGGCGCCGAGCGTGATGGTCTCCGAGTACGCCACGTTGATCAGGCCGGTCAGGCGGTACAGCAGCGCGAAGCCCAGCGCTGCCAGGATCAGGGGGGCGTACTCGGACAGGCCGATGACCACGGACTGGGTGACGAACTCCATCAGCCGTGGCCCGCCCGTCGCGGGCGTACCGCGTCGCTATTCCAGGCGGCACCGAACCCTTGGGATCCGCTGGATCCCAAGGGCATCTCTCTGGTCAATCCTGGTCCGCTCGGGGGGGCTGGCTCATGCCGCTGCTCCTGAGGGGTGCTCGATCACATGTGAACTGGGACGCGTGATGGCTGGATCATCGATTATCGAGGATGATAGAGGCGCCCACCGGCCAATGCAAGCGATAGTCGACGACCCCGATGGTCGGGAACAGAGCCAGAGAGCCCCATGGCGGCACGCCCGGGCGCGATCATCCTGTCCCGCCGCCGGCCAGCGTCAGCGGGCCCGGTTGCCGCCACGGCAGCGAGCCCCGCTCGCTCTGGCCGAGCGCCGTCACGGCACGAGGGGCGCGGTGCGCCTGCCTTGACTCCAGACCGGGGATCGGCTTACTGTTTCTCGACAATCGATTATCGATGTATTGGCCCGCAGTCGGCGAAGTAGCAGGAGTATCAGTGGCGACGGTCGTGCTTCTGGGCACGCTGGACACGAAGGGCATTGAGTATGCCTTCCTGCGTGATCGGGTCCGGGAGTTGGGCTGCGACGTCATCCTCGTGGACTGCGGCGTCATGAGCGCCTCGCCGATCGCGGACGTGAGCGCCGATGAGGTCGCGGCCGCTGCCGGCGAGGATCGTGCAGCTCTCGCCGCCGCCGGAGACCGGGGGTCCGCTATGGCAGCGATGACCCGTGGCGCCACAGAGACCGTGTGCCGCCTGCACGCGGAGGGCCGGATCGGGGCAATCCTCGGCCTCGGCGGGTCCGGAGGTTCATCCCTGATCTCGGCTGCCATGCAGTCGTTGCCGATCGGCGTCCCCAAGCTCCTGGTGTCCACGATGGCCTCCGGCGACACGCGGCCCTACGTGGGCACGACCGACATCGCGATGTTGTACTCGGTCGTGGACATCGCCGGCATCAACGGGATCTCCGAGCGGATCCTCGGCAATGCCGCCGCGGCCGTGTCGGGGATGGCCAGGGCATCGGAGGCTTTCATCCCGGAGGCCCGCGGGAAGCCGTTGATCGGTGCG
>CAVYBU010000014.1:0-10779 GCA_963766735.1 uncultured Chloroflexia bacterium
CGAGACCGCGATCTTCATCGCGCGCCGCCGTGCGTCGGCGGGCAACTTCGCATGCCACGGGAATCAGAAGGTCTGCCCATGACCCAAGCGTCCGTATGACCCCGGACCCCGACAAGGACCGGAGGACCCACTTTGCGTGCCATGAGTCATACGCAGGGTCGCCCGATGGTCAGGGGTCGACAGCGCCGGCCGATCGGTGAGGGTCGGATCGATTCGAGCCGTAGGGAGCCAGCTCCGGCATCCGTTGCGGTCAGTCCGGCTGGCCCGCCGCCTTGAACAGGCGCTCGATGACCCGCATGTTGGCCACGGAGTCGTCGGGCGTGATGGGCAGCGCGGCCCCGTCGAGCACCGCGTCCGCGAACCGGTCCGCCTGGACGCCGTACTGGTCCGCGGGGGCGAACTCCAGGATCTCGGTGGCCGGGGCCACTGGCGGATCCCCGCCGGCGGTCACGAGCACGCGCGACGGCAGGTCGGGCGGGATGTTGAACGGGATCTCGATCTCGATCCGCCCGGCCGTGCCGTAGACGTGGACCCGCTGGTCCGGCTCGACCTGGGTGGCGCAGGTGAACGTCGCCGTGCCCGCGGGGAACGTGAGCAGGCCGCTGGTGAGGATGTCGACACCACTGGCCGGATCCCGGACGACCGATGCCGCGACGGAGGTGGGTTCCTCGCCGAACAGCATCCGCGACACGTTGACCGCGTAGCAGCCGATGTCCATCAGGGCGCCGCCGCCGTACGCACGGATGTTGCGGATGTTGGCCGGGTCATCGAGGAAGTAGGAGAACCAGGAGTCGACCGCCCACAGCCGGCCGATGCGCCCGGAGGCGACGAGGTCGCGCACGGCAACCCAGGACGGGTGCTGGCGGTACATGAAAGCTTCCATCAGGACGACGCCGGCATCCCGGCAGGCATCGACCATCTCCTGCGCTTCGGTGGCCGTCATGCCCAGCGGCTTCTCGCACAGCACGTGCTTGCCGGCGCGAGCCGCGGCGATCGTCCACGCCGCGTGCAGGTGGTTCGGAAGCGGCACGTACACGGCATCGATGTCGGGGTCCGCGAGGAGCTCCTCGTACGACCCGTAGGCGCGCGGGATCCCGAGGTCCCTGGCGGTGGCCTCCGCCCGCCCGCGGTCACGCGAGGCGATCCCCAGGACTTCGCAGCGCTGCTGCGGTGCGCATCCCAGGAATGACCTTGGTGACGGCGATGCTGGCGGTGGACAGGATGCCCCACCGGAGAACGCTCATCTCGATCCACCCTTCTTGAGTCGAGCACTTTGGCCAAGGCGACCGCATCGCGTTGGCGAGCCGTCACATGACCCTACCCCACCCCACCGGCAGCAGCACGTTCCGCGAGGACGAGCGTCCCGTCGGAGGTGTCCGGCGACGCCGAAGCGTGTCGGTCGGCCTTGGCTGCTGCTTCTCCCGCGGTGCCGGAACCCGACCCGTCGGGCCCTGCCAGGTCCTGCGGCGTGACCACCCGGAGCTCGAGGGCAAGCGTCAGGTACATCGCGTGCGACCAGAGCAAGGGCGTCGCGACCGGTCCCCAGCGCAGCATCCAGTCATCGATCATGGCCGGCGCCAGGACGCGGTCGAGAACCTGCTCCGGCAGATCGCCATTCGGCGCCGCCTGACGTGCGATCCAGGCGAGCTCCGCAAGGGCATCGTCGGTGCGGCCGACACTGGCCCGATTCCAGCCGAGAAAGGCCGCCAGGAGCAACCATCGGCCTCCGCCGTAGTAGGTATCCCCGAGATACCGGTGGACGCCGCGATCGATGACGAGGGCGGCTTCGACGGCCTCGACGGTCGCAATCATGAGAGGGTCATCGGGCGCCACAACGCCAAACGGCACCCCGGCCGCCAGCAGGCTGCCGTCCACGTTGTCACCGCCAAGCCACTTGGAGAGGTGCCCCAGGCGCTGGGCGTCGGCTCGGACGGTGTCGCGGATCACCAGGGATGTGCGGGCAAAGGCGTCGCGATCGTTGTCCGAGATGCCGTCCCAGGACGCCGCTGCCGCCAGTCCCGCGTAGACGGCAGCAAGCGTCGAGCTGTGCCGCTCGCGCGGGTGCTCCTCCCACCAGTCGTAGCTCGGATCGTTCCAGAAGGCGGCGACATAGCGAGCGGACAGCGCGGCGCCGTCCAGGTACCGTTCGATGGTCCGGCCATGCCGCCCGCGATGGGCATCGAGTGCCCATAGCCAGGCGCCGTAGCCATCGAGCTGGAAGTCGGCCCACTCCGCACCCGTCTCCTCGCCCGTGACCGTGAACCGCGCGTGGAGGAACTCGCCGGCGTTGATCGGCTTGCCGGCACGCCGGCGGGCGACGAGCATCTCGATGCGATCGGCGCGATCCTGCACCACCTTCGCGCACCACCCGAAGAACGCCTCGGCGGAGGCGATCCGGCCTGCCCGGCTCATCGCATCGGCGATGAAGGCGCCATCGCGCAGCCAGCTGAAGCGGTAGACGGGGAAGTTCGGCGACGCCAGGTAGGCCCCACCGGCGTGCTGGTTGTCCGTGATGACCTGGATGCTCCGAGCGGCGATCGCACGCAGGTGGGCGATATCGGTGTCGGGCGTCATCCCACCACCCCCTGGCCGAGGCCGCCGAGCTCCCGCCAGATCACGGACCACACCCGAATCCGCGGGGCGGCAGTGTCGCTGCTCACGCGATCCTTCTCATCACCGGCCGTCCCGTCTGCCCGCGTTCCGATGCGATACTCCATCCAGATGTCGCCCATTCGTCTCCTGGCCGTCCTGCTCCTCGTGGCGGTCGCGGTCGCGGGTTGCGGTGGATCGATCCAGGGTCCTGCCCCATCCGCCTCCCGCTCGACGCCGAGCTCGACCGCTGCAGCCATCGCGTCGACCATTCCGAGCTGCCCTCCACCGACGACCGTCCCGCGAGACGATCCCTGGTGGACGGACCGGGTCTTCTACGAAGTGTTCATCCGCAGCTTCGCGGATTCCGACGGCGACGGCACTGGAGATCTCGCCGGCCTGACCGCCCGGCTCGATGCGCTCAACGACGGCGATCCGTCCACCCACGACGACCTGGGGATCACGGCCCTGTGGCTCATGCCGGTCGCGACGTCCCCCAGCTATCACGGCTATGACGTTGCCGACTACCGGGTTGTCGATCCCGACTACGGGACCAACGACGACTTCAGGACGCTGGTCGCCGCTGCCCGTGAGCGGGGGATCGAGATCATCGTCGACCTCGTGATGAATCACACCTCCGTGGAGCACCCCTGGTTCGTGGATGCCCGGACGCCGGGTTCCGAACACGACGACTGGTATGTCTGGTCGGACGAACGCCCGAGCGTCAACGGCCCCGGTGGTCGTCCCGTGTGGCATGCCGATGGGGACCGCTGGTACTACGGCTACTTCTGGGAGGGAATGCCCGACCTGAACGTGGCCGAGCCGGCCGTGACCGCCGAGATCGATGACATCGCCCGGTTCTGGGTCGACGAGATGGGCGTGGCCGGGTTCCGGCTGGACGCCGCCAGGCACCTGATCGAGGATGGCAGCACACTCGAGAACACGCCGGCCACCATCGACTGGCTGCGCGGGTTCCGCGGCCGACTCCATGATCACGATCCTCGCACCCTCGTCCTGGGCGAGGTCTGGGACGCGACCTCGGTGGCGTCGAGATACGTCACCGATGGCGCGCTGGACCTGACCTTCGATTTCGGCCTTGCCGGTCAATTCCTCGCGGCCGTGCGGAACGCCGACGCAAGCTCGACGCGGATCATCCAATCCGAGGTGACGGGCGCCTATCCAGCCGGTGGCTACGCGGCGTTCCTCACCAATCACGACCAGGACCGAACCATGGACATGGTCGGCGGAGACATCAGCCGCGCCAAGCAGGCGGCGACCCTGCTGCTGACCAACCCGGGGATCCCGTTCATCTACTACGGCGAGGAGGTCGGGCTCCGCGGGCGAAAGCCGGACGAGCGGATCCGGACCCCACTGCCCTGGACGGGCGACAGCCCGGGATTCGGGTTCACGACCGCGGAACCCTGGCAACCGATGGCCGCAGACGTCGAGACGTCGAACGTGGCTGTCCAGACCGACGACCCCGACTCGATCCTGTCGCACTACCGCGAGCTGATCCGGCTCCGGTCGGACCAACCGGCCCTGCGTCCCGGTGGCGGACTGGTCTCGATCGAGGCGTCGGACAGGGCCGTCTACGCCGTCCTCCGTCATGACCCGGCTGGGGCACCCCTGGTCATCATCTCCAACCTGTCCGACGATCCGGTCGCCGATGTGGCGCTGTCGCTCCCCGCCGGACCACTCTGTGGATCGCCCCAGCCGGACGTCCTGCTGGGCTCCCCGATCGCGAGCCTCACTCCCCCGCTGGTGACGGCGGCCGGAGGATTCGACGGGTGGCGGATCGGGCCGATGGAACCGCACCAGGACCTGGTGATCTCACTCGGGCCGTGACGCTGCAGACCGCCCTCGCTACCCCTTGACCCCACCGATGGCCAATCCGCCGATGATGTACTTCTGCAGGAAGATGTACACGATCGAGACCGGCAGGGCGAACATGATGGCGAAGGCACTGAACTCCGACCATGGGGTTTGGGTGGCGTACTGGCCGACCATCCCGTTGAGTGCCACCGCCAGGGTGAACTGGCTGGCGTCGGACAGGAAGATCACCGAGAAGTAGTACTCGGTCCACCCGGCGATGAACCCCAGGAACCCGGTGACGGCGAGGGCCGGAACAGCCAACGGCAGGATGATCCGAACGAAGGACTGGTTGCGTGTCGCCCCATCCACCGAGGCCGCCTCCTCCAGCTCACGCGGAATGGTGTCCAGGTAGCCCTTGAGGTTCCAGATCGCAAAGGGGAGCATCCCGGAGGTGATCGCGACGATCACCCCGATGAGCGAGCGACCCAGGGTGAAATCGCCGATCTGGACACGGGTCAGCAGCACGAACAGCGGCGCGATGGTGGCGACCGCCGGGAGCATCAGGACGGCAAGGATCGCGACCATCAGGACCTCACGGCCGCGGAAATCGATCCGCGAGAATGCGTAGGCCGCAGTGACCCCGATGAGGACCGACGTCAGCGAGGTGACGGAGGCTACGAAGAATGAGTTTCGGGCGAGCTCCATGAAGGACACCGGGTTGCTCGTCGGCTGGGCGAGCACGTTGGCATAGGCGTCGAGCGAGATCCCGGGCGGAATCAGGTTCAACCCGTCCGGGCGGGTGAGCCCGCGAGGATCCAGCGACAGGCTCACGACCCACAGCAGAGGGAAGGCCACGCTGAAGGCGATCCCCAGGCAGACGAGCTGGTAGAGGATCTGCTTGCGGAGCGGGAGCTTCCTTTCCGTGGGCTCGGACTTCCTCGACCAGATCCGGAGTCCGGCCCGGCCCGTTCCGCGGGCGGCCAGCGATGTCATCGATCCGCCTCCGTTCGATCAGGCGTCATAGCGAGCCGTCGCCTTGGCCAGCTTGTTCGTCACCAGGGTGATCGCCAGCAGGATGAAGAACAGGATGATGGAGAACGCCGCTGCCACCCCGTACAGGTGTTGCTCGTTGACCAGCCGGAAGGCCTGGGTCACCAGCAGCTCCGTCCGCCCGAATGGCTGACCGGCCGACATGAAGTAGGAGAGATAGAAGAGGTTGAAGGTCACCACGAAGCCATAGATCGCATACGGCAGCATGGCCGGGCGCAGGTAGGTCAGGGTGACGGTCTTGAACTTCTGCCAGGGCGACGCGCCGTCCATCTCGGCGGCCTCGTACAGCTCTCCCGGGATGCTCTGGAGCGCCCCGGTCGCCACGACCGAATTGAGGGGCCAGCCCAGCCACGTGTTCGCGGTCAACAGGGCGAAGTAGGCCAGCGGCAACGGGATGAACGGGATCGGGTCCTCTGCCTGCCGAAGCCAGGCGATCTGGAAGACATCCGCCGGGATCGTGAACCAGCCCCCGATGATCGTGAGGATCTGATTGATCGCGCCGTAGTCCTGGTCGAACATGTTCCGCCAGACGTTGGCCACGATGATCGGCGGGATGACCACCGGCAGGATGTAGATCGCCCGCCAGAATCGCTTGAAGCGGAGCCCCTGGGTGTTCAGGGTGACGGCGATGATCACGCCGAGGACGACGTGGATGGCCACGTTGCTGAGCGCCCACCATATGTTGAACAGGACGAGGCGCAGGAACTCGAAGTTGGGGATCGACAGGTTGCTCGTCAGGATCCTGATGTAGTTGTCGAGTCCGACGAACGGCGCCGCCTCGGCGCCCACTCTCAGGTTGCGCAACCCGAAGTCCGTGAAGGACATGTAGGTCTGGTAGGCCAGCGGATAGAAGGTGATGAGACCCATCACCAGGAAGGCCGGCGTCAGATAGAGATATGCCGCCCTGGTGTCGGAGCTGATCCTGCGGCGGCGCTTCGGTTTCGGGAGCTGGACCGATGCAGCGGTCACCGGGCTCTTCCCTCCTCCGTTCCGACTCCGTTGGATGCGCGGGCGCGGTAATGATGCACCAGCGGGGCCCCCTGTGGAACCCCGCTGGTGTGGCGTTGGCCCGGAGGGTTACTTGCCGTTGGCCTTGTTCATCTCGGCGCAGGCGTCGGTGACGGCCTGCTGCGGGTCGGCACCCGACTCGAGGACCAGCTGCAGCGCGTTGCCGAAGTTGCCCCAGAAGTTGTCGAGCTCCTTGACCTGCGGTCGCGGGAAGCCGGTGGCAACCGCGTCGGCAAAGCCCTGGGTGATCGGGTCGGCGATGGTGATCCCGGTGTTGGCCGGGATGTGGCCGGCCACGTCGACGAAGATCTGCTGTGCTTCCTTGGTGGTCATCGCCAGGGCGAAGGCCGTGGCGAGGTCGACGTCAGCACTGTTCGGGTTGATGTACCAGCCGTCGACTCCGGTCAGCGGCTGCGACGGGCCGACCGGGCCGGCCGGCATCGGAGCGACGCCCACGGTCGGGACGGACTCCTTGTAGCCACCGGATGCCCACGGGCCGTCGACGATGAGATCGATGTCGCCGGCCTTGAAGCCGTTCGCCATGTCGTCGTAGTTCGGGAAGAACTTGGCGCCGGCTGCCTGCAGCTCGGCGAGATAGGCATAGGCATCAACCACGCCGGTGGTGTCGGCGATGCACTTGCCGGTGTCGTCCATCAGCTTGCCGCCGAAGGCCGCCCACCAACCGAAGTTGTGGTACGCCGCGGTGCCACCGAAGAAGCCGGCCTTGATTGTGCCGTCCTTGACGGCGGCAAGGAGCTGGTCCGTCGTCGCCGGCGGCGTGGCGATCTTGGCGGTGTCGTAGAACATCGCGACCGCCTTGAGGGACTCGGGGACCATGTAGATGCTGTCACCGACCTTCGAGCCGTCGACAGCAACCTGTCCGATCCCTTCGAGATTCGGGGCGACCTGGGTGGTGATGTCCGCGATCACGCCCTCGCGCGCCTGGAAACCGAGGCTGTCGTTGGGGGCGATGAACAGGTCGGGGCCGCCGCCTGTCGCGACGTCGGCATTCCACTTGTTGAAGACGTCGGCGAATGGGATCTCAAGGACGTTGACCTTGAGCTCGGGGTTGGCAGCCTGGACCTCGGCGAGCAGCTGGTTGAGCGCATCGAGCTCGGTGCCGGCACCCGAAGAGTAGGTGTGCCACAGGGTGACCTCGCCGACGAGGCCGGCCGGTGCCTGTGACTCGGGGGCGGTGGTCGGCGCGGCCGTTGCCGGGGGCGCCGCGCTTGGAGCGGTTGTTGCGGTGCTCGACGAGCAGGCCGCGGCGATGATCGCCACCCCCGCCAGCAGCGCCGCGAAGCGAAGCCTCTTGTTCATGATGTTGTGCTGTCTCCTCTCGATGATCCGGATCCCAGTGGACCCGGTCAGTGGATCTTACCGACGATACCGACTCGTCGCGGCCGGTCCCTCCGGCCTGTGCCGCCCTGGGTGGCGTCCCAGGTTCGGTGCGTTTGTTGTGGAGAAGCCGGCCGACTCCAAAGTGGCTCGCCCGGAAGACCTCAGTCTCGGCTCCCGGCCACCTCCTCTCGATGGCCCGCAACGGGCCCGGTCGAGGCGCGGATGATCAGCCGCGTTTCCAGACATCGGTGCTCGGGCTCGTCGGTCTCCCGTTGCTCGAGGATGCTCAAGAGCAGCCGGACGGCTTCCTCGCCCTTGCGACGGATCGGCTGGTGGACCGTCGTGAGTGGAGGATCGACGTGTGGCGCCAGGTCAATGTCATCGAACCCGACCACGCTCACGTCGGCCGGTACATCCAGGCGCAGATCGCGCAGCGCCCGCAACGCCCCGATCGCCATCGCGTCGGACATCGCCAGGATCGCCGTGGGTCGCAGGCCGTCCTCCCATGCTCGCTCGATGATGGCGATCCCCCCGTCAATGCTGGCCGGCCCCACGATCACCCGCTCGTCGGGGATCGGCGCCCCGACCGCGGCGAAGGCATCCCGATATCCACGCAGGCGTCGGCCGGTCACGCCGTCCAGGTCGGACTCGCCCGGGACCGGCGGCTCCACGCCAAGGACCAGGACATCGCGGTGTCCCAGGCCGACCAGGTGCTCGGCCGCGGCGCGTGCCCCGCCAAGGTCGTCGATCTCGATTGACCCGAGCTCGGGCAGGGCGGTCGAATCCACCAGCACGATCGGGACGCCCGCCCGGCGAATCTGCTCCACCTCGGGATGGGTATCGGACAGCCCGATCACGACCACCCCATCGACCGTGGCTCGGCCCATCGCCCGGGCCAGGCTGCCGTGGAGTGGCGAGATGAAGTGGATGCCGTAGCCGAGCTCCTCGGCGGCGACAGCGACGCCCTCGCTCAGCGCCATGAAGAAGGGGTTGCTGAAGATGACGCTGAGCGCCTGCGGAGTCAGGACCCCGATGGTCATCGTCTGACGCTGGGTCAGCATCCGCGCCACGGGATGTGGCCTGTAGCCCATCCCGTCGGCGATCGCTCGGATCCGGTCGGCCGTATCCGCCGCCAGCCGATCCGGCGAATTGAACGCGAATGACACGGCGGTCTTGCTGACGCCCGCTTCGCGCGCGACATCGGCGATCCGTGCCCGCTTGGTCCGTGGTTCCACTCAGCCGCAGCTCCGCTCCTGCCTCGGCTCGTCGGCGGTAATCGCGACGAGGGGAGGGTCCGATGCCAGGTCACCGCGGAACAGAAGGTGCGGTTCTGCCCTGCATCGTTCAAACCGGTTTAGCAAACCGGTTTACTGGAGTGTGCGATGGCATTCGCAGGATGTCAAGCGCAGACCGTGATCTCGCGCGTGTCGCGACCCCGGTTGAGCGCGAGGGGCTAACATCGGCAATGGTGGCGCGACCCGTTTCGTCCAGACCTGATCGCCTTCATGGCTGATCGCCGCTTCCAGGGTGCCGTGACCGGGCCCGAGGACAGCGGCGAGCCGCTGGATGATTCGCTGCCCCCGTCACCGATCCGCCCGCCCCGACCGGTGCTGATCGAGCTTGCGGCGGCGATCCTGATCGTCGGGGGTGTGACCAGCCTCCTCGGGCTCCTGGGTCAACTCGACCGCCCCACAGACACTGTCGACCTGTTCTTCGCCGGTTCGGCCATCCTGACGATTGCCGTCGGACTCCTGGTTCGTGCCGGTCGAGCCTGGATCTTCGACATCAATGTCGTCGTTCTCATCCTCTTCCTGGAGCTGACAGCCCTCCCGTCGGCAATCGCCATCGCATTCGCCACCCTCGACACGGTCGTCCTCGTGGCCCTGATCCGGCACCGCCCCTGGTTCGACCGACCGGAACCCTGAGCCGCGCGGAGCGGAGTGGGAGTGCACCTCACCCGGGGCGGCGACGACGGATCTGGCGGTAGACGGCAGGAGACGACGAGCGCGGGCATCGCCGGCTCCGGCGGCCCGGCACAGCCAAGCGTCGGCCCGAGGTCGGGTACACTCTCGCGGCGCAGAGATGGTGTCGGCGGCGGTCCACGGCGACCGCCCGACGCCCGATCTGATCTCGCGGTGGCCTTAGCTCAATGGCAGAGCATCGGATTGTGGCTCCGAAGGTTGCGGGTTCGAGCCCCGTAGGCCACCCCAAGCCCCACCCCTGATCCGGCGTGTCCGGGCGCCTTCCGCCCGCGGGAAGGTGGGTGCTAGCGTGGGGGGCGTGACCGCGCCCGCCCGTCCCGATCCCCGCCGACCCTCAGGTCATCGTCTCTGGGTGCCGCGCCAGCACGGCGCCTGGGCAATGCTCCTGCTACCCGTCCTGCTGGGCGTGGCGGCGAGCCGGCCGAGCCCCTGGCAGCTGGCCGTCGCCGGTGCCGCGCTGACCGGCTACCTGGCATCGGTCACCCTGCAGGCGTGGTCCCGGGCCCGCCGCCCGCCTGCCTACCGGGCCCCGATCGCCGTATACGGCACCGCGTTCGCCGCGCTCGGGCTGCTGCTGGTCGTCGCCTTCCCGGCCCTGCTCGCCATCCTCGTGGTGGTGGTGCCGACCTCGCTCATCGTGTTCCGTGGAGCACAGCCGGGGACGCGCCGGGATCTCGCCAACAGCCTGGTCCAGGTGGTGCAGGCGCTGGTCCTGGTGCCCGCGGCGGCGTACGTCTCCGGCGAGTTCGAGTCCGCCATCGTCATCGCGTACACGCTCGTGGCTGCGGGGTACCTGTTCGGGACGGTGCTGATGGTCCGTTCCGTCCTCCGCGAGCGCGGCAACGGGACCTTCGCGTCACTGTCCGCCGGGTTCCACGTGGCCCTCATCGCCCTGGCGGCCGTGGCGCTCCCCCCGGCCTACGCGATTCTGGCGGCCGGGCTGGCGGCCCGCGCCATCGCCCTGCCGGTGGTCCAGCGCCGGCTTGCCATGAGTCCC
>CAVYBU010000015.1:0-4083 GCA_963766735.1 uncultured Chloroflexia bacterium
AAGCCCAGCGCGATGATGCCGCAGACGATCGCTGGCAGGACGATGCCGGCCTGGGGAAGAGCCAGGTAGATGAACGTGATCTGGAGCAGCAGCGGCGTGCCCCGGACGAGCGAGACGTAGAAGCTGGCCGCGCCGTTGGCGATCGGATTGCGCGACAGCCGACCGAGCGCACCCAGCGTGGCCAGGACGATCGCGAGCAGGATCGAGCAGAACGACACGAAGATCGTGATGGTCGCGCCGCCGACGATGAACGGCACCACCTTGGTCAGGAACGTCGCGTCCAGCTTGACCGTGAACATGACGAAGCCGACCATGCCGGCGAGGATGATCAGCCAGACCACGAAGAACTGGAGACGCCAGGCCGTAGCCCGGCGCGCGTCTGCCTCCATGATCTGGACGCCGAGGTCCGGAGCTGTTCCGGCGGCCTGGGTCATGGTTCCAGCCTCATCGGTGCTCTGAACCTCCGGCTTCGCGGCTGCTTGCGGATGGACCAGGTGCAGTGGGCCTCGCCGCCAACGGGTGGCGGCGAGGCCCGTTCGATGCGCCTACTGGGGCTTCTTGGTGACGTCCTTGCCGAGGTGCTCGATGCTGATCGCCGACATCGTGCCGTCGGCATGCATGTCGGCCAGGATCTTGTTCAGGACGGTGAGCATCTCCGCGGTCGGCGGGCCGCTCTTGTCGAGCGCGGGCGACACGGAGATCGTGAAGGTCACCGAGTTGTCCAGGATGCGGATGGGCTGGCCTTCCTTGACGCCGTTGGCGAGGCTGTTCTCGTTGGCCGCAAGGGCGTCGAAGCTGCGACCGGCGGCGATCGCCTGGATGCACTCGTTGTCGGTGGGGAGGGTCGTGACCTTCACGCCCTCGGGGACGGGCAACATGTTCGGATCGACGATCTCGAGGGTACCGGAGAGCCACTGCTCGTAGGTGGTGGCCGCGCCGACGCAGAACTCCTTGCCGGCAAGCTCGGCGACGGTCTGGACCGGGGAGTCCGTGGGCACGGCGATCATGCCGTAGTCGTAGAAGTACGGATCGGCGAAATCGACGACCTTCTCACGGGTCTTGGTGACGCTCATGGATCCGATCGAGATGTCCCAGCGGCCGCCCCAGCTGCCCGCGGTGATCAGGTCCCAGTTGGGGGTCTCCCACTGGACCTTGATCTCCTTGCCGACCTCGGCGCTCAGGCGCTTGGCGACCTCGACCGCGGTGGCGTTGTCGTAGCCCACGTACTCGCCCGTCGCCACGTCGAGGAACGAGAACGGCGCGTAGTTGGGATCCGTGGCGACGCGCAGGACGCCGGACGCGATGACCTTGCCGAGCAACGAGTCGGGGTTGATGGTCGCCGCCGGCTCGGGGGTCACCTCGGGGGCGGCCGTCGCCGGGGCCGCCGTCGCCGGGGCCGCCGTCGGGGCGTCGGTGGGGTCGCTGGACGACCCGCAGGCAGCCACCAGAAACACGGCTGCCGATGCGAGCGCTGCAAGCCGAAGACTCTTCCGCATGATCTTTGTCTCCTCCTTCGTCACGTGACCGGACGGAAACTCGAGCGCGGGGACGATCGCACGAGATGCCAGGATCGCCGGCTACCGATGGCCCGCGAACGCGGGCACTATCGCACTTTCGGCCGCTGCGGACAACGCGAATGCGCCAGACCGTCCCCGGGGGCTCGCGGTCACGGCTCGTCGGCGCCCGTGGGAGGCGGGTTTCGCGCCGCGGCAGCGGCTGCCATTCGGGAGGGCCGGTACGCCTCCAGCGGATCCGGATCGCCGCCGGCCAGCTCCTCCGTCACGAGCAGCGCGAGGCGTGCCGCCAGCGTGATCCCGCTGTGGGTGACGACGTGGTAGAGGTTCCCGATGAGCGGGTCGAAGCCCACGATCGGGTAGCCGTCGCCCGGGACCGCGCGGACTCCAAGGCGGACGGCCTCGACGTCAACGTGGGCCAGGGCCGGCATGATGGTGCTCGCCCGCTCCATGCCCTCCCGCACGAGCGGGTCACCGGACGCGAGAGGCGACCCCTCCACCACGTGGCTGTCGAGGGGCTCCCACTGGATCATCACGCGGCCCCCGCCGTCCGGCCGCAGGTGGAGTCCAGGCCCGTAGGCCACGCGTCCAAGGCGGGCGGGAACGGGAGCCGTGACCAGGAGCAGCCCCGGTGTCCGGGCCACGGCCAGGCCGGTGCCCGCCAGACTGGCGATCCGGCCGGCGTCCGGTCCGGTGGCGTTGATGACCACGTCGGCGGTCACCTCACGGCCGTCCGCCAGCGTGAGGCGCTGGATCATGCCGCCCGCAATCCGTGCGCCGACGACCTCCCCGTGCACGACCTCCGCCCCGTACCGTTCGACCGCCGCCCTCAACGCACCGTGCGCCATCGCCATGCCGTCGAGCCATCCCGCCCGATGCACGAGATGGACGACCGATACGCCCTCGGGGTCGATCTCCAGGTCGGGCTCGAGCTCCCGCATGGCCTCCGCGGGCGTGAGGTGGTCGACCCGCATCCCCCACCCGACCAGCCGGCGCACGGACTGTTCGAGGGCGGCGGCACGGGCTGCGTCCTGGGCATCCGCCCAGTGCAGGGAGCCGGTGACGTGCACCCAGTCGCCATCAAGCTCATCGGCGAGGTCCTCGTGGTCCCGGATCGAGAGCACGTTGAGCCGGTGGTAGGCACGCGGCGGCTTGTCCATGCCGTTGATCCAGGCGAAGGACCGCCCGGTCGCCCCGGCACCGGGATGGGCCCGCTCGATCGTCGTCACGCCGGCGCCCGCCTGGGCCAGCCGGTAGCTGAGGGTCGACCCGATCGCGCCGGCGCCGATCACGACGATCCGGGCATCCTGGAGGTGTGCCGACACCGGCATGCACGAGACCTCGGGGCGGGTAGGGACCGGCGGCCAGTCTAGCGCCGAGTTGACGGCTCGGGCCGGCGGCCGAACACTCTCGTGGCGGGGGCGGCAGGAGCTGAGATGGGGGTCAGGTGAAGGTATCGGTCCTCGGCGCGGGCAACGGCGGCTGCACCACCGCGGCTGACCTTGCCCGGCGCGGGATCCCGTGCACGCTGTTCGATCTCCCCCGCTTCGAGGCGGTCCTCGCCCCGATCCGGGAGGCCGGCGTCCTGCGTCTCACGGGAGTCTTCGGCGAGCACGTCGTGCCCGCTCCGGTGGTCACAACGGACGCCCGCGAGGCCGTGGAGGGCGCGGACGTCCTGGTCATCGCAATCCCGTCGTTCGCCCAGGAGGCATTCGCCCGGGCGTGCGCCCCGTTCGTCCATCCTGGCCAGATCGCGGTGCTGACCCCGGGCGGAACGGGCGGCGCTCTCGCGTTTGCCGGGGTCATGGCCCGCGAGGGTGCGGCGTCCGGCGTCGTGGTGGCCGAGACGCTGTCGCTGCCCTATGCCTGCAGGAAGGTCCAGCCGAACCACGTCCACGTCGGAGGCGTGAAGCAGAACCTGCCCGTCGCCGCGTTCCCCGCGGTGAACACCGGTGCCGCGCTGGCCGCGCTGGAGCCCGTGTTCCCGGGCATGCTCGTGGCAGCGGCGCATGTCCTGGAGACGAGCCTCAACAACCCCAACGCGATGGCTCATCCGGTCCCGGCGCTGCTCAACGCCGGGTGGATCGAGACGACCGGCGGGGACTTCCGGTTCTACACGGACGGGGTCAGCCCGTCGGTCGGCCGGGCGATGGACGCCCTGGATCGCGACCGCCTCGCCCTCATGGCGGCTCTCGGGCTCGAGGAGGTGCGGGCGATCGAGTGGGACCGGCGGCTGTACGGGCTGGTCGGAGAGACGTCGTACGAGGTGAACCGGGACAGCCTGGTCCACAGCGGCATCCGCGCCCCGGACAGCCTTCGGTCCCGCTATCTCACCGAGGACGTGCCATACGGGCTGGTCCCCCTCGCGTCGATCGCCCGGGAACTGGGCGTCGAGACGCCCTTGATCGACCTGTTCATCGACCTCGCGTCAACGCTGATCGGCGAGGACCTCCGCGCGGGCGGCCGGACCGCGGCCAGCCTCGGGCTGGCGGGGATGGACGCGGCGCGGATGGTGGAGTACGTGACAACGGGACGCGCCTGAGAGTCGGCCTCAGGCAGGCCCGACCAT
>CAVYBU010000016.1:0-18665 GCA_963766735.1 uncultured Chloroflexia bacterium
GCGCCCGCCGGACCGCCGAGGTGGTCCTGGCCGGACGGGCGGATGCACCCGGCTGACGGTGGACGAGCGCCTCGTCGAGATGGACTTCGGGCCGTACGAGGGCTGGACGGACGCGGAGCTTGAGGCGGACGCGGTAGCCGTGACGCGACGCCGGGACGGCGCCGAGCTCCAGGGGGTGGAGACCGAGGCCGCTGTCGAAGCCCGCGTGCGGTCGTTCTACGAGGAGCTCATCGGGCTGCCGGGGCGCACGCTCGTGGTGGGGCATGGACGAGCCCTCCGCATCCTGATCGCCGCGTGCGTGCTGGGCGTGCCTGCCTCGGTGGCCGCGAACCTGCGAATGCGCAACTGCCGGCCAGCGATCGTGGAGCCCGGCGCGCCGTCGCTGTTGCTCGGGTTCAACATGGGCGCACCGGCGATCGACTTCACTCGTTGAGGCGCCGGCTGGTCGTGCGGCGGCATCTGACCGGCGCTCAGCCCTGCTTGGCGGCCGTCCTCGTCCGGCGTGTCCTCGGCTTCGTCCGGGCGGTGGCCGGCTCAACCTTTGGTTTCGGCTGCGCCCCTGGCTTCGGTCCCGCGTGCGCCGCCGGCCCATCCACCGCATCCACGATCCCAACCACGACCGCGCGCAAGGGCCCGTACGGCGCCCCGACGATCTGGCGTGCGGACGTGCCTTCGTCCAGGATCAGAACCAGCTCGCCCGCTCCGGCCCCCACCGTGTCCACGGCGATCAGGTAGCCACCGGAGTCCTCACCGGACGGTTCCACCAGGTCGCACAGCAGCAGCGTCCGGTCTTCGAAGATCGGGGAGTTGATCGTGGACACGACGGTGGCCACCACCCGCGCCAGCTTCACCGCCTGCCTCCGCGGATCGACTCGACGGCGTCCACGATCCCCACGATCGCGTGGTCCACCGGCGCGAAGCGGTCCTCCATCGCCTCCGCCGCCTCGCGGGATCCGACGATGTACACCAGCTCTCCGGGTCCCGCCATGTGCACCGCATCGGCCGCCACGACCGGCTGTCCGATTGGCGCCAGCTTCCGGGTGAGCGGCTGCACGATCAGCAGCCGGACGCCCTCGAGCGAGGGCGACTTGACCGTTGCCACGACGGTCCCGATCACGCGTGCAAGCTGCATCGGCTACGCCCCTGTGCCCTTGACCCGGGCGCGGAACCGCGGGTCCGCCTCGAGCTCCTGGCGCATCTCCCCGTGGAGCTGCGCAATTACCCTCCAGGTCGGCATCCGCGTGCCGGGCAGGGCTCCCGCAGCCACGTCCGTGACCCGCTCGCAGGCGATGGCCACCGCTGCCTCAACCTCCGACACCGCGCCGTCGAACAGCAGGTAGCCCTTGCCGCCGATGCCGTCACCCAGGCGCATGTCCAGCAGCCGCACCCGTGCGCCCTTCACGCCCGCGTCGGCAGCGCAGATCACCGAGGCCACGGTCTCGGTCTCGATGATGCCGAGCGCCTCGCCCGTGCCAACGAGCCGTTCCCCGCGAAGGGCAGCGACGACCTGGTCGTGGACGTTGGGCAGGAACACCGTGTCCAGGAGGCACGGCCCGCCGGCATCACGGCCCGCGGCGAACGCCTCCTCCACGTCGCCCACGGCCCCGCCCACCAGCACCAGGTAGCGACCCGGGTGGATCGTCCCGGTGCGGAGCACGTCGATCGGGGCGCGCTTGGCCATGGCATCGCCCGCCTCGATCCCGACCGCGATGGAGTCGAACTCCAGCAGGGCGATCGCGGGCTGCAGCGGGTCGCGCGCGGGCAAGTCATTCGGATCGCGCGCGGGACGGACCATCAGACGATCCTCAGCGCGCCGACGACGGTGACACGTCGCTCGCGGGAGAAGGTCCGGGGGCGTGTCATGCCGTCTCCCGAGGGGCTGGCGATGGACACCGTCGCGAACCCCTCGCCGCCCTCACCGAGACCCGTGAAGTTGGGCCCGTTGGCGACGAAGATCGAGCAGTTCATCGCCCGCGCCATCCGCGTGATCGTGTCCACGTTGGTGGAGTGGATCGAGGCGGTGTGGCGGAACCCGTGCTCCGCACGCACCGCCAGGTCGATCGCCGCGTCGACATCCGCAACCCGGACCACCGGCAGCACCGGCATCATCTGCTCGGTCCAGACCAGGCCGTGTTCTGCGGGCACCTCGGCGACCAGCAGCCGGGGCTCCACGGCTGGGCGGACCCCGATCTCGGCCAGGATCCGCGCCGCGTCGCGCCCGATCCAGGCGGGGTTCACGTGCCACGGCTTGCCGGGCGCACCGAGCTCCGTGAAGATCACCCGCTCGAGACGCCGCAGCTCGTGCTCCGCCAGGACGTAGGCGCCGTTCTGGCCCATCGAGCGGACCAGCCGGTCCGCGATCGACGACACCGCGATGACCAGCTTCTCGTCCGTGCACACGATGTTGTTGTCGAAGGACGCGCCCTTGACGATATCGGCACCGGCCTTCTCGACGTCCGCGGTCTCGTCCACGACCGCCGGCGGGTTGCCGGGGCCCGCGGTGATCGCGCGTTTGTCGGTGCGCAGCGCCTCACGGACGACGCCGGGGCCGCCGGTGACCAGCAGCACGCGCACGTCGGGGTGGGCCATCAGCGCGCGGGCGCTCTCGATCGTGGGCTCCGCGACGGCGGTGACCAGGTTCGGCGGCCCGCCGGCCGCGATGATCGCGCGGTTGACCAGGCGGACGGCCGCGTTGGACGTGCGGCGCGCGGACGGGTGGGCGTTGAACACCACCGCGTTCCCCGCTGACACGATGCTGATCGCGTTGTTGATGATCGTGGCCACGGGGTTGGTGACGGGCGTGATCGCGCCGACGACGCCGAACGGCGCGAACTCCGTGATCATCATCCCCCGCGCCCCGGAGACGGCCTGGACCTCGAGGTCCTCCGGTCCGGGTGCCTTGGTGGCGACGAGCCGGTTCTTGACCGTCTTGTCGTCGATGCGCCCGAGGCCCGTCTCCTCGACTGCCATGCGGGCCATCGGCTCCGCCTGCTCGACGGCGGCACGGCGGACCGCATCGATGATCACCTTCCGCTGGTCCAGCTCCAGGCGGGTGGAGCGGAAGGCCGCGGTGGCGGCTGCCACGGCCTCGTCGAGGCGCGCGAAGACGCCGTCCCCGACCGCGCCGGTCGTCGGAGCGGCGAGCTCCGCCTGGACGGCCATGCGGCGGCCAGCACCGGGATCGGGTGAGCCGACACGCCGGCGCACCCGGTCGATGATGTCTGCGATCTCGCGTTCGTCGAGCACGTGATCCGTTCCTTCAGGCTCGCGGGTCGGGCCCCCGTCGGAGGCCCGTGACTACTTGTGGTAGATCTCCGTGCCGCCGACCTCGAAGGTGTCGACGATGGCCATGATCACGGCGTCGCACGGGCGGTCCTTCGTGACCTCCGTCTGGCGCGCCGAGGAGCCGCTCGCGTAGAGCACCACCTCGCCCACGCCGGCGCCGACGGTGTCCACGCCCACGACGTAGCCGCCGGTCGGCTGGTTGTCCGCGCCGAGCTGCTGCACGATCAGGAGCCGCCACCCCTCCATCAGGGGTTCCTTGCGGGTCGAGACGACCGTGCCGGCGATTCGTCCGAGAAGCATCGGGTTCCTCTCCGGCCTGTCCAGGCCTTCAGCTGCGGGGGCGGCCGATCACGACCGCCCCCGGAGGGTCCTCCAGACGCGATCAGCCGAGCTCGGCCGTCGCCTCGTCCAGACGGCCCAGTGGCAGCACCGTGTCCACGTTGGCGTGCGGCCGGGCGATCACGTGGGTCGCGACGACCTCGCCGACCTTGGCCGCGCTGCGGGCGCCGGCCTCGACGGCGGCCTTGACCGCCGCGACGTCGCCTCGCACGACGGCGGTCACGTACCCGCCGCCGGTCTTCTCGTAGTTCACCAGCTCCACCTTGGCGGCCTTGACCATCGCGTCTGCCGCCTCGACGACCGCGGCGAACCCGCGAGCCTCGATCATTCCCAGTGCGTCTGCCATCGGACCCTCTCCCGTATCGGTGCTTGCTCCGGTCGGCCGGTCGGCCGCCGGATCGATTGGTGGTTGTCGGTTCTGGGGTTGCCCCTTCGCCGTGATCGCCCGGCGATCGCTACGCCTTCGCGTCGCGCCCGTCGATGCCCTCGATCGCGGCCACGGCCGCGCGCCAGCCGACGTCGATGTCGGCCTCCTCACCGCCCAGGTACACGCGGCCCATGGAGCCGAAGGACCGGACCTCGAGGATGTTGATCTTCGCCGCCTTCTCGGCCTCGTTGGCGGCCAGCGGCGCGTACGCGGCCGGCTCCATCTCGAGCACGTACAGCGTCTGGCCTCCGATGATCATGTGACCGTGCCGCGTCCGGTTGATCAGCTGGGCCTGGTGATCGTCGATCCGGCGGATGATCTGGCTGGACAGGATGCGCGGCTTGATCCGGTCCGTCTCGGACAGGCCGAGCTCGGCAAGGATCGCGGCGCCGGCTGCCCGGACCTCCGCCTGCGAGGGTGAGTGGATCTCCAGCAGGCCGAAGTACCGCTCGATGATCTGCATGCCCGGCTTGACCGAGGTGGACTTGAGCGCGATGTCGGTCAGCCGGTTGATCTCGATGCCCGGCGAGACCTCGATGTAGAGCGAGGCATCGTTGGGCAACGGCAGGAAGCCCTGTGCCACGGTGCCCAGGAACGCGGCGTACTGGGCCTGGAGGCTGTCCAGGAAGACGTACGCGCGCAGGTCAATATTTGCCACTGGTCCCACCTACTCCCGTCACGATCTTGACCCCGGCCGACGCCCCGATCCGGGTCGCCCCCGCGGCGATCATCTCCTCGACATCATCCTTGGTCCTGATCCCTCCCGCGGCCTTGACGCCGATCCGCGGCCCCACCGCCTCGCGCATGAGCGCGACGTCGAACACGGTGGCGCCGCCGGAGGCATAGCCGGTGGAGGTCTTGACGAAGTCCGCCTTGGCGTCCTTCGCCAGCCGGCACGCGACCACCTTCTCCGCGTCCGTCAGGAGCGCGGCCTCGATGATCACCTTGTTGATGGCGCCCGACTCGTGGCATGCGTCCGAGACCTTGGCGATGTCCTCGCGGACCAGGTCGTGCAGGCCGGACTTGAGCGCGCCGACGTTGATCACCATGTCGATCTCGCGGGCGCCGTCCCGGATGACCTGGCGTGTCTCGTGAGCCTTGACCTCCGAGATCGTGGCGCCGAACGGGAAGCCGACGACCGAAGCCACGGCGACGCCGCTGCCCCTGAGGATCCTCGCCGCGCGGGCAACCCAGACCGGGTTGATGCACACCGACGCGAAGCCGTGCTTCATGGCCTCCACGCACAGCCTGTCGATGTCGGCATCGGTGGCATCCGGCTTGAGCAGCGTGTGGTCGATGTACTTCGCGAGGTTGACCGGGACGTAGCCGGCCTCTCCGCTGTAGCTGACGCGCGACGCGCCGCCGGCGACCACCTCCGCCACCTTCGGAGCGCACCGGGCCGCACACCCGCCAGAGCAGGTGGCGCAGTTGATCCCGTCGGGTCCGGAGCCGGGGGCGCCGGCGAGGGTCGCCATGACCTGGCGCGTGATCGCCTCGATGAGCTGGAGACGTTCCTCGGGCGGTGCGGTCATCGGGGTTCCTCTGGCTGGGGCCTGCTGTAGCGCTGTTCGATGTCGGTGATCTTGGCGACGCGCCTCCCGTGCCGCTCCGCGCCCCATGGGGTGGCGAGGAACGTGTCGACGATCTCGAGGGCCATGCCCTCGCCGATCATCCGGGCGCCGAGCGTCAGCACGTTGGCGTAGTTGTGCTCCCGCGCGTTGCGGGCCATCGAGGTGTCGTGGGCATTCGCCGCGCGCACGCCCGGGACCTTGTTCGCGGCCATCGCGGAACCGATCCCGGCGCCGTCGATGACGATGCCGTTGGCGCACGCACCGCTCGCCACGAGGCGTGCGACGACATGCGCGAAATCCGGGTAGTCCACGGCGTCGGGGCCGTTGGTGCCGCAATCGGTGACGCCGAAGCCGTTGTCGGCGAGGTGCTTCGCGAGCACGGACTTGAGGGCGAAGCCACCGTGGTCCGCGCCGATGGCGACGGTTGTTGCAGCAGCGGAGAGGACCGGAGAGGTGCCAGCGGCTGGTGCGACGCCCGCGGCTGGTGCGACGCCCGCAACCGGGGCGATGGCCGCAACCGGCACCGGGGGCGTCTGCGCGGGTACGTTTGCTGCCGCCCGCCCGGCCTCCAGACCCTCGATCGCGCGCTCCACCAGCTGGCGCACGACCTCCTCGTTCGGTATCCCTCGCTCAGCCATGGGCCAGCACCCAGGCGGCGGTCGCGTCGTCGCAGGCGAGGACGTTGACGAGGCCCGCGCGGATCGACGCCAGGGCGATCGGCCCTCGTTCCGCACCGGCTGCCACACCCATCCGGAACGGCTTCCGAGCGAGCTGGTTCAGCGACAGGCCCACCGTCCGCCGGTCCAGCTTGGGCCAGGCCACCTCACCGTCAGCATCCAGGAAGTGCCCGATGACGTCGCCCACGGCACCCCGCGCACGGAGGCGTGCCTGCTCGTCCTCGTCCACGAACCCGGAAGCGAGGTGCGGGCTATCCGGGGCCGGGATGCCCAGGCCGAAGACCGCGGCAGGCGCGGCACGGGCAGCGTCCACCGTCTCGCGAATTGCCGGGTCCTTCATCAGGGCGTCGCGCAGATCCGCGCTGCCCACGATGGCAGGCGCCGCCAAACCACGGAAGGTCGCGCCGGACGTCGCGGCGAACCGCTCGAGGATCTCGTTCGCGCGTGTCGGTTGCGTGGAACGTGACGCCGCCCCGTTGAGCTGCACGATCTCGGTAGCCTGGGTCCAGCCGTCAGGGAGACGCTGCGCGAGGGCGAGCATCGTGCGACCCCACGAGACGCCGATGGTGCCGGTGGGGCGCCGCGCATGGAGATAGTCAACGACCGCGTTCGCGACCGCGTCCCGCGCGAGGTCGTCGGCCTCCCGTCCGGCGCCGGTCGCCGCGGGAACGTCTGCGACCACGGCGGCTTCGAGTCCGAAGCGTTGCGCCAGCTGCACCTCGAGGTCCACCAGCCGCGCGTCGGGGTGGACGACCTCGATCCGCACGATGTCCTCGCGAAGGGCGCGGTCAAGCAGACGACCAACCCTGAAGCGGCTCAACCCGAGCCGTTCGCCGATCTGCTCCTGGCTCAGGTGCATCCGGTAGTACATCTGCGCGATGCGCACCATCAGCCGCGTGTCGCTCGCCCCCCGACTCCGCGCTGCGTGCACTGATCCTCCGGGCTCCATGTTACTGCACATATGAGCGAACAGCATCACATATGAGCAACTTGAACGGTAATCTACGCTTCTGCGGGGCCAGATGTCAAGAAGGACGGCCCAAAACTCGACGACGCGGGCCGATTTGTGACGAGGGGGGCCGAATTCGGAGCGAGGATGGCGTTCCGGTGGCCCGGCCGCAGGCGGCTCCTGCGGAATACGTGACCGCCATGAGGCCGATGGTCTTGTCGGGAGGGGCGCTGGGGCGGGGCGTTACGCAGGAGAGGGGGCGACGCTCCGGGGCGGGCGTGGAGCAGCGCCGCTCAGCGGTCCACGGCGAAAGAGGCCCTTGTCGTCACCGGTTGACGGATCTCAGCGGACTGCCGCGTACACCGCGTTCAGCGCCGCATCGATCGGGTCGGACGGCAGGCCCCAGACGCCGGTGAGATAGACGAACACCAGGTCATGGGCGGGATCGATCCAGAGGCGCGTCCCGGACATTCCGCCATGCCCGAACGCCGTGGTTGTTGCCGGCGACGTCGTGCCTCTCCTGCCCCAGCCGATGGCGTAGTGCTCGTCCGCCAGCCGGTCCTCGGCGGCACCCAGGCCATTGATGGTGACCTCGCGGGTGGCGAGGTCCGCGAAGGCGGGCGCCAGCACGCGCTCGCCTTCCAGCTCCCCGCGGCCGAGCATCGCGCGTCCGAACCGCAGCAGGTCCGACGCCGTGCTCCACAGGCCGCCACCGGCCATGCGCAACCCGATGTAGCCCTCGAGGAGAAGCTCCGCCATGGCCGGGTCGGCTACTTCCGCCAGCGGTCCGCTGTCCCAGCCGCCTACCCGGACGGGTGCCATGCGCGCAGCACGGTCGGGCCGCGGGTCAAAGCTCGTGTCCCCCATGCCCAGCGGGTCGAGGACCTCGTCGCGCAGCACCCGGTCAAGCGGCTTCCCGGTCGCACGCTCGACGGCCTCGGCCACCAGCTCCCAGGTGCAGGTCACGTATGCAAACCGGGAGCCCGGCACCGCATCCTGCGGGAGCGCGATCGTGCGGCGCAGGAGCTCGGCGCGGTCACCGCCCTGGAGCAGCAGCTGCTCGATGTCGACCTCGCCCAGGCCCGTGGTGTGGGTCAGGACGTGCCAGGCCGTGAGCGGCGGGTGACCAGTCTCGGCCAGTTCCGGCAGCCACCCGGAGAGCGGCGCGGTCAGGGAGAAGCGCCCGTCCTGGACAAGCCGCATGACGGCGGTGGTGACGATCGGCTTCGTGATCGATGCCAGCAGGCAGACCGCAGCAGATCCAATCGGGGCGCCGTCGCGGGGTGGCACGGCCTCGAGGCGGATCGTCCCTGCGGCGTTGGCCACGCCGAGGATGACGAAGGGCACGGTGCCGTCCACCACTTGGTGGGCGGCGAGGGCGAAGGCGCGATCAAGCGCGGCAGCGTCAAGGCGATGGGCAGGCATGCCGGAACGATACGCCTCGTTGAACCGCCCGCGGCAGGATCGCCCGCCGCTCCGTGTCACCCGTTCGGCGGGCGTTGAAATCGGCTAATTGGCAGGGACATGTTTCAGTCTGCCGAGTATCCTCTCCCCGTGACCGACGCCGCACGCGCCTCTATCGCCCAAGCGACTTCGCGCCCGGCCTCGCCCATTGCGGAGGAGATCCGTCTCGAGCTGGCCAATGCCTGGGGCGAGATGGGTGCCGCGTGGGGCGTCGCGCCGGCGATCGCCCGTGTGCACGCGTACCTGATGGCCCGCCAGGAACCCCTCACGGAGCGCGAGGTCCGCGAGGCCCTGGGCCTGAGCCATCGCGCCGCCAGCCTGGCCCTCGCCGAGGCCGAGGCCTGGGGTCTCGTCGAGCGGGTCGCGGAGCCGCGCCGGGTGGGAAGGCGCGGACCCGCCGGCACCGCCTACATGGCCATCGGCGATCACTGGCGCTGGTTCGGCCGCGTCGTTGCGGAGCGCAAGGTCCGCGAGGGCGACCCCATCGTCATCGTGCTTGAGCGCACGCTGGCGGACACAACCACCGCCCTCGCCCTGCACCCTGGCGAGCCGGAGCTCGTGCGTCTCCGCGAGTGGCTGGCAACGTTCCTGGTCTTCGTTCGCCTGTTCGACCGTGCGGTGGGCCTGGTCTCACGCCTCGAGCCCACGGAGCTGGAGCGCGCGCTCCGCCTCCTGGGCGAGGTCCCGGACGACACGGTCCTGCGCCTGATCCGACTCCTCGATGGCCTTCCCGACGACGACGTCCTGGGCCTGGTCGAGGCGCTGAGCCGCCTCTCGCCAACGTCCGCGCGCCGCGCCACGACGCTGATGTCAGGAGTGGTCAGGACCCTGGTGCGGTAAGGCGCGTTTCCCCGGTCGGGCTGGGACGAATTCCCGGCCGGACGACGCTGGGGGAGCCTTCGTGAGTCGCGAATCCCCGTGACGACGGCTGCGGTCAGGCGCCGGCCGAGCACACCCGCGAAGCCAGCATCAGTCGCCGTGCGATAATCGGGGAGTGACGCCGGACGGACCCGGTTCGAACGGGCGAGGACCCCGCGGCAAGCTGGACGCCCGACCACTCACGCGTCTCTCGGAGATCCCAATCATCATGACCGAAACCTCCACCTGGGCCACCAAGAAGGGCCTCGCCCAGATGCTCAAGGGCGGCGTCATCATGGACGTCGTCACCCCGGAGCACGCCCGCATCGCAGAGGACGCCGGCGCCGTCGCCGTGATGGCGCTGGAGCGCGTGCCGTCCGACATCCGGGCCACGGGCGGTGTCGCCCGCATGTCCGACCCGGAGATGATCACCGGGATCATGGCGGCGGTGTCGATCCCGGTCATGGCCAAGGCCCGGATCGGGCACTTCGTCGAGGCGCAGGTCCTCGAAGCCCTGGGCGTGGACTACATCGACGAGTCCGAGGTCCTCACCCCGGCCGACGAGCGGAACCACATCGACAAGCACGCCTTCAAGGTCCCGTTCGTGTGCGGCTGCCGGAACCTCGGCGAGGCCCTGCGCCGGATCAACGAGGGCGCGGCGATGATGCGGACGAAGGGCGAGGCCGGCACCGGCAACATCGTCGAGGCCGTCCACCAGCTGCGCGACGTGCTGGCCGAGATCCGCCGGCTCGAGTTCATGCGCGAGGACGAGCTGTTCGTCGCCGCCAAGGAGCTCGGGGCGCCGTACGACCTGGTCAAGCAGGTGGCGGCCGACGGCCGGATGCCGGTGGTCAACTTCGTCGCCGGCGGCATCAGCACCCCATCGGATGCAGCCCTCGTGATGCAGCTGGGCGCCGAGGGCGTGTTCGTCGGCTCCGGCATCTTCAAGAGCGAGGACCCGGCGCGCATGGCCAACGCAATCGTCCAGGCCACGACGCATTTCCAGGACGCCAAGATCATCGCGGAGGTCTCGAGGGGCCTGGGAGCGCCGATGCGCGGCATCGCGATGGAGGCCATCCCGGACAACGAGCGCCTCGCGGTCCGGGGCTGGTAGGCGGATCGCTCGGCTCCGAGCCGGCACCATGAAGATCGGGGTCCTCGCCCTCCAGGGGGCGTTCGCCGAGCATGTCGTCACCCTGCGCGCCATCGGCGTGGAGGCTGTGGAGGTGCGCCTGCCGGAGCAGACGCTCGATCTCGATGGCCTGATCCTGCCCGGTGGCGAGAGCACGACGATGCGCCGCCTCATCGACCGCTGGGGCATGCGGCAGCCGCTCCTGGACCTGGCCGCGAGCGGCGCTCCGCTGTTCGGGACATGCGCCGGCATGATCGTGCTTGCCCGCGAGATCACCGGCGAGGAGGATCCGATCCTGCCGCTCCTGGACGCGACGGTCACGCGCAACGCCTTCGGGCGCCAGCTGGACTCGTTCGAGACGGATCTCCCCGTGCCTCTCCTCGGTGACAAGCCGGTGCACGCGGTGTTCATCCGGGCGCCGGTGATCGAGCGCGTCGGTCCGGACGTGGATGTCCTGGCGCGTCTCCCGGATGGAAGGATCGTCGCCGTGCGGGAGCGGAACATCATCGCGACGTCGTTCCACCCGGAGCTCGCGGGCGAGACGCGGTTCCACCGGCTGGTCGCGATGCTGGCTTCCGAGCACGCGGATCCAGGCGAGGGCAGCGGCCGGCGCCCGCACCCGATCCGCCGCAGCCTGCAGAATCGGTAGGGACGCATGGCGCGAAGCACCGGCAAGGTTCGAGCGGCCCGGTTGACGGACCTCGCCGCGCTCGGAGAGCTGAGCAGGCTTGCCCAGGGCGACGGCGAAGGAACCCGATCCCTGGGCCTCCCCGTGTCGGGTCCGCCGATCGGCATGTTCAGCCTGTTCCGGTTGCCGCTTGGCGCCTTCCAGCCGCACGACCTGCTCTACGTCTTCGAGCGCGACGGTCACATCGCGGGCCTGCTGCGCGTGGAGCGCGAGAGCCAGCGCGACGAGTGGACGGTGGTGGAGTTGGACGCCGTCGGCGGCCTGGATGCAGGCGATGTGCGATTCCGGCTCATCCAATCCCTGATGCGCGACGGACCGAAGCGCGGCGCGGCGCGCTTCCACGTGGCATGCGCGGACGCCGACGACAACGTGGAGCTGTTCATGCAGGCCGGCTTCGCGCGGTATGGCGATGAGCGCGTGCTGTTCCGTCCGCCCGGCCGGCCATCGACATCCCCGCTGACCGACGAGGCCGCCCACGGGGTCGGGATCCGACCCGCGGTGGCCCAGGATGCGGTGGCGCTCTCGCGTTTGTACGCATCCGTGACACCCGCGCCCGTCCAGCGGCTGGAGGCCGTCCGGATTGCCGACTGGGAACGGCAGGGTCGCGAGCTGCGGGTGCCCCGATCGTCGCTGGCGCCGATATTGCGGTTCGCGGACGTGGAGGCGTACGTGCAGGAGGCACCGGACGGCGGTCGTGACGGAACGCAGCTGGACGCCCTGGTCCACGTGGGCGTTGCCAAGGAAGACCAGCCGCACTACCTCAAGCTGCTCGCGCGGCCGGAGGCGGACGTGGTGCCGCTGCTCCGGTACGCGCTCGGCGTCATCGGGACCCGGGCGGATTCGTCCTCGCTCGGTGGCCGGGGCGTCATCGCGCCCGTGCGAACCTATGAATCGCCGATCGACCGGCGCCTGGAGGAGGAGGGCTTCGAGGCCATCGCCACCGTCACGCTCCTCATGAAGGAAACCCTGGTCCGCGTTGCTGAGCCGCGCCTCGTGCCGGCCGGCGTCCGGTAGCGGGTCGCAAGGAGGGCAGGCCAGCGTGGGATCCGTGGACCCGCACCGCGAGACGATCGACGACCTGGACGTCCTGCTGGCCGCCCTGCCGCCCGAGATTGTCGCCGCCGTCAACGCCCTCCCCGATCGCGAGACGCTGATCGAGGTCGTCCTGGACCTGGGCCGCCGGCCCGAGGCGCGCTACCCATCGAGCGAGGTCACCCTGCTCGAGCGCGAGGTGGAGGAGGCGGATCTCCAGTACGTCGTGGACCACATCGGCACGTTCGGCGAGGACAACCGCGCTGGCATCGAGCGCACGCTCCACCGAATCAGCGCGATCCGCAACCGCAACGGCAAGGTCGTGGGGTTGACGTGCCGCATCGGGCGCGCGGTCTACGGGACGATCGAGATCATCACGGACTTCGTGGAGAGCGGGAAGTCGATCCTGATCATGGGCCGGCCGGGCATCGGCAAGACCACGATGCTCCGGGAGGCCGCCCGCGTGCTGGCCGACGAGCAGCGCAAGCGCGTGGTGGTGGTCGATACCAGCAACGAGATCGCCGGCGACGGCGACATCCCGCATCCGGCGATCGGCAAGGCGCGGCGGATGCAGGTTCGCATCCCCAGCCTCCAGCACGAGGTGATGATCGAGGCGGTGGAGAACCACATGCCCCAGGTCATCGTCATCGATGAGATCGGGACCGAGCTCGAGGCGCAGGCCGCCCGCACGATCGCCGAGCGCGGGGTCCAGCTGATCGGCACCGCTCACGGCAACAACCTCGACAACCTCCTGCTGAACCCGACCCTGTCGGACCTGATCGGCGGGATCCAGAGCGTGACCCTCGGCGACGACGAGGCGCGCCGGCGACGCTCGCAGAAGAGCGTCCTGGAGCGGAAGCAGCCGCCGACATTCGACGTGATCGTGGAGATCCAGGATCGCGAGAAGGTGCTGGCGCACGCTGACGTTGCGGCCACCGTGGACGCGATGCTGCTGGGTGACCCGGTCGCGGCGGAGCTCCGCTGGCGAGACGAGGAGGGGGTGCACCGATCCCAGTCGCGTCCCAAGCCGTCCGCACGCGAGACGGCCGGGGGCGGGGACCGGTTCAGCGGTTTGACCGGGTCCAGCGCGGGCGCGTGGGGACGCGAGCCCGGGTGGCGAGGGGCGTCCACCTACCGGACCGGCGGCTATGCGGGCGAGGAGCGCGGACCGGCCGGGGCACGTCCCGGGTATCGGCCCGGCGGGTCCGGAGGCTGGCGGGGGACAAGGGGCGGCGCCTCCGACCGAGGCGCGGACCGCGGTGGTGATCGCGGGGCGCGCAGCCCGGAGGGGGACCGATCGGGCTCCCTGAGCGTCCTGCCGGGCGAGCGGTTTGCCGCGCGCCACGGTTCACCTTCGGGATCCGGTTCGTCGTTCGCCCCCGGACTGCCGTTCGTGACCGCGGAGATCGCCGATCGCGGGCCGCTGGAGCGGGCCGAGGCAGCCGCAGCCGCAGCCGCAGAGGTCCGGGCCCGGGACGCGCGGGAGCTGGCTCGCCAGAAGGCGTGGCGCGACCAGGCCGCGCGGGCCCTCGACGCGCTGCACGAGGAAGAGGGCACGCGGCCGGTCAATGCCGCGGAGCTCGAGGCGGCGGAGGAGCAGCGGATCGCCCTGATGGTGCCGGGGGAGACGGGGTCCACGTTCGATGACGGCGCCGTCGGCGAGATCGCGGGCGAGGAGGAGGATGACGATGCCTCCTTCGGGTCCGGGGCGCTCTCCGTCGAAGGCGGGCTCCTGCCGACGCTCCGCGTCTTCCCGCACGGGATCAGCCGCAAGCGCCTGGAGCAGGCGATCCGCGACCTCCAGCTGCCGGTGGTGATCGCGCGCGAGCCCGACGAGGCCGACGTGGCGATGACGCTCCGCAGCGAGTACCGCCAGAAGCCGCCGGCCCTGCGTGAGGCAGAGGACCGGGGCATCCCGATCTATGTCCTCAAGGCGAACACCATCGCCCAGATGCAGGCATCGCTCACGTCCGTGTTCGCGCTGGAGGTGGATCCACGAGAGGCCGCCCTGCGCGAGACGGAGCAGGCGATCGGCCTGGTCGTCAAGGAGCAGGAGCCGGTGGAGCTGGCACCGCAGAACGCGTACATCCGTCGGTTGCAGCACCAGATGGCGGAGCGCGCGAACCTCGTATCGCGGTCCCGCGGTCGAGAGCCGTACCGGCGGGTCCGTCTGTATCCCGATGCCGCGAGGACCGCCTGGCGGTAGGTCCGGCGACGGCGACCTGGGCGGCGGTCAGTCTGGCGCGGCGACGTAGGCCGCCACCACCTCGCTCAGGCGCCTGCTCTTCACGGGCTCCACGATCAGCTCGATGTCCGTGAGCGCGAAGTCGGCGCCCTTGAACAGGAGCGGCTCGCCGAGGTCCCGCGCCAGCGCGTACGAGAAGCAGTCGCCCATGTTGAGCCGGGCCGGGTGCCCGGAGCCGCGCCCGAACTGCTGGTAGGCGATCCGTGCGATCCGTGCCTGCTCGAAGGTGAACGGCACGACCTCGATGTGGAGCGCCCTCAGGACGCTATCGATGGAGCCCGAGATCACGGGGTCCCGCCGGCCGTCGACGACGGCGCCGAGTTCGACGTAGCTGGCGGCCGACAGTCGCCTGGCCGGTGCAGAAGCCATCGCTGTTGCGAAGGCAGGGCCGTCGGGTTCGCGGTGCAGGATCGCCACCACGACGGACGTGTCGATGATCACTTCGGCAGCCCCATCTCGTCGTACAGGAGCGCGTCGAAGTCCTGGCTCAGGTAGTCGTGGCCCAAGCGATCTCCGAGCTCGCCCACCATCTCGAGCACCTCTTCGACATCGAACGCAGGTTCCACACGCTCGGCCCGCGCCTGCTCCAGCCGGACGCGGACCGCGTCGGTGATGGCGGCGGTGAGGGAGACATCCAGCTCGGAGGCGAGCTCCCGGACGAGCCGGACCGTCTCTTCGTTCTTGATGTTGAGGCTCATGGATAGAAGTCTACCCTTGATACGGTAGATGTCTACCTTGACCCGCGCGACTGGGAGTGCCCGGAGGCGGCCCGCGGGGGCGCCGAGCGCCGCTCGTGCCGACACGCCACGATGTCGCCATGAGCGGCAACGCCGACCGGCCACTCCCGCGTCCCTTCCGGCGCCTCGAGCGGATCTCGACCGGGCGCTCGGGCCTCGCGCTGGTGGGGGCATGGGCATTCGCGGAGGCGATCGCCTGGCCGATCATTCCGGACGTCGCGATCGGCCTGCTCGCGATCGTCGTTCCGCGCCGCACCCTCCCGCTGTTCGCAGTCCTGATCGCCGGCGCGCTCGCCGGGACGGCGGTCCTGTACGCCCTCACGCTCGCCGCCCCGGATGCCATCGAGGCGATGCTCCTGGCGCTGCCCGGCATCCACGAGACCACGATGGCAACAGCTCGCGAGACGGTCGCCGCCGGCAACCCCACCTCGATTGCCCTCGTGGGTCCCGGCACGCCGCTCAAGGTGTACACGTTCGCCTGGGCGATCGGACCGGCGACGCCGGTTGCGCTCGCAGTTGGCGCAGTCCTGAACCGGATCACGCGGATCGGGCCCGGGCTCCTGGCGCTCGCGGCCCTGGGGTGGTTCGCGCCGGAGTTCCTGCGCCGTCACGACCGCCTGGTGCTTGCCACGTACGCCACGGCGTACGTGGTGGGCTACGCGCTCTACTGGCGGTAGAGGTCCACGCGCTCGCACAGAGCGGTCCACCGTTCAGAGTGCCCGAACGATGGCCTCGAGCCGGGCGGTGAATTCGCGGGCGCGCTCGCCCGGGAGTGCCCGCATCGGCGCCCCGAACCGCACCTCCACCGGGGCCCGGTGCGGCCGTCGCGCGCCCTTGGGCAGGACGGCAGCGATCCCGATGATCTTCACCGGCAGCACCTGGTGCCCGGTGCGAACGGCCAGCAGCCCGGCGCCCGGGCGGAAGGATGCGATCTGGCCGGTCATGCTCCGTGTCCCCTCGGGGAAGATCAGCACGTTCCAGCCCGCATCCAGGAGGCCTGCGGCCGTCGCGAACGAATCGTCGCCCTGACCGGCCCGCTTGAACGCGAACGAGCCGAGCCAGGCGGCGAAGAACCAGCGCTTGCGGCTCGCCGTGAAGTAGTCGGCCGCTGCCGCCGCCGACAGTCGCCGCCGGTAGCGCGGGCCGAGGGCCAGCCGCATCGCCGAGAAGTCGAAGTGGCTGGCATGGGTCGGGCAGATGATCGACGGCGGCTCCAGCTCCGCCAAGTGCTCGGCGCCGATCACTTTCGGACCGCGCAGGTAGTACGCGAGGAACGGTCCGACGATCCGCGCGGTGACCTCCCGCGCGAGGCAGGCGGCCGGCGAGAACTGCCAGCCATGCGGACGAATGGTCTTGCCGCCCGCGCGCGCCGGCTTCGGGGTGGCGGCCGGCGCCGTGGCGTCCCTCGCCGTCGCGTCCCTCGTCTCGGGTTCCGGCATCTCGACCATCAGCCGGCACCCCACAGCCGTGCGATCCAGTAACCCAACGCCACCGTCACCAGCAGCGAGTCAATCCGGTCCAGGATCCCGCCGAACCCGGGCAGCCAGCGCCCGGCGTCCTTGACGCCCGCCTCGCGCTTCGCCGCGCTTTCGAGGAGGTCTCCCCAGAGCGCACCGCCGGCCACCAGGGGCACCAGCGCGAGGACGAACGGGAGGCCGAAGGTGGGCACGAGCGCCGGCAGGAACAGGACCAGCCCAACCGCCGCGCCGAGGACGTTGCCGACGACGCCCTCCCGGGTCTTGTTCGGCGAGAGGCGGGGCGCCAGCTTTGTCCGGCCGAACGTGCGTCCGACGACGAAGGCGCCCACGTCCGAGAACGCGCAGGCGACGGCGAGCGCGACGACGAGCGCTGTCCCGGCCTCGCCATCCTCAACGGAGAGCGCCACGGCGTGCACGAGCAGCACGGAGATCAGCACCATGCCCACGGCTGCCATCCCCATGTCGCGGATCGCACGGCCCGTGTCCGCACGGATCACCGGCCATGCGGCGCCTGCCAGCACGACGCCGCCGACAAGCCAGTCCGCGGCGCCCACGCCGCCCACTGCGACGGCCCAGAAGATCACCGCGTTCGCAATGACCATCGCGATCCGGTGGTGGGCGGGGAGGTCGAACATCCGCGCCCACTCGACCAGGCCGAGGGTCGCGATGGCCCCGAACAAGAGGGCGATCCCGGGGATGCCCGCCCGGGCCGCCACCAGGAGCACGACCGCCAGGACCGCGTACGAACCCGCCCGCTGGAGCGCCATGCGCGGCGTCAGGCCGGTGGTCCGCCCGCGGCGCGCCAGCGCGTAGATCGAGGCGCCGGCCAGCCCCAGCACGGCCCCCGCCAGCAGGACGAGCGAGGCGGCATCGACCGGGGACAGCGTTGCGAGATCGGGGAGCGGCGGCATTGCCGGTGCCTACGCGAGCCGCCGGATGGCCACCAGGATCCGCTCGAGCAGCGTGAGCACCGTTCCGATGAGCAGGATCGGTCCGAAGGCCACCCATGCCGTGGTGTCCGCGGGTCCTGCGATGAACGCCCACAGGCAGCAGGCCACGAGCAGGGTCATCCGGCCCGGTTTGGACAGGATGCCGCGGTAGATCCGTTCGCCTCCCGCGGCCCTGGCCGTGATCCCCACGTACGACGCCATCACGCCCATCAAGACGCCGAGCAGGACGATCTGTGGCGAGGCACCCGGCAGGAAGGCAACCGGGGCCAGGAACGCGATGTCCGCCAGCCGGTCACCCAGCTCGTTGTAGAGCTCGCCCCGCGGGTGGATCTTCCCGGTCCGGCGCGCCATGTTGCCGTCGATGAGGTTCAGGACGAGCCGCAGGATGACCAGCAGGGGAATGATGAGGAGGAGTGCCGGCACCGACGGGGAGATGAGCAGGCAGACGCCGCCGAGCACGGCCACGGGTACGGCGGCGAGCGTGACCATGTCCGGCGTGATGCCTGCCTTCGCCAACCGGTCAACGAGGGGAACCAGGCGCGCGTTAACGGCTCCCTTGGTCGCGTAGAGGTCCACGACTCGCTCCCTGGCTCGAGTGTCGAGCACCCACCCCCCCGTGATCGTGGATGACGGCATGGGGCGGCGTCAACGGCCGATCCGCCCTCACACCGCCCTGGCGGTCGAGCTTTCTGGCGCTGTCGCCCGGTGCGCCTTCCGGCGCGCCACCGACGCGTGTTCGAGGTCAGGAATCCGGCTCTCCAGGGGCGTGTCGCCGCCCTCCCAGAGCCATCGCCCCGGTCGGCTCAGCTCTTCAGGTGGGCGATGACGGCGCG
>CAVYBU010000017.1:0-261285 GCA_963766735.1 uncultured Chloroflexia bacterium
CCGGAGACCCCGCATCTCGTGCGGATCCGGGAGGAAGTCAAGGGGTTCCCCGCCGCGATTTCACGCACAAAACGACATTCAGCCGTCGGGGTGGAGGGGGAAGGTGGAGCGGGAGACGGGGTTCGAACCCGCGACATTCAGCTTGGGAAGCTGACACTCTGCCAACTGAGTTACTCCCGCTCGGGAGGCCCGTATTCTAGCCTGACGCGCACCACGGCTCAACCGCCGCCGTCGCACGGGGATCCCTGCGCGCGGACCAGGCGCGGAACAACCAGCTGGGCGGGGAGCGAGGGGCTGGAAGCCGTGTCCGAGGCGGCGCTGCAGCGGCCTGCTCGAGGGGTGCGCAGGGGCATTACGAGACCCAATTGGCCCATGTGGCCCCGTCCGGATGGGCCATGTGCGCCGGGCGGCCGCGCCCCTAGCATCAGCCAAACGTCCGGCCCTGGAAGGGGGCCAACGCCCCGGCGAAGGTACCGGTCGGGATGTGAAACCTTTCCGGTATCGGACGACACAGCAGAGTAGGCGATCGGCGCCCTCCGGGAGCGTCCCCGTGGGAGGCCCCGGCCGTCGCCACCGTGGACTGCGAGGCGTCCTGATGTCGCACGCCATTGACGAGCGGAGAACGCCTCCGCGCGCGACCACGCCCGCGATGTCCCCACGCCCGGCGAAGGCCCGCCGCGGATGATCGGCATCCGGGGAATGTTCGGCCGCCCGCAGCCCCACGGTGCCGGGCTCGCCACGCCGCCCGGCCAGGTCCCCGGCCCGAACCCGGCCCCCGCCTCCGCTCCCGACGCACGCCTCGCCACGCTCGTCGCGCGTGACGTCCTCAAGCGCCGCGCGATGGTCTCGGCCCGGGTGGTCGCCGATTCGGTCCGCTGCGTGGAGTGCGGGATCTGCTCCTACAACTGCCCGCTGGGCATCGACGTCCGCTCGCATGTCCGCCGCAGCCTCCCGGTCTCGGACAACCGCTGCCTCACGTGCGGTGAGTGCGTCGCCCGCTGTCCGCGCGGGACGCTCCGCTTCGAGGAGTCGACGGTGTTCGCCGCCGGTCACTCCGCGGAGGGCGAGTGACATGCCCACTCGCTACGTCATCGTGGGCAACGGCGCCGCCGGTGCGACGGCCGCGATGGCGATCCGACGACACGACGCCGCCGGCGAGATCCAGATCGTGGGTGCCGAGAAGGTCCCGTTCTACTCGCGCCCCGGCCTGGCCTACCTGCTGACCGGCCAGATCCCCGAAGGGCGACTGTTCTCGCGCCCGGACAGGGAGCTCAGGGAAGCGAACATCAGCCGGACGGTCGCACAGGTGCAGGCGGTGGACCCGCGGGCGCACCGCCTGGAGCTCGACGACGGCCGGGCCATCCGCTACGACCGCCTGCTGCTGAGCGTCGGCGCCAAGGCGGTCCGCCCCGAGATCGAGGGTATCGACCTCAACGGCGTGGTGACGCTCGACAGTCTCGAGGACGCGCGCCTGATCCTCAAGCTCGCGAAGAAGGCAAAGCGGGCGTGCGTGGTCGGCGGCGGGATCACAGCGATCGAGCTTGCGGAAGGCCTGGCCGCGAACGGCGTCAGGACGACCTACCTGATGCGCGGCGATCGCTACTGGGCGAGCGTTCTCGACCCACGCGAGTCCACCCTGGTCGAGGAGCGCCTGGCCCACGACGGGATCGTGATCCGGCGCAACACCGAGCTGGGCCGGATCATCGGGCACAAGGACCGTGTCACCGCGATCGAGTCGAAGGACGGCGAGCGGATCGACTGCGACCTGCTGGCGGTGGCGGTCGGCGTGCAGCCGCGGCTGGAGCTGGCCCGCCAAGCCGGTCTGGAGACGGGCCGCGGGATCTTCACCGATGACACGTTCGCCACCGGCACGCCCGACGTCTTCGTGGCCGGGGACGCCGCCGAGGTGCTGGACCCCGCCACGGGCCGCCGCGGCATCGACAGCCTGTGGTCGGTGGCCATCGCGCAGGGGCGGATCGCCGGGGCGAACATGGCCGGTGCATCGGAACGCTATGGCCGCCCGGCGCCGTTCAACGTGACCAAGATCGGCGGGGTGACGGCGACGCTGATCGGCGCCGTGGGCGCCGGTGGACGGGACGGAGACCTGGTGGCGCTCGCGCGCGGCGACAGCGGTGCGTGGCGCGAGCAGCTCGACGGCTTCGCGGTGGCTGACGACCGTGGCGCGGACCACCTGCGGCTCATCCTGGGCGCGGACCGGATCCTGGGCGCCGTGGTGATGGGCGAGCAGTCGCTCTCACGCCCACTGCTGCACCTGGTGCGGCACAAGGTGGACATCCGGGACGTGCGGGACCGGCTGCTGCTGGGCTCGGCGGAGCTCCGGGCCGCGGTCGCGCAGCTGATGGAACGGACCGTTGCCCATGCGGTATAGCGAGCTGCTCTTTCGGTATGGCGAGCTGCTCGTCGCGGCGGCGCTGGTGGCCGGGCTCACGGCCGCCTACGTGGCGCTGGTGGGGGCGACCGCCGTCCCGGCGGCGGGCAGCCTGGTCGGCCACATGATGGGCGTCGTCGGGTTCCTGCTGATGCTGTTGACCGAGACCCTGTACTCGCTGCGCAAGCGGGCGATGCGCCGGCCGCGGGGCAGCATGCGCACGTGGCTCCAGGCCCACATCGTGATGGGCATCGTGGGACCGTACCTCGTCCTCCTGCACGCGGCATGGACGTTCAAGGGCCTGGCCGGGGTGCTGTCGCTGATGACCGCGCTGGTGGTCGCGTCCGGGTTCATCGGCCGGTACATCTACACGGCGGTGCCCAGGACGGCAGACGGCGTCATCGTCGAGGCGCAGGAGCTGGAGCTCCAGCTGGCCGCGCTGCGCGCCGCCGCGATCCCGGGAACCAGCCGCGACGAGCACCGGGCGATCGAGCGCCGCATCGGCCGCCTGGAGCGCCAGATGGGCGCCCTGCGCTGGGAGCGGCGGGTGCTCGCGACGTGGCATGCGATCCACATCCCGCTGGGCATGGCGATGTTCGTGGTGGCGTTCACGCACATCGCCGCAACCCTCTACTACGCCACGCTGCTCCGCTGAGGGGAGGGGAGCGATGCGCCGTCCGCTGGGCTGCATGACCTTCTCGGGGCTCCTTGCCGCCATCGTGGCGCTGCTGGCCATCGCGGGCGTGATCGCCCTGAACGGCAACTCCATCTTCAGCCCGGGCGAGCTGAGCTCCGTGACGCAGGCGGATGTGACGCAGGCGGTCGCGCTGGGCGGGGTCTCCTCGCACGCCGAGCTCGAGGGCCGCTGCGATGCCTGCCACGCCGCCATCTGGTCCGGCCAGGTGATGGGCGACCGCTGCCTGGCGTGCCACCCGGAGGTCGCGCAGCAGGCGGAGGCCGGCACCGGCCTGCACGGGCGGCTCGACGCGAGCGCCGCCACCTGCCTGCGGTGCCACACGGAGCACCACGGGGCGACCGCGTCGTCCACGCTCGCGAACCCGGACGTGTTCCCGCACGAGGAGACGGGCTTCGCGCTCACCGCCCACCAGCAGCCGGCCGTGGCCAGCGCGGTGGGCTGTCGGGAGTGCCACCCGGGGTCGCCCAGGGACTACGCCTCGCCAACCTGCATCGGCTGCCACCAGCAGCTCGACCAGGCCGGAATGGCCGAGCACGTCGACACGTACGGTGCGACGTGTCTCAACTGCCACGACGGCAAGGACACGTACGGCAGGTCGTTCCAGCACACGGCGTACCCGCTGGTCGGGAAGCACGAGGCTGCGAGCTGCGCGTCCTGCCACCGCGGCTCCACCACCCTTGTCGCCCTGCGCTCGACGTCCACCATATGCGCCACGTGCCACCTCAAGGACGACATCCACGAGGGCCGTCTTGGCCAGGCGTGTGCCTCGTGCCACACCCCGGCGGGCTGGGACGGCGCCACTCTGGACCACGCCACCCAGACCCGGTTCGCGCTCACCGGCGAGCACGTCGGCGTGGCCTGCGAGTCGTGCCACGTCAACCGGAAGTGGACCGGAATCGGCACGACGTGCGCCGCCTGCCACGCGAAGGACGACCCGCACGCCGGCCAGTTCAAGGACGACTGCGCGTCGTGCCATGCGTCCACGGGCTGGAAGGACGTGACGTTCGATCATTCCACGACGTCATTCCCTCTCGAGAAGGCGCACGCCGATGTCGCCTGCGCCTCGTGCCACAAGGCCGGCAGGTTCGCCGGCACGTCCACGACCTGCGCCTCGTGCCACGCCGCCGATGACGCGCACAAGGGCGCGCTGGGCCGCGACTGCCAGGCCTGCCACCGGGCCACGACCTGGTCCGATGCCTCCTTTGACCATGCCAGGACGGCCTTCAAGCTCACCGGGGCCCACGGGGGCGTCATGTGCCAGCGGTGCCACACCAGTGCCCCGCCGTCCTCGACGCCGACGTCCTGCGCCTCCTGCCACGACAAGCCGGCGGCGCACGACAGCCACTTCTCCGGGAACTGCGGGTCGTGCCACACCACGAAGGCCTGGCGGCCCGCCGCCTTCGACCACGCGACGACGAAGTACCGCCTGACCGGTGCCCACCTCGGCGTGGCCTGCCAGAAGTGCCACGGGTCAGCGACGAGCTACGCCAGCGCTCCCACGTCGTGCGCGGCCTGCCACACGAAGCCGGCGTCGCACACGGGCGCCTTCGGGTCGGCCTGCGGTACCTGCCACTCGACGAAACGGTGGCAGCCGGCCACGTTCGACCACAGCAGGACCGGGTTCAAGCTCACCGGGGCCCACATCGGGATCTCCTGCCAGAAGTGCCACAAGGGATCGACGTTCAAGGGGCTGTCGACGGCCTGCGTGAGCTGCCACGCCAAGCCCGCGTCGCACCCGAGCTCCTACGGCACCGTGTGCACGAGATGCCACACGACGAAGGCCTGGAAGCCGATCTCCTACAGCGGGCCGCACACGTTCCCGGTGAACCACCGCGGTGCGGACGGGACATGCTCAACCTGCCACCCGTCCTCGCTGTCGTCGTACACCTGCAGCAAGTGCCACTCGAACGCCAAGATGAACGAGCACCACAAGGAGGTCGCGGGCTACTCGCTGACCACCTGCGCGAAGTGCCACCCGACGGGGAAGAACGACTAGGGGGCGGCGGCCAGGGAGCTGCGACTAGAGCGCTTGCGGCAAGGGCAGCGCGGATGGCCGGGGCCGATCGTCGTTGGCGGCCACGGCACGGTCTTCGGGGTGGACGAGGGTGTCAAGCCAGAACGAGACCAGAACCCGAGGGAGCCGTGCGACCGGTCCTCCGGCGCGGTCAGGCTCTGGTTGGGAAGCAGACGCGGTGAACCGGCACGGGTCAAGTGGGGGAAGGTGGAGCGGACCGCGCGCCCCCCCTCAAACGTGGCGTGCGAGCCCGCTGAAGCGCCCGGCCAGCCCTGCGCCGCGGGCGTCCATACCAGCCGCCCCCGGTTCCGGCGCTATCGATCCATCCGGCGCGGTGTTAGCCTCCGCGCCATGAGCGCTCAAGACATGCCCCGCTGGGAGCGCCGGCTCCGCGCCCCGATCCGCACGTTCCCGGCCTGGGCTCCTGACGCACCCCACCGACTCGCCTTCAGATCGAACGAGGAGGGCTCCAACCAGGTCTACGTGCATGACCTCGAGACCGGCTCCACGCGGCGAGCCAGCGACGAAGCGGTCGGCGCGCTCGAGGGCTGGCCCACGGCCGACGGCTCCGGCGTCGTCTGGTTCTCGGATCCCGATGGCTCCGAGGCCGGGCAGTTCGTGGTCCAGCCGTTCGACGGCGGCCCGGTCACGCCCCTGCTGACGGGGGTACCGACGGGTTGGCCCGGTGGCATCGCACTGGGTCGCCGGCGCATTGTTGCCGGCATCAGCACCGACGATGGCTTCGGCGTCTACGTGGCCGACGACGGCGCCCCCGCCCGCCGGATCCACCACCACCGCGAGGCGGTCATGGTCGCCGGGGCCGAGGGCTATGACACGGGGTTCAACCTGGCCGGCCTGTCGGCGGACGAGACGCTGATCGCCCTGGAGCACTCCGAGCACGGCGATCTCCTGCACCAGGCGCTGCGCGTCATCGACGCGGCCACGGGCGCCACGGTCGCCGACCTCCGCGACGAGGGCATGACCCTCCAGGCCGCCGCATGGTCGCCGATCCCGGGTGACCAGCGGCTGGCGATCGGCCACGAGCGAGAGGGCGAGCTGCGGCCCGCGATCTGGCACGTGGCGACCGGGGTGGTGGAGCCGATCCGCCTCAACATCCCGGGGATGGTCCACGTCGACGACTGGTGGCCGGACGCGTCGGCGCTGCTGCTCACCCAGCTCCACGACGGGCGGGACCGTCTCTACCGGCTCGACCTGGCCACGATGGCGCTCGAGCCGATCCCCCACGAGGAGGGGATAACAACGGGCGCTCGGGTGCGCCCGGACGGCTCCGTCTGGTACCGCCACCAGGCCGGCACATTCCGGCCGAGCCTGCGGACCACCGCCGATCCGACCGTCGACCTCCTGCCGACCCCGGGCGAGCCGCCCCCGGCCGGGCGGCCGTTCCAGTCCTGGGCATTCGCAAACCAGCACGGCCAGCGCGTCCACGGCTTCTACGTGACGCCCGAGGGCCAGGCGCCCTTCCCCACGATGCTGTTCGTCCACGGCGGACCAACCTGGATCGATGTGGATCGCTGGAGCCCGGAGGTCCAGGCCTACGCGGACGCCGGCTTCGCGGTGGCGATGGTCAACTACCGCGGGTCCATCGGCTACGGTCGCGAGTGGCGCGACGCGCTCATCGGCGACATCGGCGGCCCCGAGCTCGAGGACGTCCTGGCGGGGGTGGACAACCTGGTCGCCAGCGGGATCGCCGACCCGTCACGGCTGGTCGTGGCGGGCTGGTCGTGGGGCGGCTACGTCACCCTGATGATGCTGGGCACCCATCCAGGGCGTTTCAAGGCTGGCGTGGCCGGGGTGCCGGTCGCCGACTACGTGGCCTCGTACGACGACATGTCGCCGATCCTGCAGGCCTACGACCGCGCCCTCCTGGGCGGCCCGCCGGCCGAGGTCCCGGATCTCATGCGGCGGCGGAGTCCGATCGAATTCGTCGACGCGGTCACCGAGCCCCTGCTCATCCTCGCCGGGCGCAACGATTCGCGCTGTCCGATCCGCCAGGTCATGAACTACGTGGACCGGCTGGAGGCGCGCAAGCACCCGTTCGAGCTGTACCTCTACGACACCGGCCACGTCTCGTTCGTCCTCGACGAGGAAGTCCGCCAGGTGGGCGTCGTCCTCGACTTCCTCGCCCGCACCGTCTGACGCGCGGGAGCGCAACCGGCCACGACGAGTCGCTGCGTCAGCTTCCCGTGTCCGCGAACCCCTCGAGGGTGACGATCTCGCAGCCCTCGACCTGGGCGACCGCCACGAGGCACGAGGCCACCGTGCGTGTGTCGATGCGGACCGCGCAGGACCCGCAGTCGCCGGCCTTGCAGCCGGTTGTGGTGCCGGTCAGGCCGAGGTCGTGGTGCAGGACGTCAGCCAGCGGCCGCATCGGGTCGGTATCGATCTCCACCCGCCGGCCGTTCAGACCGAACGCGATCCGCTCCATCATGCGACGCGTGCGCGGCTCGTCATCGACAACCCGGCCACCCTGCCCCCTGAAGCCTCGTGTCCGGTGCCTACGACCTGGGCCGGATGTCGACGCTGAAGTCCAGGTAGGCGCGGAGCATGACGAACGCCTCGCTCCACGTCCGGATCGACTCCGCCCAGGCGTCCAGGCCACCTTCCTGGTCGAGCTGGAACGGGCCGTCCTCGAGCGTCAGCCGGGTCCCATACCCGGAGGGTGAGAACGTGACCCGGACGGTGGTGACGACACGCTCGTCGGGGAGCCATGGCCGGCGGAAGGTGAACATGCTGCCGGTCTCCATGTCGACCACTTCCCACCACACGCGGCGGTCGCGCCAGACGAGCACGGTTCGCGCGTCGTCGGCGAGCGCACCCTCGACGCGGTCCGTGAACCAGCGGGCCAGCTCCTCCGGGTCCGTCCACGCGCGGGAGACGCGCTCGGGCGGGGCGTTGATCCGCCGGACCATCCGGACGGTTCGCGTGAGCTCGGTCCCGGCAGGCAGCGGCATGGTCTCATCTCCCAACGACAGGGTCCCTCGGCTCGCTCCCAGAAGTCGGGCCATCGTTGTGGCCGACAAGGAGTCGGGCCAAGGGTAATCCGCAACGGCCGGCCCCGCACTTGACGGCGGTACCTGCCGGATCGCTGAGGCCACCCGGGCCACCCGGGATCGCCCGGACCTCAGCGCTCGGTCGTCGGGCGCTGCGGTGGCGCAGGGATCGGGTCGTGCGTGGCGACGTACGTGGGAACCTGGGCGCGGCGGTCCAGGCCCAGCTTCGCCAGGATCGAGCTGACGTAGTTCTTGACGGTCTTGTCCGAGAGGAAGACCGCCGCCGCGATCTCGCGGTTCGTCTGGCCGGCCGCGATGAGCGGCAGGATCTCGCGCTCTCGCGCCGTGAGGGTGCTCGCATCGTCCGGGTCCGTCCCGCTCGCGATGCGCCGGACGCGCTGCATCACCATGCCGGTCACGGCGGTGTCGAACATCGACTCACCGCGTCCAACCGCCTCCAGCGTGCGCACGAGCTGCGCGGACCGCGTCTGCTTGAGGACGTAGCCGCGAGCGCCGGATGCGATGGCCGCGAACACGTCGAGCTGATCGGGCGAGCTGGTCAGGAACACGACGCGGATGTCCGGGAACTCGTCTCGCAGCAGCCGGCATGCCTCGATCCCCGAGGCGTCGGGGAGCTGGATGTCGAGCAGCACGATGTCCGGCAGGAACCGCCGCGCCTGGGTGACGGCATCGGCGCACGTCCCGGCGTCGGCAACGACCTGGAACTGTCCCCGGCGATCGAGGAAGGAGATCAAGCCCAGGCGGACCACCTCGTGGTCGTCGACGACGAGGAGTCGCAGGGGCGTAGCGAGCGGGGCTGCGGCGATGGAGGGCTCAGTTGGGTTGGACATCGGGCAAGGAGCATGCACGCTCCGGCGCCGATCCGCAATGGCCGCGCCGCCACTGCGAACCCCCATTGCGCGTCAATGGTGATCTGCGTCCGTCCCGCCGGCCGCGTGAGCTCCATGATGCGAGTCGTGGTCCGTGTCGGAGTCGTGCCCCGTTCCCCCGGGCAGCGCCCCTGCCACCACGCGTCCACCGCGGACGATGGCCAGCGTGCGGGGCGGCAGCGCTTCCGGATCTCCAGGGTCCCGTCGGCGCGGGTCGCGGTCGAGCACCGCGAGATCAGCGCGACCCCCGACTTCCAGCGGCGCCCCGGTCGGCGAGGGGGTGTCCGTTCCCGGCTCGAGTGGGCTGACGCACGCGCCACCCAGGTCGAACAGGTGCGAATCGCCGCGCGAGATCGCCCGGACCTCGTCATCGGTGCCGATCGCGAGGATCGTGTCGCCGGCCCAGGCGATCGCCGTGGCATCCGGCTCGCCACCGCCCGGGAGCACGGTGCCGCCGATCAGGAGCGTGTACAGGTGGGTCACGGCTGCCCGTGATCGATCAGGACCCAGGTGGACCCAGCGGCGCCGTCGCGGACCTCCACGCCGGCCTCCGTGAGCCGGTCCCGGACCAGGTCCGCGGTTGCCCAGTCGCGTGTCTCGCGCGCCCGTGTCCGCACGGCCAGGAGGGCTTCGACGAACGGCCCGACGATCGCCCGCGGATCCGTCCCGCCACCCGCGGCTGCCTCGCCCAGCCGGGCGATCAGAGAGCGGAAGGTCGACCGCGCGTTGTCGAGGTCCGGGCTGTCCTCGCCGGCCCGCACCCGGCCCTCGATCACCTCGTCGAGATCGAGCAGCGCCGCGACGGCCGCCCGGCCGTCCCCGCCGGCCAGGGCGTCGAAGAACGACCCCTCGAGGTCCGCCATCTCGTCCCGGAGCGGTTCGGCGGAACGGGGCGTTCGACCCGGGGTCACACCCGGACGGCTCGCGCCGGGCGTGTTGGCTGCGGCCGCCACGTCGGGTGGCGCTCCGGCCGCCAGCGCCCGCGCCGCATCGGCCAGCGCGTCGATCGCGATCTCGCTCCCGGCCGGGAAGACCGCGGACCGGCCGTCGACCCGGACCGTGACCCCGCCGAGTCCCGAGACCGTCGCCGTCCTCCGCTCGAGGTCCAGCACCAGCGCGGTGTGGCTGTCCACGCCCAGGACGAACGCGTCCGGGGGCAGCTGGGCTTCGAGGATCCGGAGGCGCCGGTCGCCCATGTAGCAGAAGCGGGTGTCGTGGTTACCGCCCTCCGCGTTGTCGTAGTGGGGCACCACGGCGGCACGAAGCCCGGTCGCGGGCCCCAGGAGGTCCAGCCCGGGCAGCCAGGAGGGCTCCTCGCCCACCTTGTAGATCTCGTAGATGGGGATCGTGACGACGCCCAGCGTCAATGCCGCGGCGCTCGCCATGGTCAGGATGCCGCCGTCGCGGAGCATGTCCGCCATCGCGACCGGGATGGGGCCGTCGGTCCACTGGCGGAGGGCATAGCTGGGACTGCCGGGGCCCGCCATGACGTAGCGAGCCGGACGGATGCGGGCGACGGCCGTGGCCGCGGTCACCGCGTCCACCTCGCGGGACCGGTACGAGGCGACGTCCACCTCGCGCCCGACACTCTCCGCGAAGAACTTGACCGTCCGCGCGCTGAGCTCGTCCGCGTTCTCCTGGAAGCCGTACGGCGTGTCGAGGATGACGGCCGGGACGGGCGCCGGACCGAGCCGGTCGAACAGGGCACGGTGGACCTTGGCCATCGTGGGCGCGGTCTCACCGGACCCCATGATCGCGAGGATCCGCGGGCCGCTCACGCGGGGAACCAGCCGCTCACGCGAAGAACCCGTCCGCTGTCAGGTCGTGCAGCACCCCTGCGAGCTCGACCGGGCGCTGTGCATGGATGTCGTGGTCTCCGGTGAACCACCTCACGCGGGTGTTGTGGATGGCCGTCGCGGCCTCGTCCACCTGTCGGCGCCTCCGTTGCAGGCGCTCGTCCTCGCCGCCGGCGACGGGCACCAGCAGGACCGGGATCGACAGGCCCGGATACCGCTCCGCCGGGTGGTCGTCCCAGAGCCCGCGCAGGACGTCGATGTGGCGCTCGAACGTGAGCCACGGGGCGATTGTTCCGTCCGGCCGGATCTCGAAGTTGCCGAGCACGCCGCGGATGCCGGTCTCCGGCCAATCGGGATGCGCGGACCGGATGTAGCCCTCGATCTCCTCGAGCCGCCGCCCGGCCAGGCGAGGCGGCGAGAGGGCCTCCCGGCAGGCCTCCCAGCTGGCGAAGTCGCGGCTCGGCTCCAGCCACCCCCCGTCGATGCAGGCGATGCCACGAACCAGGTCCGGACGGCGGGCAGCCAGCTCGAGGACGACGTTGCCGCCCCAGGATTGCCCGGCGACGATGGGTCGCTCCAGCCCGAGGATCTCGATCAGGGTCGCCAGGTCCGAGGCCACGGTGGGGACGTCATACGGGCCGTCGGGCTTGGACGAGCGCCCGTGCCCCCGGAGGTCCACCGTGAAGACCGGGTGACCCGCCGCCAACCAGCGCCTGGGCCACGCCGTCCCACATCCGCGCGTTCGAGGCAAGGCCATGGACGAGGACGAACGGGCGCGCGTCCGCCACGGCATCGGCGCCCGGCGGCCATGCGTCGACGACCAGCTCGACACCCTCGGCAACCGGGATGCTCCTTCCCTCCATGTCAACCATGGTAGTCGGGTCGCCGGATTGGGTCGTCGGGCGCCGGCATATGCGCCGGGCAAGCGGCGAGGAGCATTGTGTTCGCATGCATGACCCGCGCCGCCGCCCGACCCGCACCGCGCGACTCGCTCCGGCGCGACCCGCACCGCCTTGACATCATGATGCTGAACTATGACACTTCATGATGTGTCACACCGCACCACCCTCACGCTGGACGATGACGTCGCGTCGCGGATCGACGGCGAGGTCCGCCGGACCGGCCGGCCCTATCGAGCCGTGGTGAACGACGCCCTGCGCCGCGGGCTCGAAGCGCCGCGTCCCGCGCTGGCGCCGTACCGTGTGGACGCGCGACCGATGGGCCGACGCCCCGGCATGGACATCGATGACGTCGCCGGCCTCCTGGACCTGCTCGACGGCCCGAACGGCCCATGATCCTGGTCGACGCCAACCTGTTGCTGTACGCGCACGAGGCGGACGGCGGCGACCGCCACGAGGCCGCGCGCGCCTGGCTGGAGCGGGTGCTGGAGACCGAGCCGGACGTCAGGATCGGCCTGGCCGCCCTGCTCGCCTTCATCAGGATCAGCACGGACCACCGCGTCTATGGACGGCCGAGAACTGCGGCCGAGGCCATCGGCATCGTGGAGGCGCTGCTCGCGCGGCCCAATGTCACCGTCGCCTCGCCCGGGGATCGCCACTGGGCCCTGCTGGCGGACCTGGCAGCCTCAGGTCGTGCCCGCGGGCCGCTGCTGATGGACGCGCACCTGGCTACGCTCGCGATGGAGCACGGCGCGACGCTGGCCACCACGGACCGCGACTTCACCCGGTTCCCCGGGCTCCGGCACGTGGACCCGCTCGTTCCGTAGGCCGCGCCCTCTGTACCTCCGCCTGCCGCATGCGTCCGACCGTCTATCCTTCCGCGATGACCACCTCCGTGCTCGTGCTCGGCGCCGGTTTCGGCGGCCTGGAGCTCTCGTCCCGGCTTTCCCAGGTCCTCGGCGACAAGGTCCACGTGACCCTGATCGATCGCGCGGACTCGTTCGTGTTCGGCTTCTCCAAGCTGGACATCATGTTCGGCCAGCGGACGCCCGAATCCGTCCGTCTCCGCTACAGCGACTACGCGATGTCCAACGTCACGTTCCGGCAGGAGACGATCACCTCGATCGACCCGGGGAACCGGCGCGTCGTCACCGGTGGCGGCACCTACGAAGCCGACGTCCTGGTCGTGGCGCTGGGCGCCGAGTACGACATCGCGGCAACCTCCGGCCTGGCCGAGGACGGTCACGAGTTCTACTCGGTCCCGGGCGCCGAGGCCGTGCGGCGGCTCCTCCCGGACTTCCGATCCGGCACGGCCGTCATCGGCGTCTGCGGCACCCCGTTCAAGTGCCCGCCCGCTCCCAGCGAGACGGCCCTCCTGCTGGACGAGTACCTGCGTGAGCGCGGCCTCCGCGACGCCGTGAGGATCCAGCTGGTGATGCCGTTCGGCCGACCCGTGCCGCCGTCCCCCGAGACCTCCGACGCGATCCTCACCCGGTTCGCGGAACGTGGCATCGAGTTCATCCCGGACCGCAAGGTGGTCGCCCTGGACCCCTCCACGCACGAGGCGATCCTCAGCGACGGCAGCTTCCTGGCCTACGACCTGTTCCTCGGGATTCCGGTGCACCGGGTGCCGGACGTGGTCTCGGCGTCGGGCATGACGCGGAACGGCTGGATCCCGGTCCAGCCCGGCACGGCAGCCACGAGCTACCCGAACGTGTACGCCGTGGGCGACGTCACGAGCGTTGGTACGCCCAAGGCCGGCGTGTTCGCCGAGCGCGCGGCCCGCGTGGTCGCGGACCAGCTGATCGCCCGGATCCGCGGCGAGGCGGAACCCCCCGGCTACGACGGAAAGGGCGCCTGCTGGATGGAGCTCGGCAAGGGTGACGTCGGTCGCATCGAGGTGGACTTCTTCTCCACGCCGGGCCACCCGACCGGTTCCTTCACGGAGCCCTCGGCCGAGACTGCCGCCGAGAAGACGGCGTTCGGTGCCGAGCGCCGCGTCCGCTGGTTCGGCCTCGACAGCTGATCCCCCGGGCGCCGCGCGCCCGTTGGCGCCTCGCGCGCCGGCAATGGCCTCGCGCCGCTATCGCCTCGCGCGCTGCACGCTGCGCGCCGTGACCCCGCCTAGACGCCCTTCCCCGCGACCAGCACCCCGGCATCCACGTCCCAGGCCAGCCGGACCTCGTCCCCGGGATGCCACTCGGCGTCGTCGCCGCCCAGCTGCTGGCGGACCCCTGCCGCCTGCCCGTCGGGCAGCGTCAGCTCGAACTTGCGCGTGGAGCCCAGGTAGAGCACGTCGGTCACGGTGGCATCGATGGTGTTCACGCCCGCCGGCACGTCTCCGGTCCGCGTCATGATCCGGAGGCGCTCCGGTCGCACGACCAGCGCCGCCGGGGCCTTGTCGGCGAGCCCGGCCCTGGCGGCCGCAGCCTCGCCAACCTGCCATCGCCATGGGTCGCTCGTGACCCAGCCGCCGCCGCTCGATGCCTGGAACCGTCCATGGAGGATGTTGGATTCGCCGATGAAGTCGGCCACGAACAGTGACACGGGTCGCTCGTAGAGGTCCTCGCCACCACCCAGCTGCTCGATCCTGCCGTCGTGGAAGATGGCGATCCGGTCGCTCATGACCAGCGCCTCCTCCTGGTCGTGGGTCACGTAGACGACCGTGGCGCCCAGCTGGCGGCTGATGTGCATGATCTCGAGCTGGAGCGCCTCGCGGAGCTTCTTGTCCAGGGCGCCCAGCGGTTCGTCCATGAGCAGCAGGTCCGGCTCGAACACGACCGCGCGGGCCAGCGCGATGCGCTGCTGCTGGCCACCGGACATCTGGCGCGGGTAGCGGGCCGAGTAGGAGTCCAGCTTCACCAGGCGGAGCGCGTCGTCCACCCGCTTCGCGATCTCCGCCTTGGGGAGCTTGCGCATCTGGAGCGGGAAGGCGATGTTCTCGCCGGCGGTCATGTGCGGGAACAGGGCGTAGTTCTGGAACACCATGCCCACGTCGCGCTGGTGGGGCGGGATGCGGCTGACGTCGTTGCCATCGATCGCGATGGTGCCCGCAGACTGGACCGTGAACCCCGCGATCATCCGAAGGGTGGTCGTCTTGCCGGATCCGGATGGCCCGAGCAGCGTGACGAACTCGCCCTGGCGGACCTCGAGGTCCACGCCGTTGACCGCCACGACGTCGCCGAAGCGCTTCACGAGGCCCTGCAGGACGAGGGCAGGCCGATCGCTGGTGGGCGTGCGTCCCGCGAGATGGCTGCTCATCGGACGGGCGCCTGCCGACGGACCACGAGGGCCAGCGTCAGCACGACGGTGGTCACCACCAGGAGCACCGTCGCCACCGATGCGACGGTCGGATCCACGACCTGGCGGACCTGTTCCCACATGACGGTGGGGAGGGTCCGGAACTTCGTCGTTGTCAGGAAGATTGCCACGACCACCTCGTCCCACGAAGACAGGAATGCGAATAGGGCGCCCGCGAAGACCCCGGGCATGATGAGCGGCAGCGTGATGTGGCGGAAGGTCCGGGCGGGGTTCGCGCCCAGGTTTGCGGCCGCCATCTCGAGGTTCCGGTCCATCGTCCTCAGGCTGGCCGACACGCTGATCACCACGAACGGCACGGCCAGAGCCGTGTGCGCAACCGTGAGTCCGACGACGCTGCCGGTGATCTTCCAGCGCACGAACAGCGAGAACATGCCGATCGCGATCACGATCACCGGAACGACCAGTGGCGACAGGATCAGCACGTTGGCGATGGACTTGCCCGGGAACCTGCCACGGGAGAGGCCCAGCGCCGCCAGGGTCCCCAGGACCGTGGCCAGGATGGCGGTCAGCACCGCCACCATGAAGCTGTTGACGAAGCCGGATGTCCAGGCGGGGCTGGTCAGCATCTTCTCGTACCACTGGAGCGAGAAGCCCGGCGGCGGGAACGAGAGGATGCTGGCCGACGAGAAGCCCATCGGCACGATCACCAGGCTGGGACCGACCAGGAACACGATCGTCAGCGCCCCGAAGATGACGAGGAGGATGCGGTTCCACCGGAGCCAGCTGTCGGTCATCGGTCTCTCACGCCTCTTCGCCGAGGGCGCCGTACACGTCCTGCAGCTTCACGAACCGTGACGCGATGGCAAGCACGGCGAAGGTGAGCCCCATCAGGATGACCGCCATCGCGGTCGCCAGGCCCCAGTTGAGGCGCTGCTGGACCTGGTCGGCGATGAACCGGCTGATCATCGTCTCGCGGGGGCTGCCCAGGATCGTGGGGGTGATGTAGAAGCCCAGCGCGAGCACGAACACCAGCAGCGCACCGGCCGCGACGCCCGGGAAGCTCAGCGGGACGAAGACCCTCCGGAAGGCCGCGAACGGTGGCGCCCCGAGGTTCGCCGCGGCACGCGTGAGCTCGGGGTCGATCCGCTGCATCACGGTGTACAGCGGCAGGACCATGAACGGCAGCAGGATCTGGGACATGCCCAGGATCACGCTGAAGGTGTTGCGGATGAGGGGTAGCGGCTCGCTGATGATCCCAATTGACTGGAGCACGTTGTTGATGAGGCCCGTGTCCCGGAGGATCACCTCCCAGGCGAAGGTCCGGACCAGCAGGCTGGACCAGAACGGCACGAGGACGGCGATCAGCAGGAGTCCTGCGACCCGCTGCGGGACGATCGCCATCAGGTACGCGTACGGGTAGCCGACGGCCAGGCACACGATCGTGCACACGGTCGCGATGTAGAAGGTGTTGCCCAGCACCCGGATGTTCGCGTCCGAGGCGAAGAAGGTCTGGTAGTTCGCGAGACCCGCGTCGGGCGGGTCCGTGAAGCTGCGGATGACCATCAGGAGCATGGGCAGCAGGAACGCCACCGTGAGGAACACGAGCAGGGGGAACGCGAGCGTGCCCCAGCGCGAGATGAGCGGGCCGCGAGAGCGGCCCGCCCGTCCCTTCACCTCTGCAGGTGCGGTCATCGCGTGCTCCTGCGAGAGCCTGTGATCCTCAGCCTACTGGGTCTTCCAGTCGTTGAACTGCTGGTCGAGGGTGTCCGTGTTCTCGATCAGCCACGCGTCGTTCATGGTCGCGGTGGTGTCGTTGATGTTGGACACGGCCAGGTCGGGGGCCATGGCGGCGTCAGGCGTCGCGAACTTGTTGGGCGGTCCGTACGAGATGAACTGCGAGACGTTCGCGTTGTTGTTGGCGCACGAGGCCCAGGCGATGAACTGCATTGCCTGGTCCTTGTTCGGGGTTCCCTTCGGCACGACCCAGTAGTCGGCGACCAGCAGCTGCTGGTTCCACTGGACCGCGACCGGCTTGCCATCGACGTTGTTGGCCGACCATGCGCGGCCGTTCCACATCTGGGACATCACGACTTCGCCGGCGCCGATCTGCTCCTGGCTCTTGGCGCCGCTGGACCACCAGACGATGGAGTCCTTGATCGTGTCGAGCTTGGCCAGCGCACGCGGCACGTCGAGCGGGTAGAGGTCCGCGGGCGCGACTCCGTCGGCCATGAGCGCCAGCTCCAGCACGCCGCCGGTCGAGTAGTCGTACAGGCCGCGCTTGCCCGGGAACTTGGCGAGGTCGAAGAAGTCGGCCCAGCTCTCCGGGACGGTGTCGAACTTGTCGGTGCGGTAGGCCATCACGATGCCGTAGGTGATGGCGGCGACGCGATACGTATCCGCGAAGCCCGGCAGGATCTCGTCCTTGGGGATCAGGTTGTAGTCGAGCGGCTCCAGGATGTCCGCGTTGCCCTCGAGACCGAAGTCATTGCCCACGTCCACGACGTCCCAGGTGACCTGTCCGGATTCGACCTGCGACTTGATCGTGGCGTTCGCCGAATCCTCGTCCTCGATGATCGTCGCGCCGGTGGCAGCGGCGTAGGGCTCGAACCAGGCCTTCCTCTGGGCCTCCTGGTACGCGCCGCCGTAGGACGAGATGGTGAGCGTCGTGCCGTCCGGCACCGTCGGGTTGGTGCAGAGCTCCGAGGTTCCCGGCGCTGCCGACGAGGCCACCGCGGCCGTCGGCGCCGACGTCGGCGCCGCCGTTGGGTCGCTGCCGCCGCACGCGCTGACCAGGGTTATTGTTGCCAGCACGCCGACGACCGATCGCACGCGAAGTCCCATGAACACTCCTCCTCCTTCGCATGGCCACAGGCGCAGCCACGGCCCGCGGGATCCGCCCCCACTCGGATCCGCCGACAGCGGGCATGATAGACCCCGATTACAGGGCCATTCGGCCCGTCCCGCAAGATGAGCCGACCAGGTTGTCCATGCCGAGCTACCCGCAACCCGTGTCCACCCCTGCCGTGACCCCCGCGGACCCGGTCATCCCCGCGGACCCGGTCATTCCCGCAGGCCCGCACCCGTACGTCCCGCGCCTCCCGGTCCCGGACGCGAGCTCGGTCGCCGAGTGTGACGCGGCCGTCGCCGACCTCCGGGCGGCGGCAGACGGCTGGGCGAGGGCCACGCCGGAGGCCCGGATCCGCCTCCTGGACGAGGTCATCAGGGCCACCCTCCCGGTGGCGGACCGCTGGACGGAGCGCGCCTCCCTGCACGAGGGACTCGACCCGGCCGGCCCGGACTCGGCCGAGGAGGCCATCGTTGGGCCATACATCTTCCTGCGTGGCGCCCGCCTCCACCGGGACGCGATCCGGGCCATCGCCCACCTCGGCGTGCCGAGGATCCCCGGGCCGGTGCGGACGCACCCGGACGGGCGCGTGACGGCGCGCGTGTTCCCCACGGATGTCATTGACCGCGCGACCTACATCGGCACCCACGCCGACGTCTGGATGGACCGGTCGGTCACGGCCGAGACGCTGCCGTCCACGATGGCCACGCCCTACCTGGAGCCGCCGCCCGGGCGGGTCTGCCTGGTGCTCGGCGGCGGCAACGCGTCGTCCATCGGGCCGCTGGACGTGCTCCACAAGCTGTTCGTGGACCTCCAGGTCGTGGTCCTCAAGATGCACCCCGTCATGGCCCACCTCGACGACGTCCAGGCAGCGGCCCTCGCGCCGCTGGTCCGGGCGGGCGTCCTCCGGATCGTGCACGGCGACGCCGAGCAGGGGGGCTATCTCGCAAACCACCCGGGCGTGGACACGCTCCACATCACGGGTGCCGACCGGACCTACGACGCCATCGTCTTCGGGACCGGCCACGAAGGCGCGGACCGCAGGCGCCGCGATGACCCGGTGCTCCACAAGCCGTTCACGGCGGAGCTGGGCAACCTCACGCCGATCATCGTCGTGCCGGGGCGCTGGAGCCCGTCCGACCTGGACTACCACGCCGAGAACATCGTCACGATGCTCACCAACAACGCGGGCTTCAACTGCACGACGTCGCGGGTCATCGTGACGGCGTCCGGCTGGCCGCAGCGGACGGCCCTGATGGACCGGATCCGGGCGCGGCTGACCGCGCTGCCCACCCGCCTCGCCTACTACCCGGGTGCCCGCGAGCGGTTCGCGGCCTTCGGCGAGATCCACCCCGAGGCCGAGCGCTTCGGCGATGCCGGCGAGGGACACCTGCCCTGGATGCTGATCCCGGACCTGTCGCCGGATGCGGTGGGGGACCCCTGCTACCGCATCGAGGCCTTCTGCAGCGTCACTGCAGAGACCCCGATCGAGGCCCCGGACACGGCCACCTACCTGGAAAAGGCGGTGCGCTTCGCGAACGAGACCCTGTGGGGGACCCTGAACGCAACCCTGATCGTGGACCCGAGGACGGCGAAGGACGCGGCCACGGGCCCGGCCGTCGAGCGCGCGATCGACGATCTGCGGTACGGGACGGTCTCGCTCAACCACTGGTCCGCCATCGGGTATGGGCTGGGGATCACGCCCTGGGGCGCGTATCCCGGCAACGGCAGGACCGACATCGGCTCCGGGACAGGCTTCGTCCACAACCCGCTGATGTTCGAGCGGGTGGAGAAGACCGTCGTTCGCTCGCCGTTCCGCGCCTGGCCGAAGCCGATCTGGTTCGCCGGTCACCGGACCGCCCATCGGGTGGTGCCGCACCTCGTCCGCTTCGAGGGGGACCGCCGCCCCGACCGCCTCATCCCCATCATGTGGTTCGCGCTCCGCGGCTGACGACGCACGCAGACGGACCCGGAAGTGGTTCCGACACCTCCGGGTCCTCGCCCGTCTGCCCTGGCTGGGGCCGGCGGGTTGAGGCCAGCCTAGCAGCCCTGAGTGCGGGCGCAGCCCCGGCTGCTATCGTGCAGCACATGGAGGCCAGCCCCAAGGAGCCCACTGCGACACCAGGTGCCCCGCTGGCGGCGCACTGGCTCGGGCGCGTCGGCTACCGGGACGCGTGGGACCTCCAGAAGCGCCTGGCGGCGGCCCGGGCGGCGGACCGGATCGGCGATCGGCTGCTGCTCCTGGAGCACCCGGCGGTCCTCACCCTCGGCCGTGGCGCCAACGAGGGTCACGTCCTGGCTCCCGTGTCCCTGCTGGAGGAGCGCGGCATCGAGCTCCTTCGCGTTGAGCGCGGCGGAGAGGTGACCTACCACGGCCCCGGCCAGCTGGTTGCGTATCCGATCGTCCGCCTGGCGGATCGTGGCCTCCTCCTCCGTCCCTTCGTCCGGGCCCTGGAGGGTGCGCTCGCCGATACCTGCGCCGCGTTCGGCGTCACGGCCGGCCGCCGCGAGGGTCACCCGGGCTGCTGGGTGACCCCTGATGGTCCGCTCCCGCGGAAGATCGGGGCCCTGGGCCTCCGCGTGGAGCGCGGCGTGACGTACCACGGCATCGCGCTCAACGTGAGCGTGGACCTCGCCGACTTCGGTCTCATCGACCCGTGCGGGATGCCCGGGCTCACCTCCGCCTCCATCGCGTCGGAGCTGGGCCGCCGGGACGAGCCCCCGTCCACCGCCAGCGTGGCCCGCGCTGCCACGGTCTTCGCCGAGGCCTTCGCATCCCGCCTTGCCACGGCGCTCGAGGGTGCGCTGCCACCCGACGCGGACCCTGTCGCGGAACGCGCGGCCCTGGAGCGCCTCGTCGGCGCGGTGCCGGCATGATGTCGCCGGCAGGCAGGGGATCCCTGGTCGGCGCGGGCGCCAGTGGCCGAACGAGGACGGGTGGCCAGCGGTGAGCCAGGGCCTGTTCGAGCTGCGCAAGGACGCGATCGCGGGCTGGTGGGTCGCGACGATCGTTGACCGGACCTTTGCGCGCGAGCGGTTTGCGACGCCTGCACTCCAGATCGATGATCGCGGGGACTGCTTCAACTGCCGCCTTCCGGCCGGGGAGGGGATCCGCCTGCGGACGCTCAAGGACTTCGCGTTCACCGTCGCGGGCACGGAGGAGGAGGCGCATGCGCGTGGGGCCTCGGTGGCGCAGGTCACGATCTCGGACGCCCGGGCCTCAGGCTCGTGGCGGACCGTGGTGGCGCCACCGGGCGAGCACCGGGCGCTCCACGCCGTGGGAAGCGCGACCATCGAGGGCCTGCTTGCCCGATGCCGCGACGAGATCCATGTGGCCCGCGCGGCGAACCAGACGCAGCACCTCCAGATCGTCCAGAACTGGGGAGCCCAGGCCGGCGCCCGGACCAACCACCTGTGCTTCGACCTCTACGACCTCCCCCAGATCCCGCACCGGGTCGCCGAGGAGCTGGGCGGCGCCGCTCGTTTCCTGATCCGGGAGGGTGAGTGCCCGTACTGCCGCCTCGTTCGGGAGGAGGTCCGCAGGCCGGACCACCTGCTCTATGCGGACGATCACGCGGTCGCCTTCGCGCCGTACGCGAGCCGGTCGCCGTTCGAGGTCTGGGTTGTTCCGCGCCGTCACGATGCGGATTTCGCCCGCGCCGCGGATCCGGACATCGCCGCCACGTCCGAGGCGCTGCGCCAGGTCCTGGGCCGGCTCTCAGCCAGTCTCGACGGGCCTCCCTACAACCTGGTCCTCCACACGGCCCCGCTGAAGGAACAGGTGGACGCGACCTATCACTGGCACTGGGAGATCCATCCCCGCCTGCGCGAGATCGCCGGCCTTGAGCTGGGTACCGGGCTTCCCGTCAACCCCGTGTCGCCCGAGGACGCCGTGGACGAGCTGCGATCCGGCTCGGGGACGGAGGCCCCCCCGGAGCACCCGATCCGATGACCGGGGCGGGGGGTCGCCGTCACACCGTGGACCCCGGCATCGTCACAACCGTTCGGGACGCCAAGGCCTTGTTCGCGGTGCCCCATCGTCGATCCCCACCGAGGCACGCGTGTCAGCCCATCCCTTCGAGCTCAGCCAGCGACGGGTCCTCCCCGTGGGCCTCACCGTGAGCGGTGGCTGGGACCGCGACGACGCGTACCTCTTCGTCGAGGAGCTGTTCGGGAAGCACCAGCAGGAGATATACGCATACCTGCTGCGCATGCTCCGTGACCCGGAGCTGGCTGCCGACCTGACCCAGGACGCCTTCGTCAAGGCCTACCGCGCGTACGACTCGCTGCAGAAGCCGGAGAACGCACGGGCGTGGCTCTACCAGATCGCCCACCGGGTCGCCCTGGACGATCTTCGCCGACGCCGGATCGTGCGCTTCATTCCTCTAGTCGGCGAGACCCGCAACTCCACGCCGTCCGCCGAGCACCTCGTGATGGACGCCAGCCTTTCCGGCGACCTCCAGCGAGCGCTGGCGCGAATCCCCGAGCGTCAGCGGGCCGCTCTCCTCCTCGCCGAATTGCACGATCTCTCGGGCGTGGAGCTGGCGGCGGCGCTGGGTGTCAGTCACGTGGCCGCGCGCGCGCTCCTCACCCGCGCCCGGGAGAGTCTTCGCCAGGCGCTCGCCGTGGAGCGGCAGGCGGAGGCGGACCAGGATGCGGCTGCCCAGCCGCGTCGGGAGACCAGGTCGTGAACGGGCGCCTCACACGCGGCACCGGTGCAACGGACCACGATCGGGCCCGCGAGCTTGCGGCCATCCGCGTGGACGAGGCCCTGCAGGCCGGTGATCTCGCCTGGCTCGAGGACCATCTGGCCGCCTGTTCGAACTGCGCCGCCGTGGCCGCCGAATATGGAGAGCAGCACCTCTCGCTGCGCGCGAGCCGCGTGGACCTTCCGGAACCGCCGCGGGACCTGTGGGCACGCACGGCTGCTGTCATGGATGCCCAGGGCACCCGCCGCACGCGCCGGTTCGGTGGCCGCCTCCCGAACGTCTCGCCGCTGCCGGTTGCCGGCCTCATGGCCGTTGCGGTCGTGGTGGGCGCGGGCCTGCTCAACGGCGGAGGCTTCTTCTCTGGCGGCACGATCGAACCGGGCGGCACGATCGAGGCCGACGGGCCGGTGCCCACGCCAATCAACGTGGCCGCAACCGACGTCCAGGTGCTCATTCGGGGCGCGGACGGTACCGTCCGGGTCCTGACCCGCCGCCTGGACCAGGTCTGTCCCACGGGCGTTGTCGCCTGCGGGATCTCGTCCTCGTTCGACGTCACGACCACCGCGTCGCTGTCGGGCTCGGCGTACCTCGACGGGATCATCTCGCCCTCGAAGGCACGCCTGGTGGTCCTGGATCGGGGCGATGGTGTCGGCGGTGTCTACGTCGTGTCCATGACGGCGCCCGACCCGTCCGATACGCCGGTGCCGTCCGGCACGCCCGCTCCCGCCGGCACCCCAGATCCCTCCGTCACGCCCGTCCCCTCCGGCACGCCCGCCTCCGACCGCCGATCCAGGGGCCACGGACCCGCCGGCCACCGCCACCCCCGACGCTTCGGTTGCCGCGCCCTCTGCCGATCCGAGCATCTCCCCGGAGACGACGCCACCCCCGTCCGACTCGCCTGGGGAAACCCCGGCTCCGACCGACGAACCCACGCCCTCGATCGCCGTCTCGGTCACGGCGGACGGTCCGCTCGAGATCGCACGGGACGTGATCGTGGTCGGCGGGATTGCCGCCTACTCGCCCGACGAATCCAGCTTCGCGTTCACCGCTCGTCCCGCGGACGGCTCGGCTGGGCCCGACGTCTACGTCTGGACCGTGGGTGACACCCAGGCCAATGCGGTCACGACCGACCACGCCTCCGTGCTCGCGGGCTGGGTGGATGGGAACCTGCTGGTCAGCCGCGTCGCCGACGGCAAGCCCGAGACCGTGCTGCTCGATCTCGCCGACGGCTCCGAGAGCGCGGTTGGCGAGGGCCACGTCTGGCGCCCGGCGATCGGCCCCGACGGCCACACCGCGGTGTGGTGGGACGGCAGCATCACGCTCGCCGATGGCGGGGTCACCCCCGTCCCCGACGAAGGCCGCCTCGTCCTTGGCGCCTGGCCCGACGGCACCCAGGAGCCGCAGACGCTGGCCACGGGGCCGCTTGCCGACTGGGACGTCGACTGGGATGCAGCCGGAAACGTGCTGGGCGTCTGGACGACGACGGAGAAGGCCGGCAAGGCCGGCACTCTCAGCCTCTACGCAGTCGACCCTGACACCGGCCGGGTGGATCTCGACGATCCCCTCGTGGACGCCGCTCCGGCCTTCGGTGGCTTCTCGCTCCGGCCCGGCCGCCTGGCCTGGTCCGCACCCGTCGAGGGCGGGGACACGACGGTGCACGTCGCCGTGTGGTCGGGTCGCGACATGAACCTCCTTGAGCTGGAGACCGACTCGGGCGCGACCGTCGTCCGCTGATACGCGGCGAAAATCGGCAGGGTCCGGCCCGGCAATGACGTGGCTCAGGTCCGGACGACGTCCGCCCCCATGAGCGCCCGGAACTCGGGGTACCGCTCCTCGTAGATGGCCCCCGCTTCCGGGTCCGGCTCGAACCGGCTGCCAAGATGCAGGCACCGTGCGATGGCTTCGTCGGCATCCCGATAGGCCCCGACGCCGATCCCGGCGAGCATCGCGACCCCCGTGACGGCGGCGTCCCCGGGGACCACGGTTACCGGCACCCCCGTCACGTCCGCCTTGATCCGGTTCCATGTCTCGAGGCGGGAGTCGCCCCCGGAGACGCGAAGCTCCGTGACCGGGGCGCCCCCGTCCACCAGCAGCGCGAGATGAGCCCTGATCGTGTAGGCAACTCCCTCGAGCATCGCGCGGGCAAGCGCGGCGCGTCCATGGCGCAGGGAGATCCCGGTGAATGCGGCCCGGAGGTCGGGGTCCGTCCGTTCACCGTCGCCCAGGACGGGGATGGCAAGAACGCCGTCCGATCCGGGAGGCACGTTGCCCGCCTCGAGGTCGAGCCGCACGTAGTCGGCTGGCCCGGCGCGCCCGCGGCGGCCGCCATAGAGGAGGTCCGCGGCCCAGGCGGCGGCGAGCCCTGTCGTGTTGACCCCCGTCTCGGTGGTGTACATGTCCGGCACCACGTGGGGGTAGTGCGTCACGAGGAGCTCGGCGATCGGTTCCGGCAGGGCCGCATTCAGACAGGTCGAAGACCCTGCCATCTCGCTCACCGGCCCGGGACTGACGACACCCGCGCCAAGCGCGCAGGCCTGGCTGTCGGCACCGCCGAGCACGACCGGCGTATTCAGGGCGAGGCCAAGCCGCGAGGCGAGCGCTGGACGGACCGTTCCGAGCACGTCCCAGGAGTCCCGGACGGGCGGGAATAGAGAGGCCGGGAGGTCAAGGCCATTGATCAGCTCCGCGTCCCACGTCCGAGCCCGGAGTCCGAACACCAGGGTCGCCGCTGCGTGGCTGCCGTCGGTCGCCGCCTCCCCGGTGAGGGCAAGCGCGGCGAGGTCCCTCGGCTGAAGCGCGAGAGACGCCGCCCCCAGCCACGCCGGGTCGTGGTCCCGGATCCAGAGCAGCTTGGGGGCGATGTGGAAGGCGGCAGGAAGGTGTCCCGTCCGATCGTGGATCCACTCGTCGCCGAAGCGCTCGCGAATGGCCGCGGCCTCCAACTCCGCCCGATTGTCGCGGTACATCAGGCCGGGGCCGATAGGCCGTCCACGTGCGTCAACCAGGCAGATCGTGGGGCATTGGCCCGTCAGGCCGATGCCCAGCACACGACGATGGGGCCCGAGTCGGCGGACGAGGTCGCCCAGCGCGCCGATCGCGGCGGATTGCCAGGCGCGGGGATCCTGTTCGGACCAGCCGGGGTAGGGCGCCGTTGACGGGTACGACCGGCGTGTCTCGATCCGGCGACGACCCTCAAGGTCGAACGCGGCTGCACGCGCCCCCGACGTGGCGACGTCCACGGTGACCAGCGCCTCGATCCATGCAGGGTCGTCGGGCTCGGGCCTCACGTCACGGGGCGTCATGCTGGCGGCGGCTAGTTCGGGGTCGCGAGGCGATCGGTCGCGCGCAGCAGCAGGACCGTCAGCCCGACGATGACGAACAACAGGATGATCGAGCCCGCCGCCGCCTGCCCGATGTTCAGCGGCCCGGCCAGGCCGGTGCGCCAGATCAGGTAGCTGATGGTCTCCGTGCTCGTGCCGGGCCCGCCTCGGGTCAGGATGTAGATGAGGTCATACGTCTTCACCGCGGACACGAGCCGGATGAGCACGGCGACCACGATGATCGGAACCATGAGCGGCACGGTGATGTGGCGGAGGCTCTGCAGACCGCTGGCGCCGTCCACCTTGGCCGCCTCGATGGGCTCCGCGGGCAGCGAGGACAGACCGGCGTAGAACATCAGGATCAGAACGGACGTCTCGTGCCAGACATCCACGGCGATGATCGTGGGGAGCGCGAGGTTGACATCGCCCAGCCAGGCCATCTTGGGGATGCCCACAAGCCCCAGCAACCAGTTGAGGACCCCGAGGTCCGGGTGCAGGATCAGGCGCCAGGACAGGCCGACCGCAACCGGGCTCAGGAGCAGCGGCACCATCACGATCAACAGGTAGATGCTGCGGAACCGGAGGTTCGGCAGCGTCAGCAGGTACGCGAGCGCGAAGGCGATCAACGTCTCCAGCGTCACGACCGAGGCTGCCAGGACCAGCGTGACGGTGGCCGCATTCAAGAACGCATCGCTCGTCGCGAACGCGATGTAGTTGTCCAGGCCGATGAACGGACGGGACAGATCGGTGCCCGACAGCAGGAACCGCTGGAGACTCCCGACGGCCGAGTAGACCAGCGGGAATCGATCGACCAGCAACAATGCGACGAAGAGCGGCAGGAGCATGCGCCAGCGCATGGACAGCCCGCGGCGGCGGTCTCCGGGCATGCGGGTGCTGGTCATCGGTTCATCAGGTGCCGAGCCGTGCCGGGGGCGAGGAGCCGGCGGAACCGATTCCCCGCCCCCGGTGTCACGATCTCAGCTCGCCCGCTACTGGTCGGCGAGCTCGGTCAGCTTCACGGCAATCGCATCCAGGGCCTCCTGGGGCGTCTTGCGCTTGCTGGCGGCCTCGGACAGCTCGCGGCCGAGGGTGGCGACCAGGTCCTGCTGCTTGGTGATCAGCGGCAGTCCCTTGCCGTTGTTGAGAATGTCCAGCGCCTTGGTCAGGTACGGGAACAGCGCCAGGATCTCCGGGTCGGTGTAGAAGCTGGTGTAGGCCGGAGACCCGCCCTTGAGCGCTCGCTGGCGGGCGACGTCCTCGGCGGTGACCCACTTGATGAACTCCCACGCCGCGCCGGCGTTCTTGGAGCTCTTCGGGATACCGAACGACCACACGCCAACGTTGCCCTGGTGGGTGCCGGGCATCGCCGCGACGTCCCACATGTCCACGACGGACGAGTTCTCCGGGTCCTGGAAGAAGCCCGCAAAGATCGTCACGTAGGTGACCATCATCGCGGCCTTGCCCTGCGCGAACGTGTTGCTGGCGTCGTCGAGGTTGGCCCCAGCGGCGCCCGTCTGGGCGGCGTTGTCCATCATGTCGAGGTACTGGTTGAGCGCCAGGAGGCCGATCTCGTTGTTGACCGTCGGGGTCTTGAGGTCCTCGGCGTACAGGTCACCGCCGTTGGCGAACAGGAAGTTCAGCCATTCCATCGCGATGGGGTCCGTCGGGGCACCCTGCATGGCGGCCCCGTAGATTTCAGCCGTCTTGAGGCTCTTGGCGTAGCTGACGAGCTCCTCCATCGTCGCCGGGACCTGGATGTCGAGGTCCTTCCTGTAGACGATGCCCATGGGGTAGGGGAAGTACGGGACGTAGTAGGTCTTGCCGTCGACGATGCCGTTCACGTCGAAGAACGCCGGGATGATCCCGGACAGGTCGGTGTTGTCCTTCGCGATCATGTCATCAAGGGGCAGCATCCAGCCGGAGCGGGCGAACTCGCCCGGCCAGTAGTAGTCCACTGCCACGACGTCGTAGGTGCCGGATCCCTCCGGTCCGCTGAGCTGCGGGACGAGCTTCTCGTACATGTTGCTGTACGGGACCTGCTCGAACTGCACCTTGATCCCGGTCTTGGCCTCGAAATCAGGCAGGAGATCGGCGATGTAGTGCGTCTCGGTCAGGTCCTCCATCAGCATGTTCAGGGTGGTGCCGGCGAACGGCTTGTCACCGCTCGCGGCGGACGGGGTGGCCCCGCCGCTCGAACCGCAGGCTGTGACCAGGAAGACTGCGATCAAGCCGATCGCGAGCAGGCGGCGATGGCCTCCCCGACCGATCGTCTGGCCGTGCGTTGGCTGGTTCATCTGCGACCTCCTCCGCTGTGCGCGCCCGGCGCGCTATGGACCCTACTTGACGGAACCGAAGGTGAGCCCGGTCACCAGGTACTTCTTGACCAGGAAGGTCAGGACGATGACGGGGGCGCTCATGAGGGGAGGCTGACCGCGAGGCTGTTGACGAAGAAGCTGGTGAAGTTCTGGTCCTCGAGGATGTAGCTCCAGCTGTCGAGGTTGAGCGCCGCCGCGAAGTTGGGGGGAATGAGGTAGGCCTCGCGCCGGGAGACGATCGACGTCCGGAAGATCCACAGCAGCGGCAGCAGGATCACAAGGGACGTGCAGATCAACGCGACGTGGGCCAGGAACCGTCCCAGGTGGGGCCGGCGGCGACGCCGGCGCTCCGGGCGCGGGCTCACAGCCGCGGTGGCGGCCAGAGTCGTCATGCCGTCGCACCTGCGGGCGCGGCTTGCCGCAAGCGACGTGACGCGTCACTCTCTAGCGCATGCAACGCCCACTGCTGGCCGTCGACCGCCATCATCGGATCCTCGAGCGCGTGGCCGTCGAGCAATCGATCGACTACGCCAGCCTGGCCGACGAGCTGGGCGTGTCGCCCATGACGATCCGCCGCGACATCAAGCAGTTGGTCGCGGAGGGCTATCTCCGGACGGTTCGCGGGGGCGCGACGGCTCACCTGACGCGCTCCTTCGATCTCATGCTCGGCAGGCGGGCGCTGACCCACGCCATGGAGAAGCGGCTGATCGGTCGGCGTGCGGTGGCGCTGATCGAGCCCGGCGAAACGATCTTCCTGGGCATCGGCTCCACCGTGGCGCAGTTCGCCCAGTTCCTGCCGGCGAACCTCGGTGTCACGGTTGTGACTCCATCGCTGGCCCACGCGAGCCTGCTGGCCTCGCGCAGCATCCGGGTGGTCTCCACGGGTGGGCTGGTGGCCGGCGAGGAGCTGTCCCAGACAGGCGCCCTGGCGGAACGAGGGATCGACCGCTTCCACGCGACCACGGCCGTGCTCGGTGCCGCGGGCATCTCCCGGCGAGCCGGGGTGACCGACCTGGATCCGGCCCAGGCTGATCTCAGCGGGCGCATGATCGAGCGCGCGGAGCGCACGATCATCCTCGCTGACGGGTCGAAGGCCGGTGTGGCGGCCCCGTGTGTCGTGTGCCCCCTCGATCGCGTCTCGCGACTGGTTTCCGACCCCGCGGGAGCGTCGGCGATGGCTCAAGAGTGTTCCCTCTCGCGCGTTGAGCTTGTGGTCGCGACGCCATCGGCATCACCTGGCGTGGACGCCTCCGCCTGATCGGGACGATCTCACAGTCCCTCACGGGCTGTCAACGTCAGAAGGGACTTGTCTTCACATCACGCGTGTTACAAACTGTCTCAAGGCCGTCCGACGTCACCGCGTCGGGACGGGACCATTATCGGGAGGTTGGGAACTGGTGGACGCGCTCAGCCGGATCTTCTCGCGCCCCAAGCCCATCATCGGGATGGTGCACCTGCCGGCGTCGCCCGGCCAGCCGCGCTGCCCCGGCACGCCGTTCGGCGCCGTGGTCGACGGGGTCCGCCGGGATATCGAGGCCCTGCAGGGCGGCGGCATCGACGGCGTCATGTACTGCAACGAGGCCGATCTTCCGTACGCCACGAGCGTCGGTCCCGAGGTCCCGGCCTACATGGCGGCGATCATCACCGCCACGCAGCGAGACCTCTCAGTGCCCTTCGGCGTCAACGTCCTATGGGATCCGTATGCGTCGCTCGCCGTTGCGGCCGCGACCGGCGCGTCGTGGATCCGCGAGGTGCTCACCGGGATGTTCGACACCGACATGGGCATGCTCGCCCCTGACCCGGCGGCGATCTTCGCCTACCGCACGCGCCTCGGGATCGGCTCCTGCGCACTGTTCGCAAACGTGGCGCCCGAGTTCGCCCGCTCGTTGTCGGGCCGGGATGTTGCCTCACGCGCCCGCGGGGCCGCCTACTTCGGCTTTGACGCGCTGCTGATCTCTGGGCCCGCGGCGGGCGTTGCCTACGACCTCGCGGAGCTGCAGGAAGCCCGCGCCGCGGCGCGCGGCGTGCCGGTGATCGCCAACACCGGCGTTCGCGAGGACACCGTGGCCGAGGCGCTGCAGCACGCCGACGGGGTGATCGTCGGCAGCAGCCTCAAGGTCGATGCGAACACCTGGAACGCTGTCGACCCGGCGCGCGTGCGACGGCTGGTCGACGCCGCAGACGCGGTGCGGGGCGGACGCTCGGGCTGATCCGGCGCTCCGGCGGGCTGGATCGACAAGGAGGATCAGATGCGCCTTCGGGACAAGGTCATCGGCATCACCGGGGGTGGCTCCGGGATCGGGCGGGCCTGCGCGCTCGCGTATGCGGCCGAGGGAGCGATCGTCGCCGTCACCGACATCGGCAGCCGCGCCGACGCCGTCGCCAGGTTGATAGAGGAGCGCGGCGGTCGCGCGGGCGCGTTCACGCTGGACGTGACGGACCGGGCGTCCATCCCGGCCGTCATCAATTCCATCGTGGCGCAACTGGGGCGGATCGACATCTGGCACAACAACGCAGGCGTCAGCACCATGGGGCGGTTCCTCGAGCTCACCGAGCGCGACTGGGACTTCAACATGGACATCAACGCCAAGGGTGTCTTCAACTGCTCCCAGGTCGTGGCGCGCCACATGATCGACGCCGGCGGCGGCAAGATCATCAACACCGCGTCCATGGCCGGCAAGAAGGGGGATGTTGCATTCCTCCCGCACTACGTTGCCAGCAAGTTCGCCGTGGTCGGCCTGACGCAGGCGATGGCAGCGGAGCTGGCGCCGTCCGGGATCACGGTCAACGCGATCTGCCCCGGCTACGTCATGACCCCGATGCAGGACAACGAGGCGGGCTGGGAGGCGGAGCTGCGCGGCCTCACGCCGGATGCGGTCCGGCAGCTGTACGTCGAGGACACGCCGCTCGGGCGGCTCGAAACGCCCGAGGATGTCGCCCGGATCGCCATCTTCCTCGCCTCGCCCGATAGCGACTTCGTCACCGGCGCGTCGATCGACGTGAACGGCGGAGCGTGGATGGGCTAGACGGGGCAGCGGCGTCCCTTCGAGCATCGAACCAGCAGGAGGACGACTCCATGGGTGACCCCGCAGCAAGGTCGGTCTACCCGTACATCCCCAACTCGGTCCCGGGCATCGAGGCCGAGATGCTCGCCGCGGTTGGGGCAGCCACGACCGACGAGCTCTACGACGTCATCCCACCGGCGCTCCGGCTGGGCAGGCTGCTGGATCTTCCGGGGCCGCAGATGTCCGAGTACGACCTGCGGCGTCACGTCGAGGAGATGCTGGCCGCCAACAGGCCCACCAGCGAGGTGCTCAGCTTCCTGGGCGGAGGCTGCTGGCCGCATTACATCCCGGCCGTCTGTGACGAGGTCGCATCACGAGGCGAGTTCATCACGGCGTACCACGACGGCGAGCGTTCGATGCTGGGCAGCTACCAGGCCCAGTTCGAGTTCCAGAGCATGATGGGCGAGCTCACCGGCATGCAGATGGTGAGCACCACGACATACGACTGGGGGACCGCCGCGGCGAGCTCCCTCATCATGGCGATCCAGATCACCGGGCGCCACGAGGTGGTGGTGCCGGCCTCGATCGCCCCGATCCGGCTGCGCGAGATCCGGACGATCGTGGGCCCGACGGCTGCGATCCACCTGGTCGGCTATGACCCGGCGACCGGTGCCCTGGACCTGGACGCTCTCCGGGCGGCGGTGTCGTCCGAGACCGCCGCGGTCTACCTCGAGGTCCCGTCGTACCTCGGCTACCTGGAGCCCGCGGCCCCGACCATCGGGGAGATTGCGCACGGAGCCGGCGCCCTGTTCGTGGTCGGTGTGGACCCGAGCTCGCTCGGAGTGCTGGCCGCACCCCGGGGCTACGGCGCCGACATCGCGTGCGGCGATCTCCAGCCCCTGGGCATCCACATGACGGCGGGCGGCGGGAACGCGGGCTTCATCGCCACGCCGCATGAAGACCGGTACATCGCGACCTGCCCGACGCTGCTGGTGAGCATCGTGCCCACCGTGAACGAGGGCGAGTACGTCTTCGAGTGGGCGAACTTCGAGAGCATCTCCTACGGGCTTCGCGCCGAGTCCCACGACTTCGCCGGGACGGCCCAGACGATCTGGGCGATCGTCGCCGGCGCCTACCTGGCGCTGATGGGTCCACAGGGCATGCGGGACCTGGGCGAGACGATCATGCAACGCGGCGCCTACGCCCGGGCGAGGCTGGCCGGACTCCCCGGCGTCACGGTGCCGGTCTTCGACGCGACGCATTTCAAGGAGTTCGTCGTCCGATTCGATGCCACGCCATTGTCCGTGGCTGAGATCAATGCTGCGCTCCGCGAGCGCGGGATCTACGGCGGCAAGGACCTCACGTCCGACTTTCCCGACCTGGGCAGGGCCGCCCTCTACTGCGTGACCGAGATCCACCGGCAGCAGGACATCGACCGGCTGGTCGCTGCCCTGGGGGAGATCCTCCGATGACCGCCAAGCGACGACAGGGCCAGCTTCGGGAGCGGTTCCACCAGGCGGCCTGGCAGGAGCCCCTTGTCATGCATACCGGGCGGGCCGGCCGACGCGGGGTGCTCCTGCCCGACGCCGGTCCGGCCATCCGAGCGGAAGCAGGCGACGTGCTCGCCTCGACGCCGGCCGACCTTCGCCGTTCCGAGCCGCCGGCCCTCCCCGAGCTCTCGCAGCCCGAGGTGGTCCGCCACTACACGCGCCTCTCGCAGATGGTCCTCGCCAACAACGTCGTGACCAGCCTTGGCCTGGGCACGACGACCATGAAATACAACCCGATCATCAACGAGCTGCTCAGCCGCTCGCCGAAGCTGACGGAGCTGCACCCGGATCAGGATGACTCCACGATGCAGGGCATCCTCGAGCTTCTCTACCGGTTCGGCGCGATCCTGGCCGAGATCTCCGGTATGGAGCGGTTCACGTTCCAGCCGGCCGGTGGCAGCCAGGGGATCCTGGCCAACGCGCTGATGATGCGGGCCTATCACGCCTCGCGCGGCGAGGCCGACCAGCGTGACGAGATGATCACGACGATCTTCTCGCATCCCGCCAATGCCGCCGCGCCCGCGACCATCGGGTACAACGTCGTCACCCTCTACCCGGGTCCGGATGGGATCCCGGACCTGGACGCCCTCAAGGCCGCCGTCGGGCCGCGCACCGCGGGCCTGATGATGACCAACCCCGAGGACACCGGGATCTTCAATCCGCGGGTCGCGGAGTACGTCCGCGTGGTCCACGAGGCCGGCGGCCTGTGCGCCTATGACCAGGCCAACGCCAACAGCATCCTGGGCGTCACCCGGGCACGGGACGCCGGTTTCGACATGTGCCAGTTCAACCTCCACAAGACCTTCGGCGTCCCGCACGGGTGCATGGGCGGAGCCGTGGGCGCGACCGGCGTTCAGCCGGCTCTCGTCCCGTTCCTGCCCAGGCCGACCGTCGAGTTCGACGGGACCCGCTACTACCTCGACGACGACCGGCCGCTGAGTGTCGGGGCCGTCCGATCTGGCCTCGGCAACATCGGGTCCACGCTCAAGGCCTACGCGTGGGTGTGCGCGATGGGCGCCGAGGGCCTGCGCGACGCGGCCCACTTGGCCGTCCTCAACAACAACTACCTGATGGAGAAGGTGCTTGCGATCCCCGGATCCAGCCTCTCGTTCGCGGAGACCAACACGACGCGGCGCCTCGAGCAGGCCCGCTACAGCTGGGAGCAGATGTCCGCCCAGACGGGCATCCACACCACCGGCGTCCACGACCGCATGATCGACTACGGAGTGCAGGGCTACTTCTCCAGCCATCACCCCTGGCTGATCCCGGAACCGTTCACGCTTGAGCCCACCGAGAGCACCTCTCAGGAGGACCTCGATGAGTTCGCGGAGGTGCTCGGACGCGTCGTGGAGGAGGCCCACGACAACCCCGAGATCTTCGCTGCCGCCCCCCACAACAGCTCGGCGGGGGCGCCGGTGCGCGGGGGCGTCGGGCCGGCCATGACCTGGCAGGCGTTCGAGGCGCTCCGGGGCGAGGCCGCGAGGTGACGGGGGAGGCGGCACCGCGGGCGCCATCCGGGTGCCCTGAGGCTCGATGACGAAGGTCATCGGCCTGATCGTCAATCCCATCGCGGGGATGGGCGGTAGCGTCGGGCTCAAGGGCACGGACGGTCACGAGATCGCGGGCCGTGCCCGTGCACTTGGCGCGATACCGCACGCGGCCGAGCGCGCGACGGCCGCCCTGGCGGTGGTCGCGGGTGCCGGCGCTCCCCCCGGGATCCTCGCCTGCGCCGGTGCGATGGGCGAGACGGCCGCGATCGCGGCGGGCCTTACGCCATCCATCGGATATCGGCCGGACGGCCCGGCGACAACAGGGGAGGACACGCGCCGCGCCGCGGTCGCTCTCCGCGACGCCGGCGTGGGCCTGCTCGTGTTTGCGGGCGGCGACGGCACCGCCCGCGACATCGTGGAGGCGGTGGGCGAGACCGTCCCCGTGGTCGCCGTGCCCGCGGGCGTGAAGATCCACTCGGCGGTCTTCGCCGTGAACCCCCGTGCCGCCGGCGATCTCATCGTTGCCGCCTTGCGGGGCGGTACGCTCCGGACCCGCGAGGCAGAGGTCATGGACGTGGATGAGAACGCCTACCGCGAGGGACGGTTGTCGACCCGGTTGTACGGCTACCTGCACGTGCCGGACGACCCACGGCTGGTGCAGGCGGGCAAGGTGCGGAGCCGCGGCGAGGACATGACCGCGGATCTCCTGGGCGTGGCCGCGGCGGACGAGATGGAGCCCGGGACGACGTACATCCTCGGGCCAGGCACGACGACCCGTCGGATCGCACGCCGTCTCGGGTTCGAGGGGACGCTGCTGGGCGTCGACATCGTCCGCGACGGGGCCCTGGTGGGCGCGGATGCAGGGGAGCGGCAGCTGCTGGACGCACTGGCTGACGGCCGGGCGGCCCGGATCATCGTGACGCCCATCGGTGGCCAGGGCTACCTGTTCGGCCGCGGCAACCAGCAGATCAGCGCCCGCGTGATCCGCGCCGTCGGCGTTGACCGGGTCATCGTCGTGGCCACGCCCGAGAAGCTCGCCGCGCTCGGCGGTCGGCCGCTGCTGGTGGACACCGACGACGAGGACCTCAACCGGGCGCTCGCGGGGCACATCGCCGTGGTCACGGGCCGGGGACGCCGGGCGATGTACCCGGTGGCGTTCCCCCGCGGCGAGTCCTGACCGGCGTGGCGCGCGCTCGAACTCGCTCTCCCCGGGCGCTTTTGCGGCGCCGTGCTCGACTTTGATGGGCTCCTGGTGGACAGTGAACCCGGGTGGGGCCGTGCCGAGGAGCGGCTCCTCGCGCGTCATGGCCACGCGATGACAGATCAGGACCGCGTTGCCACGGTCGGCCGATCGATGGAGCAGAGCATCGCGGCCTACTCCGCCAGGCTCGAGCTCACTCCGGAGGCGATCCCCGCGCTGCGCGCCGAGATGATCGAGCTGGCGGCCGAGGAGTACGGTGCTGGGTTTGCCCTTCAACCAGGGGCGGACGACCTGCTGGCGCTGCTGAGACCTGCGATGCCTCTCGCCCTGGCATCGAACACGGGACGCTCGCTCATCGACCTCGCCCTGGCCTCCACGCCCTTCGCGTCGTCCTTCGACGTCGTCGTGACCGCAGACGACGTCGAGCACCACAAGCCGGCGCCTGACCTGTACCTGCTGGCCTGTGCGAGGCTCGGTGTCCTGCCAGCGGACGCCGTGGCTTTCGAGGACTCCGTGGCCGGCGTCCGTTCCGCCCGGGCCGCCGGCCTCACAGTGGTCGCGGTGCCGGTTCTGCCGGGACCCGACTTTGACATCGCGGACATCGTCGTGCGCTCGCTCACGGAGCTGATCCGAGGCTGATCCCGCTGATACGCGGCGAAAACGGCAGGGTCCGGCCCGATGGGGTACCTTCGTCCTGTATGCGACGCAGATCGGTCGTCGCGACCGCGGCGCTCATCGCCGCGTTCGCGTTGGCTGGCTTGCCGGGACCCGCAGGATCGAGGAGCCCCTCGACTGCCTGGGACCTGGCGCCGGCAGCTTTCACCTCGATGGTGGTCCCCGCGGAGATCCCGGCGCAGCGCGCCCCGGGAGTGTCCGACGACGCGCTCCGCTCAGCGGGGCATCTCGCGGCCGCCGACACGCTCGTCGAGCCCGGCGCGGCCCCGACCGCCCCCGCGACGCGCCCCAAGGTGGACCAGCCGTCCACGAAATCCGGCGAGGCGTGGAAGAAGCCGAAGTACACGGTCTCCGGCTACGCGACGTTCTACGACAACGGCACCACCGCCATGCGTCTCCCGCGCGGAACCGTCGTCCGGATCTGTGGCGACGGCGGCTGCATCGAGCGCACCGTCACCGACTACGGCCCCGTGAAGAAGATCCGCGTCGTTGACCTGTACCGCCCGGACTTCTTCAAGATCTGCGGCTGCGAGTGGTTCGCCGGCACGACCTGGGTCAAGGTCTCGATCTACTGATGTCGGAGCGCCCGGCCTCAAGGGCGCGAGAACGCTAGACTTCATCTCGATTTCCAGGCCGGTCCCGTGAGGCCGGGTGGCCCAGTGAGGCCGGGAAGGAGGAGCGAGCCCGTGCGACGCCGCAGTTTCCGCCGATGACTGGCCGCCGCATCATGGCCGCCGAGGACGTCCGCCGCGCGACGATCCGCATCTCCCACGAGATCGTCGAGAAGCAGGCGGGCACCGCAGGGCTCGTCCTGATCGGTATCCAGCGCCGCGGCGTGCCGCTCGCCCACCGGATCGCCGCCGCCATCCGCGAGAACGAGGGCGCGGACGTCCCCGTCGGCGCGCTGGACATCACCTTCTACCGCGACGATCTCTCCCTGGTTGCCCAGCAGCCCATCGTCAAGGGCACTGCGATCGCGTTCGATCTCAACGGCCGCACGGTGGTCCTGGTGGACGACGTCCTGTATACGGGCCGCACGATCCGAGCCGCCATGGATGCCCTGATCGACTTCGGCCGCCCGAAGGCCGTCCGCCTCGCCGTCCTGGTGGATCGCGGTCACCGGGAGCTGCCGATCCGTGCGGATCACGTGGGCAAGAACGTACCGACATCGCGCGAGGAGACCGTGAAGGTGATGCTCGAGGAGACCGACGGGGAGGACGCCGTGGAGATCGAGCGCCTGGCGCCCGCCAGCCTGCCGGGCGGTACCGCCGCATGACCGCCGAGGCCGACCGCCCGAACGCCGCACCCTCAGGTCTGGTCGGCTGGCATCACCGCCACCTGCTGGACGTGGACGGGCTGACGCGGCCGGATCTCGAGCTGGTCATGCAGACCGCGGACGAGATGCGCGAGGTGCTCGCCCGCCCGATCCCGAAGGTCCCGGCCCTCCGCGGAACCAGCGTGACGATCCTGTTCTACGAGGCGTCCACGCGAACCCGGGTCAGCTTCGAGGTCGCGGCCAAGAACCTCTCGGCCGACGTGGTGAACATCGCGGCCGCCTCCTCGGCCGTGTCCAAGGGCGAGTCGCTCGTGGACACCGTGCGCACGATCGAGGCGCTGGGCGCAGACATGCTGGTGATGCGCCACCCTGCGTCAGGAGCGCCATACCTCGCCGCGGAGGTGTTCGGTGGGTCGGTGCTCAACGGTGGCGACGGCTGGCATGCGCATCCGTCGCAGGCGCTCCTGGACCTGTACACGATCCGCTCCCGGCTCCCCGGTGGCTCGCTCGAGGGACGCAAGGTGGTGATCCTGGGCGATGCGCTTCATTCGAGGGTGGCGCGGTCCAACATCTGGACGCTCACGGCGATGGGTGCGGACCTGTGGCTGTGCGGCCCGTCCACGCTGCTTCGCGGCTTCGAGTCCTGGGCGGCGCGCGGCGCGGCCGGGCGGCGGTTCACGGTGACCTCGGACGTCTCGGCGGCCCTGCGGGACGCGGACGTCGTGATGGCCCTGCGGATCCAGAAGGAACGGATGGCAAGCGGCCTGCTGCCATCCCTGCGCGAGTACACGGCGCGGTACGGGCTGACCACCGAACGGCTGCGCGCGGCGAAACCCGACGTGGTGATCATGCACCCGGGTCCGATGAACGAGGGCGTGGAGATCGCGGCAGACGTGGCGGTGGACCCCCGGTCGGTGATCACGGCCCAGGTGACCAATGGCGTGGCGGTGCGGATGGCGCTGCTGTACCTCCTGTCCGGGACCAAGAGCTGGGAGGGAGCGTGAGCGACACGACGGTCGGGTCCCCGGCGACGAGGACGATCCGCGGCTGGGCCGTGGACCCGGCAGGCGGGCGCGAGGGCCCGGCCGAGCTGGAGATCACCGACGGCATGCTGGCGAGGGTGACCTGGCTGGAGGGTGCCGCGGCGGAGGGCATCACGGCCGGCGGGACGCTGATCTCACCCGGGTTCGTCGATCTGCATGCGCACTTCCGGGAGCCCGGCAACGAGGATGCCGAGACGATCGCCACGGGTCTCGCGGCGGCGGCCCATGGGGGCTTCACGACGGTCTGCCTCATGCCGAATACGACGCCGGCGATCGACGAGCCGTCCGTGCTGGCCCGGGTGATTGCGGCGGCGGATGCATCAGGCTCCCCCGTGAGGGTCCTGGTCCACGGCGCGGTCACGCACGGGCGCAAGGGCGAGACGCTGGCGGCCCTCGGCGAACTGGCCGACGCCGGCGCCGTGGGCTTCTCCGACGACGGCTCCCCGGTCCGCTCCGCGCCGATCCTGCGCAATGCGCTCGCGTACGCCGGGGCCCTCGGCCTGCCGATCATCGACCACCCCGAAGATCTCGCACTGACGGAGGGCGCCGAGGCGTCCGAAGGCTATGTTGCGACGGTGCTGGGCCTCCGGGGCTGGCCCGTGGCGGGCGAGGCCGGCGCGGTGGCGCGGGCGATGGCGATCCTGGTGGACGTCGTGCGGGACGTGCCGGACGCCCGGCTCCACCTGACCCACCTGTCCACGGCGGCCGCGCTGGACCACGTCCGGGCCGGGAAGGCCGCCGGCCTGCCGGTCACCTGCGACGTCACGCCGCACCACCTGGCGTTCACCGACGAGTGGATCGCGGGGGCGCGCCGCTGGGCATGGGAAGCGGTGGGCGAGGACGGAAGGGCCCGCGATCCGTGGGCGGACGGCGCCCTGGTCGCCAGCCCGTTCGACGCCTCGCTGCGCGTCAACCCGCCTCTGCGCTCAGCGGAGGACGCGTCGGCGTGCCTCGTCGCCCTTGCCGATGGCACCGCGGACGCGATCGCCACGGACCACGCGCCCCACACCGAAGTGGACAAGCACGTCGAGTTCGGCTGGGCGAGCAACGGGATCAGCGGGATCGAGACGGCGATCGGCATCGTGCTGGCGGCGGTGGATGGCGGCGGCGTGCCGCTGGCGCGCGCGATCGCGGCGCTGACCACGGGCCCGGCCCGGGTCCTCGGCGCTCCCGGGGGGCGACACGGTGTGGCGCCCGGGCTGCGGGAAGGCGAGCCGGCAGACCTCGTCGTGATCGATCGTGCCGCCGCCTGGACCGTGTCCGCGGAAGCGCTCCGCTCGAAGGGGAAGAACACGCCGCTGCTCGACCAGGAGCTGCGCGGGGTCGTGCGGCTGGTGCTTGCCTCGGGTCGGGTGGCGTACGCCGGGGACTGACCCGTCAGCCGCCGGCATCCAGCGCAACGGGCGTCGCCGGTAATGCCGCGGTGTTGCCAGGCGGGGTCAGGACGCCCGTCGTGAGCGGCTCACCCGTCGTCTCGTCCAGCAGCACCCACAGGATGCGGGGCGGGTAGTCGCCGGCCGGGTATCGGCCGGGGCCATATGCGGTTTGCAGGCCGCGCACGTACCAGACCAGGCCGGACGGCGCGGGTCCCGCCGCCAGGGCCGCGGCGGCGTCCCGGTCGATTGCCGCGACCGTTGCAGGGCGGACCACGGCCGAGATCAGGACCGTGCCGGATCCGCCGATGGCGAGGCTCAGGGCGGCGTCGAGGTGGCGGTAGGCGATGTCCGGCGGGGGGACCTCGAGGCCCGCGTCGAAGACCGGACCGGGGTCGAACGGGTCACCGTCCGCCCACGCGACGAGGTCCGCGGTCATCTGCTCAACGCAGCCGCGCTCCGTGGCCGCGCAGGGCGAGCTCGGTCCCCCGCCACGACCCACGATCACCACCGGGATTGGGCCATCGGGCGAGGCGTCCTCGAAGACCGCGGGCAGGCGGACGCCCGGCGGGAAGCGCAGGTGAAGGTGGACGCCAGACCTCCAGCCGAACTCGTCGATCATGACGAGCCTCGCGCGTCGCTCGCACAGGGGGCTCAGCGGGCCGCGCGTGTCGCCGGTCGCCGCCCCGCACGCGTCGGCCGCCCGGAGGCCCTCGAGGAACCCCGCGACTGCGATCGGGAGGCCGTCCCCGGTGGCGAGCGGGCCCTGCGCCTCAGGGATTGAGAGGACCGGAAGGCCGGCCGCGCCCTTCGGGAAGCCGGGCCCCGGCCCGGTCGGGGCAGCCACCGCCGTGGGCGCCGTGGGCGAGGCGGCTGGGACGGGCACCGCGGAGGGCTCCTCGGCGATGGCCGCGCGCGAGGCATCGGGTGCGACCGGCTCCGGCTGGGGTTTCGGCCCTGCCACGCCCGCGCCCACGATGGCGATCAGCAGGGCGACCGGCAGCGCGAGACCGGCGAGGCTCAGGGCCCGCCGCACCGGGGAACGCGGGTTGGTCGGGGTCGGCTCGACGATCATCGGTTGGAGGAGCATACGCAAAAGGCGCCAAATCGGTTTTGATCGGCCCTTCCCGCACGGCGGAGGGCCGCGTAGGCTTGCCGTCATGAGGCGGATCCGGGAGCTCCAGGAGGTTGACCAGCGTTCCTACTGGCAGGTCACGGCACCCGAGATGCCCGACCGGCGTGGCCGTGACCTCCCGGATGCGACCGACGTGGCGGTGGTCGGCGGGGGGCTGACCGGCCTGTCTGCCGCCCGGCGCGCGGCCGAGCTGGGCGCGAGCGTTGTGCTCCTGGAGGGCGAGCGCCTGGGGTGGGGCGGCTCGACGCGGAACGGCGGCATGTGCCACCCCGGGTACAAGCACTCCGTGGCGGAGCTGGTGGCCCAGCACGGCGAGGCCAGGGGAACCGCGCTCTATCGCGAGAGCCTCGATGCGTACGAGCACGTCAAGGGGCTGTGCGCCGCCTCGATCGAGGCGGACTTCGCGGAGGGTGGACACCTGGTGCTGGCTGCAGTCCCGGGCCACGCAGACGCCTTTCCCGCTTCGGTGGAGGCGCTTGCGCACGAGGACATGCCCGCGCACGTGGTGGCGCGCGGGGACCTGCGGAGCGAGATCGGAACCGACGCGTACTTCGGCGGCCTGGTGGTGGAGCGGAGCGCAGGCCTGCATCCGGGCAAGCTGGTCGCGGGCCTCGCCCGCATGGCCGAGGAGGCGGGCGTGAGCCTCCACGAGGAGACGCGGGCGTTGCGGATCCGGCCCCAGGCCGACGGCCGGACGGTCTTGGAGACGTCCCGGGGCGCGATCCTGGCGAGGAACGTGATCGTCGGCACCAACGGCTACACGGGGTCGCTCACGCCCTCGCTGCGGCGTCGGCTGCTGTCCATCGGCAGCTTCATCATCGTCACCGATCCACTGTCCGCCGAACTTGCCGCGGAGTTGAGCCCGCGCGGCCGGATGTTCTTCGACACCAAGAACTTCCTCTACTACTGGAGGCTCACGCCGGACAACCGGATGCTCTTTGGCGGGCGCGCGAGCATGTGGCCGAGCTCGATCCTGCACACCGCGGAGATCCTCCAGGCATCGATGGTTCGGGTGCACCCGCAGCTGGCCGGGACCCGGATCGCCTACGCGTGGGGTGGCAGGGTGGCGTTCACCTTCGACCGGATGGTCCACGCGGGGCGCGCCGACGGGGTGACGTACGCGGTCGGCTGCTGCGGCTCCGGGGTGGCGATCATGCCCTGGCTTGGGACGCGGCTGGCCGAGTGGGTGGGCGGGGGTTCCGCGCCGGAGCTCGCGTCGCTCCGATTCCCGCTGGTGCCGGTGCCGTACGAGGGCCGGGCATGGTTCCTGCCGTTCGCCGGCGAATACTGGAAGGCGAAGGACCGGCTGGCCGCACGCGAAGCGGCGAAGGGCCCGAAGGCGGGCTGAGCGAGATCAGGGCGCGCGGCTCGCCCCGCACGAGAAGCAGGCTTCTCGGTCATCGACGTTGGTCGTCCCGCAGCTGGCACATGCCCACCAGGCCGGCTGGCCGCGTTCCCCTGCCGGACGCGACGGGCGCCGGTTCACGACGATCGCGATCGCGCCCACCACCATGAGCACGGCGCTCATCACGAGCAGCGCAACGACATAGGGCAGCAGCGGATCCGTGCCCAGGACAACGTCCGCGGTGACGAAGCTGGGCGCCGGGGTGGCCGCGTCGGCGAGGGCAGCGGGCGGGAGGGCGAGCGTGAGCACGATGCCGGGCAGCGCGAGGAGCGACAGGAGACGGCGCACGGCATGGTTGTAGCGCCGATGGTCGTGCGGCGCCACTCCCCCGATCGGCACGCGCATCCGTCGTCCCGGAAGCCGGCCTGCCGGGCCGCCTGGGCGGGGAGAGTGCGCCTGCAGCGGCGCTCGCCAGGTCCTCAGGCCAGACCGCCCCCGTCCACGACCAGGGTCGTCCCGGTCACCCAGGCAGCCGACTCGCCGGCGAGGTAGACCACGGCCTGCGCGATGTCGTCCGGGGTGCCGAGGCGCGCGAGCGGGCGCTCCGCCGATTCGGCGAGGAACGCCGTCTCGTCGACGCCCAGCTGCCGGGCCTCCGACCGCAGCATCGGCGTGTCGGTATCGCCCGGACAGACGCAGTTGACCCGGATCCCGGCCGGTCCGTGATCGATGGCCATCGCCCGCGTCATGTTGACGACGGCGCCCTTCGAGGCGCAGTAGCTGACGGCGTCCGGTCCGCCCTTCAGGCCCCATCCCGAGCCGATGTTGACGATCGATCCGCCACCACCAGCCTCCATGACGGGTACCGCGTGCTTGCCCATCAGGAAGATCGATCGCACGTTGACGGCCATGACGCGTTCCCACTCGTCCTCCGTGGTCCCGACCACCGTTGCCCGGCGCACGATCCCGGCGCAGTTGACGACGATGTCGAGGCCGCCGAACTGAGCCACCGCGGTCTCCACAGCGCGCCGGCAATCCTCGGTTCTCGTCACGTCACAGTCCACCGCGAGCGCCTGCCCGCCGTCCGCCCGTATCGCGTCTGCGACGGCGCCGGCTCCCGTGGCATCGACGTCCGCGACCAGGACCGCGGCCCCTTCGGTCGCCAGCCGGATCGCGGTCGCCCTGCCTATTCCGGATGCCCCGCCGGTCACGATCGCGCGGCGTCCCGTCAGTGTCGGCATGGTTGATCCTCTCGAGCGGTGGTGTTTCGGGTGCAACGACACCCGTGACGACTAGCCTGAGCTGAGCCCGTTCACGCCGGTTCCACACGCACCACCATGCGTTCGTGGTACCCCGTGACAACACTCAGGTGGCCCGCAAGGTCGCGATCGAGATCACGGTCGCCGGTGTCGACGAGCAGAGGTCGCCCGCGGAGCGCGGCCAGCTTGGCAGGGGTCGCCACGACCAAGAGACTGTCCCGAGAGATTGCCCGGATGACATCCGGCGAGATCGGCTGGTTGCCTCGTCCGAACAGAAAGCCCTGCCCACCGATCGGCGTGACGACGATCGACACTGGTCTGCCCGCCACAGCTTCGCGGATCTCGCGCTCTCCGGCGTCGGTCACCATCAGGTCCGGCCCGGTCACCGTCGCGGTCACGACGTCGATACCCACAAGGGTCTTGCGTACGCCGAGCGCCGCGGCCACGCTCCCGACCGTCGTGCCCGGGCCGAGCACATAGCAGCGCCCCGCCACTAGGCCTTCGAAGATGTCGGCCGCGATCCCGGCCATGGCGACGGCCTCGCTCGCTGGGGACGGGGCCTTCCGGGCCTGCACCAGACGGCTGACGGGCACGCGCAGGTATCCGTGCAGGCGCGGTGTCACCTCGCCTCGTCGATACGCGTCCTCATCCAGGTCGAGGACCTCACGCTCGGCGGTTCGTCGGGCCACGGAGCCAACGTACGCGGCTGCGAGCCGGCCGGCCGCCGCAGGGCTCGTGGCGAATACCGCAGATTGGACCTTGACTCCGGCCGGGATGCCGAGCGTCGTGATCGTCCCGCCCACCGCCGCGACGATATCTCTCGCCGTCCCATCACCCCCGGCGAACAGCAGCAAGTCCACCTGCTCCGCGGCGAGGGCCGCCGCGAGCTGGCGCGTGTCGCCGGCTGTCGTGGTGCCGACTGTCGGCCCACCCACGGTCATCGCCGGGTATTCGGCCCCGGCGGCCGCGAGAAGCCCCAGATGTGCGTCCCCGGTGAGCAGTCGGGGCAGCGGCGCAGGGGCGGGCCACGCCGCCCGCAGGGCACGCAGGGGATCACTGGCCCGGGCGGTCGCTACGGCCTCGGCACCCAGGGCGAGCGCCCTGGCGACAGCCTCGGCGCCATCGGTTCCATGGAGCCCCACACGTCCACCAAGGCCTGCGATCGGGTTCACAACAAGGCCGATGGTGGGACGAAGCGACGACCCGCGGGGATCAGGCATCGGCCGGAGTTGCCTCCGGCGAACCCAGGCCCGAGGCAGAGCCGTGCTTGCGGCGATAGGCCCGCCACGTGATCGCCCAGCGGTCGGGATCCTCGAACCAGCTGTGGTCGATCTGGTGAATCGTGCTCCGATGCGGGGCGGAACGCACCACATCGGGCGTGGAGTAGGCCTCGCCAGCGACGGTCCGGAGCATGGCGGCGTACTCGTCGAGGTCCGCCCGTGAGTACGACTCGGTCGGCTCCAGGGTCATTGGCTCCGGGACGACGAAGGGGTGGTGGCTTGTCCAGTAATGCGTCCCGAAATCGGCCATCCGCACCCCGATCTCCTCGCTGTGGATGTCGGTGTCCCGGGTCAGCTCCTCCCAGCTGTAGCGGACCTGTTCAATCCGGCGCTTGCCCTCCGCGTATGGCGCAGACACGCCGCGGATCGCCAGGACCAACTTCATGAGGTAGTTGTTGTTGAGGACGGCGATCTCGGAGACTTCCCTGAGGCCGACGGCCCCGAGGCTCATGATCCAGGCGTAGGCGCGGACGAGGTTGGGCGCGACGCCGTACCAGGGCCGCACCTTGCCAATGCTGTCGGGCCGGACGTGGTCGAGGTAGAAGCGGTCGCCGTCGCGCTCCACGGTTGGCGCGGGCAGGTAGCGTGCGATCTCGGCCGTGACACCGCAGGCCCCCGCCGCCGGCCCGCCGCAGGCGTGAGGCGTCGAGAACGTCTTGTGCAGGTTGAAGTGGCACAGGTCGAAACCGGCGTCGCGAGCCCGCGTGATCCCCAGCAAGCCATTGGCGTTGGCCTGGTCGTACGAAGCCAAACCGCCCACGTCGTGCACCGCCTGCACGAACGCATCGATCTCAGGGTTGAAGATCCCCGTGTCCTCTGGGTTCGTGATCAGCAGTGCCGCGGTCCGTTCGGACAGGACGCTCTTGAGTGCTGCGAGCGATGGCCGGCCGGTCTCCGGGTCCGGCATGAGCGTGATCACGCGATAGCCTGCCGTCTTCGCGCACGCCGCATTCGAGGGATGGCTGAACATCGACGTGATGATCTCGTCGCGCCGTTCGGCATCGCCCCGCGCAGCGTGGTACGCCCTGATCATCGAGACGTTGGCCCAGATCGCGGCTGAGCCCGCCCCCGGCTGGAGGCTGACGCGGTCCATTCCCGAGATCTCGCGCAGCAGTTGCTCCAGCCGCCAGATGATCTCGAGGGCACCCTGGATCGTGGATTCATCCTGCAGCGGGTGCAGGTCGGCGAGGCGCGGGTTGCGGACCAGCTGGTCGTTCACCTTCGGCGAGTACTTCATCGTGCACGTGCCCTGTCCGACATCGATGTTGAGATCGGCACCCAGGTTCTCCTGGGACAGGCGGGTGTAGTGACGGACGACATGCAGCTGCGCCAGCTCTGGAAGCGCCGGCGCCGAGGTCCGGCGAACGCCGGGTGGCAGTTGTGCCGCAGGGCTGCCAACGCGTTCGGAGATGCCTTGCTCCAGCTCTGGAAGCAGCACGCCGCGAGCACCGGGGGTGCTGAGCTCGAACAGGATCGGCTCGTCCCAACTGGCCTGGTGAAAGCGGCGGGGCTGCGGCTTGGGCCCGATCGCGGCGTGCGGTGCGGTCATCGGGTGACCTCCCGGAGACTCTCGACGAGGCGGTCGATGTCAGCCTGAGATCGGACCTCGGTCACGGCGAACAGGGCGCTCTGACCCAGCGCGGGGAACTCGATCGAGAGATCCTTGCCGCCGTGAATGCCGCGTGAGAGAAGATGCTGGTTGATCTGGGCGATGGTCCGACCAGTCCCGGAGAAGTCGGCGACGAACTCGTGGACGTGGTGGCCGGTGCTGAAAGGCACGCGGACGCCCGGAAGCTCCGCCAGGCGCTCGATCGCGTATCGCGTGCGCGCCATCATCCGCTCGCCGAGCTCGACCATGCCCTGGGGTCCCATGAGCGCGAGGTACACGCCGGCCGTGATGCCCCACAGGGCGGCTGCCGTCCCGACCCACTCCTTGCCCTCTTCGCGGACCGCGAAGGACGTCCGTTCGTAGGCGACGTCACCGAACCCATACTCGCCCTTGACCCGCGTTGGCGCGATCCCGAACAGGCGCGAGGGGTACTCCTGGATGATCCGCGGGTCGTCGGCCGAGGCGATGAACCCACCGTGCCCGCCGCCGAACTGCTGGTGGATGCCAAGCGGTTGGATATCGCCGCGCGCGATGTCGGCCCCGATCGACGCGGGCGGGGCGAGGACGCCGAGGGTCGAGGGATCCACCGACACGACCGCCAATCCCCCCACCCCATGGGCGAGAGCCGTGATCTCGGCGCGTGCGTCTCGACGATGCCGAGATACGACGGCTGTTCGAAGTAGACGGCCGCGGTGTCGACACCCAGAACGGCCTGCAGTGCGTCCAGGTCCAGTTCGCCCGTCTCCGGGTTGTGCGGCAGCAGCTCCAGTGACAGATCCGGCGCACAGTAGTCCACGATCTTGGACAGCTTGTCCCGGCCGACAGTGTCGGCGATCAGGACGCGCCGGCGGCCCGTCGCGCGCGCGGCATGCGAAGCGACGTGGCCGCCGCTTGGAAGCCATCGTAGACGGGGACGTTCACGACGTCCATGTCAAGCAGCTCGCCCATCATCGAGACGTACTCGAACAGGGCCTGAAATCGACCGTGGTCCTCGTACGGCTCGCCCGCGTAGGCGGTCAAGAACTCACTCCGGCCACTGATCTCGTCACAGACCGCCGGCACGTAGTGGTCGTAGCACCCGGCGCCGAGGAAGCTGATCAGTTCCCGGGTCGACGTGTTCCGGTTGAGCATGCCCTCGACGTGGCGCACGAGCTCCGCCTCGGATGCCAGTGGTGTCGGCAGGTCGAGTGGCCGGTGCATGCGCAGTCGTCCCGGGACTTCCGCGTACAACTCCTCGATATCCCTTGCCCCGGTGGCGGCCAGCATGGCGGCCTTGACCGCGGGTTCGGAGTTCGGAATGTACGGGTGGACAGTCGGTGACTGCGAAGGAGGTGTCGGGTGGCTCATGGTGTCTCCGTGGTCGGCCTCGACCGGTGGTGTGCATCGAGTTGGTCAGCCTCTGGCGCCGGGCCCTGCCGGATCCAGTCGCGGCTGGCGAGGCCGCCGGCGAGCTCGCCGCCGTCGATCGGGATGGCGGTGCCGGTGAGGTACGCGCCCTCGTCGGACGCGAGGAAGGCGAACAGCGCCGCCACCTCCTCGGGCCGCGCGTGTCGGTTGAGCGGGATCTTCGCGTCGGTCGCCGCCAGCATCTCCGGGGTGTACTCGGATTGCTGCATGGGGGTCATCACGTAGCCCGGGCAGACCGCGTTGACCCGGATCGTGGGAGCGAGCTCCAGGGCCATGGACCGGGTCAGCAGGATCACGCCAGCCTTGGACGCGTTGTAATCCGCGTAGAAGGGGTGGCCGACGATCCCGTTGGTGGACGCCGTCATGAGGATTGCGCCGCCATCGCCGGCGACCATGCGGCGGGCGGCCTCCTGGGCGCAGTTGAAGACGCCGTCGAGGTTGACCGCCATGACGCGCCGCCAGTCCTCGGGCGTGATGTCCAGGAACCGGTGGCGGACGCTGATGCCGGCGTTCGCGATGAGCACGTCGACCCCGCCGATCAGCCGGTCGACGACGAGGAACGCGGCATCCACGGACGCGCGGTCCGCCACGTCCGCTTCCACGACCCCGGCGAGGCCGGGGAGCTCCGCCCGGACGGCCTCGTTGCGCACCGGGTCCCGGTCCAGGATGACGACCCGGCTGCCTTCCGCGACGAACCGTGCCGCCGTGGCCTGGCCGATGCCGCTGGACCCGCCCGTGACGACGACCCGGCCGTCCGGCGAGGTCGGGGTGGCGGGCGACGGATATCGGCTGTCCCTCGGTCATGTGTCGTGCTCCGTGTCCGATCCGTGTCCTTGTCCTGGCCTGGGAACTCGCGCGCACTGCGGGTGGAAGCCCTCGGGAACGTCCATCGCAGTGCATGGTAGGGGAGGTGCAGCATCGGTTGCGCGAGCCATGGGCGCCGCCGTTCCTCGGCCGTTCCTCGGCCGCGCCCTGTGGGTAAAGTTATGAGTGATGTAAGTGCATGTGGAATCGCGGCAGCCGCAGGTGACGATTGCCGTCCGACGTGTCCACCGCAATCGCTGCCCTCCAGGCTGATCCTGTCCTCTTGGAGGCCGTTGGCCCGGTGGTTGCGGAACACTATCCAGTGGTGAAGCAGTTCGAGGCGGAACTCGCCGCCGAGGCAGACAGGGCGATGCCCGGTGCCGGGCTCGCATGGGAGCGACGCGCCTACCTCGAGGCCGTGTGAGGTGGTCGAACGCCTCGGGCTGCGCTTCGGGCGCCTGTTTCCCGGCGAGCGACTGGTGGCCCTGACCGGGGCTGACAGCATGGCCGAGGCGTTTGACCGCCTGGGCCCGCAGCGACCGGCCACCTGCGGTGCCTACGCCTCTCGTATCTCTTTCCCGCCCTCGGCCTGGTGGAGCAGGACGGCCATGACCTCGCGGCGGAGGACTACCTCGCCCACCTGGCCGGTGTGGTTGTCGAGGCGTTCGAGATCCCAATCTCGGACGCGATCAGCGAGCGTGTTGGGCGCGGCGAGCTCACTGAGTCGGAGGCGATGGCGGCACACGGGCGCTCCTGGTACCGGTATCCGGTCCGGAGTTCAGCGGATCCAGTTGAGAGCGGGACCAGCCCCGCCGGAGTTGCCCGGGCGATCGACGTGGCCTCGGCCGGCCGGGTGGTGGCCGTTCCGCTCTCTGCCAGGCTGGAGGATGGATCCGTCCAGCTCACCGATGACCGCTGGTCTGGGGTTCTGGACGAACTTGCCGCGCACGTCGACGACTGGCAGTGGCACGCTGTCTTCAACTACGAGAGCGATCAGGTTCTGAAGCCGGATGACCCGGCATTCACGCCGGCGAACCTGGCTGCGGCCGGTGCCGAGGCGAGGCTGCCGCGGGATGACTGGGGTGTCGGTCACTTCGCCGGCCTCGCCGGTCTGTGGCGGATGCGGAGCACTGGCCGATGGTGGATGCTCCTGTTCGATACCTACAAGCATCGCGGGTTCGACGGGTATCAGCCCCAACCGGCCAGCCTGATGCGGCAAGCACTGGTTCGGACCGACGGACGCGGTGGCGGGGTCCTGCTGGTGGTGCCGGCGCAGACGGTGCAGGACGTTCGGCGGATGCTGGACCGGCGTGGCCTCGTGGCGCGCATGTGGTCGAACGGGTCACCGGAGCCCGACGACTGGGCGTGGACGGCCCCGGCTGAGGTCTCGCCCCGGCTCCCCTCGGCGGTACAGTGGCAGCGATGACCTCGCCCGAGCACCCCAACCCGGTTCGGCCCGTCGACTACAAGGGCGAACCCCTCGATGCCGGGCGCGGCCCCGGCCTCGGCTGCTTCCGCTTCCAGGTTGGGCTGCTCGCCTTCCTGTTGATCCTGACGCCCCTGTCCGTGGCCTGGAACTGGCCGACGGCGGCCAGTGCGGTCCTGCTGTTCCTGACCCTGATCATCCTGCTGTTCGCAGGCCAGACGGTCATCTTCCTGCTGCGCCTGGTGGCCGCGGATCGGCGCGACGGGGGCCGCCATCGCCCGCTCGCCAGCCCCACCATGACGGTCGGCGAGCTGGAGGATTCCAGCGCGCCAGCGGATGCGCTCGCGGACCCCGGGACAACCGACCCGGGCGTGCGAGAATAGCCACGGCCCCACGTCCAGGGATCCCAGGGAGGCGCTTCGTTCCGTGCCCGTTCTCGCAACGTTCTTCTCCGTCCGCCGCGGACGAGATCCGTTCTTCAAGTTCTTCATGAAGACGATCTTTCCGCGCCAGGTGAAGGAGTACGAGGAGAAGTTCGGTATCCGCTTCGTCGGCTGGTACAACGTGGCGCACGGCTGGGATTTCGACAATGTCATCCTGCTCGACCTGCCCGACTATGGGACGCTCGACCGCCTCGAGGCGGACGAGGCGACCCGGGCGCTGGGCCATCGGGCGGGGGAGTGGATGTTCGAACGACACCACTCGATGTTCCTCCGGGAGCGACTCGGAGCAGACCTCGAGTACCACGGATGAAGGAGGCGATCGAATGGACGTGAGCCGCAACGACATGCTCAGCGAGCTCGCCAGCGACGCCGGCCTTGAGCGGACGGATTTCGTCGTGCAGGCGACGGAGCAGCTGGCGAGGTTCCTGGACCGGAACCGGGACCGGATCAGCCAGCTGGGTGGCCTGACCCTCATCGATGAAGACCCCGACTACCTGTCGGTCGCGCCGGACTGCTCGTTCCGCGTGCGCAGCCGCTACGAGGATGCCGACACGGGCGAGTGGGTCTCCGAGACGGAGATCGTCGAGACGGCGTCGGAGCTGGTCGAGCTCTACAACCCGGTCGAGATCTACGCGGCCTTCGCGGAGGCGGCCCGTGAGGCTGCCGGGCTCGAGGCGGAGCCCACCGCCGCGGGCGAGATGCTGGCCGCCTCGGGCGTCTCTCCCGAGGAGACCGTCGGCCCCGGTGACGACGCGGGCTATGTCGGCGCTGCCGAGCAGTGGGCCGCTGGTCGCCCTCCCGTGCTGGACGCGGATGACGAGGAATTGGCCGCCCTGGCGCTGTTCAACCTGGCGCTCGACTTCCAGGACCGGAGCCAGCAGGTTGAGTCCGGCCTCATCGACCAGTTCGAGGAGGCCGCGGCGCGGGTCACCGAGCAGCTCGGCGACCTGATCATCGTGGACGACGACGACGAGCGACTCGTCCTGGGCGTCACCGGCCGCTTCCGCGCCGAGGTCCTCCCGGAGGGTGGCGACGGCAAGTGGCGGCAGCTGGTCACCCCGGAGGACATCGTCGAGTTCTACGATCCCACGGACGTCTTCGGGGACCTGGCCGACGCTCTGGCGGAGGCCTTCCCGGCGATCGCCCCCGAGCTCGAGGACGAAGACGAGGCGGGCGCCGACGACGGGGACGAAGAGGCGCAGGACGAAGGCGACGAGGACGAAGAGGCCCAGGACGAAGGCGACGCGGAAGACGTCGAGGATGTCGAGGACGCTGCGCCCGGGGATGAGACCCCGGGCTGACGAGCGCGCCTAGCCTTCGGGCGCACCGGCCGGCGAGGGCTCCAGACCACCCGTGCGCCCCGTCGGTGCGGAGCTCGTCGAGCGCCGGGAGATCCTGACGGGCCAGTGGCTCGCATCGTGGCACGTCCCGACGATCGTCTCGGGCGTCCGCGCGGGTCAGGCCGTCCAGGTGCGGACCGTCGAGGCCGGCGGGTTGCCGCTGCGTCGCCCGTACCCGATTGCCACGACCGACGTCGCCAGCGGCACGCTCGCCATCCAGGTCCCGGGCACCGGCGCGGCCGGCGCGTGGGTCCGCGGGCTGCGTCCCGGCGATCGCGCCGACATGGCGGGCCCACTCGGACGACCGTTCGAGGTTGATCCTCGGTCTCGCCACCTGCTCCTCGTGGCCGAGGGTGCCTCCATCGCCAGCCTGCGTCTCCTGGTCGACGAGGCGATCCGGGACGGCCGCTCGGTCGTCCTGCTGTTCGGCGCCACCTCCGCCGGCGAGGTGTACCCGTCCAGCCTCCTGCCCGACGAGGTGGAGTACGTCGTTGCCACGGCGGACGGCAGCCTGGGGCATCACGGTCGCGTCGTGGACCTGGCGGTCTCCTACGAGGCCTGGGCGGACCAGGCCTTCGCCGCGGGCCCATCGGCGCTGCTTGCGGAGCTGACACGGCTGGCCACGGGCCGCCGGGGCCGGATGGGGGTCGCCAACCTCGGGCGCAAGCGGGGCGGCGGCAAACCCGTGCAGCCCGGATCGGCGGAGGCGCGTCGCAAGTCGTTCCTCCAGGTTGGGATCGACCAGTCGATCGGGTGCGCGGCGGGGACGTGCCTCGGCTGCGTGGTGCCGGGCCGCGACGGCCCGGTTCGCGTGTGTCGCGAGGGGCCGGCGTTCGCCGCGGACGAGCTGGATTGGGACCGGGTCTCGTGACACCCCTGCCGGCTCGTGACCCGGGTTCGCTGTCGTGAAGGCGCGGCGCAAGGCGGTGCCGGGCGGCCGGACGATGCGCACGCCGACGGTCCGCGTGGTCAAGCCCGCGATCCAGCGGGCACCGTCGAAACCGCCCGGCGCGAGGGCTGCCGGGGCGGGGCCCTCCGGAACCGCGGGGCAGCAGGCGCGGCGCGGCCCGATCATCGAGCCCGCCGCCCAGCCCTCGCTCGACGCGCTCGGCGGCCGCCCGGTCCAGCTCGAGGTTGACCTTGGCCGTGGGTGCGCCCTGCCCAACCCGGTGATCGCGTCGGCGGGGCCGTTCGGGTACGGGGTTGAGGTCGCGGATCTCGTCGACCTGGAGCGGCTCGGCGGGATCGTCACGCGCGGGACGACCCTCAAGCCCCGGAGCGGGCAACCGGGGCCGCGCTTCGCCGAGGTGCCGGCCGGGCTCCTGGTGGGGGTGGGCCTGCAGAACCCGGGGATCGACGCGGTGCTGGACCGCTACGCCGAGACATGGGCGAAGTGGCCGGTGCCGGTGATCCTGAACCTGTGCGGGGAGTCGGCGGCAGAGCTTGCCGAGATGGCGCGACGGCTCGAGGGCTCGCCGGGCGTGGCGGGGATCGAGCTGAACCTCTCGTGCGGCGGGGCCGGCCGCGGCGGTGTCGTGTTTGCGATGGACGCGGACGCCGCGGCCTCGGCGGTGAGCGCCGTCCGGCGGGCGACGGACCTGCCGATCATCGCGAAGCTGTCCGCGGCCGCCGCGGATGTCCGTTCCGTGGCGCGCGCGGTGGAGGCCGCGGGCGCAGACGCGATCAGCGCGATCAACACGCTGCCGGGGTTCCTGCCGTCCGCGGACCGCCGGCGCGCGGCACTCGGGAGCGGGTACGGCGGGATCTCCGGGCCTGCGCTCAAGCCGATCGCGCTGCGTGTGGTCCACGAGATCGCCCAGGTCGTCGACGTGCCGATCATCGGGATCGGCGGGGTCTGCACCCTCGACGATGTGCTGGACCTGCTCGCGTGCGGAGCGTCCGCGGTGGGAGTGGGCGTCGCTGCGCTGGCGGACCCGATGCTCCCCGTTCGCCTGGCCGACGAGCTGGCCGACGCATGCCGAGCCCGCGGTGCGGCGTCCATCGCGGACCTGGTCGGGACCGCGCTCCCCGCCCGGCCGGGCGCTCCCTCGACGCGCGGCGCGGAGTACGCACGCTGATGCCGGGACCGATGCTGGCCTGGCTGCTGGTGGTCAACGTGATCACGGCGGCGATGTACGCCCGGGACAAGATGGCCGCGAGGCGCCCCGGCGCGCGGCGGGTCCGCGAGCGGACGCTATGGCTGCTCTGCTTCGCCGGCGGGGTGGGCGGCGCGTGGCTCGTCTTCTTCGGAATGCGCCACAAGACGCTCCACCGGTCGTTCTGGCTGGTGCAGGGTGCGGCGTCCATCCTCTGGATCGTGATCCTGCTCCGGCTGATCCTGGGCTGAGGCTGCTCACCGGGGCGTACCCGGGGCTCCCGGTCCCGCATCGGCCCGTGGTCCAGCGCCCCCGTCGCCCCCGGGTAGACTCCGGCGATGACCACCACGGCATCGCAATCGGGCGTGGACCGCGAGCGCGTTCGCAGCCTCAAGAACTCCGAGGACGCCCGCTTCGCTGCCGAGCATCCGCAGTCCGCCGCCCTGCTGGCGCGCGGCCGCGGCGTGATGCCCAACGGGGTCCCGATGTCGTGGCAGGTGGGCAGCTACCACCACCTCCCGATCTGGGTCGCCGATGGAAAGGGTGCCCGGTTCACGGACGTGGACGGCCACACCTACCACGACTTCAACATCGCCGACATGTCGATGTTCTGCGGCTATGGACCGGAGCCCCTCGTCCGCGCGGTCGCCGACCGGATGGCACGTGGCAACCAGTTCCTGTTGCCGAACGAGGACGCCATCGTCGTCTCGGAACTGCTCCGGGATCGTTTCGGCCTCCCGAAGTGGCAGTACACGAGTTCCGCGACGCACGCCAACACCGAGGCGATCCGCGTCGCCCGCGTGATGACCGGCCGCGACCGCGTCCTCATGTTCGACGGCAAGTACCACGGACACCTGGATGAGGCGCTGGTGGAGCTGGACGACGACGGTCGCGTGGTGCCCGAGGAGCGGGGCGTTCCATCGGACACGCCGAGCGGCACGGTCCTGGTCCAGTTCAACGACCCCGCGGCTCTCGCGACCGCCCTTGAGCGGCGGGACATCGCAATCGTGCTGACGGAGCCGGCGATCACGAACAACATCGGCCTCCTGATGCCGGCCCCAGGCTTCCACGATGAGCTGCGGCGCATCACGCGCGAGACCGGCACGCTGCTCGCGATCGACGAGACGCACACGCAGGTCGTGGGACCGGGGGGACTCACCCGGCAGTGGGGGCTGCGGCCCGACTTCGTCACCATTGGCAAGTCCGTCGCGGGAGGCCTGCCGTTCGGAGCCTGGGGCATGACCGACGAGATCGCCGAGGTCCTCGTGCAGCGCAAGGGCGCGGACGGCGAGCGCGCGAACCTGGTTGCCACCGGTGGCACGATCTTCGGCAACGCGCTCGCAATGGCGGCCGCACGGTCGGTCATGACCGAGATCCTCACGCCCGAGGCCTACGCGCACACCGGGCGCCTGGGGGCCATGCTGGCGAGCGGAATGCGCGCGTCGGTCCAGGCACACGGGCTGCCGTGGCACGTCCACCACCTGGGGCCGCGGTCCGGCTACACATTCCAGCCGGTGCCCATCCGGAACGGCGCCGAGGGCCGTGCCTGCGCCGACGAGATGCTGACGCGGCTGATCCGGGCCTGGCTGGCCAACCGCGGCGTGTGGGAGGCGATCGTGGGGGCGGGTCCGGTCTGTCCGGTGCCGGCAGTGGACGAGGACGTGGACGCGTATCTCGTGGCCTGGGACTCGCTGCTCGAGGCGCTGACGGCCTGAGCCGCGGCGTCGTCCGCCTACCGTTCCCGCTCGAGCGCGTCCCCGATCGCGACGGCGGCGGCCAGCGCAAGCTCGTGCTTCGCCTCGTCCAGTGGGATCGGCTGCGTGGACAGCTTGACGATGACCGCGTCCGCGGGCCGGTGGACCAGCAGCATCTGGCCGTGGATCCCGAGACCGGAGTAGATGCCGCGGTCCGCGTCCAGCACCCACCACTGGTCGTGGTAGTGCGAGCTCGGCGTCACGACGCTCTCGTGCTCCAGGCCCTCCCCGAAGGCCGCGACCAGGTCCGGGCGCGGCGTCCCGACCCGGGCAACCCAGTCCGCCGGCAGCACGCGGCGCCCACCGATGGAGCCCCCCTGGAGGTACATCAGCCCGAAGCGGGCCAGGTCTCGGAGCGTGACGCACAGCCCGCCGTCCGCGACCGGCGCGCCGCCGGCGTCGATGGTCACGAACGCGTCGTGCTCCGCGCCGAGCGGGCCCCACACGTGGTGGGCGAACAGGTTCGCGTACGTGTCGCCGCCGGCGCGCTCCAGCACCCAGCCGAGGACGTCGGTGAGGATCGAGCGGTACTCGAAAGCTCCGCCGTGGGCCCCCTGGTTCGAGAGGCCGGCCATGTAGGCATACAGGTCGGGCGGCAGGTCCGAGCGGGTGCGCGGTCGCCAGCCGCTGACCTCCTCGCTGATCCGCACGTCAGAGGCCGGGTCCTCGTACTCCTCGGAGAAGCGGGTTCCGGCACGCATGTCCAGGAGGTGCTGCACGGTGCAGCCCTCGAACGAGCCGCCACGGAGCTCGTCCACGTACGCGGTCAGCGGGGCATCCGGATCCAGCAAGCCGGCACCCACCAGGGCGCCGGTCAGGCCGGAGGTCAGCGACTTGGACACCGACTGGAGGAGATGGGGCGTGCCCTCCGTCGCGTGGCCGCCGTATCGCTCCACCAGGATCCGGCCGTGGTGCAGCACGAGGAAGCCGTCGGTCTCTGTGGCGGCAAGGACGTCTCCCACGCTATGGCGAGCACCGCCGATGCTGAATTCGACGCCGTCGAGGTCGCGCTCCGCGCGGGGCAGCGGTGACGGTTGTCCGGCGGGGTGGGGGACACCTGCCGTGGGGAGGATGTCCGGGACGTTGAGGTACGACCAGCGCAGGTTGTCGGGGTCCTGCCAGTTCGCTGCGGTGACGAGGTGCTGCATGGGTGAATGGTCCCGCATCCGGGCGGGCTTCGCGCCGGTTCTCACGGTCCCGCCTAGAATCGCATCCATGACCACCCTGAAGCGAACCCTCGGGGAGACGGCCCGGCGCGCCGTCGCCGCCAGGACCGAGGCCCTGTTCCGCGCCAGCGGTGCCCTGCGCGAGGGCCACTTCACGCTCAAGAGCGGACGGCACTCGGATGCCTACCTGGAGAAGTTCCAGGTGCTCCAGGACCCTGCGGCAACGAGCGAGCTGTGCGGGTTCTGGGCTGCCGGCCATCGCCGCGAGGACGACACGCCGGACGTGGACGTGGTTGCCGGCCCGACCACCGGCGGCGTGATGCTCGCCTTCGAGACCGGCCGCCAGCTGGGCACCCGCGCCATCTTTGCCGAGGAGGTGGCCGATCCGGACGGCAACGCACCGCGCCGCGAGTTCCGTCGCGGCTTCACGATCACGCCCGGGGAGCGCGTCCTCCTGGTGGACGACATCCTCACGACCGGCGGCTCGCTGATGGCCATGATCCCGGCCGTGGAGGCGATGGGCGGCGAGATCATCGAGTGCGTGGTGATCGTGGATCGCTCCGGAGGGCTGGCAGCCATCACCTCTCCGGTCACCGGCCGCGTCTACCCGCTCCGGGCGCTGTGGCAGCTGGAGCTTCCCACGTACGAACCCGGTCCGGCCACCTGCCCGCGGTGCGCGACCGGCGAGCCCGAGATCACGCCCGGAAGCAGCGGTACGGGGATGTCGCCCGCGTGATGGTCACCCGGGCGTGCGCGACGTCGCGTCTGGCCTGGGTGACGGTCGGGGCCGCCTAGGAGCCCGCGATCTCCGCGATCACCGTCTTGAGCTCCTGCTCGGTCACCACGCCCTCGAACGAGCCGCGGACGATCCCGTTCCGATCCACCGCGAACACCCACGGCTCCGTCAGGATTCCCCACTCGTTCACCGACTGGACCGGCTGCAGCTGGTTGTTCGCGTCCAGCACCGGCTGAAGGCGCCCGTCCGTGTAGGTGAGCTGGTACGGCTCCACGTTGATGAACGCCACCGTCGAGGGTGACGTCTTCGCGACCGACTTGATCAGGTCGAGCGTCGGCCCGCACTGGGCGCTCTTGCAGAACGCGGGCGTGGCGAACGCGAGCACGAAGGGCGTGCGGCGTGCCAGCGCGTCGTCCACCGAGACGCGGTAGAACGCCGGGTCCGGCTGCAGGTCCGTGGCCAGCCTGCGGAGGTCGCCGCCCACATCCGTGATGGTCGGGGTCTTCGAGACGGGCGCCGGCTCGCCGACGGCGACGGTCGCGCCCTCCTGGGCCACCTGGAAGCCGACACCGATCGCCTCGGCCTCGCCGCCGGCAGCCTGCGTGATGAAGATGGCCTTCCAGTCGCCCGCGGACGGGAAGTCAACGTGCGCGATGTAGTCGCCGCGCGTCTCCGGGATCCCCCACACGAACTCCGCCTCGACGGCCGTCCCGGGATCGGTCTCGCCCGGCGCGATGAAGGCCACGGAGGCCGTGCGGTCCGGAGCCGCCGCCGGGAGGTTGGTCTCGGGATCCAGGAACGAGAACAGGAAGCGGTTCGGCCCCACCACCTGCTGCCCGCTGATGATCACGGGGATCACCGTGGGCCCCCCGGTGGCGGCCGAGGCTTCGGCGGAGGCATCCGGTGCTGCGGTCTGGGTCACGGGCACCGGCACGGCCGATGGGCCCTCTCGGCCGCCGCCGCAGGCAGCAACGCTGACGACGAAGGCGAGGACGGCGGGCACGGCGAGGACGGGGAGGAACCGGCGCATGTGCTGGAGGGTAGCCCGACCCGCCGCTCCTTGCGGAATCCGTGCCTTGTCGCGACGCGGCGGGCTCTCCCGCGAGCCGAGGCCCTACTATGGGCCCGGCGTCCCGCAGTGCCCGCCCCGTCCAGTACCCCTCGCCCCGGAGGACCAACGCGCCACCCGTGACCCGCTTCCAGAAGATGACCGCCGTCACCATCGTGGCGACCCTGCTCCTCGTGACCCTCGGCGTGGTCGTCCGTGCGACCGGCTCCGGCATGGGCTGCCCGGACTGGCCCACCTGTCACGGCGAATGGATCCCGCCCACCGACGACTACAGGGCGTGGCTGGAGTGGTGGCACCGGACCGTCGCCGCCACGATCGGCATCCTGATCCTGGGCGTCGCCTTCCTGGCCTGGAAGTACCACCGGGACCGCCGCTCGATCCTGTGGCCAAGCGTCGCCGCCGTGCTGCTCGTGGGATTCCAGGCATGGCTCGGCCGCGAGACGGTCCGTCTCAACAACTCCGGCGAGTCTGTCACGGCCCACCTGGCAGCCGCGATGGCGCTCCTCGGCGTGCTGGTCTACGTGCTCGTGCGCAGCTACTACCCGGCGAGGTTCACCGGCCGCGGGGCCAGCCAGCGGTTCACGCTTCTCGCGTCGTTCAGCGCGGCGGCCACCTTCGCGCTGCTGCTGTTCGGGTCCAACGTGACCGCCACCTCGCAGTGGTACGTGTTCCCCGACTGGCCCCTCATGGACGGCGGCCTGTTCCCGGCCCTGACCGACATGAACTCCGCCCACGTGCTTCACCGGTGGGTGGCCGGGGTCGTTGGCCTGGTGGTGATCGGGACCGGCTGGGCGGCCTGGAGGACGCAGCGCTCGCACCCGGTGCTGGTGCGCCTGGGCGTGGCAGCCGCGATCCTGTTCCCGCTCCAGGCGCTGGTGGGCGGCCTGCAGGTCCTGACGGGTCTCGACGAGTGGACGCAGACGATCCACCTGGCGCTCGGGGCCGTGATCTGGGTGATCGCGGCGGCGCTGGCCATCGCCGCCTACTACGAGGCCAGGCTGGCCGCACCGCCGCCGCCCGAAGCGGCGATGGCGCCGACCACGCCCCCCACGGGCGGTGAGGCCGGCGGCGGTGCCCGTTCCGCTGGCGATGCCGATCCGGCTGGCGAGCCCCCGGCTGACGACGCATCGGTCGCTCCCGCGCCCCGCCGCTCGGACGCCGTCCGCGCCTACATCGCCCTGACCAAGCCCCGGATCATCGAGCTGCTGCTCGTCACCACGATCCCCGCCATGGTCCTGGCCACGCGCGACCTGCCCGGGATGAATGTCCCCGAATGGCTGCGCCTGGTCTTCTGGACGATGCTCAGCGGTTCGCTGGCGGCCGGTTCTGCAAACGCCATCAACCAGTACCTCGACCGTGACATCGACCTGCTCATGGTCCGCACGCGCCGCCGGCCGCTGCCCGCCAACAACGTGGCGCCCGAGAACGCGGTGGTCTTCGGGATCATCCTGGGCGTGATCTCGATCGCCATGATGGCGTTCTTCGTCAACCTCGTCGCCGCTTTCCTGACCCTGCTCGCAATCGCGTTCTACGTCTTCGTCTACACGCTGCTCCTCAAGCGCTCAACGCCGTCGAACATCGTTATCGGTGGTGCCGCGGGAGCCCTGCCGCCGGTGATCGGTTGGGCGGCGGTGACCGGGCGGGTGGAGATCCCAGCCCTGCTCCTCTTCGCCCTCGTCTTCTACTGGACCCCGCCGCACTTCTGGGCGCTCGCGCTGCGCATCCGCAAGGATTACGAGGCGGCCAGCGTGCCGATGCTGCCCGTCGTGAAGGGCGTGCCGGAGACGGCGCGCCAGATTGCGCTCTACACGATGCTCCTCGTTGCCATCAGCCTGGTCTTCTTCGCTGTGGCGCAGATGGGGATCGTCTACCTGGTCGCCGCCGTCGGGCTGGGTGCCATCTTCCTGTGGCGGGCGTTCGTCCTGTGGCGCCAGGCCTCCTCCCCGGAGGCATCTCTTGCCCAGGCGATCCGCCTCTACAAGTTCTCCATCAGCTACCTGACACTCCTGTTCGCGGCCGTTGCGGTGGACACGCTCGTCGTCAGCTCGTTCACCTGACCGGGAGGACCAGCGGGATGGTGCGCAGGATGCGTGGCGGGATCGGCGGTTCAGGAGCCGCGTCGCCGGATGCCACGGTCGTGCGCACACGCCCCGCGCCGCGCCGCGTGGGGCTCGTCCTCGTGGCGCTGCTCCTGGTCCTGGCGTCGGCCCCGGCGACCACCCCCGCGCTGGCGTCCTGTGCGCCGCCCCGTCCAATCCAGGAGTCGCTGCTCCTCGCCGACGCGGTGGTGGTCGGCACCGTCACCCACCTGGAGAACGGCGGCCGGTGGATCACCGTCCGGGTGGAGGAGCGCTGGCGGGCACCTGACTCGCTGCCGGACACGATCGAAGTCCGGGGTGGCCCGGAGCCCGGGGCCAGCACATCGGTCGACCGTGTCTTCGGGGAGGGCCGCTACCTGTTCGTCCTCACCGGCGGCCCCGAGACCTTCACGGACAACGCGTGCTCGGCGACGACGATCTGGTCCGATGACCTTGCGGCGCTCCGGCCGTCGGGCGTGTCGCCCGCCGCGGACGTCGTGGCGGGCGAGCCGATGGCCCCCCTGGACCTCGACGTCATCGTGCCCCTCGCGGCGCTCATCGGCGCTCTCGCCATCGCCCTGATCTCGTACCTGCTCATCCTGCGGTCCCGCGGCCGGCCGCCCGACTGGATGCGCTGACAGCGGTCGGGCACTCCGCCCCCTGCGACGGAGCCGTCCACGGCGGTTCTCCGCCTACTCGCCGACCACCCCACGAGCTTCGATCGCCGCCCGGCGGCGCCGCGAGACCCGGCCCTCGCGGTCGAACACGCCCAACGTGATCTGCACCAGGGGTCCGATCGCCAGCGCGAACACGATGGTCCCGAGGCCGATCGTGCCGCCCATCAGGAACCCTGCCACCAGGACCAGCAGCTCGATCAGGGTGCGCGCCCTGCGGATCGACCATCCGAAGCGCACGTGGAGCCCGGTCATCAGCCCGTCCCGCGGCCCCGGCCCGAGATCGGAGGCGAGGTACAGGCCAGAGCCGATCGCGATGGTGACGACGCCGCCCAGCATCATCGCCAGCTGGATCGGCAGGTCTACCGCGGTTGGCAGGATGGACATCGCCACGTTGGTGGCCGTGCCGATGAACACGATGTTGAGCACGGTCCCGATACCGGGCCGCTCGCCCAGGGGCCACCAGGCCGCCAGGACCGGGATGCCGACGAGGATGCTGACCGTTCCCAGCTCCAGGCCCGTGAGCCGGCTGATGCCCTGGTGGAAGACCTCCCACGGACCGAGGCCAAGGCCGGCGCGCGCCATCAGCGCGATGCCCACCCCGAAGATCACGAGGCCGACGATGAGGCCAGGCAGGCGTGGCAGGACGACTCTGGGCGCCCAGCGATCGGTGGAGGTGGTCACGGCGGCGATGGTACCCGGGAGGTCAGGCCCTGCCGCGGCCCTGCCGGGTGTGTCAGGATCCGCGCATGGAGCTCACCTTCCTCGGCGGCGCGCGCACGGTCACCGGCTCGCGCCATCTCGTGGACACGGGCCGCGCCCGCGTCCTCATCGACTGCGGCATGTTCCAGGGCGGGCCGGCGGAGGGCATGCGCAACCGCGTGCCGCTCGGCGTTGACCCGGCGACGCTCGACGCCGTCGTCCTGACGCACGCCCACCTGGACCACTGCGGCCTGCTGCCGCTGCTGGTGCGCGAGGGGTTCCGCGGCTCGATCATCTGCACGGCGGCGACGGCCGAGCTGGCCCGCCTCGTGCTGCTGGACTCCGCGAAGCTGCAGACCGAGTTCGCGAAGCGGGATGCTCGCCGCGAGCGGAGGAACCCGGAACGGGCGGCCGCCGACGACGCCCGTGACGAGCGGCTGTTCGATGAGGCGGTCGAGCTGGCCGCGGCGGGCGCCGAGAGTCCCGGTGGCCCGGACCCGGAGGACCTGCTGCGGGCGGCGGGCCCGGACGTGAACCTTGACCTGGACGCGCCGCTGTACACGGTGGACGACGCCGAGGCGACGCTGCCGCGGTTCGGGGCGATCCCGTACGACGCCGAGCGCGAGGTTGCGGCGGGGGTGTGGGTCACGCTCCTCGATGCCGGGCACATCCTGGGCTCCTCCATCGTGCGGATGCGGCTGACTGCTGTCGGCGGCGGGCGCGACACGGTCATCGTCTTCTCCGGTGACCTGGGCCGGCCGGGGACGCCGATCCTGCGGGACCCCACCTCGGTCGCGGAGGCCGACGTCGTCGTCTGCGAGTCCACCTATGGCGGGCGCGAGCACGAGGCGGCCGACGAGGCGGTCGAGACGCTGGCGAGCGTGGTGCGGGACGTGGTCCGGCGGCGAGGCGTCCTGTTGATCCCGTCGTTCGCCATTGGTCGGACCCAGGAGATCGTCTGGGAGCTGGACCGGCTGGTGGACAGCGGGCGGATTCCCCAGCTGCCGCTGTACCTGGACTCGCCGATGGCGAGCCGCGCCTCCGACATCTATCGCGCCCACCCGGACGCCTATGACGAGGAGACGGCCGCCCTGCTCGCCGCGCACGAATCGCCCCTGGACTACCCGGACCAGCACGTGGTCCAGACAGCGCAGGAGTCGGCGCGCATCGCACGGGCGACAGCGCCGTACGTGATCGTCGCGTCCAACGGGATGCTCACGGGCGGGCGATCGGTGGGGCACGCCGAGCGGATGCTCGACGATCCGTCGGCCACGGTCCTGTTCGTGGGCTACCAGGGCGAGGGCACGCTTGGCGGCCACCTGATGCGCGGCGCAGAGAAGGCCCGGATCAATGGCCGCGAGATGCCGGTGCGGGCGACGATCCGGTCCCTGGACGGGTTCTCGGCCCACGCGGACGAGCCAGAGCTGCTGGCCTGGCTGGGCGGGTTCATCAAGGGCCGGCGGCCGGGCGATCCGGGGGTGCCGTCCCGCGTCTACCTCGTGCACGGAGACCCGCCCGCCCAGGCTGCGCTCACCCCACGGGTGGAGGCCCTCGGCCTGCCCGTGGAGGTGCCGGCCTGGCACCAGACGGTGCCGCTGGGCTGAGGGTCTCGCGCATCAGGCGTGGCGCACAGGACAGCGGACGGGCACGACCCGGCTCGCGCCTGCTCGATCGCGCTGACCGCGTGCCGATCCCGAGCCGAGACGGCTGACCCTCGGTCCGGCCACAGCGTCACCGGCCCGTCCTCCGCTACGATCCGCTGACTTCGAAGGAGGTCCACGTCCTTGGCCGTCGTCCCGCCTGCCGCACAGCCCATCACGCGCCCGCCCGCCCCCATTGCGCCCGAGGAGATCGCACGGATCCGCGCGCCGTTCCGCGCTGCCTCCCTGCTGCCCGCCCGCGCCTACCACGACCAGGCGCTGTACGACTGGGAGCGGGAGGAGATCTTCCTTCGCGACTGGATCGCCGTCGGGCGCGCCGAGGAGGTTCCGGAGCCCACGTCGTTCGTCCTGCGCGAGGTGTCCGGCGAGAACGTGATCATCGTGCGCGGCCGCGACGGCGTCATCCGCGCCTTCTACAACGTGTGCCGGCACCGGGGCACCGCGGTGGAGGAGCGCGAGTGCGGCAAGGCAGTCCGCTTCCAGTGCCCGTACCACGCCTGGATCTACGACCTCGAGGGTCGGCTCGTCCGGGCCAGGCACACCGAGGACCTCGAGGATTTCAGCTTCGAGACGTTCGGCCTGACCCCCATCCGCTGCGAGACGTGGCAGGGCTTCGTGTTCCTGTGCTTCGCGGACGAGGCCGTGACACCGCCGCTCCGCGAGTACATGGGCGACTGGTTCGAGCACCATGCGTCCTTCGGACGCGAGATGTCCACGCTCCGCCGGGCGGCGCGCCTGACCTACGACGTCGCCGCCAACTGGAAGATCGTCGCCGAGAACTACAGCGAGTGCTACCACTGCCCGCCGGTCCACAAGCTGCTCAACCGCCTGACGCCCTACGACCTGGGCGAGGACTTCCTCGCCGAGGGACCGTGGAAGGGCGGCTGGATGCCGTTCGCCGACGGCTGCGAGACGATGTCGATCAGCGGCACCCGCGACGGCCGGCCCCTGCTCTACGCCCGCGACAAGGCGGAGGAGGCGCGGATCTACTACTACATCCTCTGGCCCAACCTGATCGTGTCGGTCCACCCCGACTACGTGCTCACCCACCAGGCCTGGCCGGACGGACCCAACCGATCGACCGTCCACTGCGACCTGTACGTGGAGTCGGACACGGCCGAGACGATCGACATCTCGGGTGCCGTCGAGTTCTGGGACATCACGAACCGCGAGGACTACCACGTGGTGGAGATGCAGCAGCAGGGGACCCGGAGCCGCTCCTGGACCGCCGGCCGCTATACCAACCAGGAGGCCTCGGTGCACGCGTTCGACATCATGGTCGCGGACCGGTACGCGAACGACGGCACGCGGACGGTCCGTGGCTGGCGCACCGAGACGGCGAGCGATCGGCGGCTGGTGACACAGATCCTGGGACCGGGTCAGCAGCAGGGGGACTGACCCGCCGTACCGTCCGGTCGAACCCGCCGCCCTCGTCTTGGCCGGGGATGGGATGATGCGTGGGCCGGGCATGTGACCGATGCCGGCGGTCCGGGAGGAGTGACGAGATGAAGCTGCTGGTGGCGTTCGTTCAGGAAGGCGACGCGGACAGGGTGGGCGAGGCCCTCCGCCGGGAAGGTCACCGGTTCACGCGGATCACCTCGACGGGTGGCTTCCTCCAGACGCCCAACGTCACCCTGGTCATGGCGGTCGGCGAGGAGGTGCTCCCCGAGGTCGTCAACCTGTATCGGGCCAACTGCTCCATCCGCGACGTGGAGGTGCCCCTCGTGCTGTCGGGAAGCCTCCGGGAATGGCAGGAGAGGGTTGTGAACTACGCCGGCGCGACAATCCTGGTCGTGGACCTGGAGGACCTCATCCGCCTGTAGGAGCCCTCGGGTGGGCTGACCACTTGCCCGCTGGACGGTCGCGGTATCGTCACGCAATGAACGAGCTGCCGCCCCCCGTCTCACTCGCTCGCCCGCTGGTCGCCGACGGCGCCATGGGAACGATCCTGTTCACGCACGGCATGCCGGTCGGCGAGGCGCCGGAAGCCTGGCTGCTGACGCCAGAGGGATCCCGCGCTATCACCGAGGTCCACCGCGCCCACGTTGCCGCCGGTGCGCAGCTGGTCCTGACCTCGACGTTCGGTGCGAATCGTCTGCGCCTGGAGGAGTCGGAGATCGCCGGCCGCACGGTTGACGTCTGCCGGGCCGCGATCGACGCAGCCCGGGCGGGCGTCGGAGCGGACACGATCATCGCGGCCTCGATGGGGCCGACCGGCGGACTCCTCGTGCCGTACGGCCTCCTGGACCCGGGCGCCGTCCGTGCCGCCTATGCGGAGCAGGCGGCAGCGGTCGCCGAGGCGGGTGCGGCCGTCCTGTGGATCGAGACGATGATGGACCTGGGAGAGGCGGCCGCGGCCGTCGACGGCGCGAGGGAGGGGGCCCCCGGGCTGCCGGTCGTGGCGACCATGACCTTCGCCCCGAACGGGAGGACGATGTTCGGGAACTGGCCGGATGCGGTGGCTGCAACGCTGGCCGAGCACGGGGCCGCGGGGATCGGGGCGAACTGCGGTGACGGCTTTGCGCCCGTCGAGCAGGTGATGGCTGCCATGGCGGCTGCGGCGCCCGGTCTCCATCTCGTCGCCAAGGCGAATGCCGGCATCCCGACCGTGACGGCCGACGGCGACACGCAGTACCCGGCCACGCCCGCCGATGCGGCCGGCTATGCGCGCCGGGCCGCCGACGCGGGGGCCACGATCATCGGCGGCTGCTGCGGCACGCAGCCGGCACACGTGGCGGCGATCGCGGAGGCGCTTGCCGCGCGCTGATCGGCGCGCTGATCGTCTCAGGCTTCCCTCGCAGCCCGGCCCACCGGGCGCCGTGCGCTACGGCCGCGGCTTCGTCCGTGCCGCGATCCGTTCCAGCGCGCCGGACCAGCCCGGGTCGAACGCGCGACCAGCCTCGTCCAGGTCCATCACGACCGGCGCATGGTCGGATGGCGTCGGCGGCCCCTTTCGGGCCTCGCGGTCGATCTCGGCCCAGACAACCCGCGCGACGACCGGCGCCGAGGAGTACAGCAGGTCGATCCGCATCCCCTCGTTGCGGTGGAACATCCCGGCCCGGTAGTCCCACCACGAGAAGCGGCCCCGGGCCGGCTGCACGGCCCGGTAGGCGTCCGCCAGGCCCCAGTCACGGAGCCGGGCAAGCGCCTCCCGCTCGGGCTCGGAAACGTGCGTGCCGCCGTGCGCCCGGGCCGGGCTCCAGACGTCCTCGTCCGACGGGGTCACGTTGAAGTCGCCGCCCAGGACCAGGGGCTCCTCGGCCGAGCGGGTCTCGGCCAGCCAGCGCGAGAGCCGCTCGAACCAGCGCAGCTTGCCCTCGTAGAACGGCGAGCCCACCTCCCGGCCGTTGGGCGCGTACAGGCTGGCGACCCGCACCCCGCCGCAGACCGCGGAGACCATGCGTGCCTCGTCGAACGGGTTGAAGTCGTCCTCGCCCGCGGCCACCGCGGCCCCGGCGGACGAGTCCCGCACCGGTCCGTCGCCGAAGTTGGTGACCACGTCCTCGATCCCGACCCGGCTCAGGATCGCCACGCCGTTCCAGCGACCCTCGCCATGGTGGGCCACCTCGTAGCCGAGCATCCGGAGCGGCATGATCGGCGCGTCGGCGTCGGCGAGCTTGGTCTCCTGGATCAGGAGGACGTCCGGCTCGGCCTTCGCAAGCCAGTTCTCGACGGCAACCTGCCGCGCCTTGAGAGAGTTGACGTTCCAGGTGGCGATGCGCATTGTCGAGGGCTCCGCGAGCGGGGACTCAGTACCGGCGGCCGCGCTGGCGCGCGAGGTCGAACGTCGCCGTGTCGGCGACGGACATGACCGCCATCGTGCCGGCCTGGACCGGGTCGCTGACCACGAGGTCCACGTGATTGGTGATGGAGCCGGCCATGCTGAGCGCGATGATCGGGATGCCGACCGAGCGCAGCTCGTCCGCCGCCTTGCTGATCTCACCGCCCATGATCGATCCCGCGAGGACCAGCATCCGGGCGCGGGGCAGGTCTGCCACGGCACGCACGGCCGCCGCGATGTTGTCCTCGCCGACCAGGGGGATGGTGTCCACGGAGATCTTCTCGCCACGGAGGTTGTGGCGGTCCGCCTCGGTCACGGCGCCCAGCGCCACCTGCGCCACCTGCGCCCCGCCGCCCACGACGATGACCCGCTTGCCGAACACCTTGCCCAGCGGCCGGGTCATCCGGAGGGTCAGGACCGGCGCCAGCGGCTCGAGCGCAGCAACCAGGGCCTCCTCGTCGGCGCCCTCGACCTCGAGCTCAACCTCGACCGTGGCCGGCGCCTGGGGCGCCGCGCCGGACCTGCCCGCCCTGCGAACCGTCGAGAGCGTGCGCACGCGCCCACCCACCTCTGCCACGGCGCCCGCGATCACGGCGATCGCGCCCCGGTCGTCGGCCAGCTCCAGGCGGACGGCGACCGCGGGCGGTAGCGGCTGCGGGTGGCGCCCGGGCACCGGTCAGCTCGACCGGCCGGCGACGACGTCGCTGATGGACAGGCCGGTGGGCTCGGCGCCGGTGGGATCATGCTCCTCGAACGTGATGCCGAGGGACAGGAACGCCTCGCGGGTGGCCGCGGCGTCGCTGGTCGTGAGCATGAGGGCACCATCGGTGTCCTCGGCCACGCCCACGATGCCGGTGATGTTGACGCCGCGGTCGGCAAGCGCCTGCGCGACACGCGCGAGGGCGCCGGGGCGGTCGTCGAGCTGTACGGTGAACCAGATCGTCACGCGGAACCTCCTGACCACCCATGGTACGCGGCGTGCGCGTTACCCTGCGCATTCCATGGTCAAGCGACACTCGGCGAGCTTCTACCGCCTCATCGGCACCATCGGGACCAGCCGGCTGGTCACGCGTGTCCACCCGGTGGCCTACCGGCTGACCGGTGGCCGCTGGTTCGTCGGGCGGAACCTCGGCGTGCTCAACGTGATCGTCGTGACCGTCGGCCGGCATAGCGGCAGGACCCGCGAGATCCCGCTGTATGCCTTCGAGGACGATGATCGCCTGGTGGTGATCGGGTCGAACATGGGCCAGGACCGCGAGCCCGCGTGGGTGGGCAACCTGCGGGCGCAGCCGGAGGTCCGCGTTCGCGTCGGGCGCACGGTTCGGGCGGTCCGCGCCCGCGAGGCGGCCGACGAGGAGCGCGAGCGACTGTGGACGCTTGCGGCCGCCGGGTATCCCGGCTACGAGGACTACGCGCGGTGGACGCACCGGCAGATACCGGTCATGGTCCTCGAGCCGCGCGACGCGGAGGAGGCCGCCTGATGCCAGCGCCGCTGGGGAAGGTTGTCACGAAGAAGATGCCGAACATCCAGGTGTTCGGGATGGAGGACAACCAGGCGACGCGCGGCGCGCTGCGGTTCTTCCGGGAGCGGCGGATCGTGGTGCACTTCGTGGACCTGCGCAAGAAGCCGATCGCCGCCGGCGAGATCCGCCGGTTCACGGACCGCCTGGGCGCGGCCGCGCTGCTGGATACCGAGAGCCGGCCGTATCGAGAAGGCGGCCTGGCGTACCTCACGACGGACGCTGCCGGGATCACCGCGCGGCTGCTGGCGGACGCCCGGCTGCTGAAGCTGCCGCTGGTCCGCTACGGCGACCTCGTCACCGCCGGCAAGGACGAGGCCGCCTGGAGGGCATGGCTGGCGAAGCCGCGGTAGGCCCGGCGCTGCACGTCGCCCGACCCGTTGGCCGCGGTGACCTAGCTGCGGGTCGACGGGTCGAGGACCCTGCCCATGAACAGGATCGCGTTGGTCTTCACGTCCCTGAGGATGAACAGGAATGGCCGGTTCAGGCGGAGGGTGATGGTCTTGAGCGGCTGCGCGGGGCCGCAACCTCCGGTGGTGTCCATCTCGACCACCGTCGCGGCGGCGGCTTCCGTCCCCTTCTCGTCGACATCGATGTTCGCCTGGTGGATCACGGCCGAGATGAACAGCGAGTCCGGCGTGATGCCCGAGAAGTCGGCCGCGCCGGGGTTGAAGGCGGCCATCATGCCCAGCTTCTTCAGGACCGGGACCAGCTCGGCCCTGGTGTCGATGCCGAAGCGCGGCATGAACAACCGCACCGAGTAGGCGAAGAACGGGCAGGCCATGTAGTCGTCGACTTGGCGATCCTCGGTCTCGGCGATCCGTTGCCGCTGGCCATCGAGCTTCGTGACGATCGAGGCCAGCTTCGCGGTCGTCAGCCCCTTCTCGAAGGCGTCGATGTCGTCCGGGAGGATGAGCGTCATCGCGAGAGGCGTCGAGCCGTCCGCGCCCAGGTACCGGAGCTCGGTCGCCTTCCAGCCGGAGCCGCTCGCGTAGGGCACCTCCTGCCCGCCCAGGAGCGACATGGTCGGGACCTGGATCTTCGTGCCGCCGGCGCGGGTGAAGGCCCGGTCCGCCGTGCTCTCCTTGTCGAACTCCAGCATCCAGTTCGCCTTGAGGTAGACGGCGTTGACGAGGGCGAGGCGGGTATCGACCGTCACCTCGTTCGGGCGGAGCAGCTCCGGGATTCGTTTCGCCGTCTGGCGGCTGACCCACTCGTTGATGACCTTCCGGGCCGCCTCCGGGTCCGCCTCGAAGTCGACGAGCCCCAGCTGCGCCCCGAACGCCTCGGCGATCGCGTCGAGGAAGCCCTGCTCGATGGGGTAGCCCCGCTGCCCGAAGGCCGTGTTGGCGATCCGCAGCGACAGGGCGTGGGTGTTCTTCTCGTAGTCGGTCCAGGTCGCGTTGTATCCCGCAAGCTCCTGGTCCAGCGCGTTGAGCCGCGTCGCCAGCTGCTTCCAGCCATCGGAGCGCAGGACGTCGTCCATCTCGCTCGCGGTGGTGCCTCGCGCGCCGCCCCGCGCCATCGCGAGCGCGAGCGCGATGCTCGTCGGCGAGAACACGATGTTCTTGCCGGCCAGCTCGAGACCCGGTTCGGTTCGCATCCGCTTGTACAGGTCGACCGCGAACGCGTTGATGGAGGTCGCGGCCCGCTTCGCGTCGGCAGTGCTCCCGGCGGAGCGGGCGACCGTCGCCTTGGCGAACTCGATGCCCGCGAGAGGATCCGCGGCGCGCGCGACCCACGGCGTGCCGTCATGGTCGGCGGCGGCAACCCAGCCTTCGGTGACCCCGCCGCTCAGCGTGAGCGAGACCGGCGCGACGCGGTACCAGTCAAAGCCGGAGGCCTGCACGGGCCCCTCGATCACGGTTAGCTCGGTCCCGGTCGGCAGGAGCGGTTCGTACTTGGCGGAGTCGTCGGCCACGCGCGGCTCCGAGCGCACCCGGAGGCGATCGGACACGGTCACGGCCATGGATCCCGGGGCCAGGTTCCCGGGCGTGACGCTTGGCGCGGGGGTGGCCGCAGCGGACGGGATTGCGGCAGGCGTCGACCCGGCTGACGCAGATGGGGCGGTGGTGGCGGGCATCGCCGTCGCCGCGACCCCGGCTCCAGAGGGCGCGGCACCTCCCTCGCAGGCGCCCACGAGCAGGACCGCGAGCAGGATCGTGGCGAGGATCCGGACCGGGGGGCGCCGCTTCGGTGAGACCTGGAGCATCGTGGTCACCTGCGCCGTGAGCGGCCGCGGGCGACGGGGCTCGGCGTGACCGGCGGCCGGCGGTCCGCGCATCCTTGTCCAAGCCGTGTGACGCTCGCGGATGCGCCCGCGTTACAGGTGGCGCCCGTCACAGGCGCCTGTTCCGTTCCGCCGCCCCAGGACCGCGCGCCCCAACCCGTGGAGTGGCATCCTGTGCGTCTCATGACCGACCACGACACCGATCACAACCAGCCTTCATCCCGGACCATGCGCAGCGGGCGCGTCTCCATGAGTCCCGCGACCGCGGCCCGCTTCACCGGCCCCCGCACGACCGAGGACGAGAAGCTCCTCCGTGGACGCCGTGCGGACCGCCCCGCCTTCCTCGAGACGGACACGTGGCGCGCCCTCCGGATCCTCTCGGAGTTCGTGGAGGGGTTCGAGGCGCTCGCGGACGTCGGGGCGGCGGTCGCGGTGTTCGGATCCGCGCGGACGCCCGAGGATCACCCGGAGTACGCACTCGCGCGGCGCATCGGCGCGGAGCTGGCCAAGGCCGGGTTCGCGGTCATCACCGGAGGCGGCCCGGGCACCATGGAGGCCGCCAACCGCGGGGCCCACGAGGCGGGTGGCCTCTCGATCGGCTGCAACATCGAGCTGCCGCACGAGCAGCACCCGAACACGTACGTGGACCTCTCGGTCGAGTTCCACTACTTCTTCGCGCGCAAGACGATGTTCGTGAAGTACTCCGACGCGTTCGTGATCATGCCCGGCGGGTTCGGCACCCTGGACGAGCTGTTCGAGTCGCTCACGCTCATCCAGACCGGCAAGATCCGCAACTTCCCCATCGTCCTGATCGGACACGCCTACTGGGACGGGCTCCTGGCCTGGATGCGGGACGTGCAGGTGCCGGCCGGCGTCATCACCCGGGCCGACCTGGACCTCCTCCGCATCACCGACGATCCCCTCGAGGCCGTCTCGATCATCACCGCGTTCGCGAAGGCGAACGGCATCGACGGGTAGCCCGCCAGGCAGGCGCGGCGATCAGCGGCCACCCTGCGGATGGCAGCGGGCGGAACCCAGATCAGCCGGGAACGGCCACCTCGATCATGCCGTCCACGATGCGGACCGGGTAGTAGCGGAACCGGCGGACGCGGGTCTGTCGCCGAGCCTCGGCCTTCAGGCCCGGCGGGTCGGGTTTCGGGTCGCGGCCGGGGGGCGCCCAGGTTGGGTGATGCCGACCGTCCGGGTCGAGGCCGCCGGTGCTGGGCATCTGGACGGGCTCGCCCGTTTCCAGGTCGAAGCGCCCGCTGTGCAGCGGGCACGAGACGACGCACCCATCCAGATCGCCGATCGAGAGGGGAGCCGCCATGTGCGGGCACCGGTCGTCCACCGCAGCGAGGCCGAGGGTCGTATGCGCAAGGAGGACGTCGAGATCCCCGAAGCTGATGCGTCGCATCGCGCCCGGGGCGAGGCCGTCCAGCGGGAGCGCGGCTCGAAACGGGGCCGAGGCGGTGCCGGGGACCAGGAGCTCAGGGCGATACGGGAGGATATCGATCATGGTCCGATGGTAGCGCCGGACAGGGAACGGCCCAGCCACCTCGGGGTGACCCGGCCGCTCGCCGGAGGGGGAGGGTTCAGTCAAGGGCGGGCTCGACGCCCGGGATGACCTCATCGGCGATCTCGTCGTACGCTTCCGCGCCCAGGGCCGCCTCGGCGCCTACCGCGCCCGACGCGGCCTTGGCGCCGACCGCCCCGCGGAGCGGGATCTCGCGCATCGCAAGGGACACGACCAGGGCGAGCAGCGTGGTCCCGGCGCCGATGAGGAACACCTCGCCGATGGCGATGCTGAACGCCTGGTGGATGCCGTTCACGATGTCGTTGATGAAGGGTGCGACCGCGGTGCGGATGGGCTCCGGGATCGTGGCCAGGATCGTCTCGCCGAGCGGCCTGCCCACCTCCACGAGGCTCGTCGCCTGGCCGCCCCCCAGGCTCTTGAGCGCCTCCGCGGGCACACCGGCCGCAACCAGCTTCGGTGCGAGCGGTGCCAGCTGCACCGAGACCTCGCTCGTGAGCCGGGTGCCGAACACCGTGCCGAGCATGGCCAGGCCCACCACGCCGCCCATCTGGCGGAAGAAGGTGAGGTTCGAGGTGGCCACGCCCAGCGCCCGCACCGGGACGGCGTTCTGGACGACGATCGTGAACACCGCCAACGTGGGCCCGATGCCCACGCCGGTGATGAACATCCAGGCCCACAGCACCGGCAGCGGGGTGTCGGCCTGGAGGTGCGACATCAGGAACAGGCCGACGCCCATGATCCCGAGGCCGCCCACGATCAGTGCCTTGTACCTGCCTGTCCGGGCGACGATCTGACCCGAGCCGATGGAGCTGATGATCAGGCCGGCGAGCAGGGCCAACGAGTACAGGCCCGACATCGTGGGCGTGGCGCCGTAGACGAACTGGAACCATTGCGGCAGGAACACGGCGGCCCCGAAGAAGCCGAAGCTGATCAGGAAGGTCGCGATGATCGAGGTCGCGTACGTGCGGTCCTTCCAGAGGTCCAGCGGGACGATCGGCTCCTTGGCACGCGACTCGATGAACACGAACACCGCGCCCAGCGCCAGGCCGATGAGGATGAGTCCGCCAACCTCGAACACCGCCCAGTCCGCGGTCTGCTTGTTGGTGAGACCGATCAGCAGGGCTCCCACTGCGACGGCGAACACCCCGCCGCCCAGGAAGTCGAGGTTGTGAGTGACGCCCGGCCGGCGCACGTTCGGGAGCAGACGCCCGATGACTGCGAGCGTCACGAGGCCGATCGGGATGTTGATGAAGAAGATCCAGTGCCACGAGAGCTGCTCGGTCACGAACCCCCCGAGCAGCGGCCCGAGGATCGCGCTGATGCCGAACACTGCCCCGAACAGGCCCTGGTACTTGCCGCGCTCAGCCGGGGTGAACAGGTCCCCGATGACCGCGAGGCTGATCGGGAACAGGGCGCCGGCACCCAGGCCCTGGATGCCCCGGAAGATGATCAGCTGGTTCATGTCCTGGCTCAGGCCGGACAGCGCGGAGCCGATCAGGAACACGGTGATGCCGAAGATCAGCAGCGGCTTGCGCCCGTACAGGTCCGACAGCTTGCCGTAGAACGGCACCGTGATCGTCGAGGTCAGCAGGTAGATCGTGATCGTCCAGGTCAGCAGCGTCTGGCCGCCGAGATCGGTCACGATGGTGGGCAGGGCGACGCCGACGATCGTCTGGTCGAGGGCGCCGAGGAACAGGCCCAGGAGGATCGCGAAGAGGATCTCCATCTTCGCGCGGTGGGAGAGGTCCAGGGCTCCGAAGCCGTGGGACGGCCCGGCTTCCTGCTCCAGCGTCATGGGTTCCAAAGAGGGGTTCCTTTCGTCAGGCGCCGGCAGTGCCGGTGATCGGGGACGTGTCGGCGCCGTCCTGGGCGGGCATCCTGCGGCCGGACTGACCGTGAGGGTGGGTGCACTGGGCAAGGGAGGCGTAGCGATCGGGGGCTTCTGCCAGCTCGGCGGTGATCGCCGCCTGGAGATCCCCGGCGGCGGCTGCCATGCGGTCGAGCTCGTCGGGCGCCAGGCGGCCGAGAGCCGAGGCGAGGATGTCGCTCTTCACCAGCTCTGCCTCGTCCACGAGGTCCAGGCCCGCCGGCGTCGGACGGACGAGGACGAGGCGGCGGTCGTCGGGGACGCGGACCCGCTCCACGAGACCGCGCTCCTCCATCCTGTCGATGATCCCTGTCGCGCTCGAAACGGAGGCGTCAAGGATCTCGGCCAGGTGGCCCATGGGCATGGCGTCGTGATGGCGGAGCAGCGTCAGCACGTGGAAATGGGTCATGCTGATGCCGAGCCGCACCAGTCGCTGGGATCCGGCGCACCGCAGGGAACCGACGGCTCGGCCGAGATTGGCAACGACCCGCTCGGCGGCCTCCCGTTGGAGTGCCTCCCCGGTCGTGGGTATAGTGGTTCGCATGAAGTGAAGTATTTACGCCATACGAATAGTTCTGTCAACTGGAACCATTCACACAACATGGAGGATCCGCGTGCGTTTCGCCCTGATGATCGAGCCCCAGCAGGGCCTCACCTACGAGGACCAGCTCGCCATCGCGCTGCGAGCCGAGGCGGCCGGCTTCGAGACCCTGTTCCGCTCCGACCATTACGAGAGCTTCCCGGGCGCGTCAGGCGGACACACGACCGATGCCTGGGCCGTGCTGGCTGGGCTGGCCCGGGACACCGCGAGGATCGGCCTGGGGGTCCTGGTGTCGCCGGTCGCGTTCCGGACTCCGGGGAACCTGGCCAAGGTGGTAGTGACGGTCGACGAGATGAGCGGCGGCCGCGTGGAGGTTGGCCTTGGGGCCGGCTGGCACGAGGACGAGCACCGTCGCCACGGGTTCCCGTTCCCGGAGATCGGGGAGCGGGCCGAGCGCCTCGAGGAGACGCTCGAGATCCTGCATGGCCTCTGGGACGAGCCCGACGGGTGGTCCTTCGCGGGCCGGCACTACGCCGTTGAGGACGCCGTCTTCCGGCCGAAGCCGGGTTCGTTGCCCGGACGGGATGGGCGACGGCCGAACATCCTGGTGGGCGGCCAGGGAACGCCGCGCTCGTTCCGGATCGCCGCTCGCCATGCGGACGAGTTCAACCTCTCATCGACCAGTCCCGAGGATGCGGTCGCGAAGTTCGCCCAGCTTGACGATGTCCTGCGAGCAGTCGGGCGGGACCCTGCCACGCTGACCCGCTCGGTCATGGCCGGGGTCCTGGTCGGGCGCGACGCCGCGGAGGTCACGCGACGCCAGGGCGAGCTGATGATGGCCCTGGGCGCTGCCGACGGGGAATCCGAGGCCTGGTTCGAGACGCGCCGGCCGCGCTGGGTGCTGGGCACGCCAGATCAGGCCCGCGACGTGGTCCGGCGTTTCGCCGACATCGGCGTGGAACGCATCATGCTGCAGGACTTCCTGCCGAGGGACCTCGACATGATCGATCTTGCCGCGGAGGCGCTGTTCGGCTGACGGATCGGAGGAAGCCGGCCGCGTCCTCAGGTGTCCCGCTCAGGCATCCGGCGCGCGCGCCACGTGTCCGGCTCAGGCGTCCGGCGCGTCCGCCACGTCGGCTGCCCGGAGATAGACGGGGTCATCGCGCCGGATCGGATCGGGGTTTGTGCCGCGGGCGGCAGACACCTCGAGCGTGACCAGCTGGAGGGGTCCCGCGCCGCCCAGCAGGGCCGCCGCTGCATTGCTCATCGCCGGCGACTCAGGCACCACGATCCGTCCGCCTGGCGTCAGTTCGCCGGGGATGAGCGCGGCGGCCGCCTCGCCGAGGAACGCCGCGGGGCGCATGCCCGTGACGGCCGCAGCAGCGAGGGCCTGTCGGGCACGTGATGCGCGCGCCTCGAGGCCCTCGCGCTCCAGGAGCACGAGGACGAGCGCGGTCTCGGCTCCGGTGGCAGGCAGGTGTCCGTGCAGGAAGGTCTCCAGGTCACGTGCCGCGGATGGCACCCACGCCGCTTCCTCGACCTTGAGGACGAGCTCGCGGGCCGTGATCCGGTCCGAGCCCGACGCGACCACGAGGAGCTGCCGGGATGCCGCGATGCCTGCTCCGATGGCCGCGTCCGGGCGGCTGCCTCCCGGATCGGCTGCGTGGGCCGCCTCGATCCCGTCGGCCAGGCGCGCCGCATACGCCTCGGGCTCCGGCGTCTGGCCGGCCAGGAGGTCGGCCGTGACGGCGGCGGCGACCATCGGCGAGACGTAGCCCACCGTGTGGCACCAGCTGCGGTCCATCTCGACCGTGGCAAGGACGATGTCCGCGGTGCTCGTGACCGGGGAGCCGGCGCTGGCAGTGATCGTCGCCGTGCGGACCCCGAGGGCCCGCGACGCGTTCAGCGCGGCGATCGTGGCGGCCGTGCCGCCCTCGTGGCTGCAGCCGATGACGAGTCCCTCGGCCGGCGGGTCGAGGGACACCTCGAACGCCTGACCGGTCACGGGACCCCAGCCGGGCAGCCCGGCCCGACGCCAGCCATCGCGGAGGATCGCGGCAGCGCCCAGGGCGGCGTGCTCGGAGGTGCCGCAGCCCGTGGTCAGAACCGGGCCGCCTCCCACGGTCGTGTGGCGAACCGCGGCCGCAAGCGCGTGGGCGGACCCGTCGGCCACGAGCCGCCGGGCGATTCGGGCGGCCAGCGCGGGTTGGGCGGCGATCATCTCGGCCATCGCCCACGGCGGGCCGTCCCGTCGGGCGGGCATCGGGAGGTAGTCCCAGGGTTCGGGAGCGCCGGTCAGGGTGGCGTTGGCGTCGAATGAGCCGAGCGCGGCACGCAGATCGTCCATCCGCTGATGCTAGACGGATTGCCGTCCGAACGGGCGGGTCGTCTCCCCGAGCAGGACGGGCCTGCTCCATCGGGACCCCAGACGTGCTGATCCCGTCGGACCGATCCCGATCGCGCCGAACGCCGGACGCTCAGGGCTTCGCGGTCGGCAGCCGTCCCATCGTGCGAGCAGGCCAGTACCGGAACCAGGCCCGTCCCACCAGCGCCCCCACCGGGACGGGTCCGTACCGCCGCGAGTCCACCGCCGGCCCCGATCCCGTCGCCAGGAGTGAACTGTCGGAGGCATCGGAGACCAGCCACGCCTCGTCCCCGGCCATCTGCAGGCGCCCGTCGGCGAAGGAGATCCAATCCCCGGGCCGGGCTGCCACTCGCTTGATCGCAAGCACGCCGGAGCCTGGCTCCCGGAATACCACCACGGACCCGCGCCGGGGCCACCGACCGACCGTGGGATCGACCAGCAGCCAGTCGCCGGGCTCGATCGCCGGTCGCATCGAACCCTCTGCCACGGCAACGCGCCACGGTCCCGCCAGGCGTCGGCGCAGCCCGTCCCGGCGCGCGACACCCGGGACGCGACGAGGCCCCGTCACCGACGGGGCCTCGAACGGGACATCAACGTGAGAGCGGGATCAGCTGGGGCGGCCGGCGACGCGCGTCTTGGCGAGCCCGCCGGTGGCCTTCCAGGCCGCGTCCACCTCGTCGATGAGATCGAGCAGCTTCTGCGCGTCGTCAAGGTTGGTGGAGGCCTTCACGGTGGAGACCTGCTTGGTCGCGCTCCAGAAGAGCTCGTGCAGGTTCGGGACCGTCTCGAGGTGCTCGGGCTTGAAGTAGTCGTGCCAGAGCGTGTCCAGGTGGTGCTTGACCAGGTCCGCCTGCTTCTCCTTGATCGCGATCGCGCGGGTGCGGAACGCCGGATCCTCGCTGGCAACGTATCGCTGGATGATCCGGTAGCAGGACTCGGCCTCGATTCGGGCCTGCTCGGGGTCGTAGACGCCGCAGGGCAGGTCGCAATGGGCGTGGGCGACGACCTTTGGGGCGAGGAGACGGGTGAGCGCGGACATGAGCGACCTCCGGGGGGTGGGGCGGGTGCGGGTTGTCGCGGGTGGGGACCAACCGAGCGCCCTGCCCGCAAGTGTCCCGTCGCTGCCCGAGGCTGTCAAACGTGGCGGTCCCGCGGAGACTGGACGCCGCCGGCAGCGGTCGCCGGCAGCGACCTGCAAGGGGTTGTGCCGGACCCCTACCATCGACCGATGAGCCCACACGCGATCGAGATCGAGCGCAAGTTCCGGCTTCGCGTCGCGCCGGCTCCCGCGATGCTTGCCGCAAGCGACGCGGTGGCGCTGAGGATCCGGCAGGTCTACATCGGGAATGGCCGGAACGCCGAGCGGCTCCGCCGGGTCGAGACCGCCGACGGGGTGGTGACCTTCCGGCTGACCCGCAAGCGACGCATCGGCGCCTATGCGTTCGAGGAGCAGGAAGAGGCGATCGACGAGGCGGCCTGGCTGGCCGGGCTGGAGCGGGCGGACCCGTCCCGGCGCCCGATCCACAAGACGCGACACGTCGTGCCGCACGGCGAGCAGCAGCTGGAGATCGACGTGTTCGACGAACCCGCGGATCTGGTGGTGGTCGAGGTGGAGCTGCAGCACGAGGACGAGCCCGTGGAGCTGCCGGCCTGGCTGGGTGAGTGGGCCGAGGTCACCGGCGACGAGCGCTACTTCAACGCGGTGATCGCGCGGCTCGACGGGGAGGTTCCGGCGTGGGAAACCGCGGGGCCCGGTGCCCGCACCGGGACCGGGTGATGGGCCGGCACGTGCCGTCGCCCTTCGGCCGGGTATTATCCCGCCGATGACCGACCGAGGGCTCCCGATCGTCAACGGCGCCCCCGCGTGCCCCTTCGTGGCGTTCGAGGACGACCGCGACGGGCGCGCGCTGGCTCCCGATCACCGGCACCGCTGCTTCGCGGAGTCGAAGCCTGCTCCGCGTGCCCTCGCCCACCAGGAGGCGTACTGCCTCGCCTCCGCATTCCCGGTGTGTCCCACGTTCCAGGACTGGGCCCGCCGAGAGGCCGCCGCCGCGCGCCCCGGTTCCGCGGACATCAATTCGCACCGCGAGGACATTCCGGCCGTCACGCCGGTGAGCACGCCACTGCCGCCCCGGGACCGGGAGCCGCGCAGCTCACCGGGCACCGAGACCCCGCCGCCGCTGCCGCCCCGCCGCAATCCGCAACGGGACTGGGCCGCGCCGCCTCCCTGGTCCGCCGACGAGCCCGAACGCGACCCGGGTGCAGATCCGTCCCGCTACGCCCCGCCCCCGGCTGTCCCAGCAGCAGCTGCCGGTGCGGCGGCCTGGGGCGCCGATTCGCGCGGCCTCGCGGGCAGCGCGGCCGATCGCCTGGCCGGCCCGGATCCGGACCAGCCCACGGCCCCCGGGCAATCCGGCTACGCCCCGCTGCCTCCGGATGATCTGGGCGACGCCCCAGGGATCGCGGACGTGCATCTCGACCAGGATCCCGGCGAGACTGGCACGCCGCGGCGGGCCGGCCGGCGGGCCCCTGCTCCCGGCCGCCTCGACCAGGTGAGCCGCCCACCGGCACAGGACCCCTCCGAGATGTTCGGGCCGGCATGGGAGAAGCCCCAGCGCTACGAGGCCTACCCGAGCCTGCGCACCCGGGTCGGGCTGCCGAGCTTCGGCGGCGGGATCTCGCGCCTGGGCGTTGCCGTGCTGGCGCTCGTGTTCGCCGCCGTTGCCCTCTTCTTCGTTGGCCCGATGCTCCTGGGGATCGGCAACGATGGCGGCGGAGGAGCCGCGGCCACGCCCAGGCCGACCGCCGCGGCGGCGACACCGAGTGCGGCCCCGACGCTGGCACCCGCGCCCACGCCGCAGGTCTACGTGGTGGCCAAGGGCGACACGATGTCCAGGATCGCCAAGAAGTTCGGCGTGACGGTCGAGGAGCTCACGGCTGCCAACCCGCAGGTCAAGAACCCGAACAAGATCAAGATCGGCGACGAGCTGACGATCCCGGTCCCCACGTCGGATGGCGTGCCTGACGCCGGCGAGGAGTCCGCCGAGCCCTGACCGTGGGGGTTCGGGCGGGGGCTCCGACGCGGGATCGGAGCGCTATCGGGAGTAGGGCGTCAGGTTGATCGAGGTGATCTTGCCGGCCTCGACGCGGAACTGGGCGTCGAGATGCTGGCTGGGCGCCCCGGGGCGGATCACGATGAGGTCGGCCTCGTAGGTGTTGCCCATGTCCCGCCCGTCGCCCGGGACCATCTTGAGGCCCTTGTCGGCCCGCAGGAACCAGCCGCCCACCCGCTCCACGCCGCGGAGCAGCTGGGCGTTGTCGCCGACGTGGACGCGCATCTCCACGCGCTCGTCCATCAGCGCCACGGCGCCGGCGACGTCGCCCTCATTGAGGCGCTCGAAGAAGATCTCCATGGTGTCGGTGGCTCCCATGGCCCGGAGTGTACCGTGGCCGGCTCGGTCGCCGCCGGAGGCCTGCCTGGACGCCGCCGAAGACCCGTTTCGGTCGCCGCCGGAGGCCGGGAAGCCGCCGCCGGAGGCCTAGAAGCCGCCGCCCGAACCTCCACCACCGCCGCCTGAGCTCCCGCCGGAGAACCCGCCGCCGCCCGATCCCGAACCGGAGCCCGACGAAGCCGGCGAGTTCCCGATCGTGCCCAGCGCGGCCATCATCCCGCCGAAGTTCGGGATCGGCGAGCTGCCCATCAGGCCGGGCGCCCAGCCCCCGCCCCTGCCAACCGCGTCGGAGCCGGAACCGCCCGCCTGGTACCACGTTGGCATGTAGTAGCCGGATCCTCCCGCCTGCATGTCCTCCGCGGATCGCGCCAGCACGCGCTCGACCTCGTCCTGGAGACCGAGGGCCACGCCCCATGCCACCGCATCGTCGGGGCTCTCGATCAGGGGGATCGCAGACTCGGCGACGACCTGTCCCATCGACCGGGCCTGGGCCATGGTCTTCTCCAGCGTCCGCCGGTAGGCCTCGAGCATCGCCCGGATGACTGCGCCGGCCTGGGTGCGCGTTGGCATGGCGACCGAGATCGCGAGCACGGCGATCCCCGAACCAACGAGCGACACGCCGAGCAGCAGGGCACCACTTGACGGCAGGTTGGCGCCGAGGATGAAGGTCGCGACCCCGGCAAACAGGGCCAGCCCGCCGCGACGCGCCCAGCGCATGGTGGAGAGCGACGGCCGCTCCCGGTACCACCCCTGCTGGACCAGGTGGGCCTCCAGGAGGCTGTTGAACTTGGGCACCGACGCGCCGAGCTCCGTGATCCGATCGGGCTCGATGTACGTCGCCCCGCCCCCCAGCGCGGTCAGACGGCTTCGCAGGTACGTCGTCGCGGGGTCCATCGGCCGCCGTCGCGCGCGCAGCATCCGTGCCTGCTCCGCCTCGTTGCGCGAGACGATCTCTCCGGTGAGGATGCCGATCTCCGGCCTGCTCCCGAACACGCTGGCCTGCTCCGTGCGGAAGCCCGCCAACCCGCGCACCGCGAGGTCCAGGCTTGCAGCGGTGAGGGACCGGCGTCCCACGCCGCCCTCGCGGACCGCGGCGGCCGCGGCCGGCGTCAGGCCGGGGGGCGGGGCCGGCATCAGGATCGAGGGGTCGTCCAGGTAGACCGGGTCGCGGCCCTCGCGGTACCAGCGGAGCAGCGACCAGCCCACGATCAGCAGGACGACCAGCGGCGCGACGACCAGGCCGATGATGGCGTTCGCCTGGCGCGCCGTTTCCAGTGCGCGCGCGTGCTCCGGTGAGGCGGCGTCGTCGACCTTGTCCATGGCCGCCAGCAGCGCGCCATCCAGGTCGCAGTCCCGCAGGTGCGGGAGCATGTCGTCCTCGAAGATTGCCTGCCGTTCCTCGTTGCTGAGGAACGTGGCACGGAAGCCCGGACCGGCGTAGAGCTGGACCTGCCCGTGGCACGGGTCGTTCTCGTGGAGGTCGAACAGGATGACCAGTCCGTCGTCGATGCCCTCGCGGCCGACGCCCCACTGGTCCATGAGGGCGATGGCGTCCGCCTCCGCCTCAGACTCGGTGACGCCGTTGGGCACGAGCTGGGTGTAGACGACAACTTCGGCGCCGGTCCGGTTCTCGATGGCATCGATCGTCGCTTCGACGCGTTCCTTGACCGTGGCCGAGAGGACCTCCGCCGTGTCGTAGACAGCCTGATTGGTGACGGGAGACGGGAACGGCGGGCCCGCGGCGAGGATGCCGGGGACGAACGCGAGGGTGGCGATCGCCAGCGCGGCGGCGGCCGAGAGCGCGCGTTGGACGCGAGGAAACATCAACGGAGCCGGCCGCGCGTGCTGCACGGTTCAACGATACGCGACCGGGTGTCCCCTCGGACGGTGGTTCAGGTGCCGGGGACCCGACCGCGGCGGCGGCCGAGCACCAGTCGCCCATCGGCCTCCAGCATGACCTGTGCTGCTGCCGGGCGCCCGTTGTAGGTCATCGCCATGGAGGCGGCGTACGCGCCGGCGTCGGCGATCGCGACCAGGTCGCCGCGGCGGAGCGGCGGCAGGTCGTGGGCACCGAACGTATCGGTGCTCTCGCAGACCGGGCCGTCCACGCGAGTCCGGGCCGGTGAGGGGACTCGATTCGGGGTAGCGGCAGGGGGCCGGGCCTGGGTCTCCGGGTCGGTCACCGGGAGCCCGAGCGAGGTCAGTGCCGTGATCCGATGCCACGCCCCGTACATGGCCGGCCGGACCAGCTCCGTCATGCCCGCGTCCAGGACCACGATGCGGACCGAGCCCCCCTCGGCGCCCTCGCGCTCCCGCACGTGCAGCACGCTCGCGATCAGCCACCCTGCCCGCGCGACCAGGAACCGCCCGGGCTCCACGGCCAGCCGTCGCGGCCTCCGCTCTGCCGGCACCGCCTCCAGGAGCGGCGCCACCTCGCGGGCGAACCGCGCCGGCGAGGGCACCGCCCCGGGCTCGCCCACCGGGAAGCCGCCGCCCACGTCGAGCGTGTCGAAGTCCGGCCGGCCTGCCCCGACCAGCGCCAGCACCGCGAGCCCACGCCGTACCGCGTCCCGCCACGCGTCCACCGCTCCCAGCTGCGAGCCCACGTGGAGATGCACGCCGCGCGCCCGGAGGGGTCCGTCGGCGGGCAGGCCCGCGGCGGCGCCGTGTCAGCTCCGTCTCCGTCATCCCGAACTTGGACGCCCCGCGACCGACGGCCAGCCCCGCGTGCGTCTCCGGATGCACGTCCGGGTTCAGCCGGAGCAGCACGTCCAGCGGCGGGCGCCCGTCCCGCCCGAGTCCCGCCCGCGAGGCGAGGACGGCAAGATCGGCAAGCTCCTCCGGGCTCTCAACGGCGATCCACCGCAGCGGCTCACCCTCCGCCGAAGCCCGCACCGCCGCTCGCAGGTCGGCCCGCGACTTGCCCACGCCCTCCAGGGTGATCCGCTCGTTCGGGATGCCGGCCCGCCGCGCGGCGGCCCACTCGCCCGAGGCGACCACATTGGCGTCCAGCCCCGCGGCGGCAAGCCGTGCGACCACGGCCGGCACGTCGTTCGCCTTGAGCGAGAACGCGCGCAGCCACGGATCCGGGAAGGCACTCCTCAGCTCGGCCGCAGCCTCGTCGAGCGCTGCCGCGGACGTCACGTACGACGGCGTCCCGAAGCGCCGGGCCGCGCCCCGGAGGACATCCGCCGGGACGGCCAACGGGTCAGTCCTTGACGACCAGCCCGACGACGGCCGAGAGGATCCCCAGCAGGACGGATGCGACCACCGCCCCCACGATCGTGTCGGCCGTGAATCCGCCCGCGGGCCAGCCACCGATCGTGAAGTCCAGCTTCGCGAAGTTGTCGGCCACGAAGGCCACGGCGAGCAGCAGGCCGGCGTTGATCGCGATCCCGGCGAGACCGAGGGTCATCAGCGAGATCGGGAAGGACAGGATCTTCACGATCGGCTTGATGACCGCGTTGACGACGCCGACCATGGCGGCCAGCAGCGCGAGCTGCCAGGTTTCGCCCGAGAAGCTGATCATCGAGGCCGGGAGAACGTTGATCAGGATCACGAAGGCGATCGCCGAGGCCAGGATCCCGAGGATGAAACCCTTCATGCCAGCTCCTCCGAGCGATGGACGATGCGGCCGCCAAGGACCGTCAGGCGGACGCTGGTGCCGATGATCGCAGATGGACCGTCGGCGAGCAGGTCACGATCGAGGACGATGACGTCCCCGTCCATGCCCGGGGCCAACCGGCCGCGCCGATGGTCCGCGTGGGCGGCGAACGCGGAGCCGCCCGTGTACGTGTCCAGCGCCTGCTCGAGCGACAGGCGCTCGCCCGGGAGCCAGCCGCCAGCCGGTTCGCCATCCGTGGTCTGGCGGTTGACGGCGTTGTTGAGGGCGATGAACGGATCGTAGGGGACCACGGGCCAGTCCGAGCCGAAGGCGAGCCTCCCGCCGGCGTCGCGGATGGACCGCCATGCCCACGCGCGGCTTGCCCGGTCGGGCCCGATGTTCCCGGCCCAGACCGAGATCTGGTTCGGCGAGGGGTCGCCGTGATAGGGCTGCATCGAGGCCACCACGCCAAGGTCGGCGAAGCGGGGGATGTCCGCCGGGTCGATCGTCTCGATGTGCTCGACGCGGTGACGTCGCTGGTGGGTGCCGGGCGCGGCGCCGCGCCCGTGCGGGTCGCCGGTCCAGGGCCCGCTCGCGGCCGCCGCGTGCTCGAAGGCGTCCAGCGCCAGCCGCACCCCGCGGTCGCCGATCGCGTGCGCCTCGACCTGCCAGCCCCGGCGGTCCGCCTCGGCCGTGAAGGCATCGAGATCGGCAGGCTCCCAGGCCGGCAGGCCCGCGTCCGTGTCGTCCTCGTAGGGCGCCAGCATCGAGGCGGTCCGGGCCTCGATCACGCCGTCCACGAAGGTCTTGAGGATGCCGCTGTCGAGGTAGTCGCCGCCCCGCATGGGAAAGGCGAGCGCCTCGTAGGCATCGAGGCGGTCTCGCCACTCGGCCAGGGTCTGCCCGGGCGCCATGATCAGCGCACCGCGGAAGCGGAGCGCCAGCTCGCCGTCTGCATGGACCCGGCTCCAGAACGCGAGCTCGTCCGGCTCCAGCCAGGCGTCCTGCGCCGCCGTGATGCCCACCGCGTGCAGGCCGGCGAGGGCCCGCCGGACGGACGCCCGGTCCTCGGCCTCGGTGGGGACGGGGATGAAGCGCTCGACAAGCAGCTGTGCCTCTTCCTTGAGCGCGCCGGTGGGCTCGCCGTCCCCGTCCCTGACGATGACCCCGTTGGGCGGGTCCGGGGTCTCTCTCGTGATCCCCGCGAGGCGCAGGGCGACGGTGTTCACCCAGCCGGTATGGCCGTCGTAGCAGCCCATGTAGGCGGGCCTGTCCGGGACAACCTGGTCCAGGATCTCTCGCGTGGGGAGGCCACCGGGAAACGGCGCGTAGAGCCAACCGCGGCCCTCCACCCACTCGCGCTCGCGCGTGGCCGCAGCGTGGGCCGCGATGACGGCCTGGACGGCTTCGACGGTCTGGAGCGGGAAGAGCTGGGCCTGATCAAGCTGACGGGCGCCGCCCCGGAGGTGGATGTGGGCGTCGTCGAAGCCCGGCAGGACCAGGCCGCCGCGGGCGTCGATGACCTCGCCCGCCCGTCCGACCACAGCTTCCCGGCCGACGGCGGCTATCCGCCCCGCCTCGATGCGGACTGCCGTGGCGCCGGGGCTGCCGAACACATTGCCGTTGATGATCGTGACGTCGGTGCGCATCGGCCGAGTCTACGCGGGCGCCGGTGGCTGGGTCCGCCTACGCAGCACCGGTGACGGGTTTCGGCATTCGTTGGTCTCACGGGAGCGGACTCCTCAGGCCTCGATGCGATGCCGCAGTGACCGTCGCATGGCCGGCATGGAGCACCCCGAACGAGATCCACAATCCCTGTCCCGGCGCCGGTGGCCAGTGTGGGCGATAGACTCGATCGGACTCACCCCACCTGGAGACGCCACCGTGACCGCGTTCGCCGACCTCGTCGCCGCGCTCATCGACGAGCTGTTCGTCCTCCAGCCGGATCTCGCCACCGCAGTCGGCGACCATCGCCACGACGAGCGCTGGCCGGACTTCACGGAGACGGGCCGTCAGGCACGGCTCGCGTTCATCGATCGCTGGGGTGCGGAGCTGGATGCCCTCGACGCGGCATCGCTGTCCCCTGGCGAGCGGATCGATCGCGACATGCTGTTGGGCGAACTTGCCGAGTTCCGGTTCAACCAGGAGGAGCTGCGCGAGGAGACGTGGAACCCGATGGCGTGGGTCTACGTGCTCGGCGGGGGAATTCACCCGCTGCTCGCCCGCGAGTTCGCGCCGCTCCACGTCCGCCTCGCGTCCGTGGCCGGGCGCCTGGAGGGTGTGCCGCGTGTCATCGCCACGGCACGCGAGGTGATGGGGACACACCCCGACCGGCCGGTCGCCCAGCTGATGGCGGAGGTGGCGGCCAGGCGCATCGGCGGCATCTCGGCGCTTGCCCGGACCGCCGTCGAAGCAGGCGACGCGGCCGAGGCGTCCGGCGATGTCGCGGTGGCCGCCGTCATGCCACGGCTCCGGGCCGCGGCGGCAACGGCAACGGCTTCCATCGATGTGATCGCGACGCACCTGGCCGAGGTGGTCGCGCCGAACACGCGTGGCAGCGTGCTGCTTGGACCGGACCTGTTTGCGCGGAAGCTGCGCCACACGATGCGGGATCCCGAGGTCACGCCCGAGGCAGTCCTCGAGCGCGCGGAGCGCGAGTACGGCGCGGTGCGCGCGGAGATGGTCCGGATCGCGAGCGCCATCTGGGACGAGTGGCGACCAGGCGATGCGCGGCCCGAGGATGACGGCGCCATGGTGCGCGGCGTGCTCGACGCGATCGCCGACGACCACCCGGCCGCAGACGAGCTCGTGGCATGGTCGCGCGACGAGCTGACCCGGGTTGAGGCGTTCTGCCGCGCGCACGACGTCATCGGCCTCGTTGACGAGCCGCTCGACATCGACTGGACGCCGGAGTTCATGCGCTCGTTCGGCGGCGCGATGCTCGACTCACCCGGGCCGCTGGACCAGGGCCAGAAGTCGTTCTTCTCGATCACCCCGGTCCCCAGGGACTGGCCGCCGGACCAGCAGGAGTCGTACCTGCGCGAGATGAACACCCGCCAGATGCAGCTCCTGGTGATCCACGAGGCGGTGCCGGGGCACTACCTCCAGGGCGCGTACGCGAACCATGGCTCGTCGCTCGTCCGGCGGGTCTTCGCGTCGGGGCTGTTCGCCGAGGGCTGGGCCGTCTACGTCACGCAGGTGATGCTCGACCGGGGTTACTGCGCCGACGACATGGCGCTGTGGCTCAGCCACTGGAAGTTCTACTTGCGCTGTGTGACCAACGCGATCATCGACGTCCGGATCCACACGCAGGGCATGACCAGCGACGAGGCGATCGACTTCATGGTCGAGGGCGGCTTCCAGGAGCGCGGCGAGGCGATCGCGAAGGACGAGCGCGCCCGGCTGTCGTCGACTCAGCTCTCCACCTACTTCCTGGGCTCGCTGGGGATGTGGGACATCGAGGATGCCGCGCGTCGGCGCGCAGCCGTGGCCGCCGGCGCGGGCGAGGACGCGGTTCCGGCTCCACGCGTGGTGGGCGGCTACCCGGCCACGCCGGGCTTCGACGAGCGCGCCCACCTCGAGGCGGCCATCGCGCATGGCGCGCCGCCCATCCCGATCCTGCGACGGATCCTGCTGGGCGAGGGCTGAACGCGAGCCGCGCCCAGCGGCCGGTGCCGTTGACGCGCAGGCCGGGCGAGGCCGACACGGACGGGCGTCAGTCGGGCTTCTTGCCGCCCTTGCCCTTGCCCTTGGCCTTGGCCCGACCCTTCGGCTTGGCGGCGGCCGGGCTCGGGGCCGAGGTCGACGGCCTGGATGCCGGAGCCAGGGCCTCGCGCAGAAGATCCACCCGGTAGTCGGATGTCGCGACCGCCGCCTCGATCAGGGTCCGGATCCTCCCCGGCCAGCGCGCGGCTCGACCAGTGACCCTGGCCGCGACCATCGCCGAGGCCTGGACCGGCGAGGAAGCCTGGGCCGGCGTGGCGATCGACTCCAGCCGGTCCGTCCAGTCCAGCAGCTCCGCGAACGACTCACCGTGGAACCAGTCCTCGCCATTCCACTGGTTGACGCGCAGGAACGGCCGGACCACCGGGTGGAACAGCCACGCGTCCACGAGGTCCGCGGCGATGGTGTCGGCGCTACCCGTGAGCGACGACGGCAGCGGCAGGTCCAGCAGCACCCGGATGCGCTCCGCTGCCCACCAGGCGGCCGCCTCGTCGAGGGCGACTGATCGCAGGGCGTCCGCCACCACCGGCGCCAGCCGCAGCTCCTCGTACCAGGCCCGGTTCGTCGGCCCCACCATCGCTCCCTCGGGCAGGGTCCCCAGCGGCGAGAGCAGCGCCCAGACGCCCAGGGCCGCCGCCTGCGATGCATCCGCGACCCCCGCGGCGACAGGTTCCGCGGATGAGAGGCGCGCGAGGGCCAGGTCCACCACGGGCTCCTGGTCGCCCGCGGTCCCGGTCGCATCGGCCACGGCGGCAACCAGCCGCTCGACGGTGTCCCGCGCTGGCGCGAGGATGGCGGTTCGGACCGCGTCGTGGACCGGACCCAGCTGTTGCTCGCGGAGCGCATCCTCGAGCGACGGCACGCCCCGGCCCGCGAGCCTCTCAGCCAGCCGCCGCCAGATGTGGGCACTGTCGTGCAGCTCGCGGAACTCCCAGAAGACGCGCGTGTCGTAGGCATGGAGCGGCAGGTGGAGGCCGTGCTCCCTGATCTCCACGACGGAACGCAGGTACTCGAGCGACGTGCGCTGCTCCCGGAAGGCGATCCATCGATCCTCGGCCGCCCCGTCCGCGAGACCCAGCCCCTCGGCCAGCGTCTTCCGCTCCATGTGCTTCGACCCGTCCTCGTCCTTCACCGCGTACGCGGCCGAGTCCCGGATCCAGCCGGACGTCTCGCCGTACCGGTTGTGGAAGACGACCAGGGATCGTGAGCTGCCGCTCCCGTTGGAGTAGGCGAAGACGTTCTCGTCCGTGCCCCCGGCATCGTGACCGAAGTCGTAGAGCAGGAAGTCCCGGGCTTCCGCGAAGTCCGCGCGGCGGTGGAGGAGCGGCACGATCTCGCGCTCGTGGCGGGCGACCAGCCACTCGTCGACGGGCTCGTCCTGGGTCGCCCTGCGGAACTCCATGCCGTACTTCTCGGTGAAGCCCTCGAACTGGCCGTGGCCGAACATCGGCAGGCCGGGGAGCGTGGCGAGGAGGGTGGCCACGCCGACGTACTTGTCGCCCGTGCCGAACTGCTCGACCGCGGTCTTCTCGTCGGGGTTGTTCATGAAGTTGACGTACCGCTTGAGGATCTCCGGATCGAACTCCAGGGTCTCCTTGAGGACCTTCCTGTAGCCGGCGTTGTCCTCGTCACGGAGCATGTGCATGAACGCGCTGTTGTAGACACGGTGCATGCCGAGGGTCCGGACGAAGTAGCCCTCCAGCATCCAGAACGCCTCGGCCAGCAGCAGCGTGTCCGGGACCTCCGCCGCAACGCGGTCCACCACTTCGCGCCAGAACTCGGTGGGCATCAGGCGGTCGAAGGCGGCCTTGCGCATGGCGTGCTCGGCCCGCGACGGGATGCCGTCGCCGGCGCCGGGCAGCGGCCACCACAGGCGCTGGACGTGCTTCCGGGCAAGGACCATCGCGGCGTCGAAGCGGATGACCGGGAACCGGCGGGCCACGTCGAGGATCGTCAGGATGACCTGCTCCCGGACCTCGGCCGAGATGAAGTCGAGCTGCGCCGTGTCGTTCCAGGGGAAGCTGGTGCCGTCGTTGCCGTGGTAGATGTAGCGCGTCGCCCCCGTCCGGTGATCGTGGTGCTTGAACACGACCGCGGCGTCGGTCGCGTCCCAGTAGTGGTCCTCCAGGACGATCGAACCACGCTCGTCGGGCGAGAGGTCTGGTCCGCCGAAGCTGTAGGCGGGGTAGGGCGGCACGGGCACCGACAGGAACCACTCCGGGTGCTCGATCACCCAGCGCGAGTCGATCCCCATGTGGTTCGGGACCATGTCGCTGGCCAGGCGGATCCCGTGCGACCGCGCACGGTCGCGGAGATTGGCGTACGCGTTCTCGCCGCCAAGGTCGTCCGCGATCCTGTAGTCGTCGAGCGAGTAGGCCGAGGCGACCGCATCCGGGTTGCCCCGCCGGCGCTTGATGGTCTCCGACGCCACCGAGCGTTGCCACAGGCCGATGAGCCAGAGCCCCGTCACGCCACGGCGCCGGAGCATGTCAAGCTCCTCGTCCGGGATGGCGTCCAGGGTCCGGATGTCACGCGAGTAGCGCTTGGAGAGCTGGTCCAGCCAGACGTAGGTGCTCTTGGCGATGAGCACCAGCCGCGGCATCCAGTCGGCGTCGCTGCTGAAGCGCTCGGCCTCGGCCTCCAGGCCGGTGAACTCCGGGGTCTCGATCGGCGCGCCGTCGCCCCCGGTGCCCCCGAACCGCAGGTGCAGCCCGCGCTCCTCCTCGGCCAGGACGCCGATCGCCGTGTCAAGGCGGTCCAGCAGCCCGCCGAGGTCCTCACCAAGGAGGCCCGACCAGTGCTCACGGACGTAGCGCAGCTGGCCGGCCAGGGACGTTGGGGCGTGGCGCGCCGGTGCCCGCAGCAGCTCGAGGATGCCGGCCGGGCTCTCGCTCGTCCCTTCTGCGTCGGCGTCGACGCCCGCCATCGGCTCTGCCGTGTCGAAGAAGGCTTCCAGCTCGGTCAGGGTGGCGGCGTACGATCTCGACCGGACGAGGGGTCGATCGTCGAACAGCTCGCGCAGCGGGTTGGCGGCGGGGTTCTCGTTGGCGAGGTGCGTCAGGAGCATCTCGCCGACCAGGTTGGCCGGGGCCTCCGGCTCCGGCAGGCGTGCCGGAAACGCATCGGCGAACCGGCCAAGGGCCCGGTCGGCGTCCGTGCCCAGGTTCGCCCGGACGCGGCCTGCCGCACGAGACCTGGCCTCGGGCGCCGTCGTGGCCTCGTAGCGCTCGACCAGGAGGTGGGCGACCTCGTGCAACAGGCTGAGCGCGGCGAGGTCGCCAGCCTGCACCGACGGGGAGCCGGGCGGTCGGGCAGCGTTCATCCGGGCCGCGACCACCCGCGAGGCCGGGCCGTCTGCGAGGCCAACGTCGCCGCGCCTCCCGGTGGGCGCGGCGTCGATCCCATAGCGGGTGACCGCGTGCCGCGCAACCCGGACCGCCGCAGCCTCCGGACGCTCGTTCATCCGCCGAGCAGCTGGAGGATCCCGCGCACCGGGATCGCGACCCAGTCGGGTCGGTTGTTCAGCTCGTAGGTCAGCTCGTAGCAGGCCTTCTCGAGCAGGAACGCGTCGAGGAGCGCTGCCCACTCCCTGTCGTCGGTGGGCAGGAACGCGGCTCCCTCGGTGATCTCCCGGTAGCCGGCCAGGAACGTCGCCCCGACCCAGCGGTTCCAGGTGCGGGCCCACTCGTCGAGGGCATCCACATCCTCGGGCCGGATGGCAGCGCCCATCTCGGGCCGCAGCAGCGAACCGTAGCTCGCGTAGTGGAACGAGCGGAGCATCCCGGCCACGTCCCGCAGGGCGGAGCGCTTGAGGCGCCGTTCGCTGAGCGGGCGGGTTGGCTCCCCTTCGAAGTCGATGATGACCAGGTCCCGCCCGGTGTTGAGGATCTGCTCCGCGTGGAGATCCCCATGGGTCCGGATGCGCATCCCGCCGAACTTCTGCTCGAGCAGCACGCGGAGCCGGGCGTCGATCGAGGCGCTCCGCTCGAGGACCAGCGCCGCATCGGCGGCGGCACCCGGCGGCAGCGTCTCCAGGCGGCGTCGCAGGAGATCCATGGCCCGGCGTGTCGAAGCGCCGATCGACTGGTACACGGAGCGCTGGTACAGCTCGCTGAACGGCTCCGGGGTGAACGCCGGGTCGTCACGGGCTCCGGCCAGCGTCCAGTGGAGCTCCCCGGTGCGGATGCCCGCGAGGCGAGCGGTCTCGAAGAACGCGTCCACCGCGATATGGACATCGGCCGGCGCGTCCTCACGAGCCGCGGCCAGCAGGGCGGCCGGATCCAGGCCGTCGCCATCTGCGCGATGCGGCATGGCGGCCGCGCGTTCGAAGAAGCCGCCGAGCTCGTCGAGCGTGTGCGTGAACAGGTTGCCCTGGTTGGGAACGAAGGCGTTGACCAGCACGGCGGTCATCGACGGGACGCCCGCGGCGCGATAGTCCATCGAACCGGCGATCGCGGGGGTCTGGGCGAAGCCACGCTCGGTCAGAACCCGGCCGACCTCGAGATCCGGGTTGGTGCCGGCCTGCATCACCCGATAGAGCTTGAGGATCGCCCGGTCCCCGAAGATGGTCGAGCTGTTGCTCTGCTCACCGCGGATCGGGACGGGGGCCAGTGCCGCACGATCGGGACCCACGATGCCGCGGAACCCCTTCTCCGGCTTGCCCACCAGCTCCCCGGCGCGGCCGCGCAGGCGCCGCCGTCCCCCGATGGCATCCAGCAGGGCCGTCGTGAACGCCGGGTCGAGGGTCGCGTCGACGAGCAGGCGATGGGTCCGTCGGCTGCCGGTGGGCGCGATCCGGCCGATGGCCGCGTGCGGGCTGATTGCGACGATCGGGGCGGCCTCTCGCTGGCTCATCGTGGTCAGGGGGACCAGGTACAGCTCCGGATCGCCCTCCGTGTACGCGACCTGGATGAGCGCGACGGCGGCCATGCGATCGGCAACCGGGACCGGCACCGCGTCCATGATGGCGATCGTCTTGATGCGTCGGGTACGGCTCCGGAACCAGCGTCGCTCGCGGATCCACTTCCCGAGGACCCTGGTGACAGCGGTGGCATGAGGCGTCCCGAGCAGCTCGAGGACCGTCTCCGCGGCCGGCAGCACCGGCAGCTCGTCGGGCTCGGCGGCGACGGCCTCGTCATCGACCGGGATGGTCAGCTCGAACCACATGAATGCGTGCGGCCCCAGGGACAGGATGTACGGGCTGTCGCCGATGATCGGGAAGTCCACCCTGCCCATCAGCTCCACGGGCACCTGGCCAGTGAACTCGGCCAGGTCCAGGGCCACGGGCTGGCCGAATCGCGACAGATTGGCGACGACCAGGAGCACCTGGCCCTCGTGGCGGCGGACGAACGCCAGGATCCGGTGGTTCTCCGGCTGGAGGAACTCGAGCGAGCCGCGGCTGAACGCCGGGTGGCGCTTGCGAAGATCGATCAGCCGCTTCGTCCACCACAGGAAGGATTGCGGGTTCGCCTGCTGGACCTCGACGTTGATCGCCTCGTAGTGGTACTCGGGATCAACGATCACCGGCAGGTACAGCTGCTGGCGGTTGGCGCTGGAGAACCCGGCGTTGCGGTCACCGTTCCATTGCATCGGCGTGCGCACGCCGTTCCGGTCGCCTACGAACACGTTGTCGCCCATCCCGATCTCGTCCCCGTAGTAGAGGACCGGGGTGCCGGGGAGCGAGAACAGGAGTCCGTTCATCAGCTCGATCCGGCGGCGGTTGTTGGCGAGCAGCGGGCTGAGCCGGCGGCGGATCCCGACGTTGATCCGCATCTGCGGATCGTGGGCGTAGGCGCGGTACATGTAGTCCCGCTCCTCGTCCGTGACCATCTCCAGGGTCAGCTCATCGTGATTGCGCAGGAACATGGCCCACTGGGCGGAGGCGGGGATGGCCGGGGTCTGCTCCATGATGTCGACGAGCGGCAGCCGGTCCTCCATTCGGACCGCCATGAACATGCGCGGCATGACCGGGAAGTGGAAGGCCATGTTGCACTCGTCGCCGTCCCCGAAGTACTCGACCGAGTCCTCGGGCCACTGGTTCGCCTCGGCCAGCAGCATGCGACCGGGAAATGCCTGGTCGATGTGTGCGCGCAGCTTCTTGAGGAACGCGTGCGTCTCGGGCAGGTTCTCGCAGTTGGTGCCCTCGCGCTCGTAGAGGTACGGGATCGCGTCGAGTCGGAGGCCGTCCACGCCCAGGTCCAGCCAGAAGTCCATCGCCTTGATCACGGCATCGTGAACGGCAGGGTGGTCGAAGTTGAGATCGGGCTGGTGCGAGAAGAAGCGGTGCCAGTAGTAGGCGCCTGCCACCGCGTCCCAGGTCCAGTTGGACGTCTCGGTGTCGGTGAAGATGATCCGGGCGTCGGCGTAGCGGTCGGGCGTATCGCTCCAGACGTAGAAGTCCCGGGCGGAGCTGCCCGGCTTCGCCCGGCGTGCCCGCTGGAACCAGGCGTGCTGGTCCGAGGTGTGGTTGCAGACCAGCTCGGTGATGACCCGGAGGCCCCGGGCATGCGCTGCGCGGATGAATGCCCTGACGTCGCCCAGGGTGCCGTAGCTCGGATGGACGGCCGTGAAGTCCGCGATGTCGTAGCCGTCGTCGCGCTGGGGAGACGGGTAGAACGGGAGGATCCAGATCGCGGTCACGCCGAGGTCGCGGATGTAGTCCAGCTTCTCGGTCAGGCCGCGGAAGTCTCCGATGCCGTCACCGTTGCTGTCCCGGTAGGCGCGGACGGGCACCTCGTAGATGATCGCGTCCTTGTACCAGAGGGCCTCCTCGCCGATCGGGTGGCTGAGGGCGGCCCGATCGGTCCGCGGGGCGTCCGCGGCCCGGGTCCGACGGCGCGCGGTGGCGGCCATCAGTCCTGTCCTCGGATGTGCAGGACGCGGGCAGGGAGCGTTGCCGGATCGATCTCGATCGGGATTGTGCGGCCGTGCCACCGCTCGACCTCGCCGCTGACGAGGTCTTCGACCTCGTACGGCCTCTGCGGGTCCAGCCACAGCTCGCCCAGGTCCAGCTCCAGGGTCCCGGTTCGGGTCGTCCGGGGATCGAGGCTGACGATTGTCAGGACCCTGTCGGAGCGGTCCGCCGTGTGCTTCGACCAGGCAATGAGCTGATCATCGTCGATGCGGTGGATCGTCATGCCCCCATTCGACTGGAGCGCCGGATGTGCCCGCCGGATCTCGTTGGCCCGACGGACAAGCGGGGCGATGCTCTCCGGATCATCGAGGTTCCAGGTCCGCTGCTCGTACTTCTCGGAGTGCAGGTACTCCTCGCTGCCCGGCTCGCGCGGGGTGTGCTCGCCCAGCTCGTACGCCGGCCCATAGATGCCGATGCTCGACGATGACATCGCGGCCAGCACGTAGCGCGCCTGGAACATCGCCCGGCCGCCATCCTGGAGCGTCGCGTGGAGGATGTCGGGCGTGTTCGGCCAGAAGTTCGGCCCGAAGAACTCGGAGACCGGCGGCCGCGAGAGCTCGACGAAGTATCTGGCGAGCTCCTCCTTCTCCGTCCGCCAGGTGAAGTACGTGTAGGACTGGGTGAACCCGAGCTTGGCGAGGCGGTACATGATCCTGGGGCGGGTGAACGCCTCGGCCAGGAACAGCACGTCCGGATGGTCCGCCTTGATCCGCGTGATGGCCCATTCCCAGAACGGGAAGGCCTTCGTGTGGGGATTGTCGACCCGGAAGACCCGCACCCCCTCCGCTATCCAGTGGCGGAACACGCCCTCGAGGTAGGTCCACAGGCCCGGCCAGTCCTCGGACTCGAAGTCGAACGGGTAGATGTCCTGGTACTTCTTGGGCGGGTTCTCCGCGTACTGGACGGTGCCGTCCGGGCGCTGCCGGAACCACGTCGGGTGCTCCCTGACGGCAGGGTGATCCGGGGACGCCTGGAATGCGATGTCGAGAGCGATCGCGACACCCATTCCATTCGCTGCCTGGACGAGCGCCCGGAAGTCCTCCGGCGTGCCGAGCTCGGGATGAATGGCCTCGTGGCCGCCTTCATCCGATCCGATTGCCCAGGGGACGCCGGGATCGTGCGGGGCACACTCGGTGGTGTTGTCGGGTCCCTTGCGGAACGTCCGGCCGATGGGATGGACCGGCGGCAGGTAGAGCACGTCGAAGCCGAGGCCGGCGACGTACGGCAGGCGGGCGATGACGTCGCGAAACGTCCCGTGACGATCGGGATCGGGCGATGCCGACCGCGGGAACAGCTCGTACCAGGTCGAGAAGCGGGCCAGCTTCGGCTCCACGACGAGCTCCAGGACAGGCTCCTGCACGGTCTCGTGGGTGCGATCGGCGTGGCGCGTCATCAGCCCGTCGAGGGTCTCGTCCAGGGCGCCGTCGGCAGGATCGCCAGCGGCTCGCCCGGAACGCAGGCGTCCTGCCCACCCGGCGAGGGACCGGGCATCGGACGCGTCACCGCTCGCCCTGGCACGCGTGACGGCGCCGTCCACGAGGGCTGCCCCGATCCGCAGGTCGACCCCGATGTCCTGGTCCGCGTCGATCCGCTTGCGGAGATCGCGGCGCCAGGTTGCCCAGGCATCGGTCCAGGCGGCGACGGTGAACGCGTGGCGTCCCAGCTCCTCCACCTCGAAGGCGGCACGCCAGCGGTCGTTGCCCAGCTCCTCCATCGCCAGCTCGGTCCACTCCTCCTGGCCTGCGGGTCGATGGCGGAGCCTGACGCTCACGACGTCGTGGCCGTCGGCAAACGCGTCAGCCTCGACGACGATCGTGTCGCCGATGACGCGCTTCGCGGGGAAGCGGCCTGCGTCCACCTGCGGGGTGATCGCCTCGATCACCGCGCGCCGGCGGCCGTCGGAGGGCATGTCCGGCGAAACGACAGGCGCGGTGTCCGGGACGGGATGAGTCACGCGCTCCTGACTGGGGATGAGACCTCCCTGGACTGTCCGATGGGATGCGCACCGAACCGAGGCGGGGTCCGGTCTGCGGCGTCGCATGACCCTAGGCCACGTTCACCGGGGGTGTCAAACGTCCCTCCCGCGGCGGGGGATGCAGTCCGCGTGAACTGCAACAGGCAGTGGGGCGGCGGCCGTCACCGTGCCGTGTCGATGCGCTCGAGCGCGCGGCGCAGCATCTCCAGTCCCGCCGGGTCGAACTCGTAGCTCCACTCGCGCAGGCGCTTCGGCCGGTCGAACCGCGCTTCCAGGCCCAGCGCGATCGCCTCGCGCGACATGAGGACCAGGTCCGCCACGCGGTTCACCTCCTCCAGCTCGGGCCCCGTCTCGGCGACGGCCGAGACGATCTCGACGTCCGAGGCGCCCGCGAGCTGCAGGGCCTCTGCGATGTTCTGCACGCCACGCTGGGAGCCACAGACGACGCCCACCCGGGACCCGGACGGCAGGCCGGTGATCTCGTGGATGAGCGACATGTACCCGGTGCCCACGAGCATTGCGACCACGGGCACGCGGCCGGCGACGTAGGCCTGGGCCTCATCGGCGTGGAACGTGGTGGTGGCGACGAGATCGTAGTGGTAGCGGTCGAGGCGCTCCGACAGCTCGTCCAGGATCACCGGGATCACCTCGATCCGCTCGGGGAACGCCTCCGAGATCCGCCCCGCGTCCGCGTTCGCGTCCGCCGTGGTGCACTCCGCGAACAGGACGCGGATGTGGGGTCCGGGGCGCTTGCGCTCCGTGGCCGCCGTGAACGTGGCCTGGGCCACCTCGTCCGGGGTGAACCCCAGCTGGGCCGCCCGGCGCAGCGTCTCCGCCACGATGCCGGCCAGCGCCTCCGCTCCGCGCCTGACCGGCGGCCGATCCACGACACGCGTTCCCGCCCCGTGCCGCCCCACCACGTAGCCCGCGTCCGCCAGGCGCCGGTAGACCGCCCGCACGGTGTTGGGGTTGACGCGCAGGGCTGCACCCAGCTCACGCACCGGTGGCAGGCGCGTACCCGGCTGCAGGCGTCCCGACTCGATCTGGAACGCGAGCTGCCAGTAGATCTGCGTGGAGATGGGGACATCGGAGTCCCGCTCGATGTCGAGCTCGTGACTCCCGGCAGGTTCAGGTCCCGAAACGGAGGGTCTCTCGACAGGCCGTTCGGCGGGCGGGACAGGGTCGTTCCGGCTCGTTGACATAGCGGAGTAGTCCAATTATCGTTTGCCTTGGCCTAGTTGAATATATCAATCACCCACGCACATCCGGAAACGAGCGACCGCGGTGGAGTTCCTCCTCCTCTCCCTGAGCCTGATGATCCTCGGTGTCTTTGCCGTCACCGCCGGCGAGTTGGGCGTTGATCCCCGCGACCTGAACGACAGCCCGCATCGGCCGCTCTACCCCATCGAGATGTCCCTGAGCTGAACCCCCCAACGTCTGCGGGCGCCGAACCCTCCCCCTCCTTCCGGCGCCCATCCTCCGACCCCCGGCTCACCCCCGGGGGTCGCTGGTTCTCCGGGCCCCTGAGCGGTCGGTCGTCGTCCCCGGCGTGGCGGCCGGAGGTGCTCACGCCGGGACGGTGCCCTCGGCGGCAGCGTGATCCCTGGTCACGGCCGCCACCTGGTGAAGCGAGACCCTGCGCGTCTCGCCGGGAGTCAGGGTGACGGGCCACGAGACCAGCAGCGCGCTGCCCTGATACACCCGCTCGAAGCCCGACTCGGAGTTGGAGACCGTCTCGATGGGGCTCCACCAGGCGTCTGCGACGGGCTCCGCCGTGGCCGTCACCTCGACGCCCACCCAGTCGTTGCCATATCTGAGGGTGGAGATCCCGGAGGCCTTCCCCGCTCCGTCGTGAGGCGACCGGCGACCCGCGACGTCGTACCACGCCGACGGGTTGCCGCCGCCACCCAGCAGCTGGAGCGAGAGCTCCAGGCCAAGCCGCGTCTCGACGGGCTCGGTGCCGCGGTGCTCGATCACCAGCTCCAGGCCGAGCTCCGGGTCCAGGCGGCCGCCGCCGAGGCGCGTCGTGCGCCTGACCACGAACGGCTGACCATCGACCATTCCCTCGCGTGTCAGGGTGATCAACCCCGGCTCGAGGTGGCTCACCGTGAACTCGCCGTCGCGGAAATCGCCCAGCTCGATCTCGCGGGCGGCCGCGACCGCGTCGGGCGTGGTGCCCGGCGCCAGGAACCGGATGAGGCCGAGGCGGCGCTCGTGGTCGTCGTAGCGGAGCACGCCGGCGAGGCCCTCCTCCTTGACCGTCACGGCGTCGTGGATCGAGGCGGGCGCGTACATACCGGCCGCCGGCGCCCCCACCTCGGAACCCTCTGCCGCGGAGCCAACGGCCTCGCGGGCGCGCAGGGTCTCGTGATAGGCCTCGGGGCGGCGCCGGAGCACGGCCGCCAGGGCGTGGCGGGCGGCCCGGATGTCCCAGCTGCCCACGCCGCCACCCTCGGCTGGCTTGACCGTCACGACCTGCCCACGCTCCGAGAGGATCGCCTCGGGCCGTCCGTCCATGTCCAGGTCCAGCGTCTCGGCCGTCCGCGGCCACCCGGCCAGGCCGTCGGCGGCGTCCTCGGCGGCCACGAGGTGCTCGTACGTGGCCAGGCGCAGGTGCGAGATGTAGATACCGCCGAACAGCCCGTGCCAGTAGCAGTCGTTGGACTGGCCGCGGTGGAGATGGTCGACGGCTGCCGCCTTCGCCGCGCCCTGGGGCATCGCCGCCACCTTGCCCGACGCCCGCAGCATCTGCTTGTGGAGGTCGTTGACCTCGCGGTACTTCACCTGGAAGTTCCGCCAGAACCCGCCCCGCAGCCAGCGTGCCTCGGGCCGGTGCCCGGCCACGGCGTCGTGGAACAGGGGCCCGAAGACCGCCATCTCGTCCGGCGGCAGGGCCCACTCGCCCATCTCGGCGTAGGAAGAGGTCGGCAGATACACGCGACCGATCGGCGGCTGGGTCTCCAGCCACCGTGAGGGCGTGACGGTGGACAGCCAGCCCTCGTTGGCCTCGAGCTCCTCGAAGAAATGCTCGACCCAGCGTCCGGGCCCCCAGCAGTGCTCCCAGGTGGTGGGCCAGGCGCCGAACTTCTCGCCGTCGTCGCCCATCATCCCCACGCGATCGCCCGCCTCCGTGGCGTGGTCGCGGAGGTAGCCGATGACCTCCTCCACCGGCCTGAACGGGATCCGGTAGCGGAGGCCCTGCTCGGTGCCGAAGACCGTGAGCAGGTTGCCCTGGTCCTCTGTCGTGTAGGCGCCCCAGAGGTTCTCCTCGGGGATGGCCGCGGCACGGAAGTGCTGATCGTCGAGGATGGTCCAGCGATAGCCTGCGGCGGCGAGCGAGGTGGGCAGGTCGGGTTCCCAGACGCGCTCGGCCAGCCAGGCACCCTGCGGTCGGTGGCCGGTGATGCCCTCGATCGTCGAGCCCATGCGGCGCAGCTGGTCGATACGATCGTGCTCCGGGAGCGAGGCAAGGATCGGCTCGTAGAGGCCACCGCCAAGGAGCTCGACCTGCCGGCTGGCGACCAGCGCACCGAGCCGGACCAGGAATTCCGGATGCTCAGCCGTCAGCCATTCGAGCAGGGGGCCCGTGTAGTGGAGCGAGAGGTGGACGCCGGGATGCCGCTCGAGCGCCTGCAGCATCGGCAGGTAGGCTCGGTCGTAGACCTCGGCAAACACCCATCCGAAGTTGCCGACTGGCTGGTGATTGTGAATGGCCAGGGCCAGCGAGATCCGGGGAGCCAAGGCTGCGGTCCTCTGGGTGGGGATGGCACATGGCGGGCGGTGGCCTGCCCGGGACCTCAGGTCGAGGCGGTGGGGCCCGGGGCATCCGGTGCCGCGCCCGAGGCTGGGAGATAGAGCCGCTCGACGTACTCGTGGAGCATCCGGGTGGTCGAGAACCGCCAGATGGTGCTGGCGATCGAGTTCCGCATGAGCTGGAGGAAGCGCGTGGGCAGGCCCTCCTGGTCAAGGTCGTAGTAGGCCGGAATGAGCTCATCCTCGAGGATCCGGTACAGGTCCTGGGAGTCGGCCCAGTCCTGGGCGCTCTCGTCGGGGTTCGCGTCGCGTCCGCCGATGGCCCAGCCGTTGTCACCGGTCCAGCCCTCGTCCCACCAGCCGTCCAGCACGGACAGGTTGAGGACGCCGTTGGCGGCTGCCTTCATGCCCGACGTCCCGGAGGCTTCGAGCGGGCGTCGCGGGTTGTTGAGCCAGACATCCACGCCCCGCACGAGGAACCGGGCGATCCGGATGTCGTAGTCCTCCATGACGAACACCCGGCCGCGAAGCTCGGGGCTGCGCGATCGGCCGAAGATCTCCTGGATGACGCCCTGGCCAGGCCGGTCCGCGGGGTGGGCCTTGCCGGCGAAGATGATCTGCACGGGTCGGTCCGCGTCCCACACGATCCGGGCGAGCCGGTCCAGGTCCGAGAACAGGAGGGACGCTCGTTTGTAGGTGGCGAACCGCCGCGCAAAGCCGATGGTCAGGATCCCGGGGTCCAGGACCTCCTCGAGCTCCTCCAGCAGCCTCGGCGCCTCGCCGTGGCGGGCGAACTGGTTGCGCAGGCGACCGCGAGCGAAGATCGACAGCTCCTGCTTCTGGCGCTGATGGGCCGCCCAGAGGTCCAGGTCGGGCACCTGGTCGATGCGCTCCCAGAACCGGCGCGACTCGGGCTGGTCATCCATGGTGTCGAGGTTGGCCTGCGTGTGGCGCTCCAGGACAGCACGCATCGGTTGGCCGACCCACGTCGGCGTGTGCACGCCGTTGGTGAGCCCCAGGATCTCGTGCGGCATGACGCCCTGCCACGTTGCGTTGGCGGTGCGGCCGTGGAGCAGCGAGACGGCGTTGGCCCCCCTGGTCTGCCGGAGCGAGAACGCGGTCATGTCGAACTGGGACGCATTGCCGTCCACGCCCAGCCCCAGCTCCAGGACGTGGTCCAGGTCGATGCCTCCCGTGCCCGGCCGGCCATCGCCTTCGAACAGGGGGCCCGCCACCCGGCGGACGAGATCCGTGTCGAAGCGCTCGTTGCCGGCGGCGACCGGGGTGTGGATCGTGAACACGCTGCTGCTGCGGACCTCCGCCCAGGCGTCCTCCGTGGGCATGCCGCCGGCCACCAGCTCCCGCGTCCGCTCGGCCAGGAGGAAAGCGGAGTGACCTTCGTTGAGGTGCCAGACCGCTGGCGCCAGGTCCAGCGCGCGTAGCGCCCGGACGCCGCCCACGCCCAGGACCAGCTCCTGGTGGAGGCGCATCTCACGGCCGCGGACGTAGAGGATGTGGGTGATCGGGCGGTCCGAGTCGTCGTTGTCCGGCAGGTCCGTGTCCAGCAGCAGCACCGGCACGCGGCCGACCTGGGCCATCCAGACCGCAGCGTGGAGATCGCGGCCCGGCAGCTCCACCCGTACCGTGAGCGGGTCGCCCTGTCGGTCGAGCGCGCGCAGGATCGGCAGACGGCCGAGCTCGTAGTCCGGATAGGCATGCTCCTGGTGGCCGTCCGCATCGATCGTCTGGCGGAAGTACCCCTTGCGGTACATCAGCCCCACGCCGACGACCGGCATTGCCATGTCGGAGGCGGTCTTCATGTGGTCGCCCGCGAGGACGCCAAGACCCCCGGAGTAGATCCCCAGGGACTCGTGGAAGCCGTACTCGGCGCAGAAATAGGCGATAGGCCCGTCGAGGTCGCCCGCATGCCGGCGCTGGAACCAGTGGTCGCTGCCGTTGGACATGTAGGCGTCGAATTCCCGCAGGATCGACTCGTACTCCACCATGAACGCCGGGTTCTCGAGGAGCTGCCCCCAGGCGACCGGACCCGACAGCAGGGCGATCGGGTTGCGGTGGCGTGCCCAGGCTCCCGCGTCGATGCGCGAGAACATGGTCCGTGCCCGCGGATGCCAGCACCACCACAGGTTGTACGCCAGACGGCGCAGTCCCTCCAGCTTGGGCGGCAGGCTGAAGGAGGCACCCGGTGTGACCGGAACGTGGACGAGGGGTTCCATGAGCGGGACATGATAGCGGCATCTCTGCGGCCGGGAGCCGGTCTGGGCGCGCGGCCCGGCCAGGCATGCCGCCTGCGGCCGCTGGACCTCCCGGCGGCGCCACTCCCGGCAGTACCCTTCGCCTGGATGGCCATCCGAGTCGCGCTGCTCGCCGCGGAATGCGAGCCCTGGGCCAAGGTCGGTGGCCTGGCGGACGTCGTGGACGCGCTGGCGCGGGCGCTCGGCCGGTTGCCCGAGGCCGGGGCTGGGCTGCAGGCACCGGTGGACGTGTTCCTGCCGCGCTACCGGTCGGTCCCGGTCCCGCCCGAGGCCGTCAGCGAGCCTCCCCTGGTTGTCCTCGATCCGAGGTCCGCGCGCCCCCTCCGGGCTGGCGTTGTGAACGTGATCGCGGACGGCTACCGGCTCCGGCTGGTGGATGTGCCCGCGGCCTTCGACCGTGGGACGATCTACGACCACCCGGACGACGCCTGGCGGTTCGCCGTCTTCTGCCGCGTGGCGCTCGCTGCCCTCCGCCGAGACGGAACCCCCCTGGATGTGCTCCACGTCCACGACTGGCACACGGGTCCGGCGCTTCTTGATCGGGCCCGTGGGGAGGCGGCTGGCGACCCGTTCATGTCTGGCATGGCGGTGCTGGTCACGCTGCACAACCTGGCCTACCACGGCAAGGTGCGCGCCGCCGACATGGGCATGATCGGGCTGGCGCCCGGGGACCGGCTGGCCGGCTCGGACCCGGATCGCGTGGACCTGCTGCGTACCGCCATCGAGCGAGCGGACCTCGCGAACACGGTCTCGCCGGGCTTTGCCCGGGAGGCGCTGACCCCCGCGTTCGGGAGCGGCCTCGACGCAACGCTGCGCGCGATGGGCGACCGGTTCTTCGGCATCCTCAACGACATCGACCCGGACGTCTGGAACCCGGCGACCGACGCCGCCCTTGCCGCGCCCTACGATGCCGCGAAGCCGTCCGGCAAGGTCGTCTGCCGCGCGGATCTGCTGGCGCGGGTCGGGTTTGACCCGGCCGATGACGGCGCCGTGCTGGGCATGATCGGGCGTCTGGATCCCCAGAAGGGTTTCGACCTCCTTGGCGATGGAGCACGGGATCTCCTCGCGGCCGGAGCCCGGATCATCGTCCAGGGCACCGGCCACGCGGCGCTGGCGGATCCATTCCGGGCGCTTGCCGCCGCCGATCCGGGTCGCGTTGCGCTCATCGAACGGTTCGACCGCGACATGGCCCGCCGTATCTATGCGGGCTCGGACCTGTTCCTGATGCCGTCACGGTTCGAGCCGTGCGGCCAGGGGCAGATGATCGCGCTGCGGTACGGCACGCCGCCGGTGGTCCGTCGGACGGGCGGCCTCGCCGACAGCGTGGTGGACGTCGATGAGCGTCCCGGGGAGGGCACCGGGTTCATGTTCGACGAGGCCACGCCGGCGGCGCTGGTGGCAGCGGTCCTCCGGGCGAGCCGGCTGCGGGCGGCCGATCCTGCCGGCTGGGCCGACCTCCGAAGGCGGGGAATGGGCGTGGACTTCAACTGGGTTACAGGGTCCGCGCCTGCGTATCTCGAGGCCTACCAGCGGGCGATCGAGATCCACCGCGGGTAGGCAGCGCGAGAGGCACGGACGGCCTTGACCCGGCGCCCTCGACCCGATGGCCACCCGCGTGCGAGAATCGCCATTGCATTCCCGATCCCACCGCGGCCAGTCCAGCCGCCGCCCCGGAGGCCCCGATGTCCAGGCAGTTCGTCGTCCAGGTCAGCAACCAGCCCGGCCAGATGGCCCGCCTCGCCGAGGAGATGGCGGCGGCCGGCGTCGACCTGCGCGCCATCGGCGGCGGTGGCCTGGGTGAGGTCGGCCACTTCATCATGACCACCGCGGATGACGATGGTGCCCGCGCGGTCCTCCAGGGGGGCGGCTGGACCTTCGTCGAGGGCGAGTCGCTCCTCGCCGAGGTGGACGATCGCCCGGGTGGCATGGCCAGGATCGCCCGCGAGCTGGCGGACGCGGAGGTCAACGTCCTGGGCCACCTGTTCATCGGCCGCTGGAGCGACCGGGCCACGTTCGCGTTCATCGTGGACGACCCGGACAAGGCTCGCCCGATCCTCGAGCGCCGCTGACCCCCGGTGAGAGTCGGGATCGTCCTCCCCCAGGGGTGGACGGGGGAGTACGACGGCTGGGATGCCGCCCGCGCCTGGGCGCGCACGGTCACGCTTGCGCACGAGACCGAGACGCTTGGATTCGACTCGGTCTGGCTGTTCGATCATTTCCAGACGGAGCCCGTCCCCACCGACGAGACGACGTTCGAGGCATTCGTTGCGATCTCCGCGCTGGCCGCCGAAACTGCCAGGGTCCGACTGGGCCACCTGGTCCTGTGCGCGGGCTACCGCAACCCGGCGCTGGTTGCCAAGATGATCTCGACCCTGGACGTGGTTTCCGGCGGCCGCGCAGAGCTCGGGCTGGGCGCGGGCTGGAAGGAGGACGAGTTCCTCGCCTATGGCTGGGGCTTCCCTCCGCTGCGGACCAGGATGGAGTCGCTCGAGGATGCCCTCGAGATCGCAACCCGCATGCTCCGGCCGGGCCGGGCGACATACTCCGGGCCGACGGCTTCCGTGCGTGACGCGATCAACGTCCCACGGGGTCTGCAGGAACCGCGCATCCCGATCCTGGTCGGCGGCAACGGACCCAACCGGACCTGGCGCCTGGCCGCCCGATTCGCGGACGAGCTCAACCTGGACTGGCTCTCACCGGAGGAGGTGATCGAGGCGCGGCCGGTCATCGACTCGCGGTGTGTGGAGGTTGGGCGGGATCCGTCCACGCTTCGACTGTCGGTGAACATCGGGCGGACCGAAGCGGCGGTGGAGGGGGAGGCGCGCGTGGACCTGCTCCGACGCTACGCGGACGCTGGCGTGGACCGCGTGATGACGATGATCCGGGCCGCAGCCGACGACGACGGCGCGCTGGAGCGCTTCGCCGAGGACTGTCGGGCGGCCGGCTGCGAGCTCGACGGAGCCTGAGCAGAGCAGGCGCACGGGGGGAACACGCCGGCCGCTCTCGGACGACTGCGCAATGGCTGGCACCTGTCCGCCAACCCGCAGCACGCCCACCGATGCGCGGCCCCAGGCCGGTTCACCCACGGCGAATTCACGGCGCGGACGATCGCCTACAACGTGGATGCAGCGAACCGCCACGAAGATCGAGTCGCCGGTCCTTCCCTGTTGCCCATACCTTTCGAACGTCGAGACGATCGACGCCTCGGATGAGAGGGCATTGGTCGGGTTCGACGTCGGACCGGTCTCGGATGCCGCGGTCGGCGGTCACGCAGGCAAGACATTCCGTCTCACCAACCGAGCTTCGACCCGGTCGTCCAGTCGATCGTCTTCGAGACGTCGTCGCTCCCCGGGCGTGCGGCGCAGATGGTGCTCCGTGCGTGCCGGGGCACGCCACCCGCCGGAGCGGCCCGGACCTCGGGGCGCTTGCGCGTGGTACGTTTTGGACACGCGGGAGTAGCTCAGTTGGCAGAGCGGCAGCCTTCCAAGCTGCATGTCGCGGGTTCGAACCCCGTCTCCCGCTCCACTTTCCCGTTCGCGCTTGAGCGACGCGATGCCTGGTGGCGGCACGCCCTCATCGACCGCGCTCGGTGCGCCGCTCACTCCCAGCGGAAGAACCGCGCCGAGATCACGCCACACACGACCAGGATGCCGGTCAGGACTGCGGCCTCCAGCCACAGGTCGGACCAGGGCTCCCCGACCCAGAGTCCACGCATGAGCCTGACGACGTAGGTGAGCGGCAGGAGGTCGGCAATCCCCTGGACCGTCGGCGGGAGCAGCTCGTACGGGATCGTCGCCCCGCTCAGGAACATCATCGGGTAGGCGACAACCATCCCGACCGTCTGGGCAACCCGCGCCGAGGGGGCGAAGCTCGCGATCACGAACCCGATCGCGAGGAACGCTAGGGTGCTCAGGGTGAAGCCGGCCAGAACGCTCAGGATGTTGCCCTCGAACCGCACGTCGTAGGCGAGCTTCCCGACGATGACGAGGAGCACCATGCCCACCAGGGCCATGACCCAGTACGACGTCACGTCGGCGACGAGGTAGGTCATGGGGCGCAACGGGGTGACGCGGTATCGGCGCAGGATCCCGAGCTCGCGGTTGACCGATGTCTGGATCGGGAGGCCGATGAGACCCACGGTCACGATGATGATCCCGAGGTAGGCCGGGACCGTGACGTCCATGGAGCCGAGACCCCCGAAGACCTCGCTCGGCTCGTTGCCATAGATGAGCCCGAACAGGACCAGCATGATCGGCGCAAAGAACATCGTGAAGAAGGTCGCGATGGGCTCGCGCACGTAGAGCTTCGCCTGCGTCCAGGTGAAGATCGACAGTCCGCGGATCGACGTCGCCATGGCGGCATCAGCCCCGCATCTCTCGCCCGGTCAGAGCCAGGAAGACGTCCTCGAGGTTCGGCTGCTCCGTCTGGAGATCGTGGAACGAGACGTGCGCAGTCTCGAGAGCGCCAAGGATCTGCACCAGGACCCGATCCGACTGTCCGTACACGACGGCGTGCCCGCCCGACCACTCGACGCGCCCCACCCCCGGGATGGCCCGCAGTGCTGCGAGGACCTCGTCAGCAACTCCGTCAGCACTGAAGGCGATCCGCTGCTCGGTGCCAAGTCCGCGAATCAGTGCCGCAGGGGTGTCGAGCGCGACGATCCGCCCAGCGTCGATGATCATGACGTGGTCGCACAGCCTCTCGGCCTCCTCCATGTAGTGCGTCGTCAGGAAGACCGTCTTTCCCTTGGCTCGTACGTCGCGCACCAGGTCCCAGGTCGCGTGGCGCGCCTGGGGATCGAGCCCGCTGGTGAGCTCGTCGAAGAAGATGAGCTGCGGATCGCCGACCAGCGCCAGTGCGATCGCGAGGCGCTGTTTCTGGCCACCGGAGAGGTTGGCGTAGGGCACGTTCTTCCTGTCCGCCAGGCCGAGCCCCTCGAGGATCGACTCGGGCTCGAGCGGCTGCGTGTAGAAGGATGCGAACAGGCGCATGGCCTCGCCCACCCGCAGCCTCGCCGGGAGGGCGCTCTCCTGGAGCTGCGCCCCGATTCGCTCCCTCAGGACTTTGCCTTCCAGGCGCGGGTCGAGTCCGAGGACGCGCACCCGGCCGCCGTCGGGCGATCGGAGCCCTTCGAGGCACTCGATGGTGGTGGTCTTGCCTGCCCCGTTCGGACCAACGACACCGAAGATCTCGCCGTCATCGACTCCGAACGAGATCCCGTCAACGGCGCGAACCGAGCCGTATGACTTCACGAGGGCCTCGACGGCGATGACCGGCTCTGTCATGCGAAGGCGCCTCCCGCCACCCAATGCCGGCTCCCAGCTTCGCCGAACCTTCGTGCAGCGCCCTGGCGTCGCGCACCGAGCCGACCTGGACGTCACACCGATCGCGGACGACCCCTTGGTGGCGCAGCCGCGTTCGCCGCATCACGACGAATCGTGAGCCGCCGGCGGTCGCGGCGTCAGAGGCATTGGTCGTGAACGTGACGTTGCCCTGCTGAAGCCCTCCCGACGACACGATCGCTCCACACGCTGCGCTCGGGCCAGGGAGCACGCTGTGTGACGCACAGCCGTCCCCGCCCTCCAGGCCGCATGTCGCGCGTTCGGACCTCATCTCCCGCTCCGACGCCTCGTCCGTGATCAGCGTGCTTGGACGTTGCCCGTTTCGGCCGTATGCTCAGTTGGCAGAGCGGCAGCCTTCCAAGCTGCATGTCGCGAGTTCGAACCTCGTCTCCCGCTCCACCTTCCCTCTCGTGCTCAGCACGACACGCAGCCTGACTGCGCGGCAGGATCGAGGGCTCGACGACGACCACCCAGACGGAGGAGCGAGCGTTCGATGCAGACCGACGGCGTCGATCAGGTGCACCCCGACCGGTCGCTCGAAGGGGCGCTGGACGAGGCGCTCGCCGGGTTGCCCGACGAGGACCGTGCCGCCGCGCTCGAGGCCGTTGACTATCGCTGGCTTGCCCTGGGCATGAGGCTGGGCCTGGAGCATCCCGACGAGGCGCGTCACCTGCTCGAGATGATCGGAACCCGGGAGGCCGATCGAGCGGCGCTCCGCGAAGGCGACTCCGGGGACGTCGTCCGAGCCGGCATTCCCGCCAACGAGGATCCGGGGGACTCCGCGTCCGTTCCGGTCCGATCCGCGCTCCTCGCCCGGGCGGCGGCGCTGCCGCCGTCGGAGCGGGCGCTCATCGGGCCGGAGGCGACGTACGGATGGGCCGCAAGGCTCACGCCCGCAGAGATCCTGCTGCTCGGGCGCGTGGTCCAGGACATGCAGGCCTCGGGCTCGTCGCGGGACATCGGTCGTGGCTTCGGCCTCGCGTGGGACGCCGGCGTTCGGCTGCCGCGCCAGGAGCTCAAGGGGATGTTCCGAGAGTTCGCCGAGCTCGAGGTGACGGTCGCTGGCGTCCTGGTCGGACGCGACCTGCGGGCGAGCGAGCCGGCCCCGAAGACACAGGGCCTCGGTGCCCTGCTCGGCCAGTTGGTGCCCAGGTCACGCCCGGACGAGTCACAGGCCGATGCCGCGGTCGAGAGCAGCGGCGAGTTGGGGCGGCTCGGCCTGATCGCCTTGTGGAACGTCTGGATGGCGGTGCGCTACCGGAGCCTCATCCCGCGGCCGACGTTCGAGGCGCTGGTCCATCCGTGGGAGACCGTCGTGGGTCGGCTTCCAGAGCCGTGAGGCACGAAAGACACAACTGCCCGACGCGGGCCCACCCGGGGCCGCATCCTGGGGTCGAGTTGCCCCGCCTCGCTTCTTGAGTTGCAGGGAGGATCGTCGCCATGTCGCTGCCCGGCAGGGTCGCGCTGTTCACGAACGAGTACCCGCCGAACGTATACGGCGGTGCAGGCGTCCACGTCGAGTACCTCAGCCGGGAGCTGGCGAAGCTGGTGCCCGTCGAGGTCCGCTGCTTTGGCGACCAGGACGTGGACGAGCCGGGCCTCCGGGTGAAGGGCTATGGCCCCTGGGCTGAGGCGGCCCACGACACCGATCCCCGCTTTCGGGGTGCCCTTGATGCCTTCCAGCGCAACCTCGCGATGGCCAAGGACACCCTCGACGCGGACGTGGTTCACACCCACACCTGGTACGCCGACATGGCCGGCCTCCTGGCCAAGCGCCTGTGGGGCGTCCCGCTTGTCGTGACGACGCACTCTCTCGAGCCACTGCGCCCCTGGAAGGTTGAGCAGCTGGGCAACGCCTACCACCTGTCGAGCTGGATGGAGCACACGACGATCCTGGACGCCGACGCGATCATCGCGGTCTCGCAGGAGACGAGGGCGGACGTCCTGCGCTTCTTCCCGGTGGACCCGGCCCGCATCCATGTCATCCATAACGGGATCGACCTCGACCAGTACCGCCCGGATCCGGGCACCGACTTCCTGGAGAAGTACGGTATCGACCCCGACCGCCCGTACGTCCTGTTCGTCGGCCGGATCACCCGCCAGAAGGGCATCATCCACCTGGTCAACGCGATCCCCGACATCGACCCGTCGCTCCAGGTCGTACTGTGCGCCGGCGCGCCTGATACGGCGGAGATCGGGGCCGAGATGACACAACGGGTCGCGGAGGTGAGCGCGGGCCGGGGCGACGTGATCTGGGTCCGCGAGATGGTGTCACGCGAAGCCGCGATCCAGCTCTACTCGCACGCTGCGGTGTTCTGCTGTCCGTCGGTCTATGAGCCGTTCGGGATCATCAATCTCGAGGCGATGGCCTGCGAGACGGCGGTCGTGGCGTCGGCTGTGGGCGGGATTCCCGAGGTGGTGGTCGCGGGGGAGACGGGCCTCCTGGTCGATCCGGAGATCCGCCCGGGCACGTTCGATCCGATCAACCCGGCCGCGTTCTCGGCCGATCTGGCGGCCGCGGTCAATCGCGTCGGCCTTGATGCCGAGCTCAGGGGGCGCATGGGCCGAGCAGGCCGCAAGCGCGCGGAAGAGCATTTCAGCTGGGCGGCCATCGCCCGCCAGACGCTCGATCTGTACGGAACCCTGTTGGAGGGCCGCCGGGAGGCCTCATAGGGGTCCCGCGCAGCGGTACCTCCTTCAGTCCCTGGCCGGCAGCGGAAGGAGGATGACAGCGGTGGCACGCGCCGGAACACGAAGAGACGGGGGGCGATCGCTCGCCCCCCGTCCGTTGTCGCGGTGACGCTCGCTAGCGGCGCCGGCGCTGGCCGACGTACGTCACGGACAGGAGCAGAGTGCTCATGACCGCGAGGAGGAGTCCGAGCACCGACACGAGCGGTGAGGCGTCGGACCTCGTGCTCGGATCGAGCGTGTCGGTCGGGGGCGGAGTTGGGGCGGCGACCGTGATGACAGCCGCGACCTCCAGCGTCGCTTCGCCGGGATCGACCCCGATGGCGACGATCGAGTGGGTTCCAGCCGATGTGGTGGTCGGGATCTGGACGGTCGTCGAGAAGGTCCCGTCTGCCGAGGCGATCACGGTCTTCAGGTAGACCGGCGTCGAGTACAGCCATAGCTCCACGTCGGAGTCGCCCATGAAGCCCTGGCCCGACACGACGAGATCCTGACCGGGTACGACCTCGGTGTCATCCACGATGATTGCCGGCTCGCCTGGAGCCGCCGTCGGAGCAGCCGTCGGGGCAGCCGTCGGGGCAGCCGTCGGAGCCGCCGTCGGGGCAGCCGTCGGAGCCGCCGTCGGAGCCGCCGTCGGAGCCGCCGTCGGAGCCGCCGTCGGAGCCGCCGTCGGAGCCGCCGTCGGGGCCGCCGTCGGAGCCGCCGTCGGGGCAGCCGTCGGAGCCGCCGTCGGAGCCGCCGTCGGAGCCGCCGTCGGAGCCGCCGTCGGGGCAGCCGTCGGAGCCGCCGTCGGAGCCGCCGTCGGAGCCGCCGTCGGAGCAGCCGTCGGGGCAGCCGTCGGAGCCGCCGTCGGCGCAGCCGTCGGAGCAGCCGTCGGAGCCGCCGTCGGAGCAGCCGTCGGAGCAGCCGTGGCCAGATCGATCAGCCCGGTGATAGCCCCCGGCACGGGCTGGCCCGTAGTCGCGTTCCCGTTGATGTCGTAGATCGTGTTGTTGTTGCCGAGCGTCCAGCCTGGCTGGCTGTTGCCATTGATCTCGGCCAGGTTCGTCTGGCCGTTCGGGTCACCGTCGGAGTTCGCCCCGGCTGCCCCGTTGATGGCCGCGGCATTCGCTCCACCCTGCACGATCGCCCACCCATACGGGTTCCAGGTGTCCTCCCCCGCAGGTCCGTGGCAGAGAAGGCAGGCCGCGTTGGTGTCAGAGGTGGATGCGGGGTAGATCCCCGACCAGGTGTTCCCGATCGAGTTGAAGGCAAGGACGCTGGCCGGGATGACCAACAGGGCCAGGGCGGTGGCGAGTCCCGCGAGACGCGCCCGTCGGCGGTGCCGTCGCGGCTTCGGGGTCCTGCGTGGATCGTCGGCTTGATGCATGTGTCTCCCTTTCGGCCGCGTTGGGCGGCCCGTGATCCGGCGCTGGTGTCACTACGACGGCGCCGTGCGGCGATCGCGTGCTTGCTGAGGTCTCCTCTGTGCGTGGGCGGACACCTGCATCAAAGGCACCATCGAGGCGCCTCGCGACAGCGTCCAGGCCCGGGCTTGCCGACCCTGACGAGGCTCGAGGCTTCGAGCCATCCCAACGGCTGGCGGAGCCGGCCACGACTCCATGCCTCTGAGGCGCAGGAACTGTCGCGGGGTTTCGGGTATCTGGGGGCCGTATGGCCTGTTATCGGGGGGCCGTAGGGCACATCAGCAATGAGGACGACCAGGCACTCCGAGCGAGACACACCCGCGGCAATTCGCCGCGATCCGCACCCAGAGCCCGCGGAACCGCCATTTGCCGGGCAGCGCGGGGCATATGCCGGCCTGGGGCGGGACACGGGTCCGGTCCTGAGCGTGGGCCGGCGCGAATGCCAATCAGGGCGACATCTGAGGGTTCCGGGCTCGGGAGGCTCCGGCTCTGGGCTGGGGAGCGCCGCGTCCTGCGTCTCGCGTCGTGGCTGCGTGTTCGAGCCTACGCGCCTCGAGCCCTACGTCGCGCGTCGCGTCCGCCGCGTCGTGGCCGCCGGCTCGATCGATCGGCCCGGGCCCTGCTCCTCCGCGATCACCCCGATCGAAACCCTGAACCCGGCCCGCCGCTGCTGAGAAGGCAGCAGCGTGCACTGGCCGACCGGAGCATCGCCTTCGAACCAGCGGATCCACTCCCGGTTGAAGGCGTCGAACTCGTCCGGGTTCTTCAGCGACCAGTTCGCCCAGACGATCTTGTCCAGCGAGGTGCCCTCCGCCTCCAGCCTTGCCTTGAGATTGGTGAGGCACTGGATCGTCTGGGTCTTGAACGTCCCGCCGACGACCAGACCGGTCTCGGGATCCACCGGCCCGATCGACGAGACGTAGACCATGCCCCCGGCCTTCACCGCCCGCCCGAGGCCGACGGCGGCCTGGGAATCGTCGGGTTGCACGACGGTCTCGCCAGTGATCGAGCGCCCCTTGCCCTGGCGGCTGAGGCCCACCTCCGCGGGGTCGACGGCAGGGATACCGAACTCCCCGGGCGGCAGCTCGATCCCGTTGGCCTTGAACTTGCCCATGAAGGTCGGTCGGATGCCGGTTGGTGCCAGCACTCCCTGGATCTTCCCGTCGCTGACGCCGGTCTGCTCGAACGCGAAGACGTCCTGGGTGAGGATCTCGTCGTCCTCGATCCCGTAGATCTCTGTGATGTTGACGACCTTGCGGGAGCCGTCCTTGAGGCGGGCCGTGTGCACGATCAGGTCGACGGCCGAAGCGATCTGCTCACGGATCGACCGCAACGGCAGCTCGTAGCCGGACATGAGGACCATCGTCTCCAGGCGGCGGAGCATGTCCGGCGGGCTGTTGGCATGCCCGGTGGACAGCGATCCCTCCTGGCCGACCATCATGGCCTGGATCATGTCCAGCGCCTCGCCGCCGCGGCACTCGCCGACGATGATGCGGTCAGGGCGCATGTGCAGGGAGTTGCGCAACAGGTCCCGGGTGGTGATCTCGCCCTCTCCCTCGAGGTTCGGCGGCCTTGCCTCCAGCGTGACGACATGCTCCTGGCGGAGCTGCAACTCGGCCGCGTCCTCGATCGTGATGATCCGCTCGTTCTCGGGGATGAACGACGACAGGACGTTGAGCGTCGTGGTCTTGCCCGAGCCGGTGCCGCCGGACACGAACACGTTGAGGCGTGCCTCGACGCACACGCGGAGGAACTCGAACATCTCGGCCGTCGCGGTGCCGAAACCGACAAGGTCCTCGACGGTGAACGGCCTGGCCGCGAACTTCCGGATGGTGATCACGGGTCCCACCAGGGACAGCGGCTCGATCACCGCGTTGACGCGCGAGCCATCCGGGAGGCGCGCGTCAACCCTCGGGCTGGACTTGTCGATGCGCCGGCCGAGCGGGGCGATGATCCGGTCGATGATCCGGAGCACGTGATCGTCGTTCAGGAAGGTGGCATCGACCCGCTGGACCTTGCCGCCGCGCTCGATGTAGACGTGATCCGGGCCGTTGACCATGACCTCGGTGATGGTCGGATCCATCAGCAGCGGCTCGAGCGGCCCGAGGCCGCCGACCTCGGCGATCACCTCATCGATCAGCCGGAGACGTTCGTCTCTCGTGGAGGCGACCCCATTTGCCGCGAGGAACCGGTCGACGACCGCCCCGACCTCCTTGTGGCTGTCAGCGCCGGCGTCAACGGCGAGCAGGGTATCCGAGGCCTTGATGACCTCGTCCTGGAGGCGTCGCCGGATGTCGCGCAGCCACTCCTCCCGCGCCGCGACCTGTGTCGGCTGCGGGGCAGGCGCAGGCGCGGCGACCACGTCAACGCTGGTCTCCTGGAGATCCACCCGCTGCTGTGCGCGTTCGATCCGCCTGCTCAGGGACATGGGTCTCGTTCCCCCGGGGTCGCGATTGGTGCCGAGGCCAGCAGTCTATGACCCGACCTCCCTTTGCGCGAGCCCCGGGCGCATCGTCGGGCGCCCCCGGCGGTGCGAAGCTGCACCGCCGACGCTCGTGACGGCCGGACCCTGAGCGGGGACCTGGCAGGCTCAGGGCGCCTCGAGCCCGTGTGCCTCGAGGAGCGCCTGGTCGGCCAGGATGACGTCGGTCCGCCCATCAGCCACGACCGCCCCGTCGTCGACGATGACGGTCCGGGGGAACACCTCCGCCACCAGGCGCATGTCGTGGGTCGAGACGAGCATCGTCTGGTCCAGGGAGCGCAGGAGGCCGATCAGCTCCCGCCGCCCCCGCGGGTCCAGACCGGCCGACGGCTCGTCGAAGACGAGGATGGAGGGGTCCATCGACAGCACGGTCGCCAGGGCCACGCGCTTGCGCTGTCCCAGGGACATCCGGTGCGGTACGCGGTGTGCGAAGACGGCCATGCCGACGGCGGCCAGCGCGCGCTCGACTCGCCGGTGCACCTCGTCCGCGGGCAGGCCCATGTGCAGCGGCCCGAACGCGACGTCGTCGAAGACCGTGGGGCTGAAGAGCTGGTCGTCCGGGTCCTGGAACACGAGGCCCACCTCGGAGCGGACGCGCCGGATCGTGTCCTTGCCCACCGTCATGCCCGACACCCGGACCGAACCGTGCTCGGGCCGGAGCGTGCCGTTGAGCTGGAGCATCAGCGTGCTCTTGCCGGCGCCGTTGGGGCCCACCAGCGCGACCTTCTCGCCGGCCGCGATCCGGAGGTCCACGCCGCTCAGGGCCTCGAAGCCGTCTGGATAGCGGAAGTGGACGTGCTCGAGCTCCACCGTGCCGCGGCCGTCGTTGCCCGCGAGCTCGGGTCCCGCGTCGGCCTCGTGGTCGTGGGCATGCAGATCCGTGCCGTCGTCGGCGTGGATGTGCTGGTGAATGTGAAGGTCGTTGTTCACAGGCGGGGGAGCCACAGGATGGCGATGACCTCGTAGGCGGCGAACAGGGCGAGGACGAGCGCAAGCCAGGCGATCTCGACGCGGGCGAGTGCGCGGGTCCGCAGGTGGCGGAACTCGCCCTCGAACCCGCGCGCCTGCATCGCCGCATAGATGCGCTCGCTGCGCTCGTAGGCGCGGAGGAACAGCGATCCGACCATCCGGCCGGTGACGGTGGCCCGCCAGCGGATACTCCCGCCTCCGCGCCCCGGGCCCAGTGCGGAGCGGGAGTCCCGGGCGCGCAGCATCCGCGACCCCTCGTCCGTGAGGACCGCCATGTAGCGGTACATGAACGAGATGATCGAGACCAGGATCCGCGGCAGCCGGAGCTCGCGCAGCGCGTCGATCAGATCGTGGAACGGGGTGGTGAACGCAAGCAGCAGCGCCACCTGGACCGACAGCCAGCTGCCGGCCATGATCGTCAGGAACCGGCGCAGCCCCTCGGCGGAGATTGTGAGGTCGAGAGGCCCGATCGAGATGGTTGCGATGATCTGCTCCTGCACGGTGAAGATCAGCGGGAACGCGGCCAAGGCAAACGGCAACGCCACGACCGCGCCTCGCGACAACCGGAATGGCCCGAGGCCGGCGGTCGCGGAGCAGGTGACCAGGATCAGCCAGATGATCAGCATCGCCAGTGCCGAGCCGACCGGCAGCAGCGAGATGACCAGGATCCCCGCGATGGTCGCGATGAACTTCAGCCGGGCGTCGGCCCGGTGGAACGGGCTGTTGCCCTCTACGTAGCGGTCGAGCTCCAGGGGTCGGCGCCCCTACGCCCGTCGGCGCGCGAGAAGGCGGCCCAGAAGGTACATCACGCCCACCACGATGGCCACGCCGATCAGGCCCGACACGATCGTGGACACGGCCGGGTCGTCGATGCCGGGGATCGCGTAGTCGGACAGGATCCCCGAGAAGAAGTTGCTGGCCCGGTCGATGAAGCCCTGGTCCTCGGCGACGCGCTCCAGCCCGTCGGGATCCGAGGAGGCGAGCGGCGCGAGCACCACGACCACCAGCGCGGCGATGGCGACGCCGGCCACCCACCACCAGCGGCCGAGGCGCGAGGTCTTCTCCGCCGGGCCGTCCTGGGGTTCGCTACCGGTTGTCGATCCGTTCTCGTTCGTCACGGGTGCGTCTTCCACGGATGTCACGTCGACGTTCACGCCGGCGCCGTCGTCGACGCTGGCGTTGCCGCAGAGGTCGCCGCCGCTGCGGCGGCGCGGTCCGGTCGCAGGTTGAGCAGGTCCGGGCGGGTCGTCGCGATGAAGGCGAGGGCAGCGCCCGTGATGAGCGCCTCGCCGATGCCGATGAAGGCGTGGACGCCGAGCATCGCCGGCAGCACGATCTCGGCCGGGCTGGTGCCGGAGACGATCAGCTGCAGGGACATTGCCAGCGCTGCAGCCATGACAGATAGCCACCCGGCGACGGCCGCGGCGGGGATCCGGCCCCGGTTCTCACCCCCGAGGACCTTCGCCAGCGCGAGGTACACCGCGAATCCACCCAGCGTGCCGATCACGCCCATGTTGAAGATGTTGGCGCCCATCACCACCAGCCCTCCGTCGGAGAAGACCAGCGCCTGCACGGCCACCACGCAGGCCATCACCAGGGTCGCCGCCCACGGTCCCAGGAGCACGGCCGCCAGGACCCCGCCCAGGAGGTGCCCCGACGTCCCACCGGCAACCTGGAAGTTGAACATCTGCGCCGCGAAGATGAACGCGGCCATCACGCCCATCAGCGGGATCGATCTCTCATCGAGGGTCCGGTTGGTCCGGCGGACGGCGACCGCGATCACGATGGCGGTCACCACCCAGAAGGCGATCGAAACGGGCACGCTGAGGAACCGGTCCGCGGCGTGGAGCGCGGGCGTTGAACCGGTCACCGAAAGGGGCGCGGCGGCGATCGAGTAGAAGTCCATTGGCCAGGGGCTCCGGGTGTGCGCGGTCGGCGCTGGGGACGGGCCCAAATCCTATTCGCATGACGTTGCTCTTGCAAGTGGTTGCAACAAAGCGTCGACCCACCTCATACTCGGCTCGATGCGCGCCCCTGGTTCATACCCCGCCACGACCGACCGCGCGGAGCCGTCCCCCTGGGCCGGCCTCCGCGAGCGCCTGCACGCAGGGGGTCTGCGCTGGACGCCCCAGCGGCGCGTCCTCGTGGAGGTCCTGTCGCAGAGCAACGGCCACGTGACCGGCGCGGAGCTCGTGGAACGCTGCCGGGCTGTGGACCCGGCGACCACGCCGTCGACCGTGTACCGCACGCTCGACGTCCTCGAGAAGCTCGGCATCGTCCGGCACGCCCACGGCGCGGCCGGGCGCGAGGAGTTCCACGTTCTCCCGGACGCGGACCACGGGCACCTGCACTGCCGCGGCTGCCGCCAGACGTGGGAGATCGGCGCGGACGAGGCGACGTCGCTGGTCGCGGCCCTCCAGGCGGACCGGGGCTTCCGGGTGGATCTCTCGCATCTCTCGGTGTCCGGCCTCTGCCGTGAGTGCTCGGCAGCCGACGAGACCGAGGCGCGCCTCCCCTGACGCCCGGCCGGGCAGTCGCCAGGGCTTCGCGCGGTGGACTGCCGCCTCGATCCGCCCCACCGTCATGAGCTCGCCGGCGATGACCGGCTCCAGCTCGGTCGGGTCTCCGGCCGAGGCGTCCACCAGACGCCTCGAGACAGATCCGGCGAACCCGCCGACCCCGACGGGGACTGTCTCGATGCCTACTCCGGCGTCGGAACGCCGAGGATGTTGAATCCGCCGTCAACGTAGATGATCTCGCCGGTCACGGCAGAGGAGAGATCAGAGCCGAGATACAGCGCGGTCCTGCCCACGTCCTCGATGGTGATGTGGGCACGGAGCGGGGCGATCTCGTTGAACGGACCGTGGAGCTTGCGGAAGCCCGCTATGCCACCCGCCGACAGCGTGCGGATGGGGCCTGCGGAGATGGCATTGACACGGATCCCCTCCGGACCCAGGTCCGCGGCGAGATACCGGACGGACGCCTCGAGCGCAGCCTTGGCGACGCCCATGACGTTGTAGTGGGTGACGACCTTCTCGGCACCGTAGTAGCTGAGCGTCATCACGGAGCTGCCGCGGTGCAGGTAGGGGCGTGCCTCCCGGGTGAGGGCGACCAGCGAGTAGGCAGACACGTCCAGCGCCAGCGCGAACCCATCCCGCGACGTCTCCACGAAGGAGCCGTCCAGGTCCTCTCGCTTGGCGTAGGCGACCGCGTGGACGAGGATGTCGATCTCGCCGTGGATCGCGGCCCACTTCTCCATCACTGCACGGATCTGCTCGTCGGACTGCAGGTCCGCAGCCTCGACAAAGGTGCTGCCGATGGACTCCGCCAGCGGGCGGACGCGGCGCTCGATCAGGCTCTCCACTGACGAGAAGCCGACGATGGCGCCCTCGTCGTGGAACGCCTTCGCGATCCCCCACGCGATGCTGTGGTCGTTTGCGACCCCGAACACGAGCGCCCTGCGCCCTTCGAGCAAACCCATGCGTGGCTCCTCCCTTCCGATACCCTGCGCATGATGCCCCACCTGCCCGCCCCGGACCCAGGCCTCCGTGCAGCGCTGCACGGGGTCCGGGCGTTGCTGCTGGACATGGACGGGGTCATCGTTCTCAAGGGCGAGGCCGTGGCCGGGTCGGTCGGTGCCCTGGCCGAGCTGGACCGGCGGGCGTTCCCGTACCTGATGCTGACCAACACCTCGCTCGTGTCGCGCGAGAAGCTGGCGCAGTGGGGGCGGAAACGCGGCTTCGCCACGTCGGCGGACCGGTTCCAGACCGCGCTGTCCGCTTCGGCGGAGATGGTGCGGCGGGAGTACGGGGACCGGCCCGTCTATGTGATCACGTCGGACGATGCGCGGGTCGAGTTCGAGGGCATCAACGTGGTTGACGGTGCCGCTGCCGATGCGGCACCCGCCGAGGTGGCCGCGGTGGTGCTCGGGGACTCGCCGCACGAGATCACCAAGGCGAACCTGGACCGGGCGTTCCGGCTGGTCCGCGGCGGAGCGGCGCTGATCGGAATGCACCGCAACGCCTGGTGGCTCACGCGCAAGGGACCGACGCTCGATGCCGGGGCATTCCTGGTGGGCCTGGAATACGCGACTGAGCGGAAGGCGCGGATCGTCGGCAAGCCGTCGCCGGCCAGCTTCCGGCTGGCCTTCGAGCGTGTCGCCGCCGAAGCGCGGGATCGGGGTGAGCCCCGCCTCCTCCGCCGCCAGGTCGCGATGGTGGGGGACGACGTCAACAGCGACGTGGGCGGGGCCCAGCGGGTCGGCCTGCGCGGGGTGTTCGTGCGGACCGGCAAGCACGGGGACGCCGAGCTGGCCGCCGCCGCTGCGCGTGCGCGGGGCGCGGTCGTGCCTGATGCAATCGCGTCGTCGATTGCCGAGGTCGTCGCGGCGCTCGACTGACCCACCGAGAACTCTGTGCCCCGTCGGCCGACCAGCGTCGCCGCGACACACCCATGTCCATCGCGGCGCCAGGGGCTGCTAGGCCTCGCGAACGTCCTCGACCTCGGTGACGGCCGGCGTCAGGGCGGCCACGAGCTCCTCCCGGGAGACGCCGCTGGCCTTGACCAGCACGCGGCGGTTGGACGGATCGGTGCCGGCGAAGGTGGCCATCGCGATGATGTTGCCGCCGCAATCTGCGACCGCACGGGTCAGCTTCGCCATCTCGCCGGGCACGTTCTGGACGAACGCCGTCACGCGCACGCCGGGCTCCCGAGCGCCGAGCAGCTCCAGGAACAGCTTGAACAGGTCGGTCTCGGTGATGATCCCGACCAGCGATCCGCTCCGGACGACCGGGAGGCCGCCGATCTTGCTGTCCGCCATGATCCGGGCGGCATCCTCGAGCGGCGTGTCCTCCGTCACGGTGATGACCTTCTTGCTCATCACGTCGCGCAGGGTGATTCTGGACAACAGGTGGGTGAGCTCCCAGGCGCTCAGGCTGGTGGCCGACGACGGTGACGCGAGCAGGAGGTCCCGGTCCGAGACGATCCCCACGAGCCGGCCGCCCTTGTCCACCACGGGCAGGCGCCTGATCTGCTTCTGCCTCATCAGGCTGAGCGCCTCGAGGATGGGGAGATCGGGCGCGGCGACGATCGCCTGCCTCGTCATCCGTTCCTTGACGAGCATCGGTTCCTCCTTGGTTCTGCGGCCTGGCCGGCTATGACAGACGCGGTACCGGGGCATCCAGCGGTGCGACGAGCCGCGCGGTGACGGGGCGATGCCCGACCGGGGTTGTGCGCGGCCGGGGGCTGGTCACACCTGCATCATACGAGTGGCTGGGACCGTTCAGGCAAGGAGCGGGCGGCATCGGGTGCGACGCGCGCGGCCGACGTCCTGGCCCTGCAGGATCAGGCCCCGGCGCTGACCTGACGACCCAGCTGCCCGACCCGCGGTTCTCCGCCCAGGATGGTCGATGTGCGCTCCGCCGGGCCTGAGCGCGGTCGTCGCCGCGCTAGACTGATCGCGAGGATGCTCCTCTCCCATGGGTGGGCTCCTCGTCCATTGGGACGTGCGCAAATCCGCTGCCCAGGTTCGGACGCGACAGACACTGCGAGGACGAGCTGACGATGAATGGCTGGACGGGACAGTTCCTTCGGGTCAACCTGACCGACAGGACCCATCGCGTGGAGTCCTTCTCGGAGGAGTTCGCCAACACCTGGATCGGCGGCCGCGGCTTCGCCGTCAAGATCCTCTACGACGAGCTCGCCCCGGGGATCGATCCCCTCGGGCCGGAGAACAAGCTCGTCGTGGCCGTCGGCCCCATCTCCGGAGTTCCGGCCCCCAACACCGGCAAGACGATCGTGGCCGCGAAGTCGCCTGCCACCGGCGCATATGGCGACGGGAACCTGGGCACGCGGGTCACGGACCAGCTCCGCAAGGCCGGCTACGACGCCCTGATCATCGAGGGCCGGGCGGATGGCCCGACGATGCTCGTGATCCAGGACGACGAGGTCACATTCGAGTCGGCCGAAGAGGTCTGGGGCAAGGGCACGATCGCGACCAACGAGTGGATCTACTCGCGGTTCGACAAGGGCGCAGGGGTCCTCAACATCGGCCCGGCCGGCGAGAACATGGTCAACTTCGCCGTCATTCGCAGCTTCGAGGGACGGTCCGGCGGACGGCCCGGCATGGGCGCCGTCATGGGCTCCAAGCTGCTCAAGGCCATCGTCGTCAAGGGCACCAAGCCGATCCCGATGGCCTTCCCGGCCAAGATGAAGGAGCTGGGCCGGGACGACCTGCGTGAGGTCCACCAGATCGACAAGGCGGCCGCCTGGTCCGTCCAGGGCACGACGGGCGTCCTGCCCTGGTGCAACGAGGTCGCGGCGCTCCCGGTCCACAACTTCCGGGGAACCAGCCACCCGGACGCCTGGCAGGTGGACGGCGAGCGCGTCAACGCTGCCCGCGTCGCCACCTACGGCTGCCCGAACTGCACCATGCGCTGCGGGATCGCCGTCCTCGACGACGAGGGCCGCGAGTCGGAGCTCGACTACGAGCCGGTCGGCCTGCTCGGCCCGAACCTGGACCTGTACAACCTGCCCGAGGTTGCGTCGCTCAACTGGCTGTGCGACGACTACGGGCTCGACACGATCTCAGCCGGCGCCGTGCTCAGCTTCTACGCCGACGCCATCGAGCACGGCGCCACCACCGGCGATCCACTGTTCGGCAACGTGGGCCGCTTCAAGACGTTGCTCGGGATGATCGCCCGTCGAGAGGGCGAGATCGGCAACCTGCTCGCAAACGGCGCGCTGCGCGCGGCCCAGGCGTTCGGCCACGGGTCCGAGGACTACGCGATGCAGGTCAAGGGTCTCGAGATCTCGGCCTACAACTGCAAGTTCATCCCGGGCATGGCCCTCGCCTTCGGCGTCAGCCCCATCGGCGCCCACCACAAGGAGTCCTGGATCATCACCTACGAGGTGAACGAGACACCCCGCGGGTCCTACGGTCGCGACAAGGCCCAGAAGATCGTCGACCTGCAGCGGATCCGGGGCGGGCTGTTCGAATCGATCATCACCTGCCGTTTCCCGTGGGTCGAGGTCGGCTGGGGCGTGGAGCACTACCCCACGTACTTCAACACGATCACCGGCAATGACTGGGCGCTTGAGGACTTCTGGCCGATCTCCGACCGGATCTACGCGCTGATCAAGCTGTTCTGGCTGCGCGAGTACCCGGAGACGGACCGCTCGGCCGACTACCCGCCGGCCGCCTGGTTCGATCCCGCCAACGCCGATACGGAGGGCCCGATCGCCGGCATGATCCTGGAGCGCGACAAGTACGACAGCCTCCTCCAGCACTACTACGACATCCGCGGCTACGACACGCGCGGCGTGCCGACTCGCGCCACGCTCGAGAGCCTGGGACTCGAAGCGGAGGCGTCGGCCGCGGAGGCGTACGCCACGCTCCGCTAGCCGTGAACGTCACGCTCAAGCTGGTCGGTGGGTTCGTCCACACGGTGGGGTTCAGCCAGAAGGAGCTGGACGTCGAGCCGGGGACGACCGTCGCCGACATCCTGGTGATGATCGGGATCGACCGCACCCGGCCCATGATCTTCGCCAGGAACGGGCACGGTGCCAAGCCGGACGAGGAAGTGCAGGCGGGCGACAGGATCCTGGTCTCCCCGATCTTCTCCGGAGGCTGAGCGCGGGCTGCCGGGTCGCGTCGCGCGGGCCGCCGCGTTGCGCCGGTCGGGTTGCCGGCTCGCGCCGGACCCGGGTCGCGCCGGGCCCGGGTCGCGTCGCGCGGGCCGGATTCGGCGCCGGCGGGTACGCTCCGGGTCGCTCAAACGCGCCGCGTCCCGCCCAGAGGTTCCCGATGACCGCCACACCCCGCCACAAGATCACGTACGCCACCCTGCGCGCCGACAACGAAGATCTGCACACGCTCTATGAGGCCGGCCTGGAGAAGGCCAGGAGCCGGCTCGGCGCGTACCACCGGAACGTGATCGACGGTGTCGAGCGCGACGGCGAGGGCACCTTCGAGGTCCGCTCGCCCATTGACACCGACATCCTCGTCGGCACGTTTGCCAGGGGCACCCGGGCCGACGTGCGGGACGCCATCGCCGCGGCCCGCCGCGCGCAGCCGGGGTGGTTCCGCCTCGGCTGGGAGAAGCGCCTGGAGATCCTGAAGGCGGCCGCGGAGCTCATCTCCGAGCGCCAGATGGAGTACGGCGGCATGATGGCCATCGAGGTGGGCAAGACCCGCATCGAGGCCCTGGGCGAGGTCGAGGAGGCGGCCGATCTCATCCGCTACTACGCGAAGACGGCCGAGGACAACGCCTTCTACGACCACGAGATGGACAACCTGGGTGACCCGGCCGTCCGAACCCGGTCGATCCTCCGCCCGCACGGCGTGTTCGCAGTGATCGCCCCGTTCAACTTCCCGATGGCCCTGGCCGTCGGCCCGACCTCGGCCGCGATGATGGCCGGCAACACCGTGATCCTCAAGCCGGCCACCGCGTCGGCCATGACGGCGATATCGATCCTGGAGGCGTACCGCGACGCGGGCGTGCCGGATGGCGTGTTCAACCTGGTCATGGGCCCCGGCGGCACCGTCGGCGCCGAGCTCCAGGAGAACCCGGGAATCGACGGCATCGTGTTCACCGGCTCGTACGAGGTCGGCTTCGACATCTTCCGCAACTTCTCGAAGCGGTACCCGCGGCCGTGCATCGTGGAGATGGGCGGCAAGAACACGGCCATCGTGCTGGGCAGCGCGGACCTCGAGGAGGCGGCCGAGGGCATCATGCGGTCCGCCTTCGGGTACGGCGGGCAGAAGTGCTCCGCGAACAGCCGCGTCTACGTCGAGAGGCCGGTCCACGATCAGCTGGTCCGGATCCTGGTCGAGAAGACCGAGAGGCTGGATGTGGGCGACCCGCTGCCGCGGACCGCGTTCTTCGGCCCGATCATCGACCAGGCCGCGGTCGATCGCCACCAGCAGGCAGTCGCCGAGGCACGCCGCGACGGCGCGGTCTTCACCGGCGGCGAGCGCCTCACCGACGGCGCGCTCGCCCGCGGCTTCTACGTCGAGCCGACGGTCGTGGGCCTGCCCGCCTCGCACCGGTTGTTCCAGGACGAGCTGTTCGCGCCGTTCACGGCCGTGGCGCCCGTGGACTCGCTCGACGAGGCCCTCGCCCTTTCGAACGACAACGACTACGGCCTGACCGCGGGCGTGTACAGCGAGGACCCGGCCGAGGTGCAGCGGTTCCTCGAGGAGATCCACGCCGGCGTGCTGTACGTCAACCGGCGTGCGGGCGCGACGACGGGCGCCTGGCCGGGGGTGCAGGCATTCGGCGGCTGGAAGGGTTCCGGCTCCACAGGCAAGTCCGGGCTGTCGATGTACTACGTCGCGCAGTTCCTGCGCGAGCAGAGCCACACCGTCGTCGACTGACAGGTGCGGCGCAGGGCCTGCGGGACCTGGCGCTCGCCGGTTGCTGAGCAGGCGATTGACCGTGCGACCGGTCGCCCGGGACGTATTGCGAATGGGCTCTTCGGACCCCTCGCGCCCGCGTGCCGCTCTGTTATCCTGCTATTCACTCTGCATAGGTTCTATGCGTTCTGGCTCGCAACCGGCTCGCCGCACCTGACCGCCGACGACACACCCGAGGAGGCCCCGTGACCACGCCGCTCCAGGCGCGCCCGATCCCTGACATCGTGACCGAGCTGCCGGGCCCCAAGGCCCGCGCCCACATCGAGTTCGACCACGCCTGGACGAGTCCCAGCCTCCCCCGCGCCTACCCGATCGTCCCCGTCCGCGGCCTCGGCTGCGCCGTCGAGGACATCGATGGCAATGTCTTCCTGGATTTCGCCGCCGGGATCGCGGTGAACTCCACCGGTCACAGCCACCCGGACATCGTCGCGGCGATCCAGCGCCAGGCCGCCGAGCTCCAGCACTTCTCCGCCAGCGACTTCTACCTGCCGATCTACGCGCAGGCTGCCGCGGAGCTCGCCCGCATCGCCCCCATGGCGGGCCCGAAGCGGACCTTCATCGGCAACTCCGGGGCGGAGGTCGTCGAGGCCAGCCTCAAGCTGGCCCGGTACCACACGCGCCGCCAGAACGTGATCGCCTTCCTCGGCGCGTTCCACGGCCGCACGATGGGCGCCGTCAGCCTGACCGCCAGCAAGGCCAAGTACCACGCCCACTTCGGCCCGCTGGTCCCCGGCGTCTACCACGTGCCGTACGGCAACGACGGCCTGGACGAGATCGAGACCCGGATCTTCAGGCACCTGATGCCGGCCGACGAGTTCGCCGCGGTCATCGTGGAGCCGATCCAGGGCGAGGGCGGGTACATCGTTCCCGAGGCTGACTTCCTGCTCCGCCTGCGCGAGCTGTGCGACCGTCACGGGATCCTGCTCATCGCCGACGAGGTCCAGTCGGGCGCGGGTCGCACCGGCCTGATGTGGGCGATCCAGCACTGGGACGTCGAGCCCGACATCCTGCTCACGGCCAAGGGCATCGGCTCCGGCATGCCGGTGGGCGCGATGGTCGCGCGGGCCGACGTCATGTCCTGGGGCCCGGGTGCCCACGGCAGCACCTACGGTGGCAACCCCGTCGCGCTGGCCGCGCTGCTGGAGACAATCCGCCTGCTCGAGAACGGCCTGATCGCCAATGCCGGCATCCGCGGACGCGAGATCCAGGAGGCGCTCCGCCCGCTGCTCGGACGGTTCCCGGGCATGGTCAAGGACGTCCGAGGCAAGGGCCTGATGATCGGCATCCAGTTCGACTCCGGCGATACCGCCGAGGCCGTCCAGATGCAGGCGTTCGATCGAGGGCTCCTGGTCCTCGAGGCCGGTGCCGACGCAGTCCGGATGTCGCCGCCGCTCGTCGTCTCCCAGGCCGAGGCCTCGACAGCGGTACGGATCTTCACCGAGGCGGTCGCGCACGTCGCCGCCCACCGCGGGGAGGACATCGACGAGGTCCAGGCCGAGATCCGGATGGGCCTTGCGACGGAGGGCTTCGGCGCAGAGGGCTGATCGGGCACACTCTGCCCATCGGCCCGCCGGAGCGCGGGCGAACGCACATGAGCCCTGGGAGCGGAGGACGATCCATGCCCGGCAAGGTTGCCTCGATGCGCGACGCCATCGCGGACCTCGTGCGGGACGGCGACACGGTCGCGATCGAGGGATTCACGCACCTGATCGGCTTCTCGGCCGGCCACGAGATCATCCGCCAGGGCCGGCGGGACCTGACCCTGGCGCGGATGACCCCGGACGTCATCTACGACCAGATGATCGCAGGCGGCGTGGCCCGCAAGCTGATCTTCTCCTGGCTCGGCAACCCGGGCGTCGGCGGGCTGAATGCCATCCGCCGGCGGATCGAGCCGGCGTCGCTGGGCGGCAACCCGCCCCTGGAGATCGAGGAGTACAGCCACTTCGGCATGGTCGCCCGGTACACCGCCGGCGCCGCCAACCTGCCGTTCATGCCCCTGCGCTCCTACTTCGAGACCGACCTGCCGAAGGCGAACCCGCTCATCCGCGAGATCCGCTCGCCGTACTCGGACGAGACCGTCTACGCGGTGCCCCCGCTCAACCCGGACGTCGCCGTCATCCACGCCCAGCGCGCGGACTCCAGCGGCAACACCCAGATCTGGGGACTTCTCGGCTGCCAGAAGGAGGCCGCCTTCGCCGCCGATCGCGTGATCGTCGTGGTGGAGGAGCTCGTGGACGAGGCGGTGATCCGTTCGGACCCGAACCGCACCGTGATCCCCGGCCTGATCGTGGACGCGGTGGTGGTGGACCCGTTCGGCGCCCACCCCTCGTACGTGCAGGGCGCCTACGACCGGGACAACCGCTTCTACCTGGACTGGGACCCGATCAGCCGGGACGAGGAGAAGGTCCAGGCGTGGCTCCGCGAGTGGGTCTATGACCTGCCCGACCGGGCCGCGTACGTCGAGAAGATGGGCGCCGACCGCTGGGCGAGCCTCAAGCCCGGCAGCGCCCCTTCCGGGTCCGTGGACTACGGGGACTACCGATGAGCGACCTCGCCTTCTCCAAGAACGAGATGATGATCGTGGCCGCGGCCCGCGAGCTGGCAGGGCAGCACGTCTGCTTCGTGGGCGTCGGGCTGCCGAACATCGCGGTCAACCTCGCCAAGCGGACGATCGCCCCCGACATGGAGCTCGTCTACGAGGCTGGCGTATTCGGGGCGCGGCCGGCGCGGCTGCCGCTCTCGATCGGGGACCCGACGATCGTGACCGGGGCCACGGCCGTGGTTTCGATGTTCGAGCTGTTCGCGTTCTACCTGCAGCGCGGCCTCATCGACGTGGGCTTCCTCGGCGCAGCCCAGATCGACCGCTTCGGCAACATCAACACGACGGTCATCGGTGAGTACGACGCGCCGAAGACGCGGCTGCCGGGCTCGGGCGGCGCGTGCGAGATCGCGATCAACGCCCGCAACGTGTTCGTGATCATGCGCCAGTCCACGCGCTCGTTCGTCGAGCAGATCGACTTCAGGACATCACCCGGGAACCTGGGTGGGGCCGAGCAGGCCGAGCGGATCCGCCGGGCCGGCGGCTGGCGCGGACGCGGGCCGTCGGTGGTCGTGACCGATCTTGGGATCTGGCACTTCGACGACGACGGGGAGATGCGGCTGGACTTCCTGCACCCCGGAGCCACGCTGGACGAGATCCGCGCGACCATCGCCTGGGAGCCCCGGATCGGTCCGGCCCTCGCCACGACGCCCGTCCCCACCGCGGAGGAGCTGCGCCTGGTGCGCGAGGAGCTGGACCCCGAGGGCGTCTACACGAAGTAGCGCTGCGCCGGACCCGCCGTCGCCGGCATCACCCGTCGCCCGCGTCAGATTCCCACGTTCTGGGGCAGGCTGGCGATCACGACGAGGCCGATCGTGAACACCACGGCGGCCATCGAGATCATGGTCCGTCGCGTGACCGTGCCGCTGAACTTCGTTCCGACGCCGGCGAAGAACAGCACCGAGGCCATCAGGACGGCGACCAGGATGAAGTTGTCGCCGGTCTGGTTGGCCGCGCGGGCCTCGGCCGCAAAGCCCTCGGCCTGCGCCAGGAGCTCGTCCGCCTTCTGCTGCTCGGCCAGCACGTACTCCGGCCGCGAGAACGGCGAGCCGTCCGGAACGGTCCCTTCAGGGGCCGACGCTCGCCAGGCCTGGAAGGCGGGTTTGAACTCCGGCCGGAACCGGTCCTCGTAGAAGGCCAGCAGGATGGGTCGCTCGGACGCATAGGTGTCCAGCCACGCGATGTACGTGGCGACGTCGACCTGCTGCTGCGCCAGCGCCTTGTTCGAGGCCCGAACCGACTCGGCGCGGGTCGCGCCCGCCGAGCTGTAGGCGTTCGCCTGGACTCCGCCCCACCGGGTGGCCTGGTAGGCCGACCAGGCGGACGCGATCGTCGCCAGCGCAAGAAGCAGGGTCGCGGCCAGCTCGATCCAGTCGCTCTTGCCGAAGCGCTCGGCGACCGAATCGGCGCGATTCGCCAGGCTCCGCGTGGGGTCTTCGTGGGACGGATCCTCGACGGGCGTCGCTGTCCCGACGGGCACGTCCGTTGTCTGGTCGTCACCGGGGCTCAACGGCGGATCCTCCTGAAGCGCGGCGGGCTGAGAGAGGGATCATATCCTCGCCATCTGTCACCGCGAAAGCCTAGTTGACCGCGGCTTCCTTCGGGCGGACCACCAGGACCGGGCACGGCGCGTTGCGGACGACATGCTCCGACACGCTGCCGAGGAACAGGCGGCCGACCGCACCGCGCCCGTGGCTGCCCACAACGATCATGTCAACGTGTTCGGCCTCGGCGGCCGAGATGATCATGTCGCCCGGGTCACCCGTCCAGACGAGGAACGAGACAGGCACTCCCGCCTCGCGGCCCCGCTCCACCAGATCCTGGGCGGCCTGCTCGCGGTCCTCGCGTACCTGGTCGACCCGGGCTCGGAACCTGCCGCCGGGCAGGAGCAGCGACCCGGGATCGATGACCGACACGATCAGGAGCGCAGCGCCGAGCCGGCCGGCCAGATCGAAGGCCTCCTCGGTCGCCGATGACGAGGCCTCGCTGAGATCCGTGGCGAGGAGGATCTTCCTGCCGCCCGGTTGCGGCGCGGCCGCAAGCTCGGAGCCCGGCTGAGAGGTCGCCTCGCCTTTCGGCCGCGTGGACATCAGGGCCATCGTCCGCTGGTCAACTAGGCCAGGAGTGCTTGGATGATCGCGTCCACGTGCGCCTTCTCGGGCACCACCACGAGCGCGGTGACCATGCCGAACATCCCGTCGAGCCCCTCGACGTGGGGGAGGATGTGGCAGTGGAATGCCCAGAGGCCGACCCGATCGGCGGTGATGTTCACGTCGAACCGCTCGCCCGGGTTGACGCCCAGGGTGTCGCAGTAGAACGAGGCGCCCTCGAGCGGGTATCCGTCGCGCGCGACGACCTTCATCCGGTACCCGTGGCTGTGCCACGGGTGCATCATGAACCCCTCGTTCATGAACCGGATGCGCACGGTCTCGCCCTGCGCGGCGAGCACCGGGACGACCGCCGGGAAGCCGTGGCCGTTGATCGTGAAGCCGCCGAGCGCATCGTTGGAGATCCAGACGTACTCGCGGTCGAACTTGTCGTCGGCGGTCGGCTTCTTGGGGTCCACGACAAACGCCCCAAGCAGGCCGCGCCCCACCTGGTCGGTGGCGTTGTGGTGCGAGTGGTACATCAGCGAGCCCGGCCGGGAGGCCACGAACTCGTAGGCGAACTCCTCCCCCGGGGCGAACGGCTTCTGGTTGACGAAGGCCACGCCGTCCATGAACGAGTCGACGAACTCCTCGCCGTGGAAGTGGACGACCGTCGTCTCGTTGAGATTGTTCTTGAAGATCGCGCGGACCTTGTCGCCCTCGGTCACCCGGATCGTGGGGCCCGGCCATTGCGCGTTGTAGCCGAGGGCCGCCACGGTCGGCATCTTCTCGTCGATCGGCCACTCCATCTCGTCGACGGTAAGGCGGAAGACCTTGACGTCCCCGTCCATCTCGTAGGTGAGCGGGGAGACGGCGTCCGTGATCACGAGGTTCGATACCTGTGCGAACGCGGGCTTCATCGCGAGCTCGGGGTAGCCCTCGGCCACGTCCAGGATGTCGGCAATCTGCGCGTACGTCGCCTCGCCGAAGACGTCCTTGAAGGCGGGGACCAGGTTGCCGAGGTACCGGCGGACCACATTCCTTGCGGCGATATCGTGCTCCGTCCAGCCAGGCGGGATGGCCGGGTTGGCGCTCGGAGCGACCGAAGGCGCGACAGTCGCGGCCGCGGACGGGGCCGCGGTCGCCGGGGCGGCGGTGGGGTTGGCCGGTCCCGGGGTGGCCGGGGCGCCGAAGCTCCAGGCCGGGTTTGCCGCCACCTGGCAGGCAGCGACGCTGGCCGCCACCAGGCCACCGCCCGTGAGGCCGGCGGCGCGGAGGAACCCGCGGCGGCTGATCGCGTTGGACGCGATGCCCGTGGAGTCCTCGGCGCTGTCGGCCTGGGACGCATCGGGCGAGGTGTTGACGGGGACGGGACTATCCGCGGACATGAGCACTCCGGTCGCGTTCGCTGTGGATTGGGGAATGGTCGGTGTCGATGCTACCGCTGCGAAGGGACCAATGGCCCGAAGCCGGGGGCCCCTGTTCCCCGCGACGTGTGGCGGGCTGGTAGGCTGCAACCGATGACCAGCACCCGCTCGCCCGTCACCCGTCGTCCCGCGGAAGCGCCCGAAGCCGGTCCATTCGCGAGGCCCGCGGTCGGCCCGTTCCTCCTGGTCGGGGCGCTCGAGGCGTTCGAAGGCTGGCAGCGACACCCGTCCGCGCACACCCGCGCGGAGGTTGCGCAGGCACTCGAGGGCATCGTGGAGGGTGCCGGCGCACGCGGCGCCATCCTCGAGATCTCTGCCCCCCCTCTACCGACTCTTTCCATCGGGGTCGGCACGCTCGTGGAGGTGCCGGGCCTTGACGAGCGCGCCCACCTCGCCCACCTCGCCCAGTTCCCGCTCGGCTCCCACGAGGGCCACGAGCTGCTGGGCCGCCTCTTCCTCGATGCCCCGGACGGCGCCTCGACGCCGGTCGTCCGGATCATCGAGCTGGCCGTGGACGCCGCCTGGTCCCGCGCGGCCGTGCACGGCCGCGCGGAGCGCCTCGCCGCCCTCGAGGCCGCCACGCGTGCCATCTCCGCGGAGCTCGATGTCGACCGCGTCCTGGCCCTCATCGTGGATCGGGTGCGGGATCTTGTCGGGGCGCGGTTCGCCGCGCTTGGGTTGGCAGACAGCCGCGGCCGGATTGAACGGTTCATCACCAGCGGCATCAGTGCCGAACGTCGCGCGGAGATCGGCGGCGTGCCCCGCGGCCACGGCCTCCTCGGGCTGATCATCCGCGAGGGGCATACGGTCCGGGCACCGGACATCGCCTCGCACCCGGCCCATTATGGGTTCCCGGCCCACCACCCGACCATGAAGTCGTTCCTGGGGGCGCCGATCCTCGTCAAGGGCCGCTCCGTAGGCAACCTCTACCTCGTGGACAAGCCCCACGAGGAGCCGTTCTCCGAGGATGACGAGCGGCTCGTGGAGATGTTCGCCGCCCATGCCGGTATCGCGATCGAGAACGCCCGACTCCACGACCTGGTCCAGCGCATGGCTGTGGTGGAGGAGAGGGAGCGGATCGGCAAGGACCTCCACGACGGGATCATCCAGGCGATCTACGCCGTTGGCCTCTCGCTGGAGGATGTCCCGGAGCTGGTCGAGGAGGACGAGGGACGGCTCGAGGCCGTCGCTCGCGTGGACCGCGCAATCGATGCGCTCAACCTCGTCATCGCCGACATCCGCTCCTACATCCTGCGGCTGCGGCCGGCGATGGGCGGTGACGAGGATCCGGTCGAGGGCCTCGCCCGCCTGGGCGAGGAGCTGGGCATGAACGCGGTGGTCGATCTCGAGGTCGACCTGGGCGGCGGTGCCGAGACACTGCGCTCCTTCTCGCCGGACCGCCGATCGGACATCCTGTTCATCGTCCGCGAGGCGCTCTCCAATGTTGCCCGACACTCCGGCGCCACCAGGACGGCGCTGGTCCTGGCCCGCGACGAGGACGACCTCGTCCTGTGCGTTGAGGACAATGGCCGGGGCTTTGATCCGGCGCTGCTGCACGGTCCGGATACGCTTGGACACCACCAGGGTTTGAGCAACATGCGCGATCGCGCGGTCGGAATGGGGGGGACGTTCGCAGTGGAGCGTCCCGAGGCCGCGGGCACGCGTATCATCGTGCGAGTGCCAGCGACGGCCAGCGCCGACGCCGGGGACAGCCCTTCCGCATCCACCGGAGACAAGTGACCGTGACTGATCTCACCTCGAGGCCTCTGCGCCTGCTCGTGGTGGACGACCACGAGGTGGTTCGCCAGGGACTCGTGGCGCTTCTCGATCGCCGCGAAGGGTTCCAGGTCGTTGCCGAGGCCGGCACCGCCGCCGAATTGATCGAGCAGGCCCGCCGGTTCCAGCCTGACATCGTGGTCATGGACGTGCGCCTCCCCGACGGCTCGGGGATCGAAGCATGCCGCGAGATCCGCGCAGAGCTGCCCGCGACGCGCGTCGTCATGCTCACCTCCTACCCGGACGAGGAGGCCGTGCTGTCCGCCATCGTCGCCGGGGCATCGGGGTATCTCCTCAAGCAGATCCGTGCCCGCGATCTCGTTGCCGCCCTGGAGTCCGTGGGTCGTGGCGAGTCGCTGCTCGACCCGGCGGTGACCGAGAAGGTGCTCGAGCGCGTGCGACGCATCGCCACCGGCGCCTACACCGACGAGATGGCGCAGCTCACCGCGCAGGAGCAGCGGATCCTGCTCCTGGTGGCGGAGGGCAAGACGAACAAGGAGATCGCCGCCGAGGTCTTCCTGTCGGACAAGACGGTGAAGAACTACGTGAGCTCGATCCTCTCGAAGCTCAACCTCGAGCGACGGGCCCAGGCCGCCGCGTTCGTCGCCAAACATCGGCTGGACCGCGGCGGGGCGTAGGCCCCCGGCGGCGTTCCCGACACCTGCCGTCCGCTCCCGCGTCGCGCTGCAATGGAGGACGATCTCGTCGCGTGGGGACGCGTCCTGCGCATCGAGACCCGTGGGCGCACCAGCGGCAGACCCGCACGTGCGGTTGTCGGGTTCGTCGAGCGGCCCGACGGGACGCTGGCGATTGCGGCCGGGTCTCCCGAGGCGGACTGGGGGCGCAACCTCCTTGCCGACCCCGCCTGTCGCGTGACCTTCGCCGGCGTCACCACCGCGGCGATCGCGCAGGAGCTCGAGGGCGCGGAGCACGCCGCCGCTGTGCGTGACCTGATCCTCAAGTACGGGCAGCCGGCAGAGAGGCTGGGCGCCGGACCGGCGTTCGCGCTGCGACTGGTCCGGTAGACGTCCGGGGGCCGGCCTCCTGGGCCATGGCTCCCGCGAGTCGGGGGTGAGCGGGCGACGCGGCATGCCGGAACCGGGCACACCGGGCCCCCGCGGCGGGCCATCCGGCTGCGCCATCGGCCACCCGCGGCACCTAGACTCCCGGCATGCGTATCGTCTCGCCTGAAGAAGCGGTGGCGGGCATCCGTTCTGGCGACCAGGTCTACGTCCAGTGCGCCGCCGCCACCCCGTCTGTCCTCCTCGACGCCCTGGTCGCGCGCGCCCCGGAGCTGGCTGACGTCTCGATGGTGCACCTGCACACGGAAGGTCCCGGACCCCACCTCGCACCCGAGATGGCACCGCACTTCCGGCATCGAGCCCTGTTCATCGGCCCCAACGCTCGCAAGGCGATCAACGAGGGCCGCGCCGACTTCGTCCCGATCTTCCTCTCGGACGTTCCGGCCGTGTTCCGGACAGGTGCGCTCCCGCTGGATGCCGTGCTGGTCAACGTCACCCCGCCCGATCGGCACGGGTACTGCTCGCTGGGTACCTCGGTCGAGGCGATGCGTGCCGCGATCGAGTCGGCCACGACGGTCATCGCCCAGTTCAACGCCTCGATGCCCCGGACGCTGGGCGACTCGTTCGTCCACATCAGCGAGATCGATCTGGCGATCGAGGTGGACCAGCCGCCGTACGAGGTCGACCGCCCGACGCTCGGTGAACTCGAGCGGCAGATCGGGTCGTTCGTCGTGGATCTCGTCCCCGACGGGGCCACGCTCCAGCTGGGCATCGGTGCCCTCCCGACGGCGATCGCGGAGTTCCTTACCCACAAGAAGGACCTGGGCATCCACACCGAGATCTTCAGCGACTCCGTCGTGGACCTCGTCGAGCTGGGCGTGGTCACCGGGGCGGCCAAGGCGCGCAACAAGGGCAAGATCGTCACCGCGTTCGTGATGGGCACACAACGTGTGTACTCGTTCGTCCACGACAACCCGATGGTCGAGATGCGGGCAGTGGACTTCACCAACGACACCAGCGTGATCCGATCGTTCAAGCACATGACCGCCATCAACTCGGCGCTCGAGGTCGACCTGTCGGGCCAGGTGGTCGCTGACTCGATCGGCTACCGGATGTACTCGGGCGTCGGCGGGCAGATGGACTTCATGCGCGGCGCGGCGCTTGCCCCAGGCGGCCGGGCGATCATCGCGCTGCCGTCCACGGCCGGCGCGGACGGGTCCGTGTCCCGCATCGCTGCCCACCTGTCCGAGGGGGCCGGCGTGGTCACCACCCGGGCGCATGTGCGAACCGTGGTCACGGAGTTCGGTGTCGCGGAGCTGTGGGGCAAGAGCCTCCGTGAGCGTGCCAAGGCTCTGATCGAGATCGCCCATCCGGACCACCGGGACGCACTCACCTTCGAGGCGCGTCGCCACCTGGACCTGTAGCGGCAACAGCCGACGGGTTCGGTCGCCGAGGGCGTGTGTCCGGTGAAGATTGCGGACATCCGCGAAACGGTGGGGTGACCCGGACCGGGGTCCACGCCGGCCGAGGCGGTGGACGGGATGGCGGAGCGGGATCCGACCGCAGGAGAGACGGGCCACGAATCAGAAACCCCCGCCGCCGGGCGAGGGCTCGATGAATTCGGGTGGGTGTCGGGCGTCCCCTCCGACACCCACCTCACACGCAGTGTCGGGGGTGTCGCAATCACCGGTGAGTGCCGATCGGACCCCGTTCGCGGGACCAGCGGCACCTCCCACAGGGCGGCCCGGCCGGATACGTCGCGACGCCGGCGCGTCATCCTGACGGGACGCGGAGGCAGCAACCGCCGCGTCCGCCTGCTGGCCTCGCGGTCCGGCGCGGGCGCCTGCGATCTCCTCCCCCGAGGTCGGACATGCGAATCGAACGCGTGTTGATCATGGGTGCCGCAGGTCGGGACTTCCATGATTTCAACGTCGTCTACCGGGACGATCCGTCGGTGGAGGTCGTTGCCTTCACGGCAACCCAGATCCCCGGCATCGCGGATCGCCGCTACCCGCCGGAGCTGGCCGGGGAGCGTTACCCCGCCGGGATCCCCATCCGCCCCGAGGCGGAGCTCGAGACCCTGATCCGGGACCTGCGCGTGGACACCGTTGTGTTTGCGTACAGCGACGTCAGCCATGAGCAGGTCATGCACGCGGCCAGCCGTGCGATGGCGGCCGGGGCGGACTTCTCGCTTCTGGGTCCCACCCGCACGATGCTCGAGAGCACGCGCCCGGTGGTCTCGGTGTGCGCGGTCCGGACCGGCTGCGGGAAGAGCCAGACCAGCCGCTACGTGGCACGGGCGCTCGAGGCCCAGGGGCTCAAGGTCGCGGTCGTGCGGCACCCGATGCCCTACGGGGACCTGGTCGCCCAGCGCGTCCAGCGGTTCGAGACGTACGCGGACCTGGATCGCCATGAGACGACCATCGAGGAGCGCGAGGAGTACGAGCCGCACCTCGACGCCGGGCGCCTCGTCTTCGCGGGCGTGGACTACGAGGGGATCCTGCGGGCGGCCGAGGCCGAGTGCGACGTGGTCATCTGGGATGGCGGCAACAACGACCTGCCGTTCTACCGTCCGGACCTGGCGATCGTGGTGGTGGATCCCCTGCGGCCGGGCCACGAGCTCCGGTACCACCCGGGCGAGGCGAACCTGCGCCTGGCCGACGTCATCGTGATCAACAAGGTGGACTCCGCGGAGCCCGAAGCCCTCGAGATGGTCCGCGCCGGCATCGCGGCCGCCAACCCGCGGGCGACCGTCATCGAGGCGCGGTCCTCGCTGGTCCTGGAGGGCGGCGAGATCCGCGGCCGGACGGTGGTCGTGGTCGAGGACGGGCCGACACTCACGCATGGTGGCATGACCTACGGCGCGGGAGTCGTTGCGGCGAGACGCTTCGGCGCAGCCGAGATGGTGGACCCGAGGCCCTACGCCACGGGCGAGCTGGCCGCCACGCTGGCGAAGTACCCGGACCTCGAGCGCCTGCTCCCGGCAATGGGTTACGGGGACAAGCAGGTCCACGAGCTCGAGGCCGCCCTCGAGGCGATCCCGGCCGACGTGGTCCTGGCCGCCACGCCGATCGACATCACCCGGGTGCTCTCGGTCTCGAAGCCGGTGATCCGCGTCCGCTACGAGCTGGAGCCCGTCTCCGGGTCGCTCGATGCGGCGCTGGCCCCGGTCGTTGCCCGCGCCACGGAGGCTCCCACCGGCACCAGCTGACCGTCGCCCCGTACGAACCGGGCCGGCCGCGCGGGGAGCTCCTCCGCCGTCCGGCCTGACGTCACGGCAGGGCCGGGCCGTCCGGCAGGATCGATGGGGATCGCGTCCCGCTCCAGCGTGGACCGGACGGCACTCACGCGAGGCCGTCCCGGGGCAGAGCATGGTCAAGCGGGCCCCGGAGCGCGCACCCGTTGTGCAAACCGGCCCAACACCAGCGAGGTCGTGGCTTCATGGCACCCGATACCTCAATGGCGTCCCCAGACTTGATCAATGTCCTCGGCACGTCCTGGTTCGGGGCTGGTCTGCCCCCCGAGGCGGTTGCCCGGCTGGCCCAGATCGCAGAGATGCGGGACGTCGAGTCGGGTGGCGAGGTCACGCGCGAGGGTCTCGTCACGGAGGCCCTGTCCATCCTGGTCTCCGGCCGCGTCGCCCTGCGTACCCTGGTCCCGGAACGTGGAATGGTGACGATCCTCACGGTGGAGCCCGGCGATATCGTCGGCTGGTCGGCTCTCGTTCCGCCGCATCGAGCCACGTCGACCGGGATAGCGATCGAGCCCGTGAGGCTCGTGGACCTTCCCGGGGAGGGCTTGCGCCTGCTCCTTCGCTCCGACCATGCCCTCGCGGCATCCCTGTACCCACGGGTTCTCCAGGTCGTCAGCCGCCGGCTGACGGCCACGCGCATGCAGCTCCTGGACCTGTTTGCCCGCGAGGAGTGGGGACGGAAGGAGGGCGGGTCGTGGTGAACGACGAGCGCATGCCCTACGCGCCCTACCCCGCACCCACCGGGATGGCGGTGACCGCCCCGCCCACCGCGCCGGCGTCGTCGCACGGGAGCGGCCCCTGGTTCCTGGCTCGCGCCAACCTGGGCATCCTGATCGACCTCCTTCGAGAGGACGGCCGGACGGTCATCGGCCCGAAGGTCGAGGACGGGGCCGTGGTCTACGGCGAGATCAACTCCGTCGACGAGCTGCCCGAGGGCATCGGCGACGAGCAGTCACCCGGCAGGTACAGGCTGGTCGATGGACAGCATCGGCGCGTCTTCGACTACGCGGTCGGTCCGGTCAGTCCCAAGCGCTGGACGTTCCCGCCCGTGGTCCCGCTCAACGTGGGCCGGCGTGACGGCAAGGCCGTCACCTACGAGCCTGCCCCAATCGACTCGCCGCCACTCGCCTTCCTGGGCGTCCGCCCCTGCGAGCTGGCCGCCCTCGGCATCCAGGACCGCGTGTTCCTGGGCGGTCCGTACACGGACGAGGACTATCGCGCCCGACGCCGCAACTCCCTCGTGATCGCGGTCAACTGCACGACCTCGGCGTCGACCTGTTTCTGCACCTCGATGGGCACCGGCCCCGAGGCCCACGGCGGCTATGACATCGCCCTCACGGAGCTTGACGAAGGGTTCCTCCTTCGTGCCGGGTCTCCCGGAGGGGTGGACCTCGTGACGCACCTGCCCGTGCGCGCGGCGGACGCCGCCCAGCTGTTCCGTGCCGCCGAGGCGGTGGGCAAGGTTGCCGCCACGATGGGCGATCCGGTTCCGACGGCCGGCCTCCATGACCGGCTGCTGGCCCAGTTCGATAGTCCGCGCTGGGCGAGCATCGCCGAGCGGTGCCTCTCGTGCACCAACTGCACGCTGGTCTGCCCCACGTGCTTCTGCAGCAGCGTCACGCAGCGCTCGGACCTCGACGGTGAGGTCTCCACCTCTGAGCGAATCTGGGATTCCTGCTTCACGGCTGGGTTCGCCAAGGTCGCCGGTGGCAGCTTCCGGAGCCGCCCGCGGGATCGCTACCGGCAGTGGCTGACGCACAAGTTCGCCACCTGGGTGGACCAGTTCGGCATGTTCGGCTGCGTCGGCTGCGGCCGGTGCATCGCATGGTGTCCCGTGGGGATCGACATCCGCGCCGAGCTCCAGGCGATCGCTCCGCCCCTGGCCGCCTGGGCGGAGCCGGCCCGTCCGAAACCGGTGGCCGCAACTCCCAGCTCGTACGCAACCGCGCGGATCGTGTCCGTCAGGAACGAGACCGCGGACGTCACAACCCTGACGCTGGGCGACGTGGACCCGGCCTTCCTGGCCGGCGAGTTCGGCCAGTTCGCGATGATCACAGTGCCGGCCTTCCCGCCTCTGCCGATCTCGATCTCCCGCTTCGGGCGGGACACCATCGACCTCACGATCCGGGCGGCCGGACCTGCCACCGCCTCGATCATCGGACTTGGGCCGCGGGACGAGATCGGCATCAGGGGACCCCTCGGGACGTCCTGGCCGATCGAGCGCGCGATGGGCCACGACGTGGTGATCGTCACCGGCGGTATCGGACTCGCCCCGCTGCGGCCGCTGATCGACGGGCTGCTTGCCCAGCGCGACCGGTTCGACGCGATCCGCCTCTACTACGGTGCCCGGACGCCGGTGGACCAGCTCTATCGCGAGGAGATCCGCGGCTGGGCCGCGCGCGGGGACATCGACGTGGAGCTCATCGTGGACCGCGCGGGCTCGGACTGGACGGGTCCCGTGGGCGTGGTGACGCAGCTGTTCGATCGGGCGACGTGGGATGGCGCTCGCTCGCTCGCGTTCGTGTGCGGGCCCGAGCGGATGATGGAGGCGACCGTTGAAGCGCTCGAGGAGCGCGGCCTCGCCCCCGACCGAATCTTCGTGACGCTCGAACGGCACATGGAGTGCGGGATCGGGCTCTGCGGTCACTGCCAGACGGGCGGCCTGTTCGTGTGCCGGGACGGTCCCGTCTTCTCGCTCACCCAACTGGGTGGCATCTTCGGCAGGGAGGGCATCTGATGCCGGCCACCGCCGCCCGACCGCGCCTGCGCGTCGGTATCGCCAAGATGGCGTCCTGTGACGGCTGTCAGCTGACGCTCCTCGACCTCGAGGACGAGCTGCTCGCGCTGGCCAGCCGGTTCGAGATCGTCGAGTTTCCCGAAGCGAGCTCGCTCCGCTCGGCCGGCCCCTACGACCTGCTGCTGGTGGAGGGCAGCATCAGCGCACCCGACCAGGCCGCCGAGATCGTGGAGCTCCGCCGCCAGGCGAAGCTGCTCGTCACCATCGGCGCCTGCGCCAGCTACGGTGGGATCCAGGCCCTGCGCAACTGGTCGGATCACGACGCATTCCGCTCCTCCGTCTACGCCCATCCCGAGTTCATCGAGTCACTGGCCACGGCCACGCCCGTGTCCGAGCACGTGAAGGTGGACGCGGAGCTCCACGGCTGCCCGATCAGTCCGGAGCAGCTTCGCGAGGTCCTGGCAGCCGTTGCCGTCGGCCGCCGCCCCCAGATCCGGGAGGAATCCGTCTGTGTCGAGTGCAAGCGACGCGGCGCGGTGTGCGTGATGGTTGCCCAGGGCCTGCCGTGCCTCGGGCCGACCACGCAGAGCGGCTGCAACGCCCTGTGCCCGACCTTTGGCCGCGGCTGCTACGGCTGCTTCGGTCCGAGGGAGCAGGCGAACCCCGCCAGCCTCGCCCGGACGTTCGCCCAGGACGGGCGCGAGGGCCTGGAGGTCGGCCGCCTGTTCGCCGGGTTCACGGGTTGGGCGCCGCCCTACCGCGCGGTGGTCGGCGAGTACGGGGGTCCTCCCGGCATGACGCCCGGCGGGATGACGACCAAGGAAGGAGCTGGCGATGCACGGCGATAGCGACGGCACGCTCGTCGCCGGCGCCCCCGGGGTCGAGCACGAGTTCAAGGTCGGGTACCTCACGCGAGTCGAGGGCGAGGGTTCGCTGAGCCTGCGCGTGAGCGACGGGGCCGTTGTCGAGGCCCGCCTCAAGATCTTCGAGGCGCCGCGCTACTTCGAGCGGCTGGTCGTCGGGCGGACCGGCGACGAGGTGATCGACATCGTGGCGCGGATCTGCGGCATCTGCCCGATCGCGTACCAGATGACCGCGGTCCACGCCTTCGAGGACCTGTACGGGATCGAGGTCGACCCGTCCGTGCGTGCCCTCCGTCGGCTCCTCTACTGCGGCGAGTGGATCCAGAGCCACGCGCTGCACGTCTACCTGCTGCACGCCCCGGACTACCTGGGGTACCCGTCGGCGCTCGCGATGGCCGCGGACCACCGGGAGGTCGTCGAGCAGGGTCTGGCCCTCAAGAAGCTCGGCAACGAGCTGATCGCGGCGCTCGGCGGTCGACCGGTCCACCCGATCTCGGTCCGGATCGGCGGATTCTCGAAGGCGCCCCGCCGGGCCGACCTGGACGGCATCCGGCAGGCCCTGGACACGGCGGTCGACCAGGCGCTGGCCACGGTGCGCCTCGTCGCCTCGTGGGACCCACCTGCCCTCGAACACACCCAGCCGCTCGTGGCGATGCGCGACGCGGATGAGTACCCCTACAACCACGGCCGCATCGTCTCCACGGACGGGCTCGACCTGGCCCCGGGCGCCTGGGGAGAGGCCTTCGAGGAGCACCACCTCGAGGGCACCAACGCCCTTCACGCCCGGACCCGTGACGGCAAGGTCTACCTCCTGGGACCGACGGCGCGCATCGCGCTCGCCGCCGGCCAGCTCCACCCGCTCGCGGCCGAGGCCCTCGAGGCGACGGGCCTGCGGGACGCGATCCGGACGAACATCCACCGCTCGATCGTGGCGCGTGCCGTGGAGCTGCTCCACGCGTGCGCCGAAGCCCGGGACCTGATCGACGGGTACCGCCCGCCGTCCCTGCCGAAGGTTCCGTTCACCCCGCAAGCGGGCATCGCCGCCTGGTCCACCGAGGCTCCACGCGGCCTCCTCCATCACCGGTACGAGGTCGACGAGCAGGGCCACGTGACCCACGCCCAGATCGTGCCGCCCACCAGCCAGAACCAGGGCGCGATCGAGGCGGATCTTGCGGCCTTTGCACCGGCCGTTCTCGACCTTCCCCACGAGGAGGCGACCCGTCGCCTCGAGATGCTGATCCGGGCCTACGACCCGTGCATCAGCTGCGCGACCCACTTCCTCGATCTCCGGATCGTCAACCAGCGAACAGGGGAGGGGACCGGATGACCCATCTCGCGCCGCCATCGGTCCGCCTGCTGGTCTGCGGCAACGCGGACAGGGGTGACGACGGAGCCGCCCTCAGCGCCGTGGCGACACTGCTGCCGTCCTTGCCCTCGGCGCTGCTTGAACGCATGGAGGTCCGCCGATGCGGCAACCTCCGCGTCGAGGACCTGCTGGACGTGCGGTCCGGCGAGATCGCCGTGGTCGTGGACGCGGCCGTCGGGATCCCGCCCGGGCACGTCGTGACGCTGGCGATCCGGGAGATCGTGGCGGACCCGACCGCACCGGCACCGCGGTCCTCGCACGAGCTGCCGATCGACCAGGTCCTGGGGCTGGCCCAGGAGCTGCGGCCCGGAGGGCTGCCGGAGGGGACATTCGTCGGGATCGGCGTACGACGGTTCGGGTACGGACGGCCGCTGTCCCGGTCGGTTAGGCTGAACATGGTCACGTTCCAGGCGGCGATCTCGGCCGAGCTGGCGCGGGCGACGTGCGTCTCCGTGGACGACCCGGCTACCCCGGGGTCGGAGGTGCCGGGCTGAAGGCCTGTCGGGGAGGGGAGGTGTCCGCGTGAACGTGGTCCAGATGCATGGTCCGCGCCTCGTCGGGGACCTGATGGCCCTCGAGCCGGTCGTGGTCAGGGCGGATGCCAGTCTCACGATCGCAGCCAGGCTCATGGAGCAACACGGGTTCGGAGGCCTGCCGGTGGTGGACGGGGCCGGGACCCTCGTCGGTGTCATCAGCGAGATGGACCTCCTCCGGGCCAGGGCCACCGAACACCTGTGGGCGAGCTGGTCCGGGCTCCGCGTCAAGCACCTGATGACCAGCCCGGCTCTGACGATCCACCGCGACCAGCCGATCACGCTTGCCGCGCGGAAGATGGAGCGTCACCACGTCTCACGGCTGGTGGTCGTGGCGGGAAGCGACGAGACACTGCCCATCGGCGTGCTGGCGGCCTCGGACCTCGTCCGCGCGATGGCCGACGAGTCGCCCGACGGGCAGGAGCCGTTTCCTGAGCCACCCATGCCCGCACCTCCTCCCGCCCCGCCGATGCCGCCGGCCGCAGACGAGTCGGGTGGCTGACGCGCCCGCGCCGGCCTGACCGTCAGCCCAGAGCGGCCCGCAGGAAGCGGCAGGCGCGGAGCGTGACCCACGGGCTGGGCTCGCGAGGTGCGTCCACGTTGGACCAGAGCCTGCCGTGGTACGGGTACTCGTTGCGCCACCGGCCGGCCCCGTCCTGCTTCGCGAGGACGCGATCCACGAGTCCGGACAGCCTGTGGTCCTTGGCCCGACCCAGCTCCGCCATCACCTCGCCGACCTGGAGGATGTCCGCGACGTAGCCCGACGGGAAGCCGAGCTTGAACCAGGCGCGCGAGATCACGCCGCCCCAGCCAGCGGGATAGCCGGCCGTCGCGGGGTCGACGGCCAGAAGCAGCGCGAGCCCGGCATCGATGGCCGCCGTGACCGCCGGTGTCCGCCGATCCGCGGGGATCGCCGCGAGGCCGCGGAGTGCCTTGACTGCGCCCCAGGCGCACGGCAGCCCCTCGTTGACGCCGCAGGCGAACCCCGGTCCGGACGTGCCGGACGCGTGGTACGAGGGCGCACCCGATCCGCCGAGGATGCTCCGCACCTGCCAGTCCACCGCCGAGGCCACCCGTGGGTCTCCGAGGTGGCCGAAGGCGATCAGCGACCGCAGGAGGTTGCCGTTCAGGCAGTGGAGGACCGAGGACGGGGGCGGGGGCCTGTCCGCCAGGTGGCTTCCGGAGCAGCCGAGGCCGCCGGAGGCCGTCTGCGTGTGGGCGAGCACATACTCGCACCCGGCCGCGATCCGGGGATCGGCGGGATCGGCGCCCAACTGCTCGAGGATGATCAGGCTCCAGACCGTGCCGGTGTATTTGGGTCCGTAACCGGGACCGGGCTTGACCCACCAGCCGGCGGGGTCCTGGCCATCCAGAATCGGCGCGACCGGAGGGAGCGAGGCCGCGTCAGCCTGAGCCGCGCGGACCCCTGGGTCGTCCGCCGGCCGGTCCTCCAGCCACCGGAGCGCGAGCTGCCGGACCGCCGGCCGCCCTGGGTCCAGCAGCCACGGCCGCGGGTCGCCGCGCAGTGCTGCCACCCACGGATCAGTCATGGGGCGAGTCTCGCGTGCGGCGCCGCCGCCCTACGCGATGACCTCCTCGAGGCCGGCCTCGTAGCCCGCATCGAACGCGGCGATGTCCGCGGCCACGAGGTCCCCATGTCTCTGCCCGAGGAGCACGCTCAACGCCCGGTGGACGCTCTCCGGCTCAACGAACCGTCGCGCGCCGATGAGCGCCCCCAGCGCCACCACGGAGACCAGCCTGTCGTCGCCAGCCTTGCGGGCCACGGCCGTGCAGGGGACCGGGAGGACGTCGATATCGTCCCGGCCCGGCTCAGCCTCGATCAGGGTGGTGTTCACGACGAGCAGGCCGCCGTCAGCGACGAGCGGCGTGTACTTCGCCATCGACGGCGGGTTGAGGACCACCGCGTGGTCGGCCCGGTCGACCACCGGCGAGCCGATGAGCCGGTCCGCCACGATGACGGTGCACGAGGCGGTCCCGCCCCGCATCTCGGGCCCGTACGACGGGATCCACAGGACCTCCCGTCCCTCGAGGAGTGCCGCCTCGGCCAGCACCTTGCCAGCGAACAGGATCCCCTGACCGCCGAACCCGGCGATGATCGTGGATCGCTCCATCCTCACGCCTCCGCCGTCTTCGACCGTCTTCCGGCCGGCGCCGGCATCGCGACCTCGATCCCCTTCGCCCGGTCCACGTAGGTCCCGACGGGGTAGGCGGCCATGACCTCGGTGGCCAGCCGCTCCATCGCCTCCGACGGCGTCATGCCCCAGCCAACCGGGCACGTGGACAGCACCTCAACGATGCCGAAGCCCTGACCCTCCCGCTGGACCTCGAACGCCCGGCGAATCGCGGCCTTCGCCTTGCCCACGAGGCCCGGGTCGGCCACGGACACTCGGGCGGCATACATGACGCCCGGCAGCAGCGACAGCATCTCCGTGACCGGGAGTGGGTAGCCGGTGGTGGCGGTGTCCCGCCCAAGGGTGCTGGACGTCGTCTTCTGGCCGGCCAGCGTGGTCGGGGCCATCTGGCCGCCCGTCATGCCGTAGATCCCGTTGTTGACGAAGATCGTGGTGAACCGCTCTCCGCGGGCGGCGGCATGCACGATCTCAGCGGTGCCGATGGCGGCGAGGTCCCCGTCGCCCTGGTAGGTGAATACGGTCCGGTCCGGGCGGACGCGCTTGACACCCGTTGCCACGGCCGCTGCCCGGCCGTGCGGCGATTCGACGGCATCGAGCCGAAGGTAGTCGAAGGCAAAGACCGAGCACCCGACCGAACCGACGAGGATCGTCTCGCCGCCGAGATCCAGCTCCTCGAGGACCTCTGCCAGGAGCCGGTGCACGATGCCGTGTCCGCAGCCCGGACAGTAGCTGGTGGGGTTGGTGAGCAGGAGTGGGCGCCGGTAGACAACCTTGCCCTCGGTCATCGGACCAGTGGCGCCGTCGGCGCCCGCCTCCTGCGCCGTGTTCACGACCCACCCCCGTCGCTCGTGGACCAGCAATTGCGCATCGCGTCGACGATCTCGTCGGGACTCGGCACCATGCCCCCCATCCGGCCGTGGTGGAAGACCGGGACCGCCCCCTCGATCGCCAGCCTCACGTCCTCGACCATCTGGCCGGCGGACATCTCCACGGCCAGCACGGCGCGGGCGTCGCGAGCGGCCTCGCGCAACTGCTCGGCCGGGAACGGCCACAGGGTGATCGGCCGGAACAGCCCGGCCCGCAGGCCCGCCTCACGGGCTCGCCCCACCGCCGTCCGGGCGATCCGGGCGGCCGTCCCGTACGCGACCACCACGACCTCCGCGCCGTCGAGGGACTCGCCGGCCCAGCGTTGCTCCCTCGTCGTGATCTCCGCGTACGTGGCCTGTAGTTCGATGTTGTGGCGCTCGAGGTCTTCAGGGTGCAGGTGCATGGACTTGACGACGCGAGGCCCGCGCCCGGCCGCGCCTTCCAGCACCCAGTCGGGGCGTGTTCGCTCGAGGGCACGGAACCCCGGTATCACGGGCTCCATCGCCTGGCCGATGATCCCGTCTGCCAGGAGGAGCACCGGCGTCCGGTATCGCTCTGCCAGCACGAAGGCATCACGCACGAGGTCGATCGCTTCCGAGATGGAGGACGGCGCCAGCACCGGCACCCGGTAGTCGCCGTGGCCGTGGCCCTTGACCGCCTGGAGGTAGTCACCCTGAGCGGCGCCGATGCTGCCGAGACCTGGCCCGCCGCGCATGACGTTGACCAGCACCACGGGCAGCCGCGACCCGGCCATGTAGGACATCGCCTCGGCCATCAGGCTGATCCCGGGGCTGGAGCTGGAAACGAGGACCCTTGCCCCCGCGGCCGAGGCGCCGAGCGCCATGTTGATCGCGGCCAGCTCGCTCTCGGCCTGGACGTACACGCGGCCTTCCTCGGGCATGCGGCGCGCCATCCATTCCAGGAGCTCGGCTTGGGGGGTGATCGGGTAGCCGAAGTAGGCGTCGCACCCGGCGGCGATCGCGGCCTCGGCGATCGCCTCGTTGCCCTTCATCAGGACCCGGTCCTGAAGGGGGGACGCCTCGCCGCCGGTCCCTGGCGGCGAGGCGGCGGGGCGGGGGCGCGCGGCGACCCCCGGGCGGGCGAGGGCGGCCATCGGATCAGGCCTTCCTGGGGCGGGCGAAGATAGTGAGCGCGGCGTCCGGGCACATCCGGGCGCACTTCGCGCAGCTCGTGCAGACGTCGGGAATCTCGAGCTTCACGTGGTGGTGCCCCATCGCGTTGAGCTGTCCGGTGTCGAGAGCCAGGGCGCCTGGAGTGCAGACGTCGATGCAGAGCCCGCAGCCCTTGCACAGCTCGGCCGCCACGAGGACGGGACGGAATGGAGCGGAACCGTTCGGGAGACGTCGAAGCGGGGCGTCGACAAACGGTACGGACATGGCCATTCAGGCACCTCCGGCACGAGAATGACCCCACGGAGGGTGGGCTGGCAGGGCCGAACCGTCGGATGCGGACAGGCCGGAGTGCCCGACGCTGGACTCATCCCGGGCGGGGTCACCCGGCGCGGTGGGCACTAGCGCCGCGCCGGGTGTCCTACGTGGGCAGCCCGCGACGCTTCGGCGCGTCGCCGGCAAGCTCCCGGACCCGCGCGACCAGCTCCTGTTCCGTCAGGCGCTCGGCCGGCGCGGCATGCACGGTGCGGCGGCGGCCGCGCCGGCGGTCGTGAGCGCGCAGGCTTCGCTCCAGGCGCTCCCGGACCATGCCGGGCCCCACGACGTGCACGTCACCGTCCGGCGGCAGATGCCCGGCCACATCCTCGACGAACGCCACGAGACGCGCCCGGCGCGCCCGGTCGACATCCTCCGGCCCGGCCCCGCCCCCGTGGCGGACCGCGGGATCAACGCGGACGTGGCCGGTCGAGCGATGCCGACCGGGAACATCGGAGCGGATGCGCTCGACGGTCGCCCGGTCGGCCCAGCGGACGATGATCGCCTCCTCGCTGTCGATCCAAACCAGGGTCGTGGCGGTCTCCGCGACTTGCAGTTGCATTCCTGGGTCCTCGTCACCTGGCCCAGGCCGGCTGACCGTCGTCCTGGGTGAGATCCGCCCAGGCCACGCCTGCCGCGCGCTCCCAGGCCGGCCGATCCACGTGCACCGTGTAGCGGTGGCTTCCCGCGTGGAAGGCGATCTCCGGAACCTCCCGCAGCGCGAAGTCCGCGTAGACGGGGAGCTCGAAGAGGTCGGGCACCGGCGGGATCGTGCCGGGCTCGCAGTCCGGCGCCAGGGCGGCGAACTCGGTCTCCGTCAGGATCCTCACGTCCGTGGTTCCCAGGAGCCGGCGGGCCTTGGCCAGGTCGACATGGTCGGGGGCGTCGACAACGAGCAGGACCTGTCGTCCGTCAGCCGCCGCGATCCCGACGACCTTGGCGAAACAGCGCGGGTCGGTGTGATCGGCGCGGGCCGTCGCCTCCGCGGTGAACGTCTCGGGGTGCTCGTGCAGCTCGTACTCCACCCGCCGGGTCGCGAGCCAGTCGATGAGGCCGGCGTGAGGACCTGCGTCCGGGCGCAACTCGACGGCCATCGGATGCCTCCTCTGGGGGCTGGATGCCGCGGGCCCGTGCCCGCGGGGCTCCGAACCAGACCGGAGTCTGCGCGTCCCGCCCGACGATGGCGAGAGGCATCGGTCGGGGTCGAGCGGGGCGGATGGCCCTGTCGGCGGCCGTGGCCCGTGGCTGGCCGCATCCTCCGCGCACCGGCGGCGCCGTGGCCCGGGCCGTGTCCCGCCGCGGACGGGCCAATGGACCCGGTGGATGTGACAGATGGCACTCATGCGCATCTGCGAATATATCGATGATACGGTCATGGACGAGATCACAACCCTGCAAGCGGAGGTCCTGAAGACGCTGGCAAACCCGCGCCGGCTGGAGATCATCCACCGCCTTGCGCTGGGGCCCTGCGAGGTCGGCCGGCTCGCCGAGGAGCTCGGTGCCAGCCAGCCCAACGTGTCCCAGCACCTTTCCGTTCTCCGGGCTGCCGGCATCGTGGACGCAGAACGCGACGGTCGCGAGGTCCGCTATCGGCTGACGGATCCGGACGTCATCGTTGCCTGCAACGTCATGCGCGGCGTGCTGCAGCGCCGCCTCACCCGCCTCGGGCGCCTGTCAGATCTTGACCAGGCCGCCGCCGAGCTCATCGAGATCCAGTAACCCGAGCGAGGAGCCAACGCGTGGACGAAACGATCAACCTGGTGCTGTTCTCGGGCACGGACGACAAGCTCCAGGCGGCCGCCATCATGACCGCCGGGGCCGCCGCCCTGGGCAAGCCCGTCAACGTCTTCCTGCAGTACTGGGCCCTCCGGGCCTTCACCAAGGCAGAGATCGGTGTGGACCACGGCCTCGCCGCCGAGGCGGGCGAGTCCGGCCGCGCCGCGGTCGACGCCCTCGCGAAGGCTGGCCAGGCGAGCTGGGCGGAGACGCTGCGCCAGGCCAAGGAGCTGGGCGAGGTCGACATCCAGGCCTGCTCGCTGTCCATGGACGTCCTCCAGATCGAGGAGGAGGACCTGGACCCGCTCGTGGATGGCGTCGAGGGCGTCACGGCCTTCTACCTCAATGCCGGCGACGGCCGGATCATCTTCATCTAGGACCACGATCGTGGCGCCCATCGCCGCGAGGAAGGAGCACACGATGACCCAGGCCGCCGACGTGACGGTCGACGCACGCGGGCTGAACTGCCCGATGCCCATCGTCAAGACCGCGCAGGCCGTCAAGGGCCTCACATCCGGACAACTCCTGGAGGTGCTGGCCACCGACCCCGGGTCGGTCAAGGACTTCGCCGCCTGGTCGAAGTCGACCGGCAACGAGCTGGTCGAGCAGACCGTTGACGGCAGCGTGTTCCGTTTCGTCATGCGCAAGAAGTAGGGATCCCCCGATGACTGTCGCAGAACCCATCGCCACCCCGGAGACCCTGCCCGCACTCGCCGCGGAGCCCGAGGAGAGCACGTCCCAGAGCCTCGCGTTCATCTGCTACAGCGGTGAGCTCGAGAAGATCTGGGCCGGCATGATCCTCGCCTCCACCGCCGGCGCCATGGGGATGCCGACCAAGGTGTTCGTCACCTTCTGGGGCCTCCAGGCGTTCGTCAAGGACGGCAAGCGCATCACCGGCGACAACTGGATGCAGAAGATGATGTCGGCGATGCAGCGCCCCGGCATCGCCCACCGCAAGCTGTCCAAGATGAACTTCCTGGGCATGGGCCCGTGGATGATGCGCAAGCTCGCGAAGCAGTACAACGTGTCGAGCCCCAAGGAGCTGCTCGAGATGGCCCAGGCGCTGGGCGTCGAGTTCATCCCCTGCCAGATGACCATGGACATGTTCGGCATCAAGCGCGAGGACCTCATGGACGGGATGGGGGAGCCTGTCGGCGCCGCCACCTACCTCGGCTACGTCAGCGACGGCGCGTCCCCGATCTTCATCTGATCCACCCTGCCCTGGCCGCGGCGAGGGGCGAGCCGTCCCGCCCGCCCCGCCCCGCCGTGCCCCTCACGAGGAACCTCCGATGACCGAAGCCACTATCCCGACCATCACCCTCACGCTGGACGCCCGCGGCAGCTTCTGCCCGGGCCCGCTGATGGAGCTCATCCGCGGCATGAAGGAGTCCGACGTGGGCGACGTGCTCGCCATCCTGTCCACGGACAAGGGCAGCAAGACAGACATCCCGAAGTGGATCGGCAAGGCCGGCCACAACCTGATCGGCGTCTTCGCCCGGGATGGTTACGACGAGATCATCGTCGAGAAGGTCCGGTAGGCGTCCCATGCAGCACGTCGTCGTGTTGGGCGGCGGCGTGGGGGGAACCCTCGCCGCCAACCTGATCGCCCGCAAGCTCAAGAAGCAGATCGCCGCCGGCGAGGCGAAGGTGACGGTCGTGGACGCGACCGGCGTCCACGCCTACCAGCCCGGCTACATGTACATCGCGATGGGCCAGGAGCGTGCCGAGAAGCTCGCTCGTCCGGAGCGGAAGCTCCTCGACGGCAACGTCGAGCTGGTCGTGGACACCATCGAGCGCATCGACCCCGCTGGCCAGTGGGTCCAGCTCGCGTCCGGCAACCGTCTCGACTACGCGCAGCTGGTGATCGCCACCGGGTCGCGGATCATGCCCCAGGAGATCGACAACTTCGACACCGAGGCGCACCACTTCTACACGGCCGAGGCTTCCGCCAAGCTCCGCAAGGCGCTCGATGCGTTCAGCGGCGGCAAGATCGTGATCGGCATCGCGGGCATTCCGTACAAGTGCCCCCCGGCGCCCCTCGAGGTCGCGTTCCTGATCGAGTCCGAGCTCCGCGACCGAGGGCTCCGTGACAAGACCGAGCTCACGTTCCTCTCGCCCATCAACCGCGCGTTCACCATCGAGAGCGTGTCGGACATGGCCACCCCGATCTTCGAGGAGAAGGGGATCAAGCTCGAGCTCCTGGCCGGCGTGTCGCGAGATCGACGCCGAGCGCAAGGTGGTCATCACCGATGCGTTCGAGGAGCACCCGTACGACCTGCTCATCTGCGTGCCCCCGCACAAGGGCGCCCAGGCCATCGTCGACTCCGGCCTCGCCCCGAAGTCCGGCTGGCTGCCGACCGACCGCAACACCCTGCAGGTGAAGACCGTCGCCAAGCCGGCACCCGGCCAGGCCGATGCCGACGTCCCGCGGTTCGCGAACATCTACGCCCTCGGCGACACCACGGACCTGCCGCTGTCCAAGGCGGGCTCCACGGCCCACTTCGAGGCGCCGATCGTGGCCGAGCGTGTGGCCGCCGCCGTCCTGGGCCGCAAGCCCGAGGGCAAGCACGCCAACTACACCGGCAAGGTCATGTGCTTCTTCGAGGTCGGCGACGGGAAGGGCACGCTCCTCCAGTTCGACTACGAGCACCCGCCGAAGCCGCCCAAGCCGGGGAAGCTCTGGCACCTGGGCAAGATCGTGTTCAACAAGACCTACTGGCACACCGTGCCCAAGGGCCGCGTCTAGCACCCCCCGTGGGCGGTAGCATCCGCTCCATGGTGGACAACCCGATCCGGTCACTCGATCCCCGCTCGCTGCTGCCGTCCGTGGCCGTGCTGGCGGGGATCGTGCTGCTTGGCGCAGCCCTGATGGTCGCCCAGGGCCTCGTTCGCGACCGTCGCCTTCGGAGCGCTCGCGGCGATCATCTGCCGCCGGCTGCAGCTGCTCCTGCTGGGGCGTGGCCTGGGGTCGAAGTCGGCCATCACGGTGACAGTCACCGCCTTCGTCCTGGTCATCAGCTCCCTGGCCGTGGCGTTCGTGGCGTCGATGATCGCCCTGGCCTCGGAGCTCTCGGGCCAGTCCGAGGCGCTTGCCGAGCAACTGGGGGCTCTCGCCGAGAGCTTCGGACTGGCCACGGGCCTGCCGCCGGACTCCGTGCCGCAGATCGACGTATCGGTGCTGCTGGCGGCCGTCCGCTCCCTGCTGGGGCTGATTGCGCCGGCCGTGACCGGGCTGCTGATGGCTTTCCTGATCGTGACCTACCTGCTGCTCGATGCGAACAACCTGCGGGCTCGAATGCTCCGGGTCACCTCGTCCGGGATCATTGCCCGCTACGACGCCCTGGCCGTGGAGCTGGTGGTCTACATCAAGGTGCGTGCCGTGCTGGGCGCGGCCGCCGCCGTGGCCGACGTCGTGCTCCTCCTGGTGCTCGGCGTTCCCTACGCGCTGCTCTGGGGGGTCGTCTCGTTCCTGTTCAGCTTCGTGCCGAACATCGGGTTCGTCCTCGCCCTCATTCCGCCGACGGTTCTTGCGTTCCTCGAGGGCGGGATCGGGCCGGCCCTGGCCGTGGTCGTGGGGTATACGGTGATCAACCTCGCGTTCGACTACGTGCTGCAGCCGCGGATGATGTCGACGGAGCTGGAGATCAGCCCGGTCGTCGTGATCGTGTCCATCCTGTTCTGGACGTTCGTGATCGGCGCCATGGGCGCACTCCTGGCGGTGCCGCTGACGATCGCGTTGCGCGCGGTGCTGCTGCCGTATCCGGGGGCGCGCTGGTTCGTGGCCCTGCTGGGCCCCGTACCGGATGAGGCGGCTGAGCCGGCCGGGTCCGTCCCGGACACAGCCGAGCCCGTCGCGGAGGCCGAACCCGGATGACCGGGCGCGTCTTCCGCCGGTCAACCTCGCCCGACCCGCCCGTCGCGGTCTCGGCGCACGGCTCCACCATCGTGGACGCCGACGGGCGCGAGTACCTGGACGCCGCGGGCGGCGCCATCGTCGTCAACGTGGGTCACGGGCGCCGGGAGATCGCGGATGCCATCGCGGAGCAGGCCGCCCGCCTCTCGTACGCGCACGGGTCCGCGTTCACGACCGAGCCGCTCGAGCAGTATGCCGCGGAGGTGGGCGCTCACCTGCCCGTGGCCGATCCTGCGATCTACCCGGTGTCGGGCGGGTCCGAGGCGGTCGAGACGGCGCTCAAGCTGGCTCGTGCCGTGCAGATCGCCCGCGGCGAGACAGATCGCTGGGTGGTGTTCTCGCGCTGGAGCAGCTACCACGGCAACACGCTGGGGGCGCTCGACCTGTCGGGGCGCAAGCCGCTCCGCCGCCCGTACGAGGGCTGGCTCGGGCGGTTCCGGCACGTGAGCGCGGCCTACCCGTACCGCGGCGGGGAGCCCGGTGCCCATGCCCTCGGGAGTTCGGCAGAGCTTGCCGATGAGCTGGACCGCGCGATCACGACCGCCGGGCCCGGCACCGTGGCGGCCTTCGTCGGCGAGCCGATCGTCGGGGCGACGCTGGGTGCCGTCGAGCCGCCCGCCGGGTACTGGCCGGCGATCGCGGAGGTCTGCCGGCGTCACGGCGTTCTCCTGATCGCGGACGAGGTCATGACCGGGTTCGGGCGCACGGGAACCTGGTTCGGGATGGACCACTACGGCGTGCAGCCAGACCTGCTGGTTGCCGCCAAGGGCGCCACGTCCGGTTACTGGCCCTTCGGGTTCGTGGCGGCGGCGGGAGCGCTGGTGGACGAGGTGACGGCGGCCGGTGCCTTCGTCCACGGGTTCACCTACTCGCACCAGCCCGGGGCGGCGGCGGTCGCGCGGGAGGTGTTGCGGATCCTGGAGGCGGAGTCGCTGGTGGATGCGTCTGCCGTGAAGGGGGAAAGGCTCAAGGCGCTGCTGGTGGACCGGCTTGGCGATCATCCGGCCGTGGGCGACATCCGCGGGCGCGGGCTGATGGTCGGCGTGGAGCTCGTCCGCGACCGGGAGACGCGTGAGGCCTATCCGCGGGCGGCCAGGCTGGTCGAGGCCGTGCTGCGGATCGCGCGCGGGCGCGGCCTGCTGCTCTACTCGGGGACCGGCAACGCCAACGGGGTGGATGGTGACATCGTCCTGATGGGACCGCCGTTCGTGATCACGGACGCTGAGCTGGAGCGGGTCGCCGACGGGCTGCGTGAGGCGCTGGACCTGGCGCTCGGAGAGATCGCCGGCCACCGGTAGGTCCAATCGCGCCTCATGTGCGGGGGGCGATCTCCTGCGGCGGGTCGCAGAGTCGCGACCTAGGGTCGGCGACGCCGCGAGGAGGCGCGCACCAGCACGATCGCCCCCAGCGCAATCAGGACGGCCGGCCAGACGAGAGCCGAGAAGGTCGGCAGCATCAGGCTCGAGGCGCCGATGACGGAGAGGATTGCGCCCAGTCCCGCCTGCCAGCCCCAGCCCCCATCGCTCGATGAGCGGACCAGCGCGATGAACAGGAACGCGACGCCCAGGCACAACGTTCCGACGCCCGCTCCCTCGATCAACCCGGCCGCCGCGAGCAGGCCGGGCGCGGCGAGGGCCGTGATGATCGAGCCGAGGTAGAGCGCCACGACGCTGCGGTTGACGAGCCACGACACGAGGAAGGCGACGCCGGCGGCCAGGAAGAGGAGTGAACCGGCGGTCTCGAGGGACGGGAACATCGCGCGGAGCAGGAGCAGCGCCCCGAGCACCACGAGGAAGATGCCGAACCACGGCAGCCGGGACTTGCCACGCCGTCCGCCAGCATCGGTCCAGTCCCAGCCGTAGACCCTGACCCCATTCTCGATGACCTCGCCCTGCAGGGGCTCGGTCCGTCGCTCGTCCATCTGGTCCTCCGGAGCTCGCTGGGGTGAGGGTAGCGCGCTGGCGGCCCGCGGGCACGCGATCGTCGACCGGGGACGCGCCGCGACGGGGTGCGCGGAGGCTCGCGATCATGCGCGACAACGGGGTGCGCGGGGCCATGCCGCGGGACTACGATCTTGGTATGCCGCACGTCATGACCGTCCTCGGCCCCGTCGAGCCTTCGGCCCTCGGGTTCACGCTGCCCCACGAGCACACCCAGTGCGCTCTCTGGCACATCCAGGATCGCTGGGACTACTGGGAGCTCACCCGCGATGAGCCGGTGATCCTCGAGGAGCTCCGCCTGTTCAAGGAAGCCGGTGGCACGGCGATGGCCGACCTCACGCTGCCCGGCATCGGGCGCGACCCGGCATGGCTGCGGCACATCTCGGAGCAGAGCGGCATCCACATCGTCATGGGCGGTGGCTGGTACCGGACCGCCTACTACCCGGTGGAGACGCTCATCGAGAAACGATCAGCGGACTCCCTGGCGGAGGAGCTGGTCCACGATGCCACCGTCGGGGTGGGGGAGACCGGGATCCGGATCGGGGTCCTGGGCGAGATCGGCACGGACAAGCCGTGGGTCTCACCGGCCGAGGAGCGGGTCTTCCGAGCCGTCGCGCGGGCATCGAGGCGGACGGGGCTGGCCATCTCCACGCACGCCATCCTGTCGGACGTGGGCGCGGCCCAGCTCGCGATTCTCGAGGAGGAGGGGGTGGACCCGGGCCGGGTCGTCATCGGGCACGCGGACAGCTACCCGATCCTGGACCACTATCTGTCGTTGATCAACCGCGGCGCCTCGATCGAGTTCGACTTCCTCGGCATGTCGTTCACGCCGATGGAGAAGTACGGCGAGGGACGGACGATCGAGCTGGTGCTGGAGCTGCTGCACCGCGGGCACGTGGACAGGTTGCTCTTGAGCCAGGACGTCTGTCACAACAGCCAGCTCCGCCACTACCAGGGGAACGGCTACACCTATCTGCACGATACGTTCCTGCCGCGGCTGCTGGAGGCCGGGGTGTCCCAGGAGGAGATCGACTGCCTGACGGTCGAGAACCCGCGCCGGATCCTGACGATCGGGTAGCGAATGCCTGGCTGCGTGGCCTTGCGCGCCAGGCGTGGACGCGCCGCACTCGAGCTCGCGCGTGACCGGGATCCGCGGTGAGCCCACGGAATCGAGACGCCGGCCGTCCGTGAGGGCGACCGGCGTTGGGCGTGAGGCGAACCCGGAGATCAGGCGAGCGTCGCCACCACGGACAGCTCCACGTTCCCCTTGAGGGCCTGCGAGACGGGGCAGCCGTCCTTGGCGCCATCCGCGAGCTCCGCGAACTTGGCCTGGTCCAGACCCGGGACCACGCCCGAGACCGTGAGGTCGCTCTTCGTGATTTTCCAGCCCGCGTCCGTCTTGTCGAACGTCACGACGGCCTTGACATCCAGCCTGGTGGCCGGGGTGCCGTTGCGGGCGAGCGCGCCCGAGAACGCCATCGAGAAGCAGGACGAGTGTGCGGACGCGATGAGCTCTTCCGGGCTGGTGCGGCCGTCGTGTGCCTCGGTCCGCGAGGCCCAGGTGACCGGGAGTCGGGTGAACGAGCCCGACGAGACGTAGTTGATCGACCCGGAGCCGGTCATGAGATCGCCGTTCCAGACGGTCTCGGCGAAGCGGGTGATGGCCATGTGCGGATCCTCCTTGGGCAGCGGTGGGGCCAATAGGGTGCCACGGGTCGCGAGCGGACGCCCGAGGATGCCTTCCGAGCCCCTGGGCAACTGGCGGACCAGCGCCCTGGGCGGCCGGAGCGGATGCAGCTCACCCCGCCTCGGCGGAGCCGGGCGGGGTGAGGGCGAGGAACAGTTGAGGCCGCTGATCCGGCCCGGTATCAGCCCCCCGTTGGGGCCGTCTCCGCCGCCACGGTCGCGTCGGATCCGGCGGCACGGCCGGCGAGACGCCTGGACAGCCCGGTCTTCCCGCTGTCCACCAGCGAGTAGATCACCGGGATGACGAGCAGGGTGAGGAACGTCGAGCTGAACAGGCCGCCGATGACGACCGTGCCGAGTTCCGACGCGATGATCGAGCCGTTGTTGAACCCGGCCGCGAGCGGGATCAGCGCCAGGATCGTCGCGATCGCCGTCATCAGGATCGGCCGCACTCGGGTGCGGCCGCCCTCGATCAGGGCGGCCCTTGTGGCCATGCCCTGCGACCGCAACCGTTCGACGAGGTCGAGGAGCACGATCGCGTTCGTGACCACGATCCCGATCAGCATCAGGAAGCCGATCAGGGCGCTGACGCCGAGCGGCCGCCCGGTGAAGTACAGCGCCGGGAGGGCGCCGATCGTCGCGAGAGGGAGGCTGAACAGGATGATGAACGGGGTGATCAGCGAGTTGAACGTCAGCACCATCGCCAGGTAGACGACCAGCACGGCCACGCCCATCGAGACGAACAGGCCGCCGAAGGCCTCGTTCTGCTGCTGGGTGACGCCGGCGAGCCGCACGTCCACGCCGTCGGGGATGGACCCGTCCGCCACGAGGGCGTCGATCTCCAGCTGGACGTCGGCGCTGACCTGTCCCGTGTCGACGGACGCGATCTCGGCGGAGATCGAGGCCGCGGGCGACTGGTCGATCCGCGTGATGGACCCCTGGGTGCTGACCTCCTCCACGGTGGCAACCGTCTCGAGGGGCGCCTTGACGACGGTCCCGACCGGGAGCTGGCGCAGATCAGCGACGGACGTCACGCTCTCGGGGTCGGCCCGGACGAAGACCTCTACGGCGTCGCCGGCCTCGCCGATCACGATCCGGGTGGCCGTGGTCCCGACCAGCGCTGCCCGGACCTCCTGGGCGACCTGCGCCGCCGTCAGCCCGACCGCGATCGCCTTGTTCGGGTCCGGCACGACCTGGATCTCGGGAGTGCCCTTGGACAGATCGGACTTGAGGTTGAGCAGGTCGCTGTTGTCGGACAGCGCCTCGACAACGGCGTCGTTGGCCACCGCGACGTCCGCCGCGAGCTCGCCGGAGACGACGACGTTGAGGTTGTTCGAGGTGAAGCCGGCGGCCTGCGAGACGGCGACGTCGTAGCCGTCCGTCTTCACCGGTGCCAGGGATTCCGAGAGGACCTGGGCGTACTCCGTCAGGTCGACGGATTCGTTCAGGACGACCGTGATCCGGGCGCTGTTGGCCGGCCGCCCGCTCTGGGCGGCGACGATCGTCTGGAACCCGGCTTCGCCCTCTCCCGGGATGGAGGTCTGGACGAGCTCGACGTTGGGATCCGCGATCAGGATCTCCTCGGCCTTGATGGTCTGCTCCAGGACCGCCGCCGTGCTGGTGCCGGCGGGCGGCGCGACAGTGACCTGGAGGATCTTCTCCGAGCCCGCGTTGATGAACGCCGTCGGCAGGAGCGGTGCCAGCGCCATGGTGGCCATGAACAGGACGAGCGAGACGCCGAGCACGCTGAGCTTGGTCACGCGGCTGCGCAGCGCAAATGTGATCGACGGCGTGTAGGCCTTGATCCAGAGTGAGTTCTTCGGCTCGCCGTCCTCGTCCACGTTCAGCTTGACCTTGTCGATCAGCAGGTACGCCAGCACCGGCACGACCGTCAGCGCGACCACCAGCGAGGCGAGGAGCGCGAACGTGACCGTGAGGGCGAACGGGAGGAAGAACTCGGACACGAGGCCGCCGACGAAGCCGAGCGGCAGGAACACGCCGACCGTCGTGACGGTTGCGGCCGTGATGGCGCCCGCGACCTCCTTCGGCCCCTGGATGGCGGCGGTCAGCCGGTCCTCGCCGAGGGCGCGGTGACGGTAGATGTTCTCGAGGACGACGATGGCATCGTCCACGACGCGTCCGACGGCGACGGCGAGGCCGCCAAGGGTCATGATGTTGATGGTGACGCCGGTCGCCTGCATGATCACGAGCGCGGCAAGGATCGACAGCGGGATGCTGACCGCGGCGACGATCGTGGAGCGGATGCTGAACAGGAACAGGAAGATGGTCAGGACGGCGAAGAGGGCGCCGAGGCCACCCTCCTTGACCAGGCCGTCGCGGGATTCCTCGATGAACGTGGACAGGTCCGAGACGACCGTGATGTCGATGCTCTCCGAGTACTGCTGCTCGAGCTCCTCGAGCGTGGCGGTGACCTCCTCGGCCACCGAGACCGTGTTGGCGTCCGACGTCTTCGAGACGGACAGCGAGAGGGCAGGCTGGCCGCCGGTCCGGGCATAGCCCGTCGTCGCGACGCCCTTCAGCTCGACGGTGCCGAGGTCGCCGATGGTGACCATCTTCGGCGGGGCCGGCGTGGCGACCGGAGCGACGGAGGCGTTCGGGTCGGCCGAGGCAGCGGGCTGTCCGGGGGCACCGGGCTGTCCTGGGGCACCGGGCTGTCCTGGGGCACCCGCCGCGGGGGCAACCCCGACCACCATGTTCTCGATCTCCTCGACGCCGCCGATGCGGCCGATCGTGGAGACCGGGATCTTCTCGGTGTCGGTCGTGATCTGGCCGGCCGGGAAGGTCAGGTTGTTGGCAGCGAGCAGACCCGTGACCTGCCCGATCGAGACCCCGTTGGCCGTGAGCTTCTCCGGGTCGAGGGTGATGAGGATCTGCTGCTCCTCACCGCCGGTGATGTCGACGCTGCCGACGCCCTCGATCCCGAGGAGTGCGGGCTCGATCTCGGTCTTGGCGATCAGGTCCGCCTTCGCCAGCCCGTCCTCGGACGTGGCGGCGATGGACGCGATGATGACGGGGGACGAGTTGATGTTGAGCGCGCTGACCTGTGGGGTCACCGTGGCGGGCAAACCGACGTTCTGCAGGTTCTGCTCGATGGCCGCCCGGATCTCCTTGACGTCGGACCCGAACGAGAACTGCGCGATCACCAGGGACAACGAGTTCGCCGACGTCGACTGCAGGCCCTCGAGGCGCGGCACGCCCGAGACGGCCCGCTCGATCGGCTTGGTCACCTGATCGGCGACGTCGGCGGCGCCCGCTCCGGGGAGCGGCGCGATGACGGTGATGACCGGGAACTCGATGTCCGGCAGCAGCTCCTGCTTCAGGCCGCCCCACGCCAGGATGCCGGCGATGAACAGCGCCCCGGCCAGCATGAGCGTGACGCTCCGCTTGGCGACGGCGAACTCCGTGAGACGGCTCATGTCTGATCCTTTCGGGTGGGCGACGGGCGGGGGGACGCGGGCAGGGAAGCTGAGGCGAGGCGGCTGGCGGCGGTGGCCAAGGCGGCGAGGGCGTCCCTCACCTTGGCGAGGTCCTGGTCACCGAGGAGCTCGAGCAACTCGCGCATCTGGCGGGCGTTGAGCTCCCGGAAGCGATCGATGAAGTCGAGTCCGGCCGGCGTGAGGGCGACGACCACCTGGCGGCGGTCGACGGGATCGTCGTGGCGGGAGGCGAGGCCCTGGTCCACCACCTTGTCGACGAGCCCGCTGATCGTGGACAGCGAGACACCGAGGCGATGGACGAGATCGGACATGTGAAGCTCGCCGGCCGCACCGAGGAGGTACAGGAGCTTGGCCTGGGGCATCGTGATGGCGATCTCCAGGAACTCCGGTGCGTGACTGCCGGCGAGGCGCTGCATGAGCGCCTCGTAGCCCGCGATCACCTCGTCGACGACGGTGGAGCGATCGGTCTGCGTGATGGCTTGATCCTTCGCGTGTGACTGATGGTTCGGTCACACCGAACCATTCGGCCGAGACGATACATCGGATCGGCGAGTGTCGCCGATGACCCGTCCATCCGCCGGCGAGGCGTACCATCGGTCCGGTGACCCAGCAGCCCCGCGCCGTCTCTGCCGCGGCCGCGCGCCGCTTCCTCGTCGCGAGGCACCTCCTCGCCCCGCCTCGGTCGCTCCCGCCGGAGCCCGCGTCGGTCTTGCGTGTGATGGACCGGCTCGGCTCCCTCCAGTTCGACCCCCTCGAGGTCGCGGGCCGCAACCACGACCTGACGCTCCTCGCCCGTGTGGCCGGGTACCGCCGGCCCTGGACGGACGACCTCCTGTACCGGGATCGCGTCCTGTACGAGACGTACAACAAGATGCTGTCGCTCGTACCGACCGCGGAGCTGCCGTGGTACCGGCTGACGTGGGACCAGAACCATGAGAGCCACACCGGCGGCGCCTTCGACGAGCACGCACCGCTCGTCGCGGAGCTGCTGGACCGGATCCGTGCAAACGGTCCGCTGAGTTCCACGGACGTGGTGCCGCGTGCGTCGATCGACTGGTACTGGCGTCCCACGAACCAGGTGCGCGCGATCCTGGAGGCGCTGGGCGAGGCCGGCATCCTGGCGATCTCCCGCCGCGAGGGCAACCGCCGCATCTACGACCTCACGGAGCGCCTCTTTCCGGCTGATCTCCTGGCCAGGCGCCCACCGGAGCGCGAGCAGCGCCGCCACAAGCTCCTCTCCCGGTACCGCGGCAACGGCATGCTGGGGGCAACGGGCGAGTACACGCTCTGGTACGGGACGGGCGACGCGGCCGGCCGGAGCAGCCTGAGGGCCGAGCTGGTCGACATGGGCGCGCTGCTCCCCGTGACCGTGGAGGGCGTGCGCGGCACGCGGTTCGTCGTCGCGGACGAGACCCCGATCCTGGACGCCGCCGAGGCCGAGCTGGCGATGGAGGCTGCCGGTGCAGGGGCGGGAGGAACCTGGCGGATCGGGCGCCCGGGCGGCGTGGACGCCGGCGCCGTCTTCCTGGCGCCGCTCGACCCGCTTGCCTGGGACCGGGACCTGCTCCTGCGCCTGTGGGGCTTCGACTACCGCTGGGAGGTCTACGTCCCGGCCGCGAAGCGGCGCTGGGGCTACTACGTCCTGCCACTCCTGTACGGTGACCGGTTCGTGGGCAGGATCGAGCCCCGCATCGACCGCAGGACCGGCACGCTGCGGATCCTCGGGCTGTGGTGGGAGGATGGCTTCGACCCGCTGGATGGGGCGAACCCCGGGTTCGCCGACGCGTTTGCCGACGCGCTGCGGGCGCACATGGCGTTCGCGGGTCTCACGAAGGTGGTCATGCCCAGGGTCGTCCGACACCGGGCGTTCGCGGCGGCGGTCAGGGAGCGCATCCGGCGGTAGAGGTATCGAAGCCGCTCAGCCGGCGCCGGCAGTACCGGAGCCGCCTGGCCGGAGCCGCTCAGCCGGCGCCGGTGGCTCGCCCGATCATCCCGACCGCGACGGTCCGGTTGCTGCTCTCGTCGACCAGGATGAAGGCGCCCGTCTGGCGGTTCTGCTGGTAGGGGTCCACGAACAGCGGCTGCGTGACGCGGAGCTGGATGCGGCCGATCTCGTTGAGCACAAGCTCGGTCGCCTGCTCCTCGCGGTGCAACGTGTTCACGTTGACGCGGTAGTTGAGCTCCTTCACCACGGCCCTTGCCCAGCGGGTCGTGTGCTTGATGGCGTACCGGCGGCCGACGGCCAGCGGCGCGTTCTCGTCCATCCAGCAGACCTGCGCGTCGAGATCCTGCACGACGTTGGGCATGTTGTGCGGGCGACACAGCATGTCGCCCCGGCTGATGTCAAGGTCGTCGGCCAGCGTGAGCGTGACGGCCATTGGCGGGAAGGCCTCGTCCACGGGTCCATCCGCCGTCTCGATCGAGGCGATCGTCGTCTCCAGGCCGCTCGGCAGGGCGGTCACCCGGTCGCCGGCCCGGAGCACGCCCGACGCCACGGTGCCCGCGTAGCCCCGGTAGTCCACGACCTCGAACGATTGCGGCCGGATCACGTACTGCACCGGGAACCGGACGTCGACGAAGTTGCGGTCGCTCGCCACGTGCAGCCGCTCCAGGTGGCTGAGCAGCGGCGACGCGTCGTACCAGGGCGTGTTTGTGGAGCGGGCGACGACGTTGTCGCCGTGCAGCGCGGAGATCGGGATGAACGTCATGTCCCGCACCCGCAGCCGGGTGGCAAACTCGGCGAACTCGTCCCTGATCCGCTCGAACACGGCTTCCGAGAAGTCCACCAGGTCCATCTTGTTGATGCACACCACGAGGTGGGGCACGCCCAGAAGGGTGGCGAGGAAGGCGTGCCGCCTGCTCTGCTCGGTGATGCCCTTCCGGGCGTCGATCAGGATCAGGGCGACGTCCGCGGTCGAGGCACCGGTGACCATGTTGCGGGTGTACTGGGTGTGCCCCGGGGTGTCGGCGATGATGAACCTGCGCCTCGGTGTCGCGAAGTAGCGGTAGGCGACGTCGATCGTGATGCCCTGCTCCCGTTCCGCCCGCAGGCCGTCGGTCAGCAGGGCCAGGTCGGTGTAGTCGTTGCCCCGGTCTCGGCTGACCCGCTCGACCGACTCCAGCTGGTCGCTGAACAGCGACTTGGAGTCGTACAGGAGACGACCGATCAGCGTGCTCTTGCCGTCGTCGACGGAGCCAGCGGTCGCGAACCGGAGCAGGTCGGCGGGCATCAGAAGTAGCCCTCCTTCTTCCGGTCTTCCATCGCGGCCTCGCTCACCCTGTCGTCGCCGCGCGTCGCGCCGCGCTCGGTGATCCGCACGGCGGCGATCTCGGCCACGATCTTGTCCACCGTGTCGGCGTCGGACTCGACGGCAGCCGTCAGGTTGGCGTCTCCGATCGTCCGGTAGCGGACCCGGCGCACCTCCGGGGTCTCGCCCGGACGGAGCGGGACGAACCGGTTGGATCCATACAGCATCCCGCCCCGCTCGACGACCTCGCGCTCGGCGGCCAGGTAGAGGCCGGGGATCTCGATCTGCTCCTCGGCGATGTAGGTCCACACGTCGAGCTCGGTCCAGTTCGACAGCGGAAACACGCGGATGCTCTCCGCCGGGAACACGCGGCCGTTGTACAGGCTCCACAGCTCCGGGCGCTGGTTCTTCGGGTCCCACTGGCCAAACTCGTCGCGGAACGAGAACACGCGCTCCTTGGCCCGCGCCTTCTCCTCGTCCCGGCGACCGCCACCGAACAGGGCGTCGAACCCGTGCCGCTCCACGGCTTCCAGCAGCACCCGCGTCTGGATCCGGTTGCGCGATCCGTTGGGCTCCTCCGAAACGAGCCCGCGGTCGATCGCGTCCTGCACCGACGCGACCACGAGCTGCAGACCGAGCTTCTCGATCCAGCCATTCCGGTAGGCAAGGATCTCGTCGAAGTTCAGGCCGGTGTCCACGTGCATGACCGGGAACGGGATGCGCGCCGGCGCGAATGCCTTGCGCGCAACGTGGAGCATGACGATCGAATCCTTGCCGCCCGAGAACAGGAGACACGGCCGCCGCATCTCGGCCCCGACTTCGCGGAAGATGTGGATGCTCTCCGCCTCGAGGCTGCGCAGGTGGCTCAGGGCGTGTGTGTTCACGGGCGGTGGATGATCCGCGTCACGTTCGGCGTGCTCCTTGTCGTGGGCTCGCGGCGGTCCGGCAAGTCCCTGACGTTATCATCGCTGGCATGCCAGCCACGCTGCCGACCCCCCCGATCGTGCCGGAGGCACCATGAGCCTCGACGTCCCGCTCGCGGTCGGCGGGCTCCTGGTCGGGGTCGTCGTCGGGTTGACCGGCATGGGCGGCGGGGCGTTGATGACTCCCATGCTCGTGTTCCTGTTCAAGGTCGATCCGCTGACGGCGATCTCCAGCGACATCGTGGTCAGCCTGTTCATGAAGCCCGCCGGCGCCTTCGTGCACCTGCGCCGGGGCACGGTCAATCTCAGGCTGGTGGGATGGCTGTGCCTGGGTTCGGTCCCCGCGGCCTTCTCCGGCGCCTTCCTCATCAGCCTCGTGCCCTCGAGCGTGCCGCTGGACGCGGTCCTCAAGCACGCCCTCGGCGTCGCGCTGCTGGTCGCAACGGCGGGCCTGATCGCGCGGGCCGGGTTCCAGATGTGGCGCAAGCGCCTTCCCCTCGGTGAGGGGCCTGCGAAGATGGCCCGGCCCGAGGTCGTGCTGCGGCCGATGCCCACGGTGCTCATCGGTGCGATCGCCGGCCTCATGGTGGGCCTCACCTCCGTCGGGGCGGGGTCCATCGTCATCGTGGTGCTGCTGTTCATGTACCCCGCGTTGAAGGCGTCTTCCCTGGTGGGCACTGACCTGACCCAGGCGATCCCGCTGGTCGCCGCGGCAGCCGTCGGCCATCTCCTGTTCGGGAGCTTCTCGATGACGGTGGCATCATCGCTGCTGGTGGGGGCTGTCCCGGGTGCCTGGATCGGGGCCCACGCGTCAAGCCGCGCGCCCGGCGGGCTCATTCGCCGCATCCTGGCGGTTCTCCTGCTGGCTTCGGGGCTGAAGCTGCTCGATGTCCCGTCGGAGCTGGTGCTCGCGGCCGCGGTTGGGGCCCTCGTCTTCGGCAACCTGGCCTGGATCGTCATTCGCCGCCGCGTCGCTCCGCGACCAGCCGCCCGACGGGTCGCCGAGGAAGCCCGGGTCGAGCCCGGGGCACCTGTCTCGTGACGATGGTTCCCGTCGCGTGACCGACCAATTCGCCGGCGACGACCTGGCCGACGTCGCCGGAGTCCCGCATCTCGCGCTGGACGACGACGATCTCGACGTCCTCGAACTGGTGCTGACCGGGGCGCTGCCGGAGCTGCCGTCGCTCGAGGGATGGCCGGACGGGTCCCACGTCGTGCTCACCGACGTCGAGGGAACTCCGTTGGCCAGCGTCGGACGCCAGGCTGTCGCCGGGTCCGTCCCCAGTGCTCTCCGTTCGCTTGCCCGGGCCGGGGGCATGCTTTGGGATCCGGTGATCCGGCGCCCCGCTTCCGAGGTTCGGGCCGGGCTGGCGAATGGCCCGCACGAGGATGATGTGCTGGCCCTGATCGTGGACGACGTGCCGACCGTGGCCGACGTAGCCGCGATGGGACGGGCGGCCGGCGGTCCGGGCATCCGGGCCGTGCTCGTCGTTGTGCTGGCCGCGCGGCGCGCTCGCCGCGTGGGACAGGTGAGCTGGGGTGGACTGGCTCGCGCGGCGGTGGCGGCCTCCGCGACGATCGCCGCGCAGCATCCGGCCACGCCCGTGTTGCCTCTGATCGTGCCCTGGCCCGACCGCGGCGCAGAGGTGCCCCCGGTCGGCGTGGTCCGCTTCGTCGGCGTGGTGCCCGACCTCGCCGCGGTGCTCGCCGCCTACGGAGCGCGGCAGGCCATGCGCGTGACGGGGCTCCGCAGCCCCGACGACGCCGAGCGTGTCGCGTCGCTGACGGGAGCACAGGAGAGGCTGGTCCGGGACCTGTACCCGCCGGAGTCGGCGCCGGACGTGCTGCGGGCCCTCGAGGCCGATCGGTCTGCACACCGCCGCGGCGCCGTCGTCCTGTTCACCGGGCTGTCGGGATCGGGCAAGTCCACGATCGCCCGCGCTCTCACCGAGGACCTTGCCGACCGCTGGTCGCGTGAGGTCACGCTGCTCGACGGCGACGAGGTTCGCCGCCACCTGTCGGCCGGCCTGGGCTTCGACGAGCGGTCGCGCGCAATCAACGTGGAGCGCATCGGCTACGTTGCGGCCCTGGTCGCCGAGCACGGGGGGATCGCCATCGCGGCGCCCATCGCCCCGTTCGCCTCAAGCCGGAGCCGCGTCCGCGAGATGGCCCGCCAGCACGGGGCGTTCGTGCTGGTCCACGTCGCCACGCCGCTTGACGTCTGCGAGGCCCGTGACCGCAAGGGCATGTATGCCCGTGCCCGCGCCGGAGAGATCCCTGACTTCACCGGGATCTCGTCCCCGTACGAGGCGCCCGATGACGCCGACGTCGTGATCGACACGACGAGCACCAGCGTGGACGACGCCGTCAGCCTGGTCCGCGACACACTGGAGGACCGGCTTGCCGCGGCGAGGGTGCCGCCAGCCTGAGCGTCCGCCGGCCAGTCGGGTCCGGGGCCGTGCCTCAGTCCGCGCGGCGGACGATCCCGCTGACGCGATCGCGCAGCGCGGTCCAGCTTGCCCCGGCCGCACGCATGACACGCAGGGCGACGACAACGAGGACCCGCAAGGTCGGGACACGCGCCATCTCGATCGGCTCGGCGAACGGGAACCGTCCGGGGCCCTTCGCTTCGCGTCGGGCTCCCCCGGTTGCGATTAGGACGCCCATCGCCATCGATGCCGCGATCTCGGGCGAAAGGCTGACCTCCGGGCCGCGTGTGTCGTCGGCCCGGCCCTCCGGGGCCTGCGCCAGTGCCTCCAGGTCGCCGACCACCCGAACCCCGGAGGTCGCAATGGTGCCGATCATCTCGCGGGCGACCTCGCACGCGCGGTCGACCGCCCACTGTGGTGCCCGCACCGCTGGTTCGTCCGGCTCGGGCCTCCGGCGCTTCATGACCTGGGCGGCCCCGAGGCGCATGGCCCGGGCATGTTGCGCCTTGCTCAGGCCCTCGGCCTTGGCCGCGATGTTGAAGGCACGGACCGCCTCCGCCTCCGGCATCGTGAGCGAGCGGTTGGCCAGATCCGGGACGGTTGTCAGGGTGCCTCTTCTCAGGCCGAGAAGCTGCTCGAAGACACGCAGGACCATGTCGTGGTCGCGTTCATCGACCACGATCGCCGTGACGTTCTCGGGGCCCACGACCTCGGCCCAGCGCGCGATGAGCTCGTCGTGACGCTGCATGTACCAGAAGGCGCGTCTTGCGTCCCCCGGCGGCGGGTTGAATAGCCTGTCCAGCCAGGTGTCGAACGGCGTGGTCGTGCCGGACTGGACGACCTGCTGCCACATCGACGGGAGGATCCTGGCAAGCGGGCGCAGCGTGACCGCGATCTGGACACGGGAAGGGTCGAGGTCCTTGACGATTCGCCGGATGGCGGCCGGATCTGCCCACGCGAAGTACTCGCTGCTGATCACAACCCGAGGCTCCTTCGCCCGCTCGATCTGGCGGACGAGGCCGTGCCAGCGGCGAATCGGCGGCGCCTCCTCCTCCGAGTAGGTCGACGCCTGGCCGGTGACGGCCCGGGCGGCTGCCGCGGGGTTTCGGTCCCGGCCCGCGTGTCGCACGCCCTGCTCCAGCATCGCCGGCCGCCCGACGTACAGTGCCGCCTGGAGCGACGTCGTGCCCGTCTTGTGAGGCCCGATGTGGATGAGCCGCGTCCCGCTGGGCAGGAGCAGCGTCCCGTCGTCAGCCGTTGGCGTCATGGAAACTGGCACATCTTCTCCTTCTGCGAACCCACCCCAACCATACCGGGCCTGCGCGGGCCCGTGGGCAACCGGACGATCGCCTGGCGGGCGCGACGTCGTTCCGGCCCCGTTTCGGCGACCATCCCGGGTGCTAGATTCGGGCGATGGGCATCCGGATCCGCAACCTCGCCCCGGAGGAGCTGGGCTCCTTCATCGAGGTGATCAGCACCGCGTTTCTGGACCGGCCGGACGTGGCGCGCGTCGCCGAGGTCATCAGACCCCGGTGGGAGCCCGCGCGAACGTGGGGTGCCTTCGACGGGGATCGCCTGTGCGGCACGTTCAGATCCTCGACGACGGAGCTCACGGTTCCAGGCGGTGCCCTCCTGCCGGGATCGGCGATCTCGGCCGTCACGGTCCTGCCGACGCATCGGCGCCGCGGGATCCTGACCGGCATGATGACCGCGGAGCACGCGGCGATCCGTGAGCGCGGAGAGGCTGTCGGGCTGCTCTACTCGGCGGAGTACGCGATCTACGGCAGGTTCGGGTACGGGCCCGCCTGCCGGACCGCGACCTGGACGTTGGATGCCGCCGCGACGGGGTTCCACGGGGCGCCCGTGTCCGGCGTCGAGCTGGCGTCGCCGGGCCCGGAGAGTCGCGACGCGATGATGGCCGTATTCGATGCCTGGCGCGCGCGTCAGCCGGGCGAGATCGGGCGGCGTCCGCACCGGTGGGACGATGACCTGGGGCTGGTGGACTCACCCTGGGGCGAGCGCTGGAAGGGTTTCCTCGCCTTCCATCGGGATGCGGCGGGCGCCGTCGATGGCTACGCCCGGTACCGGGCGGAGCAGAAGTGGGAGCACCGCCAGCCGCGGAGCACGCTCTCGGTCAACGAGCTCCACGCGCTCACCGACGCGGCCCGTCTCGCCCTGTGGCGGTTCCTCGCCGAGACCGATCTCGTCTCGACCGTCGTCGCCGAGGGCCGCAGCCCGTCGGACCCGTTGCCCTGGATGCTGACGAACGCGCGAGCGGCTCGCGTCACGGACATCGGCGATGGCCTCTGGGTCCGGCTGTTCGACGTGGGGCGGGCTCTCGAGGCGCGCACGTACGAGGTGGCCGGCAGCCTCGTGCTGGAGGTGGTGGATGCTGCCGCCGACGGAGGTCGATCGCGGCTGGCCCTGGATGCGGGACCCGATGGTGCCACGTGCCGCCCGACGGACTGGACGCGGATCTCGTGGTGCCGGTGGCGGCCCTCGGCTCGGCGTACCTCGGCGGAACCCGCCTCCGCGATGCCGTCCTTGGGACCGGGTTCGAGGAGCTGACGCCCGGAGCCCTGGCCGCGGCGGACCGGCTCTTCCGCGCCGCCGACGAGCCCTGGTGTTCGTCCGGCTTCTGATCGCTTCCGTCGCCCCGATGCGGGTATGATCGGCTCAGCGCCCGCGCTGCGGTGCCGCGCCCACAACACAGTGAGGGAATGTCGCCCATGACCACCAAGGATCTCGTCGATCGCTTCCGGAAGCCGGCGCTGCCGCTCCTCGCGCTCGTCGCCGTGTCCGCTGCCGCCTGTAACAACGTCGGCACCAACCAGGTCACCTTCTGGGACATCATCTGGTCGATGATCTTCTTCTACTTCGTGTTCATGGTCATCTGGGTCTGGATCTCGGTCATCGGCGACATCTTCCGCCGCGACGACATGTCCGGGGTCTCCAAGGCCATCTGGATCATTGCGATCATCTTCCTCCCGCTCCTCGGCTGCCTGATCTACCTGATCACCCGGCCCAAGGTCACGGCGCAGGACGTCCAGATCATGACCCAGGCCGATGCCGCCGCCAAGGCCGCCGCGGGCGTGTCCTCCGCGGACCAGATCGAGAAGCTCAACCAGCTGCTCGCCTCCGGCGCGATCACCCAGCCGGAGTACGAGACGCTCAAGGCGAAGGCGATCGCGGGCTAGCCTCGCGGCAGCGACGCTGCTCGGGCGGCGTGCATGACGGCCTCACCGGCCGCCGCGCACGCCGCCTTTCGTTGTCAGAACCGGCGCCGCCCGCCCGTGGTAGCGTCCCGCCGGATCCGGCATGGACCGCCTGGGGCGTTGCGTACCCTGCTCCCGGCGGCTGCCCACGACTTGCCAACCGTACAACTCATGGAGGATTTCGCTCGATGCTGCGACGTACAGTGCTGGGGCTCCTTATTGCGGGGATTGCCGTCTCGGTGACCGCCTGCGGGATCCTGGGCGGCGGCAGTGACCTGACCGGCAAGACCTGGAGATGGGTGGCCTCGACCACCGCGGCACCCGCGAGCCAGAGCGTGACGCCCGACCCCCTGAACTACACGATCGAGTTCAACTCGGACGGCTCGTACGCGGGCAAGGCGGACTGCAACCAGATTGCAGGCGACTACACCGTCTCAGACAACTCGCTCACGATTGCGCAGGGACCCTCCACGATGGCGTTCTGCGGCGAGGAGTCGGCCGACCAGATGTTCCTGGCCGGCTTGCTGTCCACCACGACCTACAAGATCAACGCGGGAGCGCTCACGCTGACCAACGAGGCCGGTGACACCATGACGTTCAACAGCTGAGCCCACCACCCGACCGGCTCTCGCGGCCGCGGCAGGCCACCGGGCGTTCCCGCCTGGTTTGCCCCGGGGCCGGGTGCAGAGCCGTTCCGATCCAACAGGGGGCGCCGGCAACGGCGCCCCTTTGCCGTTCAGTGGAACCTCCAGTGCCCGCGATTGACGGATCGGCCTCTAATTCCGATAATTCCACTAGGGATTAGCCCGCGACCCCCGTCCCTGAGGTCGCGGCATCCCGATCGACGACCCCAGAGCGCGGCCGCCGGCCTTGAACGGAGCAGCGATGACCTCGACCCGCGACCTCGTCACCGATGAGCGCGACCAGTTCGCCTTCCACGACGACATCGTCTACCTGGCGGAGACGAAGCGCGGCCTGACGCGCGACACCGTCGAGGAGATCAGCCGCTTCAAGGACGAGCCGGACTGGATGCTCCAGTACCGACTCCGCGCCTACGAGCACTTCCTGAAGCGGAAGATGCCGACCTGGGGCGGGCGCCTCGCGGACATCGACCTGGACAAGATCGTCTACTACCGCAAGCCATCCGAGCGCGAAGAGAAGTCGTGGGACGACGTCCCGGAGAAGATCAAGGCGACGTTCGAGAAGCTCGGGATCCCGGAGGCGGAGCGCAAGTTCCTGGCCGGAGTCGGCGCCCAGTACGACTCCGAGGTCGTGTACCACTCCGTGCGCGAGGAGCTGTCCAAGATCGGCGTCGTGTTCATGGGCACCGACCAGGCGCTCAAGGAGTACCCGGAGATCTTCCGCCAGCACTTCGGCACCGTCGTCCCGGCCGAGGACAACAAGTTCGCCGCGCTCAATGCCGCGGTGTGGTCGGGCGGCTCCTTCGTCTACGTGCCGAAGGGCGTCGAGGTCCCGCTTCCGCTCCAGGCCTACTTCCGCATCAACGGCGAGAACACGGGTCAGTTCGAACGGACGCTGATCGTCGTCGACGAAGGCGCCAAGGTTCACTACATCGAGGGCTGCACGGCCCCGATCTATGCGACGGACTCGCTCCATGCCGCCGTCGTCGAGGTCGTCGCGCTCGCCGGCTCCAAGGTCCGCTACACGACCATCCAGAACTGGTCCAACGACGTCTACAACCTGGTGACGAAGCGGGCTCATGCCTACGCCCGTTCAACCGTGGAGTGGGTCGACGCCAACACCGGGTCCCGCCTCACGATGAAGTACCCCGCGATCTACCTCCGCGGCGAGGGCGCCACTGCCGAGGTCATCTCGGTGGCCGTCGCGGGCCGCGGCCAGCACCAGGACACTGGCGCCAAGGCCGTCCACCTGGCGCCGAACACCACCTCCCGCATCGTGTCCAAGTCCGTCTCCAAGGACGGCGGGCGCGCGACGTACCGCGGTCAGCTCAAGGTGGCCCCCGGCGCAACCGGCGTCACGGCCAGCGTCCGCTGTGACGCGCTGATGCTGGACGATCAGAGCCGCTCGGACACCTACCCCTACATCGACATCCAGGAAGACGACACGACGATGACCCACGAGGCCACCGTCGGCAAGGTCTCCACGGAGCAGGTCTTCTACCTGATGAGCCGCGGGCTGACCGAGAACGAGGCGACCAACCTCATCGTGCAGGGCTTCCTCGAAGTGTTCACGAAGGAGCTGCCGATGGAGTACGCCATCGAGTTCAACCGGCTCGTCAAGCTGGAGATGGAAGGGTCGCTGGGATGACGGAGATCGCCGATCCTGCGTCGCTTGCCGGCCGCCCGGCGCGGGCACCCCGCCGCTCCCCTGCGGACCTTCCGTTCGCCTTCGTGGATCGCCGGCTCGTGGAGGCGCTGGCCGCCGAACGCGCCGAGCCCGAATGGCTCCTGGAGGATCGCCTCGCCGCACTCGCCCTGTTCGAGGCGCTGCCGGTCGAGAGCAGCCAGCTCTACACGCCATACGTGGACCTTCGGGCCGCGTCCCTGGATGGCGCCGCGCCGTACACGGTCACCGGGAACGCCGCCGCGGAATCCGCGGCCGGGCTACCGGACGGCGTTGCCGGGCTGCTGGAGTTGCGCGAGGACGAGGTCGCGGTCGTCGCCCTGTCGGACGCAGCACGCGCGGCCGGCGTCCGCCTTCTCACGCTGGGCGAGCTGGTTGCCACCCACGAGCCGCTCGCCCGCGAGCTGCTGGCCGGTGGTGCACTGATTCCCGCGGACGAGAAGCTCGCGGAGCTCTCGCGCGCGGCCTGGACCCACGGCGTGCTCGTGCACGTCCCAGCCGGCGTCCGCGTCGAAGAGCCCATTGTCGTCCGCTGGGCCGTCGGTGCTCCGCGGTCCGTCATCGGGCGCACGCTGATCGTTCTCGGCGAGGGCGCCGAGGCCTCCGTGGTGGAGGAGCTCGTGGCGTCCGACGGCGTTGCGGCCGGCGCCCAGGCGCTCCTGTGCGCCACGACGGAGATCCGGCTGGGCGCTCACGCGCGCCTCGCGATGGCCAGCCTCCAGGAGACCGGTCCGGACCAGGTCGTGTTCCAGCAGCGGCGCGCGGAGATCGGCGAGGCAGCAGACCTGCGCTGGGCGCTCGCTCAGCTCGGCGGCCGGCTCGTGCGCTCGCGCGTCGACAACGTCCTGGCCGGCGACCGGAGCACGGTCGAGCAGGTCGAGATCGTGTTCGGCGCCGACGACCAGCTCCACGACCTGACCTCCTACACGCGTCACGTCGGTCGCGATACCACGGGGCAGCTGCAGTCGAAGGGCGTGCTCATGGACAGGGCCCGGACCTACATGAAGGGCCTGATCCAGATCGAGAAGACCGCGATCGGGACCGACAGCTACCTCGGCGAGTTCGGCATGAACCTCTCGAAGGCTTCCCGCGCCGTGGCGATCCCGTCGCTCGAGATCGACCAGCCCGACTGCCGGCGGGCCGCGCATTCGTCCTCCGTAGGGCCGATCGACGAGAACCAGCTCTTCTACCTCGAGAGCCGCGGGATCCCTCCGGACGATGCTCGCAAGTTCATCGTGCTCGGGTTCCTGGAGCCGGTCGTGACCCGGGTCCCGCTCGAGGAGGCGCAGCACCGCCTGCGCGAGGCGCTGGAGGCGAAGTGGAATGCCGGGGTCGCGGGCGCTGACACCGCGTCGGCGGCCTGATCCCCGGTCCCTGGCCTGACGGGCACCGCGTCGGCGGCCTGACCGCCGTGCGCCTGCCTGACGGGCACCGCGTCGGCGGCCTGACCTTCACCCGCCGGCCCGATGGCCGCCGCTGTCCGGACCAGCCCGACCGGCCCGGCTGGCCCGCCGCCGCCCAGCCGGGTACGATCCGCTTGTGAGCCGCAGCATTGACCTCCTCGCCGCCGCCGACCTGGCGGAGGGCGAGATGTGCATGGTCTGGGTGGACCAGACCGATCCCGTGCTGGTCGTGCACCTCAACGGGGAGTTCACCGCCTTCCAGGGAACGTGCTCGCACGAGTACTTCGAGCTGGACAGCGGTTTCCTCACGGCGGGCACGCTGACCTGTGCGCTGCACCTGTCGCGCTTCGATCTGTCGGACGGCGAGCCGCTGGATCCGCCCGCGGAGCTGCCGCTGGCGGTCTACTCGGTAGAGTTGGTGGACGGCCGGGTGACGATCGAGGTGCCTGACGGCCCGCTCGAGGTCCACGAGGAGACGTAGCGGACCGGGGCCCGGGTCGCGCGGCCCGGATCTGGCAGTCCGCGTTGCTCCGACCGCGCCGCTAGTCGATCAGCGTGCCGCCGTTGATGTCGACCACCTCGCCCGTGATGTAGCCGGCTTCCCCCGAGGCCAGGAACGTGACCAGCGCCGCAACCTCCTCCGGCGTCCCCATGCGCCCGACCGGCACCCGTGACACGAGGTCCCTTGCGCCGGCCGTGACCTCGGTGCCGATCAGCGCGGGCGCCACGATGTTGGCCGTGATGCCGTCCTTCGCATACTCGATCGCGATCGACTTCGCCAGCGTCATCAGGCCGGCCTTTGAGGCGGCATACGCAGCCGACCGCGCCCCACCGGACTTCCCGGCCGCCGCCCCGATCGCCACGACGCGTCCGTAGCCCAGCGCGCGCATCCCGGGCAGGGCCCGGCGGGCGACGAAGAACGCGCCCGTCAGGTTGATCGCGAGCGTCCGCTCCCAGAGGTCGGTGGAGGTCTTCTCCAGGCTGACGGGCGTGAAGATCCCGGCGTTGAGGATCAGCACCGACGCGGTGCCCAGCTGCCGCTCGATCTCGGCAAACGCGGCCTCCACGGCGGCCTCATCGCTGATGTCCGCCTCGAGGCCCAGGATCCCCGGGACCTCAGGAGGCGTGAGGTCCAGCGTCGCCACCCGGGCGCCGTTGGCCGCGAGCGCCTGGGCGATGCACAGGCCGATTCCGCGCCCCGCACCCGTGACGACCGCGACTCGATCCTGCAGCCCGTCGACCGTGACCATCGGTGCCTCCATCGCGTGTCGGTCGCTCGATCGTCCGGTCGGCGACGACGGCTACCTTAGCCGAGGCGGGTGCGTCCCGGGGTGTCCGCGGGCACCACGCGGGTCTGACCCTAGACGATGGGCCCGGCGGCGGTCTCCACCACGGCCTCGAGGTCGGGCTCGGAGCGCAGCTGGAGGACGAGGGCGCCGGCGAGCACCAGCGCACCGCCCACCGCCTGGATCGGTCCCATCGCCTCGCCCAGCAGGAGTCCCGCGAGGAGGACGCCCACGACCGGCTCCAGCAGCATGAGGACGCCGGTCTGCGTCCCCCCGATCTTGCGAATCGCGGTGAGGAACAGCAGCGAGGAGACCCCCGCTGCCGCGACGCCCGCGAGCAGGATGGACGGCCACGGCTCGATGGACTGGAACGGCGCCAGGAGGGCGTCGGCCTCGCCGGTGAGGACGGCGACGCACGAGGCTCCGACGACGGCGGTCGAGAGGATGACGAGCGTTGCCGCGTCGGCAGGCACGGCCCGGTAGCCGGACCGGCTCACGGTCATGAACACCACCTGGCTGACGCCGGAGATGAGCCCGAGCACGATGCCGAGCGGTTCGATCGCCACGTCACCGCCCAGGCCCCCGACCAGCACCAGGACCACGCCGGTGGACGAGAGCACCAGCGCGAGGACGCGCGACGGCGTGGCCCGTTCGTGCCCGAGGAGCACGTCCAGCACGGCCACCCCCGCCGGGTACGTGTAGAAGAGCATGAGCGTCAGCGCGATGGGGATCATGCCGAACGCCACGAACATCGACACGTTCAGCGTCACGCCCATGATGGCGGCCGTGCCCAGGGCCAGGCGGCCGTGCCGGGAGAGACCGCGCACGGAGGCCATCGACGAGCCAGCTGACCGCCGGCCCACGATCAGGACGGCGAGGAACGACGCACCGAGGAATGCCCGCCAGGCGGTGAAGGCGACACCGGTCACGCCGGCTTCCGCGCCGAAGCGCGATAGCGGGCCGAGCATGCCGAACAGGGCCGCGGCGGTGATGGCAGCGAGCGTGCCGATGAGGATGTCTCGGTCGCGGGACATGCGGGCGTGTCCTCTGCTACGGCGCCGGCTGCAGCACCAGCAGGGCAGCCGACGCGTCGGCGATGGCCGGGTCGGTGAAGGGGAGCGGGACCGTCTCGTTGCGGAGCCACTTGCCCACCCAGTCGGCTGCATGGCTGCTGAACGGCTGACCGCTCTGGCCGGTGGTCGTGATGATCCGCCCGGCGTCGAGGCTGCCCATGTCGTACAGGGCCCGCATGGACGGACCATTCGTGACGTCGAACAGCTCCTGCAGCGTGTCCGCCACTGGGGCCTCGGGATCGGTCGGGTCCGGGTAGGCGCGCCCCAGCCGGTAGTAGTTGTTGTTCACGGCGCCGGCTGCTCCGTCCACCGGGACGGACGAGGTGTCGAAGTACCACTCGAGCGGTCCGATGCCGCTGACGCCCAGCGTGGCCTCCCTGAAGGCGATCCCGTGGATCCGGCCCCACCTCCAGGAGGCCGGGGCGCCCACGTCCCGGCGCAGCCACGAGCCCGCGGTGTCCAGCGCCGACGACACGACGTCCACGGCGGACGCGCCCGTTCCGGCTCTCCTGTCGCCCCACCAGGCGGAGGCGCGACCCTCGGGGGTTGCGACCAGTGCCGCGGCCAGGTCGTGCGCGTAGTCAGTGCCGATGTAGTCGCGTGCCTGCGGGCCCAGGTCGTCGTCGTAGAGCGCTCTTTCCAGGGCCATCTCGAAGACGAGATAGGCGGAGCAGCCGACCGATGACGTGTCGCAGCGGCCGTCCCAGCGGGCGATGGCGGCCAGCACGGCGCCCCCGTCGTCCGTGGCCGGAGCAGGGCCCAGATCACTCACGCCGCTCATCAGCCGGGCGGCCCGCCGCAGGAGCGTGTCGCCCTGGATGGCAGCCATGGTGTCCAGCGTCACGCCGGTGCCGGCAGCGTCCAGCAGCTCTGTGATCCGGGCGGCGCGGTCGCCGCGGTCGAACTCCACGCCGAGGAACACCGGGCCGCCGTCGATCTTGTTGTTGGCCGTGACGATGCGGCCGGACGGGGGATCGAAGACGGACGGCAGGTCGTCGAACGGGACGAAGCCCTCCCATTCGTGCCGCCCGTCCCAGCCCGGGACCGGCCGCAGGCCCTGGTCGGCTGGATCGGTCCGGACCGGGATCGCGCCCGGCAGCTGGTACCCGATGTGGCCGTCGGCGTCGGCGTAGACGAAGTTCTGCGCGGGGGCCCCGAACAAGCGCAGGGCGTCCCGGAACGAGGTCCAGTCGCTGGCCCGGTCGATGGCCAGGAACGCCTCGCTCACCCGGTCCGGGATGGCGATCGCCGTCCAGCGGAGCGCGTACAGCGACGACGCGCCCGTGAGGCGGGCGTCCGCGTCGTTCAGGACGGGACCGTGGGAGGTTGCGCGGACGGTCAGCGTCACGTCCTCGCCGCCGGCGACCTTGATGGTCTCTGTCCGGACGGTGAACGGGGCGGAGCCGTCGACCGTCAGGTAGCGCGACGGATCCGCGGGATCGACCCTCTCCTCGACGAGGTCCTGGACGTCCGGGCCCGCGTTGGTGACGCCCCAGGCGATGCGCGCGTTGTGCCCCGCGATCACGCCCGGCGTGCCCGGGAACGTGACGCCCGCCACGTCGTACGGGCAGGCGGCGGAGACTGGCCGGCAGTGGAGGCCGTTCACGTACCAGACGGACGGCATGTTGAAGCCGAGGTGCGGGTCGTTCGCGAGCAGCGCGGTCCCGGTGGCGGATCTCTCCGGTGCCACGACCCAGTTGTTGGAACCGACGCCGCCGTCGTTCACCAGGTCGCGCGCGGGTGCGAGGCCGGCGATGGAGGGGATCGCGTTCGCGACCCGCGCGAGCGCGAGCCAGGCCTCGGGATCGACCGCCAGGGCGGCCCCGGAGCCGGCTCCCGCCGGGGCGGGCAGGGCGGGACCGGCCGTCGTGCGGGCCGTCTTGCCGGCCGTCGTGCCGGTTCCAGCGGCGCCGGCTGCAGCGCCGTCTCCCGCGCGGCTCGCCGCCGTTGCCCCATCCTCGGGTGCCGCGATGACCGGCTGGTCCGCGGCGTAGGCGGGGAACAGCTCGTCGGTGAGGGCCGGGTCGCCCAGGCGCGCATCGACCAGCATCCGGAAGATCTCGCTGTCCATGTTCCCGCCCAGGCCCCATGCCTGGACCTTCGCCCAGGTCAGCGTGTCCAGCGGCGTCCACGGCTCGGGCCGCAGGCCGTCCATGCCGGTTGTCCCACCGGACAGCAGCCCGGCCGCCGTGAACGCGACGCCGAGCGAGCCCGGGTGGCCGGCGAGGTAGGCGTTGATCCCGTCGGCGTAGGCCTGGAGGATGGCCTTCGCGTCCTCGGACAGGACCTCGAGGTCGCGAGCGGCCGCGCCGCGCCAGTCAAGGGTTCGCACGAAGGTATCCGTCTCCACCTGGCTCTCGCCGAACAGCTCGGACAGACGCCCCGCGCCGATGCGGCGCCAGATCTCCATCTGCCACATCCGCTCGGACGCGTGGACCCAGCCCTGGGCGAAGAACAGGTCGTGCTGGCTGCCGGCGGCGATGTGGGTCACTCCACTCTCGTCGCGCGAGATCCGCACCTCGGCGCTGAGGCCCGCCACCGCGCGCGTGCCGGAGAGCTGTGGCTGGGCGCCCGCCGTCACGGCCGCCACCAGGCCGCCTGCGGCGAGGACGGCGACCACCAGGACCACCACGATCGCAACCAGCCCGCCGCGCAGCACTCGACCCACGAAACGCTCCTCCTCCGGTCCGGCCACCGGGTGCGCCGCTCCGGGCGTCGTGCTCCTCGTGACCAGGCCGCGTCAGGCTACCAGCGGGCCCGGGCGTCCGTTGGTCAGCGCGGCAGGATCGTGCCCAGCCCGCGCTCCTCGGCCGCGGCCAGGATCGCCTCGCCGAACAGCACGTCCGTGAGCCCCGTGCCCAGGTGGGTGGCCACCACGCGACCGGCCGGCCGCGCCTCGTCCAGCATCTCGCCGATCATCGCCGCCGGGTCCGGGTACCCGTCGAAGTTGCCGATCTCGCGGTTGGCCAGGAACTGCCCGGTGTGGTCCACGACGAACAGCGAGGCCTCGAGGGCCACCTCGGCCGAGCAGTAGGTGGCGTAGTCCACCGGCACGACCAGCGCGCCCGGGGTCAGCCACTCGTTGGTCATGACCTGGCGCTCGGGCGGCGCGACGAATGACGCCACGGTGATCACGACGTCCGCACCCTCCACGGCGTCCCGCGCGGACCTCGTCACCCGCACGGAGGCGATGCCCGGGGTGCGGCGCGCGCCCTCCGCGAGCGCCTCGGCCCGGTCCTCGTCACGGTCGAAGACGGCCAGCTCCACGCCCGGCAGCACGTACCCGAGCACCGGAACATGACTCCAGCCCTGCACGCCCGCGCCGATCAGGGCCGCGCGCCGTGCACCGCTGGGCGTGCCCGCCGGCGCGAACGCCCGGATCGCGACGCCACTGACCGCAGCCGTCCGCTCGGCCGTGATGGGCCCCGCGTCGAGGACCGCGATCGGGGCGGTGGTCAGGGGATCGTTGAGGATGAGGAGACCGTAGATGCCCTGGAGCCCGGCCTCGTTGTTCGCCGGGTTGCCCGAGACCCACTTCATGCCCAGCCGGTCGCCCGATCCGTCATCGGCGAGGCCCGGCAGGAACGCCGGCATCGCGTGTGCGAAGGACGACAAGGCACGCGGGTGGACGCCGATCTTGGGCGGCAGCTCTGCACCCCCGGCGAGGCCCCGCAGGGTCTGCTCGGCCAGGACCAGGCGCTGGGGCAGGGACGGCATCGCGGCGGCGACATCGGCACCGGAGAGGTAGCGGAGCGGCGGCAGGGAAATCATGGCCGGAGTGTAGGCGAATGCACGTACGGGACCCGGTCCCGCGCGACGTTCGCTAGATTGGAGCGGTGAACATCGCGACCAGCCTTGAGAACCTCAAGCTCGAGCAGGATGCCATCGTCCTGTATGACGCCCTCGCCACCATCGAGAAGGACCAGAAGCGCGCCGCGGCGTTCCGCCACATCGCCGGCAACGAGCGCCGCCACGCCGCGATCTGGGAGGATCGCCTCCGGGAGCTGGGCGCGACCGTGCCGCCCGCAGGCCGTCCCCGAGCCCGAGTCCGTTTCGTCATCGTCCTCGCCCGCCTGTTCGGGACGCGGTTCGTCAGCGACATGGTCAAGGCGATCGAGGGCGACGAGGAGGCGGTCTACGCCGGGCAGGAGACGCACCCGGCCGTGGAGGCCATCGCCGCCGACGAGCGCGAGCACGCCGAGATCTGGAAGCGCCTGGACGGCGAGGCCAAGGCAACCAAGGAGGCGGGGTCCCGCCGGCGCGCCCGTCGCACCCCGGCGGACGAGGTCTCCGCCGTTGCCCATCCGGGCATCGAGCCGGGAGCCGCCCAGGCTGCGCAGACCATCGCCCGCGGCGAGCGCTGGCACACCAGCGGCCGATCGGGGACCCTGCGCGCCACGATCTTCGGCGTGTCGGACGGCCTCGTGTCCAACCTGGCGCTCGTCATGGGCGTCGCGGGCGCTTCGGACCAGGGATCGTTCATCCTCCTCGCAGGTATCGCGGGCCTCCTGGCCGGCGCATTCAGCATGGCCGCGGGCGAGTACATCTCGATGCAGAGCCAGCGTGAGCTGTTCGAGCGCCAGATCGCGCTCGAGAAGGCAGAGCTGGAGGCGATGCCCGAAGAGGAGCAGAAGGAGCTGGCCGCGCTCTACATGGCCAAGGGCTTCACCCGGGAGGAAGCGGACACGATCGCAGCCCGGATGTTCGAGGATCCGAAGACCGCGCTGGACACGCTGGTCCGCGAGGAGCTGGGCCTGGACCCGGATGAGCTGGGCTCGCCCTGGGGCGCCGCGCTCGGCTCGTTCCTCGCGTTCTGCGTCGGGGCCATCATCCCGGTGTTCCCGTACTTCTTCGGCAGCAGCACGGCGATCTTCGTCCTCAGCTTCGTCCTCAGCCTGGGTGCCCTGTTCCTGGTCGGGGCGATGGTCAGCCTGCTGACGGGTCGCAGCATCTGGTACTCCGGCTTCCGCCAGATGGGACTTGGCGCCGCGGCCGCGGCCGTCACCTTCGCCGTGGGCACGGTCATCGGCGTCGGGGTCTCGGGGTAGGGGATGGACGCCGTGGAGATCGCCGGACGGCTGGCCGCGGAGGGCCTGGAGCCGGCAACCTGGTCCAACGGGCCGGGCGATCGATACTCGCCCCACGAGCACGCGTACGACAAGGTCATGGTCTGCGCCGCCGGATCGATCCGGTTCGGCCTGCCGGCCCGCGGCATCACCGTTGACCTCGTGGCCGGCGACCGTCTCGAGCTGCCGGCCGGCACGCGCCACGACGCGATCGTCGGTCCCGCGGGCGTCACCATGCTCGAGGCGCACGTGCCGGCAGGCACCGTGCCGGAGCTCAGGCGGCGGTCCGCAGGGACCTGGTAGGGCTGGACCCGAAGCGGCCCGCGTCAGGTCCGGGGACCGGCGCCTGGCGCTGTACACATCCCGATGTCCGTCCGCCGTCCCGTCCGCCGGCGGCCGGCAGGACGCCCTACGGCACGCTTCCGATGCAGACCCGGCCGCCGGGCGTGCCCTCGATACGGTAGCCGGCCGCCGAGGCGGGGACCACGAGCGTCTCCCAGCGGGCCAGCCGCTCCGACCAGCCGTCGCCCGTGATGAGTGCGTCGCCGTCGATGACCGTCACGACCTCCAGGCTGCGGCCGCCGGGGTTGCGCCTGACCGGGCCGGGGAGCGGCGCGATCTCGAGCCGGAACTCGCGCACGGTGAGGGCGCCGCCGTCCAGCTGCCAGTCCCGGCCGACCGCAACCGCATGGGCCTCGGTCCGGAGCGCGCGGAGCGATTCCTCCGGGTGCAGCGCCCGTCCCGGTATCGGCGGACGCCCCCAGTCCGAGATGCGGAACGTCAGGTCGGAAGGCTGCTCGATCTCGTAGACGAACGTGCCCGCGCCGATCGCGTGGAGGGTGCCGGTCTCGATGAGGAACGTGTCGCCCGGGGTGGCCGGCCGAACCTCGCAATTGTCGCGGGCCAGCATCCCGGTGGCGACCGCGGCCCGCAGCTCCGCCTCGGGCAGGTCCGGACCTGGTCCCGTGATGAGCTCGGCGCCCGGGTCCGCGTCCAGCACGAGCCATGCCTCCGTCTTGCCCAGCGCATCCGCGCCGTACAACTCGGCGGCAAGATCGTCCGATGGATGGACCTGCAACGACAGTCGCTCCGCGGCATCGATCAGCTTGACGATGAGCGGGAAGCGTGGCCCCAGAAGGCGCAGGGCGGCCGAACCCAGGAGGGCGTCCCCGGCGGCGGCGGCGATCGCGTCCAGGCTGGCCAGGTCGCCGGTAGCGGTCTCGACCAGCGTGTCCGGACCCGCGAGCCACAACTCTCCCACGTGTTCGGTGGATCTCCCCAGCCGATGGCCTGCCCACGGCCGGATGCTGGGGGCGGGTATCGGCCGCAGCGGGAGTCCCGCCGAGATCGCCGCGATCGCCGATGCCGCGAGCGTGGGCCGGGTCACAGCGGCTGGATCCTCCTGCGTCGGGGTCGGCCGCCATTGTACGGGTGGCAGAATCGCGAACGCCCCGGTCGGCAGGACCGGGGCGTCAGTGGGGTAGGCTACTCGCGCGGCTAGCGGCGACCGAACACGGCCCACCTGAGCGGGTTGTCACTCGGCTCGGAGAAACTCCCCGGATCCTCGGTGCCCATCAGGACGATCACGATCGAGAACACCACGAGGAGCGCGAGCACGGTAAGGATGACCATCGTCGTCCACCATTTCTGTTTTCGCAGGATTGCCGTGGACCGGACGGTCCCGCCGGATGATTGGCGGGGTCGGCATCCTGATGCCCCTTGGAATGTTCATATCATAACCTACGAACCATAGGCCAGCAAGTAGATCCACCTAAGGAATAGGTACCAGTGACCAAGAACCATCCGCTCAGCGACAACGATGCGCGTCTCCTGGCCATCCTGCAGGTGGACGGACGGCGGTCGTACGCGGATCTCGGCTCGGATGTGGGCATGGCGGGCCCATCGGCATACGAGCGCGTCAAGAAGCTGGAGTCGCGCGGGTTCATCCACGGGTACTCGGCGAACGTGAGCCCCGCTGCCGTCGGGCTGTCCGTGCTGGCGTTCACCTGGGTGACGCAGGCGCCGGGGACGGTCGCCGTGGATCTCACGCCGCGGTTCGCCGCGTTCCCCGAGATCGAGGAGTGCCACCACGTCGCCGGCGCGGCCGACTACATCCTCAAGATCCGTGCCAGGGACATGGACCACATGGGCGCCATCGTCCGGCGGGTCCAGACCACGCAGCACGTCTTCTCGACCGAGACCGACGTGGTCTTCAGCACCGGGTTTGAGGGGCGGCCGATCCCACTCGACCGGAGCGCCGCCGAACCCACCTGAACGGGACGCCGAGCGGGCGTTTGGGGGCCCGTACCGGGCGTCAGACGGGCTGCACCGGCTCCGGACTGCCGGTGGTCGCGTGCTGGGCTTCGAGCCCGGTCAGGTCCTCCGGATCGACCAGCAGGTCCGGCGGTGGGAAGCCCAGGTAGCGGCGATGGGCGTGCAGAACGCGCTCGGCTGCCTCGGCGTCAAGGAGCGGCTCGTCCAGGGACCGGGCAATCCACGCGGCCTCCGCGGCCAGCTCCTCGTCCGAGACCTCTGAGTCGCGGCGGTTCGAATCGGCCATCACCAGCCACGTGAGGGCGCCGCCGGCGATCAGGCCGACGATGAGGAGCCACCAGTTGAACTCGGCGCTCACGGGCGTGCGGCCCGGCGCCCTGACGAGGACTGCATCGGTGGCGAGGATAACCGACACGGGCCCCGGTCCGCAGCCGGGCTACACTGCGCCGAGATGTCCCCCTCCACGTTCCTGATCGCACTGTTCGCCCCCGTGCTGGCGCTGATCTCCATCACGCCGGACCCGATCGCCCTCCAGATCGGTTCGATCCCGCTCTACTGGTACGGCGTCTGCTACGCGGTGGGGCTGGCGGCCACCTACGTCGTCATCACCCGGGAGGCCCGCCGGCGGGGGCTGAACGCGCGCCTCGTGGACAACGGGATCATCGTGGTCGGGATCGCGGCGCTGGTCGGCGGTCGCTTGTACCACGTCATCGACCAGTGGCAGCTGTACCAGGACAACCTGATCGGGATCATCCTGCCGCCCTACAGCGGCCTGGGCGTCTACGGTGGGATCTTCACCGGGGTGCTGGTGGCGTGGGTTCTCATCCGCTTCTGGGGACAGCCCTTCTGGCGCTGGGCGGACGTCATCGCACCCGGCCTGTTCGTGATGCAGGCGATCGGGCGGTGGGGCAACTTCTTCAACCAGGAGCTGTACGGCCCGCCGACCGATCTGCCGTGGGGCATCGCGATCGACTGCGCCCACCGGGTGGCTCCCTACCCGTGCACGACGTACCCGCTCCTCACCACCGGGTTCCAGCCGCTGTTCCTGTACGAGTCGCTCAGCGGGGTCCTGGGCGCGATCACGCTGCTCTGGATTGCCCGTCGGTACGGACGGCACATGCGGCCCGGCGACCTGTTCCTCATGTTCCTGGTGTGGTATGCCGTGGTGCGGTTCGCGCTGGAGACACTGCGGACGGGCAACTGGACATTCCTCGGCATCCCGACCGCGATGCTGGTGTCGGTCCTGGTGATCATCGGGGCGCTCGCGGTGCTGGCCCTGCGGCACCGGCCAGGCGCCGGCGGAGACCGCTGGGGCGATCCGGCGGCGCCCGTCGTCGATGGGGACGCCCAAGCCGATGGGGCTTCCGGAGCCGATGATGATGCCGACTGGATCGAGGACGACGAGGAGGCCGATGGACACCAAGAGTCAGGTGGGCCCGGTGGACCCGACGCCGGCGAGCCGGCGGACCCGGCGAGCCCGGACGGGCTGGACCCGACGCCGGCGAGCCAGGCGGACCCGGCGAGCCCGGCGACCCTCTCGGGGCTGACACGCCCGGAGAAGGACCTGCCCGAGCCGGCTGACGGCGCCGCTCCCGGCTCGGCCACACGCCGTCGTCGCCCGCCCCCGGCCCGGATCTCTCCCGAGGCGCTGGCCGCGGCTCGCGGCGACGGAAGCGCGCGCGAGGGCCTGGACTGGCTGGGTCGCGAGCCCGAGGCCAGGGCGTCGCTCCTGTACCGCGCGCTCCGCCTCTTGGCCCGCTTCATCCTGTTCGTCCTCTTCCGCTTCCGCGTGAGCACGTCCGGCCAGGAGCTGCTCCCGCGCGGCGGGTACCTGCTGATCGGGGCCGCCCACCGCGGCTGGATGGATCCGTTCGTGGTCATCCACGCGCTGCCGGTGCAGCCGCGGGCCTGGTTCCTGGGCAGCGGGCCGTCCACCTTCACCGCCCGCTGGCGGGAGAGGCTGATCCACCGACTCGGCGGGCTACTGCCGGTCTGGCGCGGTGGCGTGGGCGTGGACAAGCACGTCGCCTCGGCCCGCGCCGTTCTCGCCAATCGCGCCGTATTCGTGCAGATGCCCGAGGGAACCGTGAGCGGGCCGCCCGGCCGCATCGGGCCGTTCCGCAACGGGGCCGCACTCATCGCGCTGCGGACCGGCGCGCCGGTCGTGCCGCTGGCCATCGCCGGCACGGAGGAGCTCTACCTCGGCCGCCGGATGGCGACCCGGGTCCTGCCGCCGACCAGCGCGCGAGAGATCCTCGGTGAGGACTGGGACGGCACGCTGCCCGAGGAGGGATCCCGAGAGGAGCTCGATCTCGCCCGCCGGGTCTCGGCGGCGTTCGAGGCCATGCTGGGCCCCGCTGTCGAGGAGCTCCAGCCGGGGACGGTCGACGCCCCAGACCATCCGCGGCGGCTCCGCCGACGGCTCACGTGGCTGTTCCTGCGGCCCGGCCGCCTGGATCGGAACGAAGAGGACTGATCCCTGCCCCCGCCCCGAGCCCGATCCGCCCGGCATGCAGGGGCTGCCGGCGGGACTCGCGGGGAGGGCGTCACCCCGGGCGGGCGTCGCGTACCGGCTGCTGCGGATCGCGTGGCGGATCGCCGCCCCGGCACTCAGGTTCCGGGTGATCGTGCCCGGCCTGGAGCATCTGCCGCGGCCGCCGGCGCGGCGGCCAACCGGCGTCCACCGGACCCCTTGAGGGATCGACCTCCTGCCGGGTGGTGCCCGACCCGGTACAATGACCCGAAACCGAATCGCAACCTTTGACTGTGGAAGCCGACTCCCGGGCTCAGCCCGTGGCACGCGCGGCCGGTCACGTCCCCACCGCGGACTGCAATGTCCGCCGCGCAGTCGAGGAGCCGATCTTGTCGCTGACTTCCCCCGACCCAACCGCCATCGGCGGCACCGTGATTGCCAACCTTCCCGTCGCCGAGCTGTACGAGCACGCCATCCGGGCCGGTGAAGGCACGATCGCCGCCGAAGGCCCGCTCGTCGTCCGGACCGGGCACCACACCGGCCGTTCGCCGAAGGACAAGTTCGTGGTCCGCGAGCCGTGGAGCCAGGACAAGGTCTGGTGGGGTGACGTCAACCACGAGATCAGCGAGGAGCACTACGACCGGCTCCGCGCGCGCCTCGTGGATTACGTCGCGGACAGGCAGCTCTACGCGCAGGACATGTACATCGGCGCGCACCTGCAGCATCGCCGCAGCCTCCGCGTCTACACCGAGACCGCCTGGGCCAGCATCTTCGCGCGCAACCTGTTCCGCCGGCCACCGCAGGAGGACCTCGCGTCCTTCCTCCCGAACTTCACGATCATCAACGTGCCCAGCTTCCAGGCGGATCCGGCGACCGAAGGCACGCGGACCGGCACGGCGATCCTCCTCCACCTGCGTCGGATGGAGGTGATCATCGTCGGCACGATGTACGCGGGCGAGATCAAGAAGTCCGCGTTCACGGTCATGAACTACCTGATGCCGGACGAGGGCGTGCTGCCGATGCACTCCTCGATCAACGTGGGCAAGGACGGCGACGCGTGTGTCTTCTTCGGCCTCTCCGGCACCGGCAAGACCACCCTGTCGGCCGATCCGCTGCGCAGCCTCATCGGCGATGACGAGCATGGCTGGGGTGATGGCTACACCTTCAACTTCGAGGGCGGCTGCTACGCCAAGACGATCCGCCTGAGCTCGATGTACGAGCCGGACATCTTCGCGACGACGAAGCGCTTCGGGACGATCCTCGAGAACACCGACATGATCCCGGAGACCCGCGAGCTGGACCTGGACTCCGAGCGGTACACCGAGAACACCCGCGCCGCGTACCCGCTCCACTTCATCGGCAACGCAGATCCGACGGGCGTCGCCCCCGGTCCGAAGAACGTGGTCTTCCTCACGGCCGATGCCTTCGGCGTCCTGCCGCCGATCAGCCGGCTCACGCGCGAGCAGGCGGCGTACCACTTCATCAGCGGCTACACGGCCAAGCTCGCCGGCACCGAGATCGGCGTGAAGGAGCCCACGGCCACGTTCTCCGCCGGGTTCGGCGCCCCGTTCCTGCCGCGCCACCCGGGCGAGTACGCGGCGATGCTCGTGGATCGCCTGGAGCAGTTCGACGTCCCGGTCTGGCTGGTCAACACGGGCTGGACCGGCGGTCCCTACGGCACGGGCCACCGGATGAACATCGCCCACACCCGGAACATGGTCCGGGCCGCCATCAATGGCGACCTCGACGGCGTGGAGACGGTGATGGACCCGGTCTTCCGGGTCGCGGTGCCGGTCGCCGTCCCGGGCGTCCCGGACGAGGTCCTCATCCCGCGCAACACGTGGCCCGACACGGCCGCCTTCGACCGGGCGGCCCGCAAGATCGCCGGGATGTTCCACGACAACTTCGCCAAATACGCCGACGGCGTCTCCGAGGCGATCCGCAACGCCGGGCCGGTCGCGGTTGACGCGGACATGACCGCCGAGGGCTGAGCGTCGGCCCGCAACTTCAGGTCCCTACCGATACCGAGGAGCAGCGCACCATGGCTCGCAACAAGGTCACCGTCATCGGCGCCGGGAACGTCGGCGCCACGACCGCGCAGCGCATCGCCGAGGCAGGTCTGGCCGACGTCGTGCTCGTGGACATCGTCGAGGGCCTGCCGCAGGGCAAGGGCCTGGATCTCGCCGAGGCGGCGCCGGTCGTCGGTCACGACGCCTGTGTCATCGGCACCAACGACTACGCGGACACCGCCGGCTCGGACATCATCGTGGTGACCTCCGGCATCGCACGCAAGCCGGGCATGAGCCGCGACGACCTCATCGCCACCAACGCCGGGATCGTCGGCAGCGTGGTGAAGGCGGCGGCCGCGGCGTCGCCGGACGCGATCCTCATCGTCGTCACCAACCCGCTCGACGTCATGTGCCACGTCGCGTTCACGGCCTCCGGCTTCCCGCGCGAGCGCGTGCTGGGCATGGCCGGCGTGCTGGACTCGGCCCGCTTCCGGACGTTCATCGCCATGGAGATGGGCGTGTCCGTCGCGGATGTCCACGCGTTCGTCCTGGGCGGTCACGGCGACACGATGGTGCCGCTCTCCCGCTACTCCACCGTGGCCGGCGTGCCGATCACGGAGCTCCTTCCGGCCGACCGCGTCAAGGCGCTCGAGGACCGGACGGCCAACGGCGGCGCGGAGATCGTCGCGCTGCTGAAGACCGGCTCCGCGTTCTACGCCCCGGCCGCCTCCACGTTCGAGATGGTCGACGCCATCCTGCGGGATCGCAAGCGCGTCCTCCCGTGTGCGGTGCTCCTCCAGGGAGAGTTCGGCGTGGACGGGCTGTTCGTCGGCGTGCCGGTGGTCCTCGGGCGGAACGGCCTCGAGCGCGTGTTCGAGATCACGCTCACTCCTGACGAGCAGGCCGCGTTCCAGAAGTCTGCGGCCGCCGTGAAGGAGCTGGTGGCGGCGCTCCCGGCCTGACACCCTTCCGCTGCCGCACGAAGTGGTGCAGGCGGGCAACGCCCCCTGCGCTTCGCGGCGGGTGGAAACAACAGGGGCTGACAGCGCCTTGAAGGGGGCGCTACTCTGACGCGACGTCGCAGGACCCTGCAGTCCCGCGACCGCTTCGTTACTCCCGGGTTGGTGTTGGCGTCCGTCCCACGGGCGCGCCCGGGACGGAGGAGACCAGGCATCGCCTGAGGAGGACCATGAACCGAAGGGTGTTGGCACTGCTGGGAAGCGGGCTGCTGTTGGCGGCGATGCTTCCGGGTCCCGTAGCGGCGAAGGCGCCGGCGGCCGGTCAATTCACGCAGGACGGCAACTACATCGTCCAGATGGCCGACCCGCCGGTCGTCGCGTACGAAGGCGGCGTGAAGGGCCTCAAGGCCACGGCCCCGAAGGCGGGCCAGAAGATCGACCCCAACTCGGGCAAGGTAGTCGCCTACGCCGACTACCTCAAGGGCAAGCACGCCGCGGCGCTGAAGGCGACGGGCGGCAAGAAGCTCTATGACTACGTCTACAGCTTCAGCGGCTTCGCGGCCACGATGACGGCGGAGCAGGCGAACAAGGTGGCCCGTCTCGATGGCGTGGTCGCGGTCAGCCTCGATGAGAAGCTCACGCTGGATACGTCGTCGACCCCCGCGTTCCTGGGCCTCAATGCCCCCGGCGGGCTCTGGGACCAGCTCGGCGGCGTCGGCAGCGCCGGCGAGGACGTGATCATCGGCATCGTCGACGGTGGTATCTGGCCCGAGAGCCTGAGCTTCTCCGACCGAACCGGTACGAATGGCAACGCGACGAAGGATGGCAAGCTGTCCTACCAGCAGATCCCGGGCTGGCACGGGAAGTGCGTCCCGGGTGAAGCGTTCAACGCCTCGATGTGCAACCAGAAGATCATCGGTGCCCAGTACTTCAACGCCGGGTGGGGCGGCAACGCGGGCATCGACGAGCAGCTCCCCTGGGAGTACAACTCGCCGCGTGACTTCGGCGGCCACGGCACCCACACCGCCAGCACTGCCGGCGGGAACGCCAACACGCCGACCACCGGTCCGGCGGCCGTCTTCGGCGCCATCAGCGGTATCGCGCCGAGGGCCCGGATCGCGGCCTACAAGGTCTGCTGGGAGACCGGCGCGGGCGGCAGCTGTTTCAGCACCGACAGCGTCGCCGCCATCGACCAGGCCGTCGCCGACGGCGTGGACGTCATGAACTTCTCCATCAGCGGCAGCACGACGAATGTCCGCGACGCGGTCGAGATCGCGTTCATGTACGCGGCCGACGCGGGCATCTTCGTTGCGGCGTCCGCCGGCAACAGCGGCCCCACCACGAGCACAGTGGCTCACCCCGGCCCGTGGCTCACCACGGTGGCCGCCGGCACACACAACCGTGACGGCGCAGGGTCCGTGACCCTCGGCAACGGCGCGACCTACAACGGCGCGTCGGTCGCGACGGCCGTGGGCCCCGCCCCGCTCGTCAACTCCGTGGACGTTGGCCTCCCCGGCGCCGACCCCACGGCGTTGGCGCTGTGCTACAGCTCGGCCGATGGCGACAACGGGCTCGACCCGGCCAAGGTGACCGGCAAGATCGTTGTCTGTGACCGCGGCGTCACCGCCCGCGTGAACAAGAGCCTGGCCGTCATGGAGGCCGGCGGCATCGGGATGGTCCTGACCAATACCAGCGCCAGCTCCATCAACGCCGACTTCCACTTCGTCCCGACCGTCCACCTCCAGAACACCGACCGCGCCGCTGTCATGGCCTACGCCGCGACCGCCGGTGCGACGGCCACGATCAACCAGGCGACCATCGTCGACAACGCGCCGGCCCCGTTCACGGCGTCATTCTCGTCGCGTGGCCCGCTCCGCGCGGCTGCCGGCGACCTGCTCAAGCCGGACCTCATCGCGCCCGGCCAGGACATCCTGGCCGCCGTCGCGCCGCCAGGCAACAGCGGCCGTGACTTCGACCTCTACAGCGGCACCTCGATGTCCAGCCCGCACGTGGCCGGCCTCGCGGCGCTGCTCAAGGACCTCCACCCGACGTGGTCGCCGATGGCGATCAAGTCCGCGCTGATGACGACGGGCTACGACGTCCTCGACGGCGGAACCCCGCCTGCCGCAGCAACAACCCGATCCTGATCTTCCGCCAGGGCGCAGGCCACGTGCAGCCGAACTCGGCTGCGGACCCGGGTCTCGTCTACAACTCGTCCTGGAATGACTGGCTCGCGTTCATCTGCGCGACCCAGCCGCAGGGTCTCGATTCCCTGTGCGGCAGCCTCTGGGCCGCCGGCTACTCCAAGAACGCCACCGACCTGAACACCGCCTCCATCGCGATCGGTGACCTGGCGGGCGTGGAGACGATCACCCGCAAGGTGACCAACGTCGGTAGCGCCGCAGCCACCTACACCGCGTCGGTCACCGGCATGGCCGGCGTCAGCGTCGAGATCAGCCCGTCGTCGCTTACCCTGGCCAAGGGTGCTACCGGCACCTTCACGGCCACGTTCACCCGGACGACCGCCACGCTCAATGCCTATACCGGCGGCCAGCTCAGCTGGACCGACGGCACGCACAACGTGCGCATCCCGATGGTCGTCCGCCCGGTCGCCCTCGCCGCTCCGGCGCAGGTCTCGGGCAGCTACTCGGTCACGTTCGGCTACACCGGTGACTTCACCGCGACCGCTCGTGGCCTGGTTCCCGCGGCAGTCACGCCTGGGACCGTCTCCGACGATCCCACCGACAGCACGTGCTCGCTCTCGACCCCCAACGCCCAGCTGATCCCGGTCGCCATTCCGGCAGGGACCACGTATGCGCGGTTCTCCCTGTTCGATGCCGACGTCAACGCCGGCAGCGACCTGGACCTGTGCGTGTTCCGCGGCACGGCGCTCGTGGGCAGCAGCGGCAGCGGCACGTCGGCGGAGGAGGTCAACCTCCTCAACCCGGCCGCCGATGCCTACACGGTCGTTGTCCAGGGCTGGGGCGTCGTGGGCAGCAGCCCCTTCAAGCTGCACACTTGGCTGCTCGGCAGCGCCGACGCCGGGAACATGACCGTCACCGCTCCGGCGGCCGCCGTCATCGGCACCGTGGGCGCCATCGACCTGTCCTTCAGCGGCCTGGCTGCCGGGGAGAAATACCTCGGCTCCGTCGCCTATGGCGGCGGCGCCTCCGGGCTCCCGAACCCGACGATCGTCCGCGTCGACCCTTAACCACCGGCGGCCCACCGGGCCGCAACTCGGCAACGAGCATGAAGGCCCCCGGCACCGCCGGGGGCCTTCGTCTGTCCGGACCGTCGCTCGTCAGCCGGACGCGGGCGGGTTCTCGCACAGGCTGGGAGTGCCGCCGGAGCCGATGCGGTAGTCAAGCCGCTCGCCGCCGGCCTCGACGATGACCTGGTAGCCCTGCACGATCATCTCCGTGTACATCATCCCGGGCTGCGGACAGCCGAGGGCGCCATTCGGCCACGTCACGGCCGTCGCCTCGACCACCGTGATGTCCTCGGCCGCGACCCCGGTGCGCGCGGCCGCGTCCGCGAGGACGGCGTCCAGGATCCCCTGCGGGACGCTCGTGACGTTGGCCGGGACGGGGGTGATCGAGACGAGCGGGGTGGTTGCGTCAGGTGTCGCCGTGGTCGCTGCTCCCGTGCAGGCGCCGGCCGCGGCCGCGAACGCGATGAGGGTGATCAGCACCAAGGGAGCGGGGGAGTGCCGAAGGGTGCGCATGAGATCGTGGCGCCGGTCGCCGCCGCGCATCCCCGTCGTGCCCGCGCGGGCCGGTAGACTGCCGGGGTCGTGCTGCCCCTGATCTCGATCCACCCCGTCATCCTATTGGACTACTCGCCGATCGTCACGATCGGGGGCTTCGTCGTGCGCCTGGACACGATCGCGCTGGCCGTCGTCATCTTCGCGAGCCTGGTGGTCGCGGCGCGGATCGCGCAACGGACGCCGGTGGACGTCACCCGCTCGCCCGACGATGCCGGCGACGACCTCGACCAGGACGCGCCGAACCACCTGCGCGCCGACGACCTGCTGTACGTGGCGGTCGCGGCTGTGCCCGGGGCCGTGATCGGTGGGCGACTGGGGTACGCGCTGCTCCATCTGGACTTCTACCAGGCGAACGCCGCGGCCCTGCTGGACCCGTCACAGGGCGGGCTCTCCCTGTCGCTCGCTATCGTGGGCGGGTTCCTGACAGCCTCGATCGTCGCGGGGCTGCTGGGGGCCCCGATCGGGCGCTGGATGCACGCCCTGGTGCTGCCGGTCCTGCTGGCTCTCGCTGTCGGCAAGGTTGCGATGGCGTTCGGTGGGAGCGGGCAGGGCCTGGAGTGGGACGGGCAGTGGGCGACCGCATACCTCGGTCCGGGCCCGTGGGGATCGCCGTCGCCGGAGATCCCTGCGCACCCCGCCCAGCTCTACGAGGCCCTGGCCTCGGCCGGGGTGCTGCTGCTCATGGCGATCCTCCTGGCGCGGGGGGCGTTCGCCCGGCGGACCGGTGCCGCGTTCCTGCTGGGCATCGCGCTCTGGGCGGTCGCCCGGGCCGCCGTCGCCTCCACCTGGCGGGATCCCGCGGTCCTCGGCCCGCTGGGGATGGAGCAGGTGGTCTGTCTGGTGATCGCGACGGTCGCGGTCGTGCTGCTGGCCGTGGAGGCGGCGCGTCGCCGGCGGGGTGGGGGAGCCGCCGGCGAGCGCCGTGAGAGCGCCGGATCCTCGAGCGAGGGCGAACCCGCCTGGCCGGAGCCGTCGTCGCGCCCGAGGATCTAGCGGACTCCCCGCCCGGGGGTCACATGGGCTGCTCGCGGCCGGCTGGCCGCGCTGGGGGTCGCCGATGCGGAACGGCCGCATCATCTCGTTGTCCTCGTGCTCCACGATGTGGCAGTGCCACACGTATTGACCGGGGTTGAGGAACTGAGCGCGGACCCTCGTGACCTGGCCGGGATAGGCGATGACGGTGTCCTTGAAGCCGGTCTCCCCGGGCTCCGGCAGCGTGATCACTCCGTCGAGTTGGAGCGGCTCGACGACGTCGCCGTCGTCATTCGTCTCCAAACCCTCACGGTTCACGACCTCGAACACCGTCTCGTGGACGTGCATGGGGTGGGCATCGCCGGTGGTGTTGTAGAACTCCCAGACTTCGGTGGCTCCGGCCGCCGGGTTCTCGGTGACCTCATCCATCCACTTGCGCTCGGTCCAGACGCCGCCCGCTGACGGTGCCGAGGAGCGCCTCGATGGGGCCGTCGACCGGGGCGCCGTCCGCGTCGTAGCCCCTCGCCCATCACCTCGATGAGGGCCAGCGGGCGGGTGACGGTCTCCGGAGGCAGCGGCACGATGGCCGGCAGCTGGAGGAACTGCGGCGGCGTGGTGGGATCGGCCGCAACAGCCGGCACCACATTGAACTGCATGATCTTGCCCGTCGTGGCCGGGTCCGCCGCATAGAACTGACCACCCTCCAGTTCGGGCCACTCGTCGGGCGGCGAGGTCCGGCGGTAGCACGGGGACGCCGCCACCGAAGGGCTCGTCCGGGCCGACGTTGCCGAGCACGTAGTTGCCGAGGGAGACGTTGGTGAAGTCGACGATGACGTCTGCCCGCTCGGCCAGGCCCATCAGGATCCGGTTGCCATGGGGGGCGGCCGTGATGTTGACCGGCGCGGCCAGGAACCCGCCCTCGTTGCCGACGTGCCAGACCTCGACACCCGGGATCTGGCTGAAGTCGAGGATCAGGAACCGGGACTGGCAGCCGTTCAGGAAGCGGAACCGGTAGCGGCGCTGCTCAACGGTCTGGAACGGCCAGGTGTTGCCGTTGACCATCATCGTGTTGCCGAAGAACTCGGGGTTCCAGATCGGCGAGAACGGGCCAGGGGTGAGGTCCCCGACGATCCCGTCGAAGAACTCGCGGGTGTCCGGGTAGAAGAGGGAGCCGTCCGTGTTGAACGATCGGTCCTGGATCGCGATCGGGATCTCGTAGTAGGTCATGCCCGCCGGATCGCCGAGCGCCGGCGCCGGCCCCGGCAACACCGCCGGGGTGGGCTTCCTGCGGCGGCTGTCGAGGACCACGTCGTCGGGCCCGCCGCGGACGATGAAGAAGCCCGCCGGCCCGGCGTAGACGTTGAGCCGGGTCATCCCCAGCGTGTGGTCGTGGTACCAGAGCGTGGAGGCGCGGTTGAGGTTCGGGTACTGGAACGTCGCGAAGCCCGGCCCCCAGGTCTCGCCGTAGCCAGCTTCGCCTTGCTGGCGAAGAAGTCGTACCAGGTGCCCTTCGTGGCGTAGTCGCCCGGGATGTTGCCAGCCGCCGGCAGGAACCAGGCCTCCGGGTAGCCGTCGCTCTCGTCGCCGACACCGACTGCGCCGTGGACGTGGGTGACAATCGGGACCGGGCCCGTGTATCGGTCCGGGGTCGAGCCGAACGTCGGGCGCGTGTCGCGGCCCGCGGTGCCACCCGGCGGGTTGGCCCAGTGGAGCGTCGGATCGACCGGCAGGATGTGCGGAAGATGGTCCCCGGCGGCGCTGACGAGCTCGTTGATCCACTTGATGCGAACCGGCTTGTTCGCCTTCGCCTCGATCGTGAGCGACGGGGCGTTGAAGATGGCGGGGCCGTTCTGGGCGGTCACCGGTCCATAGCCCCACACCGTCGTTGCGGGGTGCCCGGCCGGCAGGATCTGCTGCTCGAATTGGCGGACGGCGATCTCGTAGTAGTCGATGTTCTTGGCCATCTTCTGCTTCACCTTGCCGGCCCTGGGCATGGCAGGCGGGATCAGCATGGGCGTGACGAACTTCGTGACGACCTCTGGATCAAGAGTGCCGCCGGGGATCGCTGCCAGGGCGGTCTTCACACCGCCCACGTATTGGTACAGGAACAGGCTCGTGCCGGCCGCGGCCGACCCGGCCAGGAACTGCGTCTTGAGAGCTGTCATCCGCGACCTCCCACCGGCCGCCATCCTCTCCCAGCAGAACGGCGAACCCACGCCTATCCACCCTGCACGCCGGTGCACACGCTCGGCCGCCGTGCATCGTCGTCGGCCCGCTCCCTCGGCGAGCCGCTTCGTCCCGGTCGGATCAACGCGTCTGTGCCTCCGACCACCCAAATCTGGACCATGCGAAGCCAGTCGTCATCCGTGATGCCACGGAGCCGGCTACGGATTTCCGGGTCGGGTACTGACCGTGCCTCCATGCACGGCCGCGCCTCCGTGGCATGGCTCCGCGGTCGACTCCGGCGGCGGGTGCGACGGTGTCAGCGCCCGTGACACGCGCATGGACCGGGCGCGCGAACCGAACGCTCCTCGGACCACCTGGCGGAGAGGTCAGCGGGCGGCGAGCAGAATGGCGGCCAGCTCCTCGTCCGTGAGCACGATGGGGTTCGTCTTCATCGAGCTGCCACGCGAGTCCGCGACGATCGCCGGGATGTCGCCCTCCGCGACGCCGAACGCCCGCAGCCGGGGAACCTGGAGCGCAGCCGTCCACTCGCTGAGCGTCACGACGAGCGCGCCGCGCGCCTCGGCCCCGTCGGTCGTCTCCGGCAGGCCGGCCACCAGTCGCCCGAGCGTCGCATATCGGGCCAGCGCCGGTGACGCCGGATCACGCTCGGCGAGCGCGCCGATGTTCACGGCCGTGACCGCCGCCAGGGTCGCGCCACATGCCGCGCCATGCGGGACGGGGAACTGGGCGCCCAGCGGCGAGGCCAGCCCGTGGACGGCCCCCAGGCCCGCGTGGGCAAGGCAGATCCCGGAGAGCAGCGCCGCGTAGGCCATGCGGGATCGGGCCTCGCCGGCGCCCGGCCCGCCCGGGTCCGCGTGCCAGGCCACCAGCCCGTCACGTGCCGCCTCCAGCCCGGACAGCGCCAGCGCGTCGGTCAGCGGCCCGGCCCGCAGCGACGTGTACGCCTCCAGCAGCTGGGTGAGCGCGTCCATCCCGTTGGTCGCGATCCGCTCCGGGTCGTTGCCGGCGAGGAGGTCGGGGTCCACCACCGCATCGGCGGCCACCAGCCGCTCGTCACGGAAGGATCGCTTGTAGCCGGCCGGACCCCGCTCGCTGATCACCGCGTTGCGCGTGGCCTCGCTGCCGGTTCCCGCGGTCGTGGGTACGGCCACGAACGGGACCGCAGGCCCCTGGTAGGGGCGCATCCCGGGCAGCCCCTCCAGGTGTTCAACGACGCTGTCGCCGGTGCGCACGAGCCCGGCGATGGCCTTGGCCGCATCCAGCACGGAGCCGCCGCCCACCCCCAGCACGACCTCGACCCCGGCGTCCCGGTGCGCAGCCACGGCCGCGTCAACGACCGCCGGAGACGGCTCGTCGGCCACGGCCACCTCGCCCACCACGGTTGCCCCCACGGCAGCCAGCCCCGCGAGAAGGGTCTGCCGCCGCCCGGATGCGGCCAGAGACCGCCCCCCGGTCACCAGCAGTACCCGGCGTCCGTGACCCGCCACGATCTCGGGCACGCGCCCGAACCCGCCCGCTCCAAAGCTGATCCTGGGCACACGCCCCAGCGAGAACGGCGAGACCACGAGGCTCAGCCCGCTCCCGTCTCGGGGAACAGCCCCTCGTACCGGACGCCGACACGCGGCTCCACGAACCAGTCTGCCGTCGCCTCGCGCCAGGCGTCGTAGTGCGTGGTCGTCTTGTGCAGCTGCGCCGCCGCCTCGTCCGTGTACCACTCGTACAGGACGAACCGGGTGGGGTCCTCCACGGAGCGGATGACGTCGAACCGCATGTTGCCGTCCTCCCGGGTGGAGGCTTCGTGGTTGGCGCGCGTCGCGTCGACGAACGCGTCGATGCATTCGGGCTTGACGTGGCAGTGGACGAGGGTCACGAACATGGCTGGCTCCCTGGCGGCGGCTGCACCGGCCCCGAATCTATGCCGTCTGGCAGGCCAGTATCGGATGATATGGATCGCCTGGCCTCCCGGGCCCGGCGTGCCGCGGGATCAGATCCCCCCGGACGGCACTGTCCGCGCCGGGACGCGGGGTCGAGGCTGGCAACGATCAGTGCGTCCGTCCCGGAGGAGCGTCCATGGCCCGCCAGTTCGTCGTCCAGCTCGAGAACCATCCGGGCGAGCTCTCCCGCCTCGTGAAGAACTTCGCGGCACGGGGCGTGCAGATCCACCACGTCGCGTGCGTGGGCGCCGGGCCGCTCCAGTGCATGTTCCTGACCACGACGGACGACGACGCCGCGCGCGAGGTCATCCAGGGCAGCGGCCACGAGTTCATCGAGGGCGAGCCGATCATGGTCGAGATCCCGGACGTGCCCGGCTCGCTGGGCGAGGTCAGCCAGAAGCTCGCGCAGGCGGGCGTGCTCGTGACGGGCGTCATCCAGGCCGGCCGCAAGCCCGGCGTGATCGAGATGGCGTTCTGCGTCGATGACGAGGCGAAGGCCCGCGAGGCCCTCGGTCTGCACGCCGAAGACTGCGTCGGCTGCTCCAGCTGAGTGCCCGAGCGTCCCGCGGCTGAGTGCCCGCGCCCCAGCCGTGCCGGGCTGAGCGCCCGGGCCGTGCCCAGGCGCTCCGAGCGTCCCGCGGTCAGGAGACGCGGGCGTAGTCCGCGAGGCCGCGCTTGATGTACTGGCCGTGGCCCTTGCGCCCGGTGAACTCGCCGTCCTTCACGACGGTGGTGCCGCGGCTCATCACCACGTCCGAGGCGCCCTGCACGGTGCGGCCCTCGTAGCAGCTGTAGTCCACGTCCATGTGATGCGTCTTGGCGCTGATCACGCGTTTGCGGTTCGGGTCGTAGATGACGATGTCCGCGTCGCTGCCGACGGCGATCGCACCCTTCCGGGGATACATCCCGAACATCTTCGCCGGGCCGGTTGAGATCACGTCAACCCAGCGTTCCCTGGAGATGCGGCCGCCCACAACGCCGCCGTCGTGGATCAGGTCCACGCGGTCCTCGACGCCCGGCAGGCCGTTGGGGACCTTCCGGAAGTCGCCTCGACCCAGCTCCTTCTGGCCATGGAAGTCGAACGGGCAGTGGTCCGTGCCCACGACGCTGAGGTCGCCCTTGCGCAGGCCGTTCCAGAGCTCCTCCCAGTGCGGGTCGGCGGGGCGGAGCGGGGGCGAGCAGACGAACTTGGAACCCTCGAAGCCGTTGCCCATGTCGTCAAGGCTGAGGAACAGGTACTGGGGGCAGGTCTCCGCGAACGCCATGGCACCCCGATCGCGAGCCGCGCGGAGCTCGTCCAGGGCGTCCTTCGAGGACATGTGCACGATGTAGACCGGCACCCCGGCAGCCTCTGCCAGGCGGATCACCCGGCCTGTGGCCTCGCCTTCGAAGATGGGGTAGCGGGCGACCCCGTGGTAGTACGGGTCGGTCTTGCCCTCGGCGACGAGCTGGGCCGCGACGACGTCGATGACCGGGCCGTTCTCGGCGTGCATCATGATCATCCCGCCGTTCGTGCGGGTCTGCTGCATCGCGCGGAAGATGTGGTCGTCGGGCGAGAGGAAGACGCCCGGATAGGCCGTGAACAGCTTGAAGTCGGGCACGCCATCGGCGACCACCTGGTCCATCTCGGTCAGCGTGGCGTCGTTGACATCCGACATGATCATGTGGAAGCCGTAGTCGATGACCGTGTTGCCCTCGGCCTTGGCGAGCCAGACATCGAGCCCGGTTCGCAGGGCCTGGCCCTTGGCCTGGACGGCGAAGTCCACGATGGACGTCGTGCCACCGAACGCGGCCGCGCGGGACCCCGTCTCGAAGGTGTCCTTGGCGAAGGTGCCGCCGAACGGCAGCTCCATGTGGGTGTGGGCGTCGATCCCGCCCGGGATGACGTACTTCCCGGTGGCATCGATCGTCTCGTCAGCGGTCACGCCCGTCGCGGCCAGGTCCGCGCCAATCTGCGCGATGACCTCCCCATCGACAAGGACGTCTGCCGGGTACGAGCCGTCCGCGGTGACGATCGTGCCGTTCGTGATCAAGGTGCGCATTGGCTGCTCCTCGCGCTTGGATCCCGCCGACCACGGCCGGCACGGGGACGCTCGACGTGAGGACATCGTACCGAGGTGGCAGCCCCTCTGCGAGGGCCGCTCGCGGTCAGCCGAAGGGGAGCCTGGCCTGCACGCCGATGGCGGCTGCGATGCCGAGCGCGATCGACCAGGCGAAGGCCGCGCCCGCGACGGCGCCCAGCGAGGCGACGAAGGCGAGGCTGGCCACGAAGCGCCGGCGCCTGTGGGCGCGGCGCGCGGCGGGACCATCCGCCTCCCACCAGGGATCACGACGACGGAACAGCGACAGCGACGACACGGACACCTCCAGCAGGGCTGAGTGTGGCCGCCGGGACGTGCCTGGTCGAGGGTGACCTCAGGCCCCCGGACCCTCTCCGCACCCCACCGGAGCGCCCGTCTTCTCTGCGGAGTCCGTCGCCCCGGCAGGGCACCGGTGCGCCGCGGCACCGGCGGTCGGCCGGGCACAGGCGGTCGGCCCGGCACAGGCGGTCGGCCCGCGAGCCTGCCGTGCAGGGTGCGCCCGCCGCCGCCCTACGTGCTCCGGCCCCGCGGGTCCTCAGGAGCGGGTCGGTGTGAAGTCCTTGAGGGCGGGGATGATCTCGCGGCCGTAGATCGCCAGCTGCTCTTCCTCGTTCCCGTTCATGAGGTACAGGTTGAACTGGTCCACGCCGGCCTCGGCCAGGTCGCGCAGGCGCACGATGTGCTGCTCCACGGACCCCACGAGGCAGAACCGGTCCACGATCTCATCCGTCACGAACGAGGCGTTGGAGCTGCCAACCTCGGCATGGTGGAGGTAGTCGTAGCCCTCGCGATCGCGGATGTAGGTCGTGAGCTCCGCCGGGAGATCCTCGCGGGGGTACTTGTTGACCAGGTCAACCACGTGGTTGCCCACCAGGGCCGGGAACCAGCGCGTGCGGTCGCGGCCGTCGGCGAGGTCGCCCACGTGTGCCGGCGCGGCGGCCATCACCTGCACCGCGTCCGGGTCGCGCCCGGCCTCGACGGCGGAGGACTTCACCTGCGACGTGAACCACCGGATCAGGTCCGGGTCCCCGATCTGGAGCATGGCTCCGTCCGCGATCCGTCCGGTGAGCTTGAGGGCGACCGGTCCATAGCCCGCGATCCAGACGGGCAGCGGGTGCCCGCGCGTCCAGGTCAGCTCCAGCATCGTCCCCTCGAACTCGATGCTCCGGCCCTCGACCAGGGCCCGCACGACGTGGACCGCCTGCTCCAGGTCCTTCATCGTCGTGGGCGCCTTGCCCAGCACGCGGCGCGCGGAATCGCCCCGCCCGATGCCCAGGTCCATGCGCCCGCCCGAGAGCTCCTCGAGAACGGCAAGGGCGGATGCGGTGACGCTGGGCTCCCGCGAGCCCGGGTTCGTGACGCAGGTGCCCAGGCGCATCCGGGTGGTGGCCTGCGCCATGAGGGTCAGCAGGGGATAGGGATCCTTGAACAGCACATGGGTGTCGAACAGCCAGCCGTATTCGAAACCGGCGGCCTCGGCCTGCTTCGTCAGCGCGATGGTGCGATCGATCGAGTGGTCGGGCTTGAGCGTGAAGCCGAAGCGCATCGTTTCCTCCAGGCGGGGAGCTCCGGGAGAATCAGGCGGCTCGGCTGTCCTCCTCCATGACAGCCGAGCCGCGCGGGATCATACCGGACCTGACTCCGGTACCGCGCAGTGCCGTTTGGCCTGTCCTAGAGCTCGACCAGGTCCTCGTACATCTCCGGGCGGCGGTCCCGGTAGAACTGCCAGGTCTGGCGGACCTGCTGGACGAGGTCGAGGTCCATGTCCCGGATGACGAGCTCCTCGTCGTGGGCGGAGGCGGCCCCGCCGATGAGCTGTCCGCGGGGATCGCAGAAGTAGCTCTGGCCGTAGAAGTCGTCGTCGCCCAGGGGCTCGATGCCCACCCGGTTGATGGTGCCCACGAAGTAGCCGTTGGCGACCGCGTGCGCCGGCTGCTCGATCCGCCACAGGTACTCGGACAGGCCGCGGGACGTGGCCGAGGGAATGAACACCATCTCGGCCCCGTTGAGCCCCAGCGCCCGCGCCCCCTCGGGGAAGTGGCGGTCGTAGCAGATGTAGACGCCCACCCGGCCGACCGCGGTCTCGAACACCGGGTAGCCCAGGTTCCCCGGGCGGAAGTAGTACTTCTCCCAGAAGCCCTTCACGTGGGGGATGTGGGTCTTGCGGTACTTGCCCAGGTACGACCCGTCGGCGTCGATCACCGCGGCGGTGTTGTAGTAGATGCCGCTGGTGTCGCTGTCCTCCTCGTACATGGGCACCACGAGGACCATCCCGGTCTGGCGGGCGAGATCCTGCATCCGGGCGGTGGTGGGACCGTCGGGGATGAACTCGGTGTAGCCGTAGTACTCGGGTCCTGCACCTGGCAGAAGTAGGGGCCGTAGAACAGCTCCTGGAACAGCATCACCTGGGCGCCCTGCTTGGCCGCCTCGTGGGCGTAGCCCTCGTGCTTCTGGATCATCGACTCCTTGTCGCCGGTCCAGCTGGCCTGCAGGAGCGCACCTCGGACGTTACGGGGCATCGAAACTCTCCCTGACTTGCTCGCACGGGTCCCGCGGTCCCTACCGCGGCTGGCGATCCGGCCCACCCCTCCGTGGGGTCGGCCGGCGAAGGAGGGAAGGATACGCCGCCAACCCGGCCGCGCGCGCGGACGGACCGCTCCGTTCGCGGGGAGCTGAACGCGACCGGGCGGATTCGGACGCCTCGATCGCCGTGATCCGGCGCATCGCGGGGGAGATCCGAGCGGGCTGGGGCCGGCCGCGGCTGAGAAGCGGGCGTCCTGCTGAACGGCGGTGCACGGCGGCGCGGCGGAACGGCGGCCGCGGCTGCGCGGCGGGGTACGGCGGCGCGGCGGTGCTGCCATGCACCAGAGTGGCTGGTGCCATGCGGCTGGGGACACGAAACTCGTGTCACGTACCAGTCGGGTTGGTGTTGGACACATCCGTACCGGGCGCCGTGCAGAATCGGGTCGGCCAGGCGGTGCCGCTCCGCACGGGTGAATGCTCAGGGCGTGCTACCGCGCGACGGACCCTGTCACCACCCGGACTTGCACCAGCGTCACTGGTGGATGGCAGCTTCAGCGTTGGGTGCAGCCAGCTTTGGGTGGAGCCAGCGTCGACCGGCGTCGACCGGCCAGCCACGCGTTCACCGGGCCCGTCCCGACGCGGCACCCGCCCCGCGCCGTCTCGACCGGCCGGCGGCGCGTTCACCCGCCCCGCGCCGTCTCGACCGGCCCGTGGCGCGGCCCCGCCCCGCGACGCGGCCTCCGGCCGCTCCCGCGCTGTGCTGTAATTGCCTTCACGGCTGACCGCGTATCGCACGGGCGGGCCCCCTGACGGCCCCCCGGATCGGAGGAACCATGGGCACCAGTGAACCTGGCATGACCAGCGAGGAGATCGTCGCCCTCTCGCGTGCGCACACGCTCTTCTCGTGGTCGGTGCAGGGCGCGCTCGACCCGATCGCCATCGACCATGCCGAGGGTGTCTACCTGTACACGCCCGAGGGCCGTCGGATCCTCGACTTCAACGCCCAGCTGATGTCGGTCAACATCGGCCATGGCGACAAGCGCGTGATCGATGCGATCAACGCGCAGGCGGCCAAGCTCCAGTTCGTGCAGCCCGCCTTCGCCACCGAGATCCGTGCCCGCCTCGGCGCCAAGCTTGCCGAGATCATGCCAGGCGATATGAACAAGGTGTTCTTCACGCTCGGCGGTGCCGAGGCTGTGGAGAACGCGATCAAGCTCGCCCGCCACTACTCGGGCAAGCACAAGCTCCTCGCCCGGTATCGGTCCTACCACGGTGCGACCGCCGGGGCCATGACCCTCACCGGCGACCACCGTCGCTGGGCGAACGAGCCGGGCATCGTGGGCGTCGTCCGCTACCCGGACACGCATCGCTGGGGCGAGAAGGAGCCGCGGCCTGCCGATGAGGCGCTCAACGGCCTCGAGGACGTCATCAAGTACGAGGGCGCCCAGACGATCGCGGCGATCTTCCTCGAGACGGTCGTCGGCACCAACGGCATCCTCATCCCGCCCGACGGCTACCTCCAGGGCGTCCGTGACCTGTGCGACAAGTACGGGATCCTCATGGTCGCCGACGAGGTCATGGCGGGCTTCGGACGCACGGGCAAGTGGTTCGCCGTGGATCACTGGGGCGTCACCCCGGATCTCATGACGATGGCCAAGGGACTGACCTCGAGCTACCTGCCGCTGGGCGCGGTCGCGATGCGCGACCACATCGCCGAGGCCATGGAAACCAGGATGTTCTACGGCGGGCTGACCTACAGCAGCCACCCCGTGAGCCTGGCCGCGGCCCTGGCGACGATCGGGGTCTACGAGGAGGACGATCTCCTTGGCAACGCCGCCCGCCTGGGCGAGGTCATGCGCGGTCACCACCAGGCCCTCGCGGCCAAGCACCCGAGCGTCGGGGCGCACCGCAACATCGGCCTGTTCGGGATCCTCGATCTCGTCCGCTCCCAGGACCCGTGGACGCCGATCACGCCGTTCAACGGCACCAGCGACGAGATGAAGGCGATCGGCAAGTTCTTCCGGGACAACGGCCTGTACGCGATGCTCGCCAACAACTCGATCCACACGAACCCGCCGCTGTGCATCACGGCGGAGCAACTGGCCGAGGGCTTCGCGGTCATCGACAAGGCGCTGGACATCGCTGACCAGGCGGTCACCGGCTGAACGGGCCCCAGGGGGCGGACACCGTGACGTCCGTCGGCGACGCCGTCGCCCCCGCCCCCGTCGTCCGTCTGCGCGGCGTGTCCAAGACGTGGCCCGCCGCCGACGGGTCCCAGACCGAGGCGCTCTCGGGGGTGGACCTCGACATCGCCCCGGGCGAGTTCGTCTCGCTCATCGGCCCATCCGGCTGCGGCAAGTCCACGCTCCTGCGCGTCGTCGCGGACCTCGTCCGACCAAGCGATGGCGAGGTGCTGGTCAACGCGAAGCCTCCGGGGCAGGCGCGCCTGGACCACGACTACGGCATGGTCTTCCAGGCGCCGGTCCTGTTCGACTGGCGCACCGTTGAGGAGAACGTGCGGCTCCCGCTCGAGATCCTCGGGCGCCCGAAGACGTGGAGCGCCGAGCGCACGCGCGCGATGCTGGAGCTGGTGGAGCTGGAGGGATTTGCGGGCCACCGGCCGTATGAGCTCTCGGGCGGCATGCAGCAGCGCGTGGCGATCGCGCGTGCCCTCTCGTTCGAGCCCCGGATCCTGCTCATGGACGAACCGTTCGGGGCCCTGGACGAGATGACCCGGGAACGCCTGAACGACGCCGTGCTGCGGATCTGGGGACAGACGGGCATCACGGTCCTGTTCGTGACCCACTCGATCCCGGAAGCCGTCTACCTCTCGTCCCGGGTCGTGGTGATGAGCGCACGCCCCGGCCGGATCGCCGGCAGCGTGGACGTGGACCTCCCGCGACCGCGAACGGACCTGACGCGCGAGTCGGAGCGGTTCTTCGGCCTCGTGACCGCCGTCCGCGAGCTGCTGCGAACCGGCGACGCGAGCCAGCACCAAGCCGCAACCATTTGACGGATCGGCCCGTTGGGTCGATGGTTGGCCTCAGTCGACAGCGCCGGGTTTGCATCCAGTCCGTCCGTTGCGTTCGCGACAGATCGGTTTCACGCGATGTCCCGCAAGTCCTTCCCCCTGCCCGAGGCAACCATCGTTGTCTCCACCGACGGCTACTTCGACGTCTACCCGCCCGTGCCCCGCACCGATGGCGACAAGCCCGCCTACCGCGGCCGCCTCAACGAGCTGGGCGCCGGCATCCGCGGCGCGGACGACCGCCTCGGCGTTCGACCGTCGTCCACTGCCCTGGCCGAGGCCGTGATCCTGTGGTCCTCGGTCAACGGCAAGTCCGCCCTGAAGGGCAAGATGGGCGGCGGCCGCGACGGCAACGAGGCCGAAGTCGAAGCCTGACGTCCCAGGCCTGACCCGGGCAGGGTGCCCGCGTCGGCGTGACGGCGCCTCCTCCGCCGGTTGGGCTCGCCCTGGTTCGATGGCGCCCGGCCGCGACAGAGCCCCGCCCCGCCTGCCGACGCAGCGGTCATCGACGTGGTGGCATGGCGCCAATCTGGAGGAGCAGGCCGACCTGGTCGGCGATGCCCCAGTGTTCGATTACCACGCCGTCCTGGAATCGACAGATGTCGATCACGTCGATCTCGACTGGCTTCCCGGTGGGCGGGTTGCCCATCACGGAACCGGTGTTGACGCCCCGGGCGCGGTTGCGTGTCCACACCACGTCCCCCGCGACGGCGATGTCTTCGACGGTGAGGGAGAACTCGGACATCCAGCGATGCAGCGTCGTCGCGACCTGCACCGCCCCTTCCCGGCCCTGGTTGTTGCCGCGCTGGTGCTCGACGCAATCCGGTGCGAGCAGTTCCTCGATGACCGCGAGGTCACCCCGGCCGATCCCCGTCTCGATGAGTCGGCGCATGCGAGCGGCATTGTCCTCGATAGCCATGTCGGCCTCCTGCATTGGATAGAGCAGAACTCTATTGAATAGAGTGATACTCTATTGACATGGACGCCGTCAAGCCCCCGACATCGCGGGCGCGGTCCACGCTTCGTGCTGAACGCGCCCAGGCAACACGCCGCCGGATCGCCGCCGCGGCACGCCGCCTCTTCGCGCGGGACGGGTACGCGGCCACCACGCTCCGCGACGTCGCTACCGAGGCGGGGGTCGCCGTCCAGACGGTCTACGCGGTCTACGGCTCCAAGGCGGGGATCATGCGTGCGCTTCGCGACCTCGCCACGGATCAGCCCGAGGCCGGTGCCGCGTTCGCGCAGGCGATGCAGCAGCAGACGGCGGGGGAGAGCCTGGCCCTGTTCGCCCGCTCGATCCGGCTGCGCTGGGAGCTCGCCGGTGACATCGTGACGATCCTCGGCGATGCGGCCACGGCGGACGCGGCCATCCACGAAGAGGTGGAGGTGGCGCTCCGCACGCGCCGGGCTGGGGTAGCCAAGTTCGTGACAGCCATCCACGACCGCTTCGGCCTGGCGATCGATCCCGAACGGGGGACGGCAATCACGCTCGCGTTGACGATGCCCGAGCTCCATGCCGAGCTCGTTGGCGTCAGCGGCTGGACGGAGGACGCGTACGAGGCATGGCTTGCCGTGGCGTTGCGCAGAGAGCTGGCCGCGGGCCGGTAGGATTGCGGCCGCGCCGCCCGCGAGCCCGCTCCGCAGATCGAGCTCGTCCCTGATCGGATCACGAAGGAGACCCGTGGCCACGATCGACTTCAGCCGTTTCGACGCCCTCACCTTCGACACCTACGGCACGCTCATCGACTGGGAGCGCGGCATCCTCAACGCCCTCCAGATCGTCCTCGCAGGCGATGACGTGAGCCTGACCGAGGACGAGCTGCTCGAGCTGTACGCCAGGCACGAATCCGAGGTGGAGCGCGGCGTCTACCGTCCGTACCGCGAGGTGCTGGCGGCCTCCGTGCGTCGCCTGTGTGCGGACATCGGCGTCGATCCCTCCGACGCGGCGGTCGCGGACTTCTCGGCGTCCGTGCCGCAGTGGCCGGCCTTCCCGGACAGCGCCGACGCGCTCCGACGCCTCAAGGGCCGCTACCGCCTGGGCGTGCTGACGAACTGCGACGACGACCTGTTCGCGGGCTCGAACCGCCGCCTGGGCGTCACCTTCGACTGGATCGTCACGGCCCAGCAGGCCCGTGGCTACAAGCCGCGCCTCCAGAACTTCGAGCTCATGTTCGCGACGGTCGGCGTCCCGCGCGAGCGGATCCTCCACGTGGCCCAGAGCCTGTTCCACGATCACGTGCCGGCCAAGGCGCTCGGCATGACCACGGTCTGGATCGATCGCCGGCACGACCGGCCAGGCTCAGGGGCCACACCACCGGCGGATGCCACCCCGGACCTCGTCTGCCCCGACATGCGGACGTTCGCGGACATCGCGCTAGCCTGACGCTCTCGTACAGGAGGAACCCTGCCATGAAGGACACGAAGGATTCGGCCAAGGCGACTGATGGCTTCACCGCCGAGGAGCGGGAGGCGATGCAGGAGCGCGCCCGGGAGGCCAAGGCCGATGCACGACGCCGCTCGGCGAAGAAGGGTGACGCTGACGGGCTGACCGACCTGCTCGCGAAGATCGCCGAGATGCCGGAGCCGGACCGCTCGCTGGCGGAGCGGGTCCACGCAATCGTGATGGCCGCCGCGCCCGATCTCCAGCCGAAGACCTGGTACGGGATGCCTGCCTACTCCAAGGACGGCAGGAACATCTGCTTCTTCCAGGCTGCCGCGAAGTTCAAGGTCCGGTACGCGACGTTCGGCTTCCAGCCCGACGCGAAGGTCGACGACGGCTCTATGTGGCCGGTCGCCTACGCCCTGACGGAGCTGGCCGCCGACACGGAGGCAAGGATCACCGACCTCGTGAAGAAGGCGGTGGGCTGAGCTGGAATGCACTTCCGGTCGGCGGGCGCGACTCCAGCCGCTCGCGCTCCCGCCGGGGATCAGCGGCCGGACGCTGCGCGCACGAGGACGCTCGCGACGAGGGGGACGGTGGCCAGGGGCTTGCTGCGTGCCAGTCGCGACGTCGACGAGATCGACCTGGCGGACGCCGTTGACGATGGAGTCCACGATGATCGCATCGGCGGCGTCAGTCCACTGCGCGTCGATGACCTCGGTCTCGGCCACCTGGACGGGCGATGCTCCGGGCGCCGCGAGGTCGAGACCAAAGCCCCAGACCTCGGGATCGTTGGCGACCTGAACCAGCAGCCCGTCTGCACCGGCCTGCACGGCGAGGGTGCCGCTGACGGGCTCGCCGCTCAAGGCGACGGTGGCCGGCGCGCCAAACGTGCCCGACAGCGACCCGTCGGCGAGGGTGAGCTGCGTGACGGACATCTCGGGGGCCCAGGCGTCTGAGTCCGTCGCGACGAGGATTGAGGCCGGCCCGGTCCACCCGATCGCCCAGGGGTTCGTGACCTGGATCGCACTCACGCCCGTCTCGCCCGTGGCCGCGTCGACGACAAGCACGGTCCCCCCACAGAGACTCGCGACGCGGGCGGCGTCCGCCGCCCAGGCGACCGGGGCCGTGTACCCGCACAGGTGCTCACGCATGGTCCCGCTCGCGCTGTCCCACACAACGAGCACGGGTTCGACAAGCCCGCTCTCGGACGGCATCGCGGTCTGGTGAAAGGCGACGAAGCGCCCATCGCTCGAGAAGCGGCCGTCAAGCGCCTCCTGGAAGTGGCTGTTGTGCGTCAACTGCGTGACCGTCGAGCCGTCGCTGGCGATCGCGTACAGGTCCATGCACTGGGAGTTTCCGCTACCGCCGCTCCGGCGACCGAGCGTCACGAGGATCCAGTGGCCGTCACGGGACACGTCACTCACGAGGATCGTGTTCATGCTCCCGGTGATGACGGCGATCCTGCGGAACGCGCCATCCTGCACAGCCCACAGCTCGGCGGGCACCGCTCCGCCATCCGGGGACTGCGTGACGTAGGCACCCCGGATGGCGGGGCCCTGGGCGATCGTGCCCGCCTCTGTCATCGCGCGCGGCATCACCTCGCCGGTGAGGATCCGTGCGGTCTCCGTCGGGCATGGGCCGTCGGGGCTCGGCAGCGGGATCGGGGTCTCGAGCGACGCATCGGCATCGCTCCCTGTGGGACTCGGCGTCGCGCCGATGCTCGGCACGACCACGGCCGTGTTCGGGCTCCAGGCCGGTGCCGTCCGCACGTCGTCGGGTCGCCCGTCGAGGACGCCTCCGGCACCAAGCGCGGCGCCGCCGAGCAGCAGCAGCGCAGCCGCCGCGAGCAGGACGATGGTTCGTCGCCGGGCGGGATGGCGCGGAGGAGCGCCGTCGGCGACCCGGTGCAGTGCCATGTGCAGCGTCTGCGGGGCGGGGGGCAGGTGGGCATCGCGGAGGTGGGCGCGCAGGTCGCGCTCCTGATCCGTCATCGTCGTGTCTCCTCGGACGCATGGGCACGCATCCGTTCCAGCGCGCGGTGCAGCCGCGAGCGGACCGTTCCTCCGGGGATGCCCAGGCGGTCCGCGACGGACTCGAGCGTGAGATCGGCCCAGTAGTGGAGGACCACGATCGCCTTCTCGTCCGGCGGAAGGGTGGCGAGCGGCGCGAGGACGGCGTCGCGAGCCAGCACCGAGGCGAAGGGGTCGTCGATCGATGGATCTGCTGACCCCTCGATGGGGATGAACCTGACAACCTTCCGGCGCCGGAGCTGGTCGCGGCAGCCGTTCACGAGAATCCGGTCGAACCAGGCCCCGAATGCCTCGTCCTCCCGGAGCGAGGCGAGCGAACGCCACGCCGTGGCGAGCGCGTCCTGCACCGCATCCTCGGCCTCATGGGCGTTGCCGAGGATCAGCCCCGCGATCCGGTACGCACGGTCGAGCCGCGGCTCCGCGAGGCGCAGGAACCGGTCACGGGGCGCGTCTGCCTGGGTTGGCACGAGCACGTCGGCGGACGCCGGCGGTTGCGGGACGGTGGTCGCTCTTTCGGGCATCACAACCATCATGACGAGCGGGACGCAGAAACAGTTCTCGCCAGGGAGACGGCGCGTGCCCGCGGTGACGCCCCAGTCGAGCCGGGTCATCACCACACGGGCGCGATCGGGCTCGGCCACGCCTCAGCCGCCGAGGAGGTGCACCTCGACGCCGTCGGTCGGCAGCTCGGACCACCAGTGGGCGAACCGGCCCTGGAAGATGACGGGCTCACGCCCGGCCACGAACGCACGCAGGCTCCTCGCCTCGGTCTCGAGCCCTGCCAAGGCGTTGTCGTCAAGCGCGCGGAACGCGGTGACCTCGATGCCGGCGTCGGTCGGGCGCCACACGCCCGCCACGTGGCCATCGACGAGGATTGTCGGTAGCACGTCGCCGTTCCTGCGCATGACCAGCGATCGGAACGCGGGCGGGATGATCCGGCTTCGATCCGCGTAGGCGAGCAGCGTGCTGTCCCACATCGGCAGGAGGCGTGGGGGCGCGGGCATGTCCTCGGGCGGCAGCGGGCCACCGGGGACGTCGTAGAGGCGCTCGCCGTTCGGCCCGTCGTAGTGCACGAGCGCGTCACCGAGGGCTGTCAGGGCGGCCTGCACGGGCGGTCGATAGATCGTTCCGAACTGCGCGATGTCCCGCAGGGACGCCGGCCCGAAGCCCTCGAGGTACCGGACGACGAGTGCCCGCGTCGAAGCGGCTACATCGCGCGGACGTGCCTGGTCGATGGCGCCCACATATGACGGCTTCGACCCGAACGACCATGGGCCGCCGGTCGCGGCATGGACAAACGGCCCGCACTGCCGAAGCGCCCACCACACGCGCGGCTTCGGGGTTCCGAAGCGCGCTTCGAGCCATGCCTCGACCTCGCGGTTGACCCGGGGCGAGGACGTGAACTCGAGCAAGTCCGGGACGAGCGCATCCGTGTCGGGGATCGAGACGCCCTCGTTCTCGAACCGCCGATCGTGGAGCCGCGCGGCACGCAGGGTGTGCTGCATCGCCTCGTGGAAGGGCGGGTAGTCGCCCGCCGTCACGGCGTGCAGCGTGATCCGCATCAGCTGGGCCTTGACGATCGCCTGGCTGGCGAACGCGACGTCCAGCTCCGCGGGGTCGAAGCCGTCTACCCGATTCCAGAGCGCCACGTACGGCGAGGCCGGCTCCTGCGCCTGGAGCGCGACGACGCGCCGAACGGCTTCGACGACGTCGACCGCCTCGCGCCGCAGCAGCAGCTGCCGGGCGAGGGTTGCCCGGTTGAGCTGACGGGCGGTGAGGCGCATCGAAGCATGCTACCGGCGGGGCTGCAGGTGGCCAACCGGGTTCGGCGCGTTGCCCGCCGCCCTGCTTCGCCCGATGGACTCCGACGCCGGACCCAGAGCCGTCCCGGGACCGAGCGCGTCGCGCTGGGCCGCATCCGACCCGGACGATCGCTCGTCGCCCCGGCCGCGCAGGCTCGTCATTCGGCCCGCGCTCGAACCCGACACACCCGGGATCGCGGCGCTGCTCGCGTCGCGCGAGGGGATCGCCGACGAGGAGGCCCTGGGCCACGCCAGGCGTGACGTGGCCGATGCCGACACCAGCCGCCCGCCAGTGGTGGTGCTCAGTCGGTGTGGCCGGTCCCGAACTGGCGATCGCCCGCGTCACCCAGGCCGGGAAGGATGTAGCCCTTCTCGTTGAGCTGGCGATCCAGGGCCGCCGTGTAGATGTCGACCTCGGGGTGCGCCCGGCTGACCGCCTCGACGCCCTCCGGTGCCGCGATCAGGTTGACGAGCTTGATCCGGACCGCGCCCCACTTCTTGAGGACCTCGATCGCCGCCGTGGCCGAGCCGCCGGTCGCGAGCATCGGGTCCAGGATCAGGCACAGGTCCACGTTCGCGCTGTCGGGGAGCTTGTTGTAGTACTCGACGGGGCGGAGCGTCTTCTCGTCGCGGAACAGGCCCAGGTGCCAGACCTGTGCCGTGGGCATCAGCTCCAGCGTGGCGTCCACCATGCCCAGGCCGGCGCGCAGGATCGGGATCAGGCCGATGCGGTCCGCCAGCTCTTCGGCCGGCATCAGCTCCATCGGGGTCCGGATCTCGATCGGCTGGGTGTGGGCGTCCGCGAGGGCCTCGTAGCCGAGGAGCCACGAGAGCTCGCGGACGACCTCGCGGAACTTCTTGGGCTCGGTGGCCTCGTCGCGCAGGATGCCGAGCTTGTGGCGCACGGCCGGGTGCTGGGAGACATGGAGGTTGGGCCAGGTTGCCACGGGATCCCTCGCGCTGTACGGATCGGGCGGGCGGGGCCGACGTCCTGTGGCGCGACCTCCGGATCCAGACATGAATGCTAGCGCGCGGCGCGAACCTGCGACGGACCTGTGCGACAGCCCGCGGCCACGCGCGCGGTATGCTCGACCCTGATGGCTGCACGTCCCTCCGCCCGGACCTCGCGAACCGCCGGCAAACCGGCCGCCCACGCGCGCCATGCCCGCTGGACCGTGCCGCCGGTCCTCGTGCGCGAGACCCGCAACGGCGTGGTGGAGTCGGTCCACCGCGGGGACATCGTGGAGGTGGATGCTGCCGGGCTGATGCTCCGCGTCATCGGCGATCCGGATCGACTCGTCTTCCTCCGGTCCACGGTCAAGCCGTTCGGGCTCCTGGCCCTGCTGCGGGCCGACGGCCAGCGGGAGTTCGACCTCTCGGCCGAGGAGATCGCGGTGATGGCGGCCAGCCACTCCGGCGAGGATGTCCATGTCCGAACGATCCAGGCGATGTATCGCCGGATCGGGGTGCCCCAGGCGATCCTCGCGTGCAGCTCCGACCCGACGCCCCTCGACGCGCTCACGGCGGCGCGCCTCGCCCGCGACGGAGAGCGGCCGAGCCAGCTGCGGCACATGTGCTCCGGCCAGCATTCGGCCTTCGTGCTTATCGCCAAGCTGGGAGGCTGGGAGCCGGAGTCGTACTGGCAGCCCGAGCACCCCGCCCAGGAGGCTTACGCCGACGCGGTCTCGGCGATGTTCGGCGTCGCCCGGCCGGCGCTCCGGACCGGTCTCGACGACTGCGGCGTGCCCACCTACGCCTTCCCGCTGCGCGAGGTCGCGCGGGCATACGCGGCCCTTGCCGATCCCTCCGCGATCCCCGCGGACGATCGTCGAGCCAACCTCGCCCGTCACCTGGAGGTGGTCCGGGACGCGATGATCGCGCACCCGGAGCTGGTCGCCGGAGCGCGGGACCGCCTCGACACCTCGCTCATGAAGGCCGCCCCGGGCCGCGTGGTCAGCAAGTCCGGGATGGAGGCGCTGCGCGGCATCGGGATCCTGCGCGGACCGCGCGGCAATGGCACCGAGGTGGCCGCGTCCGGCATGGCGATCAAGATCGAGGACGGGGACGGCTACGAGCGCGGCACCTGGTCCGCGTCGGTGGAGGCCCTCCGCCAGGCCGGTGTCCTCGAGGGTCAGGCGCTCCGCGTCCTCGCCCGCTACCACCGCCCGCTGTCCCTCGACCCGCACGGCCGGACCGCGGCCGAAGCCATCGCCGACTTCGACCTCGCGCCGGTGGGCGAGCTGATCGGCTGAGGGCGGTCCGTGCTGGGCCGTCCGCCACAACCACCACCACGGAGGCGCGTCCCTTGCCCTTCGAGGATGACCCGTACCGGATGCTGGGGCTGCCGCCGGGCGCGTCGCTGAACGAGATCCGCTCCGCGTATCGGCGGCTGGCGAAGAAGTACCACCCGGACGCCGCGGGCGATCGGGCGCTGCCGCGCTTCCTCGCGATCCAGACCGCGTACGAGCGCCTGGTGGACGGCGACGGCCGGTTGCGGCGCCCTTTCGACGTGGCGGCTGGCGACGGCGTCCGGTCAACCGGCGGGCGCGGGTCGACCCAGGAGCCATGGCGAGCCGAAGCATCGCGAGCCCGGGCGTCGCGGGAGGCGTGGCGGGCCAGGCGGAGGCGGGGCGAGGGCTCGCAATCGGCCGCCGCCGGCGGAGCGGATCACGGGCCGGGTGGGGGAGCGGATCGCGAACCGGGTGCACGGACGAGTCCGGGCACGAGCGGGGGCCCGGGTCAACCCGGCGGGCGGCGCCCGGGTCGAGAGCACGACCGGCGACACACCCGTCGCGCCACGGCCGGCAGCACCACGTACGACGAGGCGGCGGATACCCCGCTCGACCCGGAGTGGGACGGCGGCGAGTGGTACGGGCCGTCCTCGGGTACGTACTGGACGATCAACCCGCGCGAATACGCGGATCCCCGCAAGCACGGCCCCGAGTACCAGGCCCGGGCCCGCCGCCCCGCTGGTCCCGAGGGAGTCGAAGCGGATGCGGCGACGACGACTGGTGCTGGCGATCCCACGCAGGTCGCCGAGTCCAATGCTCGCCACCTCGGACCGCGCGGTCTGATTGCCATCCTCCGGCGAGCCGCGTCACGCTGACCGCGTGAGCTCGCGGCGGGAGGGTGGTTGCGATCCCGATCGCCCGATCCCTATCGTTCGCAACGCGCACGACTCGCCGTACACTCGCGGCATGCGCCGCACCGCCGCCGCCGACATCTCCGCCGCCGCCCAGGAATACCTCCTCGCCCTGAGGGTGATGGGATCTGACGGGCGCGTCGCCACCAGCGCCCAGCTCGGACGCCATGTCGGCGTGACGACGCAGGCTGCCAGCGAGATGTGCCGCCGCCTCGCCGCCGATGGTCTCCTGGAGCCCACAACCGGTCGGGGTTTGGTCCTTACCACCGCGGGCCGAACCGCCGCCGACGCGATCTACCGCCGCCACGCCCTGCTCGAGTGGCTCCTCACCTCCGTCGTGGGCCTGTCCTGGGCCGAGAGCGATGCCGAGGCCATGCGCCTCCAGGGTGCCCTCTCCCCGCGCGTCGAGGCGAAGCTGGACGAGCTGCTCGGGCACCCGGAGGTCTGCCCGCACGGCAACCCGATCGACCTCGAGACGGCCCGCCGCCGGCCTGACGGCCTGGCGCTGTCGGAGCTCGAGAGCGGGACGAAGGCCACGATCCTGCGGATCACCCAGGAGGCGGAGAAGGACGCAGGGCTGCTGTCGTACCTCGAGGCCCGAGCGCTCATTCCGGGGACGCACGTTACGGTGCTCGCCCGGTCGGAGTCCCTGGATTCCCTCACGCTCGACGGCCCGCGGGGGCGCGCAACCCTCGGCCTTCGCCCGGCCTCCCTGATCCGGGTCCTTCCCGGCGAAGCGGATCCGGCCCTGTTCCACCACGTGCCGGCGCCCCTGGGCGCCTGACCTTCGACCGGCGCCGGGCCGATGCCGTCTGCCTGGCCAGCGACCTTCGACCGGCACCGGACCCGCGCCCGCCTGCCTGGCCGCTGCCGCCCCTCCTGGCCCGCGCCGCCCCATCCGCCTGACCCGCGCGCGTCGCCAACTACAATCGGGGCATGCCCTCCGATATCCGCGTCCGCATCGCCCCCAGCCCCACCGGCCCGCTGCACATCGGGACCGCCCGCACGGCGCTGTTCAACTACCTGTTCGCCCGCCACACCGGCGGCACGTTCCTGCTCCGCCTCGAGGACACCGACGTCGCCCGCAGCACAGCGGCGTTTGAGAAGGACATCCTCGATGGTCTCCACTGGCTGGGGATCACCTGGGACGAGGGCCCGGACGTCGCTGGAGCGGGGGAGGCGGGACCGTATGCCCCCTACCGCCAGATGCAGCGCCTCGCCACCTATGCCGAGGCAGCAGCCCGCCTCCTGGCCGCCGACCAGGCCTACCCCTGCTACTGCCTGCCCGAGGAGCTGGCCTCGGACCGCAAGGCGCAGGAAGATGCGAAGCTGCCCGCGAGGTACGGCGGGAGGTGCGCCGCGTTGACCCCGGCGGAGCGCGCTTCCCGGGAGGCCGAGGGCCGGCCGGCGGCGATCCGCTTCCGTGTCCGTCCCGGAGTCGTGGGCTGGGACGACCTCGTGCGCGACCGCGTCGAAATCGACACGGCGAACCTCGGCGGCGACTTCGTCATCGTCCGGGGCGACGGCAACCCGCTCTACCACTTCACCGTGGTCGTGGACGATGCCGCAATGGAGATCAGCCACGTGATCCGCGGCGAAGACCACGTCAGCAACACCCCCAAGCACATCCTGCTGTTCGAGGCTCTCGGACACACGCCGCCGGTCTTCGCGCACCTGCCGCTCATCCTCAACCCGGACGGGACGAAGATGAGCAAGCGCAAGAGCCAGACCGCGGTAGCCGACTACATCGCGCAAGGGTTCCTGCGGGAGGCCCTGGTCAACTACTTCGCGTTCATGGGCTGGTCGCCCGGGACGGAGGAGGAGGTCTTCTCCCTGGAGGAGCTGACCGAGCGGTTCGAGCTGGACAAGGTCCAGAAGGGGGGCGCCCGCTTCGACCGGGAGCGGCTCGAGTGGGTCAACGGCCAGTGGATCCGGCGCCTGGACGACGAGGACCTGGTCTCGCGGCTGATGCCATTCCTGGAGGCGGCGCACGTCGCTGGGCAGATCGACCGGACGCCGGGCGAGGACGAGGTGCACGCGCTGCTGCCGATGGTGCGTGAGCGCCTGCCAACCCTCGCGGCCGTCGTGGATGTGGTGGGCTTCCTCTGGGTGGAAGACCTGGCGGTCGATGCGGATGCCGTCATCCCGAAGCGGTGGGACGCGGCCACGACCCTCGCCGGGCTGGGCGCGGCCCGCGCGGCCCTCGCCGCGCACGATGACGTCACCTGGGAGGCGGACGAGCTGGAGCCCCCGCTGCGGGCACTGGTCGAGGCGCACGGATGGAAGGCCGGGGACCTGTTCATGGCTATCCGCGTGGCCACCACCGGGAAGACCGCCACGCCGCCGCTGTTCGACACGCTGGTCGCGCTGGGCCGCGATCGCACGCTCGCCCGGCTGGACGCGGCGATCGCGGCGCTGGCAGGGGCGGGCTGACGGGGACGGCCATGACACCGCGCCCACAGGCCTGCCCGAACATGTTCGACGCATGACACGGACGATCCTCGTCGTTGACGACGAGACCACGCTGCGCGACACGCTGGTCGAGGCCCTCGAGATGGAGGGTTATCGAGCCATTCCCGCCGCCGACGGGCGCGAGGCCCTCATCCGGTTCCGTGCGGACCACCCGGACCTCGTGCTCCTGGACCTGATGCTTCCCGAGCTCTCGGGCGTGGAGGTCTGCCGCATCCTCCGGGCCGAGTCTGCCGTGCCGATCATCATGCTCACTGCCAAGGATGGCGAGGTGGACAAGGTCGTCGGCCTCGAGCTCGGTGCGGACGACTACGTCACGAAGCCGTTCAGCCTGCGGGAGTTGACTGCGCGCATCCGGGCGATCTTCCGCCGGGCGGAGCAGAGGGCCTCCGCGGAGATGCCGGCCATCGTGGACCTTGGGCACGTCCAGGTTGACCTCACCGGCCACCGGATCCTGCGGGACGGGGAGCAGGTGCCCCTGAAGCCCAAAGCCTTCGAGCTGCTGGCGTTCCTCGTCCGGAACCCCGGGCAGGTCTTCACGCGGGACCAGCTCCTGGAGCGTGTCTGGGGCTATGACTACGCGGGCGAGACCCGGACCGTGGACGTCCACGTCCATTGGCTCCGGGCGGAGATCGAGGCGGACCCGGCGGTCCCGATGCTCCTCCAGACGGTCCGCGGCGTGGGGTACGTACTCCGCCGCCCGGATTGAGCGGCCGCGGCGGGGTGGGGGAAGAGTCCCCGGCCCGGTGCGGAAGAGTCCCCGGCCAGGTGCGGGGGCCCATCGACGTCCGGGCGCCACCGCGGTCGCCCGGGTCGGGTTGCCTCGCGTGCGACACTTCGGGGCAGGAGTGGCGAGATGACCAAGGATCGTGAGGCGCCGGCGCGCGGGCTTGACCCGTCGACCGTGGGTCCAACGGGCACAGGTCGAACGGACACGCACCGTGCCATGCGGCCGGTTGCCCCCGCCGTCGATGGCGCCGCCTTCGGTTCCCGCGATGGCGCCGCCTCCGTGTTCCCGCCGATCGGCGAATACGGCTTCCTGTCCGACGGCGAGGTCACCGCGCTCGTGGCACCCAGCGGCAGCGTCGAGTGGATGTGCCTGCCGCGGTTCGACTCCCCGAGCGTGTTCGGTGCCATCCTCGACCGCGACGCGGGCCGCTTTCGCCTGGGTCCGGCGGAGGTCATGGTGCCGGCGGCCCGGCGCTACCTGCCGGGGACGATGGTGCTCGAGACGAGCTGGGGCACCCCGGGCGGCGGCTGGATCATCGTCCGCGACGTCCTCCTGATCGGCCCCTGGCACCACCAGGACGGACGGTCTGCCACGCACCGCCGCGCCCCGACGGACTATGACGCCGAGCACGTCCTCCTCAGGACAGTCCGGTGCGTGAGCGGCGAGGTCCAGCTGGCCATGGACTGCGAGCCGGTCTTCGACTACGGGCGGCTGCTCGGGGACTGGTCGTACACCGGTGACGACTACTTCCAGGGCATTTGCCAGGCCCCAGGTGTCGGCGGGGTGACGCTGACGAGCGACATGCGGATGGGGTTCGAGGGGCCGAAGGCGATGGCCAGGACCCTGGTGAAGGATGGGGACACGCGTTTCGTCGCCCTGTCATGGAGGAGTGGCCGCCCGCCACGGACGACCGAGGAGTGCCACGAGCGGCTCGTCTGGACGGCGCACCATTGGCAGCACTGGCTGGCCCGGGGCCGGTTTCCGGATCATCCCTGGCGGACCCACCTCCAGCGCTCGGCTCTCACGCTCAAGGGCCTCGCGTACGCGCCCACCGGGGCGATCATCGCCGCCGCGACCACCTCGTTGCCGGAGGTACCCGGCGGCGCGCGCAACTGGGACTACCGCTACAGCTGGGTGCGCGATTCCACCTTCGCCCTGTGGGGCCTGTACACGCTGGGCTTCGACTGGGAGGCGAACGACTTCTTCTTCTTCCTGGCCGACATGGCCGGCACCGACGGTGGCGTCCAGGTGATGTACGGCGTGGGCGGCGAGCGCGTCCTCACCGAGCGGACGCTGGACCACCTCGCCGGGTACGAGGACTCGCGCCCCGTCCGCGTGGGCAACGCCGCCTTCGAACAGCGCCAGCACGACGTGTGGGGTTCGATCCTCGACTCGTTCTACCTGCACATCAGGTCGCGAGACCGCATCGACGACCGGATGTGGCCGATCCTGAGCGTCCAGGTCGAGGCAGCGATCGAGCACTGGCGCGAGCCGGATCGCGGGATCTGGGAGGTTCGCGGGGAGCCGAAGCACTTCACCTCGTCCAAGGTCATGTGCTGGGTGGCGACAGACCGCGGCGCGCGCCTGGCCAGGCTTCTCGGCGACACGGACACGGCCGCCCGATGGCAGGCGGCGGCCGACGAGATCCACGCCGACGTGCTGGCCCACGCCCTCGACAAGCGCGGCGTGTTCACCCAGCACTACGACACGGATGCGCTCGATGCGTCGCTGCTCCTGATGCCGCTGGTGCGCTTCCTGCCAGCCGACGACGAACGGCTGCGCCGGACCGTCCTTGCGATTGCCGACGAGCTCACGGAGGACGGCCTGGTGCTGCGTTACCGGCCCGACCTCACCGACGACGGCCTCGCCGACGGAGAGGGCGCCTTCACGATCTGCTCCTTCTGGCTCGTGTCGGCCCTGGTCGAGATCGGCGAGCTGGGCCGCGGTCGGCGCCTGTGCGAGCGGCTGCTCTCGCTCGCCAGCCCGCTCGGCCTGTACGGGGAGGAGACCGATCCGGAGACGGGCCGGCACCTGGGCAACTTCCCACAGGCGTTCACGCACCTCGCGCTGATCAACGCCGTGATGCACGTCATCGACGCCGAGAGCCGGCACCCGCACTCCGCTCACCACGCATCGTCGTCGGCGGACATCGCCAAGACCGGACGGTGAGCGCGTCGGTGGCGCCCGATGCGGAGGACGGCCAGCCCGACGACGGCGACAGGTAGCGCCTTCGCGTCCGGCGTCGACTACGTGTTCCCGCGGGACTGACGCGCCGCGCGAGCGCGCAGGGGCCGCCGTTCAGGCGTTCTTGGCGACGATGAGCTCCAGGACCTCGCCCGCGTCCTCGGCGGCGTCGATCATGTTCTCCATGGCCGTGTAGATGTCACGCCACTTGATGACGTCGATTGCCTCGTGGCCGCCGCGGAACAGGCGCGCCACAGCGGCGCGGGACAGGCCGTCCGCCTCGTTCTCGAGGTCGTGGACCGCCTTGAGGTGCGGCTCCAGGTCCTTGAGCCGATCCAGCTTGCCGATGGCATCGTTCAACTGGCCTGCCTGCGCGGCCAGGACGCCCGCCAGGCGGCGCGCATCGTCGGTCGGCTCCTTGACGTCGTAGATGACGAACGTCTCCGCGACCTCCTGGATGCGGTCGAGCACGTCGTCCATCCGCGACACCAGGTCATGAATGTCCTCGCGGTCGAACGGGGTGATGAACGCGCGATCGAGGCGCACCTCGACCTCGATCTCGATCTCGTCGCCGTGGTGTTCGAGCGCCCGGATCTCGGCGACGCGCTCGTCGAGCCGGTCATAGGTGCCGATCATGTCCTCGAGCCTGCGGGCTGCGTCGAGCGTGGTCCTGGCGTAGTCGACGAACAGCTCCTGGAACTTCTCGTCCTTCGGGATCAGTCGCACCATCGTGGTCCCCTTCGCTGGTTCGTGGAGGTTGTGCTGGTCTGGCGCGGCCGGATGCCGCAGGTGTCGGTCACCCCATGCCGACGGCGTTCAGGACGTACCACGAGAGTGCCCCGAAGAACATCGTCGCCGGGAACGTGAGCACCCAGGCGCCCAGGATGCTGCGGGCGACGCCCCAGCGGACACCCTTCACGCCCTTGGTCGACCCGACACCCATGATCGCGCTCGAGATGACGTGCGTCGTCGAGACCGGCATGCCGAACACGGCGGCACCGTAGATCACGGTTGCTGCGGTCGTCTCTGCGGCGAACCCGTGGATGGGCTCGAGGTCCACGACCCTATGCCCCATCGTGTGCATGATCCGCCAGCCGCCGACCGCCGTGCCCAGGCTGAGCGCGGTGGCGGAGATCACGATCACCGGCACCGGGATGGTCTGTGCGTCGGGAAGAACGCCGCCGGCGACCAGCGCCAGGGTGATGATGCCCATCGTCTTCTGGGCATCGTTGGAGCCGTGGGCGAACGCCATGAACCCGGCCGAGAAGACCTGTGCCCGACGGAAGCCCGTGGTGAGCGGACGGCGCCGGACGCGACGGAAGACCCAGTAGAGCAGGAGCATCAGCCCGAACGCGATGGTGAAGCCGATGATCGGCGACGTGACCAGGGGGATGATGACCTTGTTCCAGATGCCCGGCAGGTTCAGCTGGTCGAAGCCCGCGCCGACGATCGTCGCGCCCAGCAGGCCGCCAATCAGTGCGTGGCTGCTGGAGCTGGGCAGGCCCAGCCTCCACGTGATGAGGTTCCACGTGATCGCGCCGATGAGCGCCGCGGCCACGATCGCCTGCGTGGTGCTGGCGTCGTCGACGAGGCCGGCGCCGATGGTCTTGGCAACCGCTGTGCCGGCGAATGCGCCGATGAAGTTGAATGAGGCCGCCATGAGGATGGCGTACTGCGGCCGCAGCGCCTTCGTGGCGACCGAGGTGGCGATCGCGTTCGCCGTGTCGTGAAAGCCGTTGACGTAGTCGAAGAAGACAGCGAGCGCAATGACGACGAGAAGCGTGAGGGTGATGCCTTCCACGATGCCGGCGCGCCTCGAGTGCGTGTTGGGTCGAGAAGTCGCGCGGGCGGCCGGACGAACCGGCGCCAGTGTCCGCGATCACCGGAGCATACCGGCGATCGCGGCGCGCGATGGACACTGTTCGCGGACGCCACCAGGGGCCGCGAGGAGGCCGACCCGGCCAGACGCCCGATGGGCAGCGCAGGCCGATTGCAGTCCCGCGCGCCTCGCCCGGTATCCTTCGGCCATGCGCCTGTCCAACCTGTTCTTCACCACCCTCCGCGACGACCCCTCCGAGGCGGAGATGCCGTCGCACCGCCTCCTGCTCCGGGCCGGCTACGTGCGCCAGCTGGGTGCCGGCATCTACTCGCTCCTGCCGCTCGGTTTCCGCGTCAACAAGCGCGTGGAGCAGGTGATCCGCGAGGAGATGAACGCCATCGGCGGGCAGGAGATGGAGATGCCGGTCGTCCACCCGGCTGATCTCTGGCGGGAGACCGGCCGCTACGACGTCATTGGCCCCGAGATGGCGCGCTTCAAGGATCGGGCGGACCGGGACATGGTCCTTGCGATGACACACGAGGAGGTCGTGGCGGACCTGTTGCGCGACATCGTGAAGAGCTACCGCCAGCTGCCGTTCATCGTCTACCACTTCCAGACGAAGTTCCGCGACGAGCCCCGGTCCCGCGGCGGCCTGATCCGCGTGCGGGAGTTCGTCATGAAGGACAGCTACACCTGCGATCGTGACGACGCAGGGCTCGACACGGCGTACTGGGCGCATCACCGCGCCTACACCCGGATCTTCGAGCGCCTGGGGCTCAAGACGGTGGCCGTGTCGTCGGACGTGGGCATGATGGGCGGTTCGCTGGCCCACGAGTTCATGTTCCTCAACCCGGCCGGCGAGGACGTCCTGGTCCTGTGCGAGTCGTGCGGCTACGCGGCCAACCGCCAGGTCGCCCCGACCGTGGCGCAGGAGCCCGCGGCGGAGGACCTCCTCGCGGTGGAGGAGGTCGAGACCCCCGGCGCGACCACCATCGACAGCCTCGCCGCGTTCCTCGACGTGCCGACCAGCCGGACCGCGAAGGCCGCCTTCTTCATGACCGGCGACGGTCGCTTCGTCGTCGCGATCGTCCGCGGCGATCACGACGTCAACGAGACGAAGCTGGTCAACGCGATCAAGGCCACCGGCGGGATGCGCCCGGCGCAGGTCGACGAGATCAAGGCGCGCGGCATGGAAGCCGGCTACGGCTCGCCGATCGGTGCCCGGGACGTCGTGGTTGTCGTGGACACGCTGGCGGCGCGGAGTCCCAACCTGGTTGCGGGCGCGAACAGGCCGGGCTTCCACCTGCGCAACGTGAACGTGCCGCGTGACTACACCCCGGACCTCATCACGGACCTCGCGAGCGTTCGAGACGGCGATCCCTGCCCGGACTGCGGTGGACCCGTCATCCTGCGCAACGGCATCGAGGTCGGCAACATCTTCAAGCTCGGGACCAAGTACACCGAGGCGCTGGGCGCCGAGTACCTGGGCGAGGACGGCGAGCGCCACCCGATCGTGATGGGCTCGTACGGCATCGGCCTGGGGCGCAACGTCGCCTGCATCGTGGAGGCCCACCACGACGAGAAGGGGATCGCCTGGCCGGCCGAGGTGGCGCCGTACCGGGCGCACCTGGTCGCCATTGGCGGCAACAAGGACCCGCAGGTGGTCGAGACAGCGGAGCGGCTCCACGACCTCGCGGCAGCGGCCGGCCCGGATCACGAGATCCTGTACGACGACCGCGTCGAATCACCAGGCGTGAAGTTCACCGACGCGGAGCTCCTCGGCATGCCGTGGATCATCACGGTGAGCCCGAGGTCGCTGGCCGCCGGCGGTGCCGAGGTCACGAACCGGGCCACGGGCGAGCGCGCGGTCCGCCCGCTGGAGGACGTCGAGGCGTTCCTCGCCGGGCGGACGGCCACCCCGGCCTGACCCCGGCGGGCCGCCGACCGTGCCCGCCCCGCTCGTCCCGGACGACGACCTCTACGCGCGCCTGGGACTGGCCGACAACGCCTCTCCCGAGGCGATCGAGCTCGCCTGGCGCGGGCTCCTGAAGCTGCACCACCCGGATGTCGCGGGCTCCGGCGGGGAGGCGCTTGAGCGCGCGAAGCGGATCAACGTCGCCCACGACTGGCTGGCGGATCCATCCCTGCGTGCCCGGTACGACCGGGAGCGCCTGGGCGTCCCAGGCGGGCGCGGCGTGCGGTGGCACGGACCGCTCCGGCGCCCGGCGCGACCGTCGCGGCCTCCGGGCGCTCCCTCGCCCGCCCGCTCCCGGCCCGTCCGCCCGCGAACGGATCTCGTCCGCGGGGACCCGGCAGAGCGCCTCGCCCGGTTTCTCGCTCGCGTTGAGCGCCTCACCCCGGATGAGCTGGACCGCCTGGCGGCTGCGGAGCCGCCGCCGATCGCGTTCCTCGCCACGGTCCGCCGGTTCCTCACGCCGGACGCGCGGGCATCGTTCGCCGCGGCCGAAGCGGGCCTGGCGGCCCGCGTCCCGCCCGAGCGCTGGGCGGTGGCCGGGCTCCGGGAAGGGCTCCTCGGCGTCGCCGCGGAGCTGGTCCTGGCCGCATTCCTGGACGATGCCCTGGCGGAGCCCTTCCGCGGTCGCGCCCGGGAGCGCCTGCTGCGGGCCTGGGAGGCGTCGGTCGACCAGCCCCGATACGGGCCAAACGCCCTCGCGGTGGCCGTGGTGCGCGACCGTGTCGCCGCGATGACGCGTCCGGAGCTGGCGGCATTCCTCCGCGCGTCACAGGGGATCGCGGGGGCGGATCGCCCGTGGCCCGCGGCCCTGGACCTCGACGAGGACGAGGCGTTGCGGATCTCCGCGGAGCTCGCGGCCCGGGACGTCGCCGCGGCGCTTGCCGTGGCGGATCTCCCGCCGGCAGTCGCCCTGCGCGCGCGGAGGCTGGCGGCCCGACTCGGGCACGTGGTGGCCCTGAAGCACGCGTTCCCCGCCGCGACCTACGCCTCGCTCGTCGCGCCGTTCGCTGCTGCGACCGGGACGACCGGCGCCGCGGCGCAGCAGGACCCGGGACCGGGCGTCCGGCGCGCGCGCTGACCACCCCTGCTGTGCGATCCTCGACCCCATGGAGTCGCTGACGCTGATCGTGCTCTTCGGGCTGGGCCTTGCGCTGGCCGCGGCGCTGCTGGTCATCCGGCGCCGCGACGATTTGATCGACGTTCTCCTGACCGGGGCGGCTGCCGGCCGGGAGGCTGCCCGGGCCACCACGCCCGGGGCTGCCCTCGCGACCGACCCTGCCGACGACCTGATCCCCGTCGGCGTCCTGCGGGTGGTCGACGGTCAGGTCTCGCGCGCGAACACCCGTGCCCATGGGCTCCTCGGGATCGCCCCCGGCCATCTCGTCGGCAGGTCCGTCATGGAGACCTTCCTGGACACCCGGATCGAGACCCTCCTCGCTGGCATCGTGCCCGGAGGATCGGCAACGGCTGAACTGAAGATGCCGGGTCCGGACGAGGGGGTCGTCGCCCTGCGCGCGTCCCGCCTCGACGGGGCGGGCCTGCTGGTGATCCTGGAGGACGTCTCGGAGCTCCGCCGCCTGCAGCACATCCGCACGGCGTTCATCGACAACCTGAGCCACGAGCTCCGCACCCCGCTCTCCACCGTCAGCCTCCTCGCGGAGACGCTGGCACGCGAGGCCGAGACGAACGAGATCCCCCCCCGGATGCGCGACCGCATCGCCAGGATCGAGGTGGAGACCGGCCACCTTGTCCAGATGGTCAACGAGCTGCTGGACCTCGCCCGCATCGAGGGTGGCACCCAGCTCGACATGGTTGACGGCGTGGACCTCGGCCACCTGGCGGAGAGCTCCGTGGAACGCCTCCGGCTGTTCGCCGAGCGGCAGGGAGCGAGCCTCGTCGTGGCGGTGGAGCCGGGGACCCCTCGGATCCGTGGCGACGAGGCCCGCCTGGGGCAGGTCATCGTCAACCTCGTCCACAACGCGGTGAAGTTCAGCCCTGACGGCGGCGAGGTCCGGGTCCTCGTCGGCCCGATCCCGGACGCCGTGGAGGTTGCCGTCGTTGACCACGGCATCGGCATCGCCCCGGCCGACCGCGACCGCGTCTTCGAGCGCTTCTACAAGGCGGACCGTGCCCGCGTGCGAGAGGGCGGAACGGGCCTCGGCCTGTCCATCGCCCGGCATATCCTTGAAGGGCACGGTGGCCGAATCCGCGTCGAGTCCGAGCTCGGTCGCGGCTCTACCTTCTCGTTCACCATCCCGCTTGTTCCCGCCGATACCGGCGCCTGATCCGGAGGACCCCGCGTGGAGCGCCTGCTCGTCGCGACGATGAACATCCTCAACCTGGCCGACCGCTGGGAGGAGCGCCTGCCGCTCCTGCTCGCCGACATGGCGGCGCTCCAGCCGGATCTCATCGGCCTCAACGAGGTGGTCTACACGATGCAGCAGGACCGGCTCCTGGGTGCGGCCGGCGAGGGACGCTACGAGGCCGTCCGCGGCTGGGCCGGCAGGCCCGAGTACGGCAACAGCCTGCTTGTCAGGGCGCCGCTCGTCGCTACGGACTACGACCGCCTGGACCTGGGCATGGCGCGGTCCGCGCATCGCGTGAGGATCACGCTCCGGGGCGGCGCCCGGCTCCTGTTCGCGGTCACGCACCTCCACAACCTCCCGGATGACCACGAGGTCCGCCTTGGCCAGGTCGGCCAACTGCTGGCCTGGCTGGATGCGGCGCCGGAGCACGAGGCGGTGATCCTCGTCGGCGACTTCAACGCGGACCCGCAGGAACCCGCCTACGCGGCGATGGGCGCAGCAGGTTTCGCGTCCGCCTATGCCGCCGTCCATGGCGCGGAGCCCCCTGTCACCTGGCCCACGGGCCTGGTCGCGCCGATGGGGGACACCGATGGCGAGCCGCGCTGCCTCGACTACATCTGGGTCCGCGGCGCGGTGGAAGTGGAGGACGCCCGCCTCGCGTTCGATCGGCCGGCCGTCGGTGACCCCACGCTCTTCCCGTCCGACCACTTCGGCGTGGCAGCACACGTCCGGATCGGGAAGCGGCGCGCCACGCTGGGATCGGGACGACGGACGCTCCGCCTGGCTCACCGCGGTGACACGCGCGTGGCGCCCGAGAACACGCTGAACTCACTTCTCGCGGCGATGGCTGTCCCCGGCTGTGACGGGGTGGAGTTCGACGTGCGTCTGAGCATGGACGGCGTGCCGGTGCTCCTGCACGACAAGACGCTCGAGCGGGTCCAGGGCCGGCCGGGCCGCGTCGACGGCATGTCGGCGATCGAGCTCGCGGCCGCCGGCGTGCCCACCCTGGCCGAGATCCTCGCGGCCATGCCGGCGCCCGCCTTCCTGAACGTTGAGCTCAAGGGCGACAAGCACGGCGACGCCACCGCGAACGTGCTCCGGGCAGGCCGCGGGGAGGAGGGCGAGGACGCGGTCGTCTCCTCGTTCGAACCGGCGACGATTGCCGCGATGGCGGATCGCCTCCCCGGCTGGAACCGGTGGCTGATCGTCTCGGACCTGGAGCCCGACACGATCTCGCGGGCTCTCGGGTTGGGGTGTGTCGGGGTGTCGGTGAAGTTGGCCGCCCTGAAGCCGGCGCCCATCCAGGCCGCGCGAGAGGCGGGGCTCGACGTGGTGGCCTGGTCGATCCGGCGACGGGCCACGTTCAACCGGCTGGTCAGGCTGGGCGTCGTGGCCTGCTGCGTGGTGGACGCCGCGCTCGACGGGTGACGGCAGTCAGTCGGCGACGACGTGTGCCGTATCGTGGCGCCACCAACTGCGGAGCTGGCCCGGGAGGCGACGTGAGCAGGTACGCGATCGGTGTCGACTTCGGCACCTGCGTGATCCTCGAGGCGCTCGAGGCAAACAACTTCGGGCGCGGCGAGGACAACGTGATGAAGACGCTCCGGGGCCCGCTTGTCCGGGCGAAGGCGGAGGCGGGCTGATGCGCCTCGCGGTGCTTGTGGCCATCACCATCGCCGTCGCCGCGTGCGGTGGTGACAACGCGACGACGGCCCCGTCCGAGTCGGCAGTCGCCACGACGGTGCCAGGCGAGTCGATGGCCGCCACCCCGGGGCCGGACGCGGACCTGATCGGTGTTGCGCTGCCGACCGGCGCGTCCGACGAGTGGGCCAGACACGGCGAAAGCCTGGCGGCGTCCCTTGCGGAGGCAGGCTATGTGAGCGACGTCCGGTACGCGGAGGACTCGGTCTCGACCCAGGTCACCCAGATCGAGGACATGATCGAGATGCGAGTCAAGGCACTGGTGATCGGAGCCGTCGACGGGGCCGCCCTTGCCGACGTCCTGCAGAGGGCTGGCGACGCCGGGATCAGGGTCCTCGCCTACGACCGCCTCATCCGGGACACATCGAACGTTGACTACTACACAGCGTTTGACCCGTTCGAGACAGGGGTCCTGCAGGCCGAATCCATCGTGACCGCCCTCGACCTCCGCGAGGCTGTGGGTCCGTTCAACATCGAACTGTTCGGTGGTGCCCCTGGTGACCGGGACGCGGGGCCCACCCTCGAGGGTGCGATGTCCGTCCTCCAGCCCTTCATCGATGACGGCAGTCTGGTCATCCGGTCGGGTGAGACCCTGTTCCCGGAGCACATCGGCACGATCCACTGGAGTGGCGGGACCGCCCAGGCACGCATGGACAACCTCCTGTACACGTACTACCTCGACAAGCGCATCGACGCGGTCCTGTCTCCCCGCGATGCCATGAGCCGCGGCATCATCGCCTCGCTGCAGCAGGCCGACTACTACACGGCGGCGACGCCGGGTCCCGCCGTGACGGGTCGGGACGCGGAGCTCCTCTCCGTGCAGTCGATCCTCTCCGGCGAACAGACCAGCACGGTCTTCCGGGACGCCCGCAGCCTCGCTGCGCAGGCCGCGTCGATGATCGACCAGATGCTCAAGGGCGAGACGGTCGACGTCAACGACACGTGGACGTACGACAACGGGGTCAAGGTGGTTCCGACCTACCTGCTCAACGGGGTGAGCGTGACCGCCGACAACGTTCGCGAGCTGCTGGTCGACGGCGGCTACTACACGGCCGCGGAAGTCGAGCCCTAGGGTGGCGTCGAGCGAGCCCCTGGTGCTCGAGGCCCCGGGCGTGCGGGCCGTCGTGCTGCCGTCCGACGGCGGCCGCCTGGGCTCGCTCGTCATCGACGGGCGCGAGCTGCTCGTGGCGCGGCGACCGGAGGGGCCGATCTCCTGGGGCAGCTACCCGATGGCGCCGTGGGCCGGCCGGATCCGCCACGGCGAGTTCGCCTTCGCCGGACGCGAGTACCGCCTGCCGCTGGGGATGCCGCCGCACGCGATCCACGGTGTGGTCTTCGACCGGCCGTGGAAGGTGGTGACGCCCGGGACCATTGCGATCGAGCTGGACGAACGATGGCCGTTCCGCGGGCGAGTGAGCCAGAGGTTCACCCTGGACGCGGATGGCCTCGAGATCGAGATGACCCTCGACGCCGACGAGCCGATGCCCGCGGTGATCGGCTGGCACCCCTGGTTCCGGCGTGTGCTGGCCGAGGGCGAGGCGCCCCTGGCCCTGCGCTTCCGCGCCGACGAGATGCTCGTCCGGGACGCCGAGGGGATCCCCACGGGGGAGCGCGTGGCGCCTCCGCCCGGGCCCTGGGACGACGCCTTCACGGGCATCCGGGAGCAGCCGGTGCTCGAGTGGCCGGGCCAACTGCGGCTCGAGATCTCGTCCACGTGTCCATGGCTGGTCGTGTATACGATGCCCGAGCACGCGGCCTGCGTGGAGCCCCAGAGCGGGCCGCCGGACGGGCCGAACCAGGCACCGGAGGTCGTGGAGCCGGGCGCCCCGCTGACGCACGCGATGCGCTGGCGCTGGACGCGTGGGTAGGGGAGCGGACCGTGGCGGTGGGCGCGGGGCGCACTACCGGCCGGGGAGCACCTCCGGGGGAACCAGGTAGCGCAGCGTGCCGCGCCCGGCGATGGGGCTCGACCCCTCGAAGTCCACCCGGGCCAGGGCGCCCTTGCGCATCGGGATCGCGCCGGTGCCCACGAGCTCGCCCAGCAGCTCCGAGAAGTCCGGGTCGTGGCCGACGATGCACGGCCGCTCGGCGGGTCCCGCGGCGAGGAGGATCTCCGCCAGCAGGTCCGGATCCAGCGGGCCCCGGAGCCTGCGGTCCACAACCATCTCGACCTTCAGCGCCTCGGCCACGATCTCCGCCGTCTCCCGGGCGCGGAGCAGGGGGGAGGTGATGAGCAGGTCGGGGGCTTCGACCATCCTGTCCAGGAGCTTCGCAACCTGTTCGGCCTGGCGCCGCCCCTTCTCGGACAGCGGGCGGACGTCGTCGTCACCGTGCCAGCGGGCCGGGTCGCCCGCGTGCGCGTGGCGGAGCAGGTGCAGCGCGGTCACTGCGCCGCGACCCGGTCGAACGACGCCGCTGCCGTCATCGTCATGGGTTGAGGTCCACCACCTCGCCCGAGGCGAGGAACACGATGTCTTCGGCAATGTTCGTCACGCGGTCTCCGATCCGCTCCAGGTAGTGCGCCGCGAACAGGATACGCGTGCCAGGATCCACGTTCGCCGGGTCGTCCCGCATGAGGATCAGCACCTCGTCGAAGATCTCGTGGTAGAGCGTGTCGACCTCGTCGTCCAGGGCCGCGACCCGGCGGGCGCCGGTCTCGTCCAGCTCGACGATTGCCCGGATGATCCCGCGGACCTGGTTTGCGACGCGCTCGCCGAGGATCGGCAGGCGGGCATAGTCCTTGAGCGGCGGGTGCGGTGCCAGCTTGCGGGCCTGCTTGGCCACGGACCCGGCATGATCGCCCATCCTCTCCAGCTCGTTGGAGACCTTGTCCAGCGTCAGCAGATACCGGAGATCGCGGGCGACGGGGCTCTGGGTCGCGATGGTCGCCGCGATCATCGTGGTTGCCGAGCGCTGGAGCTCGTTGATCAGCTGGTCGTCCTTGATGACCTGCAGGGCAGCTTCGGCGTCATGGGCGATGAGCGCCGCGATCGCGGCGCGGATCTGATCCTCGACGAGCGAGCCCATCCGGAGGACTGCGTCCTTGATCTCGGCCATCTCCTGGTCGTACGCGGACCGCAAGCCGTGCGACGGCGAGGGAGATGGCGCCGGAACCGCGATCGGATGGGCCGGAGACAGGTCGTCGAAGCTGCCGCCGAACGCGTCGGTCACGTGCGGGCCGGGGGGGGTGCGATGGTCGTCCATGTGGGTCCTCCGCCGCTCAGCCGAACCGGCCTGAGACATAATCCTCGGTCAGCTGGTTCCGTGGATTGGTGAAGATGTCGAGGGTCTGGCCCTCCTCCACCAGGTAGCCCGCACGGTCGTCCGCCATGTTCATGAAGATCGTGTAGTCGGACGCGCGCGCCGCCTGCTGCATGTTGTGGGTCACGATGACGATCGTGTACTCCTCCTTCAGCTCGAACATGAGCTCCTCGATCTGGAGGGTCGAGCGGGGGTCCAGGGCGGAGCAGGGCTCGTCCATCAGGATGACATCCGGGCTGGTGGCGATGGCCCGGGCGATGCACAGCCGCTGCTGCTGGCCACCTGACAGCGCGAGGCCGGACTGCTTGAGCTTGTCCTTGACGTCGTCCCAGAGGGCGGCCCTCCGGAGGCTGGACTCGACGAGCTCGCCCATGTCGCCCTTGTACCCGTTGATCCTGGGGCCGAAGGCGACGTTGTCGTAGATCGACTTGGGAAAGGGGTTGGCCTTCTGGAACACCATGCCGATCCGCCGGCGGACCTCCACGGCGTCCACGTCCTTCCCGTACAGGTCCACGTCGTGGTACAGGACCTTGCCCTCGACCCGGGTCCCGGTGATGAGGTCGTTCATGCGGTTGATCGTGCGCAGGAGGGTGGACTTCCCGCACCCGGATGGACCGATGAGGGCGGTGATCCTGTTCTTCTCGAAGGTGATGGATACGTCCTTGACCGCCCGGAATGCCGAGTAGTAGAAGTCGAGGTTCTCGATGCGGATGACCGATTCGCCCCGTGCCTGTTCCACCGAATGGCCGCCTTCGACGCGGCCGGCCACGTTGGCCCGGTGGGCGCGACCGGGCTGGCCGGCGACGGGCTCCGTGTCGGGAGCGGGAACGGTGGTCTCAGCCATGTGGTCTCCGTTGGTATCGGGCATCACCATGCCCGCTCGTAGCGCGCGCGGAGGACGATCGCGATCACGTTCGCCGCGAGCGTGATCAGGAGCAGCACGACGATGGCCGCCGCCGCGTCCGCCCGGAAGGCGTCCTGCGGCTTGCGAGACCAGTCGTACACGATGACCGGCAGGGCGGTGTAGCTGCCGGTGAACAGGGTCGAGATGGAGAGCCCCGAGAAGGACCCCAGGACGGCGCCGGCGAGGATCAGGGGAGCCGTCTCGCCGAGCGCCCGGGAGAGCGCCAGCACCGTCCCGGTCAGGACACCCGGCGCCGCCGACGGGAGCACGAGCTGCCGCGTCACCTCCCAGCGAGATGCACCCACCCCATAGCCCGCCTCCCGGATCGCGTTGGGCACGGCCCGCAGGGCCTCGATCGAGGTGATGATCACGATCGGCAGGACGAGGACGGCGAGGGTGATCCCGCCCGCCAGGATGTTGCGCCCGGATCCGTCGCCGTCCACGGTGTTCATGAACGCCACGAAGACCGACAGGCCCAGCAGGCCGTAGACCACCGAGGGCACGCCGGCGAGGTTGCGGATGTTGATCTGGATGAAGCGGGTCAGCCGCGTGTCGGCGGCGTACTCCTCGAGGTAGATTGCCGTTGCCAGTCCGAACGGGAAGGCCAGGACCGCGACGATCGCCGGCCAGGATGGCCGTCCCAACGAGGCCCTGGACGATCCCGGCCTTGGCCGGGTTGGACGACAGGGGCGACGTCAGGAACCCGGCGCCGCGATCCGCGAAGACGGGGAGCGCCCGGCTCACGACGTCGGCGATGAGGACGAACAGGATCGCCAGCGAGAAGAGGAGGCTGCCAAGGAGCAGCACCTGGAACACGATGCCCCAGACGTCCTTGCGCCCTGCACCCGTGAGCCCGGCCCGGACGCTGGCGCTCGTGACCGAGGTGGCGGAGCGGATGGTGGTCATCCTGGCGCTCCTAGTACCGCTGCCGCGCGCGGCGGACGAAGGAGTCGCCGACGACATTCAGCACGAGCGTGACCAGGAACAGCAGGAACCCCACGAAGAACAGGCTCTGGAACGCGGCGGTGTTGCCGGTCACCTGGTCGCTGCCGGTGGCAAGGGTGACCATCGCGGAGGTCATGGTGCCGCCCGGATCCAGCGGGTTGATCGTCCGCGCCTGGGGAGCGCCGGCGGCCACGGCCACGACCATTGTCTCGCCGATCGCGCGGCTGGTCGCAAGCATCAAGGCGGCGACGATCCCCGACGTCGCGGCCGGGAACACGACCCGCAGCGACGTGGTGATCCTCCTCGCGCCGAGGCCGTACGAGGCCTCGCGCAGGCTCTGGGGCACAGCGCGCATCGCATCCTCGGCCACGGACGCGACGAGGGGGATCGACAGGATCCCGACGCCCAGCCCGGCGGCCGCGAGGTTGAACGAGTTGGCCTCGGAGAACAGGGGCTTGATGAGAGCCGGCGTCAGCAGCGTGAGGGCGAAGAACCCCAGCACGACGCTCGGGATGCCCGCCAGGACCTCGAGGACGGGCTTGACGGCTTTGCGGAACCGGGGCGTGGCGTACTCGGACAGGTAGATCGCGGAGAACAGGCCGACCGGCGTCGCGATCAGCATCGCGATCACCGTGACGATGAGCGTTCCCAGCACGATGGTGGCGACGTCGAAGATGCCGCGGCGCGGGAACCAGCCGATCCCCACGAGCTGGCCCAGGTCGATCTGGGACAGGAAGTCGATCGCCTGGACCAGCACGGTCGCGATGATGAACAGGCTGATCAGGATCGTGACCAGCGATGCGGCGAGGAAGAGGCCGCGCACGACGGTCTCGCGATTTCGCCGACTGGCACTGCCACGCAGCGACATCCCGTCCGGAAGAGCTGGAGTTGCCTGCGCCATCGGCGATCTGAGCTCCTGTGTGATCGTCCCCGTGGAGTCAGAGGATAGGGAACGGGCCGGGCCTGCGAGCGGGCCCGACCCGTTCGCGAGGAGGAGGGAGCGCTACTTGGCGGCAGCCCAGGCGGCCTGCGTCTCCGCAAGCGCGTCCGGCGCCAGGTTCACGTACGGGACGGTCTCGAGGACCGAGGAGATGGTGCCGTCGGCCAGGTAGTAGTCGACGAAGGACACCACCCCGGGGTTCGCGGCGGCCCTGGCCTTGTTCACGTAGATGTAGAGGCTTGCGGGACAGCGGGTAGGAACCGTCGGCGATGGTCTCGGCCGTCGGGGCGATGCAGGTCCCGTTGACGTCCTTGGAGATCGGGATCTCGTTGACCTTGTCCCTGTTCTCCTCGGCGAAGGCGAAGCCGACCCAGCCGAGCGAGGTGTCGCTGCCGGCGATGCCGTCGATGATCGCGTTGTCGTTGGAGGACGCGGTGTAGTCGGGCCGCGTGTTGGCCTCCTGGCCGCGCGACTCGGCGATCTTCGCCATGGCGAGCTCGACGAAGCTGTCGAAGGTGCCGGACTCCTCGCCCGGGTCCGGTGATGGACAGGTCGGCATCCGGGAAGGTGGTGCTGGAGCCGAGCTCCTTGGCGATCGCGGCGGCATCGCTCCACTTGGCGAAGCCGGTGGACTCCGGGCCGACCAGGGCGTACAGGTCGGCGAAGCTGAGGCACGAGACGGCAGTGTTGTTGACGGAGGTGAGGACGGACATGCCGTCGATCGCGACCTTCAGCTCGATGTACTCGATGCCGGCCTCGACGCAGGCGGCGGCCTCCTCGTCCTTGATCGTGCGGGAGGCGTCGGAGATGTCGGTTTCGCCGGCGCAGAACTTCTTGAAGCCGTCGCCCGTGCCGGGTCCCTCGACGGTGTAGGTGAAGTCCGGGTTGCTCTCGGCGAACGCCTCGGCCACGCCGGTGGTGATGGGCTCGACCGTGGACGAGCCGGAGACGTTGATCCCACCTTGCACACCCCCGGCGGCCCCGCCCCCGGCCGGGGCGGTCGTCGCGGAGCTGCCGCCGCAGGCGGCAACGAACAAGGCCGCGGCGAGCGCGAGGGTTCCCACGCGCTTGGGGGTGCTGAGCGTCACTGAGGTCTCCTTCGTTGACGACGGGCGTTGTCGCCGTGAACGTCGTCCTTCTTCTCTTGCGGTTCCCACGTTCCGGGCGGGCTGTCAACGGGTCGTGATCGCGACGTTAAGGGCCGGTTAACGGTGGCGCGGACCGGCCCATCGCCGTCCCGGGCCGCCGGGATGAGTCCAGCGCGGCGGCGAGAACCCACACGCATTGCCCGAGTGCGGCAGACTGGCAAGCAGCGGGTTCTGCAAGGGCCCGACCGGCGGGAATGATGAGCGAGGAGCGGACCATGGGCAGCGCCCGAGGCGACGGGATGAACGTCGGAGGAGGCCTGGGGTCCGACAGCAGCGGTGGACCCGGCACCGAACCCGGAGCGCAGAAGGCCGCCCGCAGGTCCGAGCGGCGCGCAGCGAAGGCGACGAGGCAGGCGGCGGTCGCAGCCCGCAAGGCCTCGAAGGCAGCGGCCAAGGCCTCGAGGGCAGCGGCCAAGGCCGATCGCAAGGCCGCGAAGCCCTCGAAGAAGGAACGGAAGGCGCTCGAGCGCGCGATAACTGACGCCGCCAAGGGCCAGCGGAGGGCTGAGAAGGCGGCGCGCAAGGCGTCGAAGGCCTCCCGCAAGGCGGAAATGGAGGCCCCCGCTTTGGCTCGCTCGGTCTTGCCCCGGATGGACGTGCCGACGGGCGCACACACCCCGTCGGCGTCGCCCGGGCCAGGAGGACGGGCGAAGCGCGGCAAGGCCGGGGCGAAGAGTCGCTCAGGACAGGCGCGCGAGACCCCGAGCCCGGCCGGTGCTGCCGTGATTGCGGCGGCGGGCGCGCTGATGGAGGCGGCAGGCCTCGTTCGCAAGGCGTCCCAGCCGGCTGGATCGCGCATCGCGCGACGGGTCACGAGCCGGCCCCGCCCAGAGGCGGAGCGCGCAGAGGCCGAGCCTGCCCTAGAGGCGGTCGAGCCGGAGCAGGACATCGTCGAGCCCGCCCCCGAGCCTGAGCCCGAGCCTGTAACTGCCCCCGAGCCCGAGCCCGAGCCCGCCCCCGAGCCGGAACGCGAGCCGGAACCCGAACCCGAGCCCGAGCCGGAACGCGAGCCGGAACCCGAGCCCGAGCCTGAGCTGGAGCCCGAGCCAGAAGCTGCGCCTGAACCGGCGCCGGAACCCGAGCCGGCGGCCGTGCCGGAACCCGAACCCGAACCCGAGCTGGCGCCTGAACTGGCGCCTGAACTGGCTGCCGCGTCCGAGCTGGAGCCCGCGCTGGAGCCGGCTCCGGAACCTGAGCTGGCGCCCGAACCCGAGCCTCGGCTGGCGCCTGAACTGGCTGCCGCGTCCGAGCTGGAGCCCGCGCCGGAGTCCGAACCGGAGCCCGAAGCCGCGCCGGAACCCGAGCCCGAAGCCGCGCCGGAACCCGAACCGGAACCCGAACCGGAGCCCGAACCCGAAGCCGCACCGGAACCCGAGCCGGAGCCCGAGCCCGCTGCCCCAGTCTCCGCCGTGCATCCGGGGACCCCCATCGGCGCCGCCATCGACATCGGTTCGACGAGCGTGCACCTCCTGGTCGCAGCAGCCGGTGATCACCGCCTGGATCCGCTGCTGGACGAGTCCGTCTTCCTCGGTCTCGGGGACCGTGTCTCGAGAGACGGCTACCTGGGGACGGAGGCCCGGGGCGAGCTGGTCGATGCCCTGGCCGCGTACGTGGAAACGGCTCGCGGGCTCGGTGCCGACAACATCACGCTCATCGGAACGGAGCCCCTTCGTCGCGCAGACGACTGCCCTGCCCTCGTACAGGCCGTGGAGGAACGCACGGGGGTCTCGCTACATGTCCTGGACCACGACGAGGAGGGAATGCTCACCCTGATCGGCGTGACGAAAGGACGGGCTCTCCACGCTGAGATCCTCGTCCTTGACATCGGCGGCGGGAGCACGGAGTTCGTCATCGTCGGCGAGTCGGGGCCGATCCGGGTCGCCGGGCTGCAGCTGGGCGCCGCGCGCCTGACCCGCGAGCTCGTTCTGTCGGATCCGCCCTCGCTGGCCGAGACCGAGGCCATGCGTGAGGCCGCCAGGGTGCTCGTGGCCGATGCGCCCCAGGCCTCACCCTCGGAGGTGGTCGCCGTCGGCGGGACGGCCTCGAACCTGCTGCGGCTGCTGCCCGCGGCCACCCTGGACGGGATCCTCACCCGGCGCAGGATCACCGTGGCCCTCGCGATGCTCACGGTGGAAAGGAGCACGGAGGCGGCAGAGCGTCACCTCATGAGGCCCGAGCGGGCCCGGATCCTGCCGGCGGGTGCGGTCATCGTGGACGCCGTCCTCGCGCACTACGGCGCCGATCGCCTGCGCGTGTCGGAGGAGGGAATGCGCGAGGGCGTCGTGCTGGCAGTTGCGAGGGCAGGCGCCGCCTGGCGCGACCAGCTGGGCGTGCTCGTCCACGGGTGGGACGCCTAGTCCCGGTCCACCGCGCCAGGCTCGACTGTCACGGTTGGACCCGCGAGCGGCGCGGGGCTAGAGCCCGGCGACCAGGCGCCCGAGCGCGCGCCGGAATGCGGGACTGGACACGCCCCGCCACGCGGGCCCGACGGTCCGTCGCAGGCGGGCGAGCTCGCGCTCACGGTCCACGAGGTAGCGGCCGATCGCGGCGCTCTCGCGCTCCGACAGCTCCCCGGCGTGTGCCACGAGGAAGGTCCGGGCGAGCCCTGCCGCAACGTCCGCGTCATGCAGCCAGCCGAGGTGGTCCTGGAGGGCGACGACCTTCTCGATGACGGGGCCCGCGTCCCGCCCGAGTGCCTCGCGCACGAACTCCAGCGTGTAGCGCAGCCACTTGGCGGCGATGCGCAGGTCGTGGAGGGTTGTCACGTCTGCCCAGCGCATGACGGGCTCGTAGGCGCGGAGGTTCTCGTAGGCCGCCCACACGCGGGACGGCATGGTGTCGCGCACCCGGTGCGGCTGGACGGGGCCAACGGCGAGGGCACCGAGCCCCTCGGTCTGCAGGAACGCGACGTACCCGTCCACCCACCGGCGGAAGCGCTCCGAGTCGAGCTCCCTGACCAGCATGATGCGTGCAGCGTCGCGGTTCGTGCGCCAGCCGGCGACCAGCGGCTCGAAGGCGACGGCCTCGGCGGCGGGTTGGCGGCGGCGATAGGCCTCTGCGGCTTCGATGAGGACGTCCATGTCGCGGACCGCACCCAGGTCTGCGGCGATCTCCTTCAGGCGTCGGCGGTGCTTCCGCGTGAGGCTTGCGTCGAACGCGTCGCCGAACACCCGCCATGCCGCCCGCTGGCGCCGGGTGGCGACGCGCATCCCATGCAGCTCCTCGGCATCCTTGCCGGTTCGGGTGCCGGCCTCCCGCGCAATCATGCGGGCGAGGTGGAACCGCAGGACCTTGCGTCCCGCCTCCGCCAGGTGGTCGTCCGCCAGCACGCCCGGGGACTTCGGCACCACGATCCGCGGCATCTCGGGCTCGACGGGCCGTCCCTCGACCACGGGCTGCAGCTCCGCATCCGCCGCGTGCTCGGCTGCGCCGTTGCCGCCGTCCCCATTGTCGCCGTTGCCGCCATTGTCCTGGCCCTGGTCCCTGCGCAGCGCCTCGAGCGCTCGCTCGAGCTTTGATGTCTGTGCCGGCACCAGCTCCTCGACCTCGCTGAGCAGGTCCGCCAGGGGATCCAGCCCTGCCTCCTCGCCTTCCCGAAGCTCAAGCTCCAGCTCCGCGAACCGGCCCACGGTCCTACCCCCTGCCACGACCTCGACGTCGTCCACTGACACCTCGACCACGGCCCCATCGCGTCCGTAGAGCCGCTTGTGGCGAGTTTGCCGGATCGTGACGAGATCGACGAGGGCAATCTCGCCCGCGATCTCGACGACGGCGTCCCGCGCTGCCGAAGCGGGCCAGCTCCCGGCCCCGGTTGCCGGATCGGCCGGCCCTTCCAGCTCCTCGCGCCGGTGGACGGGCCCGCCCTCGTCCTCCCGGTGGAGGCCCTTGAGCGTGATCACGGTGCGCGTGCCATCAGATCGGAGGCGACCGGCATACCCGGCCGCCGCCAGGGCGCCGTCGGGCGTATCGAGGTAGCGGTCTTCGTTGAGGACGGTGACCGCGGGCTCCAGGGCGGTGAATCCCGCGAGTTCCTCCGCCGCGATGAGCCGGTCTCCGGTCGCCACGTCGGTCATGCGGTACTTGAGCTCGACCTCGAGGGGGCGAGGCTGATCCGCGGCCGCCTTGGTCATGCCCGGGGGTCCATCGAGCCCGCGCCCGACATCAGCCCATGGCTCGTATCAGTGGCTGTCGCGGCCGCGGACGCGTCGTCCTTGAGCATCGCGAACGTGTCCAGCGTGCCCTCGAGCGACCCGATCACCTCGGTGCGCCGCCAGGTTCCGTCCGGTCCCAGCTGCCACGAGCGACGGTCGTCGGCGAGCATCACCTCGATGATGCGCGCGAGCCTGGCGCACGCCTCGTTGTCCTCCACCGGCGTGACCACCTCGACCCGGCGGTCCAGGTTGCGCTCCATCAGGTCCGCCGACCCGATGTACCACTCGGCGCGGCCGGCATTGGCGAACATCCAGATCCGGGAGTGCTCCAGGAACTCGCCGATGATCGAATGGACGCGGACGCGCTCCGATATCCCGGGCAGGCCGGGAAGCATGCAGCACGCACCCCTGACGATCAGGTCGATGTACACGCCGGCCTTCGCCGCCTCGTACAGGCTCTCGATCACCTGCGTGTCGACGAGCGAGTTGACCTTCAGGACGATCCTGGCGGGGTGACCCGCCCTGGCATTCGCCGCCTCGCGTTCGACGAGCTCGAGGAAGCGGGAGCGGAGCGTGATCGGGGCGACGAGCAAGCGCCGGAAGACGCGTTGTCGAGAGAGGCCAGTCAGCGTGTTGAACAGGTCCGTGACATCCGCGCCGAGCTCCTCCCGGCAGGAGAGGATCCCGAGGTCCACGTACAGGCGGGCTGTCTTGGAGTTGTAGTTGCCGGTGCCGATATGAACGTATCGGCGGAGGCCGCTGCCCTCGCGGCGGACGACCAGCGCCACCTTCGAATGCGTCTTGAGGCCGACGACGCCGTACACGACGTGGGCACCCGCCCGCTCCAGCTTGCGGGCCCAGATGATGTTGTTCGCCTCGTCGAAGCGGGCCTTGATCTCTACCAGGACCACGACCTGCTTGCCGCGTTCGGCGGCGCGCATCAGGGCGGCCACGATGGGCGAGTCGCCCGACGTCCGGTAGAGCGTCATCTTGATCGTGAGGACGTCGGGATCGTCCGCGGCCTGCGTGATGAACCGCTCCACGGACGCGGTGAACGACTCGTAGGGGTGGTGGACGAAGATGTCTCCCGCGCGCACCTGGGCGAAGATGTCGACGGGCTCACCATCCTCTGACGGAACCAGCCGGGGGGGAACCACGGGGACATGCGGGACCGCCTTGAGGTCCGGGCGGTCCAGGGCCGCCAGCTGCCACAGCGCGGTGAGATCCAGCATCCCGGCAACCTCGAAGCTGTCCTCCTCGCGCACGCCGATCCCCCTGAGCAGGATCTGGCGGGTGACCTCCGGCATGGAGCGCTCGAACTCGAGGCGCACGGCCTCGCCGAAGCGCCGGCGCCGGACCTCCTCCTCGATCGCGAGCAGCAGGTCGTCCGCCTCGTCCTCCTCGATCGTTATGTCCGCGTCGCGGGTGACGCGGAACAGGTGGGTCTCGAGGACCTCCATGCCCCGGAACAGCTCGTCCAGGTTGGCCTCGATCACCCGGTCCAGGAGCACGAACTTGTCCCGTTCCACCGCGAACAGGCGCGGGAGGCTGGGCGGGATCTTGACCCGGGCGAACCTGCTCTCGCCGGTCTCCGGGTCCCGCAGGCCGATGGCGATGGAGAGCGAGAGGGTGCTGATGTAGGGGAACGGGTGCCCGGGATCCACCGCCAGCGGTGTGAGGACCGGGAAGATCTCGTCGTGGAAGCGGCGCCGGAGCGTCTCGTGGTGCTCCGGGACCTGCTCGAAGTCCACGATCTCCACGCCCTCCGTCGCAAGCTCGGCGCGGATCGCGGTCCAGATGGACGAGTGCTCAGCGATGAGGTCCCGGACGCGAGCGCGGATGGCATCCAGCTGCTGGGCGGGCGTCAGGTTGTCGGACGAGTGGCCGTGGGAGCCCGCCTGGTCCTGGCGCCGGAGGCCGGACACGCGGACCTGGAAGAACTCATCGAGGTTGGATGCGAAGATCGCGAGGAACTTCACCCGCTCGAGAACCGGGTTCCGGGTGTCACTCGCCTCGTGGAGGACGCGCGCGTTGAAGTCGATCCACGCCAACTCGCGGTTGAGGATCGGGCCCTTCTGGTCGCGCGAGGACCGGCGGCGGCTGCGGCCGGCGACGCGGGGTCCTGGTGCGGGGCGAACGGTGGTCATCGATCCTCTCGGCGGGTCGGGCACGAGGACCGGAGCGGCTTGAAGAGGAGGCGGCCTCGCCCGGTCAGGGTTCATGAGAATACCACCCGCTGTGCCGCGGACCCCCGGTTGGACCCCCGCCGCGTGCATTGGAACGAGGCCTGCCGGGGCCATCCCACAGGCCTCCTCTCACCCGGGACGTCAACCTTCCGGCACGTACCGCCGCTCGCCGGATGAGGGGTCTACCCAGACGCGGAGCGGGATGCCCGTGGTCGGGTCCAGGAAACGTTCCTCGGTCGGCCGGAAGCGCGCGTCCGGAGGGCCGGTCTCGCCGCCACCAGGCCCGTGGTCGTCGCCCCTCCGCTCTGCGGCAAGGGACCGGTATCGCGTGCGCTCCAGGACCACGGCCGCGATGATCACGACGCCCGGAATGAACATCACCAGGGCGGCCACGAGGCTGCCACCGGGCCCCGCGATGGCAGCCGTGGCGATTCCGCCCAGCAGCAGCAGGAGCCCGAAGCCGCCGATGACGCCCCGGGCCAGCGTCACGCCCACCCCGCTATTCGAACGCCTGCGGCGCTGAGGCGTCCTCGACCACGACGACCGCGGTCCCGTAGGCAACGATCTCGGACATCGTGGCGGCCATCTCCGAGGAGTCGAACTTCATCGAGATCACGGCGTTCGCGCCCACCAGCGTCGCGTTCTGGACCATCCGGTCGATGGCCTGGCGACGGGTGTCCTCGAGCAGGGTCGTGTACTCGTGGATCTCACCGCCAACGATCGAACGCAGGCCGGCCACGAGGTTGCCGGCCATGCCCCGGCTGCGGACGACGAGCCCGAAGACCTGGCCCTTGGTCTCCACGACCCGGTATCCGGCGATGAACGGAGCGGTCGCGATGATCATCGAGTTCCTCCATGGTCCTGGTGGCGCGTCTCACGGTCCCGAGCGCACGGCGCACAGGGGCATTGGTCACGCAGCAGCTGGAACGAATGGTAGCCGGTGGCGTGCCCGTCACCCCAGGTGACCTGGATCGCGTAGGCGCCCACCAGGGCCACGTCCACGAGCCGCGTCTGCTCCGGGGTGAGGGTCGGGTTGGTGTCGAGCCAGCCGGGCATGCCGGCCTCGCCGCGGCAGTAGGCACAGGGGCACAGCCAGCGGAGCGTCACGGCGTCGAAGGCGGTGGCGTGGCCGTCGACCCACTCGAGACGGAGGGTGCCGGCCGACCGGTCGGCGTCGATGCGGACGGGCGTGGTCGTGGAGTCGTTCACGCCCCAGATCGTACTCCGGACCGGGACCTTCCCCCGGCCCGTGTTCAGGACCATTCCCCGGTGGCGTCTGCCCGCAGCGCCGGTATGCTCCGGAGCGGATGAGCCTCGTCGTCGACCATCTCACCAAGCGCTTCGGGTCCGTCGTCGCCCTCGATGACCTGGCGTTCGAGGTCGCCCCCGGCCAGGTCTTCGGGTTTCTCGGTGCCAACGGATCCGGGAAGACCACGACCATGCGGATCGCCCTGGGCGTCCTGGAGCCCGACGCAGGACGGGTGACCTGGATGGGCACGGAGAGCCACCGCCTGCCGCGGTCGACCTGGGGCTACCTCCCCGAGGAGCGCGGGCTCTACCCGCGGATGCGCGTCCTGGACCAGCTGGTGTTCTTCGCCGGGCTCCACGGCGTTCCGGCCGGCCGGGCGAGGCGGGAGGCAGCTGCCTGGCTGCGGCGGTTCCGCGCGGAGGACCTGGGAGAGCGCAAGGCGGAACAGCTGTCCAAGGGGAACCAGCAGAAGGTCCAGTTCATCGCCGCCGTCCTCCACGATCCGGCCATCCTCCTCATGGACGAGCCGTTCACCGGCCTGGACCCGGTCAACGTGATGCTCCTGCGCGAGGCCTTCCTCGAGCTTCGGGACCGGGGACGGACGGTGGTCTTCTCCACCCACCAGATGGAGGTGGCGGAGGCCCTGTGCGAGTCGGTCGCCATCGTGGACCGGGGACGGATGGTCGTCGGCGGCCGGCTGCGCGACGTGAAGCGCGCCACGGGCCGGCGCCTGGTCCGGATCTCGGTCGCGGACGACCACCGGCTGCCATGGCTTGCGTCGGTCGCCGGCGCACGCATCGTCCTGGCGGGGATGGACCGCTCGGCGGTCGAGCTGGACGCCGGTGTTGAGCCCGAAGCCGTCCTGGCGGCGGCCATCGCCGCCGGGGTGAGCGTCGTCCACTTCGAGATTGCGGACCCGAGCCTCGAGCAGGTGTTCATCGACCACGTCGGGCATCCGGCCGACGACGAGCTGCACCTGGCGCCGGCCGACGGCGATGACGACGCCGTGCCGGTCACCGCGGAGGGTGCCGCGTGACCGCGCCCGGAGAACCCGTGGGTCGGACCCAAGGCAACGGCGGTCTCGCCAACGTGTGGCTGGTTGCTCGCCGCGAGTACGTGGAGAGGGTCCGGTCGCGCGCGTTCGTGTTCTCGACGCTGCTGCTCGCCGGCCTGGCCGTGGTGGTGGCGTTGCTCCCACTCGCGGTACGCCTGGTGGACCGCGCGACGGTGACCCGGATCGCGGTCACCGCCTCCGAGCCCGGCCTGACCGACCGCGCCGTCGGCGTGATGGACGGGTTCCTCAACGCCCGCCTCTCGGGCGAGGGCGGCGGCGGGGAGGCAGTCTTCGAGTTCGAGCCGCGGGACGACCGCGGGGCCGCGGTCGAGGCCGTCCGCGAGGGTTCCGTGGCGGCCGCCATGCTGATCAGCCGCGGTGCCGACGGCGGCCTCGACATGCAGGTCCTGACCGCGGGGGCGCTGGGGCCGGACCGGGCGCAGCTGCTGCAGGTCGGGTCATTTGCCGTGGGGATCCTGGACTGGACCGCATCGCAGCCGGCGGCGACCCGCCCGTTCGTCGTCCCCGGGTTCGAGGTCATCGACGCGGGCGCGGCAGGATCGGGGGGTGGCGCCGCCGCCATCGACGCCGCCGAGTACGCCAGTCGGCGGATCGTCGGCATCGTGTTCGTCATGCTCTCGTTTCTGACGCTCGTGTTCTACGGGCTGTGGGTCGCATCGGGGGTCGTGGCGGAGAAGGCAAATCGGGTCATGGAGCTGCTGATCTCGGCGGCGACGGCACCGCAGCTGGTCACCGGCAAGATCTCGGGCATCGGCATGGCGGGGCTGACCCAGGTCGGATTGGTGCTCGCCCCGGCGGTGCTGACGCTGCTCGCCTCCGACCGGATCGCCGATGCCGTGCTGGGGTCCGCCGCGGGGTCAAACTCGTCGCTGGCGGCGCTGTCGCCCGGCCTGCTGCTCGCGTTCCTCGTCTACTTCGTGCTCGGGTTCGCGCTGTACGCGGCGCTGTACGCAGGGGCCGGATCGCTCATCAGCCGGGCTGAGGACCTGCAGATCGTCGCCCTCCCGTTGTCCATCCCGGCGATCGCGGGGTACCTGCCGGCCGTGCTTGCCCTGTCGGGGGGAACCTCCACGTTCATCCGGTTTGCCTCGTACGTGCCGCTGTGGAGCCCGTTCGTGATGATGGCGCGGCTCTCGGTCGGCTCGGTGGAGCCGTGGGAGCTGGCCCTGTCGGTCGGCCTCCTGCTGGCTACGGTGCCGCTGGTGACGCTGCTGGCGATCCGCGTGTACCGGGCGGGTGTCCTGCTGTACGGGCAGCCGCCGACCGTGGGCACGTTCCTGCGGGCGCTGCGGCACGGGTAGGGGAGAGCGCCGGTCCGCGAGCCCGGCCGGCGCGGGGAGACGCGAGGCAGCGGCACCGGCCCCGTCCGGCCCGCCTACCGCGTCGGCGTGACGACGACCTTGTTGCCCTCACGCCGGCTGGCCGTCCGGAATGCGGAGTCGAAGTCGTCCAGGTCAAACACGCTGCTCACGACGGCTCCGACATCCACGTGCCCCGCCTGCACCAGGGCGATCGCACGCGGGTAGACGTGGACCATCCGCCGTGAGAAGCGCAGGTCCAGGCCCTTCCGGCGCGCAACCGACGCCGAGATCGTCGAGTGATCGCCCGACGGGATCCCGGCCACGACGACCGTGCCCGCCGGTCGCGCGAGGTCGATGGCGGCGTCGATGGCGTCGTCGTCGCCCGCGATCTCGATCGCCGCGTCCACGCCGCGCCCGCCCGTCGCCTGCAGGAGGATGTCACGCTCGGCGCCGCCGTCCACGACGGCCGCGATCGCCCCCAACGTGGTCGCGGCCAGCACGCGGTGCCCGAGCCGGTCCGTGGCGACCACGGTCGTCGCGCCGGCGTTCAGGGCCAGCTGGATCAGCAGCAGCCCGATCGGACCACACCCGAACACGCCGACGGTGTCGCCGGGCCCCACCCGCGCAAGACGCAGCGCGTGGATCGCCACGCCCAGGGGTTCGAGCATGGCACCCGCAGCGTCGTCGATCGCGTCGGGGAGTGGGACGAGGTTGGCGAGCGGCCAGGCGATCAGCTCCCGCATTGCCCCGTCCGTGGTCGAATGGCCGAGGAACCGCACATCGGGGCAGAGGTGGCCTCGTCCGAGGTCGCACGTCTCGCAGGCGCCGCACGGGATTGACGGATCGATGGCGACGCGCTGTCCCGCCCGGGGTCCATCGGCGATCACGCCCGCCGCCTCGTGGCCCAGCACCAACGGCTGCGCCAGCGGGACGCCGCCGATGCCCGACTCGCCGTACCAGTGCAGGTCGGAGCCGCAGATGCCCACCGCGGTCACGCGTACCAGCGCCTCATCCGGGCGCGGAACCGGGGCGGGCTCGTCCGCCAGGCGGAGGTCGCCGGCAGCGTGGAGGCGGAGTGCCTTCATCGAGCCGCCTCCCTTCCAGGTGTGTTCCTGCGCGCCGAATCCGATTGCGCTCCGCCACCGCACCCTGCGGCACCGGGTCGCCGCATGGTACGACGCGCCGAGGTCGCATCGAGGCTGGTGCGGGTGACGGTCAGTCCGTCGGGTCTTCCTCGAACGGGAGCCGGCGGAATAGCGCCAGGACGGGAGCGGTGCCGGAGGAGCCTTCGTCGGCAGGGTCCTTGGGGGGCTTCTCGGGCGTTGACTGCGTCGGGACGCCTTCTCCGGGCGCCGTCACGGCGATCGACCGCCACAGGGCGCTCCGCACGCCGGGCAGGTACGGGCTCGTCCGCCGTCTCGCGAGGATGCCCGCGATCCCCTGCGCGGCCACCGCGTCGTACAGGGCACGGCCCTCCCCGGCAATTGCCGGGACCATGACCACCTCGTCGCCCGGCCGCAGCATGCGTCGAAGGAGGCCCCGCCGCTTCTCGAGGGGCTGGTTCAGGAGCCAACGTCCGTCCAGGTGGAGCAGGTCGAACACGAGCAGTGCCGCCGGCCGCCCGCCCCGGCCTGCCAGCCGCTCTCGTAGCGCCTCGTCGTCGGCCCGCCCCCGCCCGTCCACGACGACCAGCTCGCCATCGAGCACCGCGGACCGCGCCGCGACGCGGACCGCCAGCCCGGCCAGCTCCGGGAGACGCCCGGCCAGGTCCCGACCGGCGCCATCGACCAGCCGCACCGCGCCGTCGCCGGCGTGCTCCGCGGGGTCGATGAACGCGAGCACCCGGTGGCCGCCCCACGTCGGTTCGAACAGGAAGTCGGGGGAATCGAAGGGCTCGGGGTGGGGCGTGGGCCACATCGGCGCCAGGTCGCCGGCACGCGGGAGGGCCGGCTCGAGCCGGAGGGAGAGCTGCTCGGCCATCGCCCCCCGATGGTAGCCCCTGCACCAGGGCTAGACTGCGGGCAACGCCCCCGTCCGCCCTACCCGCGGACGCCCACCGAGCCCTCCGGGAGGATGTCCCTTGCCCCGAGCCGCACTCCCCGACGACATCTATCGCCTCCAGGTGCCGTTCGAGCCCCGCCTCTCCCCCGACGGTCGGACAGTTGCGTTCACCGTCAAGCGGAGCGCCGTCGGGTTGGACGGGTACCGCGATTCGATCTGGACGGCGCCGGTGGACGGGTCGTGCGATGCCCGCCGGGTGACGCTCGGCGCACGGAGCGACAGGCATCCGCGGTTTGCGCCGGACGGCCGGACCCTCGCCTTCCTTTCGGACCGCCGGCTGCTGGTGGAGGAGGAGCCGGAGCGGCCGAAGGAGGCCAATGAGCGCGAGGATGCGGTCCAGGTCCACCTGCTGCCGCTCGACGGCGGGGAAGCGCGGCGGTTGACGGACCTCCCGCGTGGGGTGATCGAGTTCGCCTGGTCCCCCGATGGGCGCACGCTCGCCGTCCTGACCTCGTCCATGGGGGCGACGGCCGAGGCCGATCGGAAGCAGCGCCGCCGGCCCGCGAAGCCGAAGCCCGGCGAGCCCCCGCTGTCCGACTACCGGTACCTCGACAAGCTGGGCTACCAGTACAACGGCGCCGGATTCATCGACGACCGGGACGCCCACCTGTGGCTGGTGGACGTGGCAACAGCGGAGGCTCGCCCGCTCGTGGTCGGACCCACGCCCGAGGCTGCGCCCGCGTGGTCTCCGGACGGAGCGCGGATCGCGTTCGCGGCCAACCGGCGGCGGGACCCGGACCTCGCGCACCGCTCAATGGTGTTCGTGGTCGAGGTGGCGACGGGCTCGGTGACGCCCGTGGCATCCGGCGACGACGCGCTGTTCCGCTCGCCGGCCTGGACGCGGGATGGGTCCTCGATCGTGGCGATCGGCGACCAATTCCCGCGGGGCGGGTACCGCACGGGTATCTGGCGATTCGCGGCGGACGGGTCGGACGCCCGGACCGGTGGCGGGACGGACCTGCTGGCGACGAGCGAGCTACAGCCGGACGCGGGCATGAACAGCGACGTGACGTTGGGCGAGGACGCCCGCCTCGCGATGTCCTCGGACGGGGCCTCCGTCCTGTTCACCGCACCGGTGGATGGGAGCTGTGAGCTGTGGCGGGTCCCGCTGGCCGGCGGGGCGACGCCGGAGCGTCTGACGACGGACCGCCACTACCTCGCGGGCTGGGATGCGACTGCCGTGGACGGGCACGATGTTGTCGTGGCCGTGCGGTCCGCGGTCGCCGAGCTGCCCGAGATCGTGGCCTACGACGTGGCCCCGGGCGGCAGCACAGACGCTCCTCGGAGGCTCACGTCCCTCAATGCGGAGCTGGCAGCCGAGATCGGGTTCATCGAGCCGGTCGAACGCCGCTGGACCAGTGATGGCTGGGAGATCCAGGGTTGGCTGTACCCGGCGGGGGAGGGCCGGCAACCGCTGGCGCTCGAGATCCACGGCGGTCCGCACACGCTCTACGGGTGGTCGCCCAACCTGGAATGGCAGGTCCTCGCGGGGGCGGGCGTGTCCGTGCTCGGGTGCAACCCCCGCGGTTCCGAGGGTTACGGCGAGGCTTTCAACCGGGCGAACCTCGGGGACTGGGGTGACGGCCCGATGGCGGATGTGATGGCAGGCGTGGACGGGCTCATCGCCGACGGCCTGGCCGACCCGGACCGGCTCGGAGTCACCGGCGGCTCCTACGGCGGCTACCTGACGAACTGGATCGTGGGCAAGACCGACCGGTTCATGGCCGCCGTCACCTGCCGCTCCGTGGCGGACATGGGGATGCTGTTCATGACCGGCGACATCTCCGGAGGCGAATGGGCGCAGATGGAGTTCGGGCGTTCGCCGTGGGAGGACCCGGCCTACTTCGCTTCGATCTCGCCGATCTCGCTGGCCGCGAACGTCCACACGCCGCTGCTCATCCAGCACGCGGAGCGGGATCTCCGCTGCACCGTCGGTCAAGCGGAGGCGCTGTTCACGGTGCTCCGGACCCTCAAGCGGCCAGTGCGGTTCATGCGCGTGCCCGACGAGAGCCACGAGCTGACGCGCAGCGGTTCGCCGTTCCGCCGTGCGGAGAACCTGGTCCAGGTCCGCGACTGGTTCGTGCACTTCCTGGTGCGCGGCTCGAAGCGGATGCCTGCGCCGCCGAAGATCCGAGCCGGGCGTTAGCTTCCATGAAGGGCGCGCCTCGCAGAAAGAGGAACACTCCATGACAGGCGAGCGCACCGCCGCAGGATCCGTCGTCCACCGCGACGGCGGCATCCCGTTCCTCGTCGTGTCGGGCTCGCATCGCGAGGTGGGGCGCCAGGTCGGCCTCGCCACGGAGGAGGTCCTGCGGGAGGCAGTCGCATTCGATGCGGCCCTCCCGGCCGGGCGGTCACGCGCCGACCAGCTGAACCTCGCGGCGCGGTACAGGGAGGTCACGCTCGCGGCGACGCCCTGGCTGGTGGAGGAGCTGGATGGGGCCGCGGAGGGCGCCGGCGTTGATCCGCTGGCGCTGTTCGCCGCCTCGATCGAGGAGATCTGGACCGTGCGCCCGTCGCAGGCCACGGCCGGGCTCGGGGTTGACGGCCGGTGCAGCGACCTCGTTGCCGCGCCACCGGCCACGCTCGACGGTCACGTGTGGATCGCCCACAACAACGACCTGTCGGCGGCGTCCGAGGCCGCGGTGATCGCGATCGAGTGGCGGGTGCCGGGCGAGCCCGTGGTCTTCTCGCTGGGCATCGGGCCCTGGATCAGCGTGGGCTGGAACTCGGCGGGGTTGTCCCTGACCGGCAATGAGCTGGCGCCCAACGACGAGCGGATCGGGATCCCGCGGCTGCCGATGGTCCGCGAGCAGCTGACCGCTCAGTCCCTGGATCAGGCGGTGGCGATGGCTCTCCGGCCCGATCGCGCGTCCTCGTACAACACGGTGTTCGCGCACCGGGACGGGCGTGTCGTGAACGTGGAGGGGTCCGCGACCGACGTCGAGATCACCGGTCCGTCTGCCGCCGGCACCCTGGCCCACACCAACCACTACGTCTGCGAACGGATGCTGGGCTACGAGGGCGACCCGGCGTATGCGGAGAGGTCCGCGGTCCGGCTGGGGCGGGCGCTCGAGCTCCTGGATGGCCCCACGGGTGGCGGGCCGGCGGCGGGGTCGCTCGGGCCGGAGCAGCTGCTGGCTGCGATCTCGGACCACGCGACGTCGCCCTCGATCTGCCGCCACGACGACGGTTCGGAGACCTCCGCGACGGCCTTCTGGTGCCTGGCCGACGTCACGGCCGGCGAGATCCGCTATGGACTGGGAGCCCCGTGCAAGGGTCAGGAGGCGCGCTACCGGTTCGGGTGACGCGCAGCCTCCGCGAGGTACTCATCCACCCCGTCCAGCCGCCTGATCCCCGGCACCGAGCGCGCGAGGAAGTCCAGCACGATCGCCGTCTGGCGGATGCGCTCCTCCACGTCGAACGAGGCGTGGCCGGTCGCGTACGTGTAGACCTGCGGCTCCAGCCCTCGGGCCCGCAGCAGCCCGACGTAGTTCCACACCTGCCGGATCGGGCACCGGGAGTCGTTCTCGCCCGCCAGGATCAGCAGCGGGGCGGCCACCGCGTCCACGTAGGTGATCGGATTGCGCTCCACGAAGAGGTGTGGCACCTCCGCCGGCGACCCGCCGAACAGCGCCCGGTCCAGGGCCTGCAGGATCGGCGCCTCGTCCTCGTACGCCGCGACGTAATCAGCCACCGGGACCCCGCCGATGCCCGCCGCCCATCGCTCCGGATGCCGGCCGAGACCAAGCAGCGTGACGTACCCGCCCCAGGACCAGCCCGCCAGCACCGCGCGAGCGGGGTCGGCAAGGCCGCGGACGACCAGGTCGTCCAGCCCTGCGAGCACGTCCTCGAGCTCCAGGAACCCGATGTTGCCGGTCAGCTCGTCCCTCCACTCCTGGCCGAAGCCAACGGAGCCGCGGTAGTTGACCATTGCCACCAGGAACCCGGCGTCCACGTGCGCCTGCACGTCCGGCGCCCACCGGTCCATGTCCACGGAGTGCGGGCCACCGTGCACCCGCATCATCACGGGGTGCGGTCCGTCGCCCTCCGGATGCACCAGGAATCCGTGGACGCGCTGGCCCTTCGGGTTCGTGAACCACCATCCCTCGAAGTCGCGCCCCGCAGGTGCGGCCGGACCCGCTGCCACGAGCAGCGGCGCGGTTGTCCCGGCCTCCAGCAGCACGGCCGGGTGCTGGCCATTGTGGCCGCGATACCAGACGGCGCCGTCGGGTCTCACCGCGGCCGCGGTGATCGAACCGGGCTCGGTGTCCAGGGTCGTGAGCTCGTCTGTTGCCAGGTCGTACCGGTGCAGTCGGTGCCGCCCAGCCTCCAGCTGGACCAGGAGCATGGCAGATGCGTCCGGCCACCAGTCCGCCGGCTCCACGTCCCCATCCAGGTCCAGCGCCAGGTCCCGGACCGAGCCCGTCGCAACGTCCCAGATCGCCGGCCTGCGCTCGCCGGATCGCTCGTGGGTGATCGCCATCCGAAGGTCCCCGGCAACCGGCGAGAACCCGAAGCCCGCAAGCTCCAGCCCGTCGTCGCGGAGGTCCGCCAGCGTCTCGCCCGTGGCCGCGTCCACGGCCCGGAGCGAGGGGTGGAGCACGTCGCCGTCCTCCATGACCTCCAGCACGGCGACGCGGTCATCGGCGGACAGCGCACCGCGATCCACCGACCCGGTCAGGCCCCATCCCCCGGCCAGGCGGATCGGCTGGGCGTGCTCGTGGAGCAGGCGCACGGGCTCTCCATCGTCCGACGCCCAGACCCTGTAGCCGTCCTCCGTGCTCATGACCGCGAGCGAGCGGTGCCGGCCGATCGCCAGGCCCTCGGTCCAGCCCTCGGGCAGGCCGTCGAGCAGCGGCTCCGGTGCGGTGTCCTCGTCGAACGGCGCGACGACGAAGGTGCCCCTCTCCGCGCCGGTCTCGTCCTGGAACCAGATGACACCTGTCCCGTCCCGCGTCGGCCGGCCCTCCAGCACGCCGACGGCGTCCCGCGTCACCTGGCGCCGTTCGCCGGTCGCGCGGTCCCAGGTGTGGAGCTGGTAGCTGCCGCTCTCGGTGGACGCGAGGATCATGCGGTCTGGGGCATCCGCTGCCCAGGAGGGGAAGGACAGGATGGGCGCACGAAAGCGGCGCTCCCAGGGAGGCGTGTCGGTCATGGCTCGCAGGTTAGCGGACCCGAATCACCGGCGGGGCGTCCGGCGGATAGGTGACCGTCGGACGCCGCGGCCCTGGACCTCACCGCCCGCACGTCGGACCCGACGGTTCTGCGCGTCAGCGTGCGCCGCGCCCCGCATGCCGGGGGCTCACCGCCCCGCCGTGCGCCGCGCCCAGGGCACGAGGCCCGTGACCGGCAGGGCGTCCAGCTCCGGCAGCGGGATCCACCGCGCGAGGTCCGTGGATCCGCCGGTCTCGTCGCGAAGCTCGCCGCCGGTGATCGTGGAGCGGTACAGGATGCCAACCGTCTGGACGCGGTGACCGCTGATGGTCTCGGCCGGCTCCAGCACCGCGGACCGCACGCCGAGGACCTCACCCACGTCGCCCTCGTACCCCGTCTCCTCGAGCAGCTCCCGCCGCAGCCCCGCCTCCGGATCCTCGCCGAAGTCCAGGCCGCCGCCCGGGAGCGTCCACTGTCCGCCGCCGGGTCCCTCCGTCGAGATCCGGCACAGCAGCACCGCGCCGTCCATCTCGCACCAGCCGTATGCCGCCAGCCGCACCCGCTGAACCACACCGTCCGCGCCCAGGAACCGGGCGACCGGGAATTCTGCCTCGCTCACCGGACGCACCCCCGTCGAGGCCATCGCACGCGACCCTGTTTGGTCATCATGGGACGATCATACGGACGGCCGGGGGTGGCGATGCTGCCGAGCTGACGCCGCCACGCCCGATACCGCGAACTCGTGCACCCTAGTTGCCGTCCAACCAACACGAAGGGGCCAGGACCCGTGATCGTCATCGCCGGAGACGCCCTCGTCGATCTGATCGTGCGCCCCGACGGGGAGCTGGTGCCCGTGGCCGGGGGCGGGTCGTACAACACGGCTCGCGCCGCCGCGCGCCTCGGCATGGCGTGTTCCTGGATCGGCGGATTGTCGACGGACCGCTTCGGCCGGATGCTGGAGGCGGCCCTGGTCGCGGACGGCGTGTCGCTGGATCTGGCGCAACGGACGGAGCTGCCGACGACGCTGGCCCTCGCCGAGCTGGATGAGGACGGCGCGGCGGCCTACCGGTTCTACACGGAGGGGACCTCCACACCCGCCGTCCTCCCGGGTCCGCTCGCCGGCGGGCTGCCCACCGGAACTCGTGCGGTCCTGACGGGCTCACTGGGCTTCGTGCTGGAACCGATGGCGACCACGCTGGAGGCCTGGGTCGCCGGTCTGCCCGATGACATCCCGCTCATGATCGATCCCAACTGCCGCCCATCAATCACGCGCGATCCAGGTGCCTACCGCGCACGCCTGGGACGGGTCTTCGCGCGGGCGGACATCGTGAAGGCCAGCGTTGAGGATCTCGACTTCCTTTGGCCCGGCGCGACGGCGGACGAGGCAGCGGCCTCGATCCGGTCCCTTGGCGCGCGCGTGATCCTGGTGACCGATGGCGGGCGACCGGTGTCGGTGGACGTGAACGGTGCGGTGCACGCCGTGCCCGCACCGCCGGTCCGGGTCGTGGACACCGTTGGAGCGGGGGACACGTTCGGTGGCGCATTCCTGGCCTGTCTTGTCCACGAGGGCGCGACACGGCCAACCATCGCGGACGAGGGCGCGGTGCTTCGTGCCACGCGCTTCGCCGTGCGGGCATCAGCGTTCGTGTGCGAGCGCGCCGGTGCCAACCCGCCGACGCTCGACGAGCTTGGGGGCTGGCCCGCGACCTGACCCGGGGCTGGCCCGCGACCGACCCGACCCGCGACCGACCCGACCCGCGACCGACCCGACCCGCAATTCGTCCTGCAATCTCACCCGAGATCTGACGCGAACCCCCGGTCGCTACGGCGCCCGTCGGTCCGGCACGTTGTCTGCGTCCTAGACTCGCGGGGTGGACCCGCTTGCCCTCGGCTGCATCGCGATCGCGGCGGTTCTCCACGCGGCCTGGAACATCCTGCTCAAGACCGCCGGCGACCCGCTCCGGACCGCGACGGTCGGGGTCGTGGCGGCATCGCTTGTGCTGGTGCCGCTGGCCGTTATCGCCTGGCTGGTCGCGGACCGGCCCGACGTGCCTGCGGCCGCATGGGTGCTCGGGATCGTGTCGGGGGGCGTGGAGGTCGCCTACTTCGTCTTCCTGGCGGCCGCCTATCGCCGGAGCGACCTGTCGGTCGTCTACCCCATCGCGCGCGGGAGCGCGCCGCTGCTGGCGGTGGCGGTCGGGGTGCTGGTGCTGGGCGAGCGCCTGCCTCCCTCGGCGTGGCTGGGGGTCGGCCTGTTGCTGGCGGGGCTGCTCGTGGTCCAGCGGCCGTGGCGGCTGGTGCGCGCGCCGGGAGCCGATCGGTCGGGCGCCGGGTTCGCTCTTCTCACCGGGGCGATGATCGCCACCTACTCCGCGCTCGATCGCGTCGGCGTCCAGCAGGCCCCGGCCTGGCTCTACGCCGCGATCCTGTGGCCGACCTGCGCCGTGGGGCTCCTCATCGTGGCCTGGGTGCGGCCGCGGATCGCCGGTGGGGCGTATCCGCGTCGCGACGTCCCGCTCGACGTCCCGAGGGCGGTCGCGGGCGGGCTGCTGATCTTCACCGCGTACGGGTTCGTGCTGGCGGCGCTGTCCCGGGCACCGCTCGCCGTCGTGGCGCCCCTGCGGGAGTCGGCCGTCCTGTTGACCTCGACCTGGGGCGTGCTCCGCCTGCACGAGGCGGTGGGACGCCGGGAGATCGGGCTGCGGATCGCAGGGTCAGTCCTGGTGCTGGCCGGCGCCGTGGCGCTGGCGGTCGCCCACTGATGCGACAATCGCCGCGAACACCAGGAGGAGTCCCATGCCGCCCCTGACACTCGGCTACAAGGCATCCGCGGAGCAGTTCCCGCCCCAGCGCCTGCTCGACCTCGCGGTCGCCGCGGAGGGCGCCGGCTTCGACTCGGTCTGGACCAGCGACCACTTCCAGCCGTGGCGCCACACGGACGGCCATGCCCCGAACGCGCTCGTCTGGCTGGGCGCGGCGTCCCAGGCGACCCGCCGCGTCACCCTCGGCACGAGCGTCCTCACCCCCTCGTTCCGCTACAACCCGGCGATCGTGGCCCAGGCGTTCGGCACCCTTGGCTGCCTGGCCCCCGGGCGCGTGATCCTGGGCGTCGGAACCGGCGAGTCCCTCAACGAGGTCCCGGTGGGCGTCACCTGGCCGGAGCAGGGCGAGCGGTTCGCACGGCTCAAGGAGTCCGTGCTGCTGATCCAGCAGCTGTGGCGGGGCGAGCGGCTCACGATCGAGGGCGACCACTACCGCACGAACAACGCCACGATCTATGACCGTCCGGAGGAGCCCCTTCCGGTGTACATCGCCGCCTCGGGGCCCGCGGCCGCCCGCCTTGCCGGGCGTATCGCCGACGGACTCATCTGCACCAGCGGCAAGGGCGAGGAGCTGTACACCGGCACCCTGCTGCCGGCCCTGGACGAGGGCGCAGGCAAGGCCGGACGGGACGCCTCCGGGCTGGACAGGATGATCGAGATGAAGGTGTCCTTCGACACCGATCTCGACCGGGCGATGGAGGACACCAAGGTCTGGGCGGCTCTCGCGCTCACCGGCGAGCAGAAGATGGGTGTCCACGACGCGCTGGAGATGGAGGCCCTCGCGAAGGAGGCCGAACCGTACGCGCACCGGCGCTGGCTCGTCTCGGCAGATCCCGAGGAGCACATCGAGCAGATCGCGCCCTACCTCGGGTACGGGTTCAACCACCTGGTCTTCCACTTCCCGGGGCCCGACCAGGAGGCCGCCATCGCGCGGTACGGGGAGCTGGTCCTGCCGCGTCTCCGCGCGCGCTTCGGCTGAGCGGAGCCCGTCGGGCTGGGCGGGGCCCCGGCCGCCTGATCAGCGCCCGGTCGGGCTGATCAGCGCCCCGGTCAGCCGCTCCGGCCGGCAGCGGCAGCGGCGGCGGCGTCGGCCCGACGGTCGATGAGCCGCTTCGCGGTCGGCCCGCTGTTGACGAGCGCGATGCCCGCGATGATCAGGCTCGTCCCGACGATGCGGGTCACCGTCACGGGATCGCCCATCACGACCGCCCCGAGCACGATCCCGACCACGGGCAGCAGGTACGCGACCATCGAGGTCCGGGTTGCGCCCCAGTGGGCCAGGATCGTGAAGTAGCACAGGTAGGCGACGCCCGACCCCAGCAGCCCGAGCCAGATCACGGCCACGATCGCCTCCGGCGCGGGGCTGACGTTGCCGACCGGCTGCTCGAAGACCAGCGCCATGGGCACGATGATGGCGACCGCGAAGAGGACCTGGAACAGGGCCGGGATCATCGGGCGGAGGCCGCGGACGTTCCGCTTGGCGTACACGTTGCCGATGCCGTAGCAGATCGCCGCGCCGAGCATCATCAGCTCGCCCGTGAGATCCGCGTCCGACAGGTTCACGAGGTCCGGCGCCACGAGCAGGATCACGCCCGCGAACCCGACGGCGAGCCCCGCGATCCTGGGCAGCGTGATGCGCTCGTCGGGCAGGAACATCGGTGCCAGGACGATGACGGTCAGGGGCACGGTGGCGGTCAGGATCGCCGCGAGGGCCGAGTCGATGGACTGCTCGCCGACCGTGATCAGGACGAACGGCATCACGATGTTGACGACCGCCATGACGAACAGGTGGCCGTACTGGCGGGGCTCTCGGGGGAGGGGCTGCCGGGCGATCGCGACGACCACGGCCAGGAACGCGCCACCCAGCAGGAGGCGTCCGGCGATCAGCGTCAGCGGCGGCAGTGATTCCAGCCCGATCTTGATCCAGAGGTAGGACGATCCCCAGAGGAAGCCGAGCGTCAGGAACAGGACCCAGATCCAGGCGGGCGAGCGCTGCATCGCGGGATGATACCGGCGCTTGGCCCATGTTCATAGGCCAAGTCCGGTTCAGCGGCCGTCCGCTTGTTCCCGTGCCTATGATTCGTCAGGCGATGAATTCCGGCGGGGATGGGTCTCCGGCGCGGCAGAGAGGACGGCGGCGATGGCGATGGACGCGACGGTCCAGGCGCAGGCAGTCACGGGGCCCGGCGAGCAGCCCCCGCCCGAGCCGGCCATCCGGGCCGTCGGCCTGGTCAAGCGATTCGGGCCGGTTGCGGCCGTTGACGGCATGACCTTTGACCTCGCTCCCGGGCGCATCTACTGCCTCCTCGGCCCCAACGGGTCCGGCAAGACCACGCTCATCCGTCTCCTCACCGGCCTGACGAAGGCCACCGAGGGCCATGCCGAGATCCTGGGTGTGCGGATGCCGTCGCGCGCCAACCTCGCCCACATCGGCTATATGACCCAGGGTGACGGCATCTACCCGGCGCTCACGGCAGGGGAGAACGCCGGGTTCTTCGCCGCCGCCTACGGGGTTGGCGACGCCGCCGCGGTGACGGACGCCCTCGCCCTGGTGGGTCTCGCGGATCGGGCGAAGAGCTTGGCCGAGACGCTGTCGGGTGGCCAGCGCCGCCGCCTGTCGCTCGCATGCGCCCTCGTGCATCGCCCGCCGATCCTGTTCCTCGACGAACCCACCGTGGGCGTCGACCCGCTCCTCCGGGTCCAGTTCTGGACCCACTTCCGGGACCTGGCGGACGCGGGAGCGACGATCGTCGTGTCCAGCCACGTGATGGACGAGGCAGACCACTGCGACGACCTTCTGTTCATGAGGGCCGGCAGGATGATCGCCCGCGGCAGCGGCGCCCAGCTGAGGACGCAGGCCGGCACCGACGACCTGGAGGCGGCGTTCCTGCAGTTCGCGGGCGACGGCGAGGCTGTGGCATGAACCCGCGTCGGCTCCGCGCCATCGTCCGCCGGGTCGTGCAGGAGATCCGCCGGGATCGCCCGAGCCTCGCCCTCCTGTTCATCGTTCCGATCGCGATGACGGGACTCGTGACCTTCATCGTCCGGGAGTCCCAGGCACCGCCCGTCGAGGCCGTGCTGGTGAACGAGGGTGGCGCCCGCGGGATCGCTGTGGAGGCGGTGCTGCGCTCGGCGCTCGAGGCCGGGGACGTGACCGTCACCGCGGCGCCCGACGAGGAAGCCGCCCGGAGCATGGTCGAGAACGGCGATGCATCCATCGCAATCGTGCTTCCGGCCGACCTGGGCGAGGACGCCGCGACGATCACCCTCATCACCAACGGCCTCGATCCGGCTGGCGACGCGACCCAGGTCGCGGTCGTTCGGCAGGCTCTGGTCGGCGCCGCGGCGGCCGCGGCAGGCGCCCGGCTGCCAGCCATCAGCCACGTGACCGTGTACGGAGTTCCCAGCGACGATCCGATCGCACCCTTCGCGCCCGCGATGGTCGCGTTCCTGGCCTACTTCTTCGTCTACATCCTCACCGGGGTCAGCTTCCTGCGCGAGCGCATCGGCGGCACGCTGGAGCGCCTGATGGCGACGCCCGTCTCGCGCGGCGAGGTGGTCGTCGGGTACATCGTCGGCTTCGGCCTGTTCGCGACGCTGCAGGTCGCGGTTCTCATGGCCTGGGTCCTGGGGACCATCCACGTGCCGGCCATCGGTCCGCTCCCCGAGTTCTCGATCGGACTCGGGGTTGCGATGGCGGGCGACCCCTTGACGGCCTTCCTCGTGGTCTTGCTGCTTGCCCTCGGGGCGGTCAGCCTGGGCATCTTCCTCTCGACGTTTGCCCGGACAGAGCTGCAGATCATGCAGTTCATCCCGATCGTGATGACGCCACAGTTCCTGCTGTCCGGGGTCCTGTTCCCGGTGAGCTCACTACCCGACGTGCTGCAGCCGTTCGTGGGCCTGATGCCGGTGACATATGCGGTCGAGGGGCTGCGCGAGGTGTTCGTCGCCGGTGCGGGGCTGTCCAGCGCGGTGCTCCGTTGGGACATGGCGGTGCTGGCGCTGGTCGCGGTGTCCTTCACCGTGATCGCCTCGCTCACGATCCGCCGGGACGTCGTGTAGGCGCGCGGACCCAGGGCGGCCATGCGGGTACCGGCCGCGACCCTGCCGCCCGGGTACTTCATCGTGCCCGGCACATGACCGCCGCGACGGCGGCACGGCCGTCCGGGTGGTTCGGTAGGCTGCATCGCATGAGCACCCGGGCCAACACCCCAGACCCCGGCGCCGCAGCGCTCGCGCGGGACCCGGCAGCCCTCGCGGCCCGTCTGGCCGCTGTCGACTCCGGAGGCCGCCGCCCGGCCTGGCGACATCCGCGTCGTCCACGCCCCCGGACGCGTCAACCTGATCGGCGAGCACACCGACTACAACGAGGGGTTCGTCCTCCCGGTGGCGATCGATCTCGGGATCGCGATCGCGCTGCTGCCGACGGATGACGGCATCGTCCGCCTGACCCTGGCCGAGACCGGCGAGACGGGCGAGTTCGATCCCACGGCCGTCGGCGCCCGGCAGGGCGGCTGGATCGACTACGTGGCTGGCATCGCCTGGGCGATGGCGGAGGCGGGCCTCCGGCCGCGGGGGTTCCGCGGGATCCTCGCCTCGGACCTGCCGCAGGGGGCGGGCCTCTCATCGTCCGCGGCGCTCGAGGTCGTGAGCGCCTGGGCGCTTGCCGGCGGCGAACGGCCGGCAAGTCGACCCGATGCGTCTCGTCCATCTCGTCCAGCGGGGTGAGAACGGCTACATCGGCCTCAACAACGGGATCATGGACCAGTTCGCGTCGATCTTCGGCGAGGCGGGCCGCGCGCTCCTGCTGGATTGCCGCACGCTCGACCACCGAGCGATCCCCATGGCCGACGACGACCTCGCGCTGGTCGCCTGCCACTCGGGCTCGCCCCGACGGCTGGAGTCGTCCGCCTACAACGAGCGTCGCTCCCAGTGCGAGGCTGCGGTGGCCGTCATCGCGGAGACCGTGCCCGGCGTCACCGCGCTGCGCGACGTGACCCCGGCGATGCTCGAGGAGGCGCGGCCGCGGATGGACGCGATCGTCGCCGCCCGCGCGGAGCACATCGTCTTCGAGAACGAGCGTGTCCTCGCGGCGATCGCGGCCTTCGAGGCGGGCGACCTGGCCACCGTCGGCCGGCTGTTCTACGAGAGCCATGCCTCGATGCGGGACCTGTTCGGGATCAGCAGCCCGGAGCTGGACGCGCTGGTGGAGATCGCCCGTTCCACGCCCGGGGTCATCGGCGCACGCCTGACCGGGGCCGGCTTCGGGGGCTGCACGATCAACCTGGTCCGCCGGGACGCCGTGCCGGCCTTGCGGGAGGCGGTCATGCGCGACTACCCGGCGCGGACCGGCCTGGCCCCGCGCGTGTTCGAGGTGGCGGCGTCAGACGGAGCCCGGCGGATCGCCTGAGCCCGTGACCGGGCGGACCTGCGATCATGCAGGGGCCGCCCGGCAAGCGCTCCACGGCCCCAGGAGGAACCCCCGCGTGCCCACCGATCCCGTCCGGCCCCCGGACGCCGACATCGCCGCGCTCGAGGCCGAGCCCCACCGGCGCCTCAACGCGCTGACCGGCGAGTGGGTCCTGGTCTCCGCCGGCAGGACGAAGCGCCCCTGGCTGGGTGCCGAGGAACCCGAACCGCCCGAGGAGCGCCCCGCCCACGACCCGGACTGCTACCTCTGCCCCCGGAACACCCGCGTCACGGGCGACCTCAACCCGGACTACGCCTCCACCTTCGTGTTCACCAACGACTTTGCGGCCCTCCGGCCGGACACCTCCGACGCCCGCGTTGGTGGCGGCCTGTTCCGTGCCGAGGGGACGCGGGGCACCTGCCGCGTCGTGTGCTTCTCGCCGCGCCACGACATCACGCTGGCCGGGATGGATGCGGCCTCGAT